>CAWEXF010000004.1:0-259891 GCA_963812925.1 uncultured Pseudomonadota bacterium | reverse complement strand
CGCGCTTTGGCGCGCTGCAATGAAGCGCTCGCCACCGACCCTTCCAACGAGGCAAGCCTGAGCGACCGTGCGGTGCTGCTGCGTCGCCTGGGCCGCCCGGATGCGGCCCTCCAGAGCGTTGATGCGCTGCTCGCGCTCCGTCCCCATGATCCGAAGATCCTCGTTCGTCGGGCCCACATCTTAAGCGAGCTCGAGCGCCGGGAGGAAGCGCTCGGGGCAGCGGAGGAGGCGCTTGCGCGCTGCCCGGACGAGCCCATCGCTTTGAATGCACGGGGAATGGCTCTCGAGCGGCTCGAGCGCTATGCGGAGGCGCTTGCAGACTTCGAGCGGATGCTGGCGCTGCAGCCGGATCATATCGATGCACTCAATAACCGGGGGATGCTGCTCGCGAGGTGGGGGCGGTTCTCGGAGGCGCTTGATTCCATACGCGATCACTCGCGATTAAGCGCGATCAGCCGCAGGCATTCTACAACCGCTCGCTCATCCGGCTTGCGCTCGGGGACTGGTCGTGCGGCTTGCGGGAATTCGAGAGCCGCTGGATGGTGCCTCCTCTTAGTGCAGTCCGATTGAAGACGGCAGTACCCCTTTGGCTTGGGCAAACATCGCTCGTTGGCAAGACGCTCCTCGTGCACCAAACTTGACCAGCAGGGCTACGGAGATACGATCCAGTGCGTGTGCTTTGTTCCTCGACTCCTCGCCCTCGGGGCCAGGGTCGTGCTTGCCGTCCCGCCGGCGCTTTGCAAGCTGATGCAGATGTCGCTTTGCCCAGCGCAGGTGATCTCCCTCGCGGAACCGCTTCCCGAGCACGATCTGCACTGTCCCCTGATGTCCCTGCTGCTTGCGTTCGGGGTGACGTGCGAGAATCTTTCGCCTGACGCTCCTAGCACCTCACGGCCGAAGCAGGCTTGTCCCGAGTCTGGAGGGAGCGCCTACACGCGGCCGGCCGGCCGAAGATAGGGTTGCTCTGGAGCGGCCGGCGTTACCCGCCGATCAACTATCCCCGCGATGTGCCGCTTGAGACGCTCCGGTCGCTCTTTACTCTCGATGCGCAATTCATCGTCCTGCAGAAGGAGATATCCGATGAGGAGCGAACCGCCCTGGGCGGCATCGCCAACGTCAACTATGGAGTCGCCGAGGAGCTGCAATTTGCAGACACGGCGGCGGTCATCGATGCTCTCGATCTCGTCATCAGCGTCGATACAGCGGTTGCGCATCTTGCGGGGGCGTTGGGAAAGCCCGTATTGCTGCTCAACCGATACGCATCGTGCTGGCGCTGGCTTCAGGAAGGCTCGCGCACCGGCTGGTATGCGAGCATGCGGATCTTTCGTGAGCGCCGGTGGGCGACTGGGCGAGTGTCGTGGCGCAAGCGCGCGTCGCAACAGCCGACCTCATCGCGAAGCGATGGCCCTCGCGCTAGCCCTGCCTTGCCGACTGCTGCAACGAGGCTCCGCATCCACTCTCCCGTGCCGCAAGCCCGCAACGGGCCCGGAGAAGATCCGATTCGTATGCGCGACGCGGGAGTCGCAGAAGCAATTCTTCAAGAAGAGCCCTCTGGGCCGCTCGCTGCCGTTTTATCGCGCGTTCCCGCCGCGACGGAGGATCGAGCTGCGGCTCTTCAAGGAAAATGCCGAGGGCCTGCCGAGTATCTACAACACTGCCATCGAGGAAGCAAAGGCGGACCCCGCGATTCTCGTTTTCATCCACGATGACGTCTATCTGAGCGATTACTACTGGGCCGAGCGGCTGCTGGATGGCCTCCGTCTCTTCGACATCGTCGGCCTGGCCGGCAATCGCAGGCGGGCGTCCGGTCAGGCCTCATGGATGTACCTGGATGGCGAATTCAAGCGCGACCGGGATGAGAACCTGAGCGGAGTGATCGGGCACGGAGAGGGTTTCCCGGACCTCATCGAGCTCAGCGTCTATGGCCCACCGGGACAGCAGGTTGCGCTGCTCGATGGCGTCATGCTCGCGGTGCGCAGCGATCTACTGATCGAGAGCGGCCTGCGGTTCGATACGCGCTTCACCTTCGACTTCTACGACATGGATTTCTGCCGGCAGGCGGAGCTGCGCGGCTTGCGGATGGGCACTTGGCCGATCTCGATGATCCACGGCAGTGCGGGCAACCTTGGCGGTGAGGCATGGCGGGCCGCGTACCGGCAATATTTGGTGAAATATGGCGAAGCTTGAGACCGCCGTGGCCGCGCGCGAGCGGGGAATTGCGCTCGCCAAGCAGGGTCGCTTCCCGGAGGCGCTGGCCAGTCTCGCTACGGAGAACATCGGCGAGGACGACGCGGAAGGCTTGAATACGAGAGGGATGGTGCTGACGGCACTCGAGCGCCTCGATGAAGCGCTCGAATGCTTCGAGCGCGCGCTTGCCGTACGCCCAGACTTCGCCGATGCAATCAACAACTGTGGCACCGTCCATGCCCGTCGCGGAGACTTCGCCGCCGCTCGCGGCTGCTACGAGCGGTCTCTCGCATTGGCACCGGACCAGGTGCACGCCTCTTACAATCTGAGTACCACGCTCCTCGCGCTTGGCGAGTGGAGCCGCGGCTTTCGCGAGTTCGAGATTCGGTGGAAGCTCTTCCCGCATGAGGCGGTGCGGCGTAATTGCCTCGCCCCCGCGTGGCTTGGCGAATTCGACGTGAGCGGCAAGACTCTCTTGCTGCATCACGAGCAGGGATATGGCGATGCCATTCAGTTTTCGCGGTACGCGCCGCTCGTCGCTCAGCGGGCGGCCCGGGTGATCATTGCGGTCCCTCGGGCGCTGCGCAAGTTGATGGACACTCTCGGAAGCGGGGTAGAAGTTGTCGCCGACGGCGATCCCATGCCCGCGCACGACTACTGCTGCGGACTCATGAGCCTACCTGCCGTATTCGACACCACCCCGGAGAACGTGCCGGCGAGCGTGCCGTACCTGAAGGCGGATCTCGCCGCCGTAAATGATTGGCGAAGGCGCTTGGGTGCGCCCTCTGGTGCGCGTCTTGGCCTCGTATGGAGCGGGCGGCGTTATCCGCCGATCAATCGCCCGCGTGACATTCCGCTCGAGACGATTCGACCCCTGCTCGGCGTCGATGCCGAATTCGTGAGCCTTCAGCAAGGCCTGACGCAGCAGGAGCGAGAGCTCCTCGGGCACTACTCCAATGTGACGCTACACGGAGAAGGGTTGACGGACTTCGCGGATTCGGCCGCGCTCCTCGAGAACCTGGACCTCCTCATCACGGTCGATACGGCGATCGCTCACCTTGCGGGCGCGCTGGGTAAGCCCGTATGGCTCATGAACCGCTTCGCCTCCTGCTGGCGGTGGTTGCTCAAGCGCACGGATTCGCCCTGGTATCCCACGATGCGACTCTTCCGCCAGCACTCGTTGGGAGACTGGGAGGGTGTGGTGGGAAGTCCGGAGGGCGGCCACCGAACTCGCAGGCAAGCTCCTGACGCTGCGGTCGGACACTGCTCCCAAGCGACCGATGCCGTCGATCCAAAGGCCGAGGCCACTGCGGATCCTCCTCACCTGGGAGCTTGGGCTCAACCTCGGACACCTGGCGCGGCTGCTCCCCATCGCTTCGAGACTGAGGGCGCGCGGCCATGCGGTCGTCATTGCCGCGCGCGACCTGGCTTCTGCTGCGCATGTTCTATCGCCGACCGGCATCTCCTTCGCTCAGGCGCCCTATCTGGCGCAAGGGCATCGCTTAGCCCATCGGGCCGCGGGCTACTCCGATATCCTGCGCGCCCAGGGTTGGGGAGATTTAGCGACCCTGCGGGGCCTGACGGAAGGTTGGAACAATCTCTATCGAATGTTCCGGCCGGACCTCATCGTCGCCGACTACTCGCCCACGGCGGTCCTTGCCGCCCACATCACGAATCGTCCGACTCTCCTGGATCGGAAACGGGTTTGAGCTGCCACCCGCCGCATCGCCCCTGCCACCCTTCCCTGGCTTCTCCTGGGCAACTGCCGAGCAGGCGGCTACCTCGGAGGCCCTGGTGCTCGAGAACGCAAATCGCGTAGCAGAGCAGATGCGCGGTGCGCGGATCAACAATCTACGCGACATCGTCACTCCGACGCGGGCGCTCCTCACGCCGACCGTCCCAGAGCTCGATCATTACGGGCGGCGCGACGGCGCCCGCTATATCGGCCCGTTGGTGCGGCCTCTGGGTGGCAGGTCGCTCGACTGGCCCGAGGCGGGACGACCCAAGAAAGTATTTGTCTTCGTTCGGCCCGACACCGCTCACGTCAATGAGATTCTGGGAGCGCTGAAAACGCTGGAGGCCGCGGTGATCTGCATTGCGCCGGGCTTTAAGGATGCGCAGCCCGCACGGCATCGCGCGCCCAACATACTGTTTTCCAGACAGCTCGCCGACCTGTCCAAGCTGGCTCCCGCCGCGGATCTGTGTGTGTCCTACGGTGCCGAGGGCACGATGCTCTCCTTTCGTTCGCCGGCGTACCTCAACTGATCTCTCCTTACCACGTGGAGACCCACATGGCGGTAAGACGCATCGAGGCGCTCGGCTTGGGACAGGGCCTGCGGGCGCCGCAGACCCCAGAAACGGTTCGCGAGGCCATCCAGAGCATTTTGTCCCGCAAGGATCTGGCCGCGAACGCGCGCAAATTCGCCTGCACCCACGCCACTTCCTTGGCGTCTGTCACAGACCGTGTTGTGTCGGAATTAGAGAGGGCTGCCGCCAATACGGTCAGCACATCGAATCTTGCCCGGCTGAAGATCACGCACCTCTCCGGTGTAGGAGCGCATCATCATGGATACGAAACTCGCCTCCTTCAAAGCGACTTCTGCCAATGCAGCAGCGTTCGCCGCCATCCGCGCGACCGGCAAGGAGTTCAGTGGGATATGAAAATCGGGAGGCTTACAGACATCGTCATCAGAGTGGCAGCGGCAGTCGTCGCGGTCGGGCTGCTGCCCACGGTTTTGTTCGTCTCGATCATGGCTAACGACTCGGGCACTCCGGCCGGCTTGAGGATGTCTGGTATTGTTCTAGCAGTCGGGAGCGTGTTGTGCCTTTGGGTACTGCTCTGTAGCGTCGCGCCGGGGATGGTGGCTGGCTGGTTGCCAGGCCCACAGTGGATTCGGATCGCACTGGTAAGGGCGCCCAGCTATGCGTTCGGAATGCTGGGCATCGCAGCGCTGCTGTCGTATGCATGGTTGCACCTCGTCCTGCTCCGCGGTCCCAGTGCCTTGCTCGCGGCGAGGAATCCGCAATATCCGGTTGGCAATCCCAATCCTACCCATCCGCTGGAACTGATCGGCACCTTGCCGAGCGAAGTGCCATTCAAGGATTTCGTCGCGACCTATTCCACGGATGTCGACAGAACCGGGGCGACGGCAACGTCGTGCGGCATCATGCACAGAACGGGTCAGAAGTTTCTTTGGTATACCGAGCCGTTCCAAGTTAAAAATGTGATTCCTATAACGCGGGTAGGAATCGCGTATCACGCGAAGCTCCTCGTCGACCAATATCTTCCCGGAACGTGTAATTGGCATCTGGCCGAAATTCACTATAACCTGGTTGCTCCTGGGTTTGATTCGCCGGGCCGGACTTTCGGCTATGTTGTGGTACGAAACCCCGCTGTGATCCATGACCAGCCGGTGGG
This sequence comes from uncultured Pseudomonadota bacterium, assembly GCA_963812925.1. Taxonomy (GTDB): domain Bacteria; phylum Pseudomonadota; class Gammaproteobacteria; order Steroidobacterales; family Steroidobacteraceae; genus 13-2-20CM-66-19. The sequence continues at coordinate 254,286 of CAWEXF010000004.1, read as the reverse complement.
CGCCGACCAGATGTATCAGGGACGCATAGACGTTTGGTGCGGGAAGAACCTCAATAAGAACATCACGCCCTACTTTCCGGTCGTCTGTGGCTGGTGGGCGGCCCAGAATTGGAAAGTTCCCGCGGCGCAATGGCCCTTTGTGCCCTCGGATGCCATGGGATCCAACGAAGTGGTTTACGTGCTTCCGGACACGAAAGTCGTGAACTTCTCGTTCCACGACTCGGACGCTCCCGTGCGAAAGCCCGTGAGCGCGGCGGCCGCCGAGCTTGCTCGAGAATGTCTCAAGACAGAGCAGCAACAGCTCGGGCAGCCAGTCTCTACGTCGCGCAGCGATCACCTGCGGCGCGTACAGATGATCTTCGATAGTTACAAGGGCTGTCTATTGAAGATACCGCTGCCGGATTGGACTACGGACGTATCAGCTGACTCCGATCGCTGATGTCGCGACTCGGAAGGAAGGAGTTTTACGTGAGATCTTTGATTCGCCATGCAAACTCTGACGCTCCGCCCCTGTGCAGGCGAGTGCTGCTCGGCGCCCGTATGGTAGTTGCAGCTCTTCTTTGTGCCTTGGTCGCGTGCAGTGGGTCGTCGCCGTCGGCAGAAGTCAAACCGGGGGACCGGGACTATCCGACTCCGAATCCCCATCCGACGGAGATCGTACAGGTTACAGCCCTGACCCCGCCGACGTTGAAGGTCGCCTTTGAGTATGGGTACTCCGCCTCGCCGCGTGCCGGTGGCCTGATGGGTACTGGCACTGAGTGCCAGCGCACGATCGGCCTTGCAGTTACGGCACCCTTCTACGTGAATATACCTGTGAGGATGGTTGCACAAGGAAGCTTATATAGTGGGAATGTCGAAGTCGACAAATTTGAGCCTGGTCGATGCGAATGGACTTTCAGCGGGATCAGTTATAGCACTGTGAGCCCTCTGTCTTATGGAGGTGTGTTGGTGCGCTTTAAAGAAACCGAGCGAAGTCATGCGGTGACACTAGATATCTGGTGCATTATGGCGGGGATTGATCCCAAGGCGCCAGAGTTATGCGGAGGGTTGCACTTCCTCTCTGCAATTAGGAACCTGGTCTCGCCCGAATTTGTCGCATCCATACCGCAAAGCGAGCGCGATGACACCGAGGCAGACATTGGGCCGGAAACGACGTCAATCATCGTGCGGTTTCACGACCTAAATAGTTTATCAACTTCACAGAGCGGTCATAACTAGAGGAGAGGGTCATGGCTTCAGGCGTCCCGAATCTCTTCGATCTCGCTTCTATGTCTGCTTGGGTTTACGGCACAGACCTGCGTAGCCCGCAGTATCAGGAGCAGCTTCCGACCGATACCGGAACATGGAATGTAATAGGTATCGATCAGGATCCTCTTGTCGGGTTTCAGGCGGTTGCACTGCAGAACCAGTCGAGCGGCCAGATCGTCATTGCGATCCGCGGTACCGTACCGACGCTCTCAAACGGGTCGAACATACTCGAGGACCTCGAGCTCGGATCGGTTTCGAAGTACGCGCCAATTCTGAACGCGGTGGCGAATGATGCGATCGCGTTCGCGAAAGCGGTGGCAGGTGCGAACCGAGGCGCGACTATTACTATCACGGGGCACTCCCTCGGAGGCTACGCCGCGCAGGCTGCGCTCGTGAGCCTCACGCAGGGGGGGTATTCGAATGTCAGCGCGGTGACCTTCAATGCGCCGGGGCTGCCGAGCTGGCTATTGGGTGGCGCGAGCCCGAGCAGCTTCAACTGCTATAACTTTAACACCTGGGGAGACGCCATTCACGATTTCGGAGGCACGCAAATCGGGCAGTCGACGATCTTGGACGCAGGCCCAAGCCCTGCCCAAGAGATGAGTGGCGTCCAGGCAGGTCTTCAGGGGCCAATTGGAGTCGGCGCATTGGCTGGAGTGGCGACGGGGTTGACGGACGTCGCAAAGGACTGGGTCACGTCGGCCCACACCATCGCCAATTTCGTAGGCACGAATCCCTATACCGGGCAGGAGGGAATCTTCTCGGCCAACCCGAGCTTAGGCTCGGAAACGGCCCAGCTGTTCTTTGCAGATAACCAGCAGATCCCTCCTTCCCCACTGCTCACCGTCAGCCCAAATGGGACGATCTCCTTGAGCGACACGTCAGGGGACGTGCTCAATGTACAGGGCGTCGATGGGAATCTTCAGGGCTCGCTCACTGCGGGCTCGGGACTTGGGGTCAGCAATCTCTCGGGGCTGCAATCGGAGCTGCAGGCCGACGGGCCCGCGGTGGTCTCGCCGGGTCAGCTGAGTGCGGGGGCGACATCCCTACCCGGGGGGTCGTCTGTGTTTGGCACGCTGACGGGCGGCCTCGGAGGCGACATCTCGGCGGTCATCGGAAATCAGGCGCCGGATGGCAGCGCGGGATTGCCGGGGCAGATCTACGTACCCGACGACGGCTCTGACGGCCGGTACGAATTCAACGTCCCGGTCACGGGCACCGTTTCGGAGACCATCAACAGCAACGGCCAAGGAACCATTTGGGTTGACAGCGGCGTCGGGTACGGCTCCCTCAGCGGGGGCGCCGCGGTACAGGGGACGCCGGACACGTGGAAGGGCACCAATGGTATCCAGAATAGTACCGAGTATGTGTTCAGCGGCGCCCCCGATGCCAGCATCGGTACGCTCACAATCAGCGGCGGGCTGCTCGGTAGCAACCCGGCTAACGACATCACGATCCAGAATTTCAATCTGACCGCTGCAGCGACCACCTCGGCAGGGTTCATGGGCATTAACCTCGCCTATACCCTGAGCCTCACGGGCTCCTCCGTATTCGCTGCCGGCGGCAAGCAGTCCTATACCCTATCGACGGACGCTCCGAGCGGCACGGCCGAGACCATCCTGCTCAACCTCATTGGAGCCAACTCCGCGGACTTCGAGGTTCAGGTGGGTAACACCACTGAGCAGATCAACCCGAGCGGCGATTTCACGGTAGCCCTGCCCGTAGGGGACACGAACGTCTCCTTTACCCTTATCGATGATACCTCGAATAACGGTACGAGCGATATCGCCGGCGGCACCACGCTGACCCTCAGCGCCTCTGTCCAAAATCCCGCCAACCCCAGCGGCAGCGCGATTCAGAGCTCCCCGCTCAATATCACCTATACACCCCAGCCCCAAGATACCGCGACGCGAACTGTTCCTGGGGATTTCATCATCGGTAGCGTGAATGGCGGAGTTACCTACTATCGGGGCGACGGCGGGAACGACTACATCAGTGCAGGGGCGGGCCCGAATGACATCCTTGCCCAGGACAGCGGCAGCGACAGCATCATCGGGGGCTCAGGGAGTAACACGATCGACGGCGGGTCAGGGAACGATGTCATTGACTTGAATGGCTCCAACGACCTCGTATCGCTCGGCGACGGATTCAATACGCTCAACGGCAGCAGCAGCGGCGAGGACACGATCTACGCCAATGGCGGCACCTCGATCATCAATGGCAACGGCAGCACGGATTTGATTTTCGGCGGGAATGGGAGCAATCAGATCTATGCAGGATCGCAGACCAGTCTCGGCAACGCGATTTCTAACGCCTTAAGCGGCTCGCCTACGGGGAAACAAGGCGATCTGCTGTCGGTGGGGGACGGAGACAACACAGTCGTGAGCGGTTCGGGGAATGACCTGGTGACTGCCGGTACCGGCGACGACGTGGTGGTGCTCGGTCCCGGGGACGATACCTTTGAGGGCGGCATCGAGGTCACCGGTGGGCTGTCCAATTGGTACACCACAGTTACCAAACCAAACGGCGATTATCTTCTATCTCTCTTCAATGTCGATTACTACGTACAGAGCTACAGCAATCCCTATTCTCAGCCTTACAACGGCATAACGGTGGATAACGAAGTTGGCGTACCGGATGCCGCTATAGCCAACGACACGATATTTGCGGGTAATGGTAACGACTTCATCTATCTCGGCAACGGCAATAACTACGTCGATGTCGGATCTGGAAACGACTCGATCTTCGGCGGCATGGGAAGCGACACGATCATCGCAGGTTCCGGTGCCGATTACATCACAGGTGGAGGAGGGGCCGAATACGTCTACGGCGGATCCGGAGCCGATACGATCGACGGCGGCGACGGCAACAACACCATTATCGGTGGATCCGGAAACTCCACGATCACGAGCGCGGGCGGCCCGACTACAACCTACGCCGGCGCGACGCTCGAGCAGAACTATGTTTTCGGCGGATCCGGGAACGATGTCATCTATGGATCAGCGGGCAATGACACCCTGATCGCTGGAAGCGGTAAGACCTCGATTTACGGGCAGACCGGCAACGAATACATCGAGGGCGGTTCGGGCGCGGATGTTCTGTCTGGCGGTACGGGTAACAACACCATAGTTGCCGGCTCGGGCGCCGACACGCTCTACGCCAACGGTGCCTCTTCATCGACCTCATACCTTTACGGAGGAGACGGCTCGGATCTCATCAACGCTGGCCACGGTACCGACGTGATCTACGCCGGCGATGGGGGTACCGCAGCCTCGGCGACGTCGGTCCTGGGTAGCAGCGACTCCTCCAGTCAGCTCACGATTTACGGGGGGCTCGGGGTCGACCTGCTGACCGGGGGGGGCGGCTCGACGGTCATCTATGTGGGCGAAGGTGGAACGGCGGCTGCACCGGATACAGCAATAGCCGGTTCCGGGAGTACCACGATCTACGGCGGCGTGGGAACCGATCTCATCCAGGGTGGCAGCGGGACAAACGTTCTGTATGCCGGCGATGGGGGTACGGACGCGGCGCCCACCACGGTGATCGCCGACACGGGCGCCACGACCCTCTATGGCGGCGCGGGCGCCGATGAGCTGCAGGACACGACCGGCGGAAACGATCTGGTCGTCGCGGGCACGGGCGACGATACGATGTTCGGCACGGGGAACGATACCCTGGTGTCCGGCACCGGGAATGACACGTTCCAGGTATATAGCGGCGATGTATCTATCAACATCGGCGAGGGCTTCGAGAACGATGCCGTCTACACGTTCGGTGGTGTCGAGAACATAAATTTCGGCGGTGACATTCTGCCGACCGACTTCACCGGCAGCGTGGCCTACGATTCTCAGGGAAACAACTATCTGGTGCTGACCGGCGATGGCGGCACTATTTCGATCGAGAATGCCTTCACGGGCGCCCTGGGCTCGATCACCTACGGCGATCCCACCTCGATCTCGCCCGGCGCCTTGATGACGGATGCGTTCGGCACGAACCAGGTCTACTCGAACGGTGCGAATAATCTCTGGATCGACGTTGAGGGCGATGATTCCCTGACCACCGGGTTCTACGACGACACGGTGTCCTCTTGGGCCGGCAATACGACCATTTCCGGCGGCGCCACCTCTGGTTATGGCGACGACATCTATTCCGCCGGAGCGTCCGCGAGCATCCTGGGTAGTTTTGGAGACGACACCATCGTCGCCGTGGGAAACGACGACACCGTCTCGGGCTTGAATGGCGACATGCGCGTCACGGTATCGGGCGCAAATTCGATTGTGACTGCGGGCCTTTTCGCCGATACCCTCACGGCTTCGGGTCTCAATGACTCCCTCATTGGACGCACGGGGGAGACTCTTTTCATCATCGAGAATGCCTCGGACGTGATCCAGGCCCCCGCGGGCAACGGCGGAGACACGGTGGAGTCTTCCGTAAGCTACATAGCGCCCTCGAACGTCAACACCCTGACTCTGATTGGGAGCGGCGCCATTTCAGGAACGGCCAATGCCGCCGACGACCTGCTAACGGGCGGCACCGGGAATGACACTTTGATCGCGGGTGCGGGCGCCGACACACTAGTTGGCGGCAGCGGTAATACCACCCTCGTGGTTAACAGCGCATCCGATGTCGTTCAGGACTCCTCGACCACGACGAGCAATGAGGTGCTGGCGTCGGTCAACTTCTCGTTGCCCACTAACGTCAATACCCTCGAGCTTACAGGGTCAGCGGCACTGCTGGGTACCGCAAACGGCGCTACCGATACGCTGATCGCAAACGGCGGTGCGGACACCCTCATCGGGGGAGTGGGCAATGACACGTTCGTGATCGGAAATGCCGGAGTGGTGGTTCAGGATAGCGACTCGAGCGCGAGCAACACCATCGAGTCGTCTGTGTCGTACTCTCTGGCAAGCGATGTCAATACACTCATCCTAACTGGGACCGCGAATCTCACCGGGACCGCGAACGGGGCGAATGACACCTTAGTCTCGAACACCGGCATCGATACGCTGGTGGGTGGGGCGGGACACGACCTCATCATCGTGAACAATCCCGGCGATGTGCTCCTTAACGTCACCGCGAGCGACACGGTGGAGGTGATGAGCGGCTACTCGCTCCCGTCCGGCGTTGACGCACTGGTTCTCACCGGCTCTGCGGCCATCAGCGTGACAGGTAATGCCGGCAATGACGAGATCACGGCGAACGCCGGGAACGACACCCTGACTGCCGGAACCGGGGTCGATACATTTGTCGGCGGCTCAGGGAGCGACGCGTTCGTACTGAACGAATCGACCGATGTGGTTCAGAGCAGCGCCGCCACAGGGAGCATCATCGAGTCCTCAGCGAGCTATTCGCTGCCGATCAATGTCAATGCGCTGACGTTAACCGGATCAGCGAGTATCGAGGGGGCGGGCAATGCGGGGACCGACTCGCTCCTCGCCGGCGCTGGGGCCGATACCCTCGTAGCTGGTTCGGGCAACGATACGCTTGCCGCGGGGAGTGGCGCCGTCACCATGATCGGTGGCAGCGGTAACGACACATTCATCGTCAATGGCACGGGCGATGTCATCGAGGATACGGCATCCGCCGCATCGAATACCCTGATTTCTTCCGCAAATTATTCACTGCCGACGAACGTCAATACGCTGGAACTTACCGGGTCGTCGAATCTTTCGGCGATCGCCAATGGTGGCAATGACCTTCTCACTGGCAACGCTGGCGCAGATACTTTGATCGCCACCTCTGGGACCGACACGTTGGTGGCGGGCACCGGACTCGATACCCTCATTGCAGGGACTGGCACCGATCTATTCGTAGTGAACCAGTCCGGCGATCTCGTGAGCGCGAGCTCTTCCGGGGCGGATACGGTAGAGTCCTCGGCCAACTATTCGCTGCCAGTAGACGTCAATGTGCTCGATCTCATGGGGTCGGCAGCCCTCACCGCGACCGCCAATGCCGGCAACGACTCGATTGTGGCCAACGCCGGGAATGACACGCTCGTGGCCGGCGCCGGAACGGACACCCTGGTTTCGGGCGCGGGCTTCGACACCTTCGTCGGTGGAAGCGGATCGACGCTCTATGTCATCGATAATTCAGGAGACGTTATCGAGAACATCTCCGCAGCATCCGGAAACGCGGTGGACTCTTCTGTGAGCTTTACGCTCCCGACCGGCATCGATCTCCTGACCCTCACGGGAGTCGGCAATCTCACCGCGCAGGGCAATGGCGATGCACTCAATACCTTAAACGCCAACTCCGGAGCCGACACCCTCGTGTCCGGTTCTGCGGTGACGACCTTCAACGGCGGGCTAGGTGATGACACCTTCGTCGTCAATAACGCGCAGGATCTCGTCAATGCGACGGCTGCCGCGACGAATACGATCATCTCCTCAGTTAACTACACGTTGCCGGCCAACGTCAGCACGCTAATTCTCACGGGATCCGCCAATGTCGTCGGCACCGGCAATACACTCGCGGATTCGATCGTCGGCAATGCCGGAATGGACACGCTCGTCGCGGGGGTCGGCAACGACACGCTGGTGGCCGGGACCGGGCCTACGACGCTGATCGGGGGCGTCGGGAACGACACTTTCGTCATCAATAGCGCGAGCGATGTCCTCGAGGACACCCTATCCGGAGAATCCAACACCATAATCTCCTCGGTGAGCGTCACGCTGCCTGCGGACTTCAGCTCGCTCATGCTCACCGGGACCGGAAATCTCACCGGCACGGCCAATGCCGGCAGCGATGTCATCACGGGGAATTCGGGTGAGGATACTCTCGTCGCAGGCGCTGGGGCCGACACGCTGATTGCCGGGACCGGCCTCGATACCCTCGTCGGAGGGGCGGGGAACACAACTTTTGAGGTCGACAACGGGGGCGATGTGGTTGAAGGCGCCTCGGCGGGGAGCGTAAACGCGCTGATCACGTCGGTGAGCTATACCGCCCCGATCAATGTCAATTCTATTGAGCTTACGGGACCGGGAAACATCGCCGTCACGGGGAACGCGGGTGCGGACACCTTGAGTGGAGGAGAGGGTAATGACACCCTTATCGCCGGAAGCGGGCAGGATACCTTGATCGCGGGGACAGGCAATACCACCTTTGTGGTCAATGGCACAGGCGATGCGGTGATCGATGCGTCCACCACCTCGATCAACGTCGTGCAATCCTCCGTGAGCTTCAGTCTTCCGGGGAACGTGAATACGCTGCAGCTCACGGGATCTGCGAATCTCATGGGCGCTGCGAACACCGGAGCGGACACACTCAGCGGCAATTCGGGTATCGATACACTGATCGGGGCGGGCGGCAGCGCGCTATTCGTGGTGTCAAATGCGAGCGATGTGGTGGAGGAGAGCTCGAGCGCAGCCCGGGATTCCGTTGAATCTTCGGTTGGCTTCTCTCTGCCGACGAACATCGATGTGTTGATCCTCACGGGATCGGCATCGACTGCCATAGCGAATAGCGCCAGTGACACGCTGGTTTCCGGCAGCGGCGTCGAGAGCCTCGTGGGCGGGACGGGCAACGATCTCTTCGTGGTCAACAATTCCGCAGACACTGTGGTCGAGAGCAGTTCCGGCCTGGCGGATACCATTCAGTCGTCCGTATCTTACAGTCTGCCCACGAACGTAAATACGCTGGTACTCACCGGCACGGAAGGGATCGCCGCAACCGGTAACGGGGCTGCGGACCTGATCGTCGCGAACAGCGGCAGCGACACGCTCACAGCCGGCACCGCAGTCGATACTCTGGTAGGCGGCGGCGGTGGGGACCTGTTCGTGATCGGTAATCCGAGCGATGTGGTCGAGGAGAGTTCATCCAGCGGGAGTGATACGCTCGAGTCGTCCGTTACCTACTCGCTCCCGACCAACGTGAATACGGTAATCCTCGAGGGGTCGGGCAATCTTAGGGCGACCGCCAACGGCGCCAACGACACGCTGGTATCGAACACTGGCGTCGACACTCTCGTGGGTGGCAGCGGTCAAGATGTGTTTGTCGTCAATAATTCTTCCGACGTGCTTCTGAACCTTACCGGCAGCGACACCATCGAATCGAGCGTCGGCTATACCCTGCCCTCCGTCGCCACCACTCTGCTATTGACCGCCAGTGCGCTCATCGGCGCAGCGAGCTCTGGGGCTGACACGCTCATTTCACAAGGGGTGGACGACACCCTCGTGGCGGGGTCAGCGGTCGATACGCTGATCGGGGAGAGCGGGGCGACGAACTTCGTGGTGAACAACTCGCTCGATGTTGTCGTGGAGTCATCGACCACCGCGCAAGACACTATCTCCTCCAGTGTGAGCTATTCACTGCCCACCGATATTGATGTGCTCTGGATAGACGGTTCCGGCTACGCGACCGGGACCGGTAATGAGGACGCTTCCAATACCCTGGTGGGTGCCTCGGGGAGCAATGTTCTAAATGGTGTCGCACTGCAGAACACCTTTTATGTCTACGGCGGCTCTGACACGATAGAGGCTGGGCCGGGTGAGAACTATGTATCCCTGGATGGAGGAGGTACGAAGTCGGCGCCGACCGAGGTGTTCGGCGACGCAAGTGGGACCAGTGACATTACGGACAACTACATCTATGGCGGCAGCGGCGTCAACGTGCTGTACGGTGGACCCGGCTATAACTATATCCAAGGAGGAAGTGGAACTGAGGACATCTATGCGGGTGCCGGCACGAATCTCATCTACGGCGGCAGCAGCGGTACGGCTTCGGCTCCCCTCTTTATCTACGGTGACGCCACAGGGACGAATGCAGGTACCGTCTCGACAATGTATGGCGGTACCGGCGATGAGGATATGGTCGGAGGACCGGGAAGCGACCTTATCTATGCGGGAACGGGTTCCGGCACCGACACGATCGTGAGCGGCAGCGGCTTCGATACGATTTATGGTGGAGCGGGATCTCAGGTTACCGACAACCTGAGCGGTAAGGATCTGCTCGTTGGTGGCGCAGGTGCCGAAACATTAAAGGGCATGGGTGGCGATACGCTCGCGGCGGGCAGTGGCTCGGATCTGATGTATCTGAGCATCGACAGTGCGGCGGGCGGTACGTATGAATTTTCGCCGGGTTTCGGACAGGTCACGGTGGGTGCTGGGCCTGTCAATGACAGTGATGTCCCGGGATCGCTCAACGACACCCTGGTCTTCGGGCCGGGAATCGAGCCCAGCGCGCTTACCGTCGGTGCATCGATCGTGGGCGGCGATCAAAGCCCTTATAGCATTGCGCTCGCTCTGCAAGACGGTTCCAGCACTATTGAGATCGACGGCGGATTGGTCCCGGGGACCGTGAATTCCATCGATTTCTCGGGGAGCCCCACTGAGAGCTTCACGCAGTTCATGCAGGCCGATGGCCCGGGATCGCAGACGATTGGTGGTGGCGGTGGACTCATATCCATATTGAGCACTTCCAACGGACAGGACGTCACGACTACCGGCGCGGACGAGTACTACATTTGGGCCTTTGGTGCTGGCGACAACATCTCGGATCCGTTTGATACAGCCAATATCTACGCTTACGGAAACAGCGCGACGGTGAGCGGCGCCTATGTGTGGGCCGGCGGTTCTGCGGATCTCATTGGCCTCAGCGGGAACGGCGACGCAACCTTGTCGGGCGCCAACGATACCGTGACATCGTCCGGGAGCAATGATGAGTTCGTGGTCCAGAACTCATCCGACCTCATTCAGGTCTCCGCAGGCGCTACGCGAGATTCCATCGACGCTTGGGTGAACTACACGCTGCCAAGCGGTGTGCAGACGCTTACGCTCGATAGCGCAGTCGGTGGCATTGTTGGGACGAGCAATGCGCAAGGCGGCACGCTGATAGCAAATGGGAGCAACGACACCCTGATGGGCGGCGCAGGGAGCGATACGCTGAGCGCTCAAGGCAACGACGATGTACTCATTGGAGGGGCCGGAGCAGAAACCTACATCCTCAAAAACAGCACCGACTCCATCCAATTCGGCAGCGGCAGCGCGAGTCTCGTCTCCGTCGACGCCGATTTCAGCTACACCCTCCCGACAGCTGCCAACCTGCTCACCATCAACGCCAATGGCGTCGTTGGGGTAGGGAACAGCGGCAACGATCTGCTGACGGCCGCCGGGACATACGACACCCTCCTAGCGGGCAGCGGAGCGGACACGCTCGTGGCGGCTTCCACGACTTCCCCCGATACCTTGGTGGGCGGAACTGGCCTCGATACGTTCGTTATCAATAACGGGTCCGATGTGATTCAGGAGAGCTCGTCAACGGCGAGCGACACGGTGCAGTCTTCGGTCAGCTATTCGTTGCCGACCAATGTCAATTGGTTGACCCTCACGGGATCGAGTCTGACTGGTATCGCCAATTCTGCTGCCGATACGATCGCGGCAGACGGAGGAAACGATACGCTCGTGTTCAACGCCGGCTTCGGCAACGATGAGCTCGTCAATGCCCAAAGTGGCGATGTCATCGAATTCGGCGCTGGCATCGCACAGAGCAGCCTCACTTTCACGGCGCTTGCAGGCGCAGGAGGCGCTGCGCCGGCTCTTGAAATCTCGGGCGACGGGGGGGCGGTCACGATTCAAGGGGGACTCGTCCCCGGCGCCATTGCGGGTGTGAGTTTCGCAGGCGCCGCGCCCGTTTCGCTGCCTCAGCTGGTGGTTCCCTCGGGGCAATCGACGGTGGCTGGAGCCCAAGGGAATCTGATCCTCCTCGCAACCAACGACGAATCGATGGCCGGTGGTTCAGGCAAGGACACGATCGTCGCCTGGGGAACGGCCGACACTCTCAACGCCGGGACGGCAGGTGCCCTCATCTATGCGGGGGGCAGCGCCGATATCGCGACGGGAAGCGCTGCGGCCGACACATTGGATGCGATCGGGGGTGCGGATACGCTCATCGGAGGAACCGGCACCGAGAGCTTCATCGTGGGCTCGGCTAGCGACGTGATTCAGCAAGGCGCCACCTCGAGTGAGGATACGCTCTTCTCTTCGGCGAGCTACACGCTACCGGCCAATGTGTCAGCGCTGGTCCTCACCGGAACCGCTTCTGTGCAGGCGACCGGGGGATCTGGCAGTGGTACGTTGGCGGCCAATTCAGGTGAGGACACGCTGACCGCGGGCTCGGGCGCAACCACCTTGATCGGGGGGAGCGGCGCGGACACGTTCGTCGTCGACAGTCCGAGCGATGTCGTCGAGCAGGCGAACGGCGGCACGCAAGGGGTTGTCGAGGCCTCAGTGAGCTATACTTTGCCGAGCAACGTCAATATGTTGGTTCTCGCTGCCAGCACCTCGAACATTTCCGGGACCGGCAATGGTGGCGCGGACGTCCTCATCGGGGACGGCTATAACGACTCTCTGATCGCAGGTAGCGGTGCCGACACCTTGGAGGCCGGGTCGGCAAATGACGTCGTGCTTATCGGCGGATCAGGGCCGGATGTCCTCGACGCCTCGCAGGGCGATGGCACCACTCAGCTCATTTCCGGCAGCGGAGTCGATACGCTCAATAGTTATTACGCCTATGACGATCTCTATATCAACAATTCTGCTGACGTGATAGGACACTTGGGGCAGCAGGACTATGTCTATTCCTCGGTCAGCTACACGATCCCTGCCAGTCTCACCAGCTCGTTCAACTCGCCGATTTCGCTCACCTTGACGGGGTCTGCGAATCTCGCCGTGACCGATGAGAGTAGATTGTCTGACTCGCTTACAGGCAACGCTGGGGACGATACGCTCATCGGGGGGTCGGGTCTCAACGTGTTGATCGCCGGAAGTGGCGTGGACACGCTCGAGGGCGGGCCATCTGTCAACGATTTCTACATCAATAACGTGGCGGATGTGTTGATCGCGCCCGCAGGGTCATTTGACTCGGTTTCATCGTCTGTCAGTCTGAGTCTTCCCGCGAACATCGATGCGCTTTACTTGAGCGATTCCGGCCTGATCGGCGTCGCAAATAGCGGTAACGACTCTCTCTCTGCGATAGGGGGCGATACGCTTGTCGCCGGGACCGGCAATGACTCTCTGTGGTCGGGCGGGAACTCGACGCTGGTGGCAGGATCGGGTCAGGACACACTGAGCCCCTACAATGATGCCGATGTGCTGGTGTTCAATTCCGGCTTCGGAAACATTCAGGTGACCCGAGCCCCCGGCGCGATTAACGGCCCGCTCGTTGAATTTGGGTCGGGGGTAGGGACCAGTAGCCTGACGGCCTCTGCCATCCTCGATGCCAACGGGAATGCCGCGCTCGCCATAGCGGGCGCGACGGGAACGGTAACGCTTGATGGGGCACTGGCGGGCACCCCTTATCGGTTCGAGTTCGCGGGAGGAAGCGCGCTCAACCTCGCTCAATTCCTCTCGGAAGTGACCGTGACATCGTCGACCTTGGCGGGCGCCTCCGGCAATCTGATCCTGGACTCGAGCCCCGATGCGAGCATCGTCGGTGGAACTGGGGACGACACCATTTATGCGGTTGGAGCGGGCGATACGATTGCAGGCGGCACTGGAGAGCAGATGCTGGTTGCGCTGGGGGCAGACGACTCCGTCCGGGGAGGAACTGGACACTACACCGTTTCCGCCTATGGGGTTGATGACACTGTCGTTTCGGGTGCGAATGCAGAATCCGACGCCCTTTACGGCAGCGACGATTACCTCTTGACAGGAACCGGCAATGATTCTGCTACCGCGAGCGGCGGTGGCGATACGATCGTCTCGGGCAGTGCCGCGAGCGCTGCCCTTGTGGCAACCGCCACGGGTGCCGATGACTCGCTCGTGGGCGGGGCGGGCGCCGATACACTTACTGCAAGCGGGGTCGGAGATACCTTGGTCGCCGGCGCGGGTGCGCAGGTCCTGGTGAGCGAGGGCGGCCCCACGACCTTCGTCATCGACAGCGGCTCGGATACGATCCAGGAATACTACAGCACGGCGGCAGATACCGTATTCTCGTCGGTCGGGCTAACGCTTCCTGCGAACATAGATACGCTCATCCTCACAGGCTCGGCGAGCATTGCCGGAACCGCCAACAGTGCCAACGATTGGCTTGCCGGCAATGCGGGCAAGGATACCCTCACTGCCGGCGCGGGTCTCGACACGCTGGTGGCGGGCTCCGGCATCGATACGCTGGTGGGAGGGAGTAAGGCGGATCTCTTCATCATCAATAACGCCGGAGATGTAGTCCAAGTCGGGAGCACCCACGGTGCAGACACCATCGAGGCGTCGGCGAGCTACTCGCTACCGGCCAACGTAGCGACCCTGACACTGACCGGAAGCGCAGCGATCGCCGGCACCGGCAACACTTTGAGCAATGTGATTACCGCCAATTCCGGCAACGACACCCTGACAGCCGGCAGCGGCGTTGCGACGCTCATTGGCGGCTCCGGTAGCGATACCTTTGTGATCGACAATAAGTCGGACATTGTAAGTGACAGCTCTGCGACGAGCAGTAATACGATAATGTCCTCCGTCAGCTACACGCTCCCGACAGATGTAACAGCTTTGACATTGACCGGGAGTTCTGCGCTCACGGGTACTGGAAACAATCTGAGCAACGTCATAACAGCAAATTCCGGCAGCGACACTCTCACGGCCGGCAGCGGCGTGGCGACGCTCATTGGAGGATCCGGGAACGATACTTTCGTGATCGACGCGACGACCGATGTCGTCCAAGACAGCTCGGCGACGAGCAAAAATATCATTCAGTCTTCCGTCAGCTACACGCTGCCTACGGACGTAACGACCCTGACGTTGACGGGGAGTGCCGCGCTGACCGGCACTGGAAACAGCCTGAGCGATGCAATAACAGCCAATTCCGGCAACGACACTCTGGTGGCAGGCAGCGGGGTGGCGACGCTCACTGGAGGAACGGGGAACGATACCTTTGTAATCGACGCGACGACCGATGTCGTCAAGGACACATCGGCGACGAGCACAAATACCATCCAATCTTCCGTGAGCTACACGCTGCCGACAGACGTACAGTACCTTTCCCTGAGTGGAACAGCGAATCTCACGGGGACGGGTAATACGCTAGACGATCTGATCGTGGGCAACACGGGAACGGATACGCTCACGGGTGGTACGGGTATCGCGGTTCTCGAGGGAGGCACGGCAGGCTCTGATCTGTTGCAAGCGTCGAAGAATCACGCGGCGCTCGTGGCCGGCGGCGGGAGCTCCACTTTGACTGGCGGCGCATATCGTGAGTTTTATGCGGCCGGGAAGGTCTCCGACGCGATCACGACGGGCGCAACCGACAATGTCATCTCGATCAACATGGGCGATGGCACCGATACGCTGCAGCCGGTATCCGGTGCAGCAAATGTGCTTTCCCTGGGCGCGGGAATGGACACGGAGGAACTCTACTTCACCAAGAGCAGCAATAATCTCATTCTGTCGGATTCCTCGGGAGACAAGATCACCTTCTCGAATTGGTTTGCGGGCAGTTCCGATCAGGATTTTGTCACCCTGCAGGTCGTCGAGATCGCGAGCGCTTCCTATAACGCGAACGGCAGCGATCCGCTGCGCAACAAGCCGCTCGAGGAATTCAACTTCAAGACGCTGGTGAGCGAATTCACTGCGGCGGGCTCGCCATCGGACTGGGCACTTTCGACCGGAATGCCGAGTGCGGCGATTGCGGCGAGCGCCACTGAAGCCTATGGAGGAGACCTGGCGTATTACTTCGGGTTGAACGGCAATGTCACTGGCATGGACCTCTCAGCCGCGGATTCGACGCTCACCAATAGCTCGTTTGCGAGCGGGCTGCAGACAATCGATTCGTGGTCGAGCATCAGTGGCGGCGGCGGGATTGACTTGGATGCCGATAGGCTTTCGGCGGCTACGCCCGCCGCGCCGCCGCAGAGCGGCGAGTCCTCAACTGGTCGTGGCTCGCCCACACCCCACGAAGGCATTACGCAGAGCAGTTCGCCCGGTTCACGGGGGGGCGCGCCGATCGATCCTGGCTCACGCGGTTCGCCCAAGCCTCACCAAGGCATTACGCGCGGCCCGCGGATAAGCTCATTGAACGGAGGCTTGCCAGTCGATCCCGAGCCTCGCCGGTTCCTCGATCCGGTGCACCTTGCATGGCTCGGCACGGAGGCGGCTTGGGGCGACTGGGATGCAGCCGTCGGCTCTACAGAGCTGGGGATCGAGCCGGTGGCTCCCTGGCAGCAGGAGCGGTTCGGTGCCGCCGGCCCAATGCGGAGCTACCGAAGGTACCTGCCTGCCGGAACGCGCGGCGATACTCAACTCCTGTGAGGAGGCAGGCGGCATGGGAACGAAAGCACCGACTTTGAGCCCCGAAGCGGCCGATTTCGCGCCGGGCCTGCTGGCGATCCAGGAGAGCCCTCCCGCCCGCTTGCCGCGCGCCATGTTGTACTGCGTGGCGGCGCTCATCGCAGGGCTTCTCCTGTGGGCGCGATTCGGGCAGCTCGATATCATTGCGAACGCCGACGGGCGACTGGTGCCGCAGACCTACGTCAAGATCGTTCAGCCCGCGGACTCGGGTATCGTTGAGCAGATTCTGGTCCGAGAGGGGGAGCGGGTCGCAGCGGGGCAAGTATTGCTGCGCATGGACCCCAAGGATGCCGATGCCGATACGAGCGCTCTCAAGGTTCAGCTCGCTCTGCGGTCGCTCGAGCTCGGACGGATCGATGCCGAGCTCGGTGGACGGCCGCTGCGCCGCGGGCCCACCGATCCGGCGGACCTTTTCGCGCAAGTGCTCGCTCAGGAACGCGCCGATCGCGCCGAGTACCTGGATTCCTTGGCTCAGGCGCACGATCAGCTTCGCAGGGCACAGAACGAGTATTCCTCGGGCGCGGCGGTCCTCACGAAGCTCGAGCAAACCAACCCCATACTAAAATCGCAGGCCGAGGCCTATGCCGATCTCGGCAAGCGAGGCTATGCGCCAGAGGTGCTGGTGGGGGACAAAGAGCGTGCGTACCTGGAAAACGCGCGCGACCTGCAGGCGCAAAGAGCGACCGTGGCGGGCTTTGCCGCCGCGCAAGCGCAGGCCGCAGAAGAGGTCTGGGAGGTCACCGCAAAATATCGCAGCGATCTCGAGAACCAGCGCGTCGAGGCGCAAGGTACTTACGAAAAGACTCGATCCGATTGGATCAAACAGCAGCACCGGCTCGCATTGCTCGAGCTGCGTGCGCCGGTCGCGGGCGTGGTCAAGAATCTCGCGACCCATACTGTTGGTACGGTCGTGTCCTCCGGCACGATGCTGCTATCGCTCGTCCCAGACCGCGTCCCCCTCGTGGCTGAGGTGATGATTCGCAATTCCGATATTGGCTTTGCGCACGAAGGCCAGAAAGTCAAGGTTAAACTCGCCGCATATCCATTCGAGGACTTCGGAATGCTGACCGGCAAGGTGTTGCAAATCTCACCCGACGCTGCAGACCCCTCGGAAGCCTCATCGAAGGAAACACCGGCAGGTCAGGCCGCCGCACCACAGCAGGCGCCGGCCTTCAAAGCGCTGGTATCGCTCGACTCGCAGGTACTGAGCGCACATGGCGAGACGCTTGCACTCGCTGCGGGCATGGAAGTGGTCGCGCAGATCTACGAAGGCCGCCAGACCGTGCTGGATTACCTGCTATCGCCGATCCGAAAAACACTGGCAGAAAGCGGACACGAACGGTGAAGGCAATCCGCCCGAGCCGTCGGCTCGCGGCAGCCGGCGCTGCAGTCTTCGCGTTGCTCGGCTTAAGCGCTGTCACTCCAGCTCGTCCACTCGATCTGCTTGGCGCTTATCTTCTGGCCAAGGAACACGATCCGACCTTCGCCGCCGCGCGGTCGGCTCTACAAGCTGCAGAGGAGAAAGTGCCGCAAGCGCGCTCGGCGCTGCTGCCTGCCCTCGGAGCGAGTGGGGCCGAAAGTGAGACTATCGGTAACACCGAGTACACAGATACGCCCTTGGTGCGCCGCAGCTTTCCAGGCTATCAGTGGGCGCTACAGTTGACGCAGCCGGTATTCGGAGCGCCCAGTTACTTCGCTTACAGTGAGTCGAAGGCTATCGCGGACCAGGCCCGTGCGCGTTTCGACTCCGCGCGGCAGGAGTTGATTATCCGACTATCGCAGGCATATTTCGATGCGCTAGTGGCCCAAGCAACGCTCGATGCCGCCCGCGCGCAGGTACGTGCGCTCGAGGAGCAGCTCGTGGCGGCAAGGCGCAGCTTCAAGGACGGCGTAGCAAGCATCACCGATGTCGACGAGTCTCAGGCGCACGCCGCCTCGGCTGACGCGGATCTTGCGAAGGCGATGTCGGAGCTCGATGCGAAGCGAGCCGCGCTCGAGGCGATCATTGGCTCGGATGCGGCGGATTTGGCGCCGCTGCTTCCTGACGTGGTCGTTCCGCGTCCGTTGCCCGACGACGCGAGTACTTGGAGCTCGCGCGCGCAGGCCTCGAATCCCGATGTTCGCGCGGCAAACGCCGCGGTAGCGGCCGCAGAATTTGACCTCAGCCGTACGCGCGCCGCGAGACTGCCGTCCGTAGGTCTAGTCGCATCGTACGGGGCCAACTATTCCTCGGGTAACATTGTCAACCCAGTCAACTATGCGACTCACGTACACGATTCTGAGATCGACCTTCAGGTGACAGTGCCGCTATTGGATGGAGGGGGACTGCAGGCGCAGGTCGCCGAGTCACGGGCTCTGCGCAATGAAGCCCAAGAAAACCTCGAGGCGGCCCGTAGGCAGGCTGCCACGGATGCGCGTCAGGCTTTTGACGAAGTAGTGAGCGATCTTTCTCAGGTCAAGGCATTGCAGGTCGCCATCGATGCAGGCCGGGAGGCGGTCAACGGAAATCGTGCGGGATACCGTCTCGGTATCCGAATCAACAGTGATGTCCTGGACGCGGAGCAAGAGCTCTATGGCTTGCGACGAGACTTGGCGCAGGCGCGCTACGACGCTCTCCTCGGAGGCCTGAAGCTAAAGGCCGCAGCAGGGGTGCTTACGGAGCAAGACATTACCGGCATTAACGGCATGCTTCTCGAAGCGCCGCGGCCTTCTTCCGACAGCCAGGATTAAAGACCAGATTAAAGCGTAGCGGGTCGCGCCGAATCGGGGCAGGATTTGGGGCAAACTTTTTACCGCCGCATCACTACAAGGCATGAGGATCATGCCTCTTACGACATTGACTGCGGTGTTCATGTCGCCCTTACAATCCTGCACGATCTAATGACACGTATGGGGCCATGCGGCAAACCAGGGCCGCATCCGCTCGGCTTGCGCGGGATCGCGACACAAGTGGTAGAAAGGCACCGTCAAGATTCTGCAAACCTTCGTGCTCGCTTCTCCAATGCCGACCTGATCGCTACCTAAGAACATTGGAGCGAAGGACTTGCGCACGACATGGGTTCCGGGAATTACGCCCAGAGTGTTGGAAACGGCGCGGCCGTCAAATGCTCCCCGAAGGACAGCGTCTGGTCTCCGTGATAGAGCAGAACACCCTGTACGAACGACTTATCGGCTGCTGCCGCTACGCGTTCCAAGCCGGCGAAGTCTCGTCGCATCACCGATGTGGCAGCCTTCACTTCGATTCCGACTATCTGGCCTGCAGCGTTCTCCAAAACGAAATAGACCTCGACTTTATCCTTGTCGCGATAATGAAAAATTGAAACGCACTCTCTGGTCCAGCCCACTGCCTTCACTAGCTCCGAGAATACGAACGTCTCCAGAAGCGGCCCGAGTAGATGTCGGTCCAAGGGTAGCCTTGCAGCCTTGCGACTGAATAGCCGATCAATTCTATGCTGTCGGCCTTGTCTTCAGGCCGGCCAGTTTTTCGAGCATCGCTGAGCGAATGAACTTGAAATATGTTCGCTCGATCATGCGGAGGCTTGTGCCTGTTTGTGCGGCCACGGTGAGCGGATCGATCCCGTAGACCTGTAATAGTTCGCTGATCCGCGCGTGTCGAAAGCTATACGCCGAGGCTCCGCTCGCGACGCGCTGTTCGCCGTGCGCCCTCTGGTTGTGCGCAGAGACTGCGGTGCGAACCTCCTGCGCCCATTGATCGCGACGCCACGGTTGCCCATCGGCTGCCGTGAAAAGCCGGTCAGCCGGACCCTTTCCGTGCGCTTGCGACTTGAAGAACGTTACACCTTCCTCGTCCAGTACCACATGCCGGGACCGAAGTTTCGGCGGACGACCCTTTCGATGCGAAAGCCTCAAGTGGTTCCCATCGAAGTCCGCCGCAGTTGCCTCCGCGAGTTCCTTCGGACGAGCTCCGGAGAGCTCAAGGCCGCGCAGAAAGGCTGCTGCTGCGGGGCTGGCCGAAGCGATTAGCCCCTTCCGTTGCGCCGGCGACAGAAAGACTGCTGTTTCCGATTCATCATCGTCTGGCAGGGACTCTAGGCGCCAAGCCGCGGGATTGCCGATATGTCCGAGTCGATGCGCACGGTTCAGCCCGGCAGTCACCGCGCGGACCATTCGGTTGACGGTTCTCGGTAGCCTCCCGGGACGGAGGTGATCGCGCCAATCCAGAAAATCGTCGTTCGTGGCGCCTTCAAGCTGAAGTCCGGCGAGGGGATCAGTGTATCGCTCGGACTTGGGGTCAAAGCGCAGGGCCGTCTTGAATTGGCCCTCGGCCTTGGTGGCGGCATCCGCGCGATCATGGCGGCGCAAGTCGTTCAGATAGGAATCCAGCGCGGCGAGCACCGTGCCGCGTTTTATTGCCCGAACTGGCGAGCCGGTGAGCTGGGCGAGCCATTCTTCGGCCCGTCGCTTCGCCTCGTCATATTCGAGTGCCTCCCCGAGCGGCTGATACTGCTGCCGCTTGTCGCGCCCCCGGAACCGCGCGTGCCATGTATCTGGACCTCGGCGAAACCCCAGGTAGGCGCCGGCGGCGAGCCGTTGCCAGTAGGGGTCTCGCCGCGGCGATAGGATGACGCGGGTGCGCTTCCGGGACAGATCCGTCATGCGCCAGATGATCGTATGAAATGGTACGAAAAGTCCACTCCGGATAAGGATGGACAGACCTAGACGGAAAGGCTATAAAATGCGCGAATTCTAAGATGGGCGTAGAGAGCGTTAGATACGTGGCCTGCCCTGCTAAGGGTGTAAGGGTCAAAAGCCCTTCGAGGGGTTCGAATCCCTCTCTCTCCGCCAGTATTTTCTTTTGGATTTCCGTCACTTACGGCAATCCCACCCCCATCCAGTGCCAAATTCCGGGGATCGGAGCAGCGATGGCCGAGTCGCTCGTACGAAAATCAAAGCAAAAAATCTGCCGTTGGTTTTGGCGTTCTCCCCCGCTGCTCGAAGTATAGAATTCTGATCTGGGGCCGGCATTTTGGGCTTCTGAGCCTTTATGCGCCGGGGATCGCAATACGGAATCTCTATTCCTGGCTGAAATTTGGCAATGATTACACCTAAGCATAGGGTGTAAATAATGACGGCGTCGAACACCGCTCGTTGGCTTTATGGATAGAAGTGTGAGAAAAGGAGAAGAGGCGTCCCCGTAGCGGATGACCGGCCGATGATGACGCGAACGGGGCGCTGGTAATCTGCCGATACCGCTCGGAACGTGATGATCTATAAACGGTAGAGCGCCCCGAAGGCAATGTCAGGGGTGGAGTAACTATTGGCCGTCAGCTTCTGACTGCCACAGAAAGATCTCAAACGGACTTCCATTATTTCCTGTGAGCCGCACGACGGCTACTCTGCAGAGCCCAGCATGCGAGTACGTTGAGCAGGCGTGGACGCGTACCAGCCGTCCCACTGCGGAACTAGCAACGAAGCTGTCGACACTGAGAGACGATTCCTCAGTGTTCACGAGCCAGCGCCGGTCTTCAAGCCGGTGTTCATCCGCCCACTTCAAAGCTCGTTGAACTGCAGCCGGTGCGGCCGACTGCAAGGGATAATCCGCGTGCGTGTACACGGTGAGCGCACTCATGAGCTCTCGGTTTACCTGGTCGCCACCGAGCACTTGCCGCAGCTCCGCAACGGACTCGAAGGGGGCATTTCGCGGTCCATATGAGCGGCCCATCGCTTGATAGTCCCGAAGTTCCGCCCCACCTGGATGCGGATCATTGGCAGGAGCAATCCAGTCCTCAATCCGCGCGACGAATGTTGTCGCATCCGACTCGGGCCATCCATTGGCTACAAAGAGTGCATAAAGGAGCTTGCGATCTCCCGTATTTAAATCGATTCGCCCGTCTTCGAGCTCGACACGCACGCTCACGGGGGCTCCCGCGATCTCAATCGTCCGGTTGCCTCCGCCTAACCAGCTAGCCCACAGCTGCCCTCGGCCGGATAGCTGAAGAAGTACACCTCGAATCGCACTATCCGCTGCACTCTCCGCCTGGACCTCATCACCGAGTGTCTGAGCAGCTCGCCGATGGAGCAGGCTCAATGCGGCTGCACCGGTGGCGAGCAGTGTGAGGAGCGCGACGAACCAAAGCACCACCAGCAGCGCGACCCCATCCTCCGATATGGCAGGTCGGTGAGATCTTGTGCAGTGGGCGGTCACATCGACTGCCCACCGGAGATCTCCCGGTCCGATTCGACGCTCGAGTCTTCATTCATTTCGGCATGAGACCCCGCAACTCGCCGAATTGCTCTCGCAAGTCCTCCATTACGGTATCCATTTGTCGCGCAGAACGCACAACGTGGGGCGTGAGCAGCACGATCAGCTCAGTTCTCGTGTCGGTATTGTTGGTTGAGCCAAAGAGATTGCCAATCACAGGCAAACGGCTGAGGTACGGTATGCCGCTACGGGTGACTGACTTCGAATCCTGAATGAGCCCCCCGAGAACGATAGTGTTTCCATCGTGAACCGCAACGGTCGTAGAAATTTGCCGCTGTTCGACCGTCGGTGAATCGATATTTGAGGTGGTCGTCGGTACGACGTCGCTGACTTCCTGTGAGAGGTCAAGAAGCACCTGACCGCTCTCGTTTGCGCGTGGAACGACTTGCAAGATAACGCCGGTATTAAGCATTTGGACCGAGTCGACAATAGGTGCATTTGCTGCAACCGTACTAACGGATGTTTGTGTAACTATCGGAACCTCGTCACCGACCTCAAGTTCAGCGTTATGATTGTTGAGGACAACCAACTTTGGAGAGGAGAGTACCCGAACGTTGGTAATCGACTCGAGGGCATTAAGCACCGCCGCTATTTTGGTCCCTCCAGTGTAGAGAAACGAAAGTCCCGGGAACTGCTGGGAGATTGATCCACTTGACGCGTTGCTGAGTGTAATGGGCCCATGGGAGCTCTGATAAGAGAAATTCAGACCGTACTGCAATTGGTCATTGAGCGTCACTTCGGCGATAGAAGCGTCAATGACGACTTCGAGGGGGAGCACATCAAGCTCCCTCAACGCGCCCCTGATCATTCTAAACTCACTATCCGTCGAGTAGATCAATATGGAGTTATTATCGGAATCAGGGACAATCTTCAGACCTGTACTCGATCCTGCTCCAGCGGAGTTGCTCATCGGCAGGTTCCCGGTCTCCCGATCGTTTCCGTTGGAAACCCCGAAAGGTGTGTCGCCGAATGCACTTGGCGGGCCGCCAGGAGATATTTGAGAGAGCCCTTGCGTGGATGTTGATGTCCCGAGCCCCGTCGGGTTGCCGGAGCCGATAAAATTCATTGCGCCGGAAGCGTTCGGTCCATCAGAAGCGCCCTGAGCATTACCGGAGCCTTGAGATATGTTGGGGGACGTCAGCGGGAGCGAGAAGATCTCCTCCAGCGAGTTTGCGAGATCACTCGCCCTTCCATTCTGGACCTCGTAGACGTAAAGGTGTCTCCCCGGACTCATACTGCCGACGTCGAATCGCTTGATCCAAGAGTCCACTAAAGGGAGGTATTTGGGCTGCGGCGTAATAACAAGAACGGAATTGATGGATTTCAGGGGGACAAACTGGATCATACCGGCGATTGGGCTATCCGGCCCCGAAAAGACCTTTGACAGCTCGTTGGCGAGCGTGCTCGCGCTTGTGTACTGAACCGGGTGGAGCGCGAAGGACATTCCAGCGAGCCAGTTGACGTCGAACATCCTGATTATGCTGGTGAGTGCTGCGATCTCCTGATCTGTGCCTGACAGGATAAGGAGGTTGCGTGCAGAATCTACGCGGACAATGCCGCCCTCTGGTGCGAAGGGCCTGACAAGCGCAGCCATCTCCCGGGCGCTTACAAACTTAAGCGGCACTACGTAGACCCCAAAACCGGGCCGGAGGTTGTCGGACATACTTATATCGCCAATTTGGCGAACGGCGTCCTTCGCCGGCATGACGTGGAAGACGCCAGCGACTTTAAAGAGTACGAATCCCATGGGGCGGAGTGCAAGCTGCAGGGAGGCCATCACCTGGCTAGCGCTCAAGGGTTGATCTGCCTGAAGGCTGATTGTGCCGGACACCCTTGGGTCTATGACGACCGGCTGACCGAGAGCTTGAGTTATTACTGCTGTGACGACCGTTTTGATGTCGGTGTTGACGAAGTTGAGCTGAAATCCACTCCCCGCGGACATCCTCGGGGTGCGAGCCTCCTTGGGTGCGCGGACAAAGACACCGGCCCCTTGCACAAAGATTGTGCCATGTGCGGTTGTGTGGGAGCCATCGGTGGACGCGGTTCCCTGAGGGGTCGATGGGGTCGCTTGACTTGGAGTCTCGTGCGCCGATTGAACTCTGGTCGGAGACGTCGCACACGCGGCTGTAAGGAGAAACGATACGAACAAAATTGATATTGCAGCGAAACGCAGTACGTAAAGTCGGGGTTTTATATAACAATCACTAGGAGATTTTGACGAAGTCAATTTCGCGCCCTACCCTGTGTTGCGGCTCGCAGGGTTGTCGTCCGAAATGTACGATTCCCAGCGAGTACGGACGATGGTACGCGGCCATGCGTGGCGCCGCGTGCGTCGGATAGACCCTTAAGGGACATGTTCAGCGCTCGAGTGGTGTTGTGGCGGTTCAGTGATATGCATTCGAACGACCACAACGCCTTGGCTCGTAGGACCACTTTCAAACGGCAATATGGTCGTGAGTGTGACGCGCTGATCTCCGTAGGCGAAGACGGCCTTGCCACTTTGCACGGCCTCGACTGTCCATCCATCGAGGTGGTCTCCGGGTGAAACGGCCGTTGTGTTATCTCGAGGGCTCTTCCGTAGGAAGGCTAGGCGCGGCCTTTGTGGGATGAGCAGTGTGCCCATGAGTTGATAGCTCGATAGCTGAGACTGCGTTGTGGCGGGCGTCGCGAACACCGGATCATAGAACTTACGAGTTGCGTAGAAGAGGGCGCGATCCTGGATGATCTGCAGGTCATCGGTCAGAGTGAGAGCGCCAGCCGGTTGGGGAATGACAATCTTGCGCGGCGCCGTGCGCAGAATTGCGCTTGCTCGGCTGCCGCGCCATCCGACAGCGACAAGGGCTGCACCGAAGATCACTGCGAGTGGCACGAGCGCGTAAATGAGGGGCTTATCCTTACTTGGTATACTCATTCCGTTTCTCCGGTCTCGGAACGTATGTAACCGAGGATTTGCAGTTGTATAAGGAGGTGTTCATTCCCGTTCGTGATTTGGACTTGCGGCGCAATGACCCGTAGTGCCTCGACTCTGAGGTAGTGGCGCGATTCGCGGATTTCCCCCAGCAAGTTTCTGAGCTGCCCAATGGTCATGCTGGCGGATATCCTCACTCCAAACCCTTTAATCCCAAACTCTTCCGTGACAGGTGAGGGTTCGATCGAGCGAACAGTTACACCCGCGACCGCGGCGTAACGTGTAATATCCTCGCGAAGCGCGGTGCTTGCGTTTGCGGAATCTGTACCCGGATAGAACAGTTGCCAGACCGGAGCGTCGGGGAGTGCTTTGAGGCTTCTTTGCAGGGTCGGCGTTTCGGCAGCTCGGCCGCGCGCGATCGCGAGCTTACTGCGAACTTCCACACGCCAGCGATCCTGGGAGGTGAGAACTTCTCGAATGGGCAGGATAACGTCCCCCCAGGCGAGTGTTACTGCGGCAAGCAGCAGCAGTACCGCCAGTGTGCGACGCGCAGCAGAGCTTCGTTGCGCGATGCGATCAGCGAGACTCATTGGGCTGCACTCGTGCCGCCAGTTTCATCCTGCCCGGAAATGGGTGGATTCGCTGCGGCAGGCGATGCAGTGATCATCAGGCGGTCGAGGCCGGGAGGACCACCCGCGGGTGTCGCGGAGACAAGTTGAACCGTTCCGAAGCGATGCGTGTCTTGGAGAACGCTGACCAGTGCCGTTCCCGGCGGTGCAAAGGCTCCCATGCTGATCACAGTGGCGCCCGTGCTCGGTGCTTCAATGTTAAGCTGGTATACCCAGGCGTACGAAGGGATCGTCTGTGTCAGCGCGGCCAGAACGTCCGAGGCGTCAGGGACGCGCGCGATCTTGAGCAACTCCCGCGCCGGAGCGGATTCACGTGTCAGACGATTTGCGAGGCGTGAAGCGACTTGAGCCTGGGCGTTGATGTCGCGCAGCTTTGCGTCGACGACAATTCGTTCGTACGCCCATTGAGCTGCGATGAGACCCCCGAGCATGACCGCGAGAGCCACTACGATCGCGGCGAGCCTTCGCTCGAGAAGCGTCATTCTGATCATCCGAAACCGGAATGGGCTGCGTATGAAGTCCCCGACGAACCCACCTGCCTCGTTCGGAGCGGCGATGCGGCTTAGCTCGCAATTCCCATTGCTGAGCAAGATCACGCAGCTGATCAAGCCGCGTTCGATGGGCAACGAGCACCTCGACCCAGATTTTCCCTGCATTGGGCAGACGTTCGCGGATCCGATAGTCGAGGCCGAACTGATCATGCGCGAGCGGTAGCGCAGTCTCGAGGTGAAGGGTGATGACCTTGTCGAGGTCCCGCCGGCCCGCTTGCGGAACGAGAAGGTCGAAGCTGAAGATATCGGCGGATGCAAGAACCAGTGTGGCCCGCGCTTTGCCCCGGTTGCTCTGTCAGGATCTCGCTAGCAGGTAGGCGCTCAGGCCACGCGCCGTCGGGATCGCGGGAGATCGTGATTCGCTCGGATGCTGATCCTCGACGCAGCACATATGCCTCTGCCGAACTTCCCTTGAACTCGATCACTACTTGCTTAACGAGCGCGGGTGCAATGCGCACGAGCACCTCCTGACCGATATCGCGCAGCTCCCGCGTCCACCACCGGAGCAAGGCAGTGGCTTCGCCGCGCACGGCTTGCTAAGGTAGGTATTTTCACGGACTCAGCCGATGGCATAGCTGCACGATGGCATCGAACTGACACTCAGCATCATCAGTGATGCGCGGGTGCACGAGAAACTCCGGCCACACTCGCGGATCCCTTGGCGGGAATGTAACGCGTAGCCGAATGAGTACCGGTGGCGTCGGCCGATGCCAGCCGTCGACCCAGGTTGGTTGCATGCTGATATCCAGGCCGTCGGTCTTCGGCGCGAGGTACGACCAGCTGGCTGCCTGGATTCGTTCGAGGAGGATCTCCTTCGGCTCCCCCGCTGAACCGTCGACGCTAAGCGGCACTGAGGCGCCGTCTCGGTCCAGAGCCATCTCAACGACTAAATTGTCTAATCCGTCGGCGCGCTTCTGAAGTAGGAAGACATAGCGATAAAAGCCAGCAAGTCCGGCGGCCGCCGGCATAGGACCGGTGACGGCTAGTGAGCTTCCCATCCCATCGATACCGTGTGCGGCGGTGCCTGGGGACTGCTGAAAGGGGTAAGCAGACTCAAGTACCCGGCGCAGGAAGCGCTGCGCGACGACTACTTCCCAGGAACCTTGGTTGAGACGAACCAGACTGCGATAGGTGTGGTTGGCGAGCCGAAAGGCCAACAGAAGCGCTGAGGCTAGCAGGGAAAATATGGCTAAAGCAGTGAGAACTTCGATCAGTGTCATCCCAGAGCCGCATCGGCGAGGCTTGGTGCCACCCACAGCCGTCCTCCTTTTCGTGGAGCGTGTGGCCAAAAGATAGTTGCAACTGCGTTCCGAGCTCACTGTCGTTGCCTGGCTAATTCGACGCTATCGAGCTCGACCGCAGGTGCGCTGGCATGTAACGGAACGACATGCACCTCTACCTGATAGGCATTCCAGGGACTGCTTTTAGCGATTTCCACCGGGTACGGCTGAACATCAATCCACCAGCGAACCTGACCAGAGACGCCGCGCTGCTCATACGGCCACGGCGCTTCCTGGATTCGCAGCTCGGAAAGCAGAGATTGAGCTGTCAGCCAGGCAAGGTTGCGTTCGCCCACGCGTTCGCTCGTCCGTACCGCTTGGTGAAAGATCTCAAAGATCGTGCCGACTGATAGCGCGAAAATGGCGAATGCCACGATGACTTCGATCAGCGTAAATCCTTGTTCGCGTCGGCTGATCATGAGGGGATCTCACAGGGCGCTGACGTCGATTCGGCCGGTGATCTCGCTTACCGTTACAGTGCGGCGAGCGGGACCATCGGTGATCACAAAGCGGCCGCCGTTGGTAGATCCATCGGGGTAAGTCACCAGCGCCAGTAGAGATTCTCCACACGGACCCGACGCGAGCAGGCGCGTAGAGGCGGCGAATCGCAAGGTTAGGTCTGCGATCGAGAGGCGTTGCGGTTGGTCGAGAGCGACGCTGCGGATTTCTGCTGCGCGGATCCTCGTCTCCAGGTGTTCGGCTGCCGCGCGGACGCGACGTGTGGGGAGGGCCCGATCCAGCGCGATCGGAAAGGCGGCGACCGCGGTCACCATGATGGCCAGCACGACCAGGAGCTCGAGTAGAGTGAATCCCGCCCCGGGGTTCCTCGTTCGGATCCTCAGCGACCGGCTATTACCAGTTGCCAATCTCTTGGGCATGAGTCGCGGCACCAGACTTTGGGTCTGGGCCCAGCGTGTAAACGTCGAAGCTGCCGTGCTCCCCTGGAAAGCGGTACAAATAGGCATGCCCCCAGGGATCGATAAGGTTTTCCTGTTTCTCCACATACGGGCCGTCCCAGGAAGTAGTATTGGGAGGCGCAGCTATTAGCGCCTTAAGACCTTCCGCGGTGGTCGGAAATCGCCCCGCATCAAGGTGAAACTCCTCGACTGCGTGGCTTAATGCGTTGACCTGCAGTTTCGCAGTCTGGATCTTCGCGCGCCCCAAATAATGGGTCACTCGCGGCGAAACGATGCTGGCGAGCAGGGCCAGTATCATCAGCACCACCATGAGCTCGAGAAGCGTAAACCCGCGAGAGAGAGGGGATGATGGCGTGCAGGGGCGTTTCGTCATTGCTTTTGCGCCCCGCTAGGTTGCCAAGTCGTCGATGCTCAGCAGTCCGATGAGTACGGAGCTGATTAGTGTGGCCACGACGAGACCCATCAAGATGATGGCTGCCGGAACGATCATAGTGAGAAGCCGTTCGAGCCGAAGTTGGCTTTCAGCTTCCAAAGCGGACGCCGCGGACTCGAGCATCTCATGGAGCTGACCCGTCTCCTCACCGACTCGCGCCAGCTGTACGGCGACCGCCGGGAATACGCCTGTTCGCGCGATGGCGGAAGATACGGAATCGCCCGCCTGAACATCGCGGATGACACCCTCTATGACTTTGAATAGCCAGCGGTTCACAAGTGTGCCACGAGCCACCCGCAAAGCCGCGGGAAGGGGCAACCCGTTGCGGCAAAGCGTGCTCACTGTGCGAAAGAAACGGGCCGTGTTGAGCGCGGCAGGTAATTGAGCGGTAAAGCGAGTGATGAGCGACCAATGATCAAATCTAAGGCGGCCGTTTGCTGAGCGCAGCCACGCGGCGGCGCCCGCCATGGCTGCACAAGTAATGAGCGCAATGAGCCACTCATAGCGTGAGACAAAGCCGCCGATCGCCAGAGTGATCTGTGTCGCCGCTGGAATTGGCGTGTCAGCCTCGGAAAACATCAGCTGAAATCGTGGTAGCACGAACGTTAATAAAAGAATCAGTGTCGTGAGAACCATACCCGCCAAAATGGCCGGATAGAACAGCGCTGAGCGCACGCGTTCACGCACCTCGAACTGCCGGCGCATTAGTTGCGCAAGCTGCTTAAGAGTCTCCGGTAGCGAACCACCGATCTCGCCGGCCTCGATCATGCTCAAGGTAATAAGGCGGCAGGCGCTCTGGTCTTGCCGCGAAAGCGCTCTTGCAACGTTTTGCCTGATCGTACCGCCGTGAGGAGCGACTCCACCGATGCGCGGGCGGCCCTCGCGCTCATGAGAGCTCCAGAGACCTGAAGTGCTCGATCGACGGTCAGTCCCGCACTCAGCAACGCCGCGAGGGACTCGGTCAGGTTCAGCAGCTCTCGCCCGGTCATTCGAGTGCGCGGGGTGAGTACGCGCGTCCGCCAGACGTCCACGCCCTGTCGATCGTTGCTTACGAGGAGAGGCGCTCGCTGTACGGACCTCGATCGGGATCAACCCGCGTCGATTAAGCGCCTCGAGAGCCGACAGGCCGAGTGTCTGAGTCCACCTCACCGCGCTGCAGCACACCCGTATTGTCCATCGCTCGATAGCTGTACGCGGGCACGAAGGCGATCCTCTTTTTTCGTTCCTGAAGACTACTCGAGCGTGGTGACTCGCAGCACTTCCTCAATGCTGGTAGCGCCTGCCATGACACGTTCCATTCCATGGCGCAGCATTGTGCGCATGCCGCGTTGCACCGCCGCCTCCTCGAGCGCGTGTGCATCGGCGTGGCGCAGGACCATCGCGCGCACGGTCTCAGTCATGGCAAGTGCTTCCACGATGGTCGTGCGCCCTTGAAAGCCAGTACCCTGACATGCCGAGCACCCGCGCGATCGGTACCACGGGACCGCATTGACTTGGAAGTCCGAAACGGTCGAGCGTCGCGGTGTCAGGCGCATAAGGCTAGGCGACAGCTCGGCGCAGAGCTTGCGAACAAGTCGCTGCCCGAGCACGATTTGCAAGCGTTGAGGTCAAGAGATAATCATCGATCCCCATGTCGAGCAGCCGCGTGACGGCGCCGGCCGCGCTATTGGTGTGGAGCGTAGAAAAAAGGAGATGGCCGGTGAGCGCCGCCTGAACTGCGATCTCCGCGGTTTCGCGGTCACGGATCTCGCCAACCATGAGGATGTCCGGGTCCTGCCGCAAGAAGGCGCGTAGTGCCTGCGCAAATGTTAGGCCAATCGACGGCCGTAGGGGGACCTGATTCAGGCCCTCGAGCATGTACTCGACGGGATCCTCAATCGTGATAATCTTTTTTTCCGGTGTGTTGATTTCTTTGAGCAAAGCGTAGAGCGTCGTCGTTTTGCCGCTCCCCGTGGGGCCCGTTACGAGCACGATCCCATGCGGTCTATCAATGCGCTTGGCGCAGAAGATCTTGCAGGTCTCGGTCGAACCCCAAGGCGTTGAAGTCGAGTGTGACGTCCCGTCGATCGAGAATGCGCAGCACCACGCTTTCGCCGTGAAGGGTCGGGGTCGTCGCAACGCGAAAATCGACATTCTTTCCCTTGAATCGTCACCCGTATCCTTCCATCCTGCGGAAGGCGGCGCTCGGCGATGTTGAGCCCCGCCATG
This sequence comes from uncultured Pseudomonadota bacterium, assembly GCA_963812925.1. Taxonomy (GTDB): domain Bacteria; phylum Pseudomonadota; class Gammaproteobacteria; order Steroidobacterales; family Steroidobacteraceae; genus 13-2-20CM-66-19. The sequence goes on along the minus strand of CAWEXF010000004.1, from coordinate 222,617 downwards.
ACCTTGATGCGGGATACCACCGGGGCGGCGAGTTCCTTGGGCTGGGAATCAAATTGGCGCAGCATCCCATCGAGCCGGAGTCTAACGTTAAGAGCATGTTCCGATGCCTCAAGGTGAACATCGGAGGCATGCGCGCTTACCGCCATGTCAATGATCCGGTGCACCAGACGGATGACGGGTGCGTCGCTGGCGAGATCCTTGAGCCGATCGACCTCCTCTTCTTCTACGTCACTTGATATTCGTCCCGCGGCGAGAACCCTGCTTCGGTGCGCGGGTACAGGTCCTCAAGAACTTGCCGAATTTGTGCTCGAGTGCCGACTGCGTAAAGTTACTGAACGCCCAAGCGCGAACTGCAGCGCACGCGGACCGTATTCGATCGAGTGCGTCCCAGCAGGCGATCGTCGACTCCATCTGGGCTCACGGAAAGCGGGAGCAGCTCCCGGGCGCGAAGGAACTCGCCATTCACGTTTGGGGGCAATACCGGAGCCGCCCGGGAGCGAAGACAAATCAAGCTCTGGGAAGCCAGTATAGTGCGCGAGATCTGCCGCGAGGTCCGTTTCCGAAAGAAGTCCTAGCTTGAGGATCACTCCGGCCAGACGATCGGCGGTCTCGGACTGAACACGAGCCACGCGTTCCGCAAGCACCGAAGTGAGGCGCTTTTGCGTAACGAGCCAGTCGAGGAATTGGCTCTCGTTAGTTCGGTTGAGCCTTATTGCGGCTTCCAATGGCGTCATATTGGGAGTCGTATTGCTGAGTTCTATAACCTGAAGGGCCGGCCCGCGTAGGCGGGTCGGCCCTTTTTGGTTTTGGGGGGCGGCTATGAGGCGCTGGGACCGATTGGTGGAGGGGTATCTCGAGGAGTACCGGGCGCGCGGGATAGGTGCGGCGAGCGTTGCCGCGACGGCGGGGCGGCTGGCGCGGTGGGGCGGTTGGCTCAAGACCCGCCGGCCGCGCCCCGTGCTCGAAGAGCTCGACGTCGAGCTGCACGTGCGCTACCTCGAAAGCAGTGCGCATTTTCGGGCGAAGGCAACGGTGTACGGGACGCTTTCGACGATGCGTGGTTTTGGGGAGTACTTGGTGCGTCAGGGGGTGTGGAGACAGAACCCGCTCCGCTGGATGAAGGGGCCGAAGATCACCCCGTATAGTCGCTTGCCGCGGCGGATCGATCGTGCGCACATGGAGTCGCTGTGGGCGGAAGCGGCGAAGCGTCGTGGCAACTTCAGTCGTCATCTGTGGATTGCGGTGTTGGCGCTGCTGTATGGCACGGGATTGCGGCGCGGAGAGCTCGAGCGGCTGGACATCGAGCAGTTTGATCGGGCCGAGGGACTGTTGCGGATCGATGGCCGCAAGAGCGGCCGAGAGCGCTGTGTTCCGATATCGGAGTTCGTATTTCGCTGCCTCGAGGCGTACTGGCCGGAGCGACACAACCAACTTGAGCGAAGTGCACGGCTCGGCGAGCGTGCGCTGCTGGTAAGCCAGCGCGGTGAGCGTCTTTGCGCCCAGGCGATCAGCAACGGGATACACGCGCTGGCCGAGCGTGCCGGCGTGCCGCTCATCAGCGTTCACCAGTTCCGCCATAGCTGCGCCTCGGACCTGATCGAGGCCGGAGTTCATCTGGCCGAGGTGCAGCGGATTCTCGGCCATCAAGGCATCGCAACGACCGTGCGCTACACGCACATCGCCGATCCGCAGCGGCGGGCCGCGATGACGCTGCATCCGATCAACCAGTGGCTCGACGAGAGCCGGCGTCCCACGATGAGCGAGGAGCTGGCCGCATGAGCACGCTCGATCCGTTGATCGAAGGGTACCTGAGCTACCTGAGGGAGGTCGGGCGCAAGGCACCGCGCACCGTGATAGACGTACGCTGCACGCTCAAGCGGATCGCTCAGACGTTCGAGGAGCGGCGCCCTGGCGTGCCGCTGTGGAAGCTCGCATTCGAGGATTATCTCGGTTGGATCGAGAGTGAGCGGGAAGCAGGTAGCAGCATCGCCTGCATCGGCAAGTACTTGAGCCATGTGCGTGGGCTGCTCGAGTACGCCTGGCGAAGCGGGCGGACTGAGCGCAACGTGCTCGACGGATTTCAGCTGCAGGATGCCCCCTCAAGGCACATGCCTAACTTCCTGACGCTCGATGAGGCGCAGAAGCTGGTGCGCGGCTGTCCGCGGGCAAACGCCACGGAGCGGCGCGATCGGCTCATGATTCTGCTGCTTTACGGCTGTGGGCTACGCACGATGGAGCTGTGCGGCCTCGATGTCGCGGATATTTCCCGTGAGCGTCAGGAGCTCACCGTACGCCACGGCAAGGGCGATCGTCCGCGGGTCATCCCGATTCCGGAGGGCCTCTACACGGAGCTTCTGGCGTACCTGCTCGAGCACGGTCGGCGCGGAGCACTATTTCGCACCGTACAGCGTGGGCGGCGTATCCGAGAGAAGGATGTCTGCGCGGTGGTCAGCGCCGCCGCAGCCTGCGCCGGATTGCCCCCGAGCGTGACCGCGCGCACGCTGAGGCACAGTTTTGCCACGCACCTGATGGATCGCGGCGTGGACCTGGCTGTGATCGCCTCGCTCATGGGGCACCGCAGCCCACAAGAGACCGGTGTGTATCTACATGTACTGCCACAGCGGCCCGAGGCGGCGGTGCGTCGGCTGAAGATCGCTGCGCAAGGTGCCAAGCCATGAGATGGGGATACTGGATGGAGCTTTACTTACGCACGCACTGTGTGGCCCGGGGGTTGAGTCCCTTGAGCATCGCAGCGTACGAGGCGACGCTCGCGCAATTTCGAGCTTGGACCGAAGGGCGAACGGCCGGCGCTTGCCCCGACCGGATTACCGCGCGGGATGTGCTTGAGTATCTGGAGTATCTGCGCGATGAACGCGCCAATGGCGCCGCGGCGGTCAACCGCACCGTCACCATCCTGCGCAGCTTCTATCGAGCGATCGTCGCAATGGGTCATCTCGAGCCCGCCAATAACCCGCTCGCCGGCTTTCCCTCGATCAAAGGGACGCCGCGCAAGCTCCCTGTGGTTCTCGACGGGGAGGAAGTCGGACGCCTACTCGCCGCCCCTGAGGCGACCACCGTACTCGGCGTGCGTGATCGAGCACTGTTGGCTCTGCTTTACGGCACCGGCATCCGCGCAAGCGAGTGCGCGGGCCTTCGCGAAGGGCAGGTGAATCTGCGTGCTCTGACCGTGAACGTGCGCGGCAAAGGAGGCCACGAGCGGACGGTCCCCTTCAACGAGGAAGTCGCTACACGGCTTCGCGAGTACGTGCAGGTGCGCGGGTCTGCGCTGCCTTCTGCGCCGTTCTTCCGCTCGCGCTTCGGCAAACCGATCAGTCGCGGCACGGTATACGAGCGGGTGCGCACACTCGCTCGTCGTGCCCGACTCGCCAAGCCAATGAGTCCGCATCGGCTGCGGCACACCTTTGCCTCGCACCTCGTGCGCGAAGGCGTCGGGCTCGTCACGATCCGCGATCTGCTCGGACATCGGCTGATCACGAGCACGCAGATCTATCTGCACGTAACGGCACAAGATTTACGTGCGGCAGCCGACCGTCATCCGATCTCCCGCTTGCTCAGTACCATTGAACATCTGTTGCCGAACGTCCGACTGCCCTTCCAGCGACCCGGTGCGCGCTGCGCAACCGCATAGCGAACTGCCCTCGTCTCGAGGTGAAGAAGACTGCGCGACGCTTCGCGTCGCGCAAGGGAAGACTTTTGACACAGGCACGGGAGGAACAGCAAGAATGCGAAAAAGTGCATCCAAACCGCGTTGGCGGTACGATAAATAGGTATGTCAGGGCTCAATGACGCCAGCTGCCAGCTATCGAGGGTTCGTCGCGCGAACAGTCGACCCAACTTTGGCTGGCCCGGAACTCGAACTAAATACACGTACGATGGACTGGATCGGCTAAACCAAGTTCTGGAGAGCGGAAGCACTGTACTTGCCGCGTACTCTTACTATCCAGACGGTCAGCTTCAACAAATTACCCGCGGAGGTGGCGTTGCCGCGACTGCCCTTGGATACGATGCAATCGAGAGGCTCAGTTCGTTATCGCAGACGCTTGTGACTACGAGTGACAACGTCTCGTTCTCTTATCAATACAACGCGGCCGATCAGATCGTAAGCGAGAACATATCAAATTCTACGTACTACCCGCTAACAGATGCGACCACCTCGAGCTATGCCACCAATGGCCTTAATGAATACTCGACGGTGGGCGGTACCTCATATTCCTATGACGGCCGAGGTAATCTCACTAGCACCGGATCCACTTCGTATACCTATGATGTTGAAAACCGTCTTTTGAGCGGCGGCGGTAGCGCGCTTACCTACGATCCGCTGGGGCGACTTTACTCTACTCCGACGACTACCTTTATTTACGATGGTGATCGGATCGTCGAGGAATACAACGGAAGCAATGTGGCGCAGCGGTATGTCTACGAGCAAAGCGGAGATGACCCGATCGTGTGGTACGAAGGATCTGGGACCGTTGGAGCGCCGGACCGACAGTATCTCCTCGCCGATGAAGAGGGCTCAATCATCGACGTGACCAACAGCAACGGTAACGCGTTAGCTGTTAACCAGTATCACCCCTATGGGCTTGGCAGTTCCTTGAACGAGTCGCGCATTCAGTATACCGGGCAGGCGTACGTCCCGGCAGTGGGCCTATATTACTATAAGGCTCGGATGTACAATCCGACGCTTGGCCGATTCATGCAGACCGATCCGATCGGGTACACGGATGACCTAGATCTTTACGCCTATGTCCACGAGGATCCGATCGACGGGACGGATCCGGCGGGGACGGATGCTGCCGCAGCGGTTGGGGTACTATCTGATGTCGGAGAATGGGACGCCGCTGAGGAGGTCGGTGGTGGAGGGCCGGAAGATCCTGTCGCTGATGTCGCAGCAGTGCTTACGACGGTTGGCGGATTGGCTGTTGCGGGATATGAACTCTTACAGCCTTCGGCAGCTCACAATGATTCGGCGCCGAGCGAGGGACCGAAATCACCAGGGGTGCCCGACAAGCTGGTAGGGACAGGACAGACCAAGAGTTCTGGGAAGAGGGTTAACAGCGGACCGTTGGCCCCTGAGCACGGTGGGGCAGGAGACGACCAGAAGGATTTTGATAAACTGACTGGAGGCGAGCACGGACCCGCTCCGGCTGAGAAAAGGTATCCCGCAGGAACACGAGTTGGAAAAAATGGAATATCCCATAGACCGGGGATTCCCGGCGAAAAGGGGCCTCGGATTGATATACCAGCAAATGGTGGCAAGCCGCCTGAAACGCTTCACTACCCGACTGTGCTGACGCAATTACCAGAGGGCGACGGTCCGTGTTCTAAAGCCAGCGGTTGCAACTGAGATGCGTAAATTCGACTTAAAGTGGGATGGGCCTGAGCCGCTAGGGTCTGTGTTGGCAGTCCCGTTTTACAGGGTATCGATGCAACTACACGCCGCGAACCCCGCACTGCCAAACGTGGCGACGTTTTGGCGTGTTGACGGGACATGGGTAGAAGTGCATTCGACAATGCACGACGTTGGTGAGCGATCAGAAGTAGGAGTCCTTACCTTCGCAATGTTGGCAAGTAGACCAGAAAATCAAGAGGTCGCCGTTGACATGGAACCAAACCCGTTCGTACCGGTAGAGGTCAAAAAGTTGGTAATACGGGAAGGGGATGTGACGGCTGAATCTGGCATAAGACTTATATCAAACAGGAGTAAAGCAATAACTGTTGCCTCAAACGCATTTCCCTGCACGCTTGCGATCGAAGGGGTGAGGGATGATGTCCTGAATATTTTTGATCCAGAATACGAGATTGATAGATACGAGGTCGTCTCGCTATAGAGCCGATTGACGCCGGAGCCTTACCATGTGCTTGGGATTTGAAGAACGTGACACCTTCTTCGTCCAATACCACATACCTGGACCGGAGTTTTGGCGGACGACCCTTCCGATGCGAAAGCTTCAGATGGGTCCCATCGAAATCGGCCGCGGTAGCTTCGGCCAGTTCCTTCGGGCGAGCTCCGGAGACTTCAAGACCGCGTAGAAAGGCCGCTGCGGCCGGCGCGGCGGAATCGATTAAGCCCTTCCGTTGCGCCGGGGAGAGGAATACCGCTGTCTCCGATTCATCATCGTCTGGCAGCGTCTCCAAGCGCCAAGCGGCTAGCAGGCCGTTGAAGAACGGGCCGACCGAACGCTCATGATCCGCACTGATGTCATTCTTTGCTCTCCTGCCGGTCCGATCACGCTGGATCGGAACGTTTTGTTGTCCGATGGCTGCTCATATGCTCGCGTTCGCCGCGCGGCGCAGACACTGCTCCTACGCCGGCGCCGGCTCGCGCCCAACCAGGAGCTTCGCTACGCGCAGCAGCGTGTAGCAGCCGACGGTGAGGGTGGTCATGAAGGCCACCTTCTCTTTGCCAACCACTTTCATCTTGCGCATCGGCCGCCCGTCCTTGCCCCAACCGAAGCACTCCTCGATCCGCTTGCGCAGCCTCTGGCTGGCGAGGTAACCGGGATGACGTGTGGTGCGAGCATCGATCGCCGAGCCACGCTGCTCGCTGACGTTCATCGCCACATGCGGGGTGACCTTGCGCTTACGGCACTGGGCAACGAAGTCTGCTGTGTCGTCAGGCCTTGTCGGCGGCCACCGTGCGCTGCTGTTCGCAGGGATGCCGATCCAGCATCGCAAGTGCCGCCGTGCGCTCGGCAAAACCGTTCGCCTCGGTCACTTCCACATCCACCGCCAAGCCCTCGCGGTGATCCATCAGCACGTGGCCCATGTAATAGAGCTTCGCGCCTTGGCTCTGGCCCTTGCGGAACAGCTTCGAGTCCGGGTCGGTAGGCGACACATGCGTTTCGTTCGTGCGCTTCTCTCCGTGCCAGTTCACCCAAGGGTTGCGCCCCGACCCCGGCGGCCCGTCCTTGCCGTCGCGTCGGCGCATGCTCTTGACCGCAACCCACGACTCAATCAGCGTGCCATCGACGCTGAAGTGTTCATTCGAGAGCAACTGGGCCTGGCGAGCCTTGCGCACCACGCGGCGCAGGAGCTTGCGGGCGATCTTCGCCTCGATCAGCCGGTCACGGCGGCGTTGGCGACAACATCGGCGCCAGGGTCGAGGACCACGCGGTCATCGAGCTCCTGCTGCAAATAGGTCATGCGGTGACGCCCGCTTCGGTCTTCACATCTCAATTGCGTTCATTTTTTCGCGGGCACGGTTGCTGACCAAATGTCCGTAGTGCTTCTCGATCATCTGAACGCTCGTGCCAGTGATTCGCGCCACTTCGAGGGTGGACAGGCCCATGACTGTCAAGGCGTCGGTTATCCAGCAATGTCGGAATGTGTAAAGGACACACTCTTCCGCGCGTGGGACCTTTGCCGCTATCGCTGTCAGTCGAACGAGCTCGTGCCAATCATAGTGAACCCATTGACGGCCGTTGTTAGTGAATAGTAGCTCATTGGGCTTCTTACCTGCGGCGCGGCGCTGCAACAGTGTTACGGCGGAGTTGTGCAAGGGAACGTCCCGCGGCCCGGTTTTGCTCTTGGGGAAGTGAAGATGATTCTGCTTTGGATTGAAGTGCTTGACGAGGCAATAGCGGGCGTCACCGGGACGGCAACCCGTGAGTTGGTGGATCTCCACATAATCGCGCCCGTCGCCGTCTCCCATACATTCGAGCCACCGCTTGCGGTCCTCTAACTCCACGTAAACGTCTCGACGGTTGTTCTCTACCGCCAACAGTCCGATCTTGAACCACTCTGCCGCGTGTGCGTAAGTAACCCCTGTAGCCTTGGTGTTTGCTGCTGCGTGGTTAAGGGCGGCAACCACCGATGCACATGTACGGTTCTTGGTCGACGCACCTAGCGCGCTAGTGCCGTCCACGCGCTTGAGGTCGCTTCTCCACTTCGTTATTTCGGCGCGCTGCAGACCAGCGATTGACTTCTGACCGAAGGGTGTTCCATAGACGGATCGCCCGAATCGTTTGTCGCAATCCTCGGCATTCGCGTCCTCGCCCTCCTTCCGAAGATGCGTCACATAGTCTCGGCACGCAGTCTCGACACAATACTCGGGAACGACGCCGGTGCGGCCGGACATTTCCCCAAACCATCTAAGTGCTTCACTCCGAGCTTCCGCCAGGGTGAATGTGGGTGAGGCGTCGCCCAGGGCCTTGTAAAGCTGCTTGCCTCCAGGCGCGCGGTAACGCGCTATCCAGCTGCCAGTGTTTCTCTCTCCTTTTCGGAACCCGACATGCCATCCGCGAGACAGGGGCGATCCCCAATAAGGCTCACGCCGGGGCTTGAGCGTCCGCAGGACGCTGACCTTATGAAGCTCGAACGAAGCCACGTGCAGTAACCGATGACTCTCGCAATAACCTCGTTCAAGGATAGCCTAGCCAAAATTACCGTACAAGTACGGTCGCAGTACGGTAAGTCAATGCCTGTATACCGGTGTGCAGTCTTATCTATTCTTGTAAATTCAGTAAGTTAATGATAGCCGTGGACGCGGGTAGACTCATTTTTTGCACTCATAATGCCGGGGTCGAGGGTTCGAGTCCCTCCCTTTCCACCAAAAATCAACAACTTGTGTGCCGGGAGACCGGTAGTCCTTCATCGTGGCGGACTCTCACCGCCTACTCCGTGCCGGGAGATCTCCAGTCCGACCACCTGCGATGCAAAGGGGTGGTCCGCATCGGGGCATCCCGGGAAATATCACTTTCGCGGCTCAATGGCTGGCCTACACTCTCCCCTGCCGACGCTTCACCGCCGTCCTCACGGACGCCGATGCACGGCTTGGGGTCGACGTGGATCGCGGATCTCGCGCTTGGCACGGGATTACCTGCCCGCGCCTCGCATCCTTCATCCCTGGCCTAGCATCCGCTTTGCCGTCAAGCACCCGAGGTGGGAGCCCGGTGCGCGAATCGCGCCCGCCGGGATCTGTGCGGGGGGCGCCCGGTGACGGGCGTCCCTACCGCGATACCGACTCACCTCTCGACAGCCTGCCGAGCGTAAGTGCCCTGTAAGGGCAATCGGCAGAAACCCCTCCGCTCCCGGGAGAGGGTCTTTGCTGTACAAAACTTTGCTGCAGGCTGCGATAGCTGCCCTGCATCTCGCCGCGCCCCTGACCGGTCAGACTCATACCGAATGGGCGGGCGCGATCCTGGAAACCTCTAGCGGTCAGTTCACCGGCGCGCTCTCGAGTGGCTCGAGAAGGCTTACCAGGAGCACAATCCCGATCTGATCGAGCTGACCCGCGAGCCTTCGTTCAGATCCCTGTGGCCAGAGGAAAAATTCCGGAAACTGGCGCGTCGCGTCGGCTGGTCGATACATACCTGAGCATTCCACGAGCGCGCTACTTCTCCGAGCTGGCGATGGCGCGCGCCAAAGCCAATTCAGCGCGGCCAGGGTGGTCCGCGTGTGCGCATACCTTGAGCAGAATAGCGGCGTAGCGTCGCGCCAAGTCGGCATTCCCCACCAATTTCGCCGCCTTGGCCGCGCCGTACAGTGAACGGAAGCGGTTGGGCTCCTTCTTCAACGTCGCCTCGAATTGCCGCAAAGCATCGCCGGCACGTTTCAATTGAAGAAGCATCTCGCCTGACAGTTCAGTCGCTGGTGCAATCGGGCCAGGTGTGACGACGCTTTTTTCCGTCTCGTTCTCCAATTCAACCGCTTTGTGCATCTGCGCCAATGCGCCGTTCGAATCCTTGTTCGCCAGAGCTGCCCAAGCGAGGACATCTACACGCTGAATCTCTACCTGCAGAGCCCAGTAGCCCTCGTTCACGTCGGTCAACCGTCGATGGATCGCGGCAAGCTCTCCGGCTGCATTGCGGGCCGCGGTTGCTTCACCAAGGCGCGCCGCACCCATCCCGCGCGCAAACCAAGTGATCGCATCAGTGTAGGGGTATTTCGTGGGCTGCACCTGCAATCTGCTCGCAGCGCCCCAATCGCCGCGCTCGAGCGCGTAGCGCGCGGGCATGGCGGCTATCGCAAAGTATGCCGCTGACATGGGGGCCGCGCCGATGGGGACGGCATCGGGACACAAACGCGATTCTATCTCGGGGAGATCGTCCAAGACGCGTTTCGCAGCCGCGTCACGCCCGCTCTGCAGATAGCCGTACAGAAGATAGTCGCTGGCATGAAGCTCTTCGGTAATATTTTGCTCCCGCCGAGAAGCCGCTGCGGACGCGATGTTGGAACGGATAGATTCGTCCCAGAGCCCTAGCCGGGTAAAGATGTGAGAAGGCATATGAAGAGCATGGGGAGAATCCGGCGCGATTTTGGCGTAAGCACGAGCGGCTACCAGGGCGCGTGGTGCCAGCGGCGGAAAGTCGTAACTATGGATGATGTAGTGAGCTACGCCTGGATGCCGCGGCTCCTTGCGAAACAAATTCTCTAGAATGGCGCCCGCCTTGAGCTGCTTCGCGTACGTCTTGTCAGCCAAATCGGCCGACATGGCGAGCGAAAGTGCGTAGAAGATGGAGGCTTCGCTATCCGCCGGGTAACGCGCTGCAACCTTCGACATCGAATCACAGTAAGCATCGAGCCGGCTCTGTTGAGACCTGGTCTCGAATCCGTCGTAAAGCCTGGAAACGGCCGCGATGTAGTCACGCTCGCGCCGCGTCTTCGGTCTGGCGGCTTTCGCTGCCCCGATCGCCTGACGGCCCTGTTCAAGATACGCGCTTGGTTTCAACCCAGGAGCGAATGGGTTGCCCCAGCTGCTAAGAGCAATGCCCCAATCGGCGATTGCACACCTTGGGTCGGCTGCAAGAGCGGCACGGAATCCTGCAATTGCGGGGCCGAACTCAAACGAGTGAAGCAACGCCACCGCGTGCTCGAACGGGCCCTGAGCACCCGGGGAGCATGAGGTCTCGAAATGAACTTCCCCGAACCCGGCGCCAGCGCGTGTAAGAAGCGGGTTCTGTTGCGCGTGCGAGGTTATCGACAACAGGCACAGCAGTGAACACATCGATGCGCTCAGCGCCGACTGCTTGCGTGACATGCTAAGCTCCGGCAAACCTACTGGTTGCGGTTGAATGGCCCGTAGTGCCGTCGGCGCGATATGAGAACCTTCGGACGCTGCATCGGTTATGTCAGATCTTTGGGCCGTTTGGCAAGGTGGCCTTGATCGGATGGCTACGTCGCAAATTCGGTCGCGCTCAGTCTTCATTCAGCGCAAGCGCGAAGGAAACAGCGGCAGCCGCCTCTTTCATTCTGCGTCGCGACAGTCGCGTGATGCGATCACCGATCTGGGCCTTGGGAATCGTTTGAAGGTTATCGAAGTTGGCCGCGCACGTGTGCGGGAGTCCGTCTTCCTCGGTTAGCACGAGTTCCGTGGGAATGCTTCGGATTGTCGAGGTGATCGGCGCGATGGTGATGGAGTTCAGAACGGTGATCGCGGAGTCACGCGTCAGTACGAGCACCGGCCGCTTCTTGTCTGGGGTCTTGAAGTTGTACCAGCAGACGTCGCCCCGATTCACGAAGCCCCCCAGTCCTGCTCGGACAGCCAGACATCGAATTCCCCGGGGGCCACGGGCTGGCGGGCGTAGCCTTCCGCGTGCCGCATCTCCTCATCGCGAACGCGCTGGCGTCGAATCTCCGCCTTCAGTGCTTCCCGGATGAACGCAGAGCGGGTCGTTCGCTTGGCTCGGCTCATCTTATCGACCAGCTTCAGGAGGCTGTCGTCGATGGTCATCTGAATCGTTTTCATGACTGTGGAAGCGGCTATGTATAACGATCCACATTGTAATCCACATGGGCTCGTTGCCAAATCCCAAGTCCAGGGGTTCCGCGGCATGAAAGGGGACTAGACCCCCCCGCGGGCCGTTTGACGGAAAGTTCGCGGACGCGTCACGTAAGTGCCCGTGCTCCAAAGGTTCACAAACGGCCATATCGGGCGCAGGCGGGAAGCTAAGTATCTAAATTTATGGGGCTTTCCTGCCGGGAATTGCTCATAATGCCGGGGTCGAGGGTTCGAGTCCCTCCCTTTCCACCAATGAAATCAAAGACTTGTGCTCTCGTTTTCGGGCATGGCATTTGGGCTGCCATGCTCGCTTGGCGGAATTTTTGCGCTGAAACAGCGGAGCAGGTAGTTCGGTAGTTCGGCGGCGGGTCGATCACGGAAACAGCGACCACACATCACCCTGGTGCTTGCTCAAAGGTCAAAGCCAGATGATCGATGAATGACCGCACAACTGGTGGCAGGCCCCGCCGCGTTGTAAATACGATATGAATGATGCCTTCTGTTCCTTGCCACTGCGGAAACACACGGACCAGTTTTCCATTTGCAAGCTCGCTGCGGCAGGCGTATTCCGGTAATAGAGCCACACCGAGCCCCGCCGCTGCTGCATCGCGCAATGCTGCAAAGTCTGCGCAGGTCATTCTCGGTTCGTGACGCATCGAGAGCTTTTCATTTTCTGGTCCCGAAAAATCCCAAACGATTTCGCCCATCTGATCGGTTGTCGCGAGAGTCGGCAAATCAGAGAGTATTGCAATGTCTCCGCTAGTGCATAGGGACGCTACCTTCGGTGCGGCGACTAGGATTCGAGAGGAGTGCCCTAATGTTCTGACGAGCATCGACGCATCCGAGTCAAGCGTGGTGCGTACGCGAATCGCGAGGTCTACCCTTTCAGTGATCAGATCGACAGGCCGGTCGAGCGCGACCACTTGGAGCTTTGCCTTTGGGAAACGTAGTAGAAACGACGAAAAAGTCGGTGAGAGTGTCTCCACCAACCCTAACGGGCAACTGCATCTCACAGCGCCGCGAGGCTCACCCAGTGCCTCCGAAACGACTGCATCCGCCTGTTGTACATCGAGCATGATCGTTCGGCAGCGTTCGTAGAATGCCTGCCCCACTTCTGTCACCCTAAATCGTCGAGTAGAACGCTCAATCAGCCTCACTCCGAGGCGTTGCTCGAGCCCGGCAATTCGTCTACTGACCGTCGATTTCGGCGCACGAAGAACACGGCTGGCCGCCGTGAACCCCCCATTGGTCACCACCTCCGCAAACAATGTGTAGTCGTTCAAATCTGTCACGGTTATTGGACCATTTGTGGAACTATGATGCCCATTTTACCTGCATAGCGCGCATTTTGTCTCACTGATAGCATCATTTACCCGTCGAATGATGGTTCGTTACGAACCGAGGAGATGATGAAATGAGTGGCAAATTCGAAAACAAGGTGGTCGTAGTGACCGGCGGCACGAGCGGTATTGGGCTCGCTGCCGCGAAGCGATTCTCGGGTGAGGGCGCATCGGTATTTATCACCGGGCGTCGCCAGCAGGAGTTGGATGCTGCGGTGAAGGCGATCGGCGGACGTATCACTGGAGTGCGTGGCGACATGTCGAAGCTCGCCGACATCGATCGTCTTTACGATGCAGTTCAGCAGAAGCACGGGCATATCGATGTGCTATTCGCCAACGCAGGCGGTGGCTCGATGCTTCCGCTTGGCCAGATCACGCAAGAGCACTACGAAGACACCTTCGGCCGCAATGTCAAAGGGGTGATCTTCACGGTACAGAAAGCACTACCCCTTCTTCTGAATGGTGCGTCCGTGATTCTCACAGGGTCCACTGCCGCATCGACCGGGACCGCCGCGTTCAGTATCTACGGCGCCTCAAAAGCCGCGGTGCGGAGTCTCGCACGGAGCTGGACGCTCGACCTCAAAGACCGCGGGATTCGCGTCAACGTCATCAGCCCTGGTCCCGTCAGGACGCCAGGTCTTGTTGAGCTGGCAGGCCCTGACGTCGCTCAGCAGCAGGGCTTGCTCGATTACATGGCTACGCAGGTGCCGCTCGGCCGAGTGGGCGAACCCGACGAGATTGCAAAAGTAGTCATCTTCCTGGCGTCGGATGACGCAAGTTTCGTTGCAGGTGCTGAAATGTTCGTCGACGGCGGTCAGGCGCAGGTCTGAGCAAGCTGGATCACCGGGACCTTGCTTCACAGGCAGGCCGGAACCAGCGCACCAGTTACAACGCCAAGGTGAGCGGCCATATCAAGCGCCATTGAAACACTGTTGTTGCGCAATCTGACAGAGGTTTTCGGAGAGGGCGATCCGATACGTCGGCGCGCCGCAATAATGGTTCGTCGCGCCCCGGAGTCGAGACAATGAACGGCCGGACTGTGCGCGCCAGCTTCGAATGGCTCAGGGGAGAGTTACCGCCACCGTAGTTCTACGGCCGCGTTACCCACAGTCGCCCGCGAGATGTGCACCATGCCGTCGGCGGATTTGCGATGCAAATAACTGCACGCGCCTGCATGGGTCATTTCGATTTGCGCGGGGGCCGTACTGGTTGACGCTCGCGGCGTCGCGCCCTCCCAAACAGCTGCGTGTGCGTCCCTATGCGATGCATGACCACCGCACGCCGACGCACTCGATAGACGAGCAGGAGGTCGGCTCCCAGGTGGCATTCCGTGAACCCACTCCAGTTTTCGCTACGCTTTCCGAGACGATGCTCGCGGAGGGCCGATGGGAGTCTCTCGCCGGAAATCAGGGCGTCGAAGACATACTCGAGCGTTTCCGCGTCGAACTCGGGGTGCTTACGGGCGTTTCGGTAATCGCGCTTGAAGCGCGGAAGAATGATTAGCTCTCGAGCCAACGAATGGCCTCGCGGCCGCTGTCAAAGCCGCGCCCCTTACCGGCGGCTTCCTCTTCCAACGAGTCCTTGAGGGCGGCTCGGAGTTCAGCGGCCGAACGCCTCGCATTTGCGCGGGCAGCCCAGGCCTTGAGTGCCGCTGCTGCACTTCTCTTTCCTGTGCGCGCCTTGAGTGCCTCGATTTCTCGGTCACTAAGTTGAACGGTAACGTTGGTCATGGGTGCCTCCGTCGCGAGCGCATTATAAGCCGCGCTGGTGCGTTCCGTTGCATTCGGGTGCAGACTGTCGGTGCAGTAAACGGGTCGGCCTAGGAGGGCGGCCTCTTGGCGCGATCACGTCGGTCCGCCCAAGAGGCCGTGAGACGGCGCCTTTTGATCCTCCGTGTCCTTCCGGCAAGGATGCTTGGGCGGGGTGGCCGCGTGCGCCATGGGGCGAAGAGCGGATAAGATCAGGGGCTCCGATTTTCTGCCCGACGGGATGAGCCGTGGACGATCATAGCGAGCCGGAGCGCGATCTGCGGACGGTGGAGCTGACCTCGCGAGAGGTATGTCTGCTACTCGAGTACGGCTGTCCCTGGCCGGAGGATGAGGAGAACCTCCGTGCCAGCCGCGCCGTCGGGGGCATGCACCGCGTGCGAATCAATGCGTACTGGATCGAGATGATGACCGCGGACATCATCCGCTCCGCCAAGACTATCCGCAGTAGCGTGCTGCTGGAGGAACTCGACGCGCTGTGCTCGAGCCTGCAGTACGCCTTGGACCATGGCGCCTAGGGCTTGCGCCGTACCGATGCGCAGGCAGTTCGACGGAAAGTTCGCGGACGCGTCCCGTAAGTAAGTGTATTTCGAAGGGCCATAAACGGCACATCGGGTGGAGGCCGCGGGCTAAGTATCTGATTTTAAATGCGTTTCCTGCCGGACCTTGTCCTCATAATGCCGGGGTCGAGGGTTCGAGTCCCTCCCTTTCCACCAATGAATCAAAGACTTGAGAGCATAATTTTCGAGCCCGGCATTTGGCTGCCATGCTCGCTTGGCGGAGTTTTTGCGCCGAAAGCCCGGCGCTGCTGGAATCCGCGTTGCCGGCGTCGGCCTCCGCGCCCAAGGCCTTTTGCTTTAGCTCACGAAGCCTCGATCAGGCCGGCCACGATTTCAAAAGAGTGGCGGCGTGCCGCATGATCGTGCATGTTGCTGGTCAACATCAACTCGTCCGCGCCGGTCTTCTCGACAAACGCACGGATCCCGTCAGCGGCCACGGAGGGCGAGCCGATTGCGGAACATGACAGCACCTGATCGAGCAGCATGCGACTTTGCTGCGGCAGGGATTCGACATAGCCTTCCACCGGCGGCGGCAGGCGCCCCGGGCGACCTGAGCGCAGATTGACGAAGGACTGCTGCCAGGACGAAGCCAAGTAGCGCGCCTCGGTATCCGTGTCGGCAGCCGCCACATTGAAACCCAACATCACGTAAGGCTTGTCCAGATGGCGCGACGGCCGGAAGCGCGCGCGATACACGGCGAGCGCATCCAGCATCTGCGCCGGCGCAAAATGCGAGGCGAAGGCATAAGGCAACCCCAGCATCGCCGCGAGCTGCGCGCCGAACAGACTGGAACCCAGGATCCAGATCGGAACCCCATGGCCCTCGCCCGGCACCGCACGCACCGGCCCGGTGCCTTCGAAATACGCAATCAGTTCCATCACGTCACGCGGGAATTCATCCGGATCCGTACTCAAGCCGCGCCGCAACGCCCGTGACGTCACCTGATCCGAGCCCGGTGCCCGCCCCACGCCCAAGTCGATGCGTCTGGGATACATGGCGTCGAGCGTGCCGAACTGTTCGGCAATCTGCAGCGGCGAATGATTGGGCAACATGATGCCACCCGCCCCCACGCGAATGCGCGAAGTCGCGCCGGCTACGTGGCCGATCAACACCGAGGTCGCCGCACTGGCGATGCCGGGCATGCCGTGATGCTCGGCCATCCAGTAACGCGTGAAGCCCCAGCGATCCGCGTGCCGGGCAAGATCGACGGTGTTGATGATGGACTCGGTCACCGAGCCCCCTTCGTTGATGGGGCACAGATCGAGAATCGAAAGCGGAATCATGGCCATCGTGAGCCGACCTCATGGTGACAACTGCAGTACCCGACTGCCACCCCATGAAGTGCGGCCGGCGCCCGGCAATGCAATCTGTGAGGGTTGTCTAACTTGATTTAGAAATGAGGATATTAACCGCCATCCGCGCCGCCGTGTCTATCGCTCATTCCGTTCGGTGGATCCGTGCGGCGTGGTCGAGCTCGGCGCGTGCAAGAAACCGGTCGCGTACGTAGGCAAAGAACTTCGGCGGCAGCGCGCCATATACGATTGTCGACTCGTCGCGCCCCGGCACCGGTCGAAGATCCGGGCCAGGCCAGACAAACTCGTTCACCTCTGAGATCACGATCCACGAGCGCTCGGCATCGAGGCCGAGGCGTTGTTTCGTAGGTGTCGGAATCTCGATCGCATCGTCCGCGTGTTGCCGCGGGGTGTGTGTGATCGGCAGTACCAATACCTCCCTCTCGTCGTCCTCATTTACGCTCGACAGAACGATCGCGCATGGACGGTCCTTGCTGCCTTCTTCGCGTCCCTCGTCGGACTCGTGCTTCCATAGGTAGGCGTATCGAATGACGAGGCCCGGATGCGGCTCCGGAAAGCTCACGGCTTCCAGTCTTTGAGCTCAGCGTCGAGATTGGCGAATCGATCGGGGACCTTGGCCTCGCGGAGCGCTGCGAGGTGACGGTCCGATATCTCGCCGGCTGAAATGGCACGGCGATCGCGCCGTTTGAGCCGCTCGTACTCCTCTGCGGAAATTAGCACGGTCCGCGGCCGGCCATTCTTGGTGATGGCGACTGGCTTCTTGAGCGCTTCATCCTGATAGAGCCCGATGTTCCGCTGGAAATCGGCCGAAGTAACGGTAACGATCTCATCCGAGTGCATAGTACGAACCTCCTGCGCTTAACGCACTATACAGAAAGTACGTATTTTACGCAATCTGAGAGGCGGTGAGGCGGGCATCTCCAGACCCAAGCGGCCGTCCGGTCAGTTTGACGGAAAGTTTGCGGCACCGTCGCGTAAGCGTTGGTACCGTAAAGGGCCACAAACGGATATTCCCGGCGGAGGCTGCTCGTCAAGTACCTGAATCTACGGGGTTTTCCTGACGGTCATTGTCCTCATAATGCCGGGGTCGAGGGTTCGAGCCCCTCCCTTTCCACCATTGAATTCAACGACTTGCGCTCCCGCTGTTCGAGCCCGGCATTGTGGATGCATGCTCACCCTCGGAGCGTCTGCGCCGACCCAAGCCGGTGAATGCACCGCACGATTGTTTGGGCGGCGTGCCAGCGTCCTTCTGGTCAGGGGAGACAGCGCTAAAGCTTCTCCACCTTTCCGACCTTGATGGTCTTGACCAGCCAATGACCGTGTACGCGCTCGAGCGTCATGTCGGAAAATGAGTGAGCGCCGATCACGTTGCGATCCGCGTCCATCCAGAGGCACTCAAAATAGAGCTTCCCCGCGTCTCCCTTGGCGTGAGCATGCATCCGGAACGCAGGCGTGTACCCAATCCAATGGTTTTCGAGCCGGAAGGGTGCGCTAACGTCCCTCCAGTAGGCGCGGACCTGATCCTTGCCACGATATACCTTGTTGCCATGAGCCGTGTCCGTGAGCACGGCATCGTTGGCATACAGGCTCATCATGAGGTCAAGATCTTTGTTGGGCAGCACACTCCCGGCCGTGTGAAACGTCACCTCCACATTCCGGAGCTGCAGCACGTCGGCCGGCCTGCCGGAGTCCCTCGGCGCTGTCCCGGCCGAGGCTACCGCCGAAGCCACCAAACATAGTCCGAAGAGAATGCGATTCATAAATATCCTCCCGACGCGATGTGTTTGCGGAAGTCGTTGTCAAACTTGGGCAACGGCGCATGTAGCATTCTGGCAGAGGCGCGGCTCAAACGCTCTTTTCGCTCATCCCGAACGTCAGGCGCGTTCCCGTGTACGCGCGAACGAGCCTGTCTGGAATTTCCGCCTTCGCTATGTCGTAGAAGAGCTCCCCGGTGCAATGCAGCGGAATGACGTGCTCGACGTCCATATTTTTGAGCGCCGTGATCGTGCGACGCACGTAGTCTTCCGGGTAGGGCGCCAAATGAAATCCGCCGATCACGGCGTGAACCTTGTCGATACCCGAGACCGCCTGTGCCTGCTGGAGGGTGTTGACCACGCCTCGATGGCTGCAAGAGCTGAGCACGACCAGTCCTCGATTCTTCACGTTGAAGCAGGTCGCGATCTCGTGCCGGAACTGGTCGGGAACCGAGATCTTCCTTCGCTCCTCTTTCGGCAGCCGGTCGGCAAAACATCCCAATCCGTGATCAACCCCGACCCTCATGAAAGTCGGCGACAATGGCTTTTCAAAACTGCGGAGTGCGACCTTTCCGGTGCAGAACCCATGGTCGGCCACCAGAGCAGGGCCTGGGGCATAAGTCACCCTGAGGCGCGCCTTCCGCAGCGCGATGCGGTCGAGGACGCCGAAGCTGCGCTCGGGAGGGCCAACCCATTCGCGCGAGCAGAAGCAGTCTTCGCCTCCGACATAGAATGGAAGGTCCGTTGCGATTTTGCCGTTGTTCCTGCGCAAGAAGCCGACGAGCCCTCCGAAATGATCGTAGTGGCCATGGCTGAGGACGAGAGCATTGAGCTGCGAAGGCTCGACTCCCAGGAGGTCGATATTGTTATTCAATGCCGTCGGCGTGAAGCCGAAGTCCACCAGCACACGGCGACTTTCGCGGCCGCGCTGTGACTCGGCGTACAGCGACAGCCCAAACTCGCTGAGCAGAGTGCGATCCGGCGGCTGTCCCGGCGCTATTCCCCAGCCGAAATGTTGCACTTCGACGCCGGGAATTCCCCTGCTTGGGGCAATTGCGAACTGATAATTGTCGGTGACGACACGAACGGTGAGCGAATCGACTTCGGGAACTGACCCCGCGATTCCCTCGGCTCGCGCAGCTTCGCCCGGTCCGAGCAGCGCATGGATGATCGTCGCGAGGGCTCCCGCGCCACCCGCGCATAGAACATCTCGCCGTCGAACTCCCTCACCCCAAGAGGAACGGTCGGAGCTCATAGGTACAGTCCCGGCCTCTGCAGGCGCGAGTCGGACACCGGAATGAGTGTACTCCCCCGAGACCAGGCCAACCATACATGCCCGTTCATGGTTATTACCTCTCGCCGTTGGAGCGCGTCGCCATCAGGTCGAGCGTATCGGCCCCCGCGCTGGTAGTCCTGGAGAAATCCTGCTATTTTTCTGATGAAACTCTCAAGGCCGCCCGTCATGCCTCCCGGTCGCCATTACGAGTTCGGCGCATACCGCCTCGACGAGCAAGACCGGATGCTGTTTAGAGAGGGAGCGCGCGTGCCCCTCTCTCCTCGGGCGGTTGCGCTCCTGCTCGCGCTGGTACGGGCTGCGGGCAGAGTGTTGACGCGAGAGCAACTGCTGCAACAACTATGGCCCAACACCGTCATTGAGGAGGGCAGCCTCACTTCGCACATTTCCGTGCTGCGTAAGACACTTGCGGCGGGTGCGCCGGGCCGAGAGTTCGTCGAGACCGTGCCGAAGCGCGGCTACCGGTTCGTGGCGCCGGTCAGGTGCGGGGGATCGGAAGCGTCGGAGAGCGGCGTCCATAGGGACATGTTGGTGGTCTTGCCGTTTGAGAACCTGACGACCGGGGACAAATACGAGTACTTCAGCGATGGGCTGACCGAGGAGATGATTACCGAGTTGGCTCGCCTGAGCCCGGCGTGTCTTGGCGTAATCGCTCGAACGACGGCGATGCAGTTCAAATCCACGGCGAAAAGCATCGCGCAGATTGGCGGCGAGCTTGGAGTGTCCCATGTCCTGGAAGGCTCCGTTCGCCGGGCGGAGGAGCGGGTACGCATCACTGCGCAGCTCATCCGAGGCGCACGAACTGTATCTACGAGGCCGTCACTTCTGGTACCGGTGTACCGAAGAGACCATGCGCAAGAGCATCGAATGCTTCGAAGAGGCGCTGCGGCTCGACCCGGGTCTGGCAGCGGCACATGACGGCATCTGCGATGCGCACACTATGCTTGCCTGCCGCGGCATGGCGCCTGCCGTCGAATCGTTTCACAAGGCCAAGGCGGCGGCCCGGGAAGCCATACGGATGGATCCCGAGCTCGGCGAAGGTTACGCGTCGCTCGCACATGTGCGCCTGCACGACTGGGACTGGGTGGGCCTGGAGAGCGAATTCCGGCGGGCGGTGGAGCTGAATCCCGGATACGCGATCGCCCACTACTGGTATGCGGAATACCTCATGGCGATGGGACGAACCGAGCAGGCGGTCGCCAGAGTTCAGCACGCCTGGGAGCTTGACCCGCTGAACTCCGTGATCAACGCCTCCGTGGGCATGATCCGTTACCTGGCTCACGACTACGATGGCGCGCTCTCGGCCCTGTGGCGTGGGCTTGAAATCGATCCAGCCCACTATGTGTCCCATCTTCGCGTGGGGCTTGCCTGCCTGCAGAAAGGCCTCGTACGCGAGGGAACAGGGGCCATGCAGCGGGCGGTGGAGCTCTCTGGCGGGAGCACGGAAGCGCTGGCTGGACTCGCCCAGGCGCACGCCGTCGGCGGCGACCGACAGGCGATGGAAACAGTGGTGCAGCAACTCGTCGCTAGCGGCGATAGGTATACGTCGCCCTACAACGTGGCGAGAGCATTCGGCGCTGTGGGGGATACGCCGCGCGCTCTCGAGTGGCTCGAGAAGGCTTACCAGGAGCACAATCCCGATCTGATCGAGCTGACTCGCGAGCCTTCGTTCAGATCCCTGTGGCCAGAGGAAAAATTCCGACAACTGGCGCGTCGCGTCGGCTGGTCGATACATACCTGAGCATTCCACGAGCGCGCTACTTCTCCGAGCTGGCGGTGGCGCGCGCCAGCCAATGGCCGCAGTTTGACGGAAAATTTGCGTGCGCGTCGTGTAGGTCCCGGCATTTCAAAGGGCCACAAACGGACATTTCGGGCGCAAGCGGGACGCCAAGTACCTCAATTTAGGAGGTTTTCTTGGTGGGTATTGTCCTCATAGTGCCGGGGTCGCGGGCGGCGACGGGCGTGTCAGCGAACGGGCGAGGGCTTTAGGTTCCAGATCTCGTCGGCGTATTCCTCAATGGTGCGATCGCTCGAGAACTTACCGCTGCGGGCGACGTTGATGATCGCCTTGCGCGTCCACGCCTCGCGATCCTCGTAGAGAACCGACAGCTCCCGGTGCGCGCGTGCGTAGTCGCTCAGGTCGGCCAGATGCCGGTATGGATCGCCGTGCAGGAACAACGCGTCGCGGATCGGAGTGAATACACCCGGCTCGTTGCGACTGAAGTAATCTGAGAAGATCAGGTCGAGCGCCGCTCGGGTCTCCGGCTCGTTCGCGTAGTGCCAGTTCGGGTCGTACCAGCCGGCACTGTCCGCGACCTGCTGTGCGGTGAGTCCGAACAAGAACAGGTTCTCCCCGCCAGCCTCCTCCGCCATTTCGATGGTGGCGCCGTCACGCGTGCCGATCGTCAGGGCGCCGTTCATCATGAACTTCATGTTGCCGGTACCGCTGGCCTCGAAGCCTGCCGTGGAGATCTGCTCAGAGACGTCGCACGCCGGAATGAGACGCTCGGCCATGCTGACGTTGTATTCCGGAAGAAACAGCACCTCCAGC
Organism: uncultured Pseudomonadota bacterium; assembly: GCA_963812925.1. Lineage (GTDB taxonomy): Bacteria > Pseudomonadota > Gammaproteobacteria > Steroidobacterales > Steroidobacteraceae > 13-2-20CM-66-19. The sequence continues at coordinate 200,299 of CAWEXF010000004.1, read as the reverse complement.
CGACCCCGCACAAGCGGATCCGTGTTGATGGTCTCCGCCACGCTATTGATGAGCTTGATAATCAGCTTTGCGAGGCGATAGGCGGGCGCCGCCTTGCCGGCGAAGAGGAATACGCGTGGGGTGAACTGCTGGTCAGGCTTCAGTCGGAGCCTGTTGTAGAGAACGACGATGTGCAGCGCATTGAGGAGCTGGCGCTTGTATTCGTGGATGCGTTTGACGTGACCGTCGAAAATCGCATCCGGGTTGACGATGTGCCCGGAGCTTGCTTTGAGCCATCTGGCGAACGCCAGCTTTGCTGTACGCTTGGCGGCGCGGAATTCCTCGCGGAAGGCAGGATCGTCGATGAAATATAGGAGATCGCGCAGCTCCGCCAGCTCCGTAATCCAGGAGGGGCCGATGGTGCGCGTAATCAGCTCCGACAAGGCGGGATTGGCCTGCTGCAGCCAGCGACGCGGTGTCACGCCGTTGGTCTTGTTATTGAAGCGAGCCGGGAACATCGCGCTGAAGTCCGGTAAAACACGTGTCTTGAGTAGCTCCGAGTGGATGGCGGCGACACCGTTAGTGCTGTGTGAGCCCAGAACTGCAAGGTGCGCCATGCGTACCTTCTTGACGGGACCCTCCTCGATGAGACTCATGCGTTGCACGCGGCCGGCGTCGCCGGGAAACAGTCGACGGACGTCGGCGAGAAAACGGTGATTGATCTCGTAGATGATCTCGAGATGCCGCGGGACGAGCACCTCGAAGAGCTCGACGGGCCAGCGCTCCAGCGCTTCCGGCAGCAGCGTGTGGTTGGTATAGGCGAGCGTACGCACCGTCAGATCCCAGGCTTCGCTCCAGGAAAGACGCGCCTCATCGAGTAGCAGCCGCATCAGCTCCGCGACCGAGAGTGCCGGGTGCGTGTCGTTCATCTGGATGGCGGCGCGGTCGGGAAGCTTGGACCAGTCACTACCGTCCTCGCGGAAGCGCGCGACGATGTCCTGCAGAGAGCAACTCACGAGGAAATACTGCTGCAGGAAGCGCAAAGCTCGCCCCGCGAGCGTGGAATCGTCTGGATAGAGCACCCGGGTGAGCGACTCGGCGGCGACGTTCTGCATCACCGCGCCTGCGAAGTCGCCATGGGAGAATTCCGCAAAATCGAGCGAGTTCGGCGCGACGGCCGCCCATAGGCGCAGCGTATTGATGCAGTGGGCGCCGTAACCGACCACCGGCCGGTCGTAAGCGATGCCTAGCAGGCTCGACGGGCGGTTGCGCTGCACGGTGATGCCGGCGCCCTGCAGCACGAATGAGCTGTTGAGAGGCACCACATAGGTCCGGCTGGGCCGCTTCACTTCCCACGGATCGATGTTGTGCAGCCAGTCGTCGGGCCGCTCCATCTGCCAGCCGTTTTCGATGCCCTGGCGGAAGATCCCGTATTCGTAACGGAGCCCGTAGCCGATCGCCGGGTACTGCAGAGTCGCGAGTGAGTCTATGAAGCACGCGGCGAGGCGCCCGAGACCGCCATTGCCGAGCCCGGCGTCCGGCTCCTCCTCGATGAGTGCCTCGAGATCCCAACCTCCATGCTGCATCGCGTGGCGCACGGTCGGCTCGGCCGCCAGGTTCATCATGTTGTTGCGCAACGATCGTCCCAGGAGGAACTCCATGGACAGGTAGTACACCCGCTTGGGCTTCTCCTCGGCTCGCGATAGCCGCGTACGTGCCCAGCGGTGCGCGACGAGATCGCGGATGAAGCGTGCGGTTGCCTCGAACTTCTGACGCGGCAGAGCGGCTTGCGGGCTGACCAGGTGATCGCACAGCACGTAGCGGTCTATCCACGAGTCCTCATGGCCCTCCAGCCCCAAGCGCTGAAGGCGGCGATTGAGCGCAGTGTCCGCACTTGAAATTCGATCAGCCATGTCCGCCATCGCGCAAACCTCCCTCGAGCCTGCAATTTGGAGCTCAAGACTAGTCAATCGCGCGGAGTCGCCCAGCGAGCGGGTCAAAGATTGACGCGGCGGCCTGAGACTTCTGTCACAGTCGCATCACTGATCGTGGACTGCTGGCGGTTTGACGAAAACTCCGCAACAGTCAGCGGTGCCGTCGCAGTCGACGATCGATGGCGAAGTCGATTGACAGGGGTCCTGCGCCGACGTGATGAGTGTCAGTGCGAGGGCGGTCCAGGGCTAGTGAAAAATTCGCCCATCGCCAGCGCGAAACGCGCAAGAGTCGCTGGCGCGGCTGGACATCATGATGCTTCTATGATAGCATCTTGATGCTATGCGAACAACCCTGACTTTGGACGAGGATATTGCCGCGCGGCTTCAGGCCGAGTCCCGACGCACGGGCCGGCCCTTCAAGACTGTCGTTAACGAGTACCTACGAGCAGGGCTCGCCCGCCGGCGAGCTGCGCAAGCCGTCCGGCCGTTCCGAGTAGAGCCCGTGCATCTGGGTCCGCCGATCCCCGGGCGCTCCTACGATCGCATCAGTACTCTGTTGGAGGAAACCGAAGGAGAAGAGCACCGGTGAAGCTCCTGGATGCGAACGTCCTCCTGTATGCCTACAACGCCGATTCTCCGCACCACGCGGCGTGTCGAGCCTGGCTCGAGAGCGCCCTCAATGACGCGGAGGAAACCGTCGCCCTCCCGTGGCAGAGCATTCTTGCATTCGTGCGGATCGCGACGAACCCCCGCGCCGTGAACAAGCCTCTCACGAGTGAAACTGCATGCGCCATCGCCCGGCAGTGGCTGGAACATCCGAACGTCATCGCAGTCGGGTACGGTGAACGATTCTGGCCGCTATTCTGCGAGCAGGTGTGTGAGGCCAAGGTCAGCGGGCCTCTCGTCAGCGATGCCGCCCTCGCTGCGGTAGCCCTCGAGCAGGGAGCAACGCTATGCTCCACCGACAAGGATTTCCGGCGGTTTGCCGCATTGAAGTTGATCGATCCGCTGCAGGCGCCGTCGCATTAGCAGTTTGACGGAAAGTTCGCGGCCGCGTCCCGTAGGGCGCCCGGTGTTGATCGCCCGCTTCAGGGCATTGACGGACTCGCCGCGGTTGAGTACCCGCAGCAACTCGCGCCGGAACGATCTCTTGACGGAGTAGTCGGCGAGGAACACCGTGCGCAGCAGCTGACCGAGCTGCACGAGCGCTTCGCAGAGCGGATCGCCGCGAGCTGCGGCGCCTGGTTCGGCAGCACCTCGTGGTACTTCGCGTCGTAGACGGCGTACAGCGAAGGCCTCCCGATCTTGACGACCGCCCCCTTGATGATGCGGTGCTCGCACTCCTGCATGCGGATCTCATGGAATGTCGTCACGAGCTCGTGAGAACGAGCGCACACGGTCTCCGCGGCTTCTTCGAGCCGGTGAAAGAGCGTCGTCGCACCCTGCGGCTTCGAGAGGTCGAGGTCCGCATAGCTCACAGTGACACTCGGGATAGCGTCATGCCACTGATTGGCGGCCATGCAGAGCCCGCTTTGGGCGAACCCGAGGACCAGCATGGACACGATCAGCGCGGCGGATTGACCACCGGTCTGACGAATGCAAATCGCGTAAGGCATCGTATTCACCGATCGATCGCTCGGGCTCGTCGACTTCTAGGTCACCGTACCCTTGTCAAAGCGTGACGCCAGTGCATTATATGCAGTGTAATTTTGCTGAAAACGCAATATAAGTTCGCAGTTCAGGACACATGCTCGACGACATTCATGCCCTCTTGGCGGACGGTGCCCTCCTAGAGCCGGTGCGTGCGTTGACTCAATGCTTTCCGAAAGTTCGGCTGCGGCTTGCGAGCGAACTGACAGTGATCAACTCAGGGTGGCGAAAGCTGCCGGCGCGAAGTCGGCAATTTGGTCGACGCGACCTTGGCGTACTTTCTCAAGCCACGCAGGGTCCTGCAGCAGCGCGCGTCCGACTGCTACCAGGTCGAACTCGCCGCGCTCCAGCCGCGTGAGCAGTCCGTCCAGTGGCGTGGATTGGGCGCTCTTGCCCCCGAGGGATTCATAGACGTCGCCGGACAGGCCGACGGCGCCGACGGTTATCGCAGTGACGCCCGTGAGCTTCTTCGCCCAGCCGGCAAGGTTCAGCTCCCCATCGATCTCAGGGAAGGCGGGCAGCCAGAATTTTTGCTGCGAGAGGTGGAAGGCGTCCGCTCCAGCTTCGACGAGCAAGGCAAGCCACTGTCCCAGCGCCTTCGGGGTCGCGGCAAGTCGTGCACTGAAGTCTTTTGGTTTCCACTGCGAAGGCGGAGAATCACCGGGAAGCCGGAACTCACCACCGACCGGATTGCCTTCAGAATCTCGACTACGAAGCGGGAGCGCTCGACCAGCGTCGCGCCGCCGTACCGATCGTTGCGCAAGTTGAGATGGTCGTAGAAGAACTGATTGAGGAGGTAGCCGTGCGCACCCATCAGCTCTATCCCGTCGAACCCGAGCCGCTCGGCATTCATCGCTGCGCGCGCGAAGGCGTCGATGGTGTCGGCCACATCAGCTTCGCTCATCGGCTGACCGACAGGGTCGCCTGTCACTGAAAGCCCCGAGGGACTTTCATAGGGCGCGCGAGGTGTCCAGTCCGGTACCGAGGCCGACCGCTTATGCCCCACATGAACCAGCTGCGGCACGATGCGCCCACCCGCTGCATGAACCTCCTCAACCACCTTCTTCCAGCCAGCGAGCGCCGCCTCGCCATGGAAGTGGGGCATGTCAGGCTCGTTGAGCGCGGCCGGGCGGCCGACCCCGGTCCCCTCCGTTATGATGAGACCGAGGCCATTTTCGGCGCGGCGGCGGTAGTAGCCGGCGACTGGCCACCGGAACCTTCTGTCTGTGTGTGAAGACGACAGAGGGATGCTAATTGCCAATTCCGGGAAAGATAATCGCCGAGTTTTATATGAGATATCACTACTGTCCCAACGTTGCATGCTGCAGGTGATGTAAGGTGCCGATCCTGAAGGAGATTTTCGTCATTTTTTCTGGTCTCGATTTGAACGGCGATTGCGGCAAGCTGGCGTGGATTTCACCTCCGCGCCGAGGCCGCCTTGAACGCCGGAAAATTGGTCTTCGCACAACTGACCGCGCATCTGCCGCTGACTACGTTTCGCCGCTGCGTCGCTCGCTACAAGGGCGAGCATAAGGTCAAGAGCTTCACCTGTCTCGAGCAGCTTCTTGTCATGATCTTCGCCCGACAAGCTCTATCACATGGGACTGCGAACGGCCGTCGCGCGCAACACGCTGGCCAACGCGAATGCGGTGCGCGACTGGCGCATCTACGCCGAGTTCGCGCAGCGTCTGATCGCCATGGCGCGCAGGCTCTATGCGAACGAGCCTCTCGGTGTCGAACTCTCGAATACTGTTTACGCTCTCGACTCCACGACGATCGACCTGTGCCTGTCGCTGTTTCCGTGGGCGCCATTTCGCTCGACCAAAGCGGCCATCAAGCTGCACACGCTGCTCGATTTGCGCGGGAATATCCCGACTTTCCTGCACATCAGCGACGGCAAGCTCCACGACGTCAACATTCTCGAGCAGCTCATTCCCGAGGCGGGCGCCTTCTATATCGTCGATCGAGGGTACGTCGATTTCGAGCGGCTCGCTCGCTTCGATCAGGCGGGCGCGTTCTTCGTTACCCGTGCCAAACGAGGCATGCGTTTCAAGCGACAAGCGTGGCGCAAGACCGATCGCAGCACCGGAGTGATCTGCGACCACACAATCACACTCACCGTCTTCTACTCCAAGCAGGGTTACCCGCAGCCGCTGCGGCGTATCCGCTTCAAGGATCCCGACACCGGCAAGAAGCTGGTGTTCCTTACCAACCATCTCGATCTCGCGCCGCTGACGGTCTGCCAGCTCTACAAGATGCGCTGGCAGGTGGAGCTCTTCTTCAAATGGATCAAGCAGCATCTTCGCATCAAGGCGTTCTTCGGCACGTCCGAGAACGCCGTCAAGAGCCAGATCTGGGTTGCCGTGTGCACCTACGTGCTCGTGGCGATCGTGCGCAAACGGCTGCGGTTGGAGGCTTCGATGCATGAGATCCTACAGATTCTGAGCCTGAGCCTGTTTGAGAAAACTCCGCTCGATCAACTGCTTGCGCTCCCCGTGGAGGGGTCAAACCAACCCGGGAGCGCCAACCAGCTGATTTTGTTCGAATAACGTTGGGACGCTAGTGATGAGATATATTCTCTAAGAGAATGGATCGGATCGGATAGCCATTCGCAGGGCGCAGGCCTCAGTACTGCGGCTCGTAAGTGAGCTTGACGATCTTCGAGAAGCTCTTGGTCGCAGCGAGCCGCAGTTTTACGGCTTGCCCGTCCCGGAAGAACGGCTTGCCGTGGCCCACAATGATGGGAACGATCGACAGATCGAGCACGTCGATCAAATCCCGCCGCAGCAACGTCTCGCTCAAGAGACCGTGCCCAAGGACAAGGAGATCGCCCCCGTCCTGCTGTTTGAGCCTGGTTACCTCGGCCGCAACATCGCCGCGCACGATGGTCGAGTTATTCCACGCGGCTGTCTGCAGACTCGAGGAGAAAACATACTTTGGGATCTCATTGAGCCGCGCGGCATATGGGTGGCCGTGATTACCAGACCAAATCTTCGCGAAGATCTCGTAGGTGCAGCGACCGAACAATATCGCGTCACAAGCCTCAAATAGACCCAGTGCGTCGCGCAAATACGCCTCGTCCCAATACTCTCCGATCCCCATGTCAATGGGATCTTCGAAGATACCGTCTGCCGACACATAACACCACTCGATGATCTTTCGCATGTCATTTGGTCCTATAGGTTGGCACTGGGCTGCTGTCTGCGCAGTTGAATTGCTGCCGCCAGTAAAATCACGCAGGTAAGGCAAAAGAATAGAATTGGCGGTATGTAGAAAAAACGATAAGAGAGATAAGCGCCGACCAGGCAGCTCACGGAACTGATTCCGGTAATGACACTCACGGGTTGTGGGGCAAGACGAGCAAGATCCGACAAAAGCCAGAGGATGATTGCCAATGTGAGCAGAAGAACACCGACTAAGAAGCCCCAGCCGAAATAAAGACTCCAATAAGCTGAACGCTCTCCGAAGAATTCAAGTTCGACTGACTTCATCGAATCGACGAGCTGTGTTTCTTGTGGATTGTGGGTCGAGGTCCAGGGGTAGGCCGACATGTGTCCGATCATCAATAAAAAAACCAGGATAGAGCTGAGGCGAATCAATACGACTGGCGAGACGGGAAGGCCGAGCGGTCGTTTGCTATTTGATCTATTTCCGGACATCAAAGGTTCCCCCATCAATGGCTCGCGCCAGGGCTTCGGACGCCACCGAGAAACCGAGGGTCAGCTCTTCGGTGGGCACGCGCTCCTGGCGCGCGCACCGATCGCGGTCGGCGAATCGGGAGCGGTTCAGCGTGAGGCTGCTCGGACTACCTCGTAGGTGACCAACAGCAGCCCGGCACCGATGGTTTGGCTGCGGAGGAGGCGCAGTGGCGTCTTGTCCGTGGTCTCGCCGAAGAGCCGCTCGCCAGCTCCAAGAACAACCGGGAAGATGACCAGTCGGAATTCGTCGACGAGGCGATGCTCGATGAGCGTTCGCACGAGCTGGTAGCTGCCGTAGATGAGGATATCACCGCCCACCTCCTGCTTCAGCTTGGAGACCTCCTTGACGACATCCTTGAGCAGGGTCGAGTTGGTCCACTTGGGCTTCTTCAATGTGGAAGACACGACGTATTTGGGCAGGCTGTTCATCCGGTCCGCCCATGGCTCGGTCCGACCCGGCGTCCGCGTCGCAAACCACTCGTCGCTCTTGCGGCCCAGCAACATGGCCTCGGCGTGCAATACCTCGTCGGTCTCGTTTTTGGCCCACCCTTCGAGATCCTTTCCCACAAACTGGTGGAACCAGCCGCCGTGCTTGAAACCCTCTTTACCGTCCGGGTCCTGAATGACCCCATCCAGTGTGACGTTGGTCGAAACGACAATCTTTCCCATCGCAGACTCTCCATCTTTTGGCGTTGTGTAGTGCCGCCGATGTAGACACCGCGATTTCGAGAAATTGGGCGCTCCGCACCGCCGAGTTCAGCTACTACCTGGTTTCGGCAGACCGGGGTCCCTGCTCGTCGCGCGAATCGGATGCGGACGTCGGTAGCGACAGAGGTAGGCCGAACCACGGGAGGGCGCTTTGCCCGAAGAAGGTGAAGGCGCAGATCCGCTCACCGCTGAGGGAGACGGCGATGACGCCGATCCCTTGGGGGACGCTGGAAGCGGAGCGTACGTACGTGCCGAACGCCGGCTGACCGTTGGCTCTCGTCGGCGCCAGGCTGAACTTGCGACCCCCGCCGAAGATCAGCGCACAGAAGCGAGCCACGAGATCTCGACCCTCGTATTCGGGCGGATAGGGGGGCATCGACATGAAGACGTCGTCCGTAAAAAGGGCTACGAGAGCGTCCAGATCGGCGCTCTCGTACGCTCGAACGAACTTCGCCACGATCGCCTCCTCGGCGGGCGAGTCCATCGCGGGAGGCCGCGGGCGGTCGGCACTGCTCTGCATCCTCCGCCGCAAGTTGGCGCGTGCCCGTTTGAGAGCGCTGTTCACCGAATCGACGGTCGAGTCGATCATGCTCGCTACCTCGCCCGCCTCGAAGCCGAGGATGTCGGACAGAATGAGGGCAGCGAGCTGGCGTCGAGGGAGGACCTGGAGCGCTGCCACGAATGCCAAGGAGATCGATTCGGTCTGTGCGTAGCGGACCTCCGGATTGAGCGGCGCGTCGGTCGCCCGCTCGTCGAGAAGGCTGTCAGGAAACGGCTCGAGCCACGGTACCTCGCCGAGCCGGGTCGGCTCGGGCGGCTCCACGCCGGGAACGTCCCACGCTTTGGCGGGGCGCCGGCTCGCCGACCGGCGCGCGTTGAGGCACCGGTTGGTAGCGATCTGATAGAGCCAGGTGCGGAGCGAGGAGCGCCCCTCGAAGCCTTTGAAGCCTTGCCACGCGGCCAGCAGTGTCTCTTGGAGGGTGTCCTCCGCATCCTGGAGACATCCCAGCATCCGGTAGCAATGCACGCGAAGCTCACGGCGGTGGGACTCGGTCAGCTTTTGGAACGCGACGGTGTCCCCGGCCCGTGCCCGCGAAATGAGCTCAGTCATCTGTCCAGACATCGTCGACTCCCTCGCCTTATGCTTGCCAAGTCGCCGGCCTCCTGTGCCACGACGGGTACTCCTCTCCGAGAGGAATTCCCTGCTGTAGCATCCTCGTCTCCCTTGCGCGCGTCGATATGCAGACACCGCGACGCCGGGAAACTGGGCGCTTACCCCTCCGATTCCCTCCAGCTCGCGATTGCGAGGGTTCGAGTCCCTCCATTTACACCAATGAAACCAATGACTTATGCGCTGACCTTTGTGTGTTCGACGGCGCGACGCGGAAAGCGGAAGCGCGTCAGCGAGGAGGGCGCCTATGTTCCGAAGGGAGTTTTGGTCTCGCTTGGCAGTATTTGCGGCGCTGGCCCTGGCCGCTTGCGGTCCGAACAAATCGCCGCCCGGCGCATCTCTGGATTGGGCCTACCCCGATGCGGCCCCGAGGCCGCTCCCCATCCCGGCATCGGGCGTTCAGCATGTTCCGGGCAGCGCTCTGACCCTTACTGCGGCCCAGGTGGGCGACTTCCGAAATCCGCCCGATTGGTTCCCTGACGAGCACCCGCCCGCTCCCGCCGTCGTCGCTCACGGCTCTAGTCACGGGCCGGAGCCTTGCGCCGACTGCCACCTCATGAACGGCCAGGGCTTCCCCGGCGCGGCGAACCTGACGGGCCTTTCGACCGGGTACATCATCCAGCAGGTGCAGGAGTTCCGTAGCGGCCGGCGTCGATCCTGGCAGCACGACCGGCTCGATACGAAGGAGATGATCAAGATCTCAAAGAGCGTGACGGACGCCGACCTCGCCCGCGCCGCCGCCTATTACGCAGCGTTGCCCGTACGGCGCTGGATCCGCATCGTGGAAACCAACACGGCTCCGGTCACGCGCCCGGACTACGGCGGCTGGTTGGACCTCGTTCCGAACGGCGGCCTGGAGCCGATCCGAGGTCGGATCATCGAGGTTCCCGAAGACACGAGGCGCATGTTCCTGATGGATCCCCACGTCGGCCTCGTCGACTATGTGCCTGTCGGCTCGCTTCGCCGAGGGGCGACGCTGGTCCGAGGTGGCGGGCGAAGCCGCGCGCCCTGTACGAGCTGCCATGGCTCGGACCTCAAAGGCGCCGGCGACGCGCCCCCGCTCGCCGGCCGCTCCGCGCCTTACCTCGCCCGTATGCTTTGGGACATCGAGACCGGTGCCCGCGGCGGCCCTGCCGTGGCGCCCATGCGGGCGCCCACGGCCGGCCTGAGCGAAGCCGACATCACGGACGTCGTCGCTTACCTGGCCTCACTCAAGCCCTGAGTTGCCGCGCCGTAGAGCGGACTGGACTAGCTTTCATCCGCTCGGAACGCCGGATGTTCCCGTTCCCTCGCTCCCCATAACGCGAAGCAACGCGGTGACGTCGACTCGCGCTTCACGTAGCGCGTCGGCGGCTTTGGGATTCGTCACCTGTTCAATGCCGCTTTGAATCTCGGTGACCCACCGGGATCCCCGCGCAGAATCAGGCGCAGTGCTCACGAACATGTTCATCAGGTCATCGACCCGCCGCGCTGCCGGTTCCAGCCTGTCGCGATCCAGTCGGTCATCCTTGAAGTGCATGAGTGCCTCGCGCGCCTGCGCAAGGGTCGCGCGAAGCGTTCGGAGGTGAGCCAGAATCTTCGATTGATCCGAACGCGATAAGCTGACGTTGGCCATCATAGCTGCTTCCCGGCCCATCATGGGCCAAGCGCATTGTACTCCCTGCCGGCTGCGAGCGCGCACTGACGGTCCTCGCTGCGTGCGAACACCGTCACGGCGATGGCCGGGGCGCGCGCCGTGTGCGGGTCCCGGGAGTTCTCGGAATTCACCCACCCACGGCGACGCAGAGCGCTGAGAACCTCTTGCCTGCCGGGGCCTTGTCCTCATAATGCCTGCCAACCCGGCAGAGACGCTCGTCCCGAGCGTACGATCCCTGCATGCGACACATCAACCTCGACCTCGATACCCTCCGAACCCTTGCGGTCGCGCACACCCGGGGTGGGTTAGCGCAGGCCGCCGAGCACCTCGGTCTGACCCCGTCAGCTATCAGCCTGCAGATGAAACGCCTGCAGGACGATCTCGGCGTCACCATCTTTGTAAAGCGCGGACGACGGCTTGGGCTGACCGAGAACGGGGAGGTGGTCCTTTCTTATGCGCGCCGGATCCTCGCACTCAATGACGAACTGCTCGATATCACGCAACGCGCCGGCGTCAGCGGCGTGATCCGCATAGGCGGCCCGCAGGACTTCGCAGCGGCTTTGCCAGGAGTCCTTTCGCACTTCGCCTCGCTCTATCCGCGCATGCAGATCGAGCTCCTGATCGAGGGCAACGCCAGTCTGCTCGAGGCCGTGCAGAGCGCGCGCATCGACCTCGCCGTGATCATCGGCGGGGATGGCACTGGGGCCGGCGAGACCATTGGCCATCTCGAAATTGCGTGGATCGCTTCCGCGAGCTTCAATCTGCGCGAGAAGCAGCCGCTGCCGCTCGCGGTCCTGGGTCCGAAGTGCGCCTTTCGCCGCCGCGCGATCGAGCGCCTCGAGGCGGCCGACATTCCGCACCGGATCGCCGCCAGCAGCCCAAGCCTCGACGGGCTCTGGGCGGCAATGCGCGGCGGGCTCGGTGTGACGGCGCGTACGGCGCTCAACCTTCCCGAGGGGCTTGCTTTCGATCGGGTGTTGCACGGCTTGCCCGCGCTTGGGAGCCTGCCGGTCACAGTGCACCGCAACGCCGGTGCAAAGGGGGAGGCCGTGGATCGCATGGAGGCGCTTCTGACGGATACACTGAAGCCTGTTCTTCACCGAGAGCCGAGTGGCAAGCCTCTGAGGCGCGCGCCTCGTCGCCCGTCGGGCCACGGGGCCCGAAAGTGAAGGCTCGCTCAACTATCCGTTGAGAAAAATCAAATTGTGGCGACTTCGGAGCCCCAGTAGATTGGACGCATGAGAAAAACCACTCTGCTGCTCGCGCTACTAGCGGCTGTCCCCCTTACGGGCATCGCCCAGACCCCATCCATTGTTGGGACTTGGGTTCTGGCCGGAGCGGAGAAACTTCTCCCGAACGGCACGCGGATTGCCGATTATGGCCCCAATCCTCACGGTCTCGTCATCTTCACCGCCAACGGCTACTACTCGGTGCAGATCTACCGCGCCGAGCGCCTCAAGTTCTCCTCCGGAGACAAGCTCAAGGGAACGCCCGAAGAATACCGGGACGCTTCGCTCAGCACGAGCGTCCACTTTGGACGTTATTCGTTGAATGCGGCAAATCACACCATCACCTTCCGCATCGACCGAAGCTCTTTCCCGAATCAGGATGACACTACCCAGGTGCGTCCCTACGAGATGAAAGGGGATGAGCTTTCGTGGAAGGTCGCTCGGAGGCCCGACGGCTCGGTGCCGATTACGATTCTGCGGCGCGTTGGTCCGTAATGCGACATCCGGGTGCGCTCAAGGAACCCGCCATCACCATCTAGCCTAAGCGCACCCAATCCACGGCTTCGAGCGCATAGGGAGCGAACAGGAAATCGCGGATCGCGATGATCCGGTTTGATCGCCAGTCGATCAGGACAAAATGCGCAGGCCTTTCCATCGGGCCGGTGGCGTCGAACACCAGCATCGCCGGCCGCCCTTCAACCGCACCGAGGGCGAACTGCCATTTCACCTCTTCCGCATATCGCGTGAAGTAGAGGCCAATCTTGTCGCGGCCCTGGAGCTTGAGGCGGTTGACCAGATCAAGCTTCACGTCGTCTGCAAGCATGGCACGAATTGCATCGAAATCGCCGACTTGAAACAGATGAACATAGGCTGCAATCTTCTTCCGGGCCACGTCGGACACCAGCGGCAGTCGCGTATCCTCGGGGACCTGCGCGAGCTGCCGCAGTGCCACGCGCCCGCGTTGAAGCGCTGATTTGGCGGCCGCCGGCGTACATTCGGCGATGCTCGCGATCTCATCCACCGAATGGCCCAGCACATCCTTGAGGATCACCGCGCAGCGCTGAAGTTCAGGTAGCTGGAGGAATGTCTGAACGCTGACGGCAACGGTATCAGCCTCATCAGCCTCGGGTATTGGCGCCGTTTCGCCGTCGGCGGTAAGCGGGACGATCGGGCTCCGATACTTGCCGCGCAGAAAGTCGAGGCTCGTGTGATGGGCGATACGAAGCAGCCAACCTTCTAAATTGTCCACTTCCGCGCCGTCGGCCCGCGCGCGCAACGCCTTTACCAGTGCGTCCTGCAACACATCCTCACCGTCGACCGCCGAGCCTGTCATGCGCGCGCAATAACGGTGAAGGCGTGGCCGGAACGCTTTTAGAAGATTCTCGAATTCGTCTGTGTTCATGTATCGAGGCTTGGCGGAGCGCTGGCGGTCGTCAATACCCGCAAGTTCCGATGAGAATTTCCGCCAGGGCCGTGGGTTGTGACAGAAATGGCGAGTGGCTGCTTTCCAATGTATGGATGGTTGTCTTGCCGCCGATGGTTCCGTCAACCGCCGCAATCATATGATCCTGGCCAGTCAGCGGAATCGCGCGATCCCGCGTGCAGCGGATGTAGTGGCGCGGCACGGTCCCAAATCTGCCTGGCGTGATTGCCGATGGGGTTACGGCGCCGAGCGGTTCATCGCAATGAAGTCGCGACGCAGCCAGCGCGAATTCCGCCTCCGGCACGTGACCGTAAAATGTGGCTTTGAGCCGCGACCTGTAGTCATCATCGGCCGATCCGGCATGGATCCTCGTCGCGCCGATGGCGGCGGGATTGCCTATGAACAACCCGGGTCCCAGAGACGAAGACATGGTCTCGTGCTGGAGCATCGTGAACAATTGCATGCCGTTCGGTAGCATGAAGCCACTAAGGTACACGACCGCGAAAAGCAGATCCGGAACTTGCTCGGCGACGGCCGAAATCGTCAGGCCGCCAGCCGAGTGACCAACCAGGATGACTCTGCCGTCGCCGAGCGACGCAGCTTCCCTTACCAAGGCGACCACCGCTCGCGTTCGCTCATCGTGCGTGACGCCTGCGCTGGGTGACCGCTCGGCCGCGAACGCAGCAGGGTCAAATGGCCGAAGCCCGAGCGATTTTGGCGCGATTGCATTTACGCCGGCGCCAGGAAGGTCGAGGGTCAAGGCCGCGAAGCCCCGGGCTTCAAGTATTGGTACAACCTTGTCCCACGTCGAATGATTGTGCCAACCACCGTGAACCAGGACAAAAGCTGCTTTGGATGTCGACATCGCCAATCCTTCAAACTTCCCTGTCGTCAAAAATAAACATTTGAACGCCCGTGTCATCGGGCGCATAAACTTGACGGTCCGCCCCGGCCGCCCGCCCCTCTGGGCTTGCGAATGCCTGTTTGATCGCCGCAAGATCGTCGAAATGCAGCGTCCCTATCAAATAAGCATCGGGCGCACCGGCCAGTACCGCGACAGGGCCATGGCTGATTTCGTATTTCCTGAGACCTGGAAGTTTCTTGGCCAGCGGCACGTGTATGCCGAAATAGTGCCGGTCGAATGCTTCGACGTTCTTCGGCGTGCGGTAAATTACTACCATTCGAGCCATTCTGGTCTCCTTTTCTACTTTAGTGAGGGAGGCTGACTTGGCTGCTGCTCTTCACGGGCTTTCGCTGAGCACAGTCGCGCCCATTATCGAGTCGACGCTCGCCAATGCCAGGATCTTCGGGAAATAGGTTTTCATCCGCGGTTCGTTGCGCATCGCCTCGAGGGCGGCGGGCGTTTCCCACTCCGAGTAGATGATGACACTCGCGCCATCTGCGGCGGCGATCAATCGGCTCGTCTTCCAGCCGTCAAGGGTGCGGACCACTACGTCGATGTTTTGCTTCAAGAGCGCGAGCAGCGCTTCCTGGTTCTTCGATTCGACCTTCAGGACGTTGATGAGGACGACAGGTTTGCCGGACATGGGGTGCTCCGTGTATTGGGGACGCACCAAGGACGAAACAGGGGGTGGAAACGGATCGCGGCGGTGAAGAGATTTTGAAAATCTCTTCGGCAGGCGCGACTTGGGGAACGCGTGGTGGGCTGGCTAGGCCGCCAAGCGCGCAGTCCGCGTGAGCATCGTTCCCAATGCGTCGTACGCTAGCTCGAGCTCGGGAAGCGGAAGATGCGCGAACCCCAGCCGGAAGACCCGTGCTTCTTCGCCGAACCAGGTGCCGTTCGATAGCAAAATGCCTGCATCGCGCGAGCGCTGATAGAATTGCTCGACGGCGGTATCATCGAAGCGGTCCCGGCGCAGGCGAACGCAGCAGATCGCGCCGGCATCCGGTCGAATCCATTCGATCAGCTCGCCGTTCGCATGCACGAAGGCCTGTGTTGTTGCGACGCACTGCGCAAGGATGACGCGCCGGTCACGCAGGATGCGTTCACGCTGCTCCAGGATGCGCAGCGCCAGGATCTCATCGAGTGCCGAATTGCAGATCGCCGTGTTGAACTTTCCGAGGACGAGTTGCTCGCGCACATGCGGGTCGCGAGCGATCGCCCAGCCGATGCGCACGCCCGGCGCGCCGTGGCACTTCGAGAGCGACGCAACGGTGATTACCTGCGAACCGAGCCCGAGTGCGCTCGGCGCAACCGGGTCGTCGCCAATCGCAGCCTCGCGATATATGTCGTCGACGATCAAGAACGCCCCGGGGCACCGTTGCTGCATGAGTGCGACGATCTCACGGAGGGTATCGTACGGCACTGCAACCCCGGACGGATTCTGCGGCGACGCGAGGCTCACCAACTTCGTCTTCGCCGAGAGTAGCGGGGCGAGCTCGTCCACATCGAGACGATAGCGACGGTCGAACGAGAGGTGTAACGGCCGAACATTCGCGCCGACGGCCTCGAACGCGGCGCGCGTCGGCGGAAATGCCGGTGTTGCCAGCACGACCTCGTCACCTCGGTCGCAGAGGACGAACGCGAGTAAGAACAGCGCCTGCAAGCCTCCCGCGGTGACGACGATGTCGCTGGCGGTGACACCGAGTGGTTCTGCAATCGCCGCGCGCAAGCGTGCGTCGCCCACGGCCGAGCCATAACCAAGCGCAGTCTTCTCGAGGCGAGCAAGCATCGTCGCGTCAAGCAGCTCTTCGAGCAACAGGTTCGGCCCGTAGCTCCCGCCCAGGTTGAAGCGCGGGTGCTCGGCGACGAGTGTGATGATACCGTTAGGCGCGAAGCGTGACATCGAGTCTCCTCGTGGCAATGTGATGAGCGCTGCCGTTGATTTACCGGCTCCCAGTCAAGAACGTTGCTGGGACCTCGATCTCACCTTCTGCCACATAACTAGTCGCACCACCGACGCTGACCGAGGTTACGCCGCCGCCGCTCTTTTCGGCAAGCGCCCGGATGTGACTGGGGCGGCCCATCGCAATCCCCTGTTGGATGGACAGAGCAAAGCGCGAGCCCTGAAATTGCGAGTTTGCGGCCGCCGCCCCTACAAGAGCTGCAGCGGCACTGCCTGTCGCGGGGTCTTCCGCGACACCCAGAGCGGGAGCGCACATGCGCGCGTAGAGTTCGCCCCCATCTGCAATGTCACCCGAAAAGAAAAAGACATTGGGCGCCCAGGTGTTCGCCAGGCGTGCCCGCCAGGCGCCG
Organism: uncultured Pseudomonadota bacterium; assembly: GCA_963812925.1. Taxonomy (GTDB): domain Bacteria; phylum Pseudomonadota; class Gammaproteobacteria; order Steroidobacterales; family Steroidobacteraceae; genus 13-2-20CM-66-19. The sequence continues at coordinate 183,654 of CAWEXF010000004.1, read as the reverse complement.
TTGTCGATGGCTGCACGGTCGACGGTCTGCGAAGAAGTCAGCTGAACGAAGCAGAAGGCGATACCGACGCTCGCGCAGAAGACGCTCCGCACATCATTCGGAGTGAGGCCCAAGACCTCGGCGAGTTCAACCGCCGAAGGCGTCTTGGTCGGCTGCTCGAGTTTGCACGCGAGCGTCAGTAAGCCGTTCCATACACCCTCGCGCTTCTCAACTGCGACTCCGACCGGCCCGACACCTTCTTGCAGAATCAGGTTGTGAATGTCGCCGTCGCCTGTGTGGCCGCCCATCGCGAGTGCGCAGGCGGTGCCGATAGTCGGGTGACCTGCGAAAGGGAGCTCAGACCGCGGCGTGAAAATGCGGACCTTGAACGTATTGCGGGCAGCATCCCTCGAAAGCACGAAAGCTGTCTCGGCCAAATTGAACTCCTGCGCGATTTTCTGCATACCCTCCGGTGAGAGGCCGCCGGCTTCGGGGAGCACCGCGAGCTGGTTGCCACCGAACGCCGAGCGGCTGAACACATCGACCAGATAGTACTTATATTTCACGATCGCGCGCCTTGGTGCTGCGAGACTCAGCCCGCAACTACGAGATCGATCTCGACGCGCGCGCCCAGCGGCAACGCCGCAACGGCGATCGTCGTTCGCGCCGGGTACGGCTGAACGAACTCCTTCTCGTAGACAGCATTCATGGCGGAGAAGTCACCCATATCGCCAAGGAAGACTCCCGCCCGCACGACATCGTTGAAGGTCTTGCCGGCGGCTTCGAGAACGGCGGCAAGGTTTCTCAACACCTGTTCGGTCTCGGCGCGGATGCCTCCGGACACCAGCTTTCCGGTTGCCGGATCCTGGCCGACCTGACCGCTGAGGTAGAGCAGACCGTTGACACGGATGCCCTGGGAAAATGGTCCAACCGGCGGCGCGAGGGCCTTGGAGACGATCGCGGTCTTGCTCATGGTGATGGCCTGCGGGGTTGATTCGGTGATCGTGCGTGGAGTTCAGGTAGTCAGGATGGTCGATCCGGTAGTGCTGCGTGTTTCGAGGGCTACGTGAGCGGCGGCGGCGTCCCGTAGCGGATAGCGCTGGTTCACACGGATCTTGACCGTACCGCCGGCCACGACCTCAAAGAGATCGCGCGCGGTCGTTTCCAGCTCGTAACGCTTCTCGATGTAGTGAAAGAGAAATGGCCGCGTCAGGGATAATGAGCCCTTCTGCGCAAGCAGCACCGGGGCGATCGGATCGACGGGCCCGGAGGATTGTCCGAAGGAGACCATGAGTCCGCGTTGCCGCAGGCAGTCGAGCGATCGCAGAAAAGTGTCTTTGCCCACCGAGTCGAAGACTACCGGTACCTTCTTGCCCGCGGTAAGGCGCGCTACCTCTGCGACAAAGTCCTGGCGTGTGTAGAGGATGGTATGGTCACAGCCGTGAGCCCGCGCAAGCTCCGCCTTCGCTTCGGTCGATACCGTGCCAATAACGGTTGCACCGAGAGAAGCCGCCCACTGACACAGGATCAGGCCGACCCCACCCGCCGCAGCGTGCACAAGTATCGTGTCGCCCGCGCTGACGCGATACACCTCGCGTATCAGGACGCGTGCAGTCATGCCCTGCAGCATCATGGCGGCCGCTTGCTCGAAGGAGATCGTGTCGGGGAGTTTGACCAGGCGCTGTGCGTCGATCAGCCGGACTTCCGAATAGCCACCCACGGGTCCGGCGTAGGCAACGCGGTCGCCCACCTTCACATTCGCTACGTCCTCACCGATGGCCTCGACGGTACCGGCACCCTCGAGGCCCGGAATGAAGGGGAATGTCTGCGGGTAGAGGCCGATGCGGTGGTAAATGTCGATGTAATTGACGCCGGCGGCTGCCTGGCGCAGCCGCACCTGTCCGGGGTCAGGATCGGCGACGCTGATTTTTTCGCGTGACAGCACTTCAGGACCGCCGGTCCGACGAATGCAAATGGCGTAAGGCATCGTATTCAGCGCTCGCTCGGGCAGCTCGTCGACTTCCGGGGTCACTTTAGGCCTTGTCAAAGCGTGACGCCAGTGCATTATATGCAGTGTAATTGTGCCGAAAGCGCAATATATAAATTCGGAGTTCGGGAAAACATGCTCGAAGACATTCATGCCCTTGTGCAGTTTGCAGAAACCGGCTCAGTGGTCCGCGCCGCCGCTCGACTGCATCGCACTCCGTCCGCCGTCACTCGACAGGTCCAGCGACTCGAAGCTGCCCTCGGCACGGCGCTACTCGATCGGTCCGTGAAGCCGCCACGGCTCACGCCTCTTGGGGGCCGCGTTCTCGAGCACTGTCGCGATCTGCTCAGGCGCGTCGCGGAACTCAAGGCCATTGCGGCGCCCGAGAGCGAGCCCGTCGGGCTGCTCCGGATCGGTGTTTCACACGCCTTGGCGGACGGTGCCCTCGTAGAACCGGTGCGCGCGTTGACGCAACGCTTTCCAAAAGTTCGGCTGCGGCTTGCGAGCGAACTGACGAGTGATTTATTCACCAAGCTTCAGAGCGGCGAGCTGGATGTGGCGGCGGTGTTGCTGCCGGAAGGCCGTCGGGCTCTCGCGCCATTGACGACGGAGATTGTGGCGACAGACCGTATGTTGATCGTTGCGAGCTCCAGCCATCGACGGAAGTCCAAGGTGACGTGGAGAGACTTATTGGGCACACCGTGGGTATTGAATCCTCCAGGGTGTCTTCTACGGGCGGCCTTGCTCGATGCGATGGCGACCGCCGGAGTCCCGGCAACGGTCGCCGCGGAGATTCACAACATGCATCTGCAGCTCGCCTTTGTCCAGGCAGGATACGGACTCGGACTGCTTCCTGAACGCTTCGTGCGCAACTACTCGGGCGAGGCGACGCTCAGCGTCATCAAACCGACCGGTTTCAATCTGAAAATGACCATTGCAATTGCTCGATCCGGACCACTTGGATCCCTGGAAGCCGCGGCGAATTGCTTCAGGGATGCGATATCTGAGTTGTCTCGTGAGTCATAACCTGCCCCCAGGACAAGAGGATGTCCCGGACGTTCGCGATGGCCTGAGCCGCCGCGAGCGTATCGTGCTACGTGTTCTACATGAGACGCAGAAGGAGCGAGGAGATCGCAACGTCCCGACTGCGATGCTCTGGGGGCGCGTATGTGAGTATTTTTACATCAGCCCCGAGGAGCTTTCCGCGATGCTCGCGCGGCTTGGAGCCCGGCGGTAGCCGCTACACCGGGTAATTGAAACAGCACGAGGTATGGGCGATCGTCTCCACCATGCATGCGAGCAGCACCGCTGCGAAGAGTCCGGTGAGCGCCAGGATCGCTGCACGACTCGCCTGGCGGGGCTGAGAAGCTTGCAGGCGTGAGGCGGCGGCGCTCAATGTCACCAATATCGAACCGGATCGCGAATTGAGATGTCACCGGTCCTCCCGTAGCCTTTCTTGCATGCAGAGCGAGGAACGAATATGAGCGTGCTAATGACGGTCGGTGCATGGGCTGCGGTCTCATTCCTGTTCACCTGGTTTTGGGGTGCTGCGATCTCACGCGTGGGTGAGCCCACGGATGCGAGTGCCCGCTGACGTTGCGCCTTACTTGAACAGGTCCTGGAATATCAGGGGCGCCCAGGTCTTGTCGCGCGCCTGCACGAGCAGACCGCCTTCCGCGATCCTGCCGAGGCTAACCGGCGCATAACCGAGCCGCTCGACCAGGGCGGCGACCGTCGCGGTCGCGCTTTCGTCATCGCTCGACAGGAATGCAACTCGCCGTCGTCCCTTGATCTCCGGATCTTGCGCGAGGACGCCGGCAGGCAGATGGTTGAATGCCTTGACCAATCGAGCGCCGGGCAGGGCCCGGGATATCACGGTGGAGGAGGGAAGGCCGCCCAAATCCGCCACAGGGACACCGAGCGCGTTCGTCACGTCGATGACGATCTTGCCCTGCCAGCTTGCACGCGCTCCCGCGACCTCCCGGTGCTGCCAGAACGGGACCGCCAACATGACGATGTCGGCCTCGAGCGCTTCGCTCAAGGACTTGGGGCGGATCGTTGGGCCGATGGCCGTTGCCTGCGGTGCGAGCGCTTCCGGCGACCGCCGGCTTGCTACAGCCACTTCGATGTTCCCGCGGGCGAACATGCGGGCAAGCGCCTGGCCGACCGCGCCGAAACCTATGATTGCATGACTCATGTCGTTTCTCCGTTAGCTACACGCTTGGGCGACCTCCGGGGAACCCAGTCGAGGATGGTAATCCCCCCTTGAAGCAACGATAATCAGCCAAATATTCATAAGGTCCATTCTCCAGGGGAATAGGATGGATAGATTCCACGAGATGAGCGCCTTCATTGCCGTCGTTGAAGCGGGTGGCTTTTCCGCTGCGGCGCGAAGAACCGGCGATTCACAGTCCGCCATCAGCAAGGCCGTCGGCGCGTTGGAGAAGCGCCTCGGCGTGCTGCTATTCAACCGCAGCACGCGCAGCGTGACCCTGACGGATCAGGGGCGGAAATACTACGATCGGACCAAGCCGCTGGTTGAGGAGATGGATGAAGCCGACGGCGAACTGACGAGCAGCCGGCTCAATCTCTCGGGTTTGATCAGGATCGCCGCAGCCTCTACTTTCGGCCGCCTTCACATCCTTCCGCTGATACCCGAGCTGCTGTCGCACAATCCCGGGCTCCAGGTAGACCTCGTTCTTTCGGACTTCATGCGGGACATGGTGGAGGATCGAATCGACCTGGCGATCCGGGTGGGTCCCGTCAACGAGCCTGACGCAGTCGTCAGGCGTGTCGCCAGCACACCCCTCGTATGCGTCGGCTCACGCCGCTACTTCGAGCAACACGGAATACCAAAGACCCCCGCCGAGCTCGTCAATCACAATTGCCTTTTATATAGCGGTCTGACCGAGTCGGCGGATTGGCCCTTCGTGGGGCCGGAGGGCAGATTCAGCGTGACCGTTCGTGGAAGTCTTTCGTCGAACAGCGTCGAAACGATCCGGGCTGGTGTTCTGGCCGGCGTCGGCATCGGCTTGTTTGCCAAGGTATCTCTTGCCGGTGAGCTCAAACAACCGGACGTGATCACGATTCTCGATGAATTCATAGGCGATGCCAGGGATGTAAGCATCATATGGCCCAAGCGCCGGTTCATACCGGCGCGCGTGCGCCGGGCGACTGACTTCTTTGCTGCAGCCATCCCGCAGCGCATCTAGCCCAACGGCCATCGGGCGGCAGGAGTCGTGTCCCTGCCGGGTAGCGCTATCGCTCGGAGCTCGTCAGGTTGCGCTCGCGGCGGCCCCAGACCTTCCCGGCGATCGTATGGTAAACCGGGATCGCGAAGTAGATTAGCCCGGTCATTGGCACGGCCGAGCTCGGGCCGAGCTGAGCGAGCAGAATGGCGGCGACACCCAGCAACACCATCGCTGACTCATCCATGATCGATTGGCGCGTGCGCAGCTGCTCGAGTGGCGTGAGCTCCAGCTCCCCGCGGCAGCTCCAGGCGTAGCGGTACAGCAGCCAGAACACGCCGAAGACGGCGGTGAAGCCGGACCCGAAGATCGTAAAGAGGGTCCGAATCTCCTGCTCGGTATATGTTGTGTGACCGATCACCGCGGTGAACATGAATTTCAGCGGGTAGACGTAAAGGAGTACGCAGAAGAGCAGCGCACAGTTGAGTATCACGGCCACCGCAGTCTCGAGCCCGTAGCGTCGGAAGTAGCGATAGTGCTCATACCAGGCGACGGCGAGCAGGGCGAAGCAGACACCAAAGGCAGGAAACCCCCGCATGGCCGCGATCAACTCGGGGTAGGTCTTTGGGACCTCGAGAGATACCACCAGCAGGGTGACTGCAAAGGCGAATACCGCGTCGGTAAAGCCCTCCAGCCGCGTGACCTCGTGAGCCCGCCAGCGAAAACCGGCTTCACCCGAAATGCGCGCGTGTGACAGTGTTTTGCGGATCATGCGGTCATCACCTGGCTGGCTTGGATCCGCAAGTGCCGCGCCACGGTCTGCCCTCGAGCCGGGCGCGCGTCCAGTCGAGTTGCAGGCCGGTGGTCTTGTCCATGAGCGGATCGTGGTCGAGGCCCGGCCGGTGCACGAACTCGATCGGCAAGTGGTGGCTGCAGGCCTGCGCGACGCCGGCTTTTATGTTGGCGAAATTCACCGAGAGGTCGTCGTCCCCCGCCAGCACCATGAGCGGTCCACGAATGGGCTTGTCGGCGCTGCGGCTGTCCCCATTATAGCGAGCCAGCTCGGGCACCGCGTTCCAACCGGGCCGGACCGCCGCCTGATGGCCGATCTCCGCGGCCGCAGCGTAGTCGTAGTACCAGCATCCTTTTGTCGTCATATCCCGGTAGCGCGCGAGCAGGGCCGGCGACAGCATTCGCGCCACATCGAACGAAGGATAACTGGCCTTCACGCCAAAGGCCGTCAATGGCCAGTACATGTTCGTGATCGTGGCGAAGTCACGCGCGTCGTGCGTCTCGAAGCCCTCGTAACTCATATCGCCGGCGACGGAAATCGCGCCTCGGTAGCTCGGATCGTTGAGTTTCGCCTCGAGCTCGGCGACGCCCCACACTGCGACGCCGCCCTGGGAATGACCAATGGCGACCCAGCGGCGGCCGAGTGACGGGACCGCGGCATGAGCGGCGGGCACCGAATAAACCACGTCGTTGGCCTGCGGAATCTTGTCGTCATACTGATGGGGGCCTGGTGTCCCGAGGCCGGCGTAATCGGTCGCGATGACGGCGAAGCCTGCAGCCACCATGGGCATGAGACCCTCGCTGCCGTATTCGATATCCTTCATGAGCGACGGCGCGCACATGCGAGCGACGCCGCTTGTGCCGTGCGCCCAGGCGATGACCGGCCAACCGCCGCGTGGCGGCGAGCCCGCGGGGATCAGCACGACTCCAGACGCCGCATCGGGTGCGCCATCGAGTGCGCGCGACACATACAGGATTCGCACCGCGCGCGCACCCGGCGGCAGGCTGTATCCGTTGAAAGGCTCCGAGCGCAGAAGCGCACCCGGAGTGCGCTCGCCAAGCGGCGGCGGATCATAGAAACGCGTCAGCGGCAAGGCATCCTGTGCTTCCATCGCAAGCGCCTCGGCACGCGATTTGGGCATCACGTCATCCGCCGTCGCGACGGCGGTCGCGAGCAGGGTCAACGTAGTGATGAGTACCGGCACTGTCTTCATCAGCGCCGTTCCGTCGCGGCGGTTATGGCATCCAGAGTGGCCTGCCCGAGCGCCGTGTCGCCCTGTTTCTTGAGCGCTTCGCCGAGGCTGAGCCGATCGCGCAGCTCGCGATTCTGGCTCAGCTTGAACTTCCCGACGAGGCGAGTGATCTGGATCTCCAGGCCTACGATCGCCTTGAGCATGGCCGCGATGTAGTCCTTTGGCGCGTCATCCATCCGCCAGGGAACGGGTTGCGACGCCTCGTGAGTGAGTGTCAGGCGTCCCACCAGTCCGCGCAGAAATGCCGCGTCGTCATGGATTGTTATTGTCCCGTGGACGTGAACGACGCGGTAATTCCAGGTCGGTACCTGTTTGTGAAACTCGTGCTTGGTCGGGTACCAGTTGGGGGTGACATAGGCGTCCTCGGCCCGGAAAATGACCAGGACCTCAGCTCCATCCCGCACATCCTTCCAGACCGGGTTGCTCCGCGCCACATGGGCGCGAAGCACGCCATGCTGCCCCTGCTGCGGCTCCAGCTCGAATGGGATGTGGTTCGCGTCCAGGCCACTGCCGCCATTGGTGACGAGAATGCCGAGCGCATTCTCGCGGATGAGCCGGTAGAGAGCCTCGTTGTCAGGTACCGAGAAATGGGCGGGTACGTACATGGAATGCCACCACGATCGCTTGAGAATTCGTCCTGATGATCATTGCCGGACGGGCGCGCTAATGCAAACCCGCGTCGGCGACCTCCGCCCGGTGCCGGTCCGCCTTCAAGTCCATGCTGCGGCACATCAGCACATACACCAACGCCGCTACCGGGAGGCCCACCAGCATGGCCAGATCGGCACCCCCCATGGCCCGGGCGACCGGCCCCTGATAGAGGCTGGTGCTGAAGAACGGGATCATCACCGCAAAGCCGATGAAATAAGCGCTCAGCCCACGCCAGTTCCAACGGCCATACATGCCGCGGGGATTGAAGATCTCGCGCACCGAATAATGGCCGCGCCGTATGAAATAGAAATCGACGAGATTGATGGCCGTCCATGGAGTCATCAGATACAGCAGGATTGCGAGAAACTCACCGAACTTCGCCACGAACGAGCCCGAGGTGCCCGTTGCGATGACCTCCGAGCACAGCATCGCAAAAACGAGGGACAGCAGGCGCTTTGCAACCGTCGAGCGGCTCGGTTTGAACGAATCCACCGCCGAGAGAAGCGTCAGTGAGGCGCCGTAATAGTTGAGAGAGGTGATTGCCACCAGCCCGAGCAGCGCGGCCAGCATCAGCGGTCGCCCGAATCCCGGCAACACGTGATCAGCCGCAACCCGCAGCCCCGTCGTGACTTCGAGTCGCGGGTACAGCGCGCCGGCAAGCGTGCCCACGAGCATCATCCACGCGCCGCCGATGAACGCGCCCAGATAGGTCCACCAAAACGCCGCCCGCACGCCTACATCGCGTGGCAGGTAACGAGAGTAGTCCGATACGTAAACCGACCAGGAGATCTGATACGTGGCGGCCGCAAAAAACTGCGCGATGAATGCCACCTTCGGGAACGGCCCGAAACCGAGTTGCGCCGCCGGCAGTGAGATGCGCGCCGCCACGGCCGCCGTGAAGACTACCAGCGCTGCGATGACCGTGGCCGCGATCCAGCGGTTGGCGACGTGAATGAAGTCATAGCCGACGGCCGCAATCCCCGCGGACAGGACCGAAAACACCAGCATGGTGAGCGTCGGACTGGTGCCGTACATCGAGGTCATCGTCTGCGCGGCGAGAAGCTGATTGAAGGCATTGAAGCCGATGTAGGCGATCAACGCCACGACCCAAACCAGGAGCGCGCCCAGATATCCGAATTGCGGCCGCGACTGGATCATCTGTGGCAATCCCAGCTGCGGACCCTGGGTGGAGTGGAATGCCATGAAGAACGTTCCGAAGAGGCATCCCGTGACCACCGCGCTCGCCATCCACATCAGGTTCCCGCCGAGTGCTCCTCCCACGACCCCGGTGGCAACCGTGGCCAGGTTCGCATCGCCCGAAAACCAGACCGGCCACAGATGCCACACCTTGCCGCGGCGCTCGCTCAGCGGCACATATTCGATGCTTCGTGACTCAACGACTGGAGCGTTCGCCTTGCCAGGTGCGTCGTCGCGGTTGCTCACGCTGCCGCGCTCAATCTTTGCCGCCTCCGAGGCTGCCGAGCGCCATCAGCGCGAATTCCTCGAACAGGATTTGCGCCGCGAGCTGTGCGGTGTTCGTCGTTGGGTCGTACTGCGGCGCAACTTCCACCACGTCCGCGCCCACGATCTCCAGTCCGGCCAGTGACCGTAACAGCGCCAGGCCTTCCCGCGGCGTCAGCCCGCCCACCTCGGGTGTGCCGGTACCTGGCGCGAATGCGGGATCGAAGCCATCGACATCGACGCTGACATAGACCGGCCCGGAGCCCACGACCTCACGGGCGAGAGTCGCCACCTCGGCCCAGCCTTTCTGCAGCCATTCCTCCATATAGACGACCCGCATGCCGGCGGCGTGCGAGAACTCCCAGAACATGTTGGATGAGCCGCGAATGCCGATTTGAATCGTGCGTTCCGGATCGAGCACCCCATCGAGCACGGCCAGCCGAAACGGTCCGCCGTGGTGGAATTTCGAGCCGTCGTAGGCCCCCATGGTGTCGCAGTGGGCGTCGATGTGCACGAGGCCGACCGGACGCTCCTTGCCGAGCGCTTTGAGGATCGGATAGGTAACGGAGTGATCGCCACCCACCGACAGGGGCCGTACACGCTGCGGGACGAGCTGCGCGTAGTGCGTCTCGATGTCTTCGAGCGATTGCTCCAGGCTGTAACGGCTGCGGAACGGCACATCGCCGACGTCGGCAGCACGCACGTGGGCGTGAGGAACGCCCCGAAGGGTCGGGTGGTAGGGTCCTATACGCTCGACGGTGCGCACTGCGCGCGGCCCAAATCGTGCGCCTGGGCGGTTCGACACACCCAGATCCATGGGCACGCCGATGACGGCAACGTCGAGATCCTGGATGTCTGATGCAGTCGGCAGCCCCAGGAAAGTAGGCACCCCCGAGTACGGTAGCGTGCGCCGACCATCCGGCCGCTGCACCTGTTTGATCGCCGTCCGCAGCGTGGGATCGGTCGCATCGAAGGCGCCACCCTCGGTGTAGCGTGCGCGCAGCGCTTGCAACTTCAATGGGTCCATGGTCGTAACCTCAAAGCGTGACTCGAGCCTCGGGAGCCTGCTGCCGGCTCGTGAGCCGTGCTGAGGTGATGAGGCTTGCGTAGCAGAGCGTGGTCGCTCCGACTCCGAACCACAGCAGCAGTGTGTAGCCACCGTCCTCAATGAGCAGCGCGCCCACGTAGGGACCTACTGCCAGCATCAGATGGCTGGCCGTTCCGTAGAATGCGACAAATCGTCCGGATGCGTCCACATCGTTGAAGATGACGATGAAGTACGCGATGACATAGCTCCAGAAGATCTGGAAGACCGTGTTGATCCAGAAGAAGGCGGTCGCGGGCCTGGCATAGTGACCCAACCGGGTGAGGAGCAGCAGCGCTCCGATCTGGAAAAGAGCGGTCACGGCCAGGGGCAGTACCCTGCCGAAGCGCACGCCGATGAGCGCCGCCGCCACCGATCCAGCCAGACTGAGGACCAGCCCGGCGCTGAGCGCGCCGCCTGTCTGCGCGAGAGTCAGTCCGGCGCCGCGCGCGACTCCTTCCAGATATCCCCACACCGCGCCGATCATCAGGAAATACAAGCCCGCGCCGAGGAGCGCCGCTGTGCCTGGGCCCGCTATCCGGTGCCACTGCAGGCCGCCGGAAAGAGGCCGCTGGCCGGGATCTTCCGGAAAGCTCCACCAGCAGATGAGGAGCGTCGGGATGAGCCAGGCCAGGATATAGCCGTAGACCGTGTCCAGCCGCCACTGCGGCGGCACGACATCGGCGACGTAAAGCCCGATGGCGGAGAACACGACTTGCATGCAGAGCAGCAGGCCGGCATTGCGGTCCGCGCGCCGCGTGTCGACGATCCCTGCCAGGGCTACGGCGTAGGCCACGCCCGCCGTCACGCCGCAGGCGAGCCTGAGCCCCATCAGCGGATAAAATCCCGTGACGAAGAAGCAGAGCAGGTTCAGCAGACAAAATAGCGCCAGCGCCCAGCCAACCGTCCGCCGCCATGACACCTGCCGCAGCCACCAGGCCCCCGTGGCTGTCGAGAGCGCGATGCCTGCAAGGTCGGCGGATCCCAGCAGACCCGTGCGCGCCGGCGACAGGTGCAGCAGGTCGCCGATGGCGCCGACAAAGCTCGGCAGGATCAGAAGTATGGCCTCGGTGACCGAGCCCACGAGCAGCAGTGCGAGCAGTGCCGCGGGCCGATCGATCGCGCGGCCGCCGGCCGCAACCGCGGGCGAATTCATCGGCGTCGGTCGCGGAGAATCTCGCGGGCGGCATTTCGCCCCACTACCGCTCCCACCCCGCCGCCGGGGTGAGCGGAAGAGCCGCACTGGTAAAGACCCTTGATGGGGGAACGGTAGTCGGCCCAATGCGGCGCCGGCCGCGCCCAGAAGAGTTGATCGAGCTGCAGCTCGCCGTGAAAGATGTGCCCGTGGGGGCTGCCGATGGTGGCTTCGATGTCAACCGGTGTCAGCACCTGCATCCCGATGATGCCATCGGAAAATCCGGGTGCAGCCTCGTCCAGGACGCCGAGCGCATTGCGCACCAGCTCGTCCCTGCGGGTCGTCCAGTCGCCTTCGCTGAGGTGATACGGCGCATGGCCGCCGAACAGATTGACGACGTGCTTGCCGGGCGGGGAGATCGTATCGTCGACGAACGTCGGCGTTACAGGAGTAAGGAACGGCCGGCGCGAGATGTCGCCGAACTTGGCGTCGTCATATGCGCGCTCGAGGTACTCGATGGTCGGGCCGATGTGCACGTAGGTCGGGTAGGGGATGCCACACTTCTGCGCGTCGAAGGCTTTGTATTGGGGCAAGCGCTCGCAGGCGATATTGATCTTGAAGGCGCTGGAGAGCGTCCGGTACGTCTCGATATCGCGGACGAATTCCGCCGGGAGCTGTTTCTTGTCGAGCAGCTTGAGAAAGGTGATCTTTGCCGACGCATTGCTGACCACGATGGCGGCCTGATGGCGCGAGCCATCGGCCAGCGTGACACCGGTGACGCGTCCATTCGAGGTTTCAATTGCCGACACCTCGGCTTGCGTCTGGATCGTCACGCCTTTTTCCGTACCGGAGCGTGCGATGGCTGTGCTGATGGCGCCCATGCCCCCACGGACAAATCCCCAGCCGCCGGCGCCGGCGTGCTCACCCATGACGTGGTGCATGACCACATAGGCGGACCCGGGGCTCTTGGGGCCGGCAAACGTGCCGATGCCCGAATAATAAGCAAGCAGCGCCTTGATCTCCGAGCGCTCGAACCACTCGGATAGATAATCGTCCGCGCTCATGGTCAACAGGTCGACGAACCGGAACAACTTGCCGCAGACCCGACGGTACCGCCACAGGAATTTCGCCGTCTCTTTGAACGAGCGCCAGTCCCGGCATGACGGGTCGGGTGGGGTCTCGAGCAGCAGCCGGCGCATGATCCTCACCGAGTCCATCAGATAGCGGTCGAACTCCGGGTATATGGCCGCATCCTTCCTGGAGAAGCGGGCGAAGCTGCGCTGCGTACGCTCGATGTCATCGGAGAAAGTGATGTAATCGTCTGCCGGCAGGGGAGCGAACAGGTCGGTGGCCGGCAGCACCTGGTAGCCGTAGCGAGCGAGCTCGAGCTCCTCGATGACCTTCGGATGCAGCAGGCTCATGAGATAGCTGAATACCGAGAACCTGAATCCGGGAACGATCTCCTCGGTGACGGCGGCGCCGCCGACGACATGCCTGCGCTCGAGGATCAACACTTTCAGCCCGGCCTTGGCCAGATATGCTCCGCACGTCAGGCCGTTATGACCTGCGCCGATGACGATCGCGTCGTACTGCTTTGGCAAGTTGGACCCCGTTGTGGCTCGAGAATATCCCGCTATGCGCTTGCACCGACCCCCGGCGGGGGCGGCAACCTGCCGAGCGCTGCCTCGAATGCCAGCCCGAGGGTAAGCAGGCTCCGGTCAGTGCCCGGCGGCCCATCGAACTCGAGCGCTACTGGAAGGCCGTCCGTGGTCAGGCCCGCCGGCAATACCAGTCCGGGTAGGCCTGCAGTGCTTCCCGGCGCGATGTTGCGGCTGATGGCGTCATCGAACGGCATGCGCCGCCCTCGGACTTCGACGTACATGTCGGCCTCCTGTGCCGAGCCGCTGATCGGCGGGGCCGGAAGGATCGTTGCCGGGAAAACGACTGCCGCGACCCCGCTGCGGCGGAAGTAGTCGCGGTACAGCGCATGCAGCGCGGGCAGGTGCACACTTACAATTTCCTCGTAGCCCGAGTCGGAGACGAAATCTTTGTCGCTCGGGTTGATCGCGGGCACGACCATGCGCCGAATGTCCGGGCTCGCTCGTGCGATGAGCTGCTCGAAAGTAACCCCCGTGTGATAGTCCGCAAGATAGCGGGTCATGGAGGGGCGGAAGTCGTGGTTCTGCACCTGATTGGTGATGAGCCCGATCAGATGGCGCAGTTCAGGGAGCTCACCTTCGACGAGCTCGGCTCCCGCCCTGCGAAGACTTGCGACGCCGGCTGCAGTGATCCGCTCAACCTCGGGATCAAGACCCGTCCAGAAATATGAGCGCACGATGCCAAGGCGCACGCCCTTCAAGGACGGCGTCGATGCGCCGACAGATCCCGCGGTGAGCGCAGCATCGAACAACAGCAGATCTGCGACCGTTCGAGCGTGAGGGCCAAGCTGATCGAAGCGCGACGAGATCGGCGCCACCGCGGTCGTCGGATACCGCCCGGTCGTGGGCCGGAACCCCGCGATTCCGCAGAGAGCGGCCGGCACGCGGATCGAGCCCTCGGTGTCCTCCGCCACCCCGAGCGGCGCCATGCGATAGGCGATGCTGGCGGCGGTTCCGCCGCTGCTGCCTCCCGGGATCCGCGTTCGATCGTACGGGTTGTGTACGGTGCCATAGCCGTAGTTGTTGCTGATCCAGCCGTAGGACAGCTCATGGAGATTGTTCTTCCCGAGCACGATCGCCCCGTGATCGCGCAGCGCCCGGACCAGCGGCGCGTCCTCGCGCGGCTGGAAATGGCGCAACGCGGGAGTTCCGGCGGTCGTCGGAAGGTCGCGCGTGTTGACGCTGTCCTTGATCGCTATCGGCAGCCCGTGCAGGCGACCGAGCCTCGCGCCGGCCCTGCGCTTGCGATCGCACTCGCGGGCGGCTTCGAGCACCAGCTCGGGGCGCAAGCTGATGAACGCATTGAGACCTGCGCCGGCCTCGCACCGCCGGAGCAGGGCGCGCGCATAATTTTCCGCTGTGATATCTCCACTCCCGAGCGCGCGCGCAGCTTCTGCGGCGCTGAGAGCAGCGAGATCATTTCCCGTGACGGCTCCGGCGACTGCAGCGGCCCTGAGCGTGCAAAGCGATGCCGCCGTGACACCGGTCAGGAAGCGCCGGCGGCTGGTATCAGTGCTCATCAGAAGCTGTAGGTGAATCTCGCGCCGAGCACTCGCGGCCTGATAGGTGTCTGCGCCACGATGAAATTGTCCGTGCTGGTGAAGACGATCGCGTGCGAGTTGGTGATGTTCTGTCCGTAGACGCTGAAGGTCCAATCATCCTTATCCAATCCGACGGAGGCATCGGACGTCGTGTAGGCGGGGTCCGCGAACCTGATCCTCGCGGTCCCGACGGTGACACCCGGAACGAACGGCGGATTCGAGCCTGCCTGGGTGAAGGAATGCCCGGTATGCACCATGCCGATCTGCACATGCGCCACCGCGCCATCCAGGTACTGGAAATAGCTGGAGGCGGCGATCGGCCAATCGTAGCGCAGCAGCAGATTGAAGCGCAGCGGCGGTGAGTCAGCCGCCGGCGCGCCCCGCGGGCCGAAGGGATTGCCGACCCCGGCGCAACTGCTCGGCCCGGACAGGCAGACCTCGGTGATCGGCTTGCCGTAGTTGTCGCTCGCGGGATTGTTGTCGATGATCGCCGGGGAGTTGGTCTGCTCGCTGCTGTTCCACGCGCCCGCGCCCTCGAGCTTCAGCCCCTGCCAGATCTGGGCGACGAACGAAGTCTCGGTGCCGTCGATGCGGAAGTCCTGGCCGTTGGTGTTGAAGAAGATGGTGCCGGTGACGCCCGGGTTGAAGAACTCGACCTGCACGTTGTCCCAGTTCTCGCGATAGATCGCGCCATTCCACTGGAAGTACCGGCCGAAGAGCTGCCAGTTGGTCTTCCAGCCGAGCTCGTAGTTGTTCAGCTGGTCGGGTGCGTAGGACTCCTGAACGATGAGCTGGTCGACACCGTCGGGACCGGGAGCGTGGTAAGTGCCGGCGTTGTTGAAGCCGCCCGGACGGAAGCCCTGCGAGAACGTGAAGTAGGTCAGGATGTGCTGCGTGTTGCCGAACAGAGTGGGATCCATGTGCCAGGAGATGTTGGCCTGGGAGCGCTCGCCCGACTCGGTATCCCTGAGGTCCTGAGTGTTGAGGTCGATCGAGAAATCGGGATTGTGGCAGCCGCCCACGGGAACTCCGCCTTCGAAGCAGCCGAAACCCAGCAGCGCACTGCCCGCGGCGCTGTTCAAGAAGAGGAAGTGTCTGGTGCCTGCCGTCAACGTGAGGTGGGGAGTCAGGTCAAAGCTGAACGAGGCGAATTCCGCGACCTGTCGCTCCTCCCGCATCGCGTCCAATCCGAAGGCGGTACTGCTGGTCTCCAGGCCCGGATCGGTGGCGAAGCCCGGGAAGGTGCCTTCTACCGCAAAGCAGCCGGTATTGCCCGCCGTCCCGGGCGCGCCATTCGACGTGCACGGGGGGACCGTCCGGTACAGATCCTGGGTCTGGTCGTAGATGGTGTTGCTTTCCTCAAAAACGCCAATTATGCCGCGCAAACGCCAGTCGGCCGGGGTCTGAGCACGCAGCTCGTGCTGCCAGTGCTTGTCTTCCTGGTTGGATACCACCGGTGCAACGGCAGAGTAGCAGGTCGACTTCAGGCTGGTGTCGCCCCCGGTTCCCGGACCGTAGCATTCGTAGTAGTCGCCATAGACGCCGCGGGCATAATTGGTGTAGTCCGACTCGGTCTCGAGGTTGCGAGTGAGCAGGCCGCCGGTGTAGATGACGCTCAGGGGACCGACCTTGCCATTGAGCGTCCACGCGGTGTTCGAGTCCCTTTCATCGTGGTACGTCGGGCTGAAGAGCACCACGTCGAGGGGATTGAGCTGCGCGCCGTCCGGAGCGTTCGGGTACTGGAAGAACACCCCCTCGGCGTCCAGGCTCTGCCACATCTGCGTGACGAGGAAACTCCAGTCATCATTGAACTGGTACAGCGCCTCGATCCGGCCGCCCTGGTAAGTGACCGGATTGATGTCGTTTCTCACGAGGTCGACATTGTTGGCAACAGGACTTCCGGGAGGCACGCAATAGCCGTTGTTCACGCCGCCGTCCGGGCATTGTCCGTTGACCGCGGGGTATTGCGCATAGTGGACGCCTATGTCCGTGTCATGACGGGTGAAGGTCCCCTGCACGTTGTCGATGTAGCCGCCACGACGATCACTGTAAGCCACGAAGCGCACGGCCATGTGGTGCGGAATGACCGGCAGGTTGAGGACCCCTGTGACCGCACTATTCGGAGCGCCGTGCGCGGTGCTGCCGTAGTCGCCGCTGAAGTTGCCCTCCACCGTGTCGAGCACGGGCTTGTTGGTGATGTAGCGGATGGCACCCGCCTCGGCGCCGGAGCCGAAGAGGGTCCCCTGCGGGCCCTCCAGCACCTCGATGCGGTTCATGTCGACCGCATAGATGTCCATGTTCTGATTCGGCATCTGAACGGACTGGTCGTCCAGGTACACGGCGACGTTCGGCCAAGGGGCCGTATAGCCGCTGAACTGGGTGGCCTGCGAGCCGGCGCCGACGCCGCGGATGAAGATCTCGTTCTGGCCCGGGCCGTTGTCGGCGGATGTCAGGTTCGGCAGCAGCTGCACGTAGTCTTCGAACGACGAGATGTGCAGTTGTTGCATCGTTTGCCCGGTGAGGGCCTGCATCGTGACCGGCACGTTCTGGATGTTCTCGCTGCGGCGAGTGGCGGTGACGATGACCTCTTTGAGCGCCGGCGCGGAGGCCTCGGTCTTCGAGGCTTCGGCACGCTTGTCGGACGTGGGGACCACCTGCGCGCTCGTGTCGGCCGGGGCCGGGTCGGGCGCGGGTTGGGCCGCAAGCGCCGGCAGGTACACGCCGCTCAGGATCGCGGCCACCGCATATGAGACCTTCGACTTCATGGCAAACCCTCCACAGAATTGATTCTTGTGGGCCCAGCCTGAGCCTTCGATCACCGGCAGGCGACTGCCACCGGGCACCGAACGGATGCGTCAATCGAGTGTTATGTAGACCCCTGAAACCTCAATAACTAGGTGGCGTGATGGCCCATACGATCTCGGTCTCCTCCGACCCCGGATTCCGGTATCGATGCGGACGTGTGCTCTGGAAGCCGAAGCTGTCGCCCGTCTCCAACACCGCGCTTTGCCCATCGACCCAAAGCTCGAGGCGGCCGCGTACGACCACTCCGGCCTCCTCGCCCGCGTGCGAGTAGGGCTCTTCGCCGGAAGAAGCGCCTGGCGCCAGGCGGCACAGCACCAACTCGAGCTCCCCCTTGAGCGAAGGGCTGAGCAACTCATCGACGATTCCCGCCGAGAAGTCGATGCGCCGCCGCCGCGAGCGGCGAACTATCAGCCCATGCTCGTGCGGGCGGACGGTATCCGCCTCGAAAAACCAGCCGATAGTGACCCCCAGGGCGTGCGCGATCGACAGCAATGATTTGATGGAGGGCATCGCCTGCTGGCGCTCCACCATGCTCAGGTACCCGACCGACAGCCCGCTGGCTGCGGCCAGTTGACTCAGTGTCAGATTGCGCGCCTTGCGCAGGCCGCGGATTTCGGGGCCGACGCGACTGGGCGTGGCGGCGGGAGCGTCGGCAGCTTTGGGCCGCGGGCGGGGAGTCGTCGCGCGGGCATGCCAACTGTTCATCTTAGCTGCTTGGACAGTCCGTAAGTTGTCATGCAAAACTGAAAATTCATGGACTAAATTTCAGTATTTGCATAATATCGAACGTAAATTTTTGATGCAAACAAATCGCGGCGCCCCAAAAGGCGGCGACATCGACCACCATTCAGTCGGGGGAATCGTGGAAAGCCAAGACGCCACTCAGCTCAATGCCCGGCGAGCCGCAGCCGTGACCCGCGGTATCGCCAGTGCCACGCCCGAATTCGCCGTACGCGCGCAGAATGCCGAGGTGTGGGACAGTGTCGGCCGCCGTTATGTGGATTTCGCCGGCGGCATCGGGGTACTGGCCACGGGGCACCGGCACCCCAAAGTGATCGCGGCAGTCAGCGCGCAGCTCGAGCGCTTTACGCATACTGCCTTCCAGGTGATGGCGTACGAGTCCTACATCCGTCTGGCTGAGCGGCTCAATGCCATCGCGCCGTTCAAGGGCCCGGCGAAGAGCCTGCTGCTGACGACGGGTGTGGAGGCGGTCGAGGCGGCAGTGAAGATCGCCCGTATCGCTACCGGCCGTACTGCGGTCGTCGCCTTCGGGGGCGCCTTTCACGGCCGCACCAGTCTCGGCATGGCCCTCACGGGCCGAGCAGTGCCGTACAAACGCGGCTTGGACTCCTGGCTCCCGGGGATATTTCGCGTGCCTTTTCCGATCGCTCATCGGGATATCAGCGTGCAGGACAGCTTGCGCGCCCTCGATCTGGTGATGGGCGGGGACGTGGAGCCGAGCCACGTGGCTGCCATGATCATCGAACCCGTGCAGGGCGAAGGCGGATTCAACGTCGCGCCGCCGGAGCTGCTCGCCGCGCTGCGACGCATCTGCGATGCCCACGGCATCCTGCTGATCGCCGACGAAATCCAGTCCGGCTTCGGGCGCACGGGGCGGATGTTCGCCATCGAGCACGCCGGCATCGAGCCCGATCTGGTGACCCTCGCCAAGTCTCTCGCCGGCGGGTTTCCGCTGTCGGCGGTGTTGGGCCGCGCCGCCGTCATGGATGCGGTGGAGCCCGGTGGACTGGGCGGCACCTACGGTGGCTCGCCGATCGGGTGCGCGGCCGCGCTGGCGGTGTTGGATGTGATGGACGAAGAGCGGTTGTTGGAGCGGTCCGAGGCGATCGGCGCGCGGTTGCGGAAGCGTCTCGCGGCGCTAGCCGAGGGCAGTGCCAGCATTCCCATCGGCAACGTGCGCGGCCTCGGCGCCATGATCGGATTTGATGTGCTCAAGAGTCGCGGCGGCCGCGAGACCGATGGCGCCGCCGCCAAGCGCGTTACTCAGCGCGCGCTCGAGGCCGGCCTGATTCTGCTCTATTGCGGCCTGCAGGGTGAGACCATCCGCATCCTGGTGCCGCTGACGATTGCAGACGCCACTTTGGACGAGGGCCTCGGCAAGCTCGAGCAGGCATTGCGCCGCTGACGCTTTTATTCGCGGTAGCGCGCTAGGGCGTCCCCGAGGGTGTCGCGCAGCGGCGCCAGCCAGGGCTCGTAGTGACGCCACTGAGAGAGACCCTCACGATAGATCGGTTGACGCACCTGCTCGGAGCTTGCCGTCCTGACACTGCGCTCGGTGCGGTGAAATTCGATACAGGCGGCCTCGAATTCCAGCCCGCAGAACTGCAGCAGCCGGCGAACACTGTCCTCCAGGTCTTGCACGACATCTTCGTAGCTCAGACGCAAGACCTGCCCGGGAAGGACCGCCTCCCAGTGGCGCATGAGGTCGAGGTACGTGCGGTAGTAACGCGCGATGTCTTCCAGGCCATAAGTGAACGCCTGGCCCTGGGCGAACAGCTGCTTGAAGTTGCCGAAGCAGCAAGCCATTGGCTCGCGGCGCACATCGATGATCTTTGCGTTCGGCAGCATCAGATGGATCAGGCCGATATGGCGGAAGTTGTTCGGCATCTTGTCGATGAACCGGGGTCGGGCCGCGGTGCGGTACGCTCGGGTCTCCTGCAGATATCTTTCACCGAGCCGGCGAAAGTCCTCCGAGCTCATGGTCCGGAGCATCCCGGGGTAGCGTGAGTCCCGCCCGTCGAGATCCGTCACGATGCGGGGCACGTCGGCAAGCTCGTGCGTGCCTTCGACCTGGGAGTGGGAAGCCAGAATCTGCTCGATCAGCGTCGAGCCCGAGCGGGGCAGACCGACGATGAAAATCGGATCGGCGGCGCCCGCGCCGCCGCCGCGGTGGCGGGCGAAGAGCTCGGGCGTACAGACCTCCATCTGCAGCCGGGTGTTATGTTCGATCTGCTCCGGCCGGTACGAGCCTGCCGAGCGCCGCAGCGCGTTGCCGCGGCTGTAGTATTCGAAGGAGCGCTGGTATTCCTCCCGGTCCTCGAGTGCCTTGCCGAGTGCGAAGCACAGGTGGTATCGGTCATCGGTGGCTGTCGCAGCGGCAGACTCCGCGGCGATCATCCGCTGCAGCTCCTCGGCGGTGAAGCGGTAGGTCTTGAGATTGGCCAGGCTCCAGTACGCGTCGCCGTAACCGGAGCGCGCCGCTGCCGCCGCGCGATACTCGGCGACGGCCGCCTCGGTGTGACCCAACGTCTTGAGCAAGTGGGCGATCGACAGATGCAGCTCCGCAGGCTGCCGCGCCCCAGGGAGGAGCTCGCGGTAAATCTCGATGGCCCGCTCGTGCCTGCCTAGTCCCACCTGAGTGAGGGCATGGAGCGTGAGATAACCACGATTGCCCCGATCCGCCGCGAGCAGCTTCTCCACCTGCTGCTCCGCTTCGAAGTGCAGTTGGCGCTTCGAGAGCACCTGGGCATAGTCGAACCGAGCGGCGTGATAGTCGGGGGAGAGCTCGAGAACCCCTTCCAAGAGCACCTGAGCATCGCCGTAGATTTCCTGCTCCATGGCGATATGCGCAAGCAAACGCATGGCTTCGATGTGGTGTCCGCGCTTGAGGAGGAAGCTGCGAATGACTTCCTCTGCCCGAACGAGCTCACCATCCGCGAACAGGGTGCTCGCCGTAACGACTTCCGGGGGTAACTCGCGCAGTCTGAGGGTTTGCGCGGCGGCCTGCGCCACCTCTGTAGCCTGCCCGGTCATCCGGTAGAGGCCCTCGAGCATGCCCCAGCTGACTGGAAGTGCCGGGCTGATGCTCACCGCGCGCTGGAATGCCTCGATTGCCTCGCGGGCCTGCCTCATGGCGATGTGGCAGAAGCCACGCTCCTGATACGACCGGCTGAAGCGCGGGTACAGGCGTTCCAGCCGCGAAAGAGTCTCGAGAGCCGCGGGGACGTCTCCCAGCAGGCGTTGCGCATGCGCGTAGACGTAGAGTGCATCCCTGTTCTCGGGGACCGTGGCGAGCAATGCCGCCGCCGCTGCCCGGGCTTCAGCGAACCGCTGCGCCTCGATCAGTCGACGCAGACGCTTCACTTCGAGCTCTATCAGCGAGGGATCGTGCATACCCCTGAGCCAGCCACGGGACATCCCGCGAAGGCCGATATCCTAAGCGATCCTTGGGCCGCGGGCAGCTCGCATGCGGCGGTTCTTCCGAAGCCACGCGTAGTAGCAGGGCAGGCCGGCCAGGATGAGAACCAAGCCAACAGACGATCGGATGGGTTGATCCAGCCACAGATTGATCGTGAGCGCGAGTGCGGCGACGAGGAACAGAACCGGCGTCCAGGGATAGCCCCATACGCGATATGGCCGCGGCAGGTTCGGCTCCCGCGTGCGCAGCCTGATCAGCGCGAGAGCTCCGAGCGCGAAGAAGATCCAGATGGCGAAGATGTAGAGCGAGACGAGCTCTTCGAAGGTTCCCGTGAGCGCAATGAGTGCGCCGAGTGTGCCCACGAAGAGAAGGGCGCCTTCGGGGCTGCGGTAACGCGGCTGCACGCGGGCGGCGAAGGCGAAGAAAAGTCCCGCACGCGCCAGGGCATATGTCACTCGCGATTCGCTCAGTACCACCGCGTGGAGCGTGGCCAGAGCCGAGATGCCCATGGCCACGGTCAGCCACGCGGCGCCGCTGCGGCCGAAGATAGACTCGACGGCATCGGAGGCCACGTGCGCAGAGGCCGCGACTCGTGAGAATGGGAGAACGTGACAGTACATGACGTCCAGCAGGACGTAGAGCGTGCCGACGATCAGCAGGCCGCAAAGGAGCGCCACTGGAATGCTTCTGGCGGGATCACGGATCTCGGCACCGAGATAACCGATGTTCTGCAACCCGTTGTAGGCCCACATGACGGACACCATCGCCGTAAGTACCGCGCCGATCGCGGTGGTGTCACGCATGACCACAGCGGCACCGGGCTGTGCCGCGGCTTGGCCGTTCCAAAACGCGGCCGCGACGATGATGACGATGATCGTTCCGATCTTGATCGAGCCGAGGAAGAACTGCAGGCTGCCGCCGAACCGGACACTCAGATAGTTCAGCGCGGTCACGCATATGACCACTACCGCGGCGAGAGGCTCCGCCGCATGGAGGGTATAGGCGAGATGCCCGACATGCACGGTCACCCACGGCCTATCGAGCTGCGGGAGGAGATAGCTCACGAATCGCACGAAGCCGGCGGCGATAGTGGCGATACCCCCGGGCGTGCCGAGGACCGCGCTCATCCAGCCAAACATGAACCCCCACATGGGACCGAGGCCGCGGCTGAGGTAACAGTACAGGCCGCCTGCGGCCGGCAGCGCCGCGCCGAGCTCGGCGAAGCAAAGTGCCCCGCACAGCGCTACGACGCTGCCGATGAACCAGGTGACGAGGAACAGATCGTACGATCCGGCCGCGCGGGCAATTGGTCCCGCGACGAGGAACACACCGGTGCCGATGATCGTGCTGACGACGACGGCAGTCGCCTGCCATGGACCCAGGCCACGCACGAGGTCCGACGATGTCTCAGTGGGAGAAGCCGGCTGCGAACCCTCATCGGTGTGAAGGACGCGTGTCATCGCGGGGCAACGCGAACTCCGGGCGGGGCAGGCGCGGTGGGATCGACAAACAGATCGACCGGTAACTCCGCGGCGGGATCGCACGCATATTGGCGGAAGTCGGTGACGCCTTCCGCCCACAAGACCTCGTCATCCAGGAAGAACCTCCCGGTGCACGAGCGCGCCGGACGACAAAGGATTGCGTGGGCAGCATCGGCCATGATTTCCGGGCGGCGCGAGCGTTCGAACATGTCACCGCTGCCGATGGCGAATTTGACCGCGGCGGTCGCAATAGTGGTCCGTGGCCAGAGTCCATTGCATGCGATTCCTTCGTGCTGGAACTCCGCTGCCATCGCCATCATGTACAGACTCATGCCAAATTTCGCGACGGTATAGGCGGGATAAGGGGCGAACCATTGGGGCCGTAGCTCCAGCGGAGGGCACAGCGCCAGCACGTGCGGATTCGCCGACTTGCGCAGATGCGGTATGCACTGCCGCGTCACGAGGAATGTGCCGCGCGCATTGATCTGGTGCATCAGATCGTAGCGCTTCATGTCGGTCTGAAGCGTGCCAGTCAGGCTGATGGCCGATGCGTTGTTGACGCAGATGTCGATGCCGCCGAAGCGGTCGACCGCCGCGTCAATCGCAGCGCTTACGGATGCCTCATCGCGGACGTCTACCGCAACGGGCAGGGCGTGCCCGCCGGCCGACTCTATCTGCTCGGCAGCTGTATGGATCGTGCCGGGCAGCTTGGGATGAGGTTTATCGGTTTTGGCTGCGACCACTACATTGGCGCCGTCGCGCGCGGCGCGCAGCCCGATTGCAAGGCCTATTCCCCGGCTTGCGCCCGTGATGAACAACGTCTTGTCTTTCAGAGTCATGTCGACGCTCTCGTTGGGTTGATGTCCGGCTGCTAGCGGCTTTCGCGGTCGATCCTGCGGAGACACTCGACTGCGCGTTCCTCGGCCTGACTCCAGTTGAACGGTGCGTCGAAGCTTCCGAGATACGACTCACCCACGCCGCTGCCTCGCGGAGTCGTCTTGAGGAAGACATCCGAGTCGTCCGTTCCCGATAGCGCCATGGCAACGACCAGCGCGGGCAGCACATCGAATTTCCCGATCCGCACGCCCTCCGGTGTGTGGTGGCGGGCGACGGCCTCGACGATGGGATACGGCAGACCCCAGAGCCCGAGCAGATAGGCGCCTACTTCCGCATGTGAGGCGCCGAGGACGCGTGTTTCCGCCTCGTACATGGGTATCCGATCCGCAATCGCTACCTCCAGGGCTTTCTCCAGGTCACGCGGCCGCTCCTGCACGAGCACCCAGTAACCGATGTCGTGCACGAGCGCCGAGAGCACGGCGTCATCATTCCATGAGGCCTCTGCCGTGAGAGTGTGGACGACTGCGGCGACCCGATTCGAGTGTTGCTGCAGCCGCTCCAGGTTCAATGGAACAGCCGATCCATCGGCTGGCCGGTGCGCGAAGACTTCGGCGCACATGGCGAGATTACGTACCGCGGGAAAACCGAGGTAGGTCACGGCCTGCTCGATGCTCGTCACGCGCCGCGCCGGGCGAAAGAAGGCTGAATTTACGATTTGCAGGACCTTGGCGGTGACCATGGCGTCGGCACGGATGATGCGGCTCACCTCCCGGGCGCTGATCTTCTCGTTGGTCATGGCTACCTGCAGTCGCGAGAAGACGCGCGGCTGCGCCGGCAGCCGGTCGGTGCCCCCCAGCAACGCCCGCAGCACCGATTTCGAAAGGATTGCCTTGAGCTCGAGAGACCGCTCGATGACCTCCCCGATCCGCCAGGCGAGACAGGGCTTGCTGAGATACTGGTGCGCGACGGGCAGCAGCCGCACGACATCGCCAAGGTCCGCCGCGCCGGAGAGCACGATTCTTACGGTGTCGGGCCAGCGCTCCCGGACGGTGCGCAAGAGCTGGGCACCGTCCATACCCGGCATGCGCACATCTGCCACGAGCACGTCCTGCGGCGATCGCTCCAGCTGCTCGAGAGCCCGCGCACCACTCTCCACGAAGGTCATGCTCCACGCATCGGCGCGCGGCAGCAGCCCGACGCGCAGCGCTTCGAGAAATCGCAAGTCATCGTCGACGAAGAGAATGCGCGTCATTCCAAAGTCCGTGATTTGATATCGCATGGTTCCAGCATGGCAATCTATTATGCCGCAGCGAGCATTCGCGGAACGGAACTGCCGTGGTTGCCGCGAGATAGACGAGCGGTCATACTCGCCCCCGTCCGCTGCTCAGCTTGGTATGGAAGGACAAGGGGAGTCGCGCACCGGGCAGGGGGTGGCGCTCCGTAAGCTAGGTGAAGACAGCCATTGATCCGTTGGCGTCCGACGTGGCTCCGTCGCCGCCTGTTTTGGCCGGAACTGCCAAGTGGGTAGTGTTCTCCCTCGATGCCGGCCGCTACGCCTTGCCACTCTCGGCTGTTGAACGCATCGTACGTGCGGTAGAGATCACGCGCCTGCCCTCCGCTCCGCCCGTAGTGCTGGGGGCCATCGATGTGCAGGGGCGGGTGCTCCCGGTCTTCAATCTGCGGCGGCGGTTCGGGTTGCGGGAACGGGATATCGACCCGGCCGATCAGTTCGTCATTGCCCGCAGTGCGACTCGCGCCGTCGTGCTGGTCGTGGACGCGGTCCAGGGGGTGTTGCAATCCCCGGTCTCTGACACCATCAGTGCCGCGAGCATCGCGACCGACCTCGGGCACATCCAAGGCGTCATTCGACTTCCGGACGGTCTGGTGCTGATCCAGGATCTGGATCTGTTTCTATCGGCGGCGGAATCCCGCGCGCTCGATGAGGCCCTCGAGCCGGGCAAGCCGCATGGCCGCTGAGGTCCGCCCGGATCCGCTGTGGGAGCGCCTGAGTCACTTCATTGCCGAGAACATCGGGCTGCATTTCCCACCCGAGCGGATCAGCGACCTGCAACGCGGCCTCGGCGCCGCCGCCGCGGAATTCGGCTTTGCGGATCACGCGCGCTGCGCCGAGTGGGTGCTGTCGGGGGTCCTGACACGGCCGCAGCTGCACGCGCTGGCGGGTCATCTCACGGTCGGCGAGACCTACTTCTTTCGGGAGCGCAAGACCTTCGAGGCCCTGTCGAATGTCATTCTGCCGGACATCATCAGTCGACGCCGCGGGCGCGAACAGCGGCTGCGCCTGTGGAGCGCTGCCTGCTGCACCGGGGAGGAGGCCTACTCGCTCGCGATATTGCTGCAGCAGCTGCTGCCCGACTGGAAGGACTGGAACGTCACGATTCTGGCGACGGACATCAATGAGCGGTTTCTGCAGAAGGCCGCGGCGGCGAGTTACGGCGAGTGGTCCTTTCGTGACTGCACTCCGCTCTTCAAGGAGCGCCATTTCACCCGCGCGCCGGATGGCCGTTACGAGGTGGCGGCACAGATCAGAGACCGGGTGACGTTCGCGCAGCTGAACCTCGCCGAGGACAGCTTTCCCTCGCTCAGCACAGACACCAATGCGATGGACGTGATCCTGTGCCGCAATCTGTTGCTCTACTTCACGGCCGCGCATGCCCGCAAGCTCGTGGCAAAGCTCTACAACGCGCTCGTGGACGGGGGCTGCCTCGCAGTCAGTCCAAGCGAATGCTCACAAGAGCTGTTCTCGCGGTTCGCAACCGCGAATTTCCCGGGCGCTATTCTGTACCGCAAGGACGGCGTCATGGAGCGAAGTGCGCGCGCGCGGGCAGCATCGCTGCCGCCGCCCGCGGCGCCGCAGGAATCGGTGACCGCGCTGACCGAGGTTCCTTTGCGGCCGCAAGTCGCTCCCGCCATGCCGTTGCAAAAGTCTTCGAGCTCCATAGGTTTGCCACAGCCCCTTACGGCGGCGGAATACGCCTTCAGCCAGGGCCGCTACGGTGAGGCTGTGGATGCGCTGCTGCCGGCGTTCGCCGACTCGGCCATCGACATTTCAACGGGCCGCCTGCCGGCTGAACACGAGTCGCGCGCGTTTTCCGTACTGGCACGGGCCTACGCGAACCAGGGCAACCTCACGGCAGCGCTGCTGTGGACCGCACGATGGATAGACTCGAATAAGATCGAGCCGACTGCCCACTACCTGCATGCGATGATCCTGCAGGAGAAGGGTGAGTGGAGGGACGCGCGGCGAGCTTTGCAGAGCGCACTTTTCCTGCAGCCCGATTTTGCGCTCGCGCACTTCGCGCTCGGCAACGTGGCGCGTGCCGATGGTCGTGCCGCGGAAGCTAACAGGCACTTTGCGAATGCGTTGCGATCGCTGCGCCATCGTTCCCCTGACGAGCCACTGCCTGACTCCGACGGGATGACGGTCGGACGTCTCGTGCAGACGATCAACGCTCTGGCTGGTATCCCCAGCCGCCCTCATCACGCTGGAGGCAAGGTCGAATGACCAACGGCACCGAAGCCGGGAGGATTTTGCGACGGCGGGCGCAAGCCCTGGCGCAGGTACCACCGCCGCCCGCGGCTGACACGGTCCTGGAGCTGCTCGAGTTCGGGCTGGCCTCGGAACGCTACGCCATCGAGCGGCGGTATGTTCAGGAAGTGCATCCGCTGCGGGAATTGACCCCGCTGCCCTGCACGCCGCCTTTCATCCTGGGGATAGTCAACGTCCGCGGCCGCATCGTGCCGGTTCTGGACCTGAAGAAGTTCTTCGAGCTGCCGGAACGAGGTCTCACCGATCTGCATCGGACCATCATAGTCAGAGGCCACGATCTCGAAATCGGCCTGCTGGCGGACGTCATCATCGGCATCAGTGCGGTGCCGGCCGAGAGCCTGCAGCCATCGCTGCCGACCCTGACGGGTATCCGCGCGGACTATCTCAAAGGGGTTACCGCGGGGCGCCTGGTGGTGCTCGCGGTCGAGCGCATTCTCAGCGATCCGAAGATCATCGTCCATGAAGAAGTCGAAGGTTGAGCCTGTCCCATCACCGGAGCGATTGCGATGAAGTGGAATGTCGGAACCAAAATCGGTGTCGGATTCGCCATCGTGTTGACGATCTTCGTGATCGTCGGGGTAGTTTCCTATCGCAGCGTAGTTCGGCAGACCGAGACGGCGAGTGCGGTTACGCACAGTTACGCAGTCGAGAATGAGCTGGCATTGCTGCTGGGCAGCCTGCAGGACGCCGAAACCGGCCAGCGCGGCTACCTCATTACCGGAACCGACAGCTATCTCGCGCCCTATACGGCCGCGCTGCCGGAGATCGAGCAGCATCGCAGCGAGTTGTCCAGGCTGCTGGCGGACAATCCCGGCCAGATGGCTCATCTCGATGCGTTGGGGCCGCTCATCACCGAAAAATTGGCGGAATTGCAGCAAACGATCGATCTGCGCCGCGACAAGGATTTCGCCTCGGCACAGGCCGTCGTCATGACCGATCGAGGCAAGAACGCGATGGACGCCATCCGTGGCGTTCTGCAGGAGATGCATACGGAAGAGGAAAACACGCTCAAAGTACGCTCGGCGGCCAGAGAGGCCGATGCGCGGGACACCAGCTGGACGATCCTGGTGGGCACCGTCCTGGCGGCGCTCGCCGCCGCGGTCGCGGGCGGGATCATCACGCGCGACATCGCGGTTCCGCTCAGGAGCCTGACCGGAGTTGCCGAACGCATCACGCTCGGCGACCTGAGCGTGAGTGCGAATGTGGGCGGCGCTCGCGGCGATGAGATCGGCCTGCTGGCACAGGCCTTCGAGCGCATGGGGCGCGCCTTGCGCGCTCTGGCCGACGCCGCCGAGCGGATCGCGGCCGGGGATCTGCGGGTCAGCGTCCAACCGCAGTCGCCCAACGATCAGCTCGGCAACAGCTTCGCGCGGATGACGGACAACCTGCGGCGGCAGATCGGCGGCATAGTGGAAGCAGCGGCCGTTTTGGGCTCGGCGTCCAGCGAGATCGTTGCCTCCACGGCCCAGCTCGCCTCCGGCGCGAGCCAGTCCGGCGCCGCCGTGACCGAGACGACGGCAACCGTCGAAGAGGTTCGCCAGACCGCGCATCTGGCGAGCCAAAAGGCCAGGGTCGTTGCCGACACCGCGCAGAAGTCGGCGCAGATCGCGCACAGCGGACGCAAGTCCACGGCGGATGTGGTCTCTGGGATGGAGCGAATCCGCACCCAGATGGAGGCGATCGCGGAAAGCATGGTACGTCTGAGCGAGCAGGGCCAGACCATCGGGCAGATCATCGCCACGGTCGAGGATCTCGCCGCGCAGTCGAATCTGCTCGCGGTCAACGCCGCGATCGAGGCCGCCAAGGCCGGCGAGCAGGGCAAAGGCTTCGGCGTCGTGGCGCAGGAAGTCAAGAGTCTGGCGGAGCAGTCGCGCCAGGCGACGGACAGGGTACGCACCATTCTCGGTGAGGTTCAAAAGGCCACGACAGCCGCCGCGATGGCCACCGAGCAGGGCGGCAAGGCAGTCGAGGCCGGCGCCAAACACACGGAAACAGCAGGGGAGTCGATCGCTACGCTGGCGGCGATCGTGAATGAGGCCGCGCAGGCGGCAACACAGATTGCCGCCTCGAGTCAGCAGCAATTGGTCGGCATGGATCAGGTCGCCGCCGCGATGGAAAACATCAAAGTGACAGGCACTCAGAACACGGCGAGCGCCAGGCAGCTGGAGAACGCCGCGCGCAATATCAACGAGCTCGGCCAGCGTCTGAAGCAGTTGGCCGATGCCTACAAGGTCTGATGGATGAGCGCATGAGTACGGCACGCGGTGATCGGCACCCATGAGCGGCGTCGAGGAGGAACTGCTGCGCGCCCTGCGGGCGACTTTCAAAGTCGAGGCGGCCGAGCATCTTCAGGCAATCGGCACCGGCCTGATGGAGCTGGAGAAGGCGGCCGCGCCCGCCGACCAGATGCGCCTGATCGAGACGATCTTTCGTGCAGCGCACAGCCTCAAGGGCGCCGCCCGCGCCGTCAGCTTCGACGACATCGAAGCCCGGTGCCAATCGCTCGAAAGCCTGTTTGCGGCCTGGAAGCGCCGCGAGAGCACAGCCACTGCGGATACGCTCGACGAAGCGCACCGCGCCCTGGATGCCGTGTGGGAGATGATGGCCGAGCCCGCTGTCGCAGCCGCGGCCGGGACCCAAGCCAGGGTCGTGTCGCAGCCCGAACAGCCGCCGCCGAGCCAACAGGCCCTCGCCGTGGCGACGGGGGAGGTCGAAACCGTTCGCATCGCAGTGAGCGCGCTCGACGCGCGCCTGCTGGAGGCGGAGGAAATGCTGGCGGCGAAACTCACCGTGGACCAGTGGTCGGCGGACCTCGGTGCGCTGGAAGCCCGTTTCGAGCAATGGCGCAAGCAATGGAGCAGAATCCAACCGCGGATGCGCCGGCTGCGGCAGCTCGGCGAGCCGGCCGGTGAAGTTTCCGCGACGGGGGATACCCGGGAGCTGGCGGAGTTCTTCGACTGGAACCATGACTACGTCCGGGCCCTCGAGGGCAGCCTGACGGGCCTGCGCCGCCGCGCGGAACAGAACCGCTTCCTGGTGGCAAAGCTGGTCGATGAGCTGCTGCAAAACTCGAAGAAGCTGCTCATGCTGCCGCTGTCCACACTCAGTGCGCTGCTGCTCAAGGTAGTCCGGGACCTGTGCCGCGACCAGGGCAAGGAGGCGGTTCTCACCATCCGCGGCGAGGAGGTTACGATCGACAAGCGTATCCTCGAGGAGCTGAAGGATCCGCTCATTCACCTGCTGCGCAATTGCATCGATCACGGCATCGAGACACCCGCACAGCGTCAGCGCGCCGGCAAACCGCCGCAGGCCGCGATCACGGTCGCGGTATTGCCGGTAAACGGCAACCAGGTCGAGATTTCGGTCAGCGACGATGGGGCCGGTGTCGACCTCGAAAAAGTGAAGCTCGCCGCCGGCAGGCACGGTCTGGCCGTTCCCGACTCTGCGGGCCCGGATGCAGAATCGGCCGCGCTCGGCCTGGTGTTCGAAACCGACGTTTCCACGAGCCCCATCATCACCCAGGTGTCCGGCCGCGGCCTGGGGCTCGCGATAGTGCGCGAGAAGACCGAGAAGCTGGGGGGGCGCGTGGCGATCGAGAGCCGGCACGGCGCCGGCACGGTCATCCGGATGATTGTCCCTTTGACACTGGCGACCTTTCGCGGAATTCTCATTCGCGTCGCGCAGCGGTCGTTCATCGTACCGACGGCGCACGTGGAGCGCGTCACTCGTTTCAAGCCTGAGGATGTGCAAACGGTAGAGGGCCGAAGGGCATTGGCGCTGAACGGGCGCGCCGTCGCGCTGGTGGATCTCGCCGAGGTCCTGCAGCTGCCGTCCGGGCATCGCGATTCCGGCGGCGCGCGGCACGGTGTCGTTGTCGTTCTCGGCGTCGGCGAACAAACCGTTGCCTTTGTCGTGAACGAGGTGCTCGACGAACGCGAGGTGCTCGTCAAGCGGCTTGCCAAGCCCTTGTCCCGCGTGCGCAACATCGCCGGGGCCACGATACTGGGTTCGGGCGAAGTGACGCCGATCCTGAACGTGCCCGATCTGCTCAAGTCCGCGCGAACGGCGGGCGCGGCCGCGCCGGCGCCCGATTCGAGCGCGGCGGTCTCGATGCAGCCCCACGCCGCCGGCAAGCGGATCCTGGTCGCCGAGGATTCGATCACCTCGCGCATGCTGCTGAAGGGGATACTCGAGTCGGCGGGCTACGAGGTGAGCATCGCAGTGGACGGTATCGACGCGTTCACAACATTGCGGTCCGGGCATTTCGATCTCGTGGTCTCGGACGTGGAGATGCCGCGCCTCAGCGGGTTCGATCTGACCGCGAGGATCCGCGCCGATCAGGCCCTGGCCGAGATCCCCGTCGTGCTCGTGACGGCTCTGGAGTCCCGAGAGGACCGCGAGCGCGGCATCGAGGTCGGTGCCAATGCCTATCTGGTGAAGAGCAGCCTGGATCAGGACGATCTGCTGGAAACCCTCCAGCGGCTGTTGTAGCAGACCCGGCATGCCGAGCGGCAAAATCAAGGTACTGGTGGCGGACGATTCGCCGGTCATGCGCACCTTGCTGGTGGAGCTCCTGAGTGCCGCTCCGGGCTTTCAGGTCATTGGCGCGGTCGGCGACGGCCAGGCGGCGATCGACTTTCTCGAGCGCGCGGGGACTCGGCCCGACGTGTTGCTCGTCGATATCCATATGCCCGTCCTGGACGGCTTCGAAGTGACGCGGCGTATCATGGAGACGCGCCCGCTGCCGATCGTCATCTGCACCGCCACTGCCGATCCGCGCGAGCTCGCCATCACCTTTCGCTCCATAGAGGCGGGCGCCGTGGCCTGTGTGGAAAAGCCGGTCGCGCTCGGCCCCGATTTCGAGGAGAAGCAGCGGAATCTGCTCCAAACTCTGCGCCTGATGGCCGAAGTCAAAGTCGTGCGGCGCTGGAGCCGCCAGCGTACGCCGCTCATGACACCGCCGTTGGAGCAGGATGCGGCATCCAGGGGCGCTTCGGCTCCGGCCATCCGCTTCGTCGGGATCGGTGCCTCCACCGGCGGGCCGCCGGTCCTGCAGGCGATTCTCTCCGCGCTGCCCAGAGACTTTCCAGTGCCGCTTCTCATCGTGCAGCACATTGCTCCAGGGTTTCTCGGTGGCATGGTGGGGTGGCTAAACGAGACTACCGGCCTGCGGGTCCACATCGCCGCGCACGGTGCCACGCCGCTGCCTGGGCATGCATACGTCGCGCCTGATGACTTTCATCTGGCGGCGGATGCCGGCGGGCGCCTGCTGCTGGCGCGCGAGGCGCCCGAAGCGGGCTTGCGGCCAGCGGTGGCGTACCTTTTCCGTTCGCTGGCGAACACCTGCGGTCCGAGTGCCATCGGTGTACTGCTCACCGGCATGGGCAAGGACGGCGCCGCAGAATTGAAAGAGATGAGGGATCGCGGTGCCTGCACGATTGCGCAGGATCGGGAGACCTCGGTCGTGCACGGCATGCCGGGTGAGGCCATCGAGCGGGGCGCCGCGACGCTGGTGTTACCCGCGGACAGGATCGCCGGTGCACTCATCGCGCAGGTCGCCCTCGGGGGGCGAAGCATGAGGGGATCAAGCCATGAGTAGTGCGGAACCAGGGCAGAGCGCAGTGGAAATTCTGATTGCGGAAGACAGCGCCACTCAGCTGCAGCGGTTGCGGCTCATTCTCGAACGCCATATGTACCGTGTGACCGCCACGTCAAATGGCAAGCTCGCTCTCGAAGCGGCCCAGCGCCGCCGACCGGCGCTGATCGTCAGTGACATCGTCATGCCGGAGATGAACGGTTACGACCTGTGCCGTCGGGTCAAGGACGATCCGCGGCTGAGCGGGGTCCCTGTCATTCTCGTCACGACACTGTCGGATCCGCAGGATGTCATTCGCGGACTCGAGTGCCGCGCGGACAATTTCATCCTCAAGCCTTACGAGGCGGAACAGCTGCTGCGGCGCATTCAGTTCGTCCTCGTCAACAGCGAGATGCGCCGCAACGATCAGCCGGGAATGGGCCTGGAGATCGTGTTCGGCGGCCAGAAGCATTTCATTACCGCGGACCGGCTGCAGATTCTCAACCTCTTGCTCTCCACCTACGAGGCGGCGATGGAGCGCAACGAGGAGCTGAGTGCCACCCGCGACACCCTGCGACAGACGAATCAGAAGCTGGAGGAGCTGACGCGCGACCTGGAAAGCAGAGTGCTGGCGCGAACGCGGGAGCTCGAAAGCAGCAATCAGGCGCTGCGCCAGGCGCAGCAGGCCCTGATCCAGCAGGAGCGGTTGCGAGCGCTCGGACAGATGGCGAGCGGCATCGCTCATGACATCAATAACGCGATCTCACCGATAGCCCTCTACACCGAGGCGATGCTGGAGCATGAGACCGGGCTGAGCCCGGAGGGGCGCTCCCGTCTCGTGACCATACAGCGTGCCATCGATGACGTCGCGCAGACAGTCGGGCGCATGCGCGAGTTCTATCGACCGCAGGATCTCAAGCCGCGGTTCGCAAACGTCGATCTGAACGCGCTCGTGCGGCAGGTCAGCGATCTGACGCGCGCCCGCTGGAGCGATCAGCCGCAACGCAGCGGCATAATCATAGAGCTCAAAGCCGAGCTGGCCTCCGAGCTGCCCGAAATTCTCGGCGCCGATAATGAGATCCGCGATGCCATCACCAATCTCATCTTCAATGCGGTGGACGCCTCACCCAAGGGAGGTGTCATCGCAGTGCGGTCCGGCGTGGCGCCGGGAGAGCCCCAACGCGTGCTCCTGGAAGTGACCGACTCAGGTATCGGGATGGACGAGGAGACACGCCGGCGGTGCCTCGAGCCGTTCTTCACCACGAAAGGGGAGCGGGGCACGGGGCTCGGATTGGCAATGGTCTTCGGGATGGCGCAGCGTCACGGCGCGACGCTCGAGATCGAGAGCCGGCCGGGTGTAGGCACGACGATGCGGCTTCTGTTTCCGATCAGCGGCGGCGCCTCGGCGGCTACGGTGCGCATGCCGGCGCTGAAAGTCTCGACTCCGGGTTTACGCATACTCATCGTGGACGATGATCCGACGTTACGTGACTCCCTGGCTAACACGCTGCAAGACGAGGGCCATCGGGTGACGCTCGCCAGTGGCGGCCAGGAGGGCATCGATCTCTTCCGCGCTGCCCAACAGAGTGCCGAGCCTTTCGAAGTCGTGCTCACGGATCTCGGAATGCCTTACGTCGATGGCAGGCAGGTCGCTGCTGCCGTGCGCACGCTCGCACCGCGGACGCCCATCATTCTGCTGACCGGCTGGGGCCAGCAGACGGGTGCGGAGAATGATGTGCCACAGGTGAACCGGGTGCTCGGCAAACCGCCGCGGCTGCGGGAGCTGCGCGCAGCTCTCGCGGAGCTCACGGCGGCGCGCGGCGCGGACTGAACGCTGGCGCCGCGGTGCTAGGGCCCCGGCGCGGGGGATTCGATGAATAGGTGATCGCAGCTATCTTCCAGCCGTCACTTGTTTTGAGCAATTGCCACGTCTCGCTGCCCTGGTTCTCCGGCTTGCCGTCGATGAGGAAGACGAAGTTGAAATACACCGAAGCGATCGTGCCATCGGTGAGAATGCGGACATCGCTGTGCTCGGGGTCGAGCGTGGTGTGTGAAGTCGACACGATGTTCGCGAACCATTGGAAACTCCGGTGTCGGACCCTCAACGCGGCGGGGTTCTTGGCGCGCGCGCGTGCGTATGCGGCGTCAGACAGAACGTTGAACCAAGTGCTCCCGTTGTCAATGAACAACGACGACAGACGCGCACCGTCATGCGATGCCACCGCTTGATGGTATGCAGCCATTAGTTGCTTGATCTCTACCGTCGCTCGCGCGGAGCGGCCAGCGGTTTGTGCCGCAGCCGGCTGGATTGCCGCGTTGGACCCGGCGGCGGTCAAAAGGATGAACACATAGATGGCAAAGCGTAGCGATTTCAACGGCGAATCTCCTGTCTTACGGCGGCGATGACAGCAGCATGGGGCTCCCTTATGGGCGATTGTGAAGTTTGTATCGAACGGGCATATTCCGGCGTCGAGCCGGACTGATGGCGGTATGAGCCGGTCAGTCCCATTCGGGAGTTGAGAATGGATGAAGCACCTGACGAAGATATGCGTGACCGCAAGGGGGCGATGCGCCGAGGCGCGCTTGCCTTTGCCTTTTGGACGGCGGTAGGTCTCGTCTTCGCATTACCAGGGTTGGGCTCGAGCGCAAGCGTCGCCAGGACCGTGGCTTCGGCCCTCGCGCAGTGGTGGTCATGGGGTCTGCTGGCCCCGGCGATCATCGCAGTGGACCGTGCGCTGCCATTTTCCGCAGGTCAGTTTGGAAAACGCGTGGCCACGCATCTGATCATTGGCCCGGTCGCGACTGTCGTCTATGGCTATCTCCTGTTCTGCATGCGCTGCGCGATGGGGCTCGATGGCTGGTCTGGGCTGGCCGGCAGATCCGTTCTGACGGCAACCGGCCGGGAAATGTTCTGGAGCATGCTCGTCTATTGCATGATTGCCGGTGCATGGCAGGCATACTCCTACAAGCGCCGGTACATGACCGCGGAGCTGCAACTGGAACGATTGCAACGGACGGCGAGTGAGGCGCGCCTGCATGCTCTCAGGACGCAGCTCGATCCTCACTTCCTTTTCAACACCCTCAATGCCGTCTCATCACAGGTCGAGCGCGATCCCAGGCTCGCACGAACGATGATCGAGCAGCTTGGTGATCTGCTCCGGCTGTCACTCGATTCGCACGGCAAGCAGTCCATTCGACTGCGCGACGAGCTCGCCTTCACCCGCCGGTATCTGGCTTTGCAGAAAATCCGCTTCGGCGACCGGCTTCAGATCGAAGTCGACGTCGCATCCGGCGCCGCCGACGCGCTGGTACCGAGCCTCGTCCTGCAGCCGCTGGTCGAAAACGCCATCCGGCATGGGCTGTCTTCCAGGCCGCAGGGCGGCGTATTACAGGTCTCGGCACGCCGATTGGATCAGCATCTGGTGCTGCGGGTCGAGGACGATGGCGTCGGGCTCGCTCCCGGTTGGTCGCTGGAAGAGGACTGTGGAATCGGCCTGCGCCTGACCCGGGAGCGACTGGCGGTCGGCTTTGCCGATGCCGGCAGTCGCTTCGAAATCTCGCCCAGAGCTTCCGGAGGGACCGTGGTTTCGATTGCCCTGCCATGGCGGACGACGGAGGAATCCGGTGAACACGCCGCCGGCTAGTATCCGGGCGTTGATCGTGGATGACGAGGCTCCGGCCCGCCTGCGACTCAGGGACCTGTTGGCAAAAGACGCCGAGGTGGTCGCGGTTCACGAGGCCGACAATGGGGAAGAGGCGGTGCGGATGATCCAGGAAGAGAGGCCTGACCTGGTGCTTCTGGACATCCAGATGCCCGGGTTGGACGGGCTCGGAGTGGTTGAGGCTGTTGGCCCGGAGGCGATGCCGCTCACCGTCTTCGTGACCGCCTTCGATCAACATGCGGTGCGCGCCTTCGAGGCGAACGCGTTGGATTATATCCTGAAGCCGTTCGGTGACGAGCGCATGCAGAGTATGTTGTCCCGCGCCAAGCAGCGCCTGCGGCAAATGCAGGTCCAGAGCTTTGGACAAAGCCTGATGCGTGCGATGTCGGCTCTGCCGGGAATGGAGGGATATCAGGACCGGATAGCCATCAGATCACACGGCATTACCAGCTTCCTGATGGTGACTGAAATCGACTGGATCGAAGCGGCGGGAGCGTACGTGACCCTGCATTGCGGTGACAAGGAGTTTCTGCACCGCCGTTCCCTGACATCCCTGCTGCTGAAACTCGATCCGAGTCAGTTCGTACGGGTGCATCGTTCGGCAGTCGTGAACATAGAAAGCATCGCGCAGCTCGAGCCCATGTCGCACGGCGAGTTCGAGATAACGACCAGGCGCGGCGGGCATCTTCGCGTGAGCAGGACCTACCGGTCGCTGCTCGAGAGGCGTCTCGGCGATAGCCTGTAGGAGTCCGCCCCGTATCGCCGGTAGAGGCGCCCCGACAGGTAAGAGACCACACCCAGCGCGCCGACGAAGAAGCCGACCGGCCAGTTGGAAAGATAGCAGAGGGCGATCGCCACCCAGACGGTGACGACGGCAATGCAGATGGACAGGAGGGCCGCCACCATCGGCCGGTCGGTCAGCGAGCGCGCCGCCGAGGCCGGGCCCACCATCAGGCTGAACACCAGGAGAGCTCCGACCACGGGCAGAACCATGGCGGTGGAGAGCGCGAGCACAGTCAGAAACTGCAGCTCCCAGAACCGATTCGACACGCCGAGTGCCGCGGCGAGCTCGGGCGAGATCGAATTGAGCAGCAGCGGGCGGAAGCATAGCGCCATGGTTCCGATCGCAATCACACTCATGACTGCAACCGGGAGGATCTGGCTGGTGCTGACGCCCAGTACGTCGCCGAAGAGCAGCGCGTATATGCCTTGCGAATACTCGCGCGTCATGCTGAGAAACAACGTCCCGAGCGCCAGCAGGGTCACGAGACAGAGCGCCGTTGCCACCTCCTGACGGTCATTGCGGCCGAGTTGACTGATGCCGACGACCCCGAGGCCGGCGAACACCACCAGGCCCAGGAGCTCGCTCACTCCAAGCAGTGTTGCCGCGGCCGCGCCCGGGAAGGCCGCGAAGGGCAGGACGTGCGCCGCGAAGGACGATCGCCGCGCGACGACGAAGAAGCCGACGAATCCGGCCACCGTCGCCACCATGGTGGCGACGATCCAGGTGTTCATCATGAAGCCGGCGAACATCGTCAGGTACGGCTGACTTCCGGGGGATGGGCTCTGAGGAGCGTCGCCACGATGTAGAAGAGAAGCACCAGGGTCACGATGAAGAAGCTCACCGGCCAGCCATGCCCCGGAGTCCAGTAAAAGCTGTCATAGGCGAGGAGGATGCCGCCCCAGGTGGCGGCAAGCCCGATCGCGACCGAGAGGATGAGCGCCGTGCCCGGGCGATTGGCGACGCGGAGGGCGGCGGCGGCCGGTCCGATCAGGAGCGCGGTGGAGAGAATGGCGCCGATGGTCATGGCTGAGAGCGCGACCGCAAGTGACAACGCCAGCAAGTAGGCGAGCCCGATAAGCCGTGAGCGGACGCCCTGAACGTCGGCGAGCTCCATGGACAGCGAGCTGACGAGGAGTGGTCGATAGGTGACGACGATCGCAGCGATCGCGCCGGCGGCGACGCCCAGGGTGAGCGGAATGATCGAGGCCGGAATCGAGAACATCGAGCCGAACATGATGGTGATCGCCGCGCCGCTCGTGCTCATCGCGGTGATGTCGAAGTACAGGAACAGCGCGGTGAGGCCGAGCCCGGCGCCGAGTACGATGCCCGTCAGCAGATCGCGCTCGCGGGCGTCGCGCATGTCCGCGAAGCCCATGACTGCGGCCGCGATGATGGCCATGCCGGTGAAGCCCAGGAGCGGGTTTACGCCGAGAAGGAACGAAGCCGAGCCGCCGGCGCTGCTGA
Source organism: uncultured Pseudomonadota bacterium (assembly GCA_963812925.1). Taxonomy (GTDB): domain Bacteria; phylum Pseudomonadota; class Gammaproteobacteria; order Steroidobacterales; family Steroidobacteraceae; genus 13-2-20CM-66-19. The sequence continues at coordinate 144,590 of CAWEXF010000004.1, read as the reverse complement.
CGTCGGCGAGCGCGTGGCCCGCGAAGGACTGGCCGCGGATGATCGTGAAAACACCGACGACGCCTGACACGACCGCGGCGCCACCGCCTACGACGATCGCAGTCAGAACCGGCCCGTTGGTGAGGAAGCCCGGAGCGAAGATCATTGTGCCATCACCACGACCCGGTCGCGGACGTGAACGACGTCGATGGGATGGCCGTAGAGCCGACTCAACACGTCGGTGCGGATGACTTCGTCCGTTCTACCCGAGGCGGCATGACCGTTGGCGAGATAGACGATGCGATCCATGTAGGGGAGCAGCGGGTTCATGTCGTGGGCGGAGAGCAGGACGGCGACGTGATAGGTATCGCAGAGCTGGCGCAGCAGAGCCACGATCTCGGCCGCACTGCGTACGTCGAGATTGGCGAGCGGCTCATCGAGCAGCAGCAGCTGCGGGCGGCGCACCAAGGCGTGAGCGACGAGAATCCGCTGCTGCTGGCCGCCGGAGAGATCCCCGATCCGCCGCTCGGCGAAGTCCGCCGCGCCGACGGCGCCCAGCATCTCGTCCACACGCGCTTCCCGGGCCTTGGAGGGCAGAGGGAGACCGAGCCGGCGGCCGTCGAGACCGAGCGCGACCACGTCCCGCGCGCGCAATGGCAGTTGCGGGTCGAGCAGAATCTTCTGCGGCACATAGCCGACCGGCGCGGGGTCGCGGCCATCTCCGCTGGAACCCCTCCTGACCTCGCCGGCTGCCGGCCTGGTGAATCCGAGAATGGTACGCAGCAGCGTCGTCTTGCCCGAGCCGTTGGCGCCGATCAGGCCGCAGAACTCTCCCCGGGACAGTGTGAAGCCTACGTCCTCGAGGATCATGCGGCCGGCGAGGCGGACGCTCAGATGGTCAACCACGAGCGCCTCGGGGCTGATCGTCATGGCGGTTGACCCGCCCCGAGTTGCTCCGTCGAAACGTTGTCCGCCAGGGCTTGGCGCAAAGCCGCGACCTCGGCCAACATCCAGGACTGATAGTGATAGCCGGGTACGGGCATGGTCTCGTAGACGCCCACCACCGGTATGCCATTACGCCTCGCCAGATCGAGGAACGACGCCGTGAGCGTCTCGGTGACCTGTCGGTTGTAAACGAGGATCTTGACCTTGCGACCGCTGAGGAGACCCTCCTCGGCCGCCACGTCCTGCGGCGAGGGGTCGGTGCCGTTCATGATGGCGGTCTCTAGACTGAGGGGCGTCGCGATATCGCAGCCAGCCGCCTGCAGCATATCGTTCGCGACCGGCTCCGTCACCGCGATGCGCGTGCCGCCATATTGCTTCTTGAACGACGCCATCGCCTGCCGCCAGGGCTCGAGCGAAGCGGCGAATCTGCGCGCGTTCGCCTGAAAATAAGTCGCCTCCGGGGGGTCGAGGGCGGCGAGCTCCACCGCTACCGCGTTGGCCACCGCCGGCATCGTATTGGGGCCATACCACAGGTGAGGGTTCGGTGTGCTGTCGGGCAAGTTGAGCAGGCGCTGGACGTCGATCACTTTGCGCCCGGTGCCGGGCGTCGCCGCCAGGATCCTCTCGACCCAGGAGTCGTAACCCACGCCATTCCTGACGAGCAGATCTGCGGTGGCGATCTCTCGCGCAATGGTGGGGTTTGCCTCGAAGCTGTGCGGGTCGGTATTGGGGTCGGTCACGATCGCCGTCACCCGGACATACTGTCCGCCGATTTGTGCGATGACGTCGGCGTATTCGTTCTCGACGCCGACGGCATGGAGAGCCCCGGCGGCCATGGCGCTGCCGGAGCTGATCAAGGCGAGCACGAGTGTGCCGAGCAGCCTCAACTGGGAGCCGCGCACTGGGCGCAGATCGCCTTGATCTCGACCGGGGAGGCATCGAGGCAAAAGCCGAGCGAGCGGGCACGCTCCCTGAGGGTACGATTCACCACCGAATCTTCGATCTCGGCGACCCGTCGGCACCGGCTACAGACGAGGAACTGGCCTGAATGGGCGTCCTCGGGCCGGTCGCAGCCGAGGAATGCGTTGAGGGTGTCCAGCCGGTGCACCAGGCCCGCTCCCTGCAGGAACTCGAGTGCCCGGTAGACCGTCTGCGGGGCCGGATTGCCGCCCTCCTTGGCGAGCTCGGCGAGAATCTCGTAGGCGCCGATGGGCTCATGCTGCCGCCAGACGATCTCGAGGACCCGCTTGCGAATGGGCGTGAGCTTGAATTGCTTGGCCGTGCAGACTCTCTCGGCCGCGGCGACGGCGCGCTCGACGCAGCGTCGGTGGTCGTGAGCCGGCCGTTGCACCTGGGCTGACTTGCTCATGGTGCATATCTTAGTAACGTTATATCGTAACTACAAGGGCGGCTCGGCTTCCCCCGCTGCAGGCTGCGCATTATGCTGGCGCAAATCGGAGGCAGGCGCGATGACGAGCTCTTCTGTACCAGGCGTCCGTACCATACGACTCGAAGAAATCAGGGAGGCACGTGTGCGGATCGCATCCACGGTGACGCGAACGCCGATGTTTCGTCTCGAGCTGGGAGAGGCTCAGCCGGATATCCGGCTGAAACTCGAGAATCTGCAACCGACCAATTCTTACAAGGTGCGTGGCGCGAGCAACGCGGTTGCCGTCCTCCCCGAAAGCGCCCGTCGGTGTGGTGTCTGGACCATCAGCGCCGGTAATGCCGGCCAGGGAGTCGCGTACGCGGCGCGCAAGGCTGGCGTGCCCTGCACCGTGGTGGCCATCGAAACGGCGCCGGCATCGAAACTGGCGCGAATGAAAGCGCTCGGAGCGACTCTGGTGCCGGTCCCGTATGAGGTTGCCTGGAAGGCGCTCGAGGAACGCGCGTACCCGGGTGTCGAAGGTACGTTCATCCACCCCTTCGACGATGATGACTTCATTACCGGACACGCGACGATGGGGCTGGAGATACTGGAAGACGTACCGGATGTGAGCGCGGTGATTGCCGGGATCGGCGGCGGTGGTCTGGTGACGGGTGTGGCAAGCGCTCTCAGAGCCTTGAAACCCGAGGTCAAGGTGTGGGGAGCGGAGCCCGAGACGGCTGCACCCCTGGCGCGAAGTTTTGCGCTGCAATCGGCTCAGACTTTCGACGAGTGGCAACCTTCATTCGTCGATGGCGCCGGGGGCATGAGCGTCTTTCCCCGCATGTGGGAGCGAATGCGCACGATCGTGGACGGGTCGATCGTCGTCACCCTGGAAGAGACCCGGCGAGCGGTAAGGATGATCGCAGATCGGGCACGAGTGATCGCGGAGGGAGCCGGGGCTCTGCCGCTGGCTGCCGCGCTGACCGGCCGCGCCGGCCGTGGCCCCATCGTTGCGATCGTTTCCGGGGGCAATATCGATCTCGAGAAACTTTGCGATATCTTCACCGCGACCGAGTGAGAATCGCTTCAGGTACGGCTCAGCATATCAACCGCCCCCGAAGAAATTCGGTCCGACGGGTTTGTGGGCCAGGATCTCCTCGCGCGTCAATCCCTGGATCTCGTGCGGAAAAACCAGCCACTCGTTCGTCTCATGCACGAAGAAATCGGGTACCAGAGCGCTGCGGCGGCGCTCGGGCTTGTAGTACACGGTGGCGATGCGGATCTTCTCCGGCAGGTTACGCCGGCAGCGCCGCCTGAGCTCCTCGATGACGGCCTCCAGGCTGTGTCCGGAGTCGAAAACATCATCGACGATCAGCAGCTCGTCCGCCGCGGAGAGACGCGACACCAGATAGTCCGTTGCGTGCACCCTGACCGTCTTGTGCTGCACGCCGATGCCGCTGTACGAGGAAGTACGGACCGCTATGTGGTCGGTGTGAATGGAGTGGTACTCGAGCACCTCCTGCACCGCGATACCGATCGGCGCGCCGCCCCGCCACATGGCGGCCAGGAAGGTGGGCCGCATGCCGCTGGCGACGACCCGTCGCGCCAGCTCCAGTGAGTCCCGGAGCAGTTGGTCGGCCGAAATAAATAGCTTTTCCATGGGAATGTCACCTTGCGATCGGGTCTGGACTGAGTCGGCCAATCCTGCGCTTTGCGCCCTCTGCAACTGAGTCTGCGATCGCCGGCGGAAAGCCGGCCGGAAGAGCGTCCATGACGGTGTCGATGTTGGCCTTTCCAGTATCGCTGATCTCGTGCAAGACGTCGCTGACGAGCCTTGCAGGCAGGCCGCACAGGTCTCCTGTTTCGACAAAATGCCGCGCCGCGATCGTATGTACGACGTAATGCCGGCTCTTTCCTACCGCCATTGCCATCTTCATTTTGTTGAGTCTGATCTGCTTGGCGTCTACGTTCGGCTGCGCGGATAGAACGTCGTAGATCGGGGTCAGGCGGAATCGACCGCCGGCTGCAAGGCGGAGGCTGAAATTCTTGGCGTGACCGTCGGTCGCACCCAGAACCCAGAATATGACCAGTGCTTTGAAAAGCGTCTTCTGGTCCTCTGCTGGTATATCGCTCCCCTTGAGGAGCTCGACCAGATCGCAGATACCAGGGCCGCCGTGCGACTCGTATTTGCGCGACGGCGGTACGGAGAGTGCTTGGCAGCAGTCTTCCTGGGGAATCCGCAGAAGCCGTCCGTCGGTCGTCCACATGCGGTCGAAGCGCTCGATCACGAGCGCCCGCTTGCCCGCGAAATCTCTGATTTCGGACTTGGCGGCAGCAAGGCCCAGCGCGCGAACCAGCTCCAGGCAGAGATGTTCGTTCTCAACGCTGTGCGAGAGATCGATTCCGTCGGCAAGGCGGCCGATCTGGGGCTTCAGAATATGCGTCGTCGCCGTCGTGCCATGCGGCACGCACCATTGGTTCTCCCAATAGAGCAGAGCGGTTTTGTCCTGCGCGCCTGCAAGTGAAATGCGGAATTCACGATCGTTGTCGCCGATACCGAGTGGATTGCGCGCCAGGTTGCTGATGCGTTCGGCAATTCCTCGCTCGGTGACCACTTGCGCGTTCACCTCTCCGGCTGTCCCCGGGTCCACGCCTTCGGGCACGAACTGAAGCGCGCCGACGCAATCGCGTCCTACGGCTGCCAACAGGCTGTAGGCGTCTGAGCCGTCTGCGTGTGCTCGCTCAGCAAGCCGGCGTCGGATGTCGTTATTGTCAGGGAGCAAATTGTCGAGGACAGCGATAACCGGATCGCCGATGTACCTGTCCTCACGGAGAGGCAATGAAAGGGATATCGGGATCGCGTTGTCCCATGCGAGCCACGCGGGGTCGTATATGAAGTCGATCGCGCCGCTGCCCTCTCGTCGGAGGCGGCCGACGAGTCGTCCGTTCAGATACACACTGAGCGGAGGGCGGCTTGGTATGCGGGCCATCAGAAGAGCTCTTCGATGTCTTCCGTCAGAGCCTGCGTGCGCGGCCTTACCACGAGCTCGAGGTTCAATGCTGTCAGGGCATCGATCAGCACGCCTAGCTGAGTGCCACGCTCGCCGCTCTCCAGTTTTGAAACGGTCGCCTGGCGCACGTGCATCAAATGACCCAACGCACCCTGGGTAAGGCTCTTCTGGCGTCGGTATCGCCGCAACGTGGCAGCCAGCTGTTGGGGGGTTCGAACGATACTGCTCATGGGAGTGATATACGCGATCGCGTATTGGTTGTCAATATACGCGATCGCGTATCGGACGTTAGTCTCGTCAGATCGCGCCGTCGCGCCGCGGCTTCTTTTAGCCCGCCACGCCCGCCATCTTTCGCAGGCGATCATTGGCGAAATACTGCGCCTGACCTTCCTCGATGGCCTGCAGGATGAGGCCGGCGACGAATTCGGGCTTGTCGCCATCGGCATAACTCGCGGCCGGGCCGCCGCCGGCCGGGTTCCCCATTCTTGCCTTGCCGAAGTTCGTCGCCGTGATGTAAGGATAGATCTCGCTGACGACGATGTGGTCCTTCTCCAGCTCGGTGCGCGCCGTGAGGCTGAACCCCAGCAAGGCGCGCTTGGAGGCCGAGTAAACGCTGTACTGGGGAATGGTCATGAACGCGGTGCCCGAATTGATGTTCACGATGCTGCCGCCGCCTTGCGCCCGCATCAACGGGATCACGGCCTGCATCGCCACGATGGGCCCCAGCACATTGAGATGGAAGATCTCATCGAAGAGCTCCGGGTCGATCTCTTCCACCGCGGCCGCATAGCTGCGGCCCGCATTGTTGATCAATCCGTCGACGCGGCCGAAGTGGCGGTGCACGGTGCGTATGGCTTCCCGTACGCCGTCGAACTGAGTCACGTCCGCGGTCACGGGCAGGCTGCCCGGAAGCTGCTGCGCCAATTTTTGCAGAGCATCGGTGCTGCGCGCCAGCAGGGCGACTTTCGCCCCGCGCTCGGACAGCGCGAGCGCCGTCGACAGCCCGATCCCCGACGAGGCGCCGGTGACGATGAAAACGCGATCACTGATTTGCATGGCTCCTCCGCCTGTCTCGATTGGTCCGATAGCCGTCCATCAGGAAGTCGTGTCCGGGCGCGTGTTCAGCAACGAACGGATCCGCTCGGCGTCTGCCGGGGTCGCCGGGTTGTAGATCACGAGGCTCAAGTCCGTGCGCCCATCGACCGCGAAGACCGAATACTCGAATGCGAGTCGGCCGAGAACGGGATGGCGTATGTGCTTGATTGACTCGCCATGCGGGCCGCGCACGTCATTGTCCTGCCACATCGCTCTGAACTCCGGACTCGACCGGGAGAGCTCGTCGACCAGGGGTTCCACCTCAGCCGCGGCGCCCGCGCGGGCCGTCTCCAGTCGGAACGCACCCAACACGGAGCGCGCGACGCTGTCCCAGTCGTATTGCGCGCTGCGGGCACGCGGGTCGAGGAAGATCCAACGCAGGATGTTACGCTGCTCCGGCGGCAGCAATTCATAATTCGTCAGCATCACTGTTGATGCCCGGTTCCAGGCCACGACGTCCCAGGTAGCGGATCTGATGATGGCGGGGCTGTACTGCAACCCGTCGAGGACGCGCTGCAGACGCGGCGTGACACCCGCGTTCTTCTGATAGCGCACTTCGGGAGGGCGGCCGAGGCCCAGCAGGAAGAGATGCTCTCGCTCGGCATCGGTCAACATCAGAGCGCCTGCGATGCGGTCGAGCACATCGGGCGAAGGCGCGCCGCCACGGCCCTGTTCCAACCACGTGTACCAGGTCGGGCTGATGTTGGCTCGCTGCGCAACTTCCTCGCGGCGCAGCCCCGGCGTACGGCGGCGCGTAGCGGGAAAGCCGAAGGCCGCGGGATCCAGCTTCATCCGGCTGCGCTTGAGATAGGCGCCGAGCAGGTTCTCGTGCTTGACGGAATCGTCCATGGTATTAAGCATTATACCGGGATAAAGTCACTACTTTACCAGGATAAGTCATTGCGAGAGATTTGTCTCCAGCAAAACCTGGAGGATCTGGTCATGCGTATATTCGTCACCGGTGCCACCGGCTTTATTGGAACGGCCGTAGTCAGCGAGCTGGTCGCCGCGGGCCACGATGTGCTCGGTCTGTGTCGCTCGCCCGACAAGGAGGCGGCTTTGGCGGCCGCGGGGGCCAAGGTCCATCGCGGTTCCACCGAAGACTTGGACTCCCTGAAGACGGGCGCTGCCCGGTCGGATGGAGTCATTCATCTCGCCTTCAACCATGACTTCTCGAAGTTCAAGGACAACTGCGAGGACGACCGGCGCGTCATCCGCGCACTGGGGTCTGTTCTTGCAGGCTCCAAGCGTCCACTCATCGTGACCTCCGGCACCGGCATCGTGAACAGCGCGCCCGGGCACCTGGCCGCTGAAGACGCTGCCGCTGTTGGCTCCGATGTGATTCCCAGGGCCGCGTCCGAAGAGACCGCCGAGTCTGTCGCTGCGGATGGGGTCAATGTGTCGGTGGTGCGACTCCCGCAGGTGCATGACACGGTCAAGCAGGGCCTCGTCACCTATGCAATCGCAATCGCCCGCGACAAGGGCTTCTGCGCATATGTGGGCGATGGACACAACCGCTGGCCGGCCGCGCATGTCACCGATGTGGCACGACTCTACAGGCTCGCGATCGAGAAGGCAGAGCCGCGCGCGAGATATCACGCGGTCGCGGAAGAGGGCGTTGCGGTCAAAGCCATGTCGGAGACGATCGGCCGGCGACTGCAAATGCCCGTGAAATCCATTTCGCCGCAAGAGGCCCAGGCGCATTTCGGCTGGCTCGCGATGTTTGCGTCGCTCGACCTGCCCGCCTCGAGCGCGCAGACCCGGAAAAAGCTAGGATGGCAGCCGACCGGGCCAGGAATGATTGCCGATCTCGAGCGGTTGCATATCACCGATGGCTGATGAGTTCTCCGTTCGGACCCTGCTGACCTCCCGCGAGATGACCCTGCGGGACGTGGTCTGCCAGGGCATGTGCCGGCACAGGAGCGCCGAGGAATGCGTCAGCACGACGCATTTGGTGTTTCCTTACCGGGGCACCTACGTCCGGCACGTCGGCCAGGACAACGCCGTCGCGGATCCGAACCAACTGATGCTGTTCAATCATGGGGAGGGCTACCGGATCAGCCATCCGATCTCCGGCGGAGATGCGAGCCTGTCTCTCGCACTGGATGGGGGACTGCTGCAGGAGCTCGTTCCGACGGCGTATCTGCGGCCCGGAGGTGACCTGGCCTTCCGCGTGCAGCGCTTGCGTATAGACCCGCGCGCGCAGGCACTCGTCAGCCTCTTGCGCCACGGTCTCACTCGCGCGATCGCCGAGCCCCTGCAGGCGGAAACCCTCGTCCTGACACTCGTTCGCCGCGCGCTCGCGGAGCGGACGTCACGTCCGCCTGGCTCGACTTACGGTCGCCAAAGACTCGTCGACCGTGCCAAGCTCGCCATCTCCTCGAATCCCGCGCGGCGGTGGAAGTTGGCTGAAATCGCCGCCGAGGTGGGGGTGTCGCCGGTCTACCTCACCCAGTCCTTTCAGCAGGTCGAAGGCCTGCCGCTCTACCGCTATCAGCTGCGCTGCAGGCTGGCGCGCGCTCTGGACCTGCTGCATCAGTACGATGACTTGAGCGCGCTGGCGCTCGATCTCGGTTTTTCCACCCACAGCCATTTCACGGCCGCATTCCGCCAGCTATACGGCCGCACGCCCGCGGAGCTGCAGCGCGCGCTGCGGTTGCGCTGATCGCTAAAGTTTTCGACAGCGCCCTCGGGGCTCGCGATGGTTCACTGCCACCGTCCGAAGAGACGGTTTTGAGCGAGGTGAACCATCATGACTGCGAAGACTTGTGCCGCCTGCGACTGCGCTCTCGATGCCAGCGCCGTCAAAGTGAAGCTCGGCCAGAGTACGGTCGAGGTGTGCTGTGACGAGTGCGCGCGGGCGCTCCGCGAGGCGGACGCCTCCACGGGGGCGCAAAAGCAGGAAGCTACCGCGAGGAAGGGATGACCATGGCCACCTCTGCAATTGCGATGTTCAAAAAGAGCATCGAGACCCGTTCGGGGCGGATTGCCTATGTCGAAAAAGGGACTGGGCCGGTCGCGCTCTTCGTGCACGGAATCCTGCTGAACGGCTACCTCTGGCGTCATCAACTGGAGGCGCTGTCGGAAACCCGGCGCTGCGTAGCGATCGATCTGCTCGCGCACGGCGACACGGAGATCGACGGCAGACAGGACGTCTCGGTCACCGCGAATGCGCAGATGATCGGCGAGTTTCTGGATGCGCTGCGGATAGAGCAGGCCGATGTGATCGGAAATGACAGCGGCGGCGGTATCGCACAGATATTTGCCGCGCTGAATCCCGAGCGCGTGCGATCTCTGACATTGACGGACTGCGATGCCCACGATAACTGGCCGCCGGATGCCTTCAGGCCATTCCTGGAGATGGTGGCAGCCGGTGGGTTGCGCCGGACGCTGGAAACGATGCTTGCGGACAAAGGAGTCTATCGATCGGCGGGAGCCCTGGGACCCGCCTACGAGCGTCCCGACCGGGTGACGGACGCGACGATCGAGACCTATCTGCGGCCATTCCTCAGGACCGAGGGCAGGCTGCGCGATCTCGAGCGATTCCTCCTGGCTTTCGACTGCAAGCACACGCTTGCGATCGAGACGTCGTTGCGGACGCTGAAGGCGCCAACGCTGATTGTGTGGGGCACCGACGACGTCTATTTCGACGTGCGGTGGTCGAAGTGGCTTGCAGATACCATCCCCGGGACGAAGCGGCGTGTGGAGCTGCAGGGAGCGCGAATTTTCTTCCCCGAGGAGCGGCCGGAGGAGCTCAATCGGGAGCTGCTTGCGCACTGGGGTGCTGCTCGTTCAGGCGGCTGAGGCTGACCAATGCAGCCGCGAGCGCGAATCCTGCCGCGATGTAGAGAGCCATCTGCGAGCCGCGCTGCGCATAGCTGCGGAAGAGAACGGCGACGCCTGCTGCGCCGACTGTCTGGCCCAGAAGGCGCGCCGTACTCAGCATGCCACCGGCTGCTCCGCTGCGCGCCCGCGGCGCGGATGCCAGCATGGCGCGATTGTTGGGTGACTGAAAGAGCCCGAAGCCGGCGCCACAGACGGCCATGCGCCAGATGAAGTCCCATGCCGTGACCGGCTGGGGCATCGTTCCAAGGAGCAACAGTCCGGCCGACAGGGTGAGGAGACCCACGCCGCCGAGGATGCCCGGGTGATGCCGGTCGGCCAGCCGGCCGGCAAGTGGTGCGGTGAGCGCCACGGCGACCGACCAGGGCGTCATCAGCAGCCCGGTTTCGACGGGGCTGCGCCCCAGCCGCTCGATCTCGAACGGAAGGGCGACGAGCGCTGCCATCTGCGCGATGAATGAGCAAACGGAGGTGACGACCGACAGCCTGAACAAGCGGATGCGCAGCAGATCGAGCGGTAGCAGCGGCGCTGGGCTCCCGAGCTCGTTGCGTACCAGCGCATACGCCAGGGCACACCCCGCGGCGAGCTGCGCCACGGCTATGAGTGCCGTTTGGTCGTGCGCGAAAGTCTGCAGGCCGCCCACCAGCAGCATGAACGCGCCCGCATTCAGCGCGACGCTCATGTAACTCAGATGCCGCGGTACGCGCTCGCTGGCGGGCAGAGAGCTGAGCGAGATCGCAATGGCAACGATGCCGATCGGCACGTTGATCGCGAACAGCCACCGCCACTGCGCCACTGCCAGTACCGCCGCGGCGACAGTGGGCCCGATCGCGGCGGAGAGAGCGATCACGAAGGCGTTGATGCCGATTGCGCGACCCAGCATGCGCTGTGGATAGGTGTAACGGACCAGAGCGGCGTTCACGCTCATGATCCCGGCGGCGCCGAGTCCCTGAACGACACGAGCGACGCTCAGGATGGTGAGTGAGGGCGCGAACGCACAGCCGAGCGATGCAAGGGTGAACACCGCGAGGCCGGTCTGCGAGACCCGCCTGTATCCCACTACTTCCCCCAGGGAGGAGAGCGGCAGCAGGGCGACGAGGATCGCGAGCTGATAGGCATTGATCACCCAGACCGAAGCCGCGTGAGTGATGCGAAAGCTGCGCGCGATCGAGGGGAGCGCGATGTTGGCGATGGTGCTGTCGAGCACGGACATGCAAATGGCGAGCAGGATCGCCACGATCGCCCAGTAGCGGCGCGGAACGGGAAGGCCGTCGTCCTGTGCGGATGGCAGTGGGGGCGTCCCCGAGCGACTCACGTGCCCGGCCGCGCAAGCGGCGCGGCCGCGGCATCCTGATGCGGGAGCCCTTCACTCGCGGGCGCCGCTGTGAGTCTGTTGAGCCATGGCACGAGCAGCGTCGCGACAATCGCCGCGGCCAGCGCACCCACTCCGAGCCAGGTGAACAGCCGGATGTAGATCGGCAGCGTCGCGACGGCCGAGGTCATGCCCGCGGGGATGCTTGCGAGGCCGGCGATGGCGCCCCCGGCATAATTGCTCAAGCCCATGCCGAGGAACCAGCCTCCCATGATGATGCCGCGCGAGCTCTCCGCCACCAGTTGCGAAATCATCGAGAAACTGAGCGCGCTGATCAGAAGCTCACCGAGCGACTGCGCAAAGTAGCCGGCCACCAGCCAATCGGGCGACGTTACGCCGTCGTGCGCTGTTATGCTGCTCGCCGCGTAGAGAAAGAACGCTACCGCCAGAAGATACAGGCCGACGGTGAATTTGGCCGCGATGGAGAAATCGCCTCGGCTCGTTCTCGCCCGGCGCCCGTACAGCCACGCGAGCGGCAGCGACAACACCGCGAGCCAGAACTGATTGAGGTCCTGAAACTGCGCCGGCGCGACGCGCAGGCCGAGCAAAGAGAGTCTCACGTTGCGCAAGGCAAACAGTGTGAGCGATGTATAGATCTGCTGGTTGTACACGGCCCAGATGATCGAGATGAGCGTGAACATGATGCAGGCGATCACGCCGTTGCGGGCGCTGCGCTCGCCCGTGGCCAACAGCCGGGCGAAGACATAGACCAGGATCACGGCAAGGAGGATCACGACTGCCAGAGCGGCCGCGCTGTAGCCTATGATTTCCGACAGCACCGCGGCGAGCGCCAGCGATATGACGATGACCGCGGCAAACGTTCCCAGCTTGAGCGGCTTGAAATCCGGCGCCGCGCCGTAGGGGCGCAGATAGTCGCGGAACACGCCGTAGTTCAGCAGCCCCAGCGTCAGCCCCAGGGCGCTGACGCCGAAGGCCAGATGCCAGCTGTCGAAGCGCAGCGGTCCGATCGTGATGAGCCACTGCGGATGATCCTTGATCCAGGGCAGGAGCAGAATCGACACGAATGCGCCAAGCTGCAGCGACATGTAGTAGACGGTGAAGAGAACGTCGAGCTTCGAATGCTCTCCCTCGTGCAGCCGGGATACCAGGTTGTTGGGATTGACCTTGAAGAGGCCGTTGCCGAGTGCGATGAGGCCCATCGCCGGAAACAGCGCCGCGTTCATGGGAATCGACAACAGGAGATACCCCAGCGCCAGCGTCGTCGCGCCCAGGACCATGGTGCGCCGCAGCCCCAGCACGTGATCGCCGAGATATCCCCCCAGCATCGGCATGGCGTAGACCATGGCCGAGAAGGCGCCCCAGATCGCATAGGCCCGGGCGTCGTCGAAGCCGCGCTGCTGTACCATGTAGAGCACGAGCAGCGACGCCATGCCGTAATAGCCGAAGCGTTCCCAGATCTCGATGCAGAACAGCACCATGAACGCCCTGTTCGGGCGGCGTTTCGTGGCGGCAGTATCGGTTACCATGGCACAGCCTCGGCAAGCCAGTCTCGGCAGCTTAATTGCCGCGGCCGGTGGTTTCCACACGCACAGGTGGCCAGATGAAGATCGCCGACATGAATTGGGCGCAGGTCGAGGCCTATGTGGCGCGCGACGACAGGGCGGTGCTGCCGATCGGGAGCACGGAGCAGCACGCCGGCCTGAGCCTGTGTGTCGATTACATCCTTTCCGAGCGGGTGTCAGTCGAAGCCGCCGAGCCTCTCGGCGTACCGGTCTATCCCGGATTGCCTTACGGCATGACGCCGTATTTCATGGCCTATCCCGGCACCGTCAGCCTGTCGACCGACACCTACAGCCGCCTCATCCGGGACGTTCTCGATAGCATTACCGCTCACGGCTTCAAACGCATCCTGATCGTGAACGGCCACGGCGGCAACACGTCCGTGCAGTCGACGATCGCCGAGTGGCGCGCCGCCAAGCCCGGAGTCACCGTCAAGTTTCACAACTGGTGGAACGCGCCGGCGACCTGGCGGGCCGTGCAGGCGGTCGATCCTGTGGCCTCACACGCTTCCTGGATGGAGAATTTTCCCTGGACCCGGGTCGCCGGGGTCGAGTATCCCGCCCATCAAAAGCCGATGCTCGACACTTCGCATATCCGCGCCATGCAGCCGCATGCCATCCGTGAATTCCTCGGCGACGGCAACTTCGGCGGCCGCTACCTCGAGTCGGACGAGGCGATGCTCGGCATCTGGCGCGTCGCGGTGGCCGAGACACGCGCGCTCATCGACGGCGGCTGGTAGCAACCCGGCGCCGCCCTCATTGAGCGATCTCGGGCTCGACTAGCCTCGCCAGATTGCGCAGCGACTCCTGCCAGCCCAGGTAGCAGGCTTCGACCGGGATCGCGTCCGGCAGACCCTCCTGAACGATCGTGACCTCGGTGCCGACGGCGACCTTCTTCAAGGTCACGGTCACCCGCATCTCGCCCGGGAGGTTCGGGTCATCGAACCGATCGGTGTAGCTCAGGCGCTCGTCGCGCACGAGCTCGAGGTACTCACCGCCGAACGAGTGGCTCGCGCCGGTGGTGAAATTCCGAAAAGACATCCGATGGGTACCGCCGACCTTGGGCTCCAGTCGATGAACCGTGCAGGTGAAGCCGTTCGGCGGCAGCCACTTGGCCACTGCATCCGGCTCGATGAACGCGCGATAGACCTTGTCGGGCCGTGTGGCCAGGACTCGATGTAGTCGGACGGCGTTGGGCATGATCGGAGCTCCTCGTGGATGTACCGAGGAATAGCCGAACGTGCGCCAACCGTTTCGACAGCATCCGCCTGCCACAGTGGTCATCCTGATGACCGTGAGATGTCCCATCAGCCACAGGGGAGCAGGGTTTCACGGTCGTGTGATGATCATTTTGCCGTACGGGGTCAGCGAGAGGTGGGCCAGCTTCAAGTGCTGCACGGCAAAGGGTATGCCGATGATGGTGATGCCGAGCAGCAGGGCGAAGAAGAGATGCGCCAGGGCCAGCCAGATGCCGCCCAGGATGATCCAGACGATGTTGCCCAGCAGGACCAGGAGCTTCCGGGCCTCGCCGCGCTCGGGGCGGTCCACCACCTCGCTGCCGAACGGCCAGAGCGTAAAGATCCCGATGCGAAACGCCGCTATGGAGAATGGAATGCCGATGATCGTGATGGCGGCCAGGAGGCCCGCCAGCCACCAGCCGATCGCGGTCGCCAGCCCCCCGAAAAGCAACCAGATGAGATTCCCCAACAACCGCATGGCATTCCCCCGGGCATCGCCCGCCTACGGCTGCTCGCCGCGGGGCCAACTATACCGGTCCGGTGAAGCCGCGACAGCCAGCCTCGCGCCCAAGCCCGAGCCGGCGGGCGGCGTGCCCTACGCCTTCTGTCCGATCGGTAGGACCGTCCTGCCGTAGTCGCCATTGATGACTTCGGCGGCCGAGAGATAAGCCGCAAGCGCGGCGCAGACGAGGCCGAGATAGCCGCCGGCAGTGTGCAGCGCGGTGATCCCGCGCAGCTCGCCCGCCGCAAGCAGGAAGAACGTGACCCAGAGTGTGAGGAATACGAGCTGCAACACCGTGGTGTGGCGGAAGGAGGCGATCCACATGTAGAACGTGAACACGCCCCAGACGAGGAGGTACCAGCCGACGAAGGCCGGCGGAGCACCGCCGCCGAACTCGTGCGCGTAAGCCACGAACGACAGCCAGAACGAGCCGTAACTGATGAATGCAACCGTGGCGAACGTGTTACCGCGGACGAACGAGAGGATCCCGGCGAGAACCTGCGCGCCGCCGCCGAAAGCGAGGGCCATGGAGAGAACGATGGGCAGGCTGCTGCCGCTGAAGAGCCCCGCGTTCACCATGCTGAGGAGCCAGGTGGTGCTGGCAAAACCGATCAGGCCGAAAGGAGCCGGATTGGCCAGTTTGGTTTCCACGATTTCCCCCTGTCGCGCCGTGGATTGTTATGGTACCGGTACCATCCTAGTCTCGCGCCGAGCTCAGGTCAACGTCCGGGCGGTCCGGGCGCGGAACCCGGAAGTCGGATGGATTGCGCAGCCTCCCTCCAAAGGTTGATTTCGACCGTGCCGGCGCAGCGCTACGCTGCCTCGCAATGGTTGCCCGAGCGACGCGCGGGACGGAGGTATCGCATGATCGACCTGTACTACTGGACCACCCCGAACGGACACAAGATCACCATGTTCCTGGAGGAGACCGGTGCGCCTTATCGCATCGCGCCGGTCAACATCGCCAAGGGTGAGCAGTTCCAGTCCGAATTTCTGCGCATTTCGCCCAACAACCGCATGCCCGCGATCGTGGATCACGAGCCGCAGGGCGGCGGGTCGCCGCTGTCGGTGTTCGAGTCAGGCGCGATCCTGTTGTATCTCGCAAAGAAGATCCGCAAGCTCATCCCGTCGGATCTGCGCGGCGAGGTGGAGACATTGCAGTGGCTGTTCTGGCAGGTCGGGGGCCTGGGGCCGATGGCCGGCCAGAATCACCATTTCACTCAGTACGCGCCCGAGAAGATTCCCTATGCCATCGAGCGGTACGTCAAGGAGACGAACCGGCTCTATGGCGTGCTGAATCATCGCCTCGCCGATCGTCCGTACGTCGCGGGCAGGGCCTATACGATTGCGGACATCGCGTCGTATCCGTGGATAGTGCCGTACGAGAGACAACAGCAGAACCTGGATGACTTCCCGCACCTCAAGCGCTGGTTCAACGAGATCAAGGCGCGGCCGGCCACCGTGCGCGCCTACGAACGGGGGTCGGAGATCAACACCCAGGCCTCAGTCACGGAAGAGTCGCGCGCGATTCTTTTCGGGCAGACGGCGGCGAACGTCGGTCGGGCAACGACCAAATAGCAGCGCGGCGCGACGACCCGGGCTGGACTCCACCCACGGGCGGCAGTAGCCTCCCTTGCCATCCGAGCGATGGCGGGGGTGGATGTTGCGGCCGAAACTACAGTTGCTTGCAATCGGCGCCCGAATCCCGGGCGTCCGCGGCGTGGCGGTCGCGCTCCTGGCACTGACCTGCCTGGCGGTCTTGCCCGCCAACGCGGCGCCGGATAGATCTCAGGGACGGTCGATGGTCGTGAGCCGCGGCGGAATCGTTGCCGCGGAGAGCCCCCTTGCGGCGCAGGCCGGAGCGATGGTCCTCGCTCACGGCGGCAACGCGATCGATGCGATCGTAGCCACCAACGCGGTGATGGGTGTCGTCGAGCCGATGATGAACGGCATGGGCGGTGATCTCTTCGCGATCGTATACATCGCCAAAACGGGGAAGCTGTACGGCCTCAATGCCAGCGGCTGGGCGCCGGCGAAGCTCACCATCGGGTCTCTGAAGGCCAAAGGCATCACGCAGATGCCGGAATTCGGCATCGACACGGTGACCGTGCCGGGAGTGGTCGACGGCTGGTCGAAGCTGCTGTCGCGCTTTGGAACCCGGAAGCTCTCCGATGTGCTGGCGCCTGCTATTGGCTACGCACGTGACGGCTTTCCGGTGGCGGAATGGGATGCCGGATATTGGAGTGATGCCGCTGCCGCCCTGCATGCTGACGCAAATCTTTCGCGGACCTACCTGATCGACGGGCATACGCCGCGCGTCGGCGAGGTGTTTCGCAACCCGGATCTGGCCCGATCGCTCGAGCTGGTAGCGCGCGGCGGCCGCGACGCCTTTTACAAGGGACCGATCGCCGGCAAGATAGTCGACCTCTCGCGCAAGCTGGGCGGCGCGATGACGGCCGCGGACCTGGCGGATTATTCGAGCGAGTGGGTGCAGCCGATCTCTACCACCTATCACGGCTGGACGCTCTACGAGCTGCCGCCCAACGGGCAGGGGATCGCCGCGCTCATGATGCTCAACATCATGGAGCGATTCCCCCTAACGCGTTACGGCTACCACTCCGCCGACGCGCTGCACGTGATGATCGAGGCTAAGAAGCTGGCATACGCCGATCTGCTGCGTTACGTCGGCGACCCGCGGTTCAGCCACGTCCCTGTCGCCGCGATGTTGTCGAAGCGGTATGCCGCGGCCCGCGCTGCGCTGATAAGCATGACGCGGGCGAACTGCAACGTGGCGCCCGGCAAGCCGACCCTTGCGACCACAGGCGACACCACGTACCTGACCGCGGTCGACAGCCAGGGCAACATGGTGTCGCTGATCCAGAGCAATTACCAGGAGTTCGGCTCGCGCCTGGTGGCGGACCACGCCGGCTTCGTGCTCCAGGATCGCGGCGCGCTCTTCAACCTCGACCCTTCCTCGCCCGACGCGCTCGCCGGCCACAAGCGCCCGCTACACACGATCATTCCGGGGTTCATGCAGCGGGGCGAGGACCGCATCGCATTCGGCATCATGGGTGGTTACAACCAGGCGCAGGCGCACGCGCAGTTCGTCTCCAACGTAGTCGATTACGGCCTCGACATCCAGGCCGCGATGGAGGCGCCGCGCTTCACCAAGATGACTTTCAACGGATGCGATGTGATGATGGAGGACCGGATTCCCGAGGATGTCCGCAACGCGCTGGCCGCCCGCGGACATGCGATAGAGCTGCATGGCGACTACTCCGAGGAAATGGGCGGCGGGCAGGCCGTGATGCGGGATATCGAGACCGGCGTCAACTACGGCGCCTCCGACCCGCGCAAGGATGGCGAAGCCATTCCCGAGCCGGGGCCCTAGCGGCGAGGCCATGAAATATCTGCCGCTCATCTGGGCCGGGATCTGGCGCAAGCGCGGGCGCACCATCCTGATCTTCCTCCAGGTGGCAGTGGCGTTTACCCTCTTCGGCGTGTTGCAGGGTCTCAAGACGGGTGTTGATCACGCGATCGACGCCGCCCGCGCCGATCTGCTCATCGTCCACAGCCGGTTGGGCTTGTTCACCGTACCATTGCCTGTCGGGATGCTCGAGACGATCAGGTCCGTGCCGGAAGTCGCGGTGGCGATTCCGGTCGACCTTCGCGGCGGCACCTATCAGAAGCCGGATCAGCAGGTGGGGATCGTTGCCATCAGGCCCGACGACGGTTGGCTCTCGGCATTCACATATACGATCTCGCCGGCCTACGTCGCGGCCTTTCGGGCAACGCGAACCGGCATCCTGGTCAATGTGGAGCTGGCGAAGAAGTACGGCTGGAAGATCGGCGATCGCATCCCGCTCATGACCAATGTCGCACAGCAGGACGGCTCGACCGTCTGGACTTTCGACATGGTGGGGACCTTCAAGGACGACGACGTCGGCAGTCAGGACACCAACGTCCTCATCAACTACGACTACTGGAACGAGGCCCGGGCGAGCGGCAAGGACATGGTCAACCACTTCAACGTGAGGGTTGCGGACCCGAGAGCGGCCGCCGCAATGGCCGACGCCATCGACGCGCGATTCGCGAACTCGCCCAATGAGACGCGTAGCGAGTCGATTCGCGAGCTGGCACAGGAGAGTCTGCAGTCCATCGGCGATCTGGAGTTCCTCATCCGCGCCGTCGTCGCCGCTGTACTGGCGGCTCTTCTTTTCGCAACGGCCACCATGATGACGCAATCGGTGCGGGAGCGGACGGCTGAGATTGCGGTGCTGAAGACAGTCGGCTTCACGGACGGCACCGTTTTCGCGCTGACGCTCGCCGAATCGGCTCTCATTTGTGTGGCGGCCGGAGGCGTTGGGCTCGCGGTGGCCAGTTTGGCATTTCCATACGCCTCGAAGTTCGTCCATGGTCTTGCGATGCCGTGGACCATCATCATCGTTGGACTTTTCTCGGCCCTGGCCGTGGCGCTGATCAGCGCTGCGATTCCGGCCGCCCTCGCCGCGAGGCTCGAGGTCGCCACGGCGCTGGTGGAGCGATAGCGCAGCCATGCAGGCCTTCAGACAATTCTTTGCTCTGCTTGCCGTCAGTCTCGGAGGTCTCGCCGCGCGCCCGGGACCGGCCTTGACGATAATCGTGGGGGTGGGATGCGCCGTCGGTGTACTGGTTTCCATGTTGGCGATGGGTACCGGGGCGAGGCGGCAGGAGATGAGTAACGTGCGCGACGACCAGGTCACCGTAGCGGAGCTCGGGCAGCAGCCGCTGTTCGGCAGCATCCCGCGTGAGGACGCCGCCGCGGCCCAGAACCTGCCCTACATTCGCCGGGACGAGGATGGCCGGCCGATCGTCGTCATGGAGTCGATGATCCCGATCGATGTCCGGCGGCGCGGGAGCGGCGTCCGCATCTTCATTCCGCTCATCGGAGCCAGCCCCAACATCGTCGTCTATCAGCCGGATCTGCGATTCACTGCCGGCCGCATGTTTCGTCCCGGCATGCACGAGCTCGTGGTGAGCAATCTCTGCCCGCGGCTCTTTTCAGGCTTCGAGATCGGCGGTGCACGCTCGATTCAGGGCGCGCCGTGGACCATCGTCGGCTACTTCGGCACCGGCCAGGATGGCCAGTGCACGATGTTTGCCGATGTCAACTCGATCATGTCGGCGTTCGCCCGGGATACCTACAGCGGGCTCGAGGTGAGGCTCCGCTCAGCCGCCGATTTCGCCGCATTCAGCGCCGCCGTCAAAGCCGATCCCGCGGTCCATCTCTATGCGGAGCGGCAACGGACCGCGATGGCGCAAACTTTCAAGCCGCTGAACTCGATCCTGGACTTCGCCAGTTACTTCGTGGGCGCGATCATGGCGATCGGCGGTACCTTGGGCGCCATCAATTCCCTGTATGCCATCGTCGACTCGCGCCGCCGCGAGCTAGCCACGCTGCGCGCGATCGGCTTCCGTCCGGGGACGATCGTTGCCGCAACACTTTGCGAGTCCATGCTGTTGGCGGTTCCCGGTGCGCTGCTCGGGGCGGCCCTGGCCTGGGCTCTCTTCAACGGGCTCTCCGCCAGTCCCTTCGGTTACAGTTTCCGGCTCGACGTCACGCCCGCCCTGGCGCTGCTTGGCGTGATCTGGGCGCTCATCATGGGGTTGATCGGCGGCATCCTCCCTGCGCTGCGCGCGGCGCGGGTACCCGTGACGACCGCGCTACGCGCCACCTGATCGCCGCCAGACAAGGGTGCGATTGTTGGCCGGCATCGGACGGTCCTCGACGAGACCGAATCCGATCGAGTGCGCGAGCTCGTCGACCGCGGCGAAGTCGCGGATGCCGCTGTGCGGTGAGCGTTGCTTCAGCCACTCGTCGAACGAGGCGTTGCTGGGGCTGGTGAAGCGGCCGTTGTAGTTGAAAGGCCCGTATACGGCGAGAGTGGCGTCGGCGGTGAGCACCTTTGGCAGTTCGGCAAACATCGTGCGCACGTCCGGCCAGCTCATGATATGCAGCGTGTTCGCGCTGAAGACAGCATCGAACCGCGTATCAGGCCAGGTGCCCGTCACATCGAGCGCGATCGGCGGCGGCAAATTCGGCAGCTTGGATTCCTCGAGCCACAGCCGCACACCCGCGAGATTGGGCTCGAGCTCCGATGTCTGCCATACGAGGTGCGGCAGCGCCGCAGCGAAGTGCACCGCGTGCTGGCCGGTGCCGCTGCCGATCTCGAGGACATGGCGGCGATCGGCAAAGTGCTGTCGCAGCACGTCGAGTATGGGCTCGCGATTGCGCTCGCAGGCATCGGAGCAGGGCTTCACCGTCCGCATCAGGATTCCTGGGCGGTCCGCTGCCGTACAGACTCCAGTGACATCCAACCGCCCCGGCGAACGGTCAGGACGAGCAACACGATACCGGCCGCGAGGCAGACGGCAATGGCGATGACGGATGCCTCGGGGCCGAACTTGCCGCCGGTGAGCAGTGGGCGGCCGGCGAGCGCGACCGAGAAGATTCCCTTGGCGGTGGGTCCGCCGGAGACCGACACTCCGAAGATCCCGCCCTCGGTGAAATTCCAGCCGAAGTGCAGGCCGATCGGAAACCAGAGATTATGCGTCAGCGCGTAGGCAGCGCCGAGGAGAATTCCGGCTTCGAGCGCAATGGCCGTGGTGGAAATGATGGTGGCGCCGGGATTCAGCGCGTGCAGCAGCCCGAAGACGGCGGCGGATGTGATGAGGGCGCTCGTGGTGCCGAAGCCTTCCTCGACGATGCGGAACAACGCGCCGCGGAATGCCAACTCTTCGCCTACACCCGCCAGGATCGAAACCGCCAGCATCGTGACATCGAAGTGACCCGTGATGCCCTGCCACCGCGCCACGCCGACGAGATGCAGCAGCCCGAAAACGCTGGAGAAGAGCGCCACCCCCAGAACGATCCCCGCCACGGCCTGGAGTGGCCGAGGCGCGAGCTCGCGCACGGCGCGGTGCTCCATCGAGCGCACCAGAACGGTATAGAGTCCCACCAGGGCGGCGGCGAGTACGAGAGCCGCGCCGGTCGTCAGCCAGTCGGCGGCATCCACTGGTGAGTGCCGCGTTACCCAGTGCCTGCCGATCTGCGCTGCAACGTCGGCGGCGAGAAGTACCAAGAAAAACACCGGCAATCTGACCAGAAGCCGCTTGCGCACAGAACTACCCCTCTTTTTTCCGGCGTATGTCACACCACATCTTCGGTGCGGTTTTGCGACATTCTACAGGTATCTCACCGCGCCAGGCGGCTGCGCTCGGCCTCCAGCGCTTCCCAGCGGTCGTACTTGGTGAGCAGCAATGTCTCGATCTCCTCGAGGCGCTTGCGATCGGCGCGGATCTGCGGCGCTCCCTGCAGGTGATAGTCCGGCGCGCTCATGCCAGTGGTGATGGCCGCCTGTTCCTGCTCCAACGCTTCGATCTCTCCGGGGAGTGAAGTCAGCTCCCGCTGCTCCTTGTGGCCGAGCCGCGTGCGCGGCTTGGGCGGGCTCGGTGTCGCAGGGCCCGAAGTCTCGCGCGGGGCCTTGCCGCGGCTCTCCGCGGCCGGGGAAGGGCTGCTCTGTCGCAGCCAATCGCTGTAGCCGCCCACGTATTCGCGCCACGACCCGCCGCCCTCGGCGGCAAGGGTCTGCGTCACGACATTGTCGAGAAAGCGGCGGTCGTGGCTCACCAGCAGCAGCGTGCCGGTGTAGTCCTGCAGTCTCTGCTCCAGGAGCTCCAGCGATTCGATGTCGAGATCGTTGGTCGGCTCGTCCAGCACCAGCAGGTTGGCGGGCTGGGCGAAGAGCCGGGCGAGCAGCAGCCGGTTGCGCTCACCGCCCGAGAGCATCCTGACGGGGGAACGTGCCCGCTGCGCCGGAAAGAGGAAATCGCCGAGATAGCTCGATGACGTGCTTGCGCTCGCCGCCGACTTCCACCCAATCCGATCCGGGGCTGATCATGTCGGCGAGAGTCGCCTCCGGGTCCAGCTGCTCGCGGAGCTGGTCGAAGTATGCGACCTTGAGATTGGTCCCGAGCCTCACGCTGCCCTCATCGGGCGGCAGCTCGCCAAGGATCAGACGGATGAGCGTGGTCTTGCCGGCGCCGTTCGGGCCGATGAGCCCGACGCGATCGCCGCGCAGGATCCGCATCGAGAGCTGCGCGATCAGCGCGCGTCCGGCAACAGCTTTGCCGACATCGGTCAGCTCCGCGACCAGTTGGCCCGAGCGCTGACCCGCGTCCAGGCTCATCTTCAGGGCGCCGACGCGCTCTCGCCGCTCGGCCCGTTCCTGGCGCAGCCGCTCCAACCGGCGCACACGTCCCTCGTTACGGGTACGACGGGCCTCGACTCCTTTACGGATCCAGACCTCTTCCTGCGCCCAGAACTTGTCGAATCTGCGGTTCGCGACGTCCTCGGCGGCGAGCTCCTGCTCGCGCGTCGCCTCGTATGCGGCGAAATTGCCGGAGTAGGAGCGAAGCACGCCCCGGTCGAGCTCCACGATTCGTGTCGTGACGCGATCGAGAAAGGCGCGATCGTGAGTGACCACGACGGCGGCCGGTACCTTGAGCAGCAATTCCTCGAGCCGCTCGATCGCGCCGATGTCGAGATGATTCGTCGGCTCATCGAGCAGGACGAGCTCAGGTTGCATGGCGAGGGCGAGCGCGAGCACGGCTCGCTTGCGCTCGCCACCGGAGCTCGTCTCCGGCGCGGTTTCCGGGTCGAGCTCGAAGCGATGCAGGAACTCGGCCAGCCGCGTCTCGAACGTCCAGCGCTCGCGCTCGTTGCCGAGCATGGCGGCGCGCGCGGCGCCATTCGCCCCGGACTGCGCACGCTCCAGCAGGCTCTCCCGCAGCGAACGCGCCGCAGGAAGCTCTGGCTCCTGCTCCACCAACGTGAGATGAAGTCCTTCAGGGGCCTGCCGCTCACCCTCGTCCAGGGAGCCGTGGCCGGCGATGATCCGCAGCAGTGTCGACTTACCCGTGCCGTTGCGACCGATGAGCCCGACGCGCTCGCCCGATTGCAGCGTGAGCCGCGCCCCATCGAGCAACGGCCGCTCGCCGAGCGCAAGATGAGCGTCGAGAAGAGTGATCAGCGGCACGGGGTCGGATATGCGGCAGCGCCGCCGGGATCAGCGCAGCTGGCTGTCTTTGCTGCCGCGGCGGTTGTAGCCGCTGAACTGCCCGGCTTCGCGATCGGCAGCGTCCTGACACGCTATGCAGAGGCGCACGCCCGGGATCGCCTGGCGCCGCGCCTCGGGGATCTGCGCACCACAGTCGGCGCAATGAGTGAGGCCAGGACCCTGCGGCAGCCGGCTCTGCGCGCGCAGAACGCCGTCCGTCACGGTCGCATCGATCTGATCTTGTACGGCGCCGTCGCCGGCCCAACCCGTTGCCATACCGCTAGTTTACGCCCGCGGCGGCCGCGCGCCTACCCGGCAGAAGGTCAGGGTAAAGCCCAAGCAGCGCGCGTGTCACACCGTTGGTCCAGCCAAAGCCATCCTGCAGCGGATACTCGCCGCCACCACCCGGCAGGGTGTGCTCGACGTCGTATTTCTCCACCAGCTTGCCCTTGTCGGCGAAGACGCGTTGGACCGTGGCCAGCCAGCGGCGGGCGATTTCGTGCGCGAGCGCCGGCTGGTCGTAACGCCGAAACCCCATGACGGCGACCCACTGCAGTGGCGGCCAGCCGTTGGGTGCATCCCATTGTTGCCCGGAGGTGATGTTGGTCGTGACGATGCCGCCTTGCTCGAGCAGTCGCACTTGAGTGATCCCGCCGACCGCATCCGCCTGCTTCAGGTAGGCGACGCCGGTGAAGAGCGGAAAGAGCGTTGCGGCGGTGAGCTCTCCCGTGCGCTTGCCGTGCCGCCAGTCGTAGTCCATGTAGTACCCGGACGTCGGGTCCCACAGATAGCGGTTCATCGCCTCTCTGCGGCGCCGGGCGCGCTCGGCGAAGCTGCGCTCGCACCCGGAATCGTGGCGCGCCGCGCAGCCGTCGGAGATCGCACGCTCCAGGCCATAGAGCAGACTGTTGAGATCGACCGGCACCAGATCGGTGGTGTGGATGGTCTTGAGATGGCGGCCGTCCGCGAGCCAGCGGGAGCTGAAGTCCCAGCCGCTCTCGGCTGCGGCGCGGAGGTCACGATACACCTGCGCCCGGGGCCTGCCCGAGGCGCGCGCAATCAGCACGTCGTCGCGGTACGACTCATCGCGGGGTGCGTCCGACGCATCCCAATAACGGTTGAGGAGAGAGCCGTCGGGCATCTCCACGACGTGGCGTCGTGCCTCGCCGGGCCGCAAACCGGCCGAGCCCTCCATCCAGTAAGCGTACTCGCGCTCGAGATCCTCGAGGTGTTGCGACCAGGCGCTCGCCGGATCCTGGGAGAGCAGTCCCACCATCAGGTAGTACACCGGAGGCTGCGAGCGCGACAGGTAGTACGTGCGCGCGCCGTTGGGAATGTGCCCGTATTCGCGCAGCATGTAGGAGAAATCGCCGACCAGGTCGCGGCCCGTATCGAGATGGCCATCGGCGATCAGGCCGAGCATCGTGAAGTAGGAGTCCCAGTAATAGAACTCCCTGAAACGTCCGCCGGGAACGACGTAGGGCTGCGGCACGTACAGGAGTGAAGAGTAGGGCGACGGCACGACCGGCTGACGCGTCAACAGCGGCCAGAGCCTGGCGATATGGGCCTCCAGGCTCTTGTCGGGTTGTGCGGGAGGGGTCTGCGCCTGCGTGGGAAACGAGAAGTTGCGGTTGACGAACCTGAGCAGCGCCGCGCGCGAGCGGGGATCAGCGCGGCGATAGCGTCGCAGGATGACTGGTGGTGGGGCATTTCGCGGCGGCGTCGGGAAATGTCTTGCCGTCCGGGAACAGCGCGTCCATCTGCACCTGCAGGAAGAGCGGCCCGAAAAGCTGCGCGGGCGTCGGAACGAACGCCTCGGGCGCCGCGACATCGGCGGCCGACGCTGTGCGGTCAGCGAAGCCAGCGACGAGAGCGACGAGCAGGCCGATGAACATGCGGCGAGCGAACATGAACGGTTGTGCCTTGCGTGTTTGCGGGAGCCGCCCGGTCGGTGCGACGGATTCTACAGGTGAGGCGCGGCGAAATTTGAGTGGTATCCAGGGATATGATATATTTTGATATTATATATTCATTGATTGTTCTTTGCCGGCCATGGATCTCAACCGCCAGCTCGGATTCCTCCTCAAGGACATCACCCGCCGCTACACGCGGCGGTTCGAGGAGCGTGCGCAGGCGCTGTCGCTCACCCTGCCGCAGTGCCGGGCGCTGGTGTATCTCGAGAGCAATCGAGGGAGTCAGCCAGAAGCGCCTGTCGGAGCTGACCGAGCTCGACCCCATGACGCTGGTGCGGATCCTCGATCGGATGGAGGCTGACGGCTGGGTGCAGCGCCGCTTCGATCCGGCGGACCGGCGGGCGCATACCCTCTGGCTCACCCCGAAGAGCAAGCCGGTTCTCGACCACATCGGCCATGTCATCGCCGAAACGCGCGCCGAGACCCTGCACGGCCTGTCGAACGAGGAGCGCGCACGGCTGCTCGAGCTGCTGGAGCGGGTCCACGCCAACCTGTCCTCGCTCCCACCCCTTGCCGGCGAGAAGTCGCAGAGGTCCTCACGATGAGTGCTACCAGCGTCCGCGGTGCCGAGCCTGCCCGGGAATTGCCCCGTGGCGATGCGCCGGCGCCGCTGCGACCCGAGGGACGCCAGCCCGCGGCGGCAACCAAATCCCTGCGGGAGCGGCTGCGCCTGCCGCTCATGTGGGGAGTGCCGATCCTCATGGCGGCGGGCGGGTTGTACGTATACCTGACGGGCGGCCGCTATCAATCGACGGACGACGCCTATCTGCGCGCCGCGGAGGTGGCAATCAGCGCCAACGTGTCGGGGCGAGTAGGGGAGGTCGACGTGCACGACAACGAGGAAGTGCACCGCGGCCAGGTACTCTTTCGCCTGGACAATCGCCCGTTCCGGATCGCCGTCGAGTCGGCGCGGGCGCGCCTGCAGGGCGCGCGCCTGCAAGTCGAGTCGCTGAAGGCGGACTATCGCCAGCGGCTTGCGGATCAGAGCTCCGCCCGCAGCGAGCTCGCCTACGCGGAGCGCGAATACCGCCGCGAGTCGCGGCTGCTGGCGAGCGGCATCGCGTCGCAGTCACAGGTGGACAAGGCGCTGCTCGCCCGCAACGAGGCGCAACAGAGCGTGGCGGCGGCAGGGCAGCAGATCACCGGATCGGTCGCCAAGCTCGGCGGCCAGCCCGACATCGCGGTGAATGCCCACCCACTGGTGGAACAGGCCCAGGCGGTGCTCGACCGGGCACTGCTGGATCTCTCCTATACGACCGTCACCGCGCCTTCGGACGGCATCGTGACTGGCGTGGAGCACCTGCAGGCCGGAAGCTATCTGCCGACTGCAACTCCCGCATTCGTGCTCGTCTCTACTCACGATGTTTGGGTGGAAGCGGACTTCAAGGAAGACCAGCTCGCGCGCATGCGTCCGGGTGACTCGGCGACGGTGAAGATCGACGCCTATCCCGGCCGCACGTTCCAGGCTGCAGTGGCGAGCATCACGCCGGGCACCGGATCGCAGTTCTCGGTCTTGCCGCCGGAGAACGCCACCGGCAACTGGGTGAAGGTCGTGCAGCGGCTCGACGTTCGGCTCCGCCTCAAAGGGAGCATTCCGGCCGTGCGCTCGGGCCTTAGTGCGGCAGTCACCGTCGACACCGGCTCGCGCGAGGCGGAGCGTCGCGCGGACGGTGGGGAACCTTGAGCCAATCGCAGCACCGCGGGCTCATCACCGCCTCAGTCACGCTCGCCACCGTGCTGCAGGCGGTGGATACGACCATTGCCAACGTCGCGCTGCCACACATAGGGGGCAATCTCTCGGCATCGCTCGACCAGATGGATTGGGTGCTGACCTCCTATATCGTGGCCGCGGCCATCATGACGCCGCTGTCGGGCTGGCTCGCCGGCCGCTTCGGCCGCAAACGCGTGTTGGTCGGGTCGGTGATCGGCTTCACCGTCAGCTCCATGCTTTGCGGCATGGCGCAGTCCATCGATCAGATCGTGCTGTTCCGGGTTCTGCAAGGTCTCTCCGGCGCGGGGCTCGTGCCGCTGTCACAGGCCGTGCTGCTCGACATCAATCCCCCGGAGCGACATGGCCGCGCCATGGCCCTCTGGGGCCAGGGGGTGGTCCTCGGCCCCATGCTCGCGCCGGTGCTCGGCGGCTGGCTCACCGACAATTACAGCTGGCGCTGGGTGTTCTACATCAACGTGCCATTCGGCATCCTGTCGGCCATCGGACTCATGGCCTATGTCCGCGAGACGCGAGCCCCGCAGCGCGCGCTTCGATTTCCTCGGCTTCGGCGCGCTCAGCCTCGCGGTCGGCGTGCTGCAGATTCTCCTCGATCGCGGCGAGCTCAAGGACTGGTTCGGCTCGCCGGAGATCTGGATCGAGACCGGCGTCGCCGTCGCCGCCCTGTATGTCTTCTTCGTACACACGCTGACGGCACGTGAGCCGTTCATCAGCCTCGCGATGTTCAAGGACACCAATTTCGCGATGGGGAATTTCCTGGTGTTCGTAGTGGGCGTGGTGCTCTTCGCCACGCTCGCGTTACTGCCGCCGCTGCTGCAGGATCTGCTCGGCTATCCGGTGTTGACCTCGGGCATCGCCATGGCGCCCCGCGGCTTTGGCAGTTTCGTCTCCATGTACCTCGCCGGCAGGCTCATCGGCCGCGTCGATACGCGGCTCCTCATCGGCATCGGCATCGCCGTGACGGCCGCCTCGCTCGAGATGATGTGCGACTACTCCACACTGATGCCGCAGACTCTCGTCTGGTCGACCACATTCCTCCAGGGCGTCGGCACCGGCCTCACCTACGTCACGCTCACCACCGTGGCCTTCGCGACTCTCGGAGTACAATATCGCTCCGAGGGTACGTCGATGTTCAATCTGCTGCGCAACGTGGGTAGCAGCATCGGCATTGCCGCAACTGGAGCGCTCCTGACGCGCAACACACAGATCATGCATGAGCGCCTTGCGGCCCACATCCTTCCCTGGGGCGGACAGATCCAGCTGCAGGCGCCTTTCAGCTTCACCGCGCCGGCCGGGCTCGCCGCGCTGAATGCGGCCGTGACCCGGCAGGCGCAGATGATCGCGTACAACGATGACTTCAAGCTGATGTTCTGGATGACGCTGGCGTTGATTCCCGTGGTGCTGCTGCTGCGGCCCGCACGCGCGCGGCTGCGGGAACCGGCGGTGATGGATTGAAACAAATGAGCGCTGACCTGAGACGCAAGCGAGCGCGGCCGGCCGCGTCCGGACTGACCGCAGCGGCGCTGCTTTGCGCCTGCACCGTCGGGCCCAACTTTCACCGTCCGACCGAACCGGCGACGTCCGCATACCGGCCGGCGGGTGAATCGAATCCCGTCAATACCGCCGCCGCGACCGCGGAGCGGCGGGCGCCGGCGACCGGCGCCTATGCGCAGCACATCCTGCTCGGCGCCCCAGCCGCTCCCGACTGGTGGACGCTCTTCGCCTCACCGCAGCTCGATGAGCTGATGCAGCGCGCTATCGCCGACAACCGCAACCTTGCCGCTGCCAAGGCGACGTTGGCACAGGCGCAGGAGCTGGTGGCGGCGCAGACGGGGCGGCTCTATCCGCAGGTGGGCCTGCTCAGTCGGCGTCGGGCGGCAGCAGTACGGCAAGCAGTTCCTCGGCGCACTCGTCCCCCACGTGTCGCCTTTCACCTATGAGTCCTTCGGCGCGAGC
Organism: uncultured Pseudomonadota bacterium; assembly: GCA_963812925.1. GTDB lineage: Bacteria > Pseudomonadota > Gammaproteobacteria > Steroidobacterales > Steroidobacteraceae > 13-2-20CM-66-19. Next base: position 114,960 of record CAWEXF010000004.1, on the reverse strand, counting down.
GTGAACTACCTGCTCGACTACGACGGCGCCACGGCTCGCTCCATCGAGGAGCAGAAAGCGCTGGAGCAGTACGAGCGGAGCGAATTCGACGCTGCACAGTTGACGCTGACGGGCGATGTAGGCGGCAGAGGCCGTCGTCATTGCCGCCACGCGTGGAGAGATCAGAGCGGCAGCGGAGCTGCTCTCCGAGGACCGCAACAACGTGAGTCTCGTGCAGACGGCGTTCGCCAACGGCTCGGTGTCGCGGGTCGACGTCCTGACGGCGCAGAGTCAACTGGCGGTCGATCAGGCGCTGCTGCCGCCTCTCTACCAGCAGCTCGCCATGGCGCGGCATGCGCTCGCGGTGCTGCTCGGCCGCAGCCCGGTGGAGTGGTCGCAGCCGGACCTCGAGCTCACGGATCTGCGGCTGCCGCGGCAGCTGCCGGTGAGCGTGCCCTCGCAGCTGGTCCGCCGCCGCCCCGACATACTGGCGGCCGAGGCACAGTTGCACGCCGCCACCGCCGCGGTCGGTGTTGCAACCGCGAACCTCTATCCGCAGATCAACTTGACGGCGACACTGGGCCGGCAGGCGCTGACCCCGGAAAAGCTGTTCGATGCTTCTTCGACCGCCTGGTCGCTGATTGCCGGCTTGACCCAACCCCTCTACGAAGGCGGCACGCTGCGCGCCGAGCGACGGGCCACGCTGGATGCGCTGCAGTCGAGCGCGCAGCAGTATCAGCAGACCGTGCTCGACTCCTTCGGCCAGGTCGCCGATCTCCTCGACGCCCTGGATCACGACGCGCAGCTCGTCGCCGCGCAGGCGAACGCGAGAGATACGTCGCAGTCAAGCCTGGAGCTAGCGCGGCAGAGCTATCAAGCGGGCAACTCGGGCATCCTCCAGGTCCTCGATGCGCAGCGCGAGCGTCAGCGCGCTGAGCTCGGGTTTCTCGAGGCGCAGTCGCATCAGTACCTGGACACCATCCAACTGCTGCTTGCAGTGGGCGGCCCCCTTACCTGATCGTAACCAAATGCAAACGCCCGCCGCGGGCGAGTGGCCGGCGGCGGGCGCTGCTGTGGGAGGGAGACCGAAGAGTCGGCGTCAGGAGGCGCTCTTCACGACCTCGCAGTGCTGATGCGCCTTGCGCAGCTTGGCGCAGGCCGCCTTGGCGTCGTCCTGCGTCATCCCGGCGGAGCGAATCTCGATGGTCTTCGACTTGCCGGTCGGCGGCACTTCGACGACGTCCTGCAGATCGCTGCCGAACTTGTCCTTCAGGCGCTGGGTGAGCTTGTCCGCGACGGCCTGCGAGCGGGCCGAGCCGAGTAACAGCTGATAGCCCGTGAGCTGCTTGAGCGCGGCCTGCGCGTCAGCGGCGTGTGGCGAATTCGGATATTTCTGCAGGAAGTCCTGATACCCGGCGGCGGTATTGGTCGACTGCGCGCTGGACCAGGCGGCATCCGACTGCAGACTGTTGACCTTGTCCTGCGCATCCGCGGCATGCATTCCATTCGGCTCCTGCTGCAGATACTGCTGGTAGCCGTCGAGGGTGTTGGTGCTCTGAGCGGTGGTCCACGCCTGCTCGTCCTGCAGGGCGTTGATGCGGTCCCGGGCCTGCGCTACACGCGCATCATTCGGGTGCTGCTGGATGAACTGCTGGTAGGCCGCAATCGAATTCTGCTGGTTTGCCTTCTGCCAGTCGGCGGTCGGATTGCTGCAGGCCGCGAGCACGCCGGCAGTGATGACACAGAGAACGAGCAAGGACTTCTTCACCGCAACCTCCGAGCAAACAGCAACATGTGAAACACGTAAGTTACCTCAAATCCTGAAATTTTAGCAAGCGGCATGACTCACCGGGTCATCGTCTCGCCGCGCCCGTGGCTCTCGGAAGACGCGCGCTTGTCGGGTACCACGACCGGCGAGCCGCCGTCGCCGGCGAAGATGCGCCGACTCATGCAGCACTCTCCGCGCTGTAGCGGGCGAGCAGCCCGGTCGCCACGGCGTAACGGAACACCCGCCTGAAGAAATAGCGCCGCGAGCAGAATGTCGAGCACCGCGATCGCAGCCCCGACCGCCAAGTCTCCGGCCGAGAGAGGCTGCCCCGCCAGCACCGCTCGCATACCCTCGAACACGTACGACGGCGGCAACAGATGTCCGACGGCCTGCATCCAGCGCGGCAACGTCGCGAGCGGGTAGAAGACGCCCACGAACGGGGACAGCAGCGCCGGCAGCGGCCAGACCAGCCATTCCGATGCCGGCCCGAGGCGCAGCACGAGCGCGCTCGCGAGGATGCCGAGTGCAATCCCAAAACCGAACAGCACGAGGAGAAACGGCACCAGCAGGGCGCCCAGCGACAGGAACGATAGGCCGAAGACCGCCGTCGACAGCACCAGCATCACGGCCAGGCCGACCATGCTCGTCGCCACACTGGTGATCACGAGCCCGAGAATGTATTCCGAGATCGTCAGCGGAGTCGCAAAGAGATTGAGGAAGTTGCGCGACCATACGTCCTCGAGGAACGCCGTGCTCACCCCCTGCATGATGCGAGTGAAGAAGTCCCACATCAGCACGGCTCCGAGAAGGCTCGGCACATAGTTGAAGCGGCCTGCGGCCATGGAGTTGAGGTAGCGGGTGATGAACCCCCACACCACGATGTCGATGGCCACCCACGCGAACATGGGCAGCGAGCGCACCGGGCTGCCGCGCAGCAGGTAGAACTGGCGCAGCAGGATGCCCGCGACCGGCTGCATTCTCATCCGGCGCCCGCCACCGGCTCGGCGAGCGGCTCGCTCGCAAGACGGATGAACAGCTCTTCCAGCGTCGCGGCGCCATGTTCGTGCGGCAGGCGCCGCGGATCGCCTTCGAGCAGCAGTCGGCCGTGAGAGAGGAAGAGAACGCGGTCGCAGACTTCCTCGACTTCGTACATGTTGTGGGACGTCCAGAGGATCCCGCAGCCGGTCTCGACAGCGAGGCCGCGGATGCGTGCGCGCACCGTTTGCGCTGCAGCGGGATCCAGCGAGGCAGTCGGCTCATCGAGCAGCAGCAGCCGCGGCCGGTTGAGCAGCGCCTTGGCGAGGGCGACCCGCGTTTGCTCTCCGGAGGAGAGCAGGCCGCATTTGGTGTCGCGCAGGCGTTCGAGGTCGAACTGCCGCACCAGCTCCGCGACCCTGCGCCCGAGCTGAGGTATCCCGTAAATGAGGCCAAAGAACCGAAGATTCTCCGTGACCGTGAGGTTGCCCGGAAGCGAGGCGTAGACCGCGGAAAAATTGACGGACGCCAGGGCGCGCGCCCGCTCCCGCGCCAAATCGATGCCTCCGATGCGCACGCTGCCCGCCGTCGGGCTCAGCACGCCGAGGATCATGTTGATGGTGGTCGTCTTGCCGGCGCCGTTCGGGCCGAGGAGTCCGACGACCTCGCGGCGATGGACATCGAAGGACACCCCCTCGACCGCGATCACACGGGAGTAGCTCTTGCAGAGCCCGGCGACGCTGAGGACCACGGAAGGGGGGTCGCCGTCCAGAGGGTGGTCGTACATCCAGGCACGATACCGTATCGCAGTACCAGCGGCGCGATCGGCCCCGGCCATACGGCCGGGGAAAAGCAAACCGTCTGGCTTCCTGTTAAATTCTGTTAAAATAACCTCTTCTGGCAGCTTCCCGGTTAGCACTCGCGCATGCGCGGCCCGCGCCACGGGCGTCGCTGCGCTGTCCCTTCTCGGGGCGCACCGGAGAGAAGAGGACCGGAGAGTCAGGAGTCGCTGTGAAACGGGTGATGAGTTTTCGGCTGGTCATCGTGCTGGCCTTGGTGATCGTCCTCGTGGGTGGAGCGGTGGGCTTCAACATGGTCAAGGCCCACTTCATCAAGCTGGCCATGGCCCAGAATGCCTCGGTCCCACAGACAGTGAGCACGGCTACGGCCGAGTATTCCACGTGGCAGCCCCAGGTCGAGGCCGTAGGCAGCCTGCGGGCCATCCACGGTGTCGAGGTCACCACCGAGGTGGCGGGCCTCGTGCGCACAATCGCGTTCAGGTCCGGCTCGGACGCACAGTCGGGCCAGCTCCTGGTGCAGCTCAACGCCGATCCGGATAAGGCGCAGCTTCGGGCGCTGATCGCCGAGACCAATCTCGCGGCGCTGACCTATCACCGCGACCTCATTCAGTACCAGGCCCAGGCCATCGGCCGGGCGCAGCTCGACACCGATATCGCCAACCTGAAGAGCTCACGGGAGCAGGCCGCGTCGCAGGCCGCGCTGGTGGCGAAAAAGACCATCCGCGCGCCCTTCCGCGGGCGGCTCGGCATCACGACAGTCAACCCGGGCCAGTACCTGAATCCGGGCGACCCGATCGTCACCCTGGAATCGGTCGACCCCATCTACGTCGATTTCCGTCTGCCCGAGGACCAGCTGTCGCACGTTACGGTGGGCCAGACCGTCCACCTGGGGGTCGATGCCTTCCCCGGCAAAGCCTTCGGGGGCAAGATCACTTCCATCGATCCGCTGGTCGATTCCTCCACTCGCAATTTCGAAGCCGAGGCGACGATCAGCAATCCCGAGCACAAGCTGTTGCCGGGAATGTTCGTCCGCACCATGGTCGACGCGGGTGAGACGGAGCGCTACCTCACCCTGCCGCAGACCGCGGTGGCGTACAACCCGTACGGTGAGACGGTCTTTCTGGTGCGCAAGTCCGCGAAAGCCGGCGCACCTCCAACGGCGCAGTCGGTCTTCGTGACTCTCGGCCCGACGCGTGGCGACCAGGTGGCCATCGTCAAAGGACTCGAGGCCGGCGACGCCGTCGTGAGCAGCGGCCAGATGAAGATCAAGAATGGCTCAGCGCTCGCCATCAATAACAGCGTGCAGCCGCTCAATGAGCCGAACCCGACCCCCCAGGAACACTGAGAGGCGCGCGTGAAGCTCACCGACCTCTTCATCCGCCGGCCGGTCCTCTCGGCGGTCGTCAGCCTGCTCATCCTGGTGCTCGGTCTGCGCGCCATCTTCGAGCTGCCGGTGACACAGTTCCCGCAGACGGAGAACGGTGTCATCACCGTATCCACTACCTATTACGGCGCCGATGCGCAGACCGTGGCGGGCTTCATCACCCAGCCGCTCGAGGCTGCAATCGCCCAGGCGCAGGGAATCGATTACCTGTCTTCCGTCTCGAGCGCCGGCAGCTCCGTCATTACGGCGACGCTGGAGATGAATTATTCCTCGAGCAAGGCGCTCACGGAGATAAGCACCCAGGTCAACGCCGTGCGCAACCAGCTGCCGCCACAGTCGCAGCTGCCGATCATCAACCTGCAGGCGAATCAGACCACCGACATCCTGTACCTCAATTACTCCAGCAAGGTACTGCCGACCAACGACGTGACCGACTACCTGCTGCGCGTCGTGCAACCGAAGCTGAACTCCATCCCCGGCGTGCAGACCGCGGAGATACTGGGTGGCAGGACCTTTGCGCTGCGCGCCTGGCTCGATCCCGACCGGATGGCGGCGCACGGAGTGACCGCGGGCGACGTGTTCGCCGCCCTGGGGTCCAACAACTATCTGTCGGCCGCCGGCGAGAGCAAAGGCAACATGGTCAGCGTCAACCTGACCGCTTCGACGGACCCGCATTCGCTGGAGTCTTTCAAACGGCTGGTGATTCGGCAGGCGAACGGCGCGATCGTGCGGCTGGAGGACGTGGCGACGGTCGTTCTCGGCGCACAAAACTACGACTCCGGCGTTTCTTATAGCGGCCTTTCCGGAGTGTTCATCGGCATCAAGCCCTCGCCGACCGCTAACGTGCTCGACGTGGTGCGGCAGGTCAGGGCGGACCTGCCCGACATCGAACGGCAGCTTCCGAGCGGCATCCATCAGGCGATCGCCTTCGACGCCACGATGTTCATCAATGCCTCGATCAAGGACGTCATCAAGACCCTGGTCGAGGCGCTGCTCATCGTCACCGCGGTCATCTTCCTCTTCCTCGGCAGTCCGCGCGCCGCCGCGGTGCCTGCCATTGCGATGCCGTTGTCCCTGGTCGGCGCCTTCATCGTGATGCTGGTGCTCGGCTACTCGATCAACCTGTTGACGCTTCTTGCGCTGGTGCTCGCGATCGGCCTGGTGGTCGATGACGCCATCATCGTCGTCGAGAACATCGATCGGCACATGAAGGAAGGATCGACGCCCTTCGACTCTGCGATCCAGGGAGCGCGCGAGCTCGGTGGCCCGATCGTCGCCATGACCGTCGTGCTGGTGGCCGCGTACGCGCCCATTGCGTTCCAGAGCGGCCTGACCGGAGCCTTGTTCACCCAGTTCGCCTTCACTCTCGTCGGTGCGATCACGGTCTCGGCCATCATCGCGCTCACCCTTTCGCCGATGATGTGCTCGCGAATCTTCAGCGCGGAGATGGAGGAGGGGCGATTCGCCAAACTGGTCGATCGCTGGTTCTCGCGCTTGCGCTCGGGCTATCAGCGCATGCTCACGAGCTGGCTCGAGACCTGGCCCGTCCTCATCGTGCTCCTGGTGCTGCTGCTCGCCTCGCTTCCCTACCTCTTCGTGACATCGTCTTCGGAGCTCGCGCCGCAGGAGGATCAGGGATTCGTGGCGTATCAGCTGATCGGGCCGCCCGATGCGACGTACACCCAGATGCAGACCTACTCCGACCAGGCGCTTGCGGTCGGGAAATCGGTGCCGGAGTATCGCGGTGCCTTCCAGGTCATCGGCGCGCCCTCGGTGACGCAGGGAATCGGCGGAATTCTATTCAAGCCCTGGGCCGAGCGCGCCCGCTCCGCCGACCAGATGCAACAGGTATTGCAACAGAAATGGAATACGATCGCGGGCGCCGAGGTCGCGGCCTTCCAGTTTCCGCCGCTGCCCGGCTCTCAGGGCATGCCGCTGCAGTTCGTGATCACGAGCAGCGAGCCGATCGGGAGTCTCTATCAGGTGGAGCAGCAGGTGCTGAATCGCGCCAAGGCGAGCGGGTTCTTCTGGTTCGTCGACGGCGACCTGAAGCTCGATGAGCCGCAGCAGACCATCGTGGTCAATCATGACATGGTGTCGCAGCTCGGCCTCACCAACGAGGACGTGGCCTCGGTGCTCGGCGCGGCCATGGGCGGCGGTTATGTCAATTACTTCACGATCGCAGGCCGCTCTTACCAGGTCATCCCGCAGGTGCTGCAGAAGTACCGGCTGAACCCCGAACAGGTGCTCAATCTGCACCTGCGCACGACGAATGGCACGCTGGTGCAGCTCGGCACCATTGCGCACCTCGAGCGCCAGACGGTTCCGGAGTCGATCAACCACTTCCAGCAGCTCAACTCCGCGACCATTGCCGGCGCGCCGGCGGTCTCGCAGGGCGCGGCGCTGGCATTTCTGCAGAAGACACTGCAGGACGTGGCCCCGAGCGGCTACACGGTGGATTATTCGGGCGCCTCGCGTCAGTACGCGCAAGGCTCGAACGCCTTCCTCTTCACGTTCTGCTTCGCGCTCATCATCGTCTATCTCTCGCTCGCGGCGTTGTTCGAGAGCTTTCGTGATCCGGTGGTGATCCTGGTGTCGGTGCCGGCGGCGCTGTTCGGCGCGCTGCTCTTCATCAACTTCGGCGTCACCTCGCTCAACATCTATTCGCAGGTGGGTCTCGTGACCCTGCTCGGCCTCATCAGCAAGCACGGCATTCTGATGGTGCAATTCGCCAACGACGAGCAGCGCGCGGGCAAGCCGAAGCGCGCCGCGATCATCGAAGCGGCGGCGGTGCGACTCCGGCCGATCCTGATGACCACTGCCGCGATGGTGCTCGGTGTGGTGCCGCTCGTCATCGCGAGCGGCGCGGGCGCGGCGGGACGCAAGGCAATGGGTTGGGTGATCCTGACGGGCCTTTCCATCGGCACGATCTTTACGCTCCTCATCGTGCCCGCCGTCTACCTCGTGTTGGCGGCCGACCACGCGAAGGAGCGGGAGCGACAGGCCGCCGAGCCGGCATTACCCGCGGCTGGTTAAGGCGGCGGGGCACATCCGTGTGCCTGGTCCGGGCCCGGCTTCCTGACTAAAACCTGCCGCTCTGGTAGTCCTCGAACGCCTGCATCAACTCCTGGCGGGTGCTCATCACGAACGGCCCGTGCTTGGCCACGGGTTCCTTCAGGGGGCGGCCGGCGACCAGGATGGCCCGGTTGAGTGCGCTGCCGTCGCGCGGTGGATCGCGGCCCTCGAGCTGCACTGAATCGCCGTCCGTCAACACCGCGAGCTCGTGAGCGCCCAGCGTCGCCGCCGACTCACCGGTGCCCACCTTGATGGCGCCCTCGTAGACGTACAGGAACGCCGCGTGGCCGCGGGCAAGTGGTTGCGAGAATGTCGCCCCTGGCTCGAGCTCTATATCGAGATACGTCGGGTCGGTTGCCGGCTGAGCGATCGGTCCCGTGACACCCGCCACTTGCCCGGCAAGCACCTTCACTCGCGCGCCGTTCCCCAGGTCCGCGGCCGGAATCTTCTCCGGGCCGAACTCCTGGTACTTGGGCGCAGTCATCTTGTCCCGCGCGGGCAGGTTGATCCAGAGCTGGAAGCCGCGCATGCGGCCTGCCTGCTGCTCCGGCATCTCGGAATGCACGATGCCTCGTCCCGCCGTCATCCATTGCACGCTGCCCGGAACCAGGATGCCCTCGTGGCCGTGGTTGTCGCGATGGCGCATCCTGCCGTCCAGCATGTAAGTGACGGTCTCGAAGCCCCGGTGGGGGTGATCCGGGAAACCCGCGATGTAGTCACCGGGGTTGTCCGTCCCGAACTCATCGAGCATCAGGAACGGATCGAGGTCCGGCAGCCGCGGCTGACCGATGACGCGTGTCAGCTTCACGCCGGCACCGTCCGATGTCGGCATCCCGCGCACGACTCGCGAGACGCCCCGAATGGATTGCGTATTCATTTAGAGCCTCCTCGTGACGGCATTATCGCTCAATACGGCCAATGGTATAAAATTGATACCTAGGCTAATTATGTGAGTGCGGCCGGCGCCGAAACAAGAAGGCACACGCATGCAACCGAGTAAAGTTGGTGTAACCATGGTGGGGCAGCTGCACAGCGAGGAATGCCCGAAGATCAGCCAGGTATTGGCGCGGATCGGGGAGAAATGGAGCGTCCTCATCATCATCATGCTTGCGGAGAGGCCACGCCGCTTCTCCGAGCTCAAGCGCGCGATCGGAGGGATCTCGCAGCGGATGCTGACATTGTCGCTGCGCGGTCTGGAGCGCGACGGCCTGGTGAAGCGCACCGTGTTCCCGGTCGTGCCGCCGCGCGTCGAGTATGAACTCACGCCCCTCGGACGGGCGCTGCATGCGCCCGTGAGCGCCCTCGGCGAGTGGGCGCGCAATCATCTCGCGGAGATCGACGCTGCGCGCGAAGCCTTTGACCGGAAAGAGGCGTTGGAAGCCGAACAAGCGTCAAATCTGCACGAACGCAGAGGCTATTCGCATTGAGCACGGACTAGGCCGATGTCAGGCTGCTCCTCTAGTTGACATATGCCGATCGGATTGGCCGCTCGAGCACCCTCGGCCGCTAAGTCATTGATCTGAAAAGAGAACTGCCTTAGCGGGGGCGTGCCGGCTCCCCCTTTGGGGGGAGGGCCCGACGGTTGAGTTCGCGCTGACCAACCCGATTATAGGAACTGCGGCGGTAGTTCGAGCGTCCATTCATATAGGAGAGCGAGGTCATGCAGCAGCCAAGCAAGGTCGAGCGGCCGCAGCCGCAGCCGCAGGTCGTGGACTACAGCGCCGCGCGGGCCAAGGCGATCGCGTGGCTGGGCGACCGTTACCTGCTCGCCAAGCCCATCAACCGCAAAGCATCTCCCCCAACCAGCGTGCCATTATCAACCCCCGGCACGTTGGCAGTCCTGCCGGCGGGATACGGTTCCCGCCGGCCTTTTAACCACCTTCGGGTTGTAGGAGGCTCGTATGAATCGTCAAATGATTCTGTTGCGAGTGGAGCAGGGAGTGTGGGAAGGCTGGCAGTGGATGGCGCTGGATGATTTCCTGCAGCGCGTACGCCTCGATGCCTGGAAGGAAGACGAGGAGTCCATGGTCGGAATGATTCTGCCGGCAGGGCGTCAGGGAAGGCTGAACTAAACCCGGCGGCCCAGGGAGCGGCCCTGGGCCGCTTGCTTGTTCGCTTTCGAGCGAAGATGGGGATAGGAGGGGCAATCCATGAACATCGGCTTCATCGGGCTGGGCAACATGGGCGCCGCCATCGCGGGTCGGTTGCTGGAAGCCGGACATTCGCTGCGCGTCTGGAACCGCTCGCCGGAGCCGGCGCGGCGCCTCGCGGAGCGCGGCGCGCAGGCTGTCGCTACGGCCGAGGAGGCGTTTCGCGGCGATGTCGTGTTCTCGATGCTGAGCGACGATCAGGCCACACGCGCGGTGCTGCTCGACAGCGGACTTCTGGCGCGCGCCGTGCCCGCCGCAACTCGTCTTCATGTCAACCTGGCCACCATCTCGGTAGCGCTCGGCGACGAGCTCGCGGAGCGCCATAGTGAGCGCGGAGTCGGTTATGTCGCCGCGCCGGTGCTCGGCCGGCCTGACGCTGCCGCTGCGGGCAAGCTCACCGTCCTCGTAGCCGGGCCGCGCCAAGCCGTCGAGTCGGTACAGCCGCTGCTCGAGGGAACCGTCGGTCAGAAGGTCTGGCGCTTCGGCGAGCGGGCCTCGCAGGCGAATGTCGTCAAGCTCGCCATCAACTTCATGCTGGCGGCGGCAATCGAATCCATGGGGGAGGCAGCCGCGCTCACCGCGGGCTACGGTGTGGAACCGCGTGAGCTCTTCGAGCTGATTGGCCAGAGTCTCTTCCCCGGCCCGGTATATCAGGGCTACGGCCGCCTCATTGCCGAGGGGCGTTTCGAGCCGGCCGGATTCAAGGCCCGCCTGGGTCTCAAGGATGTGCGCCTGGCACTGGCCGCCGCCGAGGCCGTCATGACGCCGATGCCGGTTGGCAGCGTGATCCGCGACTCCATGCTCGAGGCGCTGGCGCGCGGCGAGGGCGAAAAGGAGTTCGGCGTGGTGCTCGGCCGCGCCGCCATGCGGCGCGGCGGGCGTTAGCTGCGGGGAAGGAAGCCCGAAGCACTCGAATATAATGGGCCGATGTCGGATCAGCATCAGCCCGCATGACCTCGCGCCCCAGGGTTCTGCTCACGGATTACGCGTGGCCGGATAACGCCATCGAGGCAGAGTTGCTCGAGGATGCAGGCTTCCACCTCATTGCCGGGCCTGCCAAAGCGGCGTCTGCAGACGCGATCACGGCTCTCGCGGCGGAGCACCAGCCGGCCGCGATCATGACCAACTGGGCGCCGGTGAGCGCCGCCGCGATTGCGGCCACGGCGCCGTTGCGCATCGTCGCGCGCCTGGGGGTCGGGCTCGACAACATCGCCGTCGATGAGGCTACCCGACGCGGCATCTGGGTCACGAATGTGCCGGACTACTCCGTCGAGGAGGTGTCGGACCACGCCGTCGCCATGTTGCTGGCTTGTGCGCGCGGACTCACTCACTACGATCGGGAGGTGAGAGCCGGCCGTTGGGATCCGGCGGGCGCGAAGCTGCGGCGCGTGCACGATCTGACCTGCGGCATCATAGGGTTCGGGCGCACGGGGCGGCGGACCGCCGAGAAGCTGCGGGGCTTCGGTGTGCGCCTGCTCGCTCATACCCGGCGGCCGGTCGCCGACGCGGGCGATGTTGAAATGACCACTCTGGATGAGCTCCTGCGTCGCTCGGACGCGGTGATCGTGCATGTCCCGCTCACCGCCGAGACTCGTCACATGCTCGACCGCGAGCGGATCGCGCTCATGAAACCCGGCGCCTTCCTGGTCAACGTCAGTCGCGGCGCCGTGATCGAAAATCAGGCGCTCATCGCTGCGCTCGAAGCCGGAAGGCTTGCCGGCGCGGGCTTGGATGTGCTGGAAGGTGAGCCGCATGTTCCCCCCGGGCTGCTGCGACCCAACGTCGTTCTCACTCCTCACATCGCATTCTCTTCCGACGCGTCGTTGCGCGATGTGCGGCGCAAAGCCAGTGAGGATGTCATCCGGGCGCTCCGTGGGGAGCGGCCATTGCAGGCGCGGAACGAGCCGCAACCGCGGCCGTTGATTTAACCTCAGTCAGTCGAGCCCGGTCATGAGCTACATATCTTCTCTCTCGCGCGCCTCTGCAGCCTGGGCGCTCTGCGCGGGCCTCGCCTGCATGGTGCGCGTGGCGCCGGCGGGGGCGTGGGTTGCGACGGCACCCCTGGAAGTGCGGGTCGACGGCGGGGTAGTCCGCGGCGCCCTCGAGCACGGCGTCATCGCTTTCGAAGGGATACCGTACGCCGCCCCGCCCGTGGGCGCCTTGCGGTGGGCGCCGCCGCAACCGGTCAAGCGCTGGCGCGGGGTCAGGCCGGCCCTGCAGTTCGGCCCTGACTGCGCGCAGTTGCCCACTCCGGGAGATGACGGGCCGGTGAGGACCGTGCCGAGAGAGAACTGTCTGTACGTCAACGTCTGGCGCCCGAAGGTGCGCCCGGCGCACGGTCTGCCCGTCATGGTGTGGGTTTACGGCGGCGGATTCGTCGACGGAGGCACGTCGCCCGCCATACACGACGGCACGCAGTTCGCGCGCGATGGCGTGGTGCTCGTCAGTTTCAACTATCGCCTCGGAAATTTCGGCTTCTTCGCGTTTCCGGCGCTCGACCGGCAGCGGGCCGCCGGCCTGCGCGGCGATTACGCCTTCATGGATCAAATCATGGCGCTGCAGTGGGTGCGGCGCAATGTGGCCTCTTTCGGCGGCGACCCGCGCAACGTAACGATCTTCGGCGAGTCCGCGGGCGGCGTCTCGGTCAACGCTCTTCTCATGAGCCCGCTGGCGCGCGGCCTGTTCGCAAAGGCAATCATCGAGTCCGGCGCCGGGCGCGACAACGGCTCGCCGCTGCGCCCCCTTTCCGGCACAACCGATTCCGCGGAGGCGATGGGCATCAGGCTGGCCTGGCTCCTCGGCATCGGGGGCGAGGGGCCACGTGCGCTGGCAGCACTACGCGCGCTGCCTGCGGCGAGGCTGGTGGGTGGTCTGGACCTGCACACCGAGGCGAGCGACCCAACGTTCGTCGGTCCCATCCCGGACGCCAGGCTCTATCCCGGTGTCCCGACGAACGTATATGCGGCCGGCGGCGGTGCGCGCGTGCCGGTCATGATCGGCACCACCACGGAAGAGGGCGGTCCGGCGATTCCGGCGTCGCTGCCGGCGCTGTGGCGGACCTTTGGCGTTGATTCAGCGGCGGCCCGGCGCATCTACGACCCGGACGGCCGGCGCACTCTGGAGGAAGCAACGATCGCGGCTGGCGGTGATCGGCGGATGGCGGAGCCGGCGCGTGCGATCGCGCGAATCCTTTCCGCCCGCGGTCAGCGTGTATATGAATATCGCTTCGGCTACGTCGCAACTGCACGCCGGAAAACGTGGTGGGGCGCGCCTCACGCTTCCGAGATTCCCTATGTGTTCGACACGGTGTCCGCGCGCTATGGCAAGGAGGCATCACGTGCCGACGAGGCGATGGCGCGCATTGTGCACGCGTACTGGATCGCGTTCGCCCGGTCCGGCCGGCCGGACCCGCCCGGACAGCCGGCGTGGCCGGAGTATCATCAGAGCAGCGATGAGGTCATGAGCTTCACTGACCACGGTCCCGTCCCCGAGGCTGATCCCTGGAAGCGCCGGTTGGATTTTGCGGAGCGCGAATATGATCGGCATCGGCATCTAACGGCGGCGCGCGGATCCGGCCGTTGAAGCGGACCATCCTGAAAGGGGATCGAGATGGAACGCGTATTGCCCGAGACACGTGCGCATGAATTCGGCAGCGCTGTAGCCCGCGCGACGCAAGACAGCACGATGTGAGACCCAGACGACACACGCGGCGCCGCAGAAGAAGGCACGATGTGCAAGCCGGATCAGCGTCCGCAACGTGGCGGGCTTGCGGGCGCGTAGGTCAAGGATGAGCTCCGACTCGTAACCGATATGCGCGAGCTCGTCGGCGAGCAGCGTACGGCACAGGACCTTGAGCCTATGGCACCCGGTCACGGACTCGAGCGCGCGGTAATAAACGTTGCCGATCAACTCGGCCGCAATGAGCACGTGGAGGTAGAGCTCGAAGCCGGCGAGCCGCCGCACGCGACGGAATACCGCATCAGTCCAGTGCCGGGCCTTTGCTCTGATGCCATGTTCGTCCATGAACCCACGCAACAGGCGCGCGTGCCGCTGCTCCTCGCGAATGAAGAGCTCGGTGATGCGTGGCAGAAGCTCGTCACCGTGTGCGGCCGCGAAGCGGTATGCCGCGCGTAGAAGTCCCGTGCCGTCCGACTGCTCGCCCAGTTGGAACGTTGCAATCGAGTGGGCGATCAGGCGGCGCTCCTCCGGCGGCAGGGCATCCAGCGAGCCGCCGGGCGCGCCGCGCGGCTGCTCCGCGTGGTATTCGAAGTGGTTGAGCCAGATCCTGAGATTCGCGAACATTGCCCTTCTCCGCCGCCGACCTGTGAGAGAGTCTCGGCGCCGATCCGGCTGGCGCAATGGCGGAATCGTGGCAAATTCGGGCAGCGGAACCGGCCGCGCCGCGGTGAGGTCATACCCATGATTTACAAGCGGTTTTTGGAGGGACGCATGCGAAGACACGGCGGCATCATTGCCGCGGCAGCCTGCGCGCTGGGATGCGTCGGCACCCCGCTGGCCGCCGGCGCGGTGGCGAAGGGTGCCACCGCCGGCCGGCCCGCGCTCTGGCGCAGCTACGACATGATCGTCAATCTGCAGAACCTGCCGCGCACCTATACGTGCAACCAGCTCTGGTACGAATTCCGCGGCATCCTGCTGCGCCTGGGAGCGTGGCCGTACAGCATCAACATACTGCCGTACCAGTGCAGTCCCACGCCGAGCGGATATCTGAGGTCGCCCAATGTGGAGATCCGATTCCAGCTGCCGATCTTCCTGCAGGCGGCGGTGAAGTCAGCGCCCGCCGAGGCGATCGAGCGTACCGTCCGGCTCGCGCCGGGCGAGCCGAAAACTCTCCAAAATTCGGACTGTCTGCTGCTGCAGCAGATCGAGCAGATGATGCTCACGACCATCGACGGGGCCCGCGTCACTGAGCAACACTTCGACTGCTCGGCGCCGTCATCGCGGGCCCGCAACTTCCATGTCACATTGAGCCTGCCCGTGGCCGTGAAGATGCCGCCCGCGCCGACTACTTCGGCGCCGGCCCCTCACTGACTCTGATCAGATCCGCCGGCCGCATCCACTTGCGGAACACCGCCTGGATCTGCGCCGGGCCGAGCTCGATGTAGCGCTGGGCGGCGATCGTCGGCTCATCGAGTGGCAGCCCGAGGTCGACCCGGCTGATGATTCCGCCCGCGATCTCATCCACGCTCGATTCGCCGAGAGGAATCTGCCGCACCAGCAGCTCCTTCACGCGCAGCAGCTCTTCGCTGCCCACGGGCGTGCGCTGCATGTCGGCGATCTCGCGGCGGACCATTGCGGCGGCCTTGGTGACGTTGGGCGGATCGCAGGCATATTCCACGAGGTAGGCGCTGCGGGTCCGGCCGGCCTCGAGCGTCGAGTCCACCGAGTAGACGAGGCCGCTCTGCTTGCGCAATGCGATGCTGAGACGCGTCGAGTAGAAGCTGCCTCCCAGCACCGCGTCACCGAGCTCCAACGGGTAGTAGTCGGGATCGCTGCGCGTGACCGGCAGCGTCTGGGCGAGGACCACGATGTCCTGCACGCGGCTGGAGTCAGGCACCGCCACCACTCCCGGGCGATTCGGCGGCACTGGCGGCAGGTCCGTCGGCGGCTTTGGTCCGACGGCCTTCCAGGAAGCGAAATACTTCTCGATGGTGGACCGTGCCTGCTGCGGCGTCACCTTCCCGATCACGACGATGGTAGTCAGGTCGGGGCGAAACGTGTTGCGGTAATAAGCCTGAACCTCATCGGGCGTGAGCGCATGGATGCTGCCCGGCGTGGCGAAGCGCAGGCTCGGGTCGGTCGCGGGAAAGAGCGCCTGGCGCAGCGAATGCCGCGTCAGGAAGCCGGGACTCTGATTGCGGGCCGCGACACTGGCGGCGAGCTGATCGCGCAGCACGGTCATGGCATTGGCCGGCAGGTAGGGATCGAGCTCGTTCTGCGCCAGCAGCTGGACGCCGCGATCCAGATCCTCGGGCAGGACCTGAAGAGTGAAATCCGAGCCTGCCTGCTCGCTCGCGCCGATGGCATCCAACGCCTGCTGGAACGGCAGGCGGTGGAGAGTGTTGCTGCCGAACATGAACATGCGATCGAGCAGGTCGCTGACGCCGTCCTCGCCGTGCGGCTCCTCGATGCCGGGCTGACTGCGGATATGGCCGTAGACGCTGACGGTGTTGCTGACATCCTCCGTCTGCACGATGAGTGTCAGGCCGTTCGGCAGTCGAGTGACCACGGGATGCAGAGTCGAGGGCGGAACGCTCAGGCGACGCAGAGCCGCGTCCGCCCATGTCGGCAGCGCCGTCGGCTTCGCGGCACCGAGGGAAATCGACTCCTGGCCGCCGAACCCGCCGCCAGAGGGCACCGGTTTGCCCGATCCCCGCGGCAACATCACGGCCGTGACGGCATGATCGAGATCGAGGTATTTCCGCGCCACGCGATCGACATCCTGCACGCTGACCCTGTCGATCTGTGCCAGCTCCTCGTCCGGTGAGCTCACTTGATAGAGCGCGAGAGCGTCCGACCAGTCGGATGCGAAGCCCGCGATGGAGTTCTTCTCGAACTCGGCCGCACGGCGCTCCTGCAGCTTCGCGGCCGCGACCAGATCAGCGGGAACGCCGTGCTGCACCACAGCGGCGAGAATGGAGTGGATCGCGCTTGCGAGCGCCTCGGGGTCCTGCCCGGCGGCGAAAGACACGGTCGCATAGGCGATGCCGGCCTTGGGCAGCGGATCGAGCGAGAAGTCTGCATCGAGTGCCTTGCCCTGAGGTACGAGGCTGAAGAGCGCAAAGCGGCGGCTGTCGAGGACGTCCGCGAGCACATCGAGCGCGGCGAAGTCGCGACTGTCGAGGCCGGGCGTGCGCACCGCGATCATCGCCATGCCGTCCGGCTGATCGGTGCTCATGCTGAAGCTGGCGGCGTGCGCCGGACCGAGCCGCACCGCGGGCCGCCGCGGCAGCTTCCGCGGCCGGATGTCGCCGAAGAGCCGCTTCACTTCGAGCAGGGTGGCTCTCGGGTCGACGTCGCCGGCGATCACCAGAATGGCGTTGTTTGGCGCATACCACGTGTCATGAAACTGATGCAGCATTGCCCCGGTGGTGGCGTTGAACGAGGGGCGGGTGCCCAGGGCATCGTGGGCGTAAGGGGTGCCCGCGAACATTTCCGCCCGCATCTTCTCGTAGAGGACGTAGTCAGGATCGGACAGATCCTGCGCCACCTCCTGCTCGATCGCGCCGCGCTCCTGCTTCCACTCGCTCTCCGAATCGAGCACACCGCTCATTCGCAGCGCCTCGATGTGCAGCGCGACATCGAGGTCCTCCGCCGGGACGGTGAAGACGTATTGGGTCACGCTCTCCCGCGTGTTGGCATCGAAGTTGCCTCCCATCACACCGCCGATGTCGGCGAGCTGGTCGGCAGTGAGGCCCGGGCTGCCGCGAAACATCATGTGCTCCTGCGCATGCGCCATCCCCGGGAATCCCTTCGGTGTCTCGTCGGAGCCCACCAGGTAATTCACCGCCGTCGCGACCACCGGCGCCAGCGGATCCCGCACGATGACCACCCGCAGCCCATTGGCGAGCGTCTCCCTGGTGACCTGCGACCCGGTCGGATTCGTCGCCGCCCGCGATCGTGGCGCAGCGAATATCAAGGAGCAGGTGACGAGCAAGCTGATTATGGTGACGCGCATGTGTTTTCTTTCAGCAAAACGAAAGGGAGCCGATCCTGCCTGAAGGACAGGACCGGCTCCCCGGCTCTCAATGCCGGACTGCGACCGGGACCAACCCGTGACGGCCGCCGAAGGCATCACGGGTAAGACCCATGCTGCACTGATTGGTTCGCTAAGCCGATTTCAGCTGCTGAGCGGCGAACTCGAAGTTGGCCAGCTTGGCCAGGAAATTATCCGTGAAGTCCGGACGGCGGTTGCGGAAGTCGATGTAGTACGCATGCTCCCACACGTCGAGGACGAGGAGCGCCTTGCCTTCGCCGGTGGCGAGCGGAAGGCCGGCGTTCGCGGTCTTCGAGACCTTGAGCTTCCCATCCTTGCCGAGCACCAGCCAGGCCCAGCCGGAGCCGAACTGACCGACGGCGGCGGCCTTGAAGGCTTCCTTGAACTTGTCGACGCTGCCAAAGTCCGCGGTGAGCTTCTTCTCGAGATCGCCCGGGATGGCGCCGCCCGTCGGCGAGAGACAATTCCAGAAGAAGCTGTGGTTCCAGTGCTGGCCGGCATTGTTGAAGACCGGGGTCAGGTCCTCGCGGCCGTGAGCCAGCTTGATCAATTCCTCGAGCGACTTGCCCTTGAGCGCGTCGTTCTTCTCCACCAGGCCGTTGAGCGCAGTAACGTACGCCTGGTGGTGCTTGCCATGATGGTACTCGAAGGTCTCCTGGCACATGCCGCGGGCGGCGAGCGCGCCGGGCGCAAACGGAAGCGAGGGAAGGGTGAAGGTCACGGGTGCTCTCCGGCAATGAGTGGAATGATGGGATGGCGCAAAGCGTGATCCCGAAGGCTAGGAAATCGATACGAATTTGTCTACTTTCGTCATATCTTGTTCAGCCACCGCTCAGCGACGGGCGGCGAGAATGCATAATTGCCCGCTCGGGATGAGACCGGGCCAAGTCGGAAGATGCACCTACAGGCAAGAGAGTTCGCACGCGTACCACTGTCGCTGCTGACGCGGCTGCGCTTGATCCTGTTCGGGCACGAGGACCTCGCCGGCATCATATTCTGGGCCGCGCTGGTCGGATTCTTCGGCGCGCTCGCGAGCGTGGTGTTCCGGGAGTCCATCCGCCTCTTCACCAGGCTCTTCACAGGGTTCACCTATATCGGCGAGGGCTCCGGCTTGGTCGATGCCGCGGCGAGCCTGGTCTGGTGGCATCGGGCGCTGGTGCCGGTCGTGGGCGGGGTCCTCGCCGGCGCCGTGCTGCATTTCGTGGGCCGCACCTTCGTCTCGTCGAAAGCCGTCGATTACATGGAAGCGGTCATCGTCGGCGACGGCAAGATCGGCTTTCGTGCAACCATATTGCGCAGCTTCGGTTCTCTTCTCACCATCTCCTCGGGAGGCTCGATCGGGCGAGAGGGCTCGATGGTGCAGCTCTCCGCGATGCTCGGATCGCGGCTGGGCCTGTTCGCGCGCGCGCCGATTCCCCGCCTCCGCCTAATGGTCGCATGCGGCGCGGCGGCCGGTATCGCCGCCGCCTACAACGCGCCCATCTCGGGCGCGTTGTTCGTTTCGGAGATCGTTCTCGGCTCGATCTCCATGGAGAGCTTCGGTCCCCTGGTGGTCTCGTCCGTCATGTCGAACGCCACCATCCATCGCTTCCTCGGGTACGGACCGGTCTTCGACGTCCCGCACGTGGTGTGGTCATCCTCCAACGTGGAGCTGATCTTCTACCTGATGCTGGGGATCCTGCTCGGACACCTTGCGCCGCCCTTCCTCGCGCTGCTCGATTTCGCGAAGTCGCAGTTCGTGCGCCTGAAGCTGCCGCTCTACTGGCAATTGGGACTCGGCGGAGTGATCGTCGGCTCCATCTCGATCTTCATCCCGCAGGTCTGGGGCAACGGCTACAGCGTCGTCAGCCACATCCTTCAAGGCCAGGTCGCCCCCCTCATGCTGCTGGCAATACTGCTCGCAAAGGTGGTCGCGACTTCCGCGACGGTGGGCTCAGGAGGCGTCGGCGGTGTCCTCACGCCTTCACTCTTCATCGGCGCGGCCGTGGGCGGGATAGTCGGGGGCGTGCTGCACGGCCTGATGCCGCATACCGCGTCGGTGCCGGCCGCGTACGCACTGATTGGCATGGGCGGATTCCTCGCGGCCACCACCCAGGCTCCCCTCACCTCGATCCTGATGATCTTCGAGATGACCCTCGACTACAACGTGGTACTGCCGCTCATGCTCGCCTGCGTGACGGCGCACTACACCGCGAAGGTCTATCGGAAGGGGCAGTCGGTCTACCACGCCAGCCTGAGCCGCGCGATCGTCGCGGAGCATGGTGATGATTGGCGGTTGCGCACGGTCGAGGCGCTGGTGAAGCCGGCCGCAGCCGTGGTCTCCGCCACGACCAGCCTGGCGGACATCTACGACCAGCTTCCCAAGCGCCCTCTGCAGCGGGTGTATGTGACGAGCGGCGATGACCTGGTCGCCTGGTTCGATCCGCGCAAGGTGCTCGATCGCCTGCAGAAAGGCGAGATCGGCTGGGGTCTGCCGGCGGAAGCGGTTGCCTTGCCGATCAATTTCGCTCTCTCTCCCGACATGCCTCTCTGCGAGGCGCTCGACGGCTTCCTGCGGGAGCAGGCCACCGCGCTGCCGGTCACTCCCGGCCAATGGCGCCACACTCTGCTCGGCGAGGTCTCGCGCAGCGACGTCCTGCTGGCCATCCAGGACCGGCTGACATATCCCAAGTAAGGGCTCACGCCAGGATTTGCCACTAAAGATCAGCCCGCGGCCCGGTTTGCATCACGAACGGCCCCCGCCCCTGGCTTGTACTGGTCCTCGACGGCGCAAAGCGCGCCAGCACACAGCAAGAGGGCCAGCATATGAGTATCCTGAGCAACAAAGTTCGTGTCGGAACGGTGGGTATCACGATCGCCGCGATGTCCCTTGCCGCTCTGCCGGCGTCCGCGGCCCAGACGGCGCCGGGGGCGCCGCAACCTGCCTCCAAGCAGGAGAACATCGGCGTCCTGGCGGGGGCGGCGGTTGGTGCGGCGGCAGGCGGCCCGATCGGCGCGATGGTCGGCATCGTGGCCGGCGCGCTTCTGGGCAACCACTACCACAAGCAGAGCGTCGCGAATCACGATCTGACTGCGCAGAACCATGCGCTGGCGGCGCAAAACCAGGCTCTGACGGCCAGCCTGAGCGCGACCCAGCAGGACCGGGAGGCACTGGCAGGGAAGCTGAACCTCGCCAGCCAGTCTCTCACCGCCGTCGAGGCACAGCGGTCGGAGCTCGACCACACGGTGCAGCTCTCCGATGACATCGAGACCGATGTGGCCTTCAAGACGGCCAAGGCATCCATCAACAGCCTGCAGCTGCCGGCGCTGCGCAAGATCGGTGCTCTCGCCGCCTCGCTTCCGCCCGGCGCGAAGGTGCGGATCGACGGCTATGCCGATCCGCGGGGGCCTGCCACGTTCAACGACGACCTGTCGCTGCGCCGCGCGGAGGCCGTGGCCCTGACGTTGGAGCAGGCGGGTGTGCCACAGGACAGGCTCGTGATCGAAGGGCACGGCTCGTCGGAATCGACCAGCCCGCAGGGCGATGTGGACGCCTACGCGTTTGACAGGCGCGTGACGGTGCGGTTACAGGGAGCCGAGGTGGCCCAGTCGACCGGGTCGGGGCCCGCGGTGGCGGACGCGCGCTGACTCGACATAACTCACGGGCCGGGTGAAGAGCGTCCCAGATCGGGCAGCCGCCGCTTCACCTGGCCCGCGGAGGCTGGCAGCCTGAGCCACGAGCCGAACTTGCTGCCACGGACAACTGCCATGCTTCCTACCGTAACCATAGCATCGACGCGTCTCGTCTCGACATTCGACATGGGCCTGCTGCTGGGCTGTGTCGTAGTCGTTGCCGCCATCGCCTGGATGGCAATGACGCACGCGCGCCACGATCGTCACCGCTGATTGCGCACCGCTTCGGCGAGCGTTCCAAACATCTGATCGATGTGTGAACGCTCGACGATCAGGGGCGGCGACAGCGCAATGATGTCGCCGGTCTGGCGCACGAGCACGCCGCGCTCGAAGCATTCGACAAAGACGCCGTAAGCCCGGGTGCCGGGCCGGCCCGCTGCCGGCTCCAACTCCAGGCCCAGGATCAGCCCGTAGTTGCGCACGTCGATGACATGCGGCAAGCCGCGCAGTGAATGCGCGGCATCCTCCCAGTATTGCGACAGCTCCTTGGCCCGAGTCAACAGGCCCTCACGCTCGTAGATACCGAGCGTGGCGAGCGCGGCCGCGCAGGCAACCGGGTGCGCCGAATACGTGTAGCCGTGGAAGAGCTCGATCGTCCCCTCGGGACCCTGCATGAAGGCGTCATGGATGGACCGCTTCGCGAGCACCGCCCCCATCGGCACGGCACCGTTCGTCAGCCCCTTGGCCGCGGTGATCATGTCGGGGGTCACGCCGAATTCCTGGGCGGCAAACGGCGCGCCAACGCGTCCGAACGCGGTGATCACCTCGTCGAAGATCAGGAGGATGCCGTGCCGGTCGCAGATCTGGCGCAGGCGCTCCAGATAGCCGCGCGGCGGGATCAGCACTCCGGTGGAGCCGGCGAGCGGCTCCACGATCACCGCGGCAACCGTGGAGGGATCGTGCAGGGCCAGCAGGCGCTCCAGTTCCTCCGCCAGCTCCACCCCATGGGGCGGCTGGCCGCGTGAGAAGGCATTGCGCTCGAGGTCGTGGGTGTGAGGCAGGTGGTCCACGCCCGGCAGGAGCGAAGCCGACCACGTCTTGCGGTTGCCGCCGATTCCGCCGACGGAAATGCCGCCGAACCCGACACCGTGATAGGCGCGCTCCCGGCCGATGAGCTTGGTGCGCGCGGCATCACCCCGCACCCGATGATAGGCGAGAGCGATCTTGAGCGCGGTGTCCACCGACTCGGAGCCTGAGTTGGTGAAGAACACGCGATCGAGCCCTGGCGGCGCAATCCGCGCGAGCGCGTTCGCGAGCTCGAATGCGGACGGATGGGCCATCTGGAATGTGGGCGCGAAATCCAGCGTGGCCAGCTGGCGCGCCACCGCTTCGGTGATCTCGCTGCGGCCGTGGCCGGCATTGACGCACCAGAGCCCTGCGGTGCCATCGAGGATCTGCCTGCCGTCCGGAGTGAAGTAGTGCATGCCGCTGGCGCGGGAGAGCAGGCGCGGCTTCGCCTTGAACTGGCGGTTCGCCGTGAAGGGCATCCAGAACGCATCGAGCGCATCGCGGGAGAGGGGATCTGAGACTGCCATGAGGGGCTCGCGGGTGGCTGGGCGGGTTGGACCCCCTTATCATAAGGAAATGCCATATGTGGAGACAAACCGCCGGGCTCGCTCGCGCTCTGCGAGCCTCGAACCGTGACGTCCCTTCGATTCCTGGCGAGCGTGCCGCGCGGGCTCGCCGATCTCCTGGCGACGGAGCTGGCGACCTTCGGCGCTGGTGACGTGCGGGATCGGACGACGGGTGTGGCGTTCACCGGCATGCTCGAGACCGCATACCGCGCCTGTCTCGAGTCACGGCTCGCCAACCGGGTATTCCTGGAGATCGCGCACTTCGAGGCCGCGAGCGCGGACGCCTTCTACTCTGCCGCCCGCGAATGCGAGTGGAGCCAACATCTGGGACCGGGCGCGACGCTCGCCTGCGATTTCAGCGGCAAGCACCCGACCATCACGCACAGCCACTTCGGCGCCCTGAAGCTGAAGGATGCGATCGTCGATTCGCTGCGCGATGCGACCGGTGCCCGGCCCGACATCGCGTTGGATCGGCCGAGTGTTCGAGTGCACGCGCACGCCCATGGCACAACGATCACGTTGTCCATCGACCTCTCCGGCGAGAGTCTGCACCGCCGCGGCTATCGCGGGGCGGCCGGCGAGGCGCCTCTGAAGGAGAACGTTGCCGCCGGTGTGTTGCTGCGGGCGGGATGGCCGGGCCTTGCCGCCGCCGGTGCCCAATTCCTCGACCCGATGTGCGGCTCCGGCACGCTGGTGATCGAGGCGGCGCTGATTGCCGCGCGCTGCGCGCCGGCACTGCGCCGCGAGTACTTCGGGTTTCTCGGCTGGCGTGGGCATGACGCCGAGCTGTGGCGGCGGCTGCACGCGGAGGCGAAGGCACGTTGCATGGCCGATGCGCCGCCGGCGATCGTCCTTCGCGGTCACGATCGCGACCCGCTGGCAGTGAGGGACGCGCGTGCGAATTCCCAGCGCGCGGGCATCGGGTCCTGGGTGCAGTTCGAGGTGCGCCTGCTCGCGAACGCCGCTCCTGTGTCGAATGGCCCGGGTCTTCTGTGCACCAATCCTCCGTACGGCGTTCGCATGGAGGATCTCGATGCGGCGCGCGCCATCCATCGCGAGCTCGGCGAGGTGCTCCGAGAGAGATTCCAGGGCTGGCAGGCGGCGGTGTTGACCGGGGCGCCGCAACTCGGCATGGAGCTCGGCATCCGCGCGGCCCGCACCCACACGCTGTGGAATGGAGCGATCGAGTGCCGGCTGCTTCGGATGACGGTGGACGCGGCGAGCCTGCGACGGCCCGGCACGCTCGTTCGTGAAGATGCGCCACCCCTGCGGGATGCGCCGGGCGCACGCATGTTCGCCAATCGCCTGGCGAAGAATCTCAAGCGGTTGAAGAGCTGGGTCGCAAAGAGCGGCGTGTCGTGTTACCGGCTCTATGACGCCGACATGCCGGAGTATGCGTTCGCGATCGACATTTATCGCACCGTGGAGCCGGAGGATACGTGGCTTTACGTGCAGGAGTACGCGGCACCCGCGGAAATCGAAGTCGAAGCGGTCCGACGCCGTCGTGGGGAGGCGCTGGCGGCACTCCCTGGCGCGATTGGAGTGCCACGGGAGCGGATCAAGCTGCGCACGCGCCGGCGAACGTCGCGCGGCGAGCAGTACGACAAGCTCGACAACCGCTCCGATTCTCACGTGGTGCTCGAAGGCGGCCTGCAGTTCATCGTCAACTTCGATGATTATCTCGACACGGGATTGTTCCTGGATCACCGCATCACCCGTGCGCGCCTGAGGGAGGCTGCTGCCGGCAAGCGGTTCCTGAACCTTTTTGCCTACACCGGCACGGCCACCGTTTACGCGGCGGCTGGCGGCGCGACCGCAACCACCTCTGTCGACATGTCACGGACCTATCTCGACTGGGCGCAACGCAATCTCGCGCGCAACGGCGGCAGTCCTCCTCGAAGCGCGGACGCGAGGCCGCGCCACGAGTTCGTGCAGGCGGACTGCGTCGAGTGGCTGCGCGATGGCGCGCGCGCCTCCGAGCGTTACGACCTCATCTTCCTCGACCCGCCGACATTCTCGAATTCGAAGCGCATGGAGGGAGTGCTCGACGTCGAGCGCGACCATCCGGCGCTGATCGATGCCTGCATGCGCCTCCTCGAACCCGGCGGGCTGCTCGTATTCTCCACCAACGCTCAGCGTTTGCGACTGGACCCGGCGCTGCCCGAGCGTTACGCGATTCGTGACGTGTCCGCCGCCACTCTGCCGCCAGACTTCGAGCGCAACCCGCGGATTCACCGCTGTTTCGAGATCCGCTGGACCTGAGAACGGCGTCGACACGAAATCCCTTTACACCCACCCACGGTTCCGGTAGGTTCGATACGGTATGTCCCGTCTGCTGAAAACGCGCAAAATCACCATCAAGACGCCCTTTCCGGGGGCCCTGGCAGATCTCGCGCGCGCTTAGCAGAGTCGGAACAACGCGAGTCAACCAGAGGCCCCGCCGGCACCGCCGTCGGGGCCTCGTTCGTTTTGGAGTTTGTGCATGCACTCTGGTCGTTCAGCCGGCTCGGCGCCGGTAGTCGCGATCGTCGGCGCCACCGGCGCCGTCGGTGTCGAGCTCATCCGCTGTCTCGAGGAGAGGCGGTTTCCGCTGTCGGAGTTACGTCTCTTCGCTTCCGCGCGCTCCGCCGGCAAGACGCTGAGCTTCCGCGGCGAGCCGCTCGCCGTGCGCGAGCTGAAGGACGACAGCTTCCGCGGTGTCGACATCGCGCTCTTCTCCGCGGGCGGCAGCACCTCCAAGCGTTCCGGGCCGCTCGCCGTCGCGCAGGGCGCGGTGGTCATCGACAACTCCTCCGCGTTTCGCATGGATCCGGCCGTGCCGCTGGTCGTGCCGGAGATCAACCCCGAGGCGGTGCGCGGCCACCGCGGCATCATCGCCAACCCCAACTGCTCCACCATCATCGCCATCACACCGCTCTGGCCCGTGCACCGCAGCAACCGCCTGCGGCGCCTGATCGTCTCCACATATCAGGCCGCTTCCGGCGCCGGTGCCGCCGCCATGGAGGAGCTGCGCGAGTCGACCCGCGCCTATCTCGAGGGCCGGCCATACGAGAACCGCGTGCTGCCGCATCCCTACGCCTTCAACCTCTTCAGCCACAACACGAAGATTGATCCGCAGACGGGGTACAACGAGGAAGAGACCAAGATCATCCGTGAGACCCACAAGATCTACGGCGACGATTCCATCCGCATCGCCGCGACCTGCGTGCGCGTGCCGGTGCTCCGGGCCCACTCGGTTGCGATCAACTTCGAGTGCGAGCGGCCCATCACCCCGGAACAGGTGCGCGACATCATGCAGACGGCGCCCGGCGTGAAGGTGGTCGACGATCCGGAGCGCAACTACTTCCCCATGCCAAAGGATGCCTCCGGTCAGGACCCGATCCTCGTGGGTCGCATCCGCCGCGACCTCAGCGACCCGAGCGGCCGCTCGATCGCCCTCTTCGTCTCGGGCGACCAACTCCTGAAGGGCGCCGCCCTGAACGCCGTGCAGATCGCGGAGTTGCTCTGAGAGACTGAGGGGTTACCGCTCTCCGGCCCTCACATCACAGCAGATCCCGCAAGCGGTAGTACAGCATCGCGAGCACCAGCACCGGCCGGCGCAGGATGGCCCCGCCGGGAAAATCCTGATGCGGAATTCGTGCGAACACATCGAACCGCTCCGCCTGCCCGGCGATTGCCTCCGCCACCAGCTTGCCGGCTATCCCTGTGAGGGCAATGCCGTGTCCGGAGAATCCCTGCAGAAAGTAAACATTCGGCATCAGCCGCCCGAAATGCGGCGCGCGGTTGAGTGTGATGTCGACGTAGCCGCCCCAGGAGTATTCCGCCCGCACGGCAGCGAGCTGCGGGAACACCCGCAGCATACGGCTGCGCGTCGCGCCCGGCTCCTCGCGGGAGTTCAGGCCCGAATAGCTGACACGGCCGCCAAAGAGCAGCCGGTGATCCGCCGAGCACCTGAAGTAGTCCAGCACCCAGTTCATGTCGCTCACCGCGGCGTTGTTGGCGATGAGCCGAGCGGCGCGCTCGGCGCCGAGAGGCTCCGTGGCGATGATGTGGGTGCCGACCGCCATGATCTTGGCGGCCAGGGCAGGGGCGGTCTTGCCGAGATAGACGTTGCCGCAGAGAACCAGATAACGCGCGCGTACTTCGCCGTTCTGCGTGTGTACCTGTGCTGACGTGAACCCGAGGGCGCGCGTGCCTTCGTAAATGCGCACGCCGGTGCGCTCTGCGGCCGCAGCCACGCCGAGCGTGTAGTTGAGCGGATGCAGATGGCCGCCGTTGGAATCGTAAAGCGCGCTGACATACCGGTCCGAAGCGACAGTCGCCCGAACTTCCTCCCGCGGCATGTAGCGGACGCTGTGATATTGCAGTTTCTCGTGCAGCTCCTCGAGCTCGCCGCGCAGCTCCCTGTCGTGGCGCGCCTTCAGCGCCGTCAGCATGTGGCCGTCCACCCAGTCACAGTCGATGCGGTGGCGGGAGATCAGCTGCCGCATCAGCGCTAGACCATCGATGGACACGTCCCAGACGGCACGGGCGGCCGTCTGGCCGACGAGCTTTTCCAGCTTTGCCTGACCCGATGCCACCCCGTGGATTGCCTGGGCGCCGCTGCGGCCGGAGGCGCCCCAGCCGATCCGGTGCTGCTCCAGCAGCACCACGGAATAGCCGCGCTCGGCGAGGTGCAGGGCCGCCGAGCAGCCGGCGATGCCGGCGCCGACCACGCAGACGTCGCATTCCACTGAGCCAGCGAGCGCCGCCCGCTGGGGAGCGGGGCGGGCTGAGGCGGCATAGTAGGAAGCGGCGTGCTCGGCCACCATGGGGACCCTCGGTCTAAGATTATGTAAAATTAACGGCTTGGACAGAAGCCTTGGGGGAGCATAGCTGATGCGCCCGCGGGGGCGGCGATCCCGGGCCGTGCCACTGGCCATCCATGGCGGCGGGGCCCCCGGCCCGCACGTCCGTGCGCGGGCGTTCGCCGGAGCGAGGACACGTTAAGTGTCCTCGCCTAAAGGCACCGGCTCACCCTGCTGCGCTGTGGTCTAATTGGCACTCGCATGGCATCCGCGCGCCCTCTTATTGGCCTACCCGCAGACCGGCGGATGATCGGGAAACACCCCTTTCACGCCGTTGGGGAGAAATATGCCCGGGCCGTGCTGGGCGCGGCCGACGGGCTGCCAGTCCTGATTCCCGCCCTCGCTGAAGAGCTGCGTCTCGATGAGCTGATCTCGCG
Source organism: uncultured Pseudomonadota bacterium (assembly GCA_963812925.1). GTDB lineage: Bacteria > Pseudomonadota > Gammaproteobacteria > Steroidobacterales > Steroidobacteraceae > 13-2-20CM-66-19. Next base: position 86,624 of record CAWEXF010000004.1, on the reverse strand, counting down.
CCTCGATGGCCTCGTTTTCACCGGCAGTCCTTCGAATGTGGAGCCGCATCACTATGAGGGCCCGCCGAGCCACCCCGGAACGCTGCACGATCCGGCCCGTGACGCCACCACGCTGCCGCTCATCCGCAAGGCGGTTGGCGCCGGGGTGCCCGTGTTCGGCATCTGCCGCGGTTTTCAGGAGATCAACGTCGCGTTCGGCGGCAGCCTCCATCAGCGCGTTCACGAGGTTCCGGGACACCTCGATCACCGGGACGACGAAAGCCAGCCGCTGGATGTGCAGTACGGGCCCGCTCATGAGGTGATCCTCGAGCCCGGAGGCCTGTTACGCTCCTTGGCGGCGACCGAGCGGGCCCGGGTCAATTCGCTGCACTGGCAGGGGATAGAGCGGCTCGGCGACGGGCTGACGGTGGAGGCCCGCGCGCCCGACGGATTGATCGAAGCATTCAGAGTCGAAGGCGCAGCACGGTTTGCGCTCGCGGTTCAATGGCATCCCGAGTGGAAGGTGATGGACAACGCGCTGTCGCGCGCGTTGTTTGCCGCCTTCGGCCGCGCATGCCGTGACCGCGCCGAGTCCAGGTGAAAGGCAGCCGTATGGTTAGCGAGATCCGCCAGTTTTTCCGTGACCACGGCATCTCCGAAGTCGAGGCCATCATTCCCGACATGGCGGGCATTGCCCGGGGCAAGATCATGCCGGCCATGAAGTTCGCCGAGGACGGCGGCATGCGTCTGCCGGAGAGCGTCTTCCTGCAGACGGTCACGGGCGATTATCCGCCGGAGCCCGGAGCGGCCATGAGCCCTGCGGAGATCGACATCGTTCTCAAGGCCGACCCGAAGACGGTGCGCCGCGTGCCTTGGGCGGCGGAACCGACGGCGCAGGTGATTCACGACTGTTTCTACTCCGACGGCCGGCGGGTGACCATGGCGCCGCGGCACGTGCTGCGCAACGTCCTCGAGCTCTATGCCCAGCGGGGCTGGGAGCCGGTGGTGGCCCCGGAGCTCGAGTTCTACCTGGTAGAGCAGAACAAGGACGCCGACTATCCGCTGAAACCGCCGGTCGGCCGGTCGGGCCGATCGGAGCCCGGGCGGCAGTCCTACAGCATCGCGGCCGTCAACGAGTTCGATCCGCTGTTCGACGACATCTACCAGTTCTGCGAGGACCAGGAGATCGAGATCGACACCCTGATCCACGAGGACGGGCCGGCGCAGATGGAGATCAACCTGATCCATGGACCGCCGCTCGACCTTGCGGATCAGGCGTTCCTCTTCAAGCGCACCGCCCGAGAGGCGGCGCTGCGCCACAAGATGTACGCCACCTTCATGGCGAAGCCGCACGCCAAGGAGCCCGGCAGCGCCATGCACATCCATCAGAGCGTGGTGGACGTGAAGACGCGGCGCAACATCTTCAGCAATCCCGATGGCACCCCGTCACCGCTCTTCTTCGCGCACATCGGCGGGCTGCAGAAATACCTGCCGGCGGCCATGGCGCTCTTCTGCGCCAACGTCAACTCCTATCGCCGCCTGACCCGCTATCTGTCGGCGCCGATCAATGTGCACTGGGGTTACGACAACCGCACTGCCGGCCTGCGGGTGCCGATGTCCGGGCCCGAGGATCGCCGCGTCGAGAACCGGGTCGGCGGCGCTGACGCCAATCCCTACATCGCCATTGCGGCGTCGCTCGCCTGCGGCTATCTCGGCATGGTCGAGGGCGTGCAGCCCGGTGACCCCGTCACCGGCAGCGCGCACGAGCTGCCCTTCGGACTGCCGCGCTCGCTCGATGAGGCCCTGCGGGCGCTGCGCGAGAGCGAGCCGCTGGTGAAGCTGCTCGGCGAGCCGTTCGTCGCCGCCTTCTCTCTCGTCAAGGAAGCCGAGTACGAAGTGTTCCTGCAGGTGATCAGCTCCTGGGAGCGCGAGCACCTGTTGCTCAACGTGTGACCATGAGACGATTTCTTGCCATGAGTCTTGCCGCGGCGCTCGCAGCGCTGCTCGCCGCCTGCTCCCACGGATCGCAGTCCGATGACAAGGTCGTCAACGTCTATAACTGGTCGGACTATATCGACCCGCAGGTGCTGAAGGATTTCGAGAAGCAATACGGCATCAAGGTCAACTACGACGTCTTCGACAAGAACGAGGTGCTCGAGACCAAGCTCCTCACCGGCAACACGGGCTTCGACGTCGTGGTGCCCTCGGCTCCCTTCCTCGAGCTCGAGATCCAGGCCGGAGCGCTGGAGAAGCTCGACAAGTCGCAGGTACCCAACCTCAAATATCTCGACCCCGGCGTCCAGAGCAGCGAGGCGCAGTACGATCCCGGCAATCAGTACGCCGCCGACTACATGTGGATCACCTCCGGTCTGGGCTACAACCTGCAGGCGGTGAAGGCGCGTCTGCCCGACGCGCCGGCCGACAGTTGGCGCCTGCTCTACGACCCGGCCGTGGTCTCGAAACTGAAGGACTGCGGCGTGACGGTGCTCGACGAGCCGACGGAGGTCATCGGCACGGCGCTGCTCTATCTGGGCAAGAACCCAAACAGCGAATCGCCCGACGACCTCGCAGCCGCCATGAAGGTGCTCATGGCCATCCGCCCGTACGTGCGCTATGTCAACTCCTCGCGTTACATAGACGATCTGGCGAATGGCGAGATCTGTCTCGCGCTCGGCTGGTCGGGAGACGTCAAGCAGGCGGAGGTGCGCGCGCAGCAGGCGGGCAGGACCTACACCATCGCTTACTCCATCCCGAAGGAGGGCGCGGTCGAGAACTTCGATGTGCTCGCGATTCCCGCGAATGCGCCGCATGCGCGCAATGCCAACCTCTTCATCAACTACCTCCTGGGCCCGCGCGTCGCCGCGCGCAACTCCAACCTCGTCAAGTACGCCAACGGCGACCTGGCATCGCGGGCGTACCTGGACAAGTCCGTGCTGGACGACCCGGGCATCTACCCGGCGCCGGCGGTGATGGGTACTCTGGTGCCGGAACGGGCCAAATCGATGCAGTTCATGCGCCTTCTGACCCGCGCCTGGACGAACTTCAAGACAGGAAGCTGAGCGACAGATACCCCAGCCGATGAACGCTCAACTGTCGACGCCGCCCGATCCCGATCCCGCGGCACCCTACGTCCGCCTCCAGTCAGTCAGCAAGAAGTTCGGCGAGTTCGCCGCCGTGGACACGGTCTCGCTCGACATCCGGCGCGGCGAGATCTTCTGCCTGCTGGGAGGGTCCGGCTCCGGCAAGACGACGCTGCTGCGAATGCTGGCAGGCTTCGAGACGCCGACCGGCGGCAGCATCTACATCGACGGCGAGGACATGAGCGCCGTCCCGCCCTACGAGCGGCCCATCAACATGATGTTCCAATCGTACGCGCTGTTCCCTCACATGAACGTGGAGAAGAACGTCGCCTTCGGCCTCGAGCAGGAACGCCTCGGGCGCTCGGAGATCAGTCGGCGGGTTGCGGAGATCCTGGAGCTCGTGGAGATGAGCCCGTACGCGGGCCGCAAGCCGCACCAGCTCTCCGGCGGCCAGCGCCAGCGGGTGGCGCTGGCAAGAGCGCTCGCCAAGCGTCCGAAGCTTCTCCTCCTCGATGAGCCGCTGGCTGCGCTCGACCGCAAGCTGCGCGAACGTACACAGTTCGAGCTGCTCAACATCCAGGAGCGTCTCGGCGTCACTTTCATCGTGGTCACCCACGATCAGGAGGAGGCAATGACGCTGGCGACGCGCATGGGCGTCATGGATCGCGGGCAAATCGTGCAGGTGGGGACGCCGGCGGAGATTTACGAGTCGCCCGTCAACCGCTTCGTTGCGGACTTCATCGGCTCGGTGAACCTTCTGGAGGGAACGGTGGCGGCTCTCGGCACGGATGAGCTGACCATCAGCTGCGACGCCGCCGGTTGCACCGTCCGGGTGGGGCGGCAGGTCGAGTGCGCGCAGGGGGATACGGTCTGGGCTGCGATCCGTCCGGAGAAGATAGCCCTCGCGAGCGAGGGATCGCCGGGAGAGGCGCGCGCGGAGAACCGGGTGCGCGGCAAGGTCCGCGAGGTGGCCTACATGGGCGACGTGTCGATCTGCCTGGTCGAGATCGATTCCGGCAAGACTTTCCGGGTGACTCTCCCCAACCGCTCGGGAATCGCGGCGCAGCGGGACCTTAGACATGCAACCGTGACGTTGTCCTGGGAGCCTGAGAGCCCCGTGATCCTCACGCGTTAGGTAGCGGGCGGTGGACCAAAGCGAGGAGGGGAGAGTCTTGCGGCGCCGGTTTTCAGCGCGGCGGCTGGTTGCAGGCATACCCGCGCTGTGGCTCACCGTCTTTTTCCTCGTTCCCTTTCTCATCGTACTCAAGATCTCGTTCTCCGAGGCGCGGCTCGCCATTCCGCCGTATGCGCCGCTCATCAACTGGGTGCACGGGTTGCCGGTACCCAGCATTCACCTCTCGGGCTACGCCTACCTCTTCACCGATCCGCTCTACCTGCGCTCCTACCTCTATTCCGTCATGGTGGCGGCGGTATCGACGCTCTTCTGTCTGCTGATCGGGTACCCGATGGCGTATGCCATCGCGCGCGCCAGCGAGGCGTGGCGCAGCTTCCTGCTGATGCTGATCGTATTGCCGTTCTGGACGTCCTTCCTGCTGCGCGTGTACGCATGGATCGGCCTCCTGCAGAACGACGGCCTGATCAATGATGCGTTGCTCTACCTCGGCCTGATCCGCCACCCCATCACCCTGCTGCAGACCGACTTCTCGTTATACGTTGGTATCGTTTACTCGTATCTGCCGTTCATGATCCTGCCGCTGTATGCCAACCTCGAAAAGCACGATATGGCTTTGCTCGAGGCGGCTGCCGATCTTGGTGCGCGGCCGCTCACGGCGTTCCTGCGTGTGACGCTGCCCCAGTCGCTGCCTGGCATCGCGGCTGGCTCGCTGCTCGTCTTCATTCCCACGGTCGGCGAGTACGTGATCCCAACACTGCTCGGCCGCACGGATCAGATCATGATCGGGCGCATGCTGTCGGATGAGTTCTTCGACAACCGTGATTGGCCGGTGGCGAGCGGCGTCGCGATACTGATCCTGTTGGCCCTGGTGGTGCCCATCGTGCTGCTGCAGCGCGTCGAGCGCAGGAATCTGGAGGCGACGTAATGAATCGCCGCCAGCGCTTCAGGAGGCGGGGACTGTTCTCGCGAACCGCACTCTTCCTGGGACTCGTATTCCTCTATGTGCCGATCCTGTCGATGATCGTGTACTCCTTCAACAACAGTAGGCTGGTCACGGTATGGGACGCGGCGCACTCGCCGACGCTCAAGTGGTACGGCATCCTCCTCTCGGACGATGAGGTTCTCGATGCCGCGTGGCTGTCGCTGCGGGTGGCCATCTGCGCCGCGACCGCCTCCACCATCCTCGGTACCCTGGCGGGCACGGCGCTCGCGCGGTTCGGCGCCTTCCGCGGCCGCTCCCTCCTCGTCGGCATGACGACCGCACCCATCGTCATGCCGGAAGTGATCAGCGGCCTGTCGCTGCTGCTGCTGTTCGTGGCCCTGCAGCAGGCCATCGGCTGGCCGCAAGGCATGGGCGCGCTCACGATCACGCTTGCCCACATCTCCTTTTGCATGGCCTACGTCACGGTGGTGGTACAGTCACGCTTGGCCGGTTTCGATGAGTCGCTGGAGGAGGCGGCGCAGGACCTCGGTGCGCGGCCGGCGAAGGTGTTCTGGCGGATCACGTTGCCGCTCATCCTGCCGGCGGTGCTGGCGGGTTGGCTGCTCGCCTTCACTCTGTCGTGGGATGACCTGGTGATCTCGCAGTTCGTCGCCGGGCCCGGCTCGAGCACGCTGCCGATGGTGATCTTCTCCAAGGTGCGGCTCGGAGTGAGCCCGGACGTGAACGCGCTCGCCACTCTGATGGTGTCGGTGGTGGCGAGCGGAGTGGTAATCACCGCGGTGTGGATGCGCCATCGACAGAAGCGGCGGGAGCGCGATGCGCAACTGGCCGCCGCCGCCAACCTTTGACCAGCCAACTTTTATCGGGAAAAGCGCCTATGTCTCGTAAATTGCTGGGTGTCGACGTCGGGGGCTCCTTCATCAAGGCGGGTGTGGTTGACGTCGAGGCCGGACACCTCGTCGGTGACCTGATCTCGGCGCCCACCCCTCAACCCTCGAGCCCTGAGGGCATGATGCCGACGATAGCGGCGCTCGCCGCGAAGCTGCCCGCCGCCACGGGTCCGGTCGGGCTTGCGTTTCCCGCCGTGGTCAAGAGCGGCAAGGCGCGCACTGCCGCCAACATCGATCATTCCTGGATCGGTGCCGATGGAGCCACGCTCATCCGGCGCACGTTGGATCGCAACGCGCTCTTCCTGAATGATGCCGACGCGGCCGGCCTCGCCGAGATGCGCCTGGGCGCCGGCCGGGGAGTCAAAGGCGCGGTCGTCATGCTGACCTTCGGCACCGGCATAGGGTCGGCGCTGTTCATCGACGGCAGGCTTTTCCCCAACACCGAGCTCGGGCACATGGAGCTGAACGGCATGGACGCGGAGAAATTCGCTTCGGCCCACGTCAAGACGGTGCAAAATCTCGATTGGAGCGCCTGGATGGAGCGGGTCAACATCTATCTCGATCGCATGCAGGCACTCCTCTGGCCCGACCTCTTCATCCTGGGCGGTGCGATCAGCGAGCGCTTCGCCGACTTTGCGCCGCTGCTGCATTGCGAGGCGGAGGTTCGCCCGGCGCATTTCGGCAATCAGGCCGGCGTGCTCGGCGCAGCGCTCGCGGCGGCGGAAGCGGACTTCGGCGCCGCCTGACGGCGGTGCAAGGCCTGAGGAGTGGCGTTTCCCCGCAGCAAGCTGCCGGACGTCGGCACGACGATCTTCACGGTCATGTCGCGCCGCGCGCGCGAGCTCGGCGCTCTCAACCTCGGCCAGGGCTTCCCGGACTATGACATCGACCCGCGGCTCGCGGAGCTCACGGCCGAGGCGATGCGTCAGGGACACAATCAGTACGCGCCGATGGAAGGCGTCCCGGAGTTGCGTGAGCGCATTGCGCGCAAGCTGGCCGCGAGCTACGGCGGCGAGTTCGATCCGCAGTCGCAGATCACGGTCACGCTCGGTGCCACCGAGGCGATCTACTCCGCCGTCCAGGCGGTGGTGGGACCGGGTGAGGAGGCCATAGCGTTCGACCCCGCGTACGACTCCTACGAGCCGGCGGTGCGTCTCGCGGGCGGCCGATGCATTCGGCTACCGCTGTTGCCTCCTGATTTCCGCTACGACTGGGATCGCGTGCGCGCGACGATCACTCCACGCACACGGCTGATCCTGTTCAACACGCCGCACAATCCCGCGTGCACGTCTGCGACGGCGGATGACCTCGATGCACTGGCAGCCATCATCCGCGGGCGCGAGATTGTGGTGCTCTCGGATGAGGTCTATGAGCACGTGATCTTCGATGGCCGGGTACATGCTTCGGTGCTGTCGCATCCCGAGCTGCGTCAGAGAAGCTTTGCGGTCTTTTCCTTCGGCAAGACGTTGCATGCCACCGGGCTGCGCGTCGGCTACTGTGTCGCGACGCCGGAGCTCACTACCGAGCTGCGTAAGGTCCACCAATTCAACACGTTCAGCATCGCGAGCCCGCTGCAGCATGCCGTCGCCGCGTATCTGGCCGAGAGGCCCCAGACCGGACGCGAGCTGGCCGCCTTCTTCCAGGCGAAACGCGACCGCCTGTGCCATGCGCTCGCCGGCTCGGGTTTCGTGCTGCCGCCCGCCGAGGGCACGTTCTTCCAGCTGCTGGATTTCGGCCACCTGCTGCCATGCGGCGACTTGGAGTTCGCCGAGCGGGCGCTGACCGAGGCGCGAGTGGCCACGATTCCATTGTCGCCTTTCTATGCCGAGCCGCCGCAGCTCTCCGTCGTGAGGCTCTGCATCGCCAAGAAGGATCAGACGCTCGGCGAGGCCGCCGCGCGCCTCGCGGACCTGGGCGCGAAACTGCGCATTTCTTGACGTACTCCCCGCCACCGGCCTCGTCAGGCCGCCGCTTACGCGGTAATGGCGGGGATTCCTTCTGCAAGACGGCGACGTCCCGCCGCGAGAATGTTGCAAGCCGAGTTGCGGTCCCGATCATGAATCGCGCCACATACCCGACACTTCCATTCCCTTATTCCAAGACCTTCCCGGCCTCGCGGGCCGGTGCGGCTGTTACACACGCTGCAGGTCCGGGTGGAAAACGCTTCGTCGATCTCCTCGAACCATACCCCTGCGTCATCGCACTTGTACCGCAGCATGGTTCGCCACGCGCTCCAGCCGGCATCGAGCACGGACTTGCCGTGTCCGCTCCTGGCCAGATTGGCGGCGTTGACGTTTCCAACGAAGATCGCAGCGTAGCCGGACCGGACGAGCCCAGTGCTGCATTTCTGAAGGAAATCCTTCCTCCGATTGCCAGTCTTGGCGTGAAGCGCTCGCACCCGACCCTTCTTTCCAGCCCGCTGGGCGCGACCGAGCGCCGGCTCGAGGTCGCGATAGAATCGAGGCGCTTCGATGTGGCCATTGCGGAGCGCACGGGCTTTGAAGGGAATCCATCCGAGAGAGCGCCGGGAACCGAAGCTCACGCGCCAGCGCAGCTTGCTTTTCCGGTGCTGACGCCGCCGCGTCACATACTCTTCGGCCACCTGCTGGAAGACCGCCGAGCCGACCGCCAGTCCCTCGCGGCTAGCCCCATTGAGATAAGTCTGCAGCTCGTGTGCGCCGATGAAACGGCTCTCCCGCCGCAGCACCCTCGTATGGCAGCGGTTCATACTGTACAAATATACAGCTAGATATTCTGATGCGCAATATCCCTCCACTGATCGATCATCCGTACTTGCTGCCCGAGCGGCGCTTCCCCCTCGGCCTACGGGCCGAGGCTTCCGTACCGGCGATCGGTGCAACGTTTCCTGCCCATCCGCGAGCGGATCGGTTTACGCTCACGGCCGCATGAAGAAATCCACTCGGGTCAATCATCCGCCGCCGGTCGAGCTCGCTGCCGACAACCATGCGGTGGCGGCCCCGATCTACCAGAGCGTCAAATTCGAATTCGATACGCTGGCGGAGACTGAGCGCTATCTGCGCGGCGAGCGTCCGGGCTTTTTCTACACCCGCACCTCCAATCCCACCACGCGCCAGCTCGAGCTCCTGCTCGCGGAGCTGCAGGGCCGGGAGGAATGTCTGGTGACGGCGTCGGGTGTCGGTGCCGTGGCGCAGACGCTGCTCGCGCTCACCAAGCAGGGGGACCACATCCTCTGCTTCGTCGAGACTTACAACCCGACACGTTATCTCGTCCGGCGCCTGCTGGGCCGCTTCGGAGTGACCCACACGATGCTCTCGATCGAGGATGTCGCCGGCATGGAACGGGCGCTGGCGGCGCATCCGACGCGGCTCGTATGGTTCGAGAGTCCGACCAACCCGATGACCAAGGTTGCGGACATTCCAGCGATCACGCGTCTCGCGCGGGCCGCAGGCGCTCTCGTCGCGATGGACAATACGTTTGCGGGCTTGCACCAGCATGGCGAGTACGATGTCGATGTGTTCGTGCACAGCCTGACCAAGTACGCTTCCGGGGCAGGGGATGTGCTTGGTGGCGCGGTCATAGGACGCAGCGAGCTGATCCGTTCGCTGCGTACGGACTTCGGCATGATCGGTGGGACGCTCGATCCCCACGCGGGGTTTCTCATTCTCAGGGGCCTCAAGACCTACTTCGTCCGCTACAAGGCCCAGTCGGCTAGCGCGCAGTGCGTCGCCGAGCTCTTGGCCGCACACCCTGCCGTGGCGCGTGTCCATTACCCGGGCCTGCCGTCACACCCGCAGCACGCTCTGGCGCGCGCACAGATGAGGGATTTCGGCACCATCGTGAGCTTCGATCTCAAAGGCGGGCTCGAGGCGAGTGCGCGGTTCGCCGATGCGCTGCAGCTGTTCTCCATGGCGGCGAGTCTCGGCTCCACGGAGTCGCTGGTAGTGACGGCGCAAATGATGGGCGGGCGCGACCTCACTGCGGATCAGCAGGCGGTCTCGGGCGTAACCGAGGGCACGGTGCGCCTCTCGATCGGCCTCGAAGATGTCGATGACCTTCTCGCTGACGTGACTCAGGCGCTCGGCGCCTAGGCGCTTGCCACCCGGACGCGGTGCGGATGGTAGGGCAGTACTTCCAGCACCTCTCCCTCCAACAGCCGGCGTTGCACCTGCTGCCAGAATCGCGCAGTGAAGATCTCCCCGTGGGTGCGCAGCAGCGCCGTGCGCTGCGCGGCATCGAAGGCCACAAAGTTGACGAAGGTCTCCGGAAAGACGTCGTGCTCGCCGACGTAGAACCACGGCTCGCCGCGCATCTCGTCCTCGGGATTCGCCGCCCGCGGCAGGTCGCGGAAATGGCAGTCCGTCACCAGGCAAAGCTCGTCGTAGTCGTAGAAGATGACGCGCCCGTGGCGGGTGACGCCGAAATTCTTCAGCAGCAGATCGCCCGGAAAGATGTTGGTATGGGCGAGGTCGCGGATGCACTGGCCGTATTCGAGCGCCACCTGCTCGGCGGCGGCGGGGGAGGCGGTGCGCAGGTAGAGGTCGAGCGGGGTCATGCGCCGCTCGATGTACATGTGGTCGAAGACCAGGTGGTCGTCGGCCTCGTGCACGCTGAGCGAGGTCTCCGCGAGCAGCTCGGCGAGCAGCTCCGGGGCGAAGAGCGCCTTCGGGAAGCGCAGCCGGCGGAACTCCTGCGCATCGACCAGGCGGCCGGCGCGATCGTGGCGGAAGACCAGCTGGTATTTCGCCAACACCTCCTCGCGCAGCACGTTCTTCGGGTAGGGAAAGCGGTCGCGGATCACCTTGAAGACCACATCGAACGAAGCCAGGGTGAAACACACCATCACCAGACCCTTCTGCCCGGGGGCCGGAACGAACCGATCCGGCGTCTCGGCGAGATGGCGCATGATTTCGCGATAGCGCTCCGTCTTGCCCTGCCTGGCGCGCCCGAGCACGGTGAAGAGCTCGCTCACGGGCTTCTTCGGCAGCAGCGACTTGAGAAAGACCACGGCCTCCGCCACGCGCTCGAGATCCGCGTGGAAATACGAGCGTGAGAAGCTGAAGACGATGCTGACATCCCCCTCCGCGAGCATGACCGCATCGACCAGCATGCCGCTGTCGGAGTTCTTCAGCGCAATGACGAGCGGCACGAGGAAGTTGCGTCCGATCAGCCGCCCGACGATATACGCGCGCGATATCTGATAGAACACGGGGCGGATGACTTCGACCCGCTGCACCGCCCGCTGCTCGCCGCGGGCCGCGAGATGCGCCAGCACTTCGGTGGTGACGTGGCGGATGCTGTTGTCGAGGTCCTTCCACGGGGAGCGGAAGCGCACGTCGCCGAGCAGGTCCTCGAAGAGAAGCGCGAGCGAGCCGTGATTGACGTAGGTGTTGGTGGTGACCGTGGAGGTCACGTTCGCCAGCGGATCGAGGTCGGTGGCCACGAACTCGATCTCAGGTGCCACGCCCACCGTGCCGAAGAGCCGCCGGCTGATCGAGCTGAAGAAGGTCTTGGTGAATTCCGTATCGGACAGGCCGGCGATACGCGCGGCGAAGTCGGCCCGAATCTGCGTCCACAGGTTTCGATCCTGCGCCCGGTCGCCGAGCATCGCCTTGAGCTCCGCCACGGTGCGGGCGACGAAGCGGTCGTAGAGCTCTATGCGCTCGACCGCATCGCGCTGACCGCCTTTCCAATCGAGGGCGTCGAACCGCAGGGGCGCGCGTCGCGTGATGGCCCGGAACTCCGCGTTGTATTCGGCGAAGGCGCCGGCGATCCGGCGGGAGGCCAGCTGCGCACTCTCAGTCAAAGTATGTCGGCAGCTCCGGGTGCAGCTGATGTTGATGCAGCCGCTCGATCTGCGAGGCGAGGACGCGTCCGGTGGAGAGCTCCGGCAGCTCCCGCACGGGAAAGAACTGCACCGCGTCGGTCTCGTTGCTCGTCGCGGGGGCGCCGCCGGTGCGCTCGCAGAGAAAGAACAGCTTGTAGATGTGATGGATGCCCGGAGGGTGCGGATGGCGGCGCTTGTCGATGAGCGCCGCCAGCTTCACGGCCCGCGCCTGATAGCCGGACTCCTCGCGGATCTCGCGCACCACCGCGCCGGAGGGGGAGTCGTTGATGTCGACCCAGCCGCCGGGGAGCGTCCACCTGCCATCGGACCGCTCGCGGACCAGCAGCACGCGGTCATCCTCGAATATACCGCCCCGCACGTCCACCTTGGGCGTCACGTAACCCTCGTCTCCCTCCCAGAAGCCCTTCGCCTGGGCGACTGGGATGTCGAGCTCGCTGGCGAGGAGGGTCGCAACCAGTTCCGTCAGCTCGGTGTAACGCTCCTTGTCGAACGGGTCCGTGGTGAAGGCCAGCCCGTTCTGGGCGATTGCCTGCACCTTTCTGGCCCAGTCCAGCAGCGTCATAGCTCACATGTTGCGGATGAGCGCGTCGCCGAAGGCGGAGGTCGCGACCTCAGTCGCGCCCTCCATCAGGCGGGCGAAATCGTAGGTGACGATCTTCTGGCCGATGGCCTTGTCCATGGCGCTGATGATGGCGTCGGCCGCCTCCGTCCAGCCCAGGTAACGGAACATCATTTCGCCGGAGAGGATGACCGAGCCCGGGTTCACCTTGTCGAGGTTGGCATACTTCGGGGCGGTGCCGTGGGTGGCCTCGAAGACGGCATGACCGGTCATGTAGTTGATGTTGCCGCCGGGCGCGATGCCTATGCCGCCGACCTGGGCGGCGAGGGCATCGGAGAGGTAATCGCCGTTGAGGTTCAGGGTCGCGATGACGTCGAACTCATCGGGGCGGGTCAGCACCTGCTGCAGGGTGATGTCGGCGATCGCGTCCTTGATGATGATCCTGCCGGCGCGCTTGGCCTCGTCCATCTCTGCGTTGGCCGCCTTCTCGCCGGCGGCAGCCTTGGTGCGCTCCCATTGCTCCCAGGTGTAGGTGGCGCCGGGGAACTCACGCTCCGCGAGCTGATAGCCCCAGTTGCGGAACGCGCCTTCGGTGAACTTCTGGATGTTGCCCTTGTGGACCAGCGTGACGTTGCGGCGCTTATTGGCGACGGCGTACTGGATGGCGGCGCGGATCAGCCGCTCCGAGCCTTCCTTCGACACCGGCTTGATGCCGATGCCGGAGCTCGCCGGGAAACGGATCTTGCCGTAGGCCTTGGGGAAATGCTGCTTGAAGAGCTCGAGGAACTTGTGGTTCTCCTCGCTGCCGGCCTCGAACTCGATGCCCGCGTAGATGTCCTCGGTGTTCTCGCGGAAGATCACCATGTCCACCTTCTCAGGGTGTTTCACCGGGGAGGGCACGCCCTTGAACCAACGCACCGGGCGCAGGCAGACATAGAGGTCGAGAAGCTGGCGCAGCGCCACGTTGAGCGAGCGGATGCCGCCGCCGACGGGGGTGGTGAGCGGACCCTTGATCGAGACCAGGTAGTCGCGGCAGGCGGTCACAGTCTCATCCGGCAGCCAGCTGTTGAACTGGCGGTTCGCTTTCTCGCCCGCGAACACCTCCATCCAGTGGATCTTGCGGCGACCGCCGTAGGCCTTCTGTACCGCGGCGTCCATCACGCGCACGCTGGCGCGCCAGATGTCGGGGCCGGTGCCGTCACCCTCGATGAAGGGGATGATGGGGTTGTCAGGGACGACCAGCTTGCCGTCGCGCAGGGTGATCTTGGCCCCCTGGGCGGGCGGCGTGAGCTTCAAGGGCACGGCCGTGGACATTGGGTGAACTCCTCGGGAATTCGATCGCCGCAGGCCGCGGCCGAGCGCGACATGCTAGCACATGAATACCGCGGACCAGGCACAGGGACTGTGCCCCGCCGCCGCAGGTGGCCATGGATGGACACCCCGGGCTTGCGCGGAGCAGGGACTGCGCAGCGCAATGCCCGGATCCAGCGCCTTTTACGAGCTACAATCCCGGAATGTACAACGCGACCGATAGCGGCGCCCGGCAGCCGGCCGCCAAGCCCTCCCTGTTGCGCAAGCTTCTCGCGGTACGCCCGGTACAGCCGCGTGAGCTCGCCGGCGCGGAGCGCCTCAAGCAGACCTTGGGCGCCTGGTCGCTGATGTCGATCGGCATCGGCGCCACGATCGGCACCGGCGTCTTCGTGCTCACGGGTACCGTGGCGGCCAACCAGTCCGGACCCGCCATCACCCTGTCGCTGCTCATCGCCGCCTTCGGCAGTGCGCTGGCGGCGCTTTGCTACGCGGAGTTCGCGGCCTTCCTGCCGGTGCCGGGCAGCGCCTACAGCTATACGTACGCCACTCTCGGCGAGGCGATCGCCTGGTTCATCGGCTGGAATCTGCTCCTCGAGTACGGCATATCGGCGTCCGCGGTGGCCGTGAGCTGGTCGGCGTACGTCGTCAACCTCCTCGCCGAGGTGCACATCCACTTGCCGGCGATCTGGGTCAACGCGCCCCTGGGGGAGAGCGCGACCGGGCATCTGATCGCCACCGGCTCCATCACCAACGTGCCCGCCATCCTGATCGTCGCGGCGATGAGCGGGCTCTGTTACATCGGCATCCGGGAGACGGCAAGCGCCACCAACATCATGGTGGCGCTGAAGGTCGGGGTGATCGTGATCTTCGTGGTGGCGGGCCTGAAGTTCATCGATCCGGGCAACTGGCATCCCTACATTCCGCGCAACACGGGCACCTTCGGCCACTTCGGCTGGACGGGTGTGCTGCAGGGAGCGGGCATCATCTTCTTTTCTTACGTGGGGTTCGATACTGCATCGACCACGGCGCTCGAAGCGCGCAATCCGCAGCGCGACCTGCCGATCGGGATCATCGGCACGCTGGTGATCTCTACCGTGCTTTACATCGCGATGGCAGCCGCGATCACCGGTATGGTGCCGTATTTCAAGCTCAATGACGCCCAGCCGGTCGCGGTGGCGCTCGATGCGCACGCGGCGCTGTCATGGCTCGGAGTGTTCCTGAAGCTGGGCATCATCGCGGGCATGACCTCCGTGATCCTGACTTCGCTTCTCGGCCAACCCCGTATCCTCCTCTCCATGGCGGATGACGGGCTGTTGCCCAAGGCGATGAGTCGTTGTCATCCCCGATTCAAGACGCCGCACGTCGCGACCGTGGTCACGGGCGTCGGCGCGGCGCTGATCGCCGGGGTGTTTCCGCTCGACGTACTGGCTGACCTGATCTCCATCGGCATCCTGCTGGCCTTTGCGGTGGTCTGCATCGGAGTGTTGGTGATGCGCTACACCCGCCCGGAGGTCCGCAGGCCGTTCCGCGTCCCGGCGGCGTGGCTGCTCTGCCCGCTGGGCGCCGTCGTGTGCGCGGGCACGACTTACTTCCTCTCCAATGCCACCTGGATCCGGCTCGTGCTCTGGACGGTACTCGGCTTTGCGATATACGCGCTGTACGGCTACAAACACAGCAAGATGCGACAGGAAAACTCATGACGCCCGAAGAAGAGGACGAGCTCGGCGAGGAGTACTGGGAGACCGTTGATCAGACGACTTTCGACCTGCGGGAGAAGACACCCGCCGCCGAAGGCTACTGGATGCCCGCGGAGTTCGAGCCGCACGAGGCCACGTGGCTGCTGTGGCCGGAGCGCACGGACAACTGGCGCGACGGCGCGCGTCCCGCGCAGGAGGCCGTTCTCAAGGTCGCCGCGGCGATCGGCCATTTCGAGCCGGTGAATCTCGGCGTCAGCCCGCCGCTCTTCGAAGGAGTGAGACCGCTCGCTCCGCCGGGGGTACACCCGGTGAACATCGAATACGACGATATCTGGGTGCGGGACATCGGACCGACGTTCGTGGTCGCGGACCAGCGGGACACGCTGCGCAGCATCCAGTGGCGCTTCAATGCCTGGGGTGGTCTCTACAAACCCTACAACCGCGATCTGACGGTACCGCGCGAGATCTCCTCGGATGCGTTCGGCCGAGAGATGCGGGACCGCTACGCCGCGCCGATCGTGCTCGAGGGCGGCGCCATCCATGTGGATGGTCAGGGCACGGTGCTCCTGACCGAGGAGTGTGTGCTCAACCCCAACCGCAACCCCGGCATGACGCGCGAGCAGGCGGAGGCCATACTGCGCGACTACCTCGGCGTCAACCAATTCATCTGGCTGGGCAACGGTGTCTTCAACGACGAAACGAGCGGTCACGTCGATAACCTCGCCTGCTTCGTGAGTCCCGGCAAGGTGTGCCTGACCTGGACGGACGACACGAGCGATCCGCAGTACGCGATCTCACTCGACGCCTGGGAGCGCCTGAACGATGCGCGTGACGCGAACGGCCGGCGCCTCGAAGTCTTCAAGCTCCCGATGCCGGGCCCCCTCCACATGACCGAGGAGGAGGCGCGCGGACTCGTGCCGAGCCAGTCCATGAAGCGGCGCTACGGCGGCGACCGGCTAGCCGCCAGCTATGTGAATTTCTATATGGCGAACGGCGGCATCGTCATGCCGTTGCTCGATCCGCGCACCGACCAGCGGGCCGCCGAGGTGCTGCAACGGGCCTGTCCCGACCGGCTGATCGTCGGCGTCCCCGCGCGCGAGATCCTCCTCGGCGGCGGCGGCATCCATTGCATCACGCAGCAGATACCGACCTACGAGATGGTGCGCACCAGGCCGGGGCCCACAAGATTGCATTGACCACAGGTCAAGCAATCAATTGGCAAGTCTTGCGGCGACGTCGAGCCAGGAGCGCTGCGCTCGCCGGTAGTGGCCTGGCGCGATGCGCGCCTGATCGAGCAGCTCCTGCGCCACCTTGCGGGCCTCGTCCCGCTGACCCTGGGTGTCCAGCAACTGCGCATACCTGACCGCGGCCTCAGCCCCCGGATACGAGTTGGCCAGCAACCGGTACTGCTCCAGCGCCTTCTGCACGCTGCCCTCGCCCTCGAGCGCGCGCGCGTAAAGAAGGTGTGCCTCGGGCGAGCGGAAGTCGGGATTGGTGCGCAGGGCCTCTTCGAGGGTGGCACGCGCCGCTGCCGCCGCGCCGCAGCCGAATTGTGCGCGGGCAAGTCCCAGCATCAGGTTGGGATCGTGCACGTAGAGGCCGGTCAGCGCCTGGCGATACTGCTCGATCGCTTCCTCGTAGCGGCCGTGACGCACCAGCTCGTCCGCGTAGCGCTGCCGCGAAGCGACGTTGCCGGCCAGACGGGCCTCGTTCTCGTAGCGGCGCAGGTCCGCGAACGGGTCGACGGCGCGCTTGAATCCGCGCGCGGTGCGCTGCGCCGTGCGGCTGCGGAAGAGATCGGGCAGGATCTCGATCGCGATGTAGGCAAGAGCGGCAACGGCGCCGATGCCCGGCCAGATGAGCACCCAGATCCAGAGCGAATTGCGGCCGGTCTTGATGCAGTGGACGATTGCGGTGCCCTGGAGCAGGTAGGGCAGCAGGAGATACAGAATTCCCATACCGCAATCGTAACGCATCTCGCCGCAGCGGCCGTTGCCGGGCCTCGCCCGCTGCCCGATGCGATATGCTCGCCGCCATGGGGTGGTCACGATCGGTCGGGTTGCGGGTCACACTGGCATTTTTCTGGCTCGTCTGCTCCGCGGCCGCGGTGGCACAGCAGGTCGCGCCGCAATCGCCGCCGCATCGTCTGCGGATCGGGCTCGTCCTCTCGGGCGGCGGCGCGCGCGGGATCGCGCACGTGGGCGTGCTTCAGGTGCTCCAGCAGTTGCGCGTGCCGATCGATGCCATCGCGGGCACCAGCATGGGGGCCGTGGTAGGCGGGCTCTACGCCAGCGGCCTGTCGCCGGAGCAGATCGCCGCGACGCTCCGCTCCGTGAACTGGCAGCGGGCATTCCGCGATCGCCCGCCGCGCGAGGAGCTGACGCTGCGGCGCAAGCAGGAGGATGAGAACTTCCTGGTCGAGTTTCCGATCGGTATCAGGGGCGGCCGGCCCGTACTGCCGATGGGATTGATCGAGGGACAGAGCCTCACCGAGATCCTGCGCCTCCTGACGCTGCCCGTCGCCCGGATCGACCGGTTCGATGACCTGCCGACGCCGTTTCGGGCCGTGGCGACCGATCTCGAGACGGGGCAGGAAGTCGTCATCGGCTCCGGCGATCTCACCAGTGCCATGCGCGCCAGCCTGTCGGCGCCCGGCGTGTTTGTTCCCGTGGAGCGCGGCGGCCGCATACTGGTCGACGGCGGAATATCCGACAATGTGCCGGTGGATGTGGCGCGTGCCATGGGTGTCGACGTCGTGATCGTCGTGGATGTGGACTTCCCGCTGCTGCCCCGCAAGAAGCTGACCAGTGTCGGGGCGATCTCCAGTCAGATGCTCGCAATCCTGATGCGCCGCAAGTCGCAGGAAGAGCTGGCGCGCCTCGGCCCGCACGACATCCTGATCCGGCCGGCGCTCGGCGACGCATCCTCGTTCGACTTCGGTAACGTCCACCAGCTCTTGGGCATCGGCGCCCTCGCCGCCTGGCAGATGCGCGACCGGCTGGCGGGGCTCGCGGTGAGCCCCGCGCAGTACCAGCTTTACGAGGAGCGGCGCGAGGCGCCGCGGCTGCCCCCGCCTCGCATCGACTTCGTGAAGGTGCAAACGGGCTCGGAGGCGTACTCGCAGACGGTCGAGGAGCTATTCCATGACATCGTCGGCAAGCGGCTCGATCCCGACGCAGTCGGACGCAGGATCACTACACTCTACGGCGAAGGGGGCCTCGACACGTTGGATTACAGTGTCGTGCGTCAGGATGATGAATATGGACTGCTCGTCGATGCGCGCGGCAACTCCATTGGTCCCAACTACGTGCGCTTCGGCCTGAGTCTGCAGGACGACTTCGAGGGTGATTCCTACTACGATCTGGCGGCACGGTACGTGATGTCCGACATCACGCGTACGGGCGGGGAGTGGGTCTCGGACGCGCAGATCGGCCAGACCTCACTCCTGTCGACGGAGGTGTTCCTGCCGCTGTCGCACTTCTCCGGCTGGTTCGTCATGCCGCACACCGCGGTGGAGGACCGCAACCTGCCGTTCTTCTTCGGACAGGAGGAGCGCGCGCAATATCGGGTCGATACCTTCGATTACGGGCTCGACTTCGGCAAGCAATTCGGCAACTGGGGCGAGATCCGCGCCGGCTCCTACCATGAGCAGGTCCGTTCCCGGCTCATGATCGGCGATCCGGACGACTCGCAGCTCCCCTTTCCGCCGCATCAGGCCTTCAGCTCGCGCACCTACTTCACGCGCTTCACCCTCGACACCCTGGACGACATCAACTTTCCGCATTTCGGCGAGCGGGCGACGCTGCAGTGGAGCGGCGAGCGCAACGTCGTCGGCGGGGTGCCGAGCCTGAACCAGGTGACGTTCGACTTTCTTGCCGCCCACACCTGGCGGGACCGCAATACGGTCGCGCTCTCGCTCTCGGGAGGCAGCGACCTCGAGCGGCAGACGGACCTGCTGATGGAGTTCCCCCTCGGGGGCTTCCTCGACCTCTCGGGGCTGAAGCAGTACTCGCTGTGGGGGCCGCATTACGGCATCGGCCGCCTGCTTTTCTACCGCCAGGTCGACCGCGGCGGGCCGGGGTACATCGACGTGCCGATCTACCTCGGCATGTCGCTGGAGGCGGGCAACGTCTGGCAGAACACGAGCGATGCCAAGTTTACCAACCTGCACGAGGATGCCAGCATTTTCCTCGGGGCCGATACCCTACTTGGGCCGGTCTACTTGGGTACCGGCTACGACGACCATGGCAACGAGTCGTTTTACTTGTTCTTGGGCCGGACTTTCTGATCTACAAACCGCGGCTTTCGGCGAGATTCTCGATCTTGTCGAAGAGCAGCGACGGCCTGTCGCCGGCCCGCGAGTATTGGTGGCGCCGGCTCATCTCCGTCAGCGCGGTATCGCGCTCCGCGGGGGTGGGGTACCAGTGATTGCGGTGCCACTCGGGGCCGAGAATCTTGCGGAACGGGTCGCCGGGTGGAAGGCTCACGCGGATGCCGTAGGGGCGCTGCCTTTCGAGGGGCGGCGCGGGCAGGTTCTGAGGCTGGCTGATACCCATGGTTGCGGAAGCTTAAGGTGGGGGCGGGTCCGCTGCAAGGACGCGCACCTGAATGGATTTTAATCTTCCGTCCGCCTCCCTTTAACCGTGGCGTGGTTTCCTGTCGCTGCGAGTCCGACCCATGCGAATACTAGTCATCGAAGATGAGAAGAAGCTCTGCGATCTGATCGCGCGTGCGCTGCGCGCGGAGCGTTATGCAGTGGATGTCGCATACGACGGGCATGCCGCGTGGCAGATGATCGAGACGTACGAGTACGACCTCGTCATTCTCGACCTGATGCTGCCCGGGCTCGACGGGGCGGAAATCCTGCGGCGCACGCGGCGACGCAACCCCCACGTGCCCATCCTCATTCTCACCGCGCTCGATGCGACGGACGAGAAGGTGCGCAACTTCGATGCGGGGGCGGACGACTATCTCACCAAACCGTTCGCGTTCGCCGAGCTGTTGGTGCGCGTCAAGGCTCTGATGCGCCGCGGTCCGGTCAGCCGCGCGAGCGTCGTGCGCGTAGGGGACCTCGAGATCGATCGGCTCACGCAACAGGTGCGGCGCGCGGGCCGCAAGATCGAGCTCACCGCCAAGGAGTACGCCCTGCTGGAGTATCTCGCCACCAATCCGGGGCGGGTGTTCTCGCGCACCATGATCATCGAGCATGTCTGGGACCAGAGCTTCGAGGGCCTCACCAACATCGTCGACGTGTATGTCCGGCACCTGCGGACCAAGGTGGACGACCCGTTCGCGACGAAGCTGATCCGGACCGTGCGCGGCGCCGGCTACTACCTGGGCGAGGGTGCGGAGCCGTGAATACCCGCTCGCTCAGCTTTCGTCTGGTCGCCTGGTATGCGGGCCTGCTCACGCTCGTTTTCCTGCTGCTCGGCGCGCTGATGTTCGCCGTCGTGGCGAACGACCTGCAGTCGAGCATGCGCAACGACCAAATGCGCCGTGCGCAGCAGATCTCCGACACGCTGCTCAAGGGCAT
Organism: uncultured Pseudomonadota bacterium; assembly: GCA_963812925.1. GTDB lineage: Bacteria > Pseudomonadota > Gammaproteobacteria > Steroidobacterales > Steroidobacteraceae > 13-2-20CM-66-19. Next base: position 65,670 of record CAWEXF010000004.1, on the reverse strand, counting down.
CAGCCACTCGGACGAGTCGGCTCTCGCGACGTCCGTCGAGGACCTCTACGCGCCAGAGGCGAATGACCGCTTCATCCGCATCACCCGCGGCGATGGCACGGTCCTTTTCGAGTCGCACGCGTCCCGTAACCTGCGCCTCGCCTCGGAGATCCCGCCCCTGCGGCGGCCGCCAGCCTCACCGTCCTGGCGCGCAGTCCGGCTGCCGGAAGGCGGCTCGCTCGTCATCGGGACGGTCATCCACCGCAGCGCGAACGGCATAACCTATGCGGTCGAGGTTGGGGCTCGGACCGCGCCGATTGACGCCGCCCTCGGCCGGCTCCTCGCCGCGCTTGCGACCGGACTGCCGATCGCGGTCGCGATCGCCGTGATCGGCGGATTCCTCCTGGTTCACCGCTCACTCGTGCCTATGGAGCGGATCGCGCGCAAGGCGGAGGCAATCACCCAACACAACCTGAGCGAGCGGTTGCCCGTCGAGCGGACCGGGGACGAGCTGGAGCGGCTCTCGCTGTCGCTCAACCACATGATAAGCCGGCTCGAGGAGGCCGTTCAGGGCTCCAAGCGTCTGGTCGCAGATGCCTCGCATGAGCTGCGCACGCCCCTCACCGTGATGCGCGGCGAGCTCGAGAGCATGGCCGCCGACCCGCAGACATCCCCCGGCACACGCGAGATGCTCGCCAGCCTGCTCGAGGAGGTCGAGAGGCTCGCGGCGGTGGTCGACGGGCTGCTCGCCTTGTCGCGACTCGATACCGGCGAGGCGAGCGCGGCGTGGGTGAAGTTCGATCTCGCCGAGCTCGTCGCGACCACCGCGGATCAGATGAGCCTGCTCGCCGAGGACAAGAGCATCAGCGTCGCCTGCGACGCGCCACAGCGTGTGATGGTGGAAGGCAATCGCGCCAGACTCAAGCAGGTGGTCGTCAACCTCCTCGACAACGCGATCAAGTACACGCAGAAGGGCGGCACGGTGCGCCTCAGGGTTGCATCGCAGAACGGACGGCCCGTGCTCGAGGTGTCGGACACGGGCATAGGAATTCCGCCCGAGGCGCTGCCGCATGTTTTCGAGCGCTTCTACCGGGTCGAGCGCTCCCGCTCGCGCGAGCAGGGCGGGGCGGGGCTCGGCCTCTCCATAGTCAAGTCGATCTGCGCGGCGCATGGCGCGGCGGTCGCGGTGGAGAGCACTCCCGACCTGGGAAGCCGGTTCTGCATCCGCTTCCCGTTGTCCGACCCCGAGATCGGGCAGTCCCATCTATCCCAAGGAGCCGCGTAGACCATGTGGATCGTCAAGCTTGCCCTGCGGCGGCCCTATACCTTCGTGGTGCTTGCGCTGTTCATCGTGATCTTCGGCCTGCGCGCCGCGGTCATCACGCCAACGGACATCTTCCCGAACATCAACATCCCGGTCGTCAGCGTGGTGTGGACCTACTCCGGGCTGCTTCCCCGCGATATGTCGGGAGATGTCGTGTACTTCTACGAGCGCACGCTGTCCACGGAAGTCAACGACATCCGGAGGATCGAGTCGGACTCCGTCAACGGCTACGGCATCGTCAAGATATTCTTCCAGCCGGACGTCAACATCGCGAATGCGGTGGCGCAGGTGACGGCGGTGTCGCAGACGGTGCTCAAGTACCTGCCGCGGGGCACTACCCCGCCCTACGTCCTGGCGTACAACGCCTCCAGCGTACCGATCCTGCAGATCGCGCTCTCGAGCAACTCCCTCGGTCCGGCGCAGCTGTTCGACTACGGGCAGAACTTCATTCGCCCGGAGCTCGAGTCGGTAGCCGGCGCGGCATTGCCGTCGCCTTATGGAGGCCTCAACCGCAGTGTCCAGGTCGACCTCGACCAGCAGAAGATGCAGGCCGAAGGAGTGTCGGCCGACGACGTCGTCCAAGCCATCGACAGTCAAAACCTCATCCCCACGGCGGGCGACGTGAAGATGGGGCCGTTCGACTGGAACGTCGAGCTCAACGCGGATCCGCTGCATCGCGCTGAGCTCAACGACCTGCCGGTCAAGCGGGCCAACGGCACGGTGATCTACCTGCGCGACGTGGGCTACGTGCACGATGGCGGGCCGCCACAGACGAACATCGTGCGGGTCAATGGCCATAACGCCGTGCTCATGTCCGTCCTCAAGGCGGGCAAGGCCTCTACCCTCAGCATCATCTCGCAGGTCAAGCAGCTCCTGCCGCGCGTCGAGGCGGGCCTGCCGGCGAGCCTGCACCTCAAGATCGTGAACGATCAGTCGCTGTTCGTGAAAGGGGCGGTCGCGGGTGTCCTGCGCGAGATGGTGATCGCGGCGGTGCTGGTGGGACTTCTCATCCTGTTGTTTCTCGGCAGCTGGCGCTCGACCGTCATCATCCTCATCGAGATTCCGCTCGCCATCCTGTTCGCCCTGACTGCCCTGTCCTGGTGCGGCGAGTCGATGAACGTCATGACCCTCGGCGGCCTCGCCCTCGCGGTCGGCATCCTGGTGGACGACGGCACGGTGACGATCGAGAACATCAACTATCACCTCGAGCTCGGCAAGGCCGTCGTTCCCGCGATCCTCGACGGCGCGCAGCAGATCGTCATCCCCGCTTTCGTGACACTGCTGTGCCTGTGCATCGTCTTCGTGCCGATGTTTCAGCTCGGCGGTGTGGCCGGATACCTCTTCAGGCCGATGGCGCTGGCCGTGGTGTTTGCGCTCGTGGGCTCGTTCACTCTCTCGAGAACGCTCGTGCCCACGATGGCAAGCTACCTGATCCGCGCCCATGCTCACACGGGCGCCCCCGGCCACGCGGCCGCCGCCACGCCGCCGGGAGCGATGGTGGGCGCGCTCAAGCGCTTCCAGATCGGCTTCGAAGAGCGCTTCCTGCGCTGCCGCGAGCTCTACCGCTCGCTGCTCGCGCTTGCACTCGCGCATCCAAAGGCATTCATCGTGGGATTCCTCGCGTGCGTCGTGCTGTCCTTCGGTCTCACTCCGTTCCTCGGCCGCAACTTCTTCCCGAGCGTCGACTCCGGCGAGATCATGATGCATGTCCGCGCCCACGCCGGCACGCGCATCGAGCAGACCGCGGAGCTGTTTGGAAACGTCTCGCACGCCGTCCGGCAGATCATCCCGACGGACCAGCTCGACACCATCACGGAGAACATCGGTCTGCCGTTCAGCGGCATCAACATGGCGTACCAGAACACCGGTACGATCGGCCAGGAGGACGGCGACATGCTGGTCACGCTCAATGCCGACCACGCGCCGACCGCCGGCTACGTGAAGCAGCTGCGGACCGAGCTGCCGCACGAGTTTCCCGGCACGACGTTCTCCTTCCTGCCGGCGGACATCGTCTCGCAGATCCTCAACTTCGGCGAGCCGGCGCCGATCGACATCAAGGTCATCGGCAAGCGGCAGAATGCCGACTTCCAGTATGCCTCGCAGCTGCTGCGGCGCGTCAGCCGGGTTCCCGGCATCGCCGATGCCCGCATCCAGCAGGTGTTCGATCAGCCGCAGCTCGATATCAACGTGGACCGCACGTTGGCCCAGGAGGTTGGGCTGACCGAAGGTGACATAGCGAACAGCACGCTCATCACGCTCTCGGGCAGCGGGCAGGTGACGCCGAATTTCTGGCTGAATACGCGAACCGGCGTGCGTTACCGGGTCGTGACGCAGATGCCCCAGTATCGCATGGATACCTTGTCGGACCTCGAGGACATGCCGCTCACCTCCGCGACGACGCGTACCCCCGAATACCTGGGCGGTCTCGCGAACATCGTTCCGGTGGCGAGTGCGGCCGTCATCTCGCACTATGACGTGCAGCCGTCCGTCGACATATATGCCGCTACGCAGGGGCGCGATCTCGGCGGCGTCGCCGGCTCGATCCAGCGTGTCGTGGACCAGACCAGCAAGGCGCTGCCGAAAGGCTCGTATGTCAAGGTGAGCGGCCAGGTGGAGACGATGCAAAGCGCCTTCCAACAGCTTTTCATCGGCCTGGTGAGCGCCGTCGTGCTCATCTACCTCGTGATCGTCGTCAACTTCCAGTCGTGGGTCGACCCGTTCATCATCATCACTGCATTGCCCGGTGCGCTCGCGGGCATCGTTTGGATCCTGTTCATGACCGGCACGCCGCTGTCGGTGCCGGCGCTGACCGGCGCGATCATGTGCATGGGCATCGCCACGGCCAACAGCATCCTGGTGGTGAGCTTCGCTCGCGAGGGGCTGGCGCGAGGGCTCGATGCCGCCAGTGCCGCACTGGAAGCCGGGGTCACCCGCTTGCGGCCGGTGCTGATGACGGCGCTGGCGATGATCATAGGAATGGTACCGATGGCGCTCGCGCTCGGTGAGGGCGGTGAGCAGGACGCGCCCCTGGGGCGCGCCGTCATCGGCGGTCTCGCCGTGGCGACGGTCGCAACCCTGTTCTTCGTTCCGACCGTTTTCAGCGTCCTGCACCGCAAGCACCGGCCCGTGGAGCCAAGAGGAGAGCTGAGTTGAGCGATACAAATGAGTCCGTGCAGACACTCCCTGCCGGCGATGCCCTCCCGATCTCGCCCCGTAAGCTGCGGCGCGCCGGCATCGCCGCCGCCGCGATCGCTGTCGCGATTGCAGTCATCGGCATCGTGATCCGGCAGATCAACGCTCACAATGTCGCCCGCTGGACCGACGCCCAGGCGATCCCGACTGTCGATGTCATCCTGCCGCAGCCCGAGATACGCGGAACGCAGCTCGTGCTGCCCGGCAACATCAACGCCTGGTATGAAGCTCCCATCTACGCGCGCGTGAGCGGGTACCTGAAGAAGTGGTATTTCGACTTCGGTGCGCATGTGAAGAAGGGCCAGGTTCTCGCGGTCATCGACACGCCGGACCTGGACGCGCAATATGCGGCCGCCACCGCGAGCCTCAACGCCGCGCAGGCGCGCGTAAACGTATGGAAGGCGCAGATGCAGTTCGCGAAGACGACCTACATCCGCTGGCGTGACTCTCCACAGGGTGTCGTATCGCAGCAGGAGAGGGAGTCGAAGAAGGCATCCTATGAGAGCGCGATTGCGCAGTACGACGCCACCCTGGCCGATGTGAAATCGGACGAAGGAGCGGTGGCCCGGCTGCAGGCGCTGGAGCAATTCAAGAAGCTGGTTGCGCCCTTCGATGGCGTGGTGACCGCGCGCAACACTGACATCGGCGACCTCATCAACGCAGGCAGCGGCGACGCGGGTGGCGGTGCCGCGCCGCAGCTCTTCCGCGTTGCCGATATGCACGAGATGCGTGTGTTCGTGCAGGTTCCCCAGGCGATGTCCGGGCCCATCAGGGTGGGCATGACCGCGGAGCTGGACGTGCCGCAGTACCCCGGCCAGAAGTTCAAGGCCGTCGTCGCGACCACGGCCCACGCAATCAACTCCAGTGCGAGGACCCTCCTCGTCGAGCTGTATGCCGCGAACCCCAATGGCATGCTCGAGCCGGGCATGTATACCGAGGTGCACTTCGACCTGCCGCCGAACACACACGTGCTGACGATCCCGGCGACCGCGCTGGTCTTCCGCGAGTCCGCCCTGCAGGCCGCCGTGGTCGGGCCGGATGGGCGCACGAAGCTCGAGGAAATCACACTCGGCAGCAATCTTGGTGACGAGGTCCAGGTCCTCAGCGGTCTCTCCCCCTCGGATCGGGTGATCAACAATCCGCCGGACTCGCTCATCGACGGTGAGGTCGTGAAGGTCGACAACCTGCCTGCCTCGGGCGGGAATCCGGCGGCGAGGCGCCAGACCGCTCCATGAGCGCGATCGTGCGTTGCCGACTGACCGTAGGCGCCATCTCGCTCCTCGCCACGGTAGCGCTGGCGGGCTGCGCCGTGGGCCCGAACTACCGCACGCCCAGCGTGCGCGTGCCCGGACACTATGCGGCGCTCGCTGGCGCACCGCCTTCCCCTGGCGCGTCTCCGGAGGCCGCGAGCGTGAATTTCGCGGCCTGGTGGCAGGCGCTCGGCGACCCGGAGCTGGACTCGCTGATCGCGCGGGCCGTGACAGGCAGTCCGAGCGTGATCGGTGCGCTCGATCGGCTGCAGGCCGCGCGGGTCTATGAGGCGGGTCTGACAGGTACGGTACTGCCGGTCGCCGGCGCGAGTGCCGCGTTCGGACGCGGGACCGGCGATGACCTCACGCGCGGCCGTGGCTCTGAGCCGCTCATCTCCGCGGACAACACACATGGGTTGACAAGCGTCACCACGGTCGGCGGATTCGATGCGGTGTGGGAAATCGACATCTTCGGCAAGGTGCGTCGCGAGATCGAGCAGGCGCGCTACAACACTCAAGCCGCGGCGGATGCCCGCAACGCGGTTCTGGTATCCGTGATCGCCGACGTCGCCCAGTCATACGTCGATCTGCGCGAGTTACAGATGCGTGCGTCGGTGCTCCAGTCCGCCGACGCCGCGCTGCGGCGGGGCGTCTATATCGTCAATCAACGCTACCAACGGGGCATCACGAACGAGCTCGACGTGATGCTTGCCAGGCGCGAGCTGGCAACCGTCGACGCCCAAATCCCGATCGTCGACGCCGAGATCAGCTCCGGCGAGTACGCGATCGCGACCCTTGTCGGCGAATTCCCGGAGGATCTCGTCCGCGAGCTCTCGGCGCCGCGCATGGTTCCGAGCGTGCCGACTTCCATATCGCCAGGCCTACCGCTCGATCTGCTGCGCCGCCGCCCTGATGTCGCTGAAGCGGAGCGTGAGGTTGCCAGCGCGAACGCCGGGATCGGCATCGCCACGGCGGACTTGTTCCCGCAGCTGTTCGCGACCGGCGCGATTGGATTCCAGCAGGGCACGCTCGATGCGGCCACTATCGGCCAGCACATCTGGTCGGCGGGCCCCGGCGTCGAATGGCCGCTGCTCGACTTCGGCCAGCTCGATGCCCAGGTACAGATCGCCAACTTCCGGACGCGGGCGGCGCTCGAGCAGTACAAGGCGACCATCGAGCAGGCCGTGCGCCAGGTCGACTCCTCGGTCACGCGATTCCAGGCCGATCAGCAGAGCGTCGCAAGTCTCGGTGATGCGCTGGTCGCGAGCCGCGAGGCCGTCAGGCTCGCGACGCAGCGATACAACAGGGGTCTCACGGACTACCTGAACGTCGTCGAGGCCGAGCGCGCCGAATACTCGATCGAGGAGCAATACGTCGCGACACAGGCGTCCGTCGACGGTCAGTTCATCGACGTCTATCGCGACCTTGGAGGCGGGTGGCAGGGATTCCAGGACGTGCCGTCCATTCGCCGGCCGCTGCCTGCGGTGCTCGCCATCTTCAAGGACACCCTCGCCCGCAACGACCCACTCAAAGATCCCTGACCATGGCACTGAAAGACATGCTCGTCTGGCTCGACCAGAGCAATCGGTCATCGCTGCACCTGCAGCTCGCAGCCGACCTCGCCCGCCGCCACGGCAGCGGTATGACGGCGCTCTACGTGCGGGAGTGGAATCCGGCGCAGCTCGCCCACCGCAAGACGGCGGAGCTCGCCGGCCGGCCGCTCGGCGAGGTCCAGCAGCTCAGTCACGAGGCCGAGGCCTCGATCGACGAAGCGGCGGCCAAAGCCCGAGCGGAGGTCGAGCAGGTCGCGGCCCGATACGGGATCGAGATCGAATGGCGCGTAGCGGACGGCGAGGCGAGCCGCGTACTGCCGCAGCACGCTCGCTACGCGGACCTCTGCGTCCTCGATGCCAAGATCCCGGCCGCGAGCACCTCGGCGGGATATCGCTTCTCGGCGGAGATGCTGTTCGTCTCGGGAAGGCCCGTGTTGCTCGTGCCGCAGGCGCGCGGTGTTACGACGCTCGGGGCGCACGTAGCAATTGCCTGGAACTCGAGTCGCGCCTCCGCGCGCGCGATCAACGATGCGCTGCCGCTTCTCGAGCACTGCGAGTGCACGACGGTGATCGCGATCAATCCCGAAGACTTCATCGGCCGGCACGGGTCGCTGCCATTGCCGCGGCTGCTCGAGCATCTGCGGCGTCACGGCATCTCGGCGCACTGCGTCGAGCTATCCGACGTGCCGTGCGCCGAGATCGCCGACACCTTGCAGCAGCAGGCTCGCATCGCGGGAGCCGACCTGCTCGTCGCAGGGGCGCACGGCCACCTGTGGCTGCGCGACATGCTGCTCGGCAGCGTCACGCGCGATCTGCTCGAGCGGCTGCGACTGCCCGTCATGATGTCGAACTGAGGGGCTCGAGCGGGGACGCCCGCCCGGCCCTTGAGTCGACCGCGGGCGGCCCCCACACTGTCGGGAAGGCGCCGTGCGAGCCGATCGCGCGGCGAGATGCCACCCCTGGAGAGCTCGAACATGGCCCTTCTTCGCAAGAAAACCGCGATGCCCGAAGCTGCGCAAGCTCTGCCCGGCCGCCGCACGGCGCTCGAGGTGCCGCAGACGCATTTCGTCAACGGTCACCGGATCGTGCCGCCGTTTCCCGCGGGTCTGCGCGAGGCCGTATTCGGCCTCGGCTGCTTCTGGGGCGCCGAGCGCCTCTTCTGGCAGCTCCCCGGCGTCTACTCGACCGCGGTCGGTTATGCAGGCGGCTTTACGCCGAATCCAACATACGAGGAGGTCTGCTCCGGCCTCACCGGGCACGCGGAGGTGGTGCGCGTCATCTACGATCCGGAAAAGATCGACTACGAGGACTTGTTGAAGGTCTTCTGGGAATCACACGATCCCACACAGGGCATGCGCCAGCAGAACGACGTTGGCACGCAGTACCGCTCCGTCATATACGTCACTGACGCCGAACAGCGACAGGCGGCCGAGGAGTCGATGCGCTCCTACCAGAACCGGCTCAGCGCCGCGGGAGTGGGTGGCATTACGACGGAAGTGCGCGCCGCGCCGCAGTTTTACTACGCCGAGGATTACCACCAACAATATCTCGCCAGGAACCCTGAGGGTTATTGCGGGCTGAAAGGCACGGGAGTTTCGTGTCCGATCGGCCAGAGCCCGCGGCTTCCGGCGCACTGACCTCACTGTAGAGCCTGCGCCTCAGCCCGCTGAGCGGGCCTCGAGCCCCAGCTCGGCACGCTTCGTGCTGAGCAGACGCCACAGCCTTTCTTGAAAGGCGATCGAGCGTCTCACGTCCGCCGCCCGGCGGCGTGGGGCATGACAACCAACAGTTGCGAGGCCTCTCTGCATGAATATTCTTGGCTGCCGATTTGGTGCGCCCGCGTGCGGCGCGGACGGCTCTCTCGAGGGATTTTGGCGGAGCCGTGCAAGGTTTGCCGGGAGGCTGCCGAGCAATCTTTCGCGAGTTGGCCTGGTGACGATGAGCATCGCCGCTCTGGCGCTCGCGGCTTGTGGAGGCGGGGGCGGAGGCGGCGGCGGCAGTAGCAGTGGCGGCAGTGGCAGCACACCTCCACCCGCGGCCACCACGTACACCATCGGCGGCTCCGTCACCGGACTTTCCGGAACACTCGTCCTCCAGGACAACGGCGGTAATAATCTCACTGTTACTACCGCCGGCAACTTTACCTTTTCGACCCAACTCGCCGCGGGTGCCGCTTACAGTGTGACCGTCCTGACGCAGCCGTCCGGCCAGACCTGCACCGTGGCCAATGGCAGCGGCACGGCGAGCGCCAATGTGACCAACGTGGCGGTGTCGTGCGCGAGCGCCAGCTCCGGAGGCTCCGGTGTGACGATCGGCGGGACAGTCACCGGTCTGACCGGCACGGGACTCGTGCTGCAGGACGACGGCGCTGACAATCTCAGCATCACGCAGAACGGCTCCTTTACGTTCGCGACTTCGCTGGCAAGCGGAACGGCTTATGCGGTTACCGTCTCTACTCAGCCGACGTCGCCGGGTCAGACATGCACCGTCACGAGCGGGACAGGCACGACGGCAACCACCAACGTCACCAGTGTGACGGTGAATTGCGTCTCAGTTGGCAAGTTCGCCTACACAGCGAGCAATTCCGGCAATGAGATATACGCGTTCACCATCAATTCAACCTCGGGTGCCCTGACGTCGGTTGGAAGTCCGTATCCGGAGGGTACGGCGCCAGCCGCCGTATCGCTGTCGCCGAATGGAATGTTCGCGTTCTCCGCCACCAATGACGGCAAGGATATCTACGCGTTCACCATCGATCAGACCAGCGGAGCGCTCACACCGGTATCCGGTAGCCCGTTCCCCACCGGCTTCGCCACCGGCTCCACATATCCGGACATCGCGGTCAGCCCCAACAGTCAGTATCTCTACCTCGCCAGCGCCGGCGACGGCGAAGTCGCGGGATTTTCGATCGACCAGACGAGCGGGGCGCTGACCGCTTTGGCAAACAGCCCCTACCCCGCAGGGGCCGGTGCATCCGGAATTCCGGCATTCAGCCCCAACGGCAATTTCCTCTATGTGGTGAATAACGTCGCCAACACGGTTTCCGGATGGGCAGTCGGCAGCAACGGCGTCCTCACTTCGGTAGGCGCCGCCGTCGGCACGGGCGGAGCCGATCCAGTCTGGATCGCCTTCACGCCCAACGGTAACTTCGCCTACGTGTCCAACAACGGCGGCGACTCTATCGCGGCGTACTCCGTGAATACCACGACCGGTGTTCTCACCGCGCTGGCCGCTCCGACATATGGGGTATCCGAGTCCCCCGAGGACCTGACGATCAACTCGGCTGGCACGTACCTGTATGTACCCATGGGCACGGGATCCTCCCCGGGCGGCATCCAGGTGTACAGCATCAGTTCCGCCGGAGCGCTGACCGCGGTCGGTCCGCTCAATCAGGTTGGCATCAAACCGTTGTTCGTCGCCATCGATCCTTCGGGCCAGTTCGCGTATACCACGAGCTCCGGCACGGGAGGGACGGGGGTCTACGGGTTCTCGATCTCGCCGACGACGGGAGAGCTTACGGCCCTGACGGGCAGCCCTTACGCCACTGGCCCAGCCGGCAGCGGGACCGCGGCCGAGCCGCAGTTCATCACGATCGATCCGAGCGGCCAGTTCGGCTACACCGCGGACGAGGGAACCGGAACGATCACGGGATTCACGATCAATCCGACTACGGGAGTGCTGACGCAAGTGTCCGGCAGTCCGTATAGCATCGCAGGCGGGACGCCGTTCTTCGTCTCGATCTCGCCGGAGGCGCCCGGCATCCGCGATTGAACTGAAGCGAGCGTAAAGCTCTATACTTCCGGAGTGGCCCGGCGAGCCTGCCTCGCGGGGCCGTTTCCGTTTTTCGATCCGATCCGAAGGCGCGCAATGAAGGCACGTTCCCCACTCCTTGCCCTGCTGATTCTCGTCGCGGCCGCTCCGGCTCCGCAGGCTCTGGCCGCCCCTCCCATGCCTGCCGGCGGCGAGTTCGCGCCGGTCCATGCAGAGCATGGCATGGTAGCGAGCAGCAATGCGTTGGCTTCCGATGCCGGCGTCGAGGTCATGAAGGAGGGCGGCAACGCGGTCGACGCCGCCGTCGCCACGGCATTCGCGCTCGCCGTGGTGCACCCGCAGGCGGGTAACCTGGGCGGTGGTGGCTTCATGCTCATCCGGATGCACGACGGCGCAACCCATTTCGTCGATTTCCGCGAGGCCGCGCCCGCCAAGGCTACCGCGACGATGTATCAGGACGCGTCCGGTAACGTGATCCCGGACTTGAGCACCGTGGGTTACAAGTCGATCGGTGTGCCGGGCTCCGTGAAGGGCCTGGTGTATGCCGAGCAGCATTTCGGCAAGCTTGGACTCGCGCGGGTCATGGCCCCCGCCATCCGCCTCGCGAGCACGGGCTACGCGCTCAGCTTCACTGACGCGAGCCTGCTGGATCGCTTCACTCGCCTGGCGCAGTTTCCGGATTCGCGGCGCGTCTTTCAGAACGACGGCAAGGGCTGGCACGAGGGCGATGTCTTCCGGCAGCCGGAGCTGGCGCGCACCCTGCAGCGCATCGAGCGCGATCCCGACACTTTCTACACCGGGACCATGGCGCGGCAGCTCGCCGATTTCCTCCAGAAGGGCGGTGGTCTCATCACTGCGAAAGACCTCGCCGATTATCGCGTGTTCGATCGCAAGCCGGTCACGGGAACATACCGCGGGCTGACCATCATCAGCTCGCCGCCGCCGTCATCGGGTGGCATCGTCCTCATCGAGCTGTTGAACATCCTGCAGGGCTACGACCTCCAGAGCGCCGGACTCGATTCGGCGGCTTCGATCCACCTGATCACGGAGGCTTACCGCCGCGCTTTCTTCGATCGCGCGGAATTCATGGGGGATCCGGCATACACGGACTCGCCGATGATGCTGCTCCTCGACAAGCGGTACGCCGCGGCGTGGCGCAGTTCCATCCTGCCGCAGGACGCGAGCCCCTCGCTGCCGCTCACGCGCCCGACGATCTTTCCGCAGCTCACGCGGTATGCGGCGGCGCACCCGGTACTCGGGCAGGCGCCGGAGTCGCATCAGACGACCCATTACTCCGTGGTGGACGCGGCGGGCAATGCCGTGGCCGTGACCACCACGCTCAACAACTGGTACGGCTCCGGGGTGACGGCCGGACATCTCGGCTTCCTCCTCAATGATGAGATGGACGACTTCTCCTCGAAGGTGGGAGTGCCCAACATGTTCGGCGTGCTGCAGGGGTCTGCCAACGCGGTGGGTCCAGGCAAGCGACCGCTCTCCTCCATGACTCCGACCATCGTGCTGAAGGACGGCAGGCTCTGGCTGGTCCTCGGAAGCCCCGGTGGTCCGACGATCATCACGACCGTGGCCAATGTGCTGATCGACGCCGCGGACTACGGCCTCAACATCAAACAGGCGGTCGCGGCGCCGCGCTTCCACCAGCAATGGATGCCGGACGAGATCTTCATGGAACCGGACCGCTTCTCACCCGATACGCTGCGGCTCCTCCAGGCCCACGGCTACCACATCGCCTTCGGGGATGAGGGCGATGCCGAGTGCATCGAGGTCGACCCGGCCACCGGCGAGCGCCTGGGAGCGAGCGACCCGCGTACCGAGGCCGCCCGGGCCGTCGGATACTGATCAGGGTATAATGGCCCGCCTGAGGGGTCTCGTAACCTGACAAGATAGGTGCCTCCATGCCCGGAGTGCGGGGTCGGCGCTGGCTGGTCATCCTCGCGGTTCTCGTGGGCCTCGTAGCCCTGTATGCCGCGGCAGGGTTTCTTCTGGTACCGCGCCTGCTGCGGTCGGAGCTGGTGCAGCTCACTGCCAGGGATTTCGGCAGGGCGCTCTCCATCGGCGACGTCAGCTTCAATCCTTTCACCTGGACGCTCGACATCGCGGATTTGTCCCTTCCGGATGCCGACGGCCGGCCGATGATCTCTTTCGGCCGCCTGGAGGTCGTGGTCAGCATCTCCAGCGTACCGCGTCTCGCGCCGACTCTGAATGCCATCGTGCTCGACAGCCCCCGCGTCAACGCGGTGGTGCGGCGTAACGGCCAACTCAATCTCCTGGATCTCGAGAAGCCCTTCGCCCACCCGGCGCAGGCGACGACGCCGGCGCCGGCCTCCAAGCCCTTCAAGCTGTCCCTCGACCGATTCGTCGTCGCGAACGGCAGCGCGACCTACGAGGATGACTCGCGGGCCGCCCCCTTCCGCCTCGACCTCAATCCGATCGGCTTCGAGCTTCTCGAGTTCAGCACCACGGGTGCGGCGGCAGGGAGCTATCACCTCACGGCCACCATCGGCCAGGGCGGCCGGCTGGACCTGACGGGGACCATTCGCGCACAGCCGGTCTCACTCCACGGCACGCTGAAGCTCGATGACTTGAGCGCCGTGACGATTGCGACGTATCTCGGTCCCATCCTGCCCGCGGAGATTTCGCGGGGCAGCGTCGGGCTCCAGGGCAGCTTCGCGATCGACAGCGGGTCCGACGGCTCCTCTGCCCGGAGTGTCAGGATGACCATCGACGTGCCCCAGGCCGAGGTGAGCGGGCTGGGTGTGAGGCCGCGGCAGTCGACCGCGGATTACGTGCAGCTCGACCGCTTCACTCTGGGCAACGCTCACATCGATCTCGGACAGCGCTCCATTCGCGTCGGTCAGGTCGCGCTCGCCGGGGGCGATGTGCGGGGTTGGCTCGATGAGCGCGGGCAGCTCAACCTGCTGCAGCTGCTCGGTACCAAGGCCGCGGCGCCGGCTGCCGCGCCGCCGCCGGCCGCTCACGCCCCTGCCTGGCGCATCGCGGCTCCGGATATAAGGATCACCGACACACATGTGTCCCTGGAGGACCGCGCAGTCAAGCCGGCGGCTGACCTGACCCTGGGCCCCCTGTCGGCCAGGATCACCGGATATGACACCTCGCCGAATGACCGGCTCACCGTCACGCTGCAATCGGGCGTCAACGGCAGGGGCCGGCTGCGTCTGACGGCCCAGGGGTCCCTGCAGCCCGAGGTCCTGAGCGCAAAATTGGCGCTGAGCCAGTTCGACCTGCGGCCACTGCAACCGTACTTCGCCAAATATACCGCGCTCACCCTCGCCAGCGGGTTCCTGAGCACCACGCTCGATGTCGACCGGCAAGGCAACGGCAAGATGAGCGCTTCGGGCGGTCTCGACGTTGACGATCTGCGCACCGTCGACGATGACCTCAAGCAGGACTTCATCAAGTGGCAGCGCCTGCACATCGCCGGCATCCGGTATGCCTCGAGCCCCGCGAGCCTGCGCATCGAGCACATCACAGTGATCGCCCCGTACGCGCGGGTCATCATCGGGGCGGACCACACCGTCAACGTGTCGGAAGCGCTGCATCCGCGCCGGTCGCGCACGGCCGCGGCGGTGAAGACGACGCAGACGGCGGCGGCCAGCGGGAAGCCACCTGCAAGCTCCCACGCCGCCTCCATGGCGATGGCCATTGGTCTCGTGCGTGTCGCCAACGGGACCGCCGATTACGCGGATTTCTCGATGCAACCCAACTTCGCGACCGGCATCCAGGATCTGCACGGCACGGTCAAGGGCCTATCGTCCGACCCGGGCTCGCGCGCCACGGTGGATCTGCGGGGCAAGGTGGATCGTTACGCTCCGGTCGAGATCAGCGGCGTGGTGAATCTCCTGGCCGCCACGACCTACACGGACATCAAGATGTCCTTCCGCGGACTCGAGCTGACGCGCATGACTCCCTATGCGGTGCGCTTCGCGGGCTACAAGATCGCGAGCGGCACGCTCGATGCGGATCTGCACTACAAAGTCGACCACGGCACGCTCAACGCCGACCACCAGTTCGTCATCGACCAGTTGCAGCTCGGCGATCAGGTCGCGAGCCCGCATGCCACCAAGCTGCCCCTGAGGCTGGCCATCGCGCTGCTGAAGGACCGCAACGGCGTGATCCGGATCGGACTGCCGGTGACCGGCAGCCTCAACGATCCGCAGTTCAGCCTTGGACCTCTCATCGGCGTGGCGCTGGTCCATCTGCTGGAGAAGGCCGTCACGGCGCCCTTCGCCATGCTGAGTCGGATGTTCGGCGGCGGGGCGGACGTGAATCGCATCGAGTTCCCGCCGGGAAGCGCGACTCTGCTGCCGGCGGCGCAGGCTAGGGTGGCCGCGGTCGCCAAGGCGCTCGCGCAGCGGCCGCAACTGCAGTTGCAGGTGCCGGCCGTGTTCTCCCCCGATGTCGACCGGCCCGCGCTGGCACAGCGGCAGCTGCGCCATGAGCTGATCGCACTCGCCCGCAGTGGCGCCGGCGCCCCCGCCGGCCATGGCCGCAGCCGGCAACCCACCCCGGCGCCGACCGCCGGGAGGGAAGTCCTGGAGCTTCCCGGGGAGCATTATCGTTTGCTGCTCGCGGCGTACCATAACGCCTTCGGCCCCCAGGCGCCGCTGCCCGCGACGGCGCTAAAGGTACCGCCTTACGACCCTGCCATCCTCGAAATGCAATCGGCCTTGCTCAAGCGCACGGCGATTTCCGATGCCGACTTACAGGCTCTCGGACAGCAGCGCGCGCAGGCGATCCGTGCTGCCATTCTTGCCGCAGGAGGCGTCGCTGCCGGACGGGTCGGGATCAGCGCGGCCGCGGCGCAGGCGCCCACGGCCGGCAAGGTGACGGTCGCGCTCGGTCTAAAATAAGCGGTCACGGTTGCCTTTCAGGCATGCGGCTGGCTTGCAAGGGCTGCGCTCCGGGCTATTGCTATTGAGAAAGAGGAACAGGTGATGCATCGACGTCGGTTTTTGCGCGCGGGCGGCTCCTCCATGCTGGGATTCGCGCCCTGGCCGTGGGTGTTCAACCGGCGCAAGGCGCCCGCGCCGCCCGCCAAAGGCGTGGCGCTCTTGGGCAAGCCGGAGCCCTTCAGCTATGCCGATCTCAAGGGGGTCGCGCGCTCGATGGCCGCAGGGCCATACCAAGAGCAGTACAAGCCACTGCCACAGGCGCTGCAGCATCTGACCTGGGATCAGTGGGAATCGATCGTCTGCAGGCCCGATCGGGCGCTCTGGTACGACGAGGATCTCCTCTTCCGCATCCGCTTCGATCACCTCGGCTTCAGCTTCTCCAAGCCCGTGCGCCTGCACGTAGTGGAGAACGGTCAGGCCCAGGAGATCCTCTTCGACGCGACGCAGTTCGACTACTCCCGGTCGGGACTCAAGCCCACCGACCTGCCGAAGGATCTCGGCTTCGCCGGCTTCAACGTGCTGTTTCACACCGACTGGAGCAGCGATCGGGCGGTTTTTCAGGGCGCGTCCTACTTTCGCGCGGTGGACTCGGACGGACAGTACGGTATGTCACAGCGCGGTCTCGCGATCGACACCGGCACGGCGCAGCCGGAGGAGTTTCCCGATTTCGTCGCGTTCTATCTCGAGAAGCCGGCGAAGGATTCGTCGCTGCTCACGGTGCATGCGCTGCTCGACTCGCCGAGTGTTGCCGGCGCTTACCGGTTCATCATCGATGTCGCCAGCACCCTGGTCATGGACGTCGATGCGGCACTCTATCCGCGGCAAGAGATCCAACGCCTGGGTGTTGCCCCCTGCACCAGCATGTTCCTGGTCGGCGAGAACGACCACCGGGTGGATGATGACTGGCGGCCGCAGATCCACGATTCCGACGGGCTGCAGATGAACACCGGCTCCGGCGAGTGGATCTGGCGCCCGCTGGTCAATCCGAGCGCGCTGCGCGTCAACACCTATGTCGACGAGAATCCGCAAGGCTTCGGGCTGATGCAGCGCGAGCGGCGGTTCTCGCAGTATCAGGACGACGGTGTCTTCTACAACAGGCGTCCGGACTGTTGGGTGCAGCCGAAAGCTCCCTGGGGCAAGGGCGGCGTCATGCTGGTGGAGATCCCGACCAATGACGAGACCATGGACAACATCGTCGCCTTCTGGAACCCGGCGGACAAGAGCGAGCCGGGACAGGAGTACCTCTATGGCTACCGCATCTACTGGTGTCGGGCGAATCCGTTCCGGACCCATCTGGCGACAGTGCAGGCGACGCGCGACGGTATCGGCGGCGTGGTCGGCCAGAAGCGCACGCATTTCGCGTGGCGCTTCGTGATCGATTTCGTGGGCGGCGATCTCGGCATGCTCGGCCCGGATGCCAAGGTAACCCCCGTCATCACCGCTTCGCGCGGACAGATCGAGATTACCTCCGCGCGGCCGCTGCTGCCGATCAACGGCTGGCGCGCGATGTTCGACCTCGTGCCGGACGACAGCGAGGAGCCGATCGACCTGAGGCTGTATCTGGCCCTGGACGGACAGGCATTGACGGAGACCTGGATGTACCAGTACGGGCCGCCGCCGGTTGCGCAGCGCCAGCAGTATGCATGAAGATGACTGCGGTCAACGCGGAACCCGGCCGCGACGTTGTAGGTCTATTGCGACAGGCATGTGAGAACCTGGAGGGGTTTGCCATGAGCCTCATCCGATCCATCCTCAGATTGACCACCGCGGCCGCCGCGACCACCTTCCTGGCCGCGGTCCCCGCACTGGCTGCGGCTCAAGACAGCGTGACGGCCGTCTGGGTGCCCAAGCACGTCGAGTTCATCTACCAGGGCTTCACCACCCATTACTCCTGCGGCGGCCTGCAGGACGCGATCAGGGACATGCTGCAGAAGCTCGGCGCGCAGGATCTCAAGGTCCAGCAGATGGGATGCGTGCGGCCGGAAGGCCCCACGGACTTTCCCGGCGTCAACGTGACCATGAGCGTGCTCGTGCCGGCTTCGTCCGCAGAGGCCGCCAAGGCGAAGAGCTCGAGTCCTCCCACCCAGGCGCAGTGGAAGGAAGTGGTGCTGATGCCGGTAAATTCGGGGTATAACGAAGAGGGCAACTGCGAGCTGATCGAGCAGTTCAAGCAGACCTTCCTGCCGCTCTTCACGACCCGGAAGATCAACTACGGCTCCACCTGCGTTCCCTACCAGCTCACCCTGGGCACCCACCTGAGCACGCAGGTGCTGGTGCCACCCCCGAAGGTGGCCAGCAGCAAACCTTAGTTCCGAGCCGGCCTGACGCCGCCGGTGCTGTCGACATCGGGCAGGAAAGCTGCCAGCAGGCCGATGACCGGCAGGAAAGCGCAGATCTCGTATACCAGGTTGATGCCGAAGGAGTCGGCGACCTTGCCCAGCACCGCGGCGCCGATGCCGCCCATGCCGAAGGCAAATCCGAAGAACAGCCCAGCTACCGTACCGGTACGGCCGGGCAGCAGCTCCTGCGCGTAGACGACGATGGCTGGAAAAGCCGAGGCCAGGATGATGCCGATCGGGACGGTCAGCACCGCCGTCCACACCAGGTTGGCGTGCGGCAGCAGCAGGGTGAATGGCAGCACCCCGAGGATCGAGCCCCAGATCACGTACTTGCGCCCGATCCGGTCACCCACCGGACCTCCCAGTATCGTGCCGAGCGCCACGGAGCCGAGGAACACGAACAGATACACCTGCGAGGCCTGCACGGACACGTGAAAGCGGTTGATCAGATAGAAGGTGTAGTAGCTGGTGAGGCTGGCCAGATAGAAGTACTTGGAGAAAATGAGCGCCAGCAGCACGCTGATGGCGACGGTCACTTCCTTGCGCGTGGGGGCGGCATGCTCGCCCGCGGCCTCGGTGCGCGGCTTCAGGCGCGCCATCCCGTGGAGCTTGTACCAGTGCCCGACATTGATGAGCACGAAGATGCCGAGCAGCGCCGCGGCAGTGAACCAAAGCACGCTCATCTGGCCATGCGGCAGGACGATGAAGGCGGCGAGCAGCGGCCCGATGGCGGTGCCGAAATTGCCGCCGACCTGGAATACGGACTGCGCCATGCCGTGCCGGCCACCCGAGGCCATGCGCGCCACCCGCGAGGACTCCGGATGGAAGACGGAGGAGCCGGTGCCGATCATCGCCGCCGCCAGCAGGAGCAGCGGATAGGTACGCGCCGAGGCGAGCATGGCGAGGCCGGTCAGGGTGAAGCCCATGCCCATGGCGAGCGAATACGGGCGCGGCTTGCTGTCGCAATACCGCCCTATGACGGGCTGCAGCAGCGAGGCCGTGATCTGGTAGGTGAAGGTGAGGATTCCGATCTCCCCGAAAGTCAGGGAGTACGAAGTCTTCAGCATCGGATACAGCGCCGGGAGCAGCGACTGCATCATGTCGTTCAGCAGATGGCAGAAGCTGATCGCGGCCAGCACCGAGACGGCAGTGCGGCCGGCGGCGCTCGCCCGGCTCATGCTCGATGCGGCTTCGTTCACGGGAGTCCTGCGGGAAATCAGCGGTCTACGCACGACACTTTGCCGTATTGCGCCGCGGAATCCCATCTCTCCTTTGGCGCAGAGGGCTCTGAGGCATGGGATCAGGTTTCGGGCCTGACCCGCTCGTCGGCCGTCAGCTCGAGGAGGTCGAGCTCCTCCTCGGCCATGTGGAAGGCGTCATCTCCGATGACCGAGCGGGCCCGCAGGTCTATCAGGGCACGGCGCTGGGCGGTCACGGCGTTCCTGAGCGCCTCGGCCAGGGTGGCGCCGGAATGCGCCGCCGGGCCCTCCGGCTGCGGCTCACTCTCGCTCAGGCGGATGCGAGCCTCGTACTCCCGGCGCAGCATCTCCAGCGAGGGGGAGGGGTGCGGGCCGTCGAGAGCCTCGAGCGCCGCGCGGGCCGTCGCCACTCTTGCCAGGCGCACTTCCCGATCCACGGCGCCATCGTCTTTCAGCCCGATCCACGCCATCAGGGGGCGGAGAGTCATGCCCTGCACGATCAGCGTGACCAGCACTACGGCGAAGGCGCAGAAGAGGATCAGATCGCGGTATGGAAAAGCCGCGCCGGCCGAGCCATCCGGTAGAGCCATGGCGGCCGCCAGCGTCACGATACCCCGCATGCCGCACCATGAGGCTACGAGGGCGCCCCCCGCCGTCGGCATGGTCAACGGGCGTCCACGGCCGGACCCGAACCAACGCACTTTCCAGCGGGCGACGGTGTTGTTGGACATCACCCACACGATACGTACCAGGATGACGGTGACGCATACCGCTACGCCGGAGAATAGATAGACGTGCCATTGGGAAGCAGGTACGCGCGCAACGATGGCGCGCAGCTGCAGCCCGATCAGCACGAACGCCAGCACATTCAACACGAACACGACCACGTCCCACACGGCGTAGGAGGAGATCCGGCGGCGCGCGTCGGTTCGCATCGGAACCCGGCGCGCAAGCGTCATCGCGTAGGCGATCATCGTCATGATGGCCGAGACCCCGATGCGGTTCGCGATCAGCCACACGGCGAAAGTGCCGATGAATTGCAGCAGTACGGCGATCGGAATGTCGCGGACGCCGCGCGACGCCCACATGAAGAGGCGCGCCAGAAGGATTCCCACGATCACGCCGCCGCCGCAGGTCAGCAGGAAAAGCGGCGCGACGCTCCAGCCCGCGACGACACCGGTCACGGCCGCGGTCGCCGCGATCCGGTAGGCGAGCAGGGCGCTGGCATCGTTGAAGAGGCTCTCGCCCTCGAGGATCACCACCAGGCGGTGTGGCGGCCGCAGCCGACGCAACACCGCCACCGCCGCGGAGGCATCGGGGGGCGCAACGATCGCCCCCAGTGTCATGGCGGCGGGCCAGCTCATGGCTGGCACGATGTGGCGAATCACCGCGGCGACGGCCAGCATGGTGGCCCCGACCGCCCCAATCGCGAGGCCGCTCACCGGGACGAGGTTGCGCTTCAGATCCCGCGGTGAGGCATCGAAGGCGGCGTCGAGGAGTATCGGCGCCACGAAGAGCGCCAGCGCGAGTTGCGGATCGAGGACGATCTTGGGTGTACGCGGAATCAGCGCGAGAGCGACCCCCGCGAGCGCCAGCAGCGCGGGGTAGGGAACGCCCAGCCGGTCGGCCCAGAGGGAGAGGACCGCCCCGACGAGGAGCAGTGCGATGACAATCTCGAACAACGCCATAAGGCGGTGTTGTAGCCGAAATCACCGCCGCGCGCATGGACCAAAACGTGCGCGCTCCAGGCACAGGGACGTGCCCCGCCGCCGCAGGTGGCGGAGCCGCGAGCAAAAAACCGCGCTTTTTGCTCGCGGCGCGCTGGGCCGGGCAGGGTGCGACGCAATGCCCGGATCCAGCGCTAATCAATTCGGATTCGGATTACTTCCGGGGTTGCTGTCTTGGAGGGGGAAGGCCTGTGCGGGCGGACCGTTCGGGTTCGGCCTGGGGGCGGCCTGCTGCGCGGCCGGCGCCGAGCTCGCTACCGACGAGGCCGGCTGCAGGCCCACGCTCTGATCGACGGCGGTCAGGAAGCGTCGCGCTGCATCGTCATCCGTGCGCACCGAGCCCGAGATGATGTCGGATGCGAGAAGACCCGGATGCTGATAGAGCTCCGCGTTCGAGGTGTCGTCGATCGTCAGCGCCGCGCCCGCAAGGGCAATTCCGGCGAAGATGCCGCTAGTTTGTGAGTAGGAGTACACGCCGGCGTTGAAGGCTTGATCGGTTGCGGCGGACGCCTGGCGGCCCACCGGGCCCGCTGCCACGGAAACGTCACCGCCCAGAGTCAGCTTGCCGCCGGTGATGCCCTCGATGCCCTTCCTGGAGGTGAAGACCAGCACGAGGGCCGTCTTCTGCACGCCCCACTGAAAGCCGAAGCTGCCGCCCGTCAGTGTGACGAAGATGGGACCGGTGAAGTGGCCGGTGCTGTCCCTGACCACGAGCACGCCGTGTCCGCGCGCGCCGCCGAGGAAGAAGGCGACTTTGGTGAAATCGGGAATGACCGCGATGCCGTACGCGCGTTCCAGCAGCCGGTCCGGGATGCCCTGATCGCGTGCATCGCGAATGTCGTTGAGCGTCTGCGTGGCGAGGAGGAGGCGTCCTTCCTCCCGTGCCTGCGCGTGCGCGGCAACGGCCGTGAACGCGAGCGCGACGCCAGTGAGAAGAGTGGTGAGTAAGCGAGTACGGATACGCATGCGTGAGTTCCCCCATGCCGTCGCCGGGCACCGACAAGCCGGAGCCGGCGGCAAGGTCTGTGTGCAGCTTACCGCAGATTGACAGGCTGGAGGGAGTCGGGGCCGACGGGCGGCATGCGCCACCGGCAGCGCTGCATTCAGCGTGCGTTCAGTACCAGATCGAGACGTACGCCTGAATGATATTGGCATTCAGCGTGTAGAGCGGCTCCTCGCCGGCTTTGAACACGCCGGGATCGTACTTCGAGTACAGCGCGTCCCGATAATCGAGGTAGTGGATCATCATGCGATTGAAGCTGAGCGTCGCGGAGCTCTTCTGTATCCACGTGAGGCGCGGGATCGAGAAGGCATACGACGCCTCGGCGCCGAGCGTGATGCTGTGGAATTCCGCCAGCTCCCGATCGCGCGCCATATAGTTGGAGTAGTTGGCGTAGGGGAAGATGTCGCTGTAGAAGCTGGCCGCGCCCTGGGTGTAGTAGCGGACATTGGTGTCCAGCGTCCAGTGCCGCCAGACCGGCTGCACGTAATCGACCTGGAGCGTGTGCGCGACGATTCCCCAGGAATCGGTGAAGAAGCGGTACTTGCCCGTGAGCGCCGCCCGATATTTCAGGTAGTACTTGAGCGACACCGACGCGGCATCCATGGTGCGCGTGTTGGGATAGACCTGGGTGGCGAGCGAGTAGCCGACGGGATTGTTCGGATCGACGTAACGGATCAACCGGTACGGGCTCGCGAGATAGCCCGCGTCGGTGGAGAACTGGTAATTGAGGGTGCCGATGAGATTGCGGCTCAGGATCTGGCTGAGGTTCACGCCATAGACGCGATGATCGGCCCGCTGGTGGAACGTCGGGTCGTTGATGATCGTCCCGTTCACCTTGATGTCGCGGAATATCTGGTCCCAGCCGCGGCTGTAGCTCAACGTAACGGTGGTCAGGTCGCCGAACATGTCCTGGCTGATCGAGTAATACGAGGTGTTGGCCTTGTAGTCAGGCTCCACGCTGTTGATGAATCCCGCGCTGTAGGTCGTCTTGCCGTGCAGATACTCGGCGCCGGCGCTCTTTTGCGTACGCGTCTCTTTGTAGGGGCTTGCGGACAGCATCACGTCGATCGACGCGCTCGAGATCATGTCCTGGTAATACTGCGCGTTGATGGCGAAGTGATCGCCGAGTCTCTTCTGCACGAGGATCGAAGGTCCCTGGACGGTGATGCCGCCGCCCTGATAGCGGTGATACATCACGTCGACGCTGTCTTCGGGCAGCACGCCTGCCAGGGCCGTGACGCCCGCGAGCAAAAGCGCGCCCGTGGCACGCATGCACCAGCCACACGGGGTGGCTCGATCTGCCCCGCGACCTGTCAACCTCAATTGCATCCGCACCCGCCGCCAACGCCGCCCGTCGCGCCCCGCGCGCCCTCGCGGGTTTCGAATACGTGATCGATGTAGCTGCTCGAGATCGGATGCCGGTCGAGCGCCATGATCGGATCGGCCAGGTGCTCGCGCTCGTACGGCTTCACCCATGGCTCGATCGGCGAGCACGCGCTGGTCGCGACGAGCAGCGCCGCCGCGACCGCCAGCGTGCGATATGAAATTCGCATGGTGCCGGCCTACTGCACGATCAGCGACCGGATGCTGTTCATGTACTGATTCTCATCGCCCGGCAGGTAGCCGTTGTGTACATAGCGCACCACACCCTGACGGTCGATGATCACAGTCGTAGGCATGGCCTGCACCTGATAGAGCTGGCTCACCGCGCTCTTGGGATCGGAGAGGATGGGATAGCTCACCGGTGTCTTTGCCAGCCAGGCGTTGGCGTCGTGCGCGTCGGGCTCGACGTTGACGCCGATCAGGACGAAGCCCATGTCCTTATATTGTTTGTAGATGTCATCCAGCAGCGGCATCTCCTGCCGGCACGGGCCGCACCAGCTCGCCCAGAAATTGATCATGACCACGTCGCCCTTGAACTGCCCGAGGGTCACCGTCCTGCCGTCGAGGGACTGCAGTGTGAAACCGGGGGCCGGTGCGTCGCCGGCTCCGGCCCATGCCGGCAGAGCGAGCATCAGGGTGGCGGCCAGCGCCGCGATTCGATTCATCATGACGTATCCTCCGAGCCTCAAAAGAACGCAGTGACGCCGAGACCCGCCTCGAGATTGTTGGTCAGCTTGTCGGCGCCCAGCAGGTCCGTGTTGAACATGTGATCCTCGAAGCCGACGCGAACCGCCATCCAGTCGATCGGCAGCACCTGGTAGCCGGCACCGACGGTTACGGTGAACTTCTTGTCACCGGCGAACTGGGTGGCGCCCGCCCCGCCGACGACGTAGAAGGAGCTCGTCATGGCGCGGCTGCGACCGAAGAAAGCCTCTCCCGGGAGGAAGTTGTAGCCGAGTCCGAGATCGTAATACGTGAACTTCCTCTCACCTTCGGTCAACAGCCGGAGGCCGCCGCTGAGCGTCTCGAAGCTGGTGAGCCCACCGGTGGAGCGGCCCGCCTCGGCGCGCACGAACAGGTCTTCCGTCATGTGGTAGGCGAGGTCGAGCCCGTACGAGGGATGGGAGCCGAAGTCCTCGATCGACATCACGCCGTAATGGCCGCCGAGCTCGAAATTCGAGCCGCGGATCTTCGGCACCACCACTTTCTGCCGCTCGACCTGCGGTTGGATCACGCCGGGCGGGACATTGTCGCTGCCGGCCGACGGGCTGGCCTGCGCCGCCTCGGCGCGCGCCTCTTCCTTGGCTGCCCGCACCTCGGCACGGTGCTCGCGCCAGCGATGCACCGTGGCGCAGCCGGGCAACAGCGGCAGCGTCATGAGCGCTGCCGTCAGAAGAAGACCGCGAACCCGAGTTTCCATTCGTCCTCCACTTGATTTCGATTCTGCGTGGTGATCACGACATGAGTCTTGTATTCGGCGCGCAGGAACAAGCTGCGGGTGATGTAGTAGCGGATGCCGCCACCCACGTATGCAGTCTGCTCGGTCCGGTCCGAGGGTTGAATGAGCGTGGCTTTCGGCTCGACGTGCAGTATGCCGATGCCGAGCATCAGGAAGGGGCTGAGGCGCCACTGCGGCATGGGCACGTGGGTGAGACCGATGTCGGCGGTCACTCCGTTGGAGTAGCGGCCGAGGAACTGGCCGACAGCCGCTTCGACGGCCATCTGCGAGTTGAACGAGAGTGAGGTATAGGCGGAGACGTAGTTGGCGCCGCCGTACTCGCCGGCGAAGGCGCCCAGCTCGAAGCGATGCGAGGTAAAGCCGGCACGAGTGCCGATCCGCAACGGCAGCGGCTCGCCGTCAGCCAGTACCGTCTTGAGCATGTCATCCTCCGAGGCCCATCCCTCGACGCCCCGGCGCGTGCGGACCTTGAGCCATTGCGTGCGGCGGAAGAGCACGATGACACTGTCTCCTTGCGGAACGACGTCGAATATCGGATAGCCGCGGCCGGGTCCCGTATGCAGCTCGAGATAGGGGGTCTTGACGAACACCTGTACGTAACGGCGCGCGTGGCGCGTGAACAGGTGCGCGCTGCACACGGCGGGCGCCATGAGCACGGCGAGCAGCAGGAGCAGGACGGTGGAAGTGCTGCGCAAGCGGGTCCTAATTCTTCGGCACGTTCGGGTCGAACGGGTTGTTGAAGTTCTGTGCGCCGATGTCGAGCCACTCCGAGATCAGACGCAGCTCGGCGGCCGAGAGGATTCCCGCGTGGATGCTGTTTCCGCTGTTGGGTGCGAACAGTGCGAGCGAGGCGCTCGAATCCGGGCCGTTGGCGCTGCCGGCATCGAGGAACGGTCCCACGGTGATCGTCGTCGGGTCGCCGTTGGCGTCCGGCGGCCCGGGTACGGTGTGAGTAAAGAGCAGATCGACGTACGAGACCAGCTCGTCCGCATCGACGTTGGAGGCCGTGTTCGATAGATCGAGGTTGCCGGCCGGCTGCGCGGCGGCGCCGGCCGCGTTCGTCGGACTGTGGCAGCCACCCTGGGTGCAGGTATGGTTGCCGGCGGAATCCGTGCGCGTCTGGGTCCAGAGCTGCTCGATATGCTCCGGGTAGTTGATGACGACGCGGCAGTTCGACGCCCAACTGCTCTCGCACCCGGGGGTGGCTGTCGGGATCGGCGCGATCTCGGGAGACGGCATCGCGGAGTACTGATAGGCAATGGGCGGATTCGCCGTCAGGCCGAGCGTGGTGTTGGTCCAGACATCCGTGTAGAAGACATCGATGCTCGGCATCATGCTGCACTGTGGCGTGGACAGGTCGCTGCCCAGACAGGTAACCGCCGCGCGTGCCTCGGCCATGGTCTGTCCGGCCGTGGGCAGATAGGTGGCGACGCTGTCGGGAAACGGCGTCCCGCCCGCCGCGCCGCCATAGGCGGCAGGGAAGAGGCCGTCGCGGCCGTGCGAATAGGGCTTGGCTGTGGTCGCGGGCGTATGGCAGCCGTTGCACTTGAGCACCTCGCCCGCCCGCACCTGCAACCAGTCACTGTGCTCGGGGAAGCCCGGCAGCCGCCGCCCGTTCGCATCCAGGACGTTGATCTCGAACGCGACGTCGGCCGGAACCTGGATGAGTACCGAGCCGTCGGGCTCGACGGGGGCGTAGCCCATGATCTCGCGCATGTAGTCGGACGCCCCGAACGCTTCCTGCGCGAGATTGACGACGGTCCGATCCGGGATCGAGACCGCCTTGACCAGGCGAACGAAGCGGGCAGGCCGCTGACTGGCCGGCGTGGCGCCACTGGACAGCGTGACGATGCCGCCGGGCGCGGTATCGACTCCGTCGAAGTCATAGACGCTGTTGATGTCGACCTCGCCGACCGCTTCGGCCTGCAGCTCGGGATCCGGCGTGATCGGCGGGATGATGGTCGGCGTGGTGCGGGGCTGGGCGGCCGCGACGTCCGTGATCATCACTCCCTCGGTCGGCGAGATGATCGGAGTGAAGGTGTTCTGGGCGGGATCGAACAGCCACAGGCTGTAGAGCGGCGGTCCCGCCTGCGCGTTGGGCTGCGCCAGTCCCTGCGCGGTGCAGGGCACGATGCTCGGCGGATTGGTGCCATTGTCGAGCAGCCGGCACTCGGTCCAGCTCACCAGGATGCGTCCGGTACCGTCCCAGAGCGGCCACGCGGAGTTGAATCGCCCCCCCGGGGAGGGGCCCGGGAGCGTGCTCACCTGGTTCGTCGTGGCGGGCGTCTGCGCGGGTCCGGTGAGAGTGGAGTACGCCAGCAGCGGCTGCGTGTTCTCGACATACTGATTGCCATCGATGATCTCGAGCTGGCCGCCGAAATCGACGTCGGTGTATTCCCGGGCGATCACGAGGATGTCGCCGTCCTGCATCTCGCGCGGATGGGAGAATTCGATGACGCTGTCGTTGGTGCCGGTCATGTGACTCTGGGCGCCGTAGTAGAGCTCGAGGTCGGTGCCGTCCGGATTGATGGAGTAGAGATCCATCTGGTCCTTGCCCGGGGTGTCATTCCAGCGTGTGAACAGGATGCGCCCGTTCGCCAGCACGGTGGAATCGCGATCGTGGCTCTGATTGAATTCGATCTGATCGGTGCTGGTGCGGTCCGGGCTGATGACCTCCAGGTCGAAGATCGGCTCGGTACGCGCCTCGTCGTCCGCGATGAATTCCGGCTTGCCTTCATTGATCAGCACGGCCTGAGAGTTTCTCTGACGTGTGGTGGACCAGACGATGCTGCCGTCGGGAAGGTAGTGCGGCGAGACATCGTTCACGGTATCGGGAGCGGTGTCGGCCGAAGGGTCGATCATCGGCGTCAGGGTGTTGGTCGCGATGGTGTACTCGTAGATACGCCAGGAGGGAGCTTTCGCCGGATCCATGTTCGCCGTGAGGGGCCCGCGCATCGCGAACGCGACCTTCGTGCCGTCCGGCGACACATCCACGTCCTTGACGTCGTAGTCGGCGCCCGCGGTGATGCTCCCCGTGATGTTCGTCTCCGGGGCTTCAGGTGAGGCGGCGGCGCGCATGTAGAGGTTCGCCGACGGAAAGGCGACGCGCATCATCCGCAGGTCATCCTGGATCACGGTGCCGTCCGCGTTCGTGGGGACAGTCCGCTTGACGTAGAAAATCGGGTAGTCGACGGTGCCGGGATCCGGCCCCTGGCTGTTGGCGATATTGACCGTGCCGCCACCACCGCCGCCGCAGCCGCCCAGGGTCAGGGCGAGGCACAGGGCGAGTGCCGCCACGGCGCCGCCGCCCGGCGTCTGGAGTCGCGGTCTTTGTGAGAACGGCGTCACGATTTCGCGCTGCAAGCTCATGCGAACCACTCCGGACGGACCCCTCGCGCCCAACTCCGGCCGCCAGCGAACGTAACATAACCTGACGATCGGCCATGGCCGTTGTTGCGGCCGTGTCGATCGCGTCACGCTTCCGGCAGGTCGCGGATCCGAGCGCCGCTAGTAGGCCCTCTTATGTAAGTGTGCCGCCGTGAACGGACTCGCACTTTGGCGCGCGTCGGCGCGACCAACGGCGCGGACGGCGACAGTGGTGGACCGAGACGGTTTGAAAGTGACATCAGACAGCCAGGTTGTCTGTGCCCGGCGACGTTGGTTTCGAATTTTTGCAGCCTGTATAGTGCGGCCCGTGCATCGGCATTTGGGAGTGACGGGTGCCATGAAGCAGCGATCGAAAAACCGACGTCGGCGCGACAGCCTCGCGCGGCGCACCACATGCAGCGCATGCGTCTTCGCACTGTTGGCGGCGCAAGCCGCGCCGCCCGTTCTCGCGGGGCCGTACGAGCAGGCACGACGCATCTACGAGCGCCTGGACGGGGTGCCACCCTCGGCCGCCGTGCTGCAGATGATGGCGAACGACATCAGCAACAACACGGGCGGGAACGGCCTGCTCGCCGCGGCGGCGATCGCGACTCAGTACTCGAGCAGTCCGGCACAGGACTACGGCAGGGATTTCTACGATGTGACGCTGAAGGAATTCATCAACCCCTGGACCAACCGCAATCAGTCCGCCTTCGTGCCGTTCAACGACTACACGGCGACGGTGATCGGCATGATCCGCGACGACATCCCGTTCAATACGGTGCTGTCGGCGAACATCCTGTACACGGTCAACGCGGCGAGCCTGCCGCCGGTCTCTCCGGCCAATAACAATCATTACGCGACGGCCGAGGCGAACGGCGTCGACTTCTCGACCGCGCTGACGCAGACCACCCAGACCGCGGCCTACGGGACGCCGTCTCAGGGCGTGTCGGGCGTATGGACGACGCGGGCGGGTGCCGCCGCCTACTTCGTGCTGGGCACGAACCGGGCGCAGTTCCGCTTCACGATGCTGAACTACCTCTGCCACGACATGCAGCTGGTCATGGACAACACCCGCCCGACCGACCGGATACGCCAGGACGTGGCGCGCTCCCCGGGCGGCGACAGCCGGGTGTTCCTCGACAACTGCGCCGGCTGTCACAGCGGCATGGATCCGATGGCGCAGGCCTTCGCCTACTACGACTTCAATTCCACCACCGGTCAAATGGTGTACGCGCAGGGACAGGTGCAGCCGAAATACGTGAAGAACCCGCAGAACTTCCCCTGGGGCTTCGTCACGACCGACGACAGCTGGTCGAACCGCTGGCGCACGGGCCCCAATGCCGACCTCGGCTGGGACTCGAACCTGCCGGGCAGCGGCCAGGGCGCCGCGGCTCTCGGTCAGGAGCTGGAGAACACCACGGCGTTCGCCAACTGTCAGGTGGTCAAGGTCTTCCAGACGGTCTGCATGCGCTCACCGGTGAGCAGCGCGGACCAGGCGACGGTGACCAGCATTCAGGCGCTCTTCGTACAGAGCAATTACGACTTGAAGCAGGTGTTCCAGCAGTCGGCTGCCGCCTGTGCGGGCTCTTGAGCCGGCACGCCGGAGGGTAAGCACCATGAGGCGCCTCGAAACCATTTCACGGGTCCCACTGCGGCTCACCGCGGCAATGGGCCTGCTGCTCGCCGTAACGCTGGCCGCTTGCGGACCGAGCGGTCCCGCGACCACGGTCAACCAGCCGACGGCCACTGCCACGAGCAGCAACTATACGGGTCCCGCGCCGGCGTCCAAGGACGTCCAGGCGTTCGAGGTGAGCCTGTGGAACAACGTCCGCTCCTCGGATCGTTGCGGCGGCTGCCACTACGCAGGCGGACAGTCGCCGCAGTTCGCCCGCTCCGATAACGTGAATCTGGCCTATCAGGCGGCGCTGCCGCTGATCAACGCCTCGGAGCCCGGCCAGTCGACGCTGGTGCTGCAGGTCGGCAGCGGACACAACTGCTGGGTCGCTTCGGCGCAGGCTTGCGCCGACACCATGCTCACCTGGATCACCAACTGGATCGGCGGCGGCGCCGGCGCCGCCGAGAAGATCCAGCTGATACCCCCGCCCGCGCAGTCGGTCGGCGGAACCAAGCAGTTCCCGGCCGACTCGACCGAGTTCCAGACGCTGCTTTGGTCGCCCGTTCTGCGCGTATTCTGCTCGGCCTGCCACGACCCCAACTCCGCGACGCCGCAGTCGCCGTATTTCGCCAGCTCCGATCCGAATCAGGCCTATAGCTACGCCCAGCAGTACATCGACCTGGACGATCCCGGCGCCTCGCGCTTCGTCGAGCGCCTGGCGGACGAGTCGCACCACTGCTGGCCAACCACCGCCGGTGGCGCTCCGGACTGCCCGGGCAGCGCGGCGCAGATGCAGGCGGCCATCACGGCTTACGCCAACACGATTCCGGTGACCACCGTCGACCCGACACTGGTGATCTCGAAGGCGCTCATGCTCGAGCAGGGCATCGTCGCTTCGGGAGGCAGCCGGTATGACGCCGACACCATCGCGAAATACGAGTTCAAGGAGGGCACCGGCAGCGTCGCGTATGACACCAGCGGCGTGAGTCCCGAGTCCGATCTGACCGTTTCGGGTAACACCACGTGGGACCAGGCCTGGGGAATCATCTTCGGCGCGGGCAGCCGGGCGCAGGCGCTGACCACCACCAGCCAGAAGATCACCCAGCTGGTGCAGACCACCGGTGAATATTCGATCGAGGTCTGGGCCTCACCGGCCAACGTGACCCAGACGGCTGCCAACATCGTGAGTTATTCGGGCAGCGACACGGAGCGCAACGCCACGCTCGGACAGGATGCCGCGCAGTACGAAGCCTGGACTCGAAGCAGCAAGACGGACACCAATGGCGGGACGCCGCTTCAGACCAACGTCAATGGCACCTTCGCCCAGGCGGCGTTGCAGCACGTCGTGCTCACCTACGATCCCGTCAATGGGCAGAAGATATACGTGAACGGCCAGTTCACGGGCGACGTGGACCCGAACAGCGGCGGCTCGCTCGCCAACTGGGACGACACCTTCGCGCTGGTGCTCGGCAACGAGACCACGGGTGACAAGCAGTGGCTGGGCGAAATCCGCTTCCTCGCCATCCACGACGGCGCGCTCACGGCCGCGCAGGTGCTGCAGAACTACAACGCCGGAGTCGGGCAGAAGTACTTCCTGCTGTTCGACGTGAGCAGCATCGTCAATATCCCGGAGTCGTACATCATGATGACGGCCATGGAGTATGACAATTACAGCTACCTCTTTTACGATCCGACGTTCATCACCCTTACCGCCAACGCGCAGCCGGACAACATCCCGATCGCGGGCATCCGGATCGGCATCAACGGCGCGATCCCGTCGGTCGGGCAGTCGTTCTCGACCGTGAACACCACGATCGGCGGCTCGGCTTACACGGCCGCGAACGGCCAGCTGCTCTCGAGCGTCGGCTCGGTGATCGGCGTCGACATCGGCGTGACCAGCGACATGTTCTTCCTGTCGTTCGACCAGCTCGGTAATCAGTCGCACGTCTACGTCGAGCCGGCCGTGCCGCCGAACCCGACAGTGACCAACAACGCGCCGCAGCCGGACTTCGGGGTGCACCTCTTCGCCGAGGTCAATGCCGCGATGTCGGTGGCGACCGGAGTGCCGGTCAACGATGCGGCGGTCTCGACGCTTTACGCCGCGGTGGAGCAGTCGCTGCCGGCGGTACCGCAGATCACCGCCTTCACCGCCTCTGAGCAAACGGCGGTCTCGCAGCTTGCCGGCGTTTACTGCAGCGAGCTCGTGAGCAACCAGCAGTATCGCGACGCATTCTTCGGTACCGGGCTCGACGCCAGCATCGGTGGCTCATCCGCGTCGTTCTTCGGCACCTCCGGCAACAACGCGAACCAGAATCTGGTGATCACGCCGCTGGTGAATGCGCTTGCCGTCGGTACGACCGTCGATCCGACATACGCCACGGCCCTCGAGGGCGAGCTGAGCGCGCTGCTCGACCGGGTCCCGTCCCTGAGCGGTTCCGCGACCGTAGCCACGGCCACCGAGTCGGCCTGCCAGGCGGCGCTCGGCAGCGCCGCCCTCACCCTGAAGTAACGCGGAACGAGGAGATCATCCGCCATGTTCATCAAAAAGAAGCTCCCCCGCCCGCACGCTCTGCACGAGCCGATCCTGCACGCCGACCACAGGCGTCCGGTCACGCGCCGCGAGCTCCTGTCCGCGGGCCTGATGGGCACCACGGGCATGATCATGGCGCCGGCGTGGCTGGCGTCGCTGCTCAAGCCCGGCAAGGCGAGCGGGCAGACCATTCCTCTCGACAGCGACATCCAGGCGCTGTTGCAGGCGAGCCAGTGCAACGTCAGTCAGGGCGCCGGCCTGATACCGTTCATCTGCTTCGACCTCGCCGGCGGCGCGAACCTCGTCGGCTCCGAAGTCATCGTCGGTGTCCAGGGCGGCCAGGCGAATTTCCTCTCGGCCGCGGGCTACGGCAAGATGGGTGTTCCGGGCAACATGGTGCCGACTGCGGCCGGCTTCACCACCAGCGTCCTCGGCCTCCTCTGGCACTCGGATGGGGCGATCATGCGCGGCATCATGTCCACGGTCACCGCCGCCACGGCCGCCGGCGTCAACGGGGCGGTGTTCCCGGCGATGTCGGAGAACGATACCGACATCAATCCTCACAACCCCATGTACGGCATCGCGCAAGTGGGCGCGAACGGATCGCTGCTGACCCTCGTCGGCACCGAGCCCACGGTCTCGGGGGGCAATTCCGGCGCGCCGCCGGATCTCGGCGGCGTCATGATCAACTCCGCGGTGCAGCCGAGCGTCATCGATCAGCCGAGCGACGCCGTCGGTCTGGTGAGCTCGGGCGGCGCCAGCGCCAGCGCGCTGTCCGTGGGCGTGCAGGAGTCCCAGGAGCGGATCAGTTCCGGCACCGCGCTCTACACTCCAGGCGCTTCCGACCCGACGGCCTCCTTCACCGGGGTTCTCACCGAGCCGATCGGCAGCACGCCGGGCGTACAGCTCTATACCAGCTCCGATCCGACACAGTTGGCCGACGATGCGACGCTGAAGAACCAGGTGCGCTGCAGCTACGTGAAAGCCGCGAGCAACGCGGCGTCGTTCGGTAATCCGTCGGATCTCGATCCCACGCAGGACCAGAACATCATCGGCGGCGCGACCCCGATCTTCACCGCCGCGCAGTTCAGCGATTCCGACGTCGCCATGACCGCCTCGATCATGAAACTCGTGATCAATGGCTACGCGGGCGCGGGCACGATCGCGCTCGGCGGCTTCGACTATCACGACAACACGCGCGCGACCGGCGAGACACGCAACTTCCAGGCGGGCCAGATGATCGGAGCCGTGCTCGAGTACGCCGCGCGTCTCGGCAAGCCCGTGATGATCTACGTGATCAGCGACGGCTCGCTCACCTCGAGCAGCATGGTCGACACGACGCCCGCGGGGCGCGACAAGCTCGCCTGGCAGGGCGACTCCTCGGCGGTCGCGTCCACCTTCTTCCTGGTCTACAGCCCGAAGGGGCGGCCGCAGCCGGTGGGCGGAGCGGCCAGCCAGCAGATCGGCTACTTCACTTCCGACGGTGCGGTCGTGAGCACTTCGAGCCCGGGCGCCAGCTCGGTGGAGCAGCTGGTCGAGATGCTGGTGCTCAACTACATGGCGCTGCAGGGCGTGGAGGGTCAGTTCAGCACGCTCTTCCCGCAGCAGGGGCTCGGCTCCCCGAGCGACCAGGCAGGCCTGATCGCATTCCCCTCGATCGTCTAGTCATGAAGCACGTCCCTGTGCCTGGGCGCCCGATCGTTGCACCATGGCGCTTGCGGGCGTTGGCGGCCATGCTCGCGGCCGTGTGGACCCTGCCGGCGCCCGCGGCGCGGTTTCACGCCGCACCGGGGGTCGCGGCGCCGGATTTCGTCCTTCGGGCCGTGACCGGACCCAACGTGCGGCTGTCCGAGCACGTCGGCCAGGTCGTCGTGGTCACGTTCTGGGGCAGCGACTGTGACGCCTGCAGGGCGCAGCTCCTTGCTCTGGAGCGGGATTTCAGCGGCTACCGGGCGCAGGGCCTGCGCGTCTACGGGGTGGAGGTTTCCGACGACCAGGCTGCGGCGCTGCGCTTCGCGCACGGGACACGTGTCACATTTCCGCTGCTGCTCGACCCGGCCAAGAGCGTCGCCCGGCTCTACGACGTCGACAACCTGCCGCTGACGGTGTTGATCGATCGCGATGGAAAAATTCGTCAGGTAGTGCGCGACTTCAATGAAACGAGTCGCCGGGCCTGCGAGGATGAGCTGCGCACGCTCCTGGCCGAATGAACGGACCTATACCATGCCCGATGTCCCGTCGCCTCTTGTACGCTGGCCGGCACGCCGGCTGGCCGGCAGGTGTTTGACCGCCAAAGTCGCATTGCTCGCCGGGTTCCTGGCCCTGCAGGCGACTGCCGGCACCGCCTTCGCACAGACCGCCGCTCCAGCCGTCGCATCGCCGCCCGCTGCTGCGCAGGCCGCCGGCGGTGGCGTGGATGGGCAGGTGCAGTCGCTGAAAAGCGACGTGCTCGATCTCAACCGCGATCTCTTCGTGCTCGAGCAGGAGCTGCTCTACCCGGCCAACACCCAGGTGGCCGTGTTCGTCTCCATGGATGCGGGCACGTTCTTCGCCCTCGACTCGGTGCAACTCAAGATAGACGGCAAGGAGGTTGCCAACTATCTGTACACCCCGCGGGAGACCCACGCGCTGGTGCAGGGCGGGGTGCAGCGGCTTTATGTCGGCAACCTCAAAGTCGGCAAGCACCAGCTCGTGGCCTTCCTGACCGGCAAGGGACCGCACGCCCTCGACTACACGCGCGGCGCTACCTTGGACTTCCAAAAGGACATCGGCGCCAAATACCTCGAGCTCACGATCACCGACGATCAACGCAAGCTGCAGCCGCAGTTCCGGATCAAGGACTGGGAGTAACGTTTGGCCCGCGCGGCGTGCCTGTGCGTCCTTGCCGCGGTGACGCTGCTCGCCGCAGCGGCGCCTGCCGTGGCACGCGTGCACGACCCGGAGTCGCTGCCAGAGGTGCGCATCCAGGACCTGCCGTACGGCGATGTGCTCTTCTACTACTACCAGGGCAAGGACTTCCAGACAGCCACCCGGCTCCTGGCCTACGACCACTGGCAGAAACTACCGCACCACGCGGCCGATGCGCGGCTGCTGCTCGCCGGGCTCTATCTCTCGCTCGGGATGTATGAGCGGGCGGACCGGTCCTTCGAACAGCTGCTGACGAGCGATGTGCCCACGGGCGTGCGCGATCGCGCCTGGCTCTACCTCGGCCAGATGCTTTATGCCCGCGGACAGTACGTCGAAGCGGAGCGGGATCTGACCCGCATCAGCCAGCGGATGTCGCCGCAACTCGAGCCGCAGAAGGAGCTGCTGCTCGCCAACGTGTGGATGCATGAAGGCCGGTTCGACCGGGCTGCCCAGCTGCTTGCGAATTGGCGCGGCTCGCAACAGGGGTGGACGGCCTACGCGCGACTCAACCTCGGCATAGCACTGGTGCGTCAGGACAGGTTGGCCGAAGCGGCGCCGGTGCTCACCTCCGTCGGCACCATGTACGCGCTCGCTCCCGAGATGCTGGCACTGAAGGACCGCGCCAATCTGGCGCTGGGCCTCGCCTACATGCAGGCGAGACAGCCCGCCCTGGCGCGAGAGGCGCTCGATCGCGTACGGCTCGACGGACCTTTCTCCAGTGAAGCGCTGCTCGCCGCCGGGTGGGCGGAGGCGGCAGACGGCAACTACCGCGCTGCGCTCACACCGTGGTTGGCACTCCAGTCCCGCGGTGGGTCGGACCCATCGGTCCAGGAGGCCAATCTCACCGTGCCATATGCTTTCGTCGAACTGAAAGCACCCGGGCAGGCAGCGCAGTACTACCGGACCGCGTTGCAGTCGTACGATGAGGAGTCGGACCGGATCGACGGGGCCATTGTGCGCATCCGCGGCGGCAGCCTTCTCAACGAGCTCCTCGCCCATGAGAGCGATGCCGCGGAGTCCGGCGACGTCGGCAACGACCCGCTCGATGACGACGCGCTGCCGGATCGGCTCGGTTACGGCTGGTTCTGGCAGCTCGGCAACGTCCCGGACGATCCGGAGTCACACTATCTATATGCGGTGTTCGCCGGTTCCGGCTTCCAGGAGGGGCTGAGGAACTATCGCGACCTGAAGCTCATGGGGCGCATGCTCGGACAATGGTCGACGAGCATGGATGCTTTCCAGGAGATGATTGCGGCGCGACGTCGCGCCTTCGCCGAGCGCCTTCCCAAGGTCGACGCGCTGCTGACTTCCGGCCAGCTGCAGAGTCTGCAGAAGAATCACACCGCGCTCGCGGGCCGCCTCGAGCAGGTGGCGGCCACACGGGACGTCGCGGCGCTCGCCCCGCCGGACCAGGCGGCGCAATGGGCCCGCGTGCAGCGCGACGAGGCGATGCTCGCCCACGATCCTGACACGCCGGCTTACGCCAAGCTGCGCGAGCGTCTGGCCACGGTGCGTGGAGTGTTGCTCTATCGGATGGACCAGGAGTTCGGAGCGCGGTTGTGGAGCGAGCGCAAAGCGCTGCGGACCCTCGATGTCGCGTTGGCACGGGCGCAACAGGGTTGGACTCAACTCGAGACCGGACGACAGGCACTCCCGGTCGAGACCGGTGGTTTCGCGGAACGGGTAAGCGCCCTGCAGCAGCGCGTCGGCGCGCTGCAGGTGCGGCTCGCGGCGGCTGAGACGGCCCAGAGTCAAGCGCTGGCCGAGCTGGCCGTAGCAGACCTCGAGCAGCAGAAGGAGCGGCTGCAGGGCTACCGGGTCCAGGCGCAGTTCGCCCTGGCGACCATATACGACCAGGCGGCTCATACCGGCCGCAACAGCAAAACGTCCGCAGTCTCCCCGGGGGCGGTTGCCTCGCCTGGAGGATCGCGGCCGTGAGATCCGCCCGCCCAATAGTCGCGCTGCTCGGAGCAGTGACCGCCTGTCTGGCGCTGTGTCCGGTTGCCGAGCCGCGGGCAAGCGATGCCGCCAATCCGCCGACCATTCAGGACCTCGAGTCCCATCCCACCCAGGTCGTGACGGGCGGTCAGGTCAGCGCCACCGACTCGAGCGCGATGGCGAGCTACCGCAAGTTCCTCGCGCTGCAGGCCACCGATCCCAAGCTGCGGGCCGAGGCGCTGCGCCGGCTGGGGGACCTCAACCTCGATGCCGGGGAGCTGCAGCGGATGGAGAGCGAGCTTTCTTCGATCGACGTGCACGGGGCCGAGGCAATCAAGCTCTATACGACGCTGCTCGCCGTTTACCCCAACTACACGCACAACGACGAGGTCCTCTATCAGCTCGCGCGGGCCTATGACACCACGGGCCAGCCGGATCAGGCGCTGCATACTCTCGACCTCATCGTGCAGCGATATCCCGCTGCCGCCGACCTCGACGAAGTGCAGTTCCGGCGCGGTGAGCTGCTCTTCTCGAGCCGCCGCTACCCCGAGGCGCAGCAGGCTTATGCGGCGGTGATCGCCCGCGGCTCGTCGTCGCCTTACTACGTGCAGAGCCTCTACAAGGGCGGATGGTCGCTCTACAAGGAAGCCATGCCGGAGGACAGCCTGCCGGTATTCGCAAAGTTGCTCGATATCGAGTTGCTGGGGTTGGACGGCCGCGTCCGCCCGTTGACCGACCTGCGGCGCGCGGATCGCGAGCTGGTCGGGGACTCGTTGCGGGTCATGAGCATCACCTTCTCCGAAGACTCCGGCGCGCAGTCGATCGATCGGTTCGTGGGCCATTACGGCGCCCGACCTTACGACTCGCTGCTCTATTCGCGGCTGGGCGATCTTTACGTCTCGAAGCAGCGTTATCAGGACGCCGCCGCGACTTACCTGTCTTACGTCGACGGCAATCCGCAATCGGATGCGGCTCCGGACCTCGCGGCGCGGGCCATCCGGGCTTATTCCAAGGGAGGCTTCAGTCAGCTCGTCTTCCAGGCGAAGCGGGACTACGTGGTGCACTATGGATTCGACACCGCTTATTGGCGCACCCACACGCGGGCCGATCACCCCGAGGTCGTCGCGGAGCTCGGCACCGACCTCAGGGATGTTGCGACCTATGACCATGCGATGGCCCAGCGCACTCACGACGTCCGTGATTACGCCGAGGCGGCGCGGTGGTATCGGCAGTATCTCGACTCGTTCCCGGGGGCGCCCGATGCGGCGGATTTGAATCACCATCTTGCGGACGCGTTGTACGCTGCACGGAACTACCCTGAGGCAGCGACGGAGTACGAGCACACCGCGTATAACTACCCGCGCAACCCGCAGTCGGAGAGCGCGGGCTACGCTGCGTTGACGGCGTATCAGAAGGCCGAGCCCGGACTGAGCGGCAGCGCGCTGACGAACCTGAAGCGGCGCGAAATCGATTCCGGCGTCAAATTCGCGCAGGCGTATCCGGATCATCCGGACAGCGCCGGCGTGCTGACGCGTGCCGATGAGGCAGTGTTTGCCGCGGGTGACCTGCCGCGGGCGGTACAGATCGCCGGAATACTGCTGGCGCGCAATCCGCCAGCCGACGCGGCGAAGCGGCGCATAGCCTGGACCATCATCGGCGAGGCGGACTACAACCAGAGCAGGTTCGCGGCGGCGGAGCCCGCTTTCATTCAGGCGCGCCAGCTCGTTGCTTCCGACCCGAAGATGAGCGCCGACCTCACGGAGCGCATCGCCGCGTCCGTGTACCGGCAGGGCGCCGCCAAGCGGCAGGCCGGCGATGGCGACGGAGCCGTTCTGGACTTCCTCCGCGTGGAGCAGGTCGCCCCCAGCTCGACCGTCTGCGCGACTGCGCTCTACGACGCCTCCGCTGAGCTCATCCGGCTGCAGGAGTGGAGCCGCGCGGTCCAGGTACTGCAGGACTTTCGCGCACGCTTCCCCCACCATTCCCTCGCGACCGATGTCGATGCCAAGCTGGCGGTGGCTTACGCCGGCGCCAACCAGCCCATGCAGGCGGCGCAGCAGTTCGAGACGATCGCCGCGGAGCCGGCGCAGACGCTGGCAGTCAGGAAGGAGGCGTTGCGCCGGGCGGCGGATCTTTATGCCCAGGCGAATGACATTCCCCGGGCGACCACGGTGCTCGAGAAGCTGATCGCCCAGTACCCAACACCCATCACGGATGCGGAGGAGGAGCGCCAGCGGCTGGCCGACTATGCCGTCAAGGGCGGCGACCTGTCCGGCCGAGATCGCTGGTATCGGGAAATCATCAGGGCGGACGGCGAAGCCGGCACGCAGCGCACGCCACGGACACATTATCTCGCCGCCAAGGCGCAACTGGTGCTCGCCGCGGAGCCGCGTGACGAGTTTCGCGCCATACGCCTGACTTTACCACTGGTGCGGACGCTGAAGGCCAAGCGCAAAGCGATGCAGCGCGCAATGGTGGCCTACCGGCTGGCGGCCGCATATGGCGTGGCCGAAGTCACCACGGCGGCGACCTACGAGATGGCGGGTCTCTACGAGACGCTGGCGCAGGACGTGCTCGCTTCCGAGCGACCGCGCCACATGAGCGCCGAGGAGCTCGATGAATACAACTCGCTGCTCGAGGACCAGGTGTTCCCCTTCGAGGAGCAGGCCATCAAGGTGTACGGCCTGAACGCGGCGCGGGCCAGCCAGGGCATCTACGACCAGTGGGTGCGCCAGAGCTTCATTGCGCTGGCGAAGTTGGATCCGGCGCGCTACGGCAAGACAGAGCTGATGTCAGATGTGGTCACGACGCTCAATTGAGATCCTGTTCGCCGCGACGCTGCTCGTCGCCGTGTCGGCGTGCTCCGTCACTCCGAAGCGGCCGGCGCAGCCCGTGCGGCCGGCGGCCGCGGCTGCTGCGATCAAGGCGGCCCCGCCGCCGATACCCGCCGCGGCGACGGCGCAATTCGACCGGGCGCTGGCATCGGCTCGCGCCGGCAATGATGGCGCCGCACGAGCGCAGCTCGCGAGTCTCGCGCAACAGTACCCGCGCTTCTGCACGCCGCTGGTCGATCTCGCGATTCTCGATCGCAGGAGCGGTGATCTCGCTGCGGCGGCGCGCGCCCTACAGCAGGCTGTGGCGCGTGACCCGCACAGCGCGCTCGCGTGGACCGAGCTCGGGGTCACGCAGCGCCTCGGCGGCAGGTTTCAGGACGCGGAACAATCCTACGCGCGCGCGATCGCCGCGGATCCCACATACGCGCCCGCCTACCGTGACCGGGGCGTGCTGCGCGATCTCTATCTCGATCAGCCCGCGGCCGCGCTCGGGGACTTCGAGCAGTATCGCAGGCTCGCCGGTCAGGACAAGCCGGTGGTCATGTGGATCGCGGAGCTGCAGCACCGCACCGGTATCAAGGAACCCCCCGGAAGCGAGCGCCCGGCCACCGCCGCAGGCGTGAGCGCCCAATCGCCCGCACCGGCCACCGCCGCTACGGTGCCGCAGCCGCAGGCGAGGAACTGACATGCGCCCGTCCATACCGCTCCTCATAGGCGCTCTGCTGGCGATTGCGCCCCATGCGCAGGCACAGTCGGTGACGACGCCAGCGCCAGCCGCGCAACCGCCAGTGGCGTCCGCGCACGCGCCAAAGGCGGCTCACCCGGCGCAGCACTCACACAAGCAACGAGCGGCGCGTGTCGCCGCGGCGGCACGTGCAAATGCGCCGGCGAGCATCTCCGCGGGCGTGGCCCTGGGTGCGAGCGACATCACGGGCAACAAGGAGCTGCCCAAGGTCATGGTTATTGTCCCGTGGAAGGACTCCCTGGGCGCGGGCGGTGTGATCAAGCCCACGGAC
This sequence comes from uncultured Pseudomonadota bacterium, assembly GCA_963812925.1. GTDB lineage: Bacteria > Pseudomonadota > Gammaproteobacteria > Steroidobacterales > Steroidobacteraceae > 13-2-20CM-66-19. Next base: position 24,351 of record CAWEXF010000004.1, on the reverse strand, counting down.
AACCTGATGGACGATGTGCTGCAACCGGTGGACCGTGGGGTCTTTCAGCGCCAGATCCGCTATTACGGGCAGCTCGATGCGCCCACGGCCCCGGCGGCGAGCCGGGTGGCGCCAGTTGGCGACAGCCACTGACGCTGAGCTACAAGTTAGCGGGCAAAAACGACGCTTTTTGCCCGCGCCCCGGACGTGGCGAAGGCCTGTGTCCGCTGAAAGGGCCGCAGGCCACTTTCAGCCAATGAATTTGGGAGAGGGATCGCAGCTTTTTCGGGTGCCGTCAGTCAGTTTGGGTGGGTCCGGGCCGACAACCGGCCGGACCTCGGCGCGGGTTTCAAGCGGAGTGTGAACATGGGTCTCTGGAGCTTGATCGTCAGATTCTTTCAGGGCGGCGGGGACTTCATGTACCCGATCGCCGTGGTGCTCGTGGTCGGCGCGGCGATCGCGCTCGAGCGCTACGTTTACCTGAGCGTCACGGCGCTGCGCAACCGCAGCACCTGGAACGAGATCGTGCCGCTGCTCGCGCAGGGCAACTTCCGCCAAGTCGTGCAGGTCACCGAGAAGTCCAACACGTTGGTCGGGCACATCCTCGACTACGGCCTGGCGCGCGTCCAGTCCGCCCGCCGGCGGGACGACATCGAGAAGGCGATGGAGGAGAGCATGATGGAGGTCGTGCCGCGGCTCGAGAAGCGCACGCACTACATCGCGACTTTCGCCAACCTCGCCACTCTCCTCGGACTGCTGGGCACCGTCATGGGTCTCATCAGGGCCTTCGCCGCGGTCGCGACCATCGATCCGGCGCAGAAGGCCAACCTGCTGTCGGCGAGCATCTCCGTGGCGATGAACTGCACCGCGTTCGGACTGATGACGGCGGTACCGCTCCTGCTCATACACGCGGTGATCCAGACCAAGACCACGGAGTTGATCGACAGTCTCGAAATGGCCTCGGTGAAATTCCTGAACGCCATTACCGAGCGCAAGACGGCGCCGACCCTGGCCGCGCAGCCCGCCGCGAGAGCGAAAGCCCCGGCTCCGGCCGTGGCCTGATCAAGGCCGCCGTTCGCCTCGCACAGCAACCGACTAGGAGACCCCCATGCGCCGCTCCTATCAGGCGCGCAAGCTCCTGAGGCACCAGCGCAAGTCCAGCGGGCTGATGCTCGTGTCGATGATCGACATCTTCACGGTGCTGGTCACGTTTCTGCTCATGACTGCCGTGTTCTCCCATACGGTGATCCTGCAGCTGCACCTGCCGGCGCCGCAGTCGGACTTCCGCCAGCCGCCGCCGGGCCTGGTGCTGGAGGTGATGGTGCGCAAGGATCTGCTGCAGGTCGCGGACCGCAACAGCGGGCCGCTGGCAACGTTTCCCAACAACGCGCAGGGCTATGACTACGCGGGACTCACCCAGTATCTGGAGCAGGTCAAAGCCCGCTTTCCGAACATGACCGCGGCCAGCATCCTGCTCGAGCCGGACACGCCCTACGACATCCTGGTGCAGGTGATGGATCACGTGCGGGTCTTCGAAGCGAACAACGGCTTGAGCACCGTGCAGGCGGAGCTCTTTCCCGATATCTCCGTCGGCGATGCGCCGCCGGTCGCGCAGGTGACACGATGAGCATGTCCAATCGCGCGCGCCGGATGGCACAGCATCACGTGCGCCACCGGGCCGATGCGGAGCTCAACCTCGTTCCGTTCATCGACATCCTCACGGTGATGGTCGCATTCCTGCTGGTGTATGCGACCCAGGTGGAGGTGATCCACAACGCCAAGGCCATCCCCCTGCCGGAGTCGATCGCGCAACAGTCGCCGCACCCCACGGTGGTGGTGACGGTCACCAGGACCGATATCTATGTGCAGGGACAGCGCGTCGCCACGGTGCCGCAGGTTCTGGCGCAGAGCGGCGATGAAATCGCCTCGCTGCGGGCCGCTCTCGACAGTCAACAGGTCGTCGGCGCGACGACCACCGGCGCGGACCCCGCCCATCGCGAGCTGACCATCATGGCGGACAAGACGTTGCCCTATGCGGTGTTGAAGAAAGTCATGTCGACCTGCACCGGAGCCGACTACAGCCACATCGCGCTGGCCGTGCTCGAGAAGGAAAAGGCGGTGACTGCCGCCGAGCTGAGATCGTCCTAAGACCGAACCGAAGCTGCACATGGCTCTTGCCGCCTATCATCGTGTGTACGAGCTAGCTTGGGACGGGGATCCCGAGTCCAGCCGGCGTTTTCGCCGCATTCTGCGGACGCTTCTCATCATCGTTGCGATCCTCGGAGTGGCGATCCCGCTTTTGCCGACGCCCGAGCCCACGGCCGTGGAGACGGAAGTGCCGCCGCAGCTCGCGCGGATAATGATCGAGCAGAAATTGAAGCCGCCGGCGCCTCCGAAGCCGATCGAGAAGCCGAGAGTCACGCCGCGGCCCACTGCAAAGGAAGCCGCCCGTCCGGTTCCCGAGCGCGCCGACCTCGCGCACGAGCGTGCCGAGCGGTCCATCGATAAATTCAAGGACCAGCTCGCCGCGTTGCGCCAGCAGATGTCAGATACGCCGGACGAGACCAAAAATCTGACCGGCGCAGTCCACGCCGAATCCCACGCCGAGCGCTCTCTCATCACCTCGCGGGCAGGTGAGGCGAGCGCCGGGATAACCGCCGCACCCATGAGCCGCGGCTTCGGCGGCGGCGCAGGATCGCTGCACGGAACGGATGCTGCCAGGGTCACCTCCGCCATCATGCAGTCGGGTCTCAACGCCGGCGCGCCATCCAACGGCCGGGGCGGCTCCGCCGGCCGCTCGGAGGAAGAGATCGCGATGGTCTTCGACCGCAACAAGGGCGCGATCTACGCCCTGTACGAGCGGGCGCTGCGCATGAACCCGATGTTGCAAGGCAAGCTCGTGATACAGTTCACCATCGCTTCGAGCGGCGAGGTGACGCGGTGCCGGGTCGTCTCGAGCGAGCTGCACGATCCCGCGCTCGAGCGCGAGATCGTCGCGCGCGTAATGCTGTTCCGCTTTGAGCCGGAAAAGGTCGATCCGACCACCGCGACCAAGCCGATCGACTTCTTCCCGGCCTGACGCCCCGGGGGATCGATGAAAAGCAGTGACGGAATTGCCGTGCGGCGGCTGGCGGCGCTCGCCGGCTGCATCCTGTGTCTGGCCGTTGCGCCCTCGCTGGCCCGGGCAGCGTGGTATTCCCGCGACGAATCCGTCATGACCACGGACATCTACGTCGAGCTGTGGGACACGAATCCGACGCATGCCAACCAGGCCATCGATGCCGTGATGGCCGAGATGCATCATGTCGACGATGTGATGAGCGACTTCAAGCCCGATAGCGAGCTCTCACGGATCAACGAGCATGGAGCGCAGCACCCGGTGGTGGTGAGCCCGGAGCTCTACAACCTCATCAAGCTCTCGACCCACTACTCGCAAATCACCGACGGCGCGTTCGACATCACCATGGAGTCCGTCTGGCGGCTCTATGACTTCCGGCGCCACATCCATCCAACCGACGCCCAGATCAAGGCGCTGCTGCCGACCGTCGGCTGGCGCCAGCTCATCCTCGATGACCGCCAGCACAGCGTCGCCTTCGCCCGGCCCGGCATGGCGATCGGCCTGGGCGGCATCGCGAAAGGTTATGTGGTCGACCAGGGTATCTACATTCTGCAGGCGATGGGGATCCGGCACGCGCTCGTGACGGCCGGGGGTGATACCCGGATACTGGGGGACCGCAGGGGCCGCCCCTGGATGGTCGCCATCAAGGATCCGTGGGATCTGCACAAGATCGTGACCATGGTGCCCATCGTCAACGAAGCCATCTCGACCTCGGGAGACTACTTCCGCGGCTTCGTGCAGAACGGCGTGCGCTACGATCACATCATCAGCCCGTTCACCGGGCACTCCGCGCAGCTGGTGCGCAGCGCCTCGATCATCGCGCCCACGGCGACTCAGACCGATGGCATGTCGAAAACTGCGTTCGTGCTCGGCCCGGCGAAGACGCTGGCAATCATCAACGGCATGCCGCAATACGACGCGATCTTCGTCGACCCCAACGGGCGCGTCATTTATTCCAAGGGGCTGGCGCCGCCGCCGGGAGCGCCTGCGCCCGCGCCGGCTCCGGAATCTCCGTTAGCCATGCGCGCGAGCGCTTCCGGCCAGTAGCGCGAGCGACTCGCCCGTCAGGCGAAATATGGTCCACTCGTCCAGCGGTACGGCGCCGAGGCTGCGATAGAAGCCGATGGAGGGCTCGTTCCAGTCGAGCACAGCCCATTCCAGCCGCGCACAGCCCCGCTCCACCGCCGTGCGCGCCAGGTATGCGAGCAGCTGCCTGCCGACGCCGTGGCCGCGCGCCTCCGGGCGCACGAAGAGATCCTCCAGGTAGATTCCCGGACGACCCTTGAAGGTCGAGAAGTTGTGGAAGAAGAGGGCGAACCCCACGGGCTCGCCGCCGCTGCAGGCGAACACCACCTCGGCGTAACGGCGCTCGCCGAAGAGCGCGTCGCGCAACTGCGCCTCGGAAGCCGTCACCTCGTGCTCCAGCCGCTCGTAGCGCGCGAGGTCGCGGATGAATTCCAACACGAGGGGGACGTCGTCGCGGCTTGCCGGCCGGATCGTGATGCTGTCGCTCATTTGGCCCTCGTCCTCAAGCGATGCTCTGCAGCCCCTGCGCAATGCCGCCCGCGCTGGTCAGCAGCGCCTCGAAGAGATCGCGGTCGCCGCGGCCGCCGGCGCGCCAGCGCTGCAACAGGTCCACCTGCATGAGGTTCATCGGATCGATATAGGGGTTGCGCAGCCTGATGGAGCGCTGCAGCGTGGGCTCGCCATCGAGCAGGCTCGTGGTGCCCTTCAACCACAGCACGCGCTCGCACGCCTTGTCGTACTCGGCGCGGATCACGGCCGAGAACCGCCGCAACGGCCCCGGTACGAGCACGTCATAGGCGGCCGCGATCTCGAGATCGGCGCGGGCCAGCATCGTCTCCACGTCATCGATCAGGCTGCGCAGGAAGAACCACTCCGCATACGCGGCACGCATCCGCTCCGCCCCATGGCGCTCGATGGCCGCTGTAAGCCCGGTGCCGGCACCGAACCAGCCGGGCAGCATGTGGCGCGTCTGCGTCCATGCAAACACCCAAGGAACCGGCAGCAGGCCCTCTATGCTGCGGCCGTCCTCGCGGTGCACGGGCCGCGAGCCGACCTGCATCCGCTCGATCACGTCGATGGGCGTCACGGCCCGGAAGTAATCGTGGAACTCGCGGTCGCCGAATACGAGCTGCCGGTAGGTCTCCCGGCTCGCCTCGGCCAACGTCGCGGCGCACTCGAGGTGCGCCGCCGACTGCCCCTCCGCGCCGGCTTCCTGCCCGGCGGCCTGGCGGCCCGACACGGTCGCGAGGCTCAACGCGTTGAAGGCACGCTCCAGCGTCCGCATCGCGATCGGCCTCAGGCCATAGCCCTGCTTGACCGTCTCGCCCTGCTCGCGCACTCGCAGGATCCCGTTGAGGGCGCCGGGCGGGGCCGCTTTGACCAGCCCATCGATGCGACCGCCGCCGCGAGCGATGCTGCCACCGCGCGCATGGAACACGATGTAACTCTCGCCGTCGTGCTCGTGCATCTCCGCCAGCGCGCGCTGCGCCTGATGGATCGCAAAGCGCGATGCGCACAGTCCACCCTCCTTGTTGCTATCGGAGTAGCCGAGCAACACACACTGGCGCCGGCCGTGAGCCTCGAGATGGCGCCGATAGACGGGCTCGCTCAGGAGCTGCCGCAGGATGCCGCCGCATCGCTCCAACGCGTCCAGGGACTCGAATTGGGGCGCGATGTCGAGCGCGACCTGGCCGGTGCGCTTGTCGTACGCCGACGCCCAGCGCGCGAGCGTCAGAGCCGCGAGGACATCATCCGCGCCGCGCGTTCCGCTCACTATGAAGTAACCAACGGCCTCAGGTCCGTAGCGATGTCTGGCTTGGGCGAATGCCTCGAAGACGGCAAGATTGCGTTTGCCGAGCGCGTCCAGCTCGGCCCTTGGACCTGCATCCTTTTGCAGCATATCCGCGAGCAGGCGGCCCCGCTCGGCGCCGGAACGTCCGGGCCACTTGGGATCGTCGATGCCGCGCGCGATGCTCTCGTGGAGCACACCCGCGTGCTGGCGGACGTCGAGGCTGGCCAGGTGGAAGCCGAAGGTGTCGATGCGGCGCAGGAGCCTGCGAATGTAGAACAGCCCGGCGTTGGCGCCCTTGTTGGCGGCGAGACTCGTGGCGATGATCTTGATGTCGTCGCGGAACTGGCGCGCGCTCTCGTAGCCGTTGGCGCGCCCCTCATAAGCCAGGCGCAGCCGCTCGCCGATCTGCGCCAGAAATACGCGATACGGCATGCGGTCGTGCCGGGCCGGCGTCATGTTGCGCGCGCCCGGCGCCATGGTCATGTAATCCTCCATCCGCTGAGTCAGCTCCGCGGATACCGCTACGCGTCCAGCGCTCTGGGAAAGTCTTTGCGACAGGGTGCGGCAGTCCCCGAAATAGCTGTTGAGGATCATCTGCTGCTGCCGGGCGAGCGTCTCACGAATCGTCTTGGCGTGTACGTCCGGGTTGCCGTCCATATCGCCGCCTACCCAGGAGCCGAAGCGCAGGATGGGCGGCAGTTCGATGGAATCGGCGGGAACGCCGTAGCGCTTCTCGAGTGCCTGCGCGATCTCCTCGTAGAAGGCGGGCACCACGCGATACAGGATCTCGATCAGATAGAAGAGGACCTGCTCGCGCTCATCGCCGACGGTCAGCCGCTCACGCGGCAGCTCCTCGGTCTGCCAGGCGGCGGTCAGCTCGATGCGGATGCTGCTCCAGAGATTGCGCGAATCCTGCGGTGTCAGCATCGGATCGAGCCGGTCGAGCAGGTGCTGCGCCACCCGCTGCTGCTTGCGCAGCAGGGTGCGGCGGGTCGATTCCATGGAATGCGCGGCGAACACGGGCTCGATGCGCAGGCTGCCGAGCAGCGCCAGCACTTCCTCGAAGCTCAGACCACGGCTTTTCAGCGCGCCGATGGCATCTTCCACGCCGGACGGCTGCGGGCGGCCGCTGTCCTGGCGGAAATAGGTACGGCGGCGGCGGATGCGGTGCACTTTCTCTGCGAGGTTCACAGCCTGGAACCACATGGAGAAGGCACGGACCAGGTCGCGCGCGAGCTGCGGCGGCCGGTCGCGGACGGAACACGTCAGCTCGAGACGCGCCTGCTCGTCGCCGTTGCGGCGGCGGATGGCGGCCTGGCGGTCGAGCTCCACCAGCTCAAAGAGCTGCAGGCCGCCCTGCTCGAGCAGAATTTCCCCGACGAGCGCGCCGAGCGCGTGCACGTCCTCGCGCAGGGCTTCGTGCTTCGAGGGAAAATGGATGTCGTTGCGGATCACGTGAGCCGGCAATGGTAGCAGGGAGACCAGGCACAGGGAGGTGCGCGCGCTATCCAGCAAGGAGGACAGACTCGGCACGCTCGAGCTCTTCCGGCTGCCCGTAGAGAACCACGACGTCGCCGTCGCGCAGCACGGTGTCGCCGCCCGGCTCGCGTCCCAGTATCCCCTGCCGGCGGATGCCGGTGAAGGTCACGCCGACGCCGCGGCCGCGCACGTCGCGCAGCGTCCGACCCACCGCCCAGGCGCCCGGCGGCACGACCACCGACTTGATCTCTTCGCGATACTCGTGGCTATCATCCAGCGGCCGCGCATCGCCGCGGCGGATGATGTTTCTCAGGACGGAGTAGCGGTGGCTGCGGATGTCGCCCATCGTGCGGACCACGCGCGACACCGGCACGTGCAGGAGGATCAACACGTGTGACACCAGCATCAGACTGGCTTCGAAGGTCTCCGGCACGACCTCAGTCGCGCCGGCCTCCTGCAGTTCCTTGATCCGAGTGTCGTCCTGCGTGCGCACCAGGATGGGCACGTCGGGTCGCGCCCGGCGGATGCTGCGTAGGATGCCGACGGAGGTGGCCGAGTCCGAGAAGCTAATCACCACCGCCGTTGCAGTCTCGAGGCCGGCCTTGGCCAAAATCTGCTCATCGGCCGAGTCGCCGAACATGACCGGGTCGCCGGCCTGGCGCGCGGCGGCGATGCGCGCCGGGTCCAGATCGAGGGCGATGTATTCGAAACCCTGCGACTCGAGCACGCGAGCCACGTTCTGACCGACGCGCCCGAATCCGCAGAGAATGACGTGCTCGCGCATACCGATCTCTCCCGTCGCGGCGCTTTCACGCTCGAAGGCGGTGCGCGGCGGTCCCGATTCGCGCAACAGCAGGCGCGCGATGCGCTTGTTGTTGTTGATGAGGAGCGGGCTCAGGATCATGGAGAGGACGATTGCCACGAGAAGCGGCTGGCCAAAGTCCGTCGGGATGAGACCCGTCGCGAGCGCGATCGTGGTGAGGGCGACGCCGAACTCACCGCCGATGGAGATGACGATACCGGTGCGCAGTGCCTTGAATCGCGATCCGGTGAAGGGACGGGCGACGAGCGTCGCGACCGTGGTCTTCAGGATGACGATGGCGGTGAGCCACAAGACGACCGTCGCCGCCTCTCCGGCCAGCAGACGCACATCGAGCAGCATCCCGACCGAGACGAAGAACAGGCCGAGCAGGATGTCGCGAAACGGCCGGATCACCGACTCGATCTGATGCCGGTACTCGGTCTCGGCGAGCATCATGCCGGCCAGAAACGCGCCCAGGCCCGGAGACAGCCTGGCGAGGCTCGATACCCAGGCGGCCGCCAGCACCACCAGCAGCACGGCAAGGGTGAACAGTTCCCGCAGGCGGCTGTGGGCCATCTCCCGGAAGAGCGGCCGCAGCAGCCAATGCCCGGCCGCGAGCACCGCCCCGATCGCAAGCACACCGCCGGCCACCGCCTCGAGGACGGCGCGCTCGTCGAGGTGCCCGGGCCCGGCCGCCAGGGCCGAGGCCAGCGCGAGGAACGGGACGAAGGCGAGGTCCTGAAACAGAAGCATGCTGAATGCGAGCCGACCGTGGGTGCGGTTGAGCTCGGCGCGCTCGGTGAGCTGGTGCAGGAGGATGGCGGTGGAGCTCATGGCGAGCGCGCCGCCCACCACGATGGCCGCCGGCCAGGGAATGCCGCCGAACCGCGCCAGGCTGGCGAAGACCGTCGCGGTGGCGGCGACTTGCGCCGCGCCCAGTCCGAATACCTCGCGCCGCATGGCGATCATGCGCGGCAGGGCAAACTCGAGGCCGAGCGTAAAGAGAAGGAACACGACTCCAAGCTCGGCGAGGAGCTCCGTCGTGGCGGTGCTGTTCACGACCGCAAGCGCATGCGGACCCAGCGCCAGGCCCACCAGAAGATAAGGAATGGTCGTCGGCAGCCCGAGCCGGCGGGCAACCGTAACGAGCAGCACCGCGACGGCGAGAAGAATCAGAACCTGGCTGAGCGGCTGCATGGCCGCATTGTAATGTTAGGCGGCCAGGCCCGTGTCCGGGCTTTTGTCAGCCCGAAAGCAAATCAAAGAGCGGCCCCGGGCCGTTCCCGGGGCGCAAGATCAAACGCCGTGCAATGCCTCGCCGCCCAAAGCGGCAGCATGCCGACTCTGCGCCAGTGGAGGATGATGTCCCATTGAGAGACTTACGTATTCCTCGTCCGGCGCAGCGGCCATCGGTTGGCGCCCCTCCAGCATCTCGAGGAGGGTTTCGCGCGCGCGGGCGACGCGGCTCTTGATCGTTCCCACCGCGCAGCCGCAGATTTCCGCCGCCTCCTCGTACGAGAAGCCGCTCACGCTCACCAGGATGAGAGCCGTGCGCTGGCCCGGCGACAGCGAGCCGAGGGCGCGATTCAGATCCCGGAGCTCGAGCTTGCCGTCGTGGTCCGGCGGCACGCTCGGCTCGGGCAGCAGCTCGATATCCATGCCCTGCGCCTCGAACTTGCCGCGCCGGAGCTGCGAGTAATGCTCATTGCGCACGATGGTGAACAACCACGCCTTGAGGTTGGTCCCCGGCTTGAAGCGCTGGATGTTATTGATAGCGCGCATCAGCGCTTCCTGTACCAGGTCATCGGCGCGGACGCCGTCGCGGCAGAGTGAGCGGGCAAAGGTGTGAAGCTGTGGCACCAGAGCCACCATGTCGTCGGTCACCATTTGCAGCCCGTGTTCGGCCCCGTATTGGGGTTCGATGTGGTTTTCAGTGCTCATGGCGGCAAGTTACTTGCTGCCGCGTGGCGCTGAAGTCGGCCAGGGTGCGAAATGGACCGGCTCAGGCTCCCAAGCTGGTGTCGGACGATTCCTACCTGAGCTAGGCGCGGCGGAAGTCGACGGCGGGGAGCTGCATGGAGCGGCGATACTTGGTCACCGTGCGGCGGGCGACCTTCACGCCGCGGTTGGCGAGCAGCTCCGTCAGCTGGACGTCGGACAGCGGGTTGCGCCGGTCCTCGGCCGCGATGAACTCCCGCAGCAGCGCCCTTATGGCGGTGGCGGAGCACGAGCCACCGCTCGTCGTGGCGAGCTGGCGGGAGAAGAAGCGCTTGAAGGCGACCACGCCGCGCGGTGTCGCCATGAACTTGTGGCTGGTAGCGCGCGACACCGTCGATTCATGCAGCCCGAGCTCGTCGGCGATCTCGCGCAGCGTGAGCGGCCGCATGGCGAGGTCGCCGTATTCGAAGAAATTCCGCTGCCGCGCGACCACTGCCTCGGCCACGCGCTGAATGGTCAGGAAACGCTGCTCGAGATTGCGCACCAGCCAGCGAGCCTCCTGCAGATGCTGGGCGAGCAGTGCGCTCTCGCCGTCGCGCGCGTGGCGGAAGTAATCCGCATACTGTTGATTCACGCGAATGCGCGGGTAGATGGCCGAGTTGACCGTGACCAGCCACCGTTTCTTCTCCTTGCGGACGATCACGTCGGGAACGATCGCGCGCGGCTCGAAAGTGCCGACCTTCGAGCCTGGGCGCGGATCGAGGCTGCGGATCAATTCCATGGCGAGGCGCAGCTCCTCCTCCGAGCAGCCGAGCGCATCGAGCAGACGGGTGTTGTCTCTCGCCGCCATCAGCGACAGCCTGTTCTGTACCACATCGAGGGCGATGCTGCGGCCGGGAGTGTCCCGGTCCATCGCCTCGACCTGCAGCGCGAGGCACTCGCCGAGGCTGCGCGCCGCGATGCCGCTCGGCTCGAGCGTCTGGACGATGCGGAGTGCCGTCTCGACCTCTCCCGGCGCCGCGCCGGGCGCCAGCGCCGCGACATCCTCTAGCGGCAGGCGTAGGAAGCCGTCATCGTCCAGGGCGTCCACGACCAGGTTCGCGAGCACGTGATCGCGCTCCGTCAATCCCAGGAGCAGCAACTGCTCGCGCAGCGAGTCATGCAGGGTCGAGGGAGAAGCGGTCCATTCCGTCCAATCGGGCGTCTCCTCGCCGCCACCGCCACCACCGCCGCTGGTCGAGAAATCGAGGTCGTCCCGGGAGCTATCCTCGGCCGGCTCCTGTTCCGATCGCGAATCGGAGGCTTCCGCCGGCTCCGCGCTCTCCTCCAGGAAGGGATTCTGCGCGATCGCCTGGTGCAGTTCTTGCACACATTCCAGAGCGGAAAGTTGCAGCAACTTTACTGACTGCTGCAGCCGAGGTGTCAGCGTGAGCTGCTGCTTCAGGCGCAGTCCCAATACGGCATTGGACATTAGAGGAACCCTCTCTCACAAGTCGGCACCGCCCCTGCCTCGACGGCGCGCCATGCCCCCGGGGAGAACTTGCAAGGGCGTGTAAGAACGCCAGTGCGCCCAGCCCTGGCTCAAACTCCCGTACGAGCGACATGACATCAATTCACGACGACGAACCCGGTTCCCGCTTAGATGCGGCACGCACGGTCAGTCCGGCTCTGCGTGCGCCGCTGGCCGAGTGGGAGCGCCTCGCGCGCCGCAGGGATGAGCTGGAGACGGTGCTCGGCGCCGGCCACATCGGTTACTGCCGATTGCGGGCCGCTGGTCGCGTGCTCCAGGCCAACTCGCAATTCAAGGCGGAGTGGGGCTGGCCACCGGACGAAGTGTTGTCGTGGGATGCAGTCGAGTCACGCGTGGATGTCGGCGATCGCGGACGGTTCGGCGAGGCGGTGCGGCAGGCGCTGGCAGGCGCAGCTCCACTCGACGTCACGGTGCGGGTGCGGCCGGGCGACCGAAACGAGGACGTGCGCTGGCTCGCGTTGCGCGGCTGTGTCGTTAGCGGCGGTGACGATGCCGGATCCGCCGATCTCGTCATCACATCGCGCAACGTGACGAGCGAGCACCGCGCCAAGGACGAGTTCCTCTCCGTGATCTCGCACGAGCTGCGCTCGCCGCTCAATGCGATCCTCGGCTGGAACCGCATTCTCGCCCTGAAGTGCGGCCAGGATCCGGAAGTCGCCGCGATCGCGCCCCGCGTCGAGCAGAGCGCGAAGGCACAGTTGAAAATGGTGAATGATCTGCTGGATCTCGGGCGTGCGAGCACCGGCAAGCTCGAAGTGGAGACGCGTCCGATGCAGCTCGCGCGCGTGGCGCGGCTTGCCATCGATGTCGCGCGGCCCGCGGCTGCCGCAAAGGGCATCGAGATCGAGAGCCGGTTCGCGCCGGGCGCCGGCGAGCTGCGCGGCGACCCGGATCGTCTGCAGCAGGTGGTGGGCAACCTGCTTTCGAACGCCATCAAGTTCACGGGCAATGGCGGCCGGGTCACCGTGAGGCTGCGTGAGGACGGCGAATTCACCGAGCTCACTGTGGCGGACACGGGTCAGGGCATGACGCCAGAGCTGCTGCCGCACATCTTCGACCGCTTCAGACAGGGTGATGACCCGAGCAGCCGTCGGGTTTCCGGGCTCGGGCTCGGCCTGACGCTGGTCCGAGAGATCGTCGCCCTGCATGGCGGTTGCGTCTCCGCGCACAGCGCCGGAGCGGGTGCTGGCGCAACCTTCAGCGTCCGCTTGCCAAGCGGCCGATCGGCGGCGTCATCGTCCTCGAGGGCCGACGGCGCGGAGGGCGAGCCGCCACAACGGCGGCGGACGCTCGAGGGACTGTCGTTCCTGGTCGTGGACGATGAATTGGAAGCGCGCACGACGGTGGCGGAGATGCTGCAGCTCGAGGGCGCCTCGGTCACCGTAACCGATTCCGCGCCCGCCGCGCTGCGGCAGCTGCAGGCAGCGGGCGCGCACTTCGACATCATGGTCACCGACATCGGTATGCCGGAGGAGGATGGCTACTCTCTGGTGCGCAAGCTGCGCTCGAGCCGCGAGGGCAAACGCATGCTCGCCATCGCCGTGACCGGCCACGCGTCCCGCAGCGATGTCGCGGCCGCGATGGATGCGGGATTCGATCTCCACGTGCCGAAGCCGGTGGACTTCGAGACCTTCGTGCCTTTGGTGAGGCGCCTGGCTGTCGGGCGCGCCAGCTCAAATTCCTGATTGCCAGGTGCTCGGCATGCCGGCGGCCTCGATCGCCTGCTCGATCGTGAGGCAAGCCGCGCGCGCCTCCGGCTGTGCGCGCAGGCTGCGGGCGATGGAATTGAGGAAGGTACACATGAGCGCGGTGTTGGGGTGAGAGCAGTGGAGCTGCTCCTCCACCCTGTCGATGAGCTCGATGAGATCCTCCTGATCGCACCGCGGAAACGTCATCACCGTGACGGCGCTCTGCACGGAGATGAGCGCCTGGTGTATTGCGGTAGCCTGCTCCGTACTCACCATCTGATGCATTGGAGACCCTCCGCTCGCACTAGATGAGATGAGAGCGGAATCTGAACCTGGTGCCCCGCGAAAGCAAGGTGCAGATAAAAGGCAAAAAAAAGCGGGCTGGTCGCACGACAGCCCGCCAAACGGGGGGTCTAGCCACCTAATGCAACGGGTATGCCAGTGTGGTCCCAGCCGTCTAATAGGGGTCCCAGGGCCCCGGGCGGCCGCCATCCTCTGTAAAAAGGTAGAGCACGTGAAAATTGTGCAGCCAAAGCACGGCAGGCAGCAGCCGAGCTGGCGTCGCTGGTAGGGCCAGGGCCCTGCCGGGGCACCTGGCACATCTCCTGCTTAAGCATCCGCTCGTTTCCTCAGCCGCGGCGCCGCACTCGCGTCAGCGGGACCTCCAAGGGGGGCGCATGAGCCATAAGTACACAATAGTAGCGCTGCGCGAACTCATATCCGTTCACCGGGACAGCGAGAAGGCGCTGGGGCTTTGCGCCGCGTCGGTCGGCCCGGGCCCTTTGGGCGAGCTTTGTGTCCGGGGCGGCGCCGAATGCGTCGCAGCCATCGGCGAGCTGGAGGCATTGGTCGAGCGGCTGGGCGGCGAGCCTCAGGCCTACGGCGCGGGGGCCAGGATCTGGCGCAGCGGCTGGACTGGTTTGCGCGCCGCTCTTGCACGCGGCGAAGATGGGGCTATTCTCGATGTCTGCGAGCGCGGCGAGAGCTGGATTCTGGAGGCGTATCGCAACGCGTTGGACGATCGCCTCCCGGATTTCGTGCACGACGCCGTGCTGCGCCAGTTCGAGGTCCTGATGAGCACTCACGATGCGATCCGCGGCTGTCGCCTACAGCGACCTGTCCGCGGCGATGCGGCGGCTCCCGGTGCACAAGCAGGTCAACACTAGGGCCGAGTTCCCCCTGACACGGTGGTCCACCAGCCCGGTCATTGTCGGGATCGGTGTGGGGCTGCTCGTGGGCCCCCTGGGGCTGAAGCTCATCGAGCCGCAGCTCTCCGAGGATGGCGCGCTCATCCAGTCGCTGAGCGAAGCTGTTCTGTTGATATGCCTGTTTTGCGCGGGTCTGCGCTTGCGCGCGCCGCTCGAGTGGGCACCCTGGCGGCCGACGTTGCAGCTCGCCTCGCTCACGACCGTCTCCGCGGCGCTGCTGTCGGCCGGGGCGGCACACCTGATCTTCGGGATGAGTCTGCTGCCGGCCGCGCTATTGGCCGCCATCCTCGCGCCCACCGATGCAGTGCTGGCGTCGGATGCGCACGCTTCAGGAGAGGGCGAACAAGAGTCGGTACCGTTCGCTCTTGCGTCGGAGGGTGCGATCACGAGCGCGATCGCTGCGCCGGTAGTCGTGTTGTTGCTGACGCGGATGGGCTTGACGGCCGCGGGCGGCGTCGTGCTCGGCTCACTGACGCTCACCCTCTTCTGGGCTCTTGCCGGCGGCGCGGCCGTCGGCTGGCTGATCGGCATGGCCGCGTCGCGCTGGCTGGCGTTGATAGATCGCGACCGCAAGGGGGACCTGCTCGAGGAGATGATCGTATTCGCCACCGGGGTGCTCGCCTATATCTGTGCGCTCGCTCTGCGCACGGATGCGCTTCTGGCCGCTCTCTGCGCCGGGCTGGCGCTATCGCACGGCGGCCGCCGGCGGGTCACGCGCAAACAACCGCTCGGAGCGCGTGTGCTCAAGTTCGCCGGCCAGGCGGAGCGGGGCGCGACAGTCGTCGTGATGGTGTTGCTCGGCGCGCTGCTCGGTACCGGGGGCTTCACTTCGCGTGCGGTACTCTATGCGGCGGCGCTGTTGATCCTGGTGAGGCCGTTGGCGGTGCGCCTCGGTCTCGGCCAATCGGCGGTAACGTCGGCGCAACGGCGTATGATCGGGCTCTTCGCCGCGCGCGGCCCGGCGGCACTCTATTGTCTCGCGCTCATTCCCGTCCACGATCTGGCGCCGGCATTCGGGAGGCAACTCGAACGCGCCGTGCTGGTCGTGATCGTCGTATCGGTCATCGCTGGTGCAGTGTCGGCGCTCACGGCAAGGAGGCCCAGCCCGGGCGCGGCGCTCTGACCGGCGGCGGCGGGGAACTGGAACGGGTGTGGCGCGTTTGAGGGGGGCACTGCTCCGCTCGCGCTTGGCGGCGCACCGGGGAGAGCATACAGTTGACCGCCCTTTACGGGCTAAGGCGCGCACATGGCACATGCTTTGATCATCGACGATGACGCGGACATAGTGGAATGGCTGCAGGAGGTGGCCCGCATGGAGGGCTTTACGGTGGCGCGCGCTCAAACCTTGCGCGATGCCAGGATCGAGCTCGGCCGCCAGCGTCCCGACGTGCTGCTGACTGACCTTGCGCTCCCGGACGGAGAGGGTATCGAGCTGCTGCGTGAGCTCGATAAGCCGGAAGCGACCGAAGTCATCATCATTACCGGCCATGCCACCGTCGACAGCGCCGTGGCGGCGCTGCGGGCGGGCGCCAGCGATTATCTGGTAAAACCCGCGGACCTGGAGCGGGTGCAGGCAGTGCTGCGGCATGCAAAGAAAACTTCCGCGCTGCAGCACGAGATCGGCGAGCTGCGGGACGAGCTGCGGCGCATGGGCCGCTTTGGCCGCATACTCGGCAGCTCGCAGCGCATGCAGGTGCTGTACGACCAGCTGACGCGCGTGGCGCCGACCTCGGCCACGGTCATGTTGATCGGGGAGAGCGGCACCGGCAAGGAGCTGGCGGCCCAGACGATCCACGAGCTTTCGCGGCGGCGCACCAGCGCCTTCCTGCCGCTCAACTGCGGCGCGGTCGCGCCGCAGCTCATCGAGAGCGAGCTCTTCGGCCACGAGCGCGGCAGCTTCACCGGCGCCGACCGGCAACACAAGGGGTTCTTCGAGCGCGCCAACGGCGGCACCATCTTTCTCGACGAGATCACCGAGATGCCGATGGAGCTGCAGGTGAAGCTGTTGCGCGTGCTCGAGACCGGGGCCGTCAACCGCGTTGGCGGCACGCAGCCGATCGCCAGCGACGTACGGGTGATCTGCGCGACCAACCGCGACCCGGAGAGAGCCGTAACCGACGGCAAGCTGCGCGAGGATCTCTATCACCGGCTGAACGTGTTTCCCGTCCGCCTGCCGCCGCTGCGCGATCGCGAGACGGATATCGAGCAACTGGCGCAGTTCTTCCTCGAAGACCTCAACCGCGCCGAGGCGACGCACAAGACGTTCTCGCGCGATGCGCTGGTCCGTCTGTATCAGTACGGCTGGCCGGGCAATGTCCGCGAGCTGCGCAATTTCGTGCAACGCGCCTTCATCATGGCCGACGATGTCATCGAATGTGACATAACCTTGAACGACGCGCCCCCGCCCAAGCCGGACGACGGAACGACCATCACCATCCGCGTCGGGACCCCGCTGGAAGAGGTGGAGCGCCGGGTGACGATGGCGACGCTGGCGTACTGCGGGCACGTCAAGCGCAAGGCGGCGGAGATCCTGGGGGTCAGCCTGAAGACGCTCTACAACCGTCTCGAGACCTACAATGGGAGGGATACGGGCGGCAGCCGGGCCCCGTCCCAGTCCAAGGACGAGGAGACCGATACCGGCCGGGATTCGCTGCGTTGAGGCTGCGTCGGACGATTCCTACAGCCCGTTGCGTTGCAGCCCCCACAGCTGCTTCCGCAAGTCCCATAGGCTTGCTCGCGATCACGCGTCTACCCTGATGCCGGCCATTCGAGTCGCAGTTGCGGACGATCACCAGCTCGTACGGATTGGGTTGAAGCAGATCATCGAGGCGCAAGCCGATTTCGTCTGGGCCGGTGAGGCGAAGACGGGACGCGAGGCCCTG
Organism: uncultured Pseudomonadota bacterium; assembly: GCA_963812925.1. Lineage (GTDB taxonomy): Bacteria > Pseudomonadota > Gammaproteobacteria > Steroidobacterales > Steroidobacteraceae > 13-2-20CM-66-19. The sequence continues at coordinate 6,908 of CAWEXF010000004.1, read as the reverse complement.
ACGCTGCTGCGCACCGCTCCATGTGATGTGCTGCTGCTGGACCTCTCGCTTCCCGACATGTCGGGACTCGACGTGCTCCGGCAGATCAAGTCCCACCACGAATCCGTGGCGACCTTGGTGTTGAGCGCTTATCCGGAGAGCCAGTACGGGCTCAATGTGCTGCGGGCAGGCGCGAGTGGCTTCGTGAGCAAGAGCGCCGACGATGGCGAGCTCTGTCGTGCGATTCGCGCTGCGAAGCGCGGCGGCCGCTACGTGAGCCCGGAGCTGGCGGAAATGCTGGTGAGCGGGCTGCAGGGCGCTCCGGGCGAGCCGCGACACAGCGTGCTCTCCGAGCGGGAATTCCAGATCTTCTGCAAGCTAGCGGAGGGACGCAGTGTTTCCGAAATCGCCGCCAACCTCTTCCTCAGCGTCAAGACCGTCAGCACCTACCGCACGCGGATACTGGAGAAGATGGGAATGAAGACCAACGCCGACATCACTTACTACGCCATCAAGAACAACCTGCTGCAGTGAGGCAAGTGGTGGACGCTCAAGCGCGATCCCCGGGCAGTAACGGCTCATCCAGGGCCGAGCGGCGCATACTCCTCATCGAGGACTCCGCGGTGCTGTCGCGACGCCTGGTGGACCTGCTGTCGGAGCCTGGGCGCGTGTCCATTACGGCACAGGCGGCGACCCAGTCCGAGGCGCTGTTGCGCCTGCAGGAGGCCACCTACGACGTGCTCGTGGTCGACATCGAGCTTGCCGAGGGCAACGGCGTGGCGGTCATTCGTCAGGTCCGGCAGCTTTATCCGCCCGATGCCCAGCCACTCGTGGTGGTATTGACCAATTACGCATCGGACTTCGTGCGCGACCACTGCTTCGCGGCGGGCGCCGACTATTTCCTCGACAAGATGCGGGATATATCCCAGTTGAAAGCCGTCGTGGTCGACGGCCAGCATCGTTGATTCAGGCGCCACGAGGAATACTGACACGCAGGGTCGTGCCGGCGCCCGGGGTCGAATCGATATCGAAGCGACCGCCCAGCGCGCGCACCCGCTGGTGCATGCCGGCGATGCCGTGTGACGCGTGGAACCTGGGATCGGCGGCATCGAAGCCGCTGCCGTCGTCTCTCAGGGTGATCCGATAGGCATCGCTCTCGGGAGCGAATCGCAGCACTACCGACCGCGCGCTGGCGTGCCGGATGATGTTGGTGACGCCTTCCTGGACGATTCTGAAGAGAGCGATCGCCGTGTCCCTCGCCATCGGCGCGGCATCCTCGGGCAGATCGAGCTCCGCACGCAGTCCCGCCTTGGCGCATGCCGCATCCACGTACGCGCGCAGCGCCGTCGGCAGGCCGAAATGATCGAGCAGGGAGGGTCGAAGGTTCTCGACCACACGGCGCTTGAGGTCCATCGCCTCATCGAGAACGTCACCGAGTTGCGCCAGACGCTCCTGCAGCGCGGGGTCCGTCACGCGCGCTTGCACCCAGGAGAGGTCCATCTTTGCCGCCGTCAGCAGTCCGCCGAGCTCATCGTGGAGATTGCGGGCGAGCTCCGATTTCTCCTCCTCGGCGAGCTCCTGCAGATGTGTCGAGAGAGCCGAAAGCTCACGCGTCCGGGCCTCGACGAGGCTCTCCAGGTCTTTCACAGTGGGCATCGTGGCTCCGAGCAGATTACCGATTAGACAGTTGCCCGGAGCAAAAAAAAAGCCCCGCATCGGGCGGGGCTTTTTTCGATCGCGAGAGCTCTCAGCTCTTCGGCGCGGTCTTCTTCTTGGAGTGCTTCTTCATCGCGTGATGGGAAGACTTCTTGTGGGCCTTGTGATGGGTGGACTTCATGCTGCCCGACGAGGCCGCGGCCTGGGGAGCAGCGACAGCGGTCGTCACCGCGATGACCGGGCTGGCAGCCAGCAGGGCGCCGAGGATGGCGGGGAGGAGCTTCTTGAGCATCGACATCTCCAAAAATAGCGAGGATTGAGAGCAGTCTGGAATCTCCCGGGCTCTCTGGCCCGGCGGCGCGCATTATCCCTGCAACCCGGCGGCTACGGCCGTGAATGACCGTAAAGTAATGTTTCGGGGCTGGAACAGCGTCCCCCGGGGGCTTGGCGCGGGCGTCAATGTCCCTGAAAGGCGACAAGGGTCCGGACCGGCACGTCGAGTGCCTGCAGCCGGCGGGAGCCGCCGAGGTCCGGCAGGTCGATCACGAAGCAGGCCGCCAGGATCTGGGCCCCGAGGGAGCGCAGCAGCTTCACGGCCGCCTCGGCCGTACCGCCGGTGGCGATGAGGTCATCGACCAGGATGATGCGCTCCCCGCGGGCCACCCCGTCGCGGTGCATCTCGATCTCGTCCAGGCCGTACTCCAGGGAGTAGGCCACGCGCACGGTCTCGTGCGGTAGCTTGCCCTTCTTGCGGATGGGGACGAAGCCGGCGGCGAGCTGATGGGCGACGGCGCCGCCCAGAATGAAGCCGCGCGCCTCGATACCGGCGACGCGATCGACCTTGGAGCCCGTCCAGGGCCGCACCAGCTCGTCCACCGTGCGGCGGAACATCGGTGCGTTGCCGAGCAGGGTGGTGATGTCCCTGAACTGGATCCCGGCGCGCGGATAGTCAGGAATGGTGCGGATCGAGGCCTTGAGCTCTTGCTGTGCGGTCGGGTCCATGACACTGACTTTACACTGTTTAATTTGGGACAATGAGGTCATGCAAGCAATCGACACCCTCCTGCAGCGCCGCTCTGCCAAGACTCTCACCGACCCCGCTCCCGATGAGAGCGCCCTCGAGCTGCTGCTCGAGTGCGCCGCGCGTGCACCTGATCACGGTCGCCTGCGCCCGTGGCGTTTCATCGTGATTCGCGGCGCGGCACGCGAACGCCTGGGCGAGCTGATGGCCGATCAGCTGCGGCGCAAGCTCCCAGCGGCAACCGCCGAGAACCTGCAGCGGGAGCGGCAAAAGGCGCTGCGCGCTCCGCTCATCGTCGTCGTGGCGGCCGTCTGTAACGCCGAGGCCAGGATTCCAGCCGTCGAGCAGCTACTGACCGCGGGCGCGGCGGCGCAAAACATAATGCTCGCCGCCACGGCACTCGGATTTGGCGCCATGTGGAAGACGGGTGACGCCGCGTATGACGATGTGGTGAAAGTGGCGCTCGGTCTCGCAGCCGCAGATGCCATCGTCGGATTTCTCTACCTCGGCACCGCCCCCGCCGACTCCGTGCCGCCGCCGGCGCGGACTCCTTGGCAGGATCGGGTGAGCTATTGGAGCGGGGAGAGCTGACTCAAGGCTTGACCACCGCCAGCACGACGATGGCGATGAGGAGGAGGCCCGGCAACTCGTTGAATATGCGGTACCAGCGCTGCGAGTGATGGTCGCTGCCGTCACGAAATTCCGTCATCAGCTTGTAGCACCAGAGGTGATAGCCGATCAGCGCGGCCACGAGTACGAGCTTGACTCGCAGCCAGAGGAAATCCAGATACGTCGGCGCGGCGGCAACCATCGCGACGCCGAACGCGACGGCGAGCGCGCCACCCAGCGTCATCAGCGCGAAGAGGCGGCGCTCCATCACCACGAAACGCTCGCGGCCGGGCGTATCCGTTGCGGCACAGTGGTAGACGAAAAGTCGCGGCAGGTAGAAAAGGCCGGCGAACCAGGTGACGACGAAGACGACGTGGAAGGCCTTGAGCCAGAGCATTGCGCATGGTAACGCATCGGGTCGCGCCAGCTCGCAGCCGGCCACGCGCTCAGCGCTGCCAGTTCTGCCCGCGCGCGGCGGCCTCCGCCCGCGCATCGAGCGGCTCGCCGGTCATCAGATCGCCGACGGCGGTGATCACCGCCGTCGGCATGGATGAAGAAGCCTGCCGGTATGGGCCCGAGCCGGCGCCGGGCGATTCCGTTGCGGCCAACACGCGCACCTGCCAGCCATCCGCTGCGCGGCAGGCGAGTCCGCCCAGGGCGGTGGTTTGGCGCAAGGTGAACGTCCGGCAATATTCGCCCGATTTCGCGCGAAAACTGACACCGATCCGCACCGGGGCGGCCGCGGACTGATCGGCAGCGAGCTGATGCGACAGCGCGTCCGCCAGGGCGCCGCTCGCGAGGACCTGGCCGCCTCTCATGCTGATCGGTCCGGTGCCCCAGCGAACCAACGCCAACCGACCCGCGATCACACCGACGATCAGGCTTGCTGCCATGGCGGTCCACTGCGGCCACGCCCAGCGCCGCACCGGCCGCCGGCGCAGCTGCACGACCTTGTTTGTGCCGGACCCGGATGGCTCGCTGCGCACCACCTGCAGCAAGCGCGCGGGCACCGGCTCGTCGAGAATCTTGTCGAAGGCGGAGTGAACCCGGCTGCGCAGCGCCTTGTGCTGCGCAATCCGGCGGGCGATCTCGGGGTCCGCCGCCATTGCGGCCTCCACGGCCGCCCGCGCTCGCGCATCGAGCTCATCGTCCGCGTAGGCCATGAGCACCTCGTCGGGGAGAGTCACGACGGCGCTCCGGAAGTCTCGGACAACATGGATTGCAGCGCCTCGCGGCCGCGCGCCAACCGGCTGGTCAGCGTTCCCACGGGTACACCCATGATCGCGGCAGCCTCCTTGTAGGAGAAACCCTCCACGAGGACCAGGGCAACGGCGAGGCGCTGCTCCTCCGGCAGTCGCGACAGGACATCCTGCAGGCAGAGCAGCTCCTGGTTCGCAGCCGCGGCCGGATCCCCGATGCGCTCGGCGAGCTCTTCCGGCTCGAGCAGCGACTCGCGCCGGCGCCTGCTGCGGCCCTCGTCGATCCAGGCGTTGCGCATGATGCCGAACAGCCAGCCTGCCACGGAGTGATCCGGACGGAGTTGCCCGGCGTGCGCCAGGGCACGCTCCGCCGTGACTTGCACCAGATCGTCCGCGTCCTGGGCATTGCGCGCCAAGGAGCGCGCAAACCGCCGCAGACGCGGCAAAAGCTCGATGATGCGATCACTTAGATCCTCGCCGGATGAGTCCATGCTGCTCGATCGTACTACGCTGGTGGCGACCATTTTCTTCCATGCGGGCGGACATTCAACTAGCGTAGCGGCATGATTCGGGTGCTACTTCTCGCGATTCTGCTGCTGGGTCCGGCGGCCGAGGCGCAGATCGGTGTGCCGCGGGTACGGCTGCCCGGTCTGCCCAACGGCGTGCCGGGAGGGTTGCCGTCCGCCCTGGGGCTTCCGGCGCCCCCCACCGACGAGCTCGGCCTACTGGAGGGCGCACGCAAGGCTCTCATCGCGCAGCTCCTGCGACGCCATGCGGATGTGCTCGAGGCGGATCCGAACGGCAATCCCATCGTGCGCGGCGAAGTGCTGGCGCTCTCACCCACGGATGTGGCGCTGGCGCGCGGGCTCGGTGCCGGATTCACGGTCCTGCGCGAGCGCTCTTTCGGCGGGCTCGGCATTCGTGTCGTGGTCCTCGGCGCGCCGCACGGCATGGCCACCAGCCGCGCACTGACTCTGCTGCGCAGGCTGGATCCCGGAGGCACATACGATTTCAACAATGTCTATACGCAGAGCGGCGCGACGAGTAGCGGGCGCGGCGCTCCGCCACCGGCCGCCGGTGGCCTCGCAAGCGCCAAGGCAACCTCGCTCGGGCTCATCGATGGCGGCGTTGCAACGGCAGAGCCCGTCTTCCAGGGCGGCGTGATCCATCGACACGGCTGCGGCGGCGCGCTGATAGCGAGCGCGCATGGCACCGAGGTGGCCTCGCTCATGGTGGGCCGTACCGAGCGCTTTGGCGGGGCGGCGCCGGGTGTGTCCCTCTATGCGGCGGATGTGTACTGCGGCAAGCCCACCGGCGGCGCCGTCGATGCGATCGCCGCGGCTCTGGAATGGCTCACCGGCGAGCGGGTGCCGGTCATCAATGTGAGTCTCGTCGGGCCGCCCAACGCGCTCCTGCAACAGGCCGTCGCTCGTGCGGTGGCGCAGGGATTTCTCATCGTTGCCGCGGTGGGCAATGACGGTCCGGCCGCACCGCCGCTCTATCCGGCAGCCTACCCGGGTGTGGTAGGCGTGACCGCGGTGGATGCCCGCCGGCGCGTGATCTTCGAAGCGGAGCGCGGGCCGCAGGTCATGTTTGCCGCGCCCGGAGCCGACATCCCGGCGGCCACGCTGGCGGATGATTTCCAGAATGTGCGCGGAACATCCTTTGCCGCGCCACTCGTTGCCGGTCTTCTGGCCGAGCAGCTGGAGACCACGGCGGCCGGGCGGGATCCGGGGCCGTTGCCCGGAATCGATCCCGCTGCGGCCCATGCGGCGATCGAAGCGCTCGCACGCGCTGCCATCCATCTTGGTGCTACGGGCCGCAATGCGGTATTCGGTTACGGCCTGGTGGGCGCCAGCCTGCCTTCGCCCCGGCCGGCATCCACGGAATAAGTCAAACGGAAAATCGTCGGCCGCTTCGGGATGAATTCGGCCGCGGCCGTCGTAGTTCTCTTTGAAGGTCGCGGATGGGCCGCGGCCTCGAGAGGAGAACGACCATGAAACTTCATCATCTTTTCGCGAGTGCCGCTGTCGCTGCCCTGTTTGCCTTCTCCGCGCCGGCGCACGCGCAGCTTCTGCGTGGCGGTGCGGGCGGTGCCATGGGTGGCGCGATGGGCGGCCGGTTCGGCCCTGCCGGCGGCGCAGTCAACGGCGGCGGCTGGGGCATGATGCAGGGCTCGCTGGCAAGTCAGAGTCAGGGACTGAGGGGTCTGCGCAGCCCTGCGACCGGCGCCGGGAAGTCTGTTGCGCAGGGGACCGCCCACGGCACTACACAGGCCGGTGGCGCGGCGCAGAGCAATGCAAAGCTGGCCGGGAAAGCCCATAACGCTACCGCGGGTACCGCCGCGGGTGCCGCGTCCGGTAGCACGACGGGCGCTGCGTCGGCAACGAAGACAGCGAGCTCGAGCTCCGGCAGCAGAGGCTCGAGCAGCGTTGGCAGCTCGA
>CAWEXF010000003.1:0-333259 GCA_963812925.1 uncultured Pseudomonadota bacterium | reverse complement strand
TTGCGCGGGAAGTTCAAATGTCGCTTCAAAGTTCCATAAATGTGTCATGTGCTACATTGGCGTGCATGTTGTTCTGAGCACATTCGATCAGCCGTGAGATCAGCCTACGCGAGGTCGCCGGCTGACGACCCCTGAGCGCGCCGCCAATCAGGCTTGACTGCGCGGCCTGAACCTCACGATGATCGAATCGTTGTAGGCACCCTTCCCAAAATTCCACCGGAAGCTGGATACCATCGTGCAGTCGTCTCATGCATCAATCTGCTTAGCCGCTAGCTTGGCCATCCTGATTCTCCCGAGCGGTTGGCCCAAGGCGATAGGAGAGACAAACGATGTGGTGAACCACGCCCGACGAAACTCCCTCGCGCTCCCTGCGAATGGCGCGGCCACCGATTCGAGCAGCAATCGTTTGGGTTTGGCAAACAACAGCACATCATTTAATGCGATAGCCATCGGCAGTAACCGCCGCACGGGCAACGCTCGAGGTAACTCCAACGTTGGAGACAAGACGTCATGTCAGTTGCTGTCACAGTTGGGAGCTTTCGGCTCCGAGCCTCCTGGCGGCCCCGATCCAAGAGGTGAACTCGTGCAAGCGAGCGACGGGAATTTCTATGGCACGACTTTTTTGGGGGGGAAAGTCGAATGGCGGGGCAAAATGGGGAGTGGGGACGGTCTATAAAATCACCCCGGCAGGTGCAGAAACCGTGCTTTACTCCTTTAAAACGACCCATGGCGACGGCTACCACCCTGTTGCTGGTCTTATTAGAGCGAGAGACGGAAATTTCTACGGTACGACCATGTATGGTGGACAGTGGGGCGTTGGAACGGTCTTCAAAATCACGTCTGCCGGTGTCGAAAGCGTGCTGTACTCGTTCGGGAACCCCCTCAACCCTTCTGACGGATCTACACCTGTTGCCAGCCTCCTGCAGACGAGGGATGGCAATTTCTACGGCACAACCAGAGCTGGTGGCGCTTATAACAATGGAACGATATTCAAAATTACGCCAGCCGGTGTAGAGACTGTGCTGCACTCATTTGGGAGTGTCAGCGGCGATGGCTACGCCCCGGTGGCGAGACTTATCCAAGGGAAAAACGGTAATTTCTACGGAACGACTACAGCCACGGCGCGTAGTCCTCATTTCGGAGGTACTGTATTCAAAGTAACACCAGCGGGCGCGGAAGCCGTATTACACGCATTCGGCACCGCGCATGATGATGGCACCCGGCCATGGGCGAACCTCGTCCAAGCGAGGGACGGGAATTTTTATGGAACCACGATGAAGGGCGGCACTGACGATGAAGGCACGGTGTACAGAATCACGCCCGCGGGCGTCGAGACAGTGCTTCACTCCTTTGGGGGTATCAAGGGCGATGGTCGCGAGCCCGAAGGGAGCCTCATCCAGGCGAGAGACGGAAATTTACTTGGGGTAACCACGGCTGGCGGAGTAGCAGGGCATGGGACCGTGTTCAGCATTACGCCAACGGGTGCAGAGACAGTACTGCATTCGTTCACTGGACGTGAAGGCTATTACCCTACGGCCTCCCTCATCCGCGCGAGGAGCGGGAAGCTCTACGGCACGACGGCGATCACTTTTTTCAGCTGTACCCTACGGCAATCAGATAACACGCCACACTTACATGAGCCGTTCGGCAGAAGTCTCAGCACGCCTTGAGCCCGAGGCCTGAAGCGGCCGGCCGTAGGAATTATCAGGACATTTTGCCTTCTCTAAAGCCGCGAGTCGCCACTGGCCGGAAAGGGTCGGGACCGCCCCGTTGCGCATAGTCACTGTCGGCCATCACCGGTCATTGGCTATCGACGCCGACCCAACGGAGCAAGGCGATGAGAGTCCCGATGTATACCCCCCGAGGGGGCGTCCCGGCCATCACCGTGAGTCGCCATGCACTGCCCGGAATTCGCGAGGCAGAATTGCACTTCCGGTCATTCCGACCGACGCCAAAGCGGACGCTGCGACGGACGGCAAAGGGCACGAAGCACTCGTTGACATACCCTGAGCTTGAGCTGTCATAGGGCGCGAGTGACTGGGGCAAGCGAACGAACAGCCGCAGGGATCTCTCTATTCCAGATGTCTGTCTGGATCCATGCTGCCGTGCAAGACTCGGATGATATGAACAGTATCAGGCGTCACCGTGTAATAGACAGCGTGACTGCCTACAAACAACACGCGGTATCCGACGCGCACGTAGTCGCGCTTCATCCCAATCTCGCTGTCCAACTCATCGAGATACTTGTCCGCCTGGAGCTCGCCCCACTGCTCGAACGAGTATCGCCAGATATCGATAAGATCGCTCTCAGCTGATCCATGGACATGGCTCGTGCGCATCACGAGCCGGATTTAGCGCCGCGTCGGGCCTTCGATTTAATCTTGCGCATATCCAATTTGCCGACGTCACCGCTGCGCTCGCCGTCGAGCAAGGCCTTTCGAAGGCCCTCTATTTTGTGCTCGCGCTCCTCGAGAAGGCGCAGGCTGGCGCGGATGACTTCGCTCGCGGACCCGTAGCGCCCACTGGCTAGCTGCTGGTCGATGAAGCTCTCGAAGTGTTCGCCGAGACTGATGCTGGTGGTCTTGCTCCTGCGACGCTCGGCAAAATCAGCCCGGCTTTGCTCGGATAAATGAGCCCGCTTTGGTCACAGGATTTGGCGCACGCTCCCGAGCGCGATGCTGCGCGGCCATCCGCTCCGATGGACCAATCACGTTGGATCGTCTTTCCCGCAATGCAGTCTTGGTACAGGGAGGTACCAAGAAGCGCCTCCCGGGCCTGCCGTTGACGCAGCTGCGCCGTGACACCACGGTCAGCTGCTTCAGGGATTTGCTGGCAGTATCAGCCACCGCATTTTTGCGCCCGCTTGGAGACGGTGTAGCGGGGAACGAATACCGCCACTCGCCAAGCAGTCCTGCCGGGGGCTTCATTCCAAATACACCATTGACGTACATACACCTGTGGTGTACTATCTGTCGATGATTTTCATCGAGACGTCGCTCTTTACGCGTCAGGTGCTCGAACTCTTGCCAGATGAGGAATACGCGGCGATGCAGGCCGCGTTGGTCCGCCACCCGCAAGCGGGCGATGTGATTCAGGGAACGGGCGGACTGCGCAAGTTCCGTTGGAAGCGTCCTGGCACCGGCAAGAGTGGCGGTGTGCGAGTGATCTACTATTGGCTCTGCGCTGATTGGCAGATCCGCTTGCTCATGCTGTATCCGAAATCGCGCAAGGATGACCTGTCGGCCGCCGAGAAAGCGGCACTCAAGAAAGTGGTGGAGAAGTGGAATGGCTAAGAAAACGAGTTTTTTCGATGAACTGTACGCGTCCGTAAAGGAAATGGACGAGATCGCCTCGGGCAAGCGGAAGCCTTCGCGCATCTTCGAGGTGCAACCAACGAGCATCAAGGAATTGCGTAAGCAGATTGGACTGAGCCAGCCGAAGTTCGCGGTTCTGCTGCGTATTGATGTCGGTACACTGCGCAATTGGGAGCAGGGAATTCGTCAGCCGACCGGCCCCGCGAAAGCGCTGCTCACCGCCATTGCCCGTGACCCCGAGCACGTCCTCAAAGCGCTGGCTGCGTAGCGTCCACCGCCCTTAGTCGCTCGACAGCGGTGCCAGAACTCCAGCGACCCTGCACTTCAGCTGGGCACGCGGATCGCTTCGCTCTTCAACGTCGGGTGGAAGCGTTCCAGCAATCCAAACTTTTCGCGCGCGCGAACGTCTGTGTCGGTTCTACGTCGTAAGCTCCGCTCACTGCCAATTCGCACACAACATTGCACCAGGTGAGGGAATCCGTCAACGGGTCATTTCTGGCAAGCAAAGATCGGCTCATTCTCCAAAGCGCTCGCGCGCCACCGCACCCCCCGACGTCGGATCTTCGTCCGCTCCGATGCAAATGTCGGGCTCCGGGGGGCTACTTTTCGCAAGCAGAGGCGGGCTCAATCTGGATAGCGCCTCAGAAGCAGAGGTCAACGCCTGGAAGGACTAACGAGGTGAATGAGTCTCCACGCGTGGCTCTTAGTGTTAACGTTCCCTAGAGCGGACAGTCATTGTTACCCTACTTGAAGTAAGCAAGGTAGTTTCCGCCGGCTTTGTTTTGCACATCCTCTTCTGACGTGAAAGATACGTGCATCACCTGTGCACCTCTCGCCGGATAGCCACGGCTAATCAGCTCGGCTCTTGTAAGCGCGTCCAAATCCGAGGTCAACCCGTTCTGCCGCGCTGTCTCAAGGTCATGGTCTGTTCGAAAGATGTACCATGTAACAAGATGCATAGGATGGATGGCCGAAGCGCCATAAAAAAGATGCCTTCGGACAGACGGCTCGCGAGCTGCGACAGCATCAAGCACTCGTGTCATCGCGGATCTAGCGATTTCGTCTAGACGCCGCTGCCGGATCGCGCGGATCTTGAGTTCCAGCGGGTACACGGCCTTGCGCGCCCAAAGGGGAAGCCTGGCGTACATCCTTCCCTAATGACCCGTCGAGGACAATTGCTCGAACTCCGCCTGGAGTCTCCGCACAACGGCCGCGGGCCCAATCACAAGGAGGCCCTCAGAGTTCTCAAACTCAACGGTCACCTGCGTCTGCTCATCCCAAAACTGGACCGTGAAGGGCCGAGGATACGGCGGGTACTCCCAGCTCTGGTGGACTTTGAATCCAGCGGCAGCAAGAGCCCGAGTAAGTCGCTCCGAATTGCTCTCGCTTGACTCGATTATCCAGCGCGTCGATGCGTCGTCGCCGCTTTCGCTCTGCATCCCCTAAGTATACCGTCATGCTCGTTAGCAGACAGTGGCAGGTTAAACGAACGAGCGACCGCAGGATTTCCTCATTCCAGATGCCTGTCCGGATCGATGCTCCCGTGCAAGACTCGGACGATATGAACAGTATCAGGCGTCACCGTGTAATAGACAGCGTGACTGCGTACAAACAATACGCGGTACCCGTCATCGCACGTAGTCGCGTTTCATCCCCATCTCGGGATTATTTGCCAACTTTCTGATGCCGCTGTCCAACTCATCGAGATACTTGTCAGCCTGGAGCTCACCCCACTGCTCGAAAGAGTATCGCCGATAAGATCGCTCTCCGCTGACTCATTAACATGAATCCTATGCATCAAGAGCCGGACTTTGCAGTGCGCCGGGCCTTCGATTTAATCCTGCGCATATCCAACTCGCCGACATCACCGCTGCGCTCGCCGTCGAGCAACGCCTTTCGCAGGCCCTCTATTTTCTGCTCGCGCTCCTCAAGAAGACGCAGGCTGGCGCGGATAACTTCACTCGCGGACCCGTAGCGCCCACTGGCTAACTGCTGGTCGATAAAACTTTCGAAGTGGTCGCCGAGGTTGATACTGGTAGTCTTGCTCATGTGGGGCCTCCGGTGACTTACTATTACATAGTAATTATTGGTAGTGACCAAGCGTCCCCACCGTGCCCCGACGCCAGGGGGCGCCCATCGCAGTACCCTATGCATAGGGTGTAACCCGTGCCCGATTTCAGCCAAGTATCTAAATTTCGGACGGCGATCCCTAGCCGCGGGCAGCCCAGAAAACCCGAAGAAGGGTGCGGTCGCGCTGGTTAGCCACTTTGCTACGCGAGCGAAGCCAACAGCGGATTTCGCGTCGATTTTCATACCAACGACTCAGCTGCCGTTGGCGCGATCGACACAAGTAATTGATTCTGGCGGAGAGAGAGGGATTCGAACCCTCGAAGGGCTTTTGACCCTTACACCCTTAGCAGGGGTGCGCCTTCGACCACTCGGCCATCTCTCCGTCTCGGGGAAAATGCTTGCGGCCCAGACGCTTACGGGCGAAGGGCCGGTCCTTCCCGCGAAGAAGGGCGGCCATCATACTGCAACCGGGCGATTTTGTGCTCAGTACGGCATCTGCCAGGCTAGGCCGATGCTGCTTCCCGGATCATTTTCGGGGGTCGTGCCCTGCGCCGTTGCAGTCCCGTTGCCGAGACGGGTCACCAGCTTCAGATACTGGTTCAGGTCGACGCTCACCTGTACCTGGCTATAGCCGGTGGTCGATTGCGTCGCGGCGACGTAGACCCTCTTGGAGACGTACTTTCCGGCCGTGAGGCTCGCACCGCTCGTCGAGCTGCTCTGGGAGCTGCTGTTCGCGGCTGTCTGGTTCTGTGGCGTTGCGCTTCCGACCGAAAGCGTATTGAGGCCGAACGCCTTCTTTACCCACGTTAGAGGATTCCACTTGCTGCCCCCGCCTCCGCCGCCCCCGATCCCACTCAGACTGGCGAGCGCATATCCGGTTTCCGCGAGCTGCACCGCGGTGAGCTGGGATGCCGGCTTGCCGAAGAGGAGCAGGCCGAGCAGATCGTCCTGTGGCAGCGACGGGGAGCTGGAGAGCGAGATTTTCGGCGAGTCGGCGAACCCGGTGACGGTCAGAGTGACCGTGGTGGGACCGTTGTAAATGACGCTCGACTGCGCGACGAAGTCGAGCGAGGGGTCCATCCCGCCCTTCAGACCCTGCCCGTTGAAGCTCACTTTGCCGCTGGTGAAATTGAGGTTTGTTCCGGCGAGCGAGAAGACGCCGCGGATCATGGTAAAGCCACCGCTCACCTGGGGATTGTCGGTCGTGCCCGCAATCTTGAGCCTGCCGCCGAGCTGAGCATCCAGTCCGCGGCCCTGCACGAAAATCGCCGCGGGCGCATCGAGCGCGATGCCGAGGCCGATGACGAGCTGCGAGGGCGCTGCAGGCGGTGGCTGCGACGCCTGTCCCGCGCGGATCACATTCAGAGTCTGGACATTCGGCGGCAGCCCATTGGGAATGGTGATCGAGGCGTGGTTGATGTGGATAGTGCCCGTCACATCCAGGCGCTTGCGCAGCGTTCCAACCACTTTCATGTTGGTATCGAGGTTCGCCGTCATGATGTCATTCGTGATCGGCTGGATGTGGTGCGCGACCAGCGAGACATCCATCGGCATTCCCGGCTGCAGCAGTCCAACCGTGCCATTGGCGGAGAGCTGTCCGGGGCCCGCGCGCGCAGTCAGGCTCGCGATCTTCAGAATGCCCCTGCCGCCGACCAGCCGCGCGTTGATGTGATCCAGGTGCGCCCCTTGCGCGTAATCGCGCAGATCGCCGTCCGCAAGCTGCACCACGCCCCGGATCTGCGGCTCACTCGCCGCGCCCGACACCGAGGCGTTGACCGTGAGGGTTCCGGCGGCGCGCTCGCCACGTTGCTCCAGGATGGAGTTCATGAGCGCGACGTCCATCCTGCCGGCCACCTTCAGAGCGACCGTCCCGGTCGTGCTCAGCGGCGCAGTGCCGCTCACAGTCATTCGCGACCGCGAGCCCGCATCGAGCTCCGCCGAAACATTGGCCTCGAGGCCGCGAAATCGCGCCGCAGCGCGCATGTTGACGGCCGGCAGCCCCTGCGCGGCCTGGCTGGCGAGCTTGACTCCCGTGAGCTCGAGCGAGGCCCGGCCCACCGGTGCGGCCTGGGTCCCGCGCAGCTGCGCGTCCGCATTGAAGGTACCTTGCGTCAGCAGATTGGGTACGAACGCATCGACCAGCTTCGCGTCAACGTGATGGATCGACGCTCGAAAGTCGAGAGTCGGCGAGAGTTCCCCATCAACGGCGATGACGGCGCTCTGCGCGGCAAGCTTCAGATTCTGCACTTTGATTGCGTTTGCAAACATCACGCGTGACGGTGACACCAGATGCAGCGTCTGCCCCTGATAACGCGCCTGGAAGCGATCGAAGTCGACCACTCGCCTGGTCGCATCGAGCACCGCGCCGGCCGAGAGATCCGCCGGCGTGCCGTGAATATCGGGCGACTGCGCCGCGAGCTCGATCCGTAGATTATTGAGCGGGCCCACGCCGGTAAGCTGCGCATGTCCCGACACACCCGCCGCCACGATATTGTTCGCGACCAGATCGAATCGGGTCTGGACGCCACCCCCTGCCGGGGTGAGATCGATGTTGGCCGCAATGGCACCGCGTATGGGTTTGCCGATCAATGGTTGCAGATCGTCCAGGTGCGCCATGCGCAAGTGGAGGCTCCCTCGGGCCGCCGCCAGGTCGCGACCTGCTGTCAGATCCCCGTTGACGGCGAGGCTCTTCCAGGTCATGCGCGGAATGACAATATGGAAGGTGTTGGCCGCCGTCTGCTTGAGAGACGCTTCGAGCCGGAGGGGCGCGCCGTCAAAGGTGCCACTCGCCTGGAACACCCCGCTCGGTGCGGCTGGCAGCCCGCGCGCCTGCAAAGTTGCGGCGATGGTGCCGGGCGGCGCGCCGCGCACCGCCACCGTGGATTGTACTTGCGCGTTGGTCGTCAAAGATTGCAGCGGACCCTCCACCGCGCCGGTGGTCTCGAGTGAGCCTCCGACCGTCGGATAGATTTGCGCCAGCTTCGGCAACGACACTTGCCAATGCGCGCGCACCGCCTCCACGAAGCGGGTAGAGGCGCCGGGTCCGGAGCGATCAGCTTCCGCATCAGCTTTAACCGACAGCGCCCGTCCGGATAGCTCCAGCGTGTCGACGTTGACCGTGACCGGCGTCATGCTGCCCGCGACATGCAACCGCATATCGCTCCCGAGCAGCTTCGCGGCAAGACTCGCGCCGGTCAGGTCACCCGTGCCGCTCACGTCGAGAGTGGTGTTCCGGCCCTGCTCCGCGACCTTGCCGGATAGGCTCATGGTGCCGCCGATATCCTGGTGGTAGGCCGCCGCAACAGCGGTGAGATCATGCAGGTGCAGGTTGAAGTTGGCGCTCCGCGATCCGGTGGTGATCGCCTGCACGTCGACGTCGAACAGCCGATCCGCCACGCTGAGCTGGAGCGGCTTCCCGGTGGCATCCAGATGCCACGTCGCGTTCACATTGAGCGGCGAGCCCTGTAGAAGCGCCGGCTGCGAGGGAGGCAGAATGATGTCATTGGCTGTTGCGCGCAGTGTCAGCACGCGGCCATTGGCACCCAGTTTGGCCTGAAGTGAGCCGAGCTGTGAGCCGCCCGGCAGCTCCAGCCCTTCGAGATCCAACACGCCCGTGGCCTGAGGCGCCGTCACGGGTCCGCTCCAGCGTCCCTGCAGCGCGATGCGCCGCCATGCGAGCCCGGGCTGTGGCGACATGGCTGGCGAAGTCACGGAGTAGGAAAGATCGGCCGCTTCCCGTACCAGATCGACGGTTCCGGTGGCGTTGGCGCTCAACTGCCCGGCGTGCGCATCGAGCGTCAGGTTCTCCGCATTCTTCGGCCCCTGGATCCTGGCCAGAACCGACAGCGCACCGAGGCCGGGAACGTTCAACAGATGCTCCAGCGGGCCGCCTGCCGGCTCCTCCAGCTTGAGGCTGACATTCATTGCGGAACGGACGAGCCGCAGCGTGACTTCGTAATCGCCGTCGCCGTTGGTGCGGCGAGCGACCAGATTTCCCTGCGCATCCTTCATGGACCGGTAATGCAGATTCCCCTGGATATTGAGCCGTGCCGCCATGCCGGCCGCTGGCGGCTCGAGCACGAGAGTGCCCAGCTGCATGCGATCGATGTCGATGCCGGGAGTGCTCGAGCTGGAGCTGCTCTCCTGGCTCGTCGCCGCAGAGCTGGACGGCCGCCTGACGACGTCGGCGGCTCGGATGCTGAGGCTTTCGACGTGCATGTCCCACGCAAGCAGCGCCCAGGGCGACCAGTGCAGCGAAATGTCGTTGGCCGTCATCCACACGCCCTTCGGATCGCTCAGCTCGAGACTCGTGATCTCGATGTCGGCCGGGAAGCTGCCGCCGAATCCCGTGATGCGCACATGCCCCGATGTGAGCTTCGCGGTCTCGCTCTCGATGAGTCTGCGACCCTGTCCGCTGTTGCCGATGACGACCAGCGTCACGATGCCGAGCAGCACGAGACCCAGCAGACCACCCAGACTCCAGGCCGTGATGCGCAGCCACTTGGGCATCAGAACGCCTGCCCGAGGCCGATGTAGATCTCGAACCGGTCATCGTTGGACCGCCTCTCGGTGGGCACCGCCAGATCGAAGCGTATGGGGCCGATTGAGGTGTAGTAGCGCACGCCCGCTCCAACGCCAACGCGGTAGAGGCTCCCGGACGGGCTCGAGACACCGCCGCTGTCGACGAAGGTCACGAAACCAAGGTTCGTGCCCACGCGCTGGCGCAGCTCGAGGTTTACCGCCTCCATATTGGTGCCACCCTCGGGATTGCCGTCTGCGAACTCAGGCCCCACGGACTGATAGCGATAGCCCCGGACCGTGCCGCTGCCACCCGCATAAAAACGCTGATCGGGCGGCAGACTGAACTGAGTAGCGCCGAGCGCCGCACCGCTCAACGCCCTCGCGGCGAGCACCGTGCGGCCCTCCGGATCGCTTGCGAGGAGCTTATGGACGTCGAAGTACGTCGTGATGCTTCCCTGGACCACGGTGTAGACCTTTCCCGAGGTCACGCCACCATGCGACAGCGTCGGCGTGACGCTCATCGAGATCTTGTAGCCGTGCGTGGCATCGGCGAGCGGCGAGGCGAGCCCGGTCGAATCGAAGTACGCGCTTACCGGCAGCATGAGCAGGTTGTACTTGTAACTGACTGGCGGGCAGTCGGACTGAGGGAGAACGGGCACTCCCGGCAGCAGAGCCGGGCAAGTCAGCAGGCTCTCCTGATCGATGATCTCATGCTCGTAGGAAAGACCGGTCGTCAGATTCCACAGGCTCGACAGCTTGCGAGTCAACGAGCTGCCCACCGTCTCCCCCGTCTGGGTATACGCTTGCAGCGCCTGACGCAGCCCCGCGACAGAATACGACAGTGTCTGGTCGGGGCGGAGAAAATCCGGAATCGAGTAGCCGACCGTGACATCGTAGCCGAGCCCGGTGCTGGCGCTGCCGCCGAGATTGATGGCCGACGCCGAAGCGGTGAGCTGCTGTCCGCTGCCGAAAACGTTGTGGTCGCTCCAGTTGAAACCCGTGCTGCCGCCAAGATCGCTGGAGTAGGCGGCGCTAACACCCACGGTGTATCGCTTCGACTCCTGGACGACGAACGTAATCGGCACGTTCTGCGCGGAGTCGGCTTTGCCCAGCTCGACGCTGACCGTGGAGAAGACGCCGAGGCCGAGCATGCCCTCGCGCGCCTGCTCGATGGTAGCCGCATCGTACGGCTCGCCTGTGTGCACCAGAAGCCCGCGGGTCACGAACGACTCGTGCACGTTCTTCAGCCCCTCGATGCGGATCTGCCCGATTCGCACACGCGGCCCCACAGTCACTGCGAACGTCAGATCGAGAGTCTGCCCGGGCCGTTCACGCGCCACAGGTTGATCCACCCGGGCGAAGGCGTAGCCGGCATTCTGCAACGCCGTCTGCAATACAGCTCCGGCCCCCAGCACATCGGACGCGACCGCCGGAGCCCCGGCGGCAAGGCGCAGCTTCTGCTCGAAGCCCGGCGGCACCTCCCCCTTGAATTCGATGCGCCCGACGTGAAAGAGAGGACCGAGCGTCGGTACTATCTGCACTTGCGCCTGCTTCTTCTTGGGCAGCGCGCTGAGCACATTGCCCAGGTCCTCACTATCGAGGCCCAGACCGTTGATCTTGATCGTGACCGAGCCGTCGTAGTACCCGAAGCTCTGCAGAACTGTCTGCAGCCTGCCGACATCGCCGCGCGCGCGCGCGATCAGGCCGAACGGATCCGTCGGCGCGGTCTCGCGCAGAGTCTCGAGCTGAGAGGTCAGCTTCATCGTGGAGTCGATCGCCTTGTCGTGGGACGAGGTCCAATCGATTTTGTACGGCTGCGGGTCAGCGGCATGCGCACACTGCATGCCGAGCAGACCGCAAGCCAGCAGGATCAGGAGGCCACGCACATGGCCTCAAACGGTCCGGATCGAGGTTCTGTTCCGATTGCTCAGCCGCTCAGCCGAGCCCGCACCAGGTCCGGCACGGACGCCAGTGCGGCATCAAGCGCGGCCGGGTTGTTGCCGCCCGCTTGCGCGAAATCCGGCCGCCCGCCGCCCCTGCCGCCAACCTTGGCGGCGATGACTCCCGCGAGCTCACCCGCCTTGATCCGCCCGGTCTGATCAGCGGTCACACCGGCTACGAGCACGACCTTTTCCGGACCCTCGACCGATGCCAGCACGACCACCGCGGACTTCAGGCGAACCTTCAGCCGATCGACCGCGCTGCGCAGCGCGCCCGCGTCGGCACCTTCGACCTTCGTAGCGACGATCTTCACTCCGCCGATGTCCACGGCGCCTGAAGCAAGGTCCGCGCCCTGACCGGAGGCCAGACGGTCCTTGAGTGTACGGACTTCCTTCTCCATCTGACGGATGCGCTCCAGCGCATCCTGTACCTTGTCCTTCACATCCTCGCGCGAGCCGCGCAGGAGTTGCGCAAGGTCCCGGAGCAAAGCGTCATTGTGCTCCACGTACTCGATCGCAGCTTCTCCCGTGATCGCCTCGATGCGGCGCACGCCCGAGGCAACACCGCTCTCGCTCAGAATCTTGAAGAGACCGATATCCCCGGCCCGCTGCACGTGGGTGCCGCCACAGAGCTCCATGGAGAAGTCGCCAACGCGCAGCACCCGAACGTCCTTGTCGTATTTCTCGCCGAAGAGCGCCATCGCACCCGCGGCCACGGCGTTCTCGTAGCCCATGAGCTCCGTCTCCGCGGGGGCGTTGAGGCGAATCTGCGCGTTCACCAGGCGCTCGATGTCGGTGAGCTCCGCGGCAGTGACGGGTTGGAAATGCGAGAAATCGAAACGCAGCCGGTCGGGGGCGACCAGCGAGCCTTTCTGCTGGACGTGCGTACCCAACTTCTGGCGCAGCGCAGCATGCAGCAGGTGTGTCGCGGTATGGTTCAACGCGACCGCCCGACGACGCTCTCCGTCTACCTGCGCCCGGAGTAGATCGCCGACGCGAATCGTTCCGTCCGACACGCGTCCCAAATGCGAGTGTGCTGCGCTGCGTTTGATCGTGTCGTGTACGAGGAAGCGGGACCCTGCACCGGTTAGAGTACCTGTGTCCCCAACCTGGCCGCCCGCCTCTGCATAGAACGGCGTGCGATCGAGCACGACCTCACCCTCTTCCCCGCTGCGTAGCTCATCCGCGGGGCTGCCCCCCTTGAGGAGCGCGACCACGTGACCCTCGGATTCCAGGCCCTCGTAGCCCTGGAAAGCAGTGCGCGCGTCGACTGTACTGCCACCGCGCACGTCCACCCCGAACTTGCTCGCTTCCTGCGAGCGGCGGCGTTGCTCCTCCATCGCCACGTCGAACCCTGCCTGATCGATGGTCAGGCCGCGCTCGCGCGCGATATCAGCGGTGAGGTCCGCTGGGAAGCCGTAGGTGTCGTAAAGCTTGAAGACAGTGTCGCCCGGGATGACTGGGTCTCCGCCCAGATGTACGCGGGGGCGTGTCTGGAGGAGCTTGGCGATCGCGCCTTCCAGCAGCTCCATACCGTTGGCCAGAGTTTCCGCGAAGCGCTCCTCTTCCTGCTTCAGGACTCGCTCGGCGAGATCGCGGCCGCGCGTAAGCTCCGGATAAGCGGCGCTCATCTCCCGCTCGAGGACCGGCACCAGCTTGTAGAAGAAGGGCTCCTCGATTCCGAGCTTGTAGCCGTGGCGCACCGCGCGGCGGATGATTCGCCGCAGCACGTAGCCGCGTCCCTCGTTCGAGGGCAGCACGCCATCGACGATCAGAAACGTACAGGCACGGATGTGGTCCGCGATGACCCGCAGGGAGCTCGACTCCAGGTCCTTCGTGTGCGCCAGATCCGCCGCAGCGCGGATCAGGTTCTTGAAGAGATCGATGTCGTAGTTCGAGTGCACGCCCTGCAGTACCGCGGCCATTCGCTCCAGGCCCATACCGGTGTCGACGGACGGCTTCGGCAACGGCGTCAGCTTGCCGTCGGCCGACCGATCGAACTGCATGAACACGAGATTCCAGATCTCGACGAAGCGGTCGCCGTCCTCCTCGGGAGAGCCCGGCGGCCCGCCGGGCACTTCGGGGCCATGGTCGTAGAACACCTCGCTGCAGGGGCCGCAGGGCCCGGTGTCGCCCATCGCCCAGAAGTTCGAGCTCTCGCCCATGCGCGAGAACCGCGCCGGGGAAACCCCCACTTCTTTCAGCCATATATCCGCCGCCTCATCGTCGTCGCGGAAAACGGTGACCCAGAGACGCGCCGGATCGAGCTGCAGCGTCTGGGTCAGGAGCTCCCAGGCGAAGCGGATCGCATCGCGCTTGAAGTAGTCGCCGAACGAGAAGTTGCCCAGCATCTCGAAGAACGTATGGTGGCGGGCCGTATAGCCCACGTTCTCGAGGTCGTTGTGCTTACCGCCGGCACGCACGCAGCGCTGGCTGGACGTGGCGCGCACATAGTCCCGCCGGTCCTTGCCGAGGAACACGTCCTTGAACTGCACCATGCCGGCATTGGTGAAGAGCAGCGTCGGATCATTACCGGGCACGAGCGGGCTCGAGGGCACGATCGTATGGCCGCGCTCGCGGAAAAATTCCAGGAAGGCGCGGCGTGCATCCGCCGCCCCGAGAAATGGAGGCTGCTTCAAGTTTTTCAGTCCGGTTCGAGATCGGCGCCAGTGGCCGCCCGGATATGATCCGATGAAAAGCCCCGATACTGCAAAAATCGCGCTTGGCGGGCCTTTTCGGCCCAGGAATCGGGGGGCGTGGCCCCGAATTTACGCCGCCGCACGGCGACGGCCACGGCGCGCCAGTCCGGACCGCCCTCGAGGGCCGCCTCGATCAGGTCCCGAGGCGCTCCGAGCGCGGCGAGGTCCGCGGCGATCCGCACCGGCCCATGGCCGCGCTCCGCCCGGGAGGCGACGTAGCGCTCGGCATAGCGGGCATCGTCGAGAAGGCGCTCCCGCACCAGCTCCGCGATCACACCGGCGGCGGCGTGTGGCTCACAACCCGAGGCCTGCAGCCTGGCGCCCAGCTCACTCGTGAGCCAGTCGCGCCGCGCCAGAAGGGTCAGCGCGGCGGCGCGGATCGCTTCCGGGTCCGCGGCCGCCTCAGGCCGAATTGGCAGCCGCTTCGCCGCCACCGTTACGCGCCTGCTTGACGGGCAGGAGCCGGGCGCGGATCTGCTCCTCGATCTCCCGCGCCACCTCGCGGTTGGCTTGCAGGTACGTCCGCGTGTTGTCCTTCCCCTGCCCTATGCGGGTACCCTTGTACGCGTACCAAGCGCCTGACTTCTCGATGATGCCCTGCGCGGAGCCGAGCTCGATGATCTCGCCCTCGCGGGAGATCCCCTGGCCGTACATGATCTCGAACTCCGCCTCGCGGAAGGGCGGCGCCACCTTGTTCTTCACCACCTTGACGCGCGTCATGTTGCCGACGACCTCGTCGCCGTTCTTGATCGCGCCGATGCGGCGAATGTCGAGGCGCACGGAGGCGTAGAACTTCAGCGCGTTGCCGCCGGTCGTCGTCTCCGGGCTGCCGAACATCACGCCGATCTTCATGCGGATCTGGTTGATGAAGATGACGATGGTGTTGGATCGCTTGATGTTGCCGGTGAGCTTGCGCAGCGCCTGCGACATCAGCCGCGCGTGCAGGCCGACCTGCATCTCCCCCATCTCGCCCTCGATCTCCGCCTTCGGCGTGAGCGCCGCGACGGAGTCGATCACCACGATGTCCACTGCATTCGAGCGCACCAGCATGTCGGTGATCTCGAGCGCCTGCTCACCGGTATCGGGCTGCGAGACGAGCAGCTCGCTGATGTTCACGCCGAGCTTCTCGGCATACGTGGGATCGAGCGCATGCTCCGCGTCGACGAAAGCCGCCGTGCCGCCGGCACGCTGCACCTCCGCGATGACTTGCAGCGTGAGGGTGGTCTTGCCGGAGGACTCCGGGCCGTAGATCTCGACGACCCGTCCGCGCGGCAGGCCGCCGACGCCCAGAGCGATGTCCAGACCGAGCGAGCCGGTGGAAACGGCCTCGATGTCGAAGCTAGACGCGCCATCGCCCAGGCGCATCACGGTGCCTTTGCCGAACTGCTTCTCGATCTGGCCCAATGCGGCGGCGAGCGCTTTCTTGCGGTTCTCTTCTATCATTGACTTTCCAGGGAGGGGTTGGACGGAGGATCGGGAGATCATCGCGTGAGAATTATCCCATAAAGCCACGGCGGCAGGCAGCATCTCAAAGACCGCGTTTCATGTTATTTCTCTGCATTACGCGGCTCAGACAGTAAAGACGACGCGACGCTACTGTATAGGGAGCGCGCGCGAGCTCGACTTTCGGCCAACCGCCACGGGCCTGCCGCAGCTCTGACGCGTTCCCTTGGCACAAGCTCACGCACCGTGATCACATGCGGGCAGAAGAGCTTGATTTTGTAGTGACCCATCATCGTTTCGGGAACCAATGTGCTCGCCCAGGGCTACTGAGTGGCGAAGGATTGCAGGACGCGATAGACGGGGCCGGCGGGCAGCGTATGGCTGTCGACGAGCGCAAGCTCGGCGAAGCGCCAGAGGACCGGCTGTATCGTGCCCAGGGGACCCGGCCGCACGACTTTGCGCGCCACGGTCACATGCGGCCGGTAGGGCTTGAGATCAGGAGCAAATCCGCTGCCGACGAGCACGCCCTGAAGCCTGCGGGCCAGGGCCAGGATCGGCGCCGGCGCCTCGGCCGGCAAGGCGCAGAGGAGCCGCGCCGCCCGCCAGTGCTCGAGGTGATCGAAGGCGAGCTCGAGGCTACCTCCCTGCGCTACTCCCCTCGCGATCTCGGCAAGCTCCGTCAGCCGCCGCTCTGGAACCGAGCCGAGAAAGGCCAGCGTCACGTGCAGATTGGCTGCCGGCACCGGACGGCCACCGCTCGCCCGCGCCGCTTCGCGGGTCGCATGCACCATAGCCTCGAGCATCGCCGCATCCGGCCAAAGGGCAAAGAAGAGTCGGCGCGAGGGCTCGTGCGGCCCCGCTGTCTCGTCAGCCACGGCCCGCGTCTGCGTGCAGCTCCCGCAGCGCCAGCCGCAGCGCGTGATCCACCGCCTGGCGGCGCACTTGCTCCCGGTCGCCGCTGAACTGCCGCAGCTCGCAGACCGTGGCCGGCCCCTGCGCCCCAACCGTGGCGACGGCGAACCAGACGGTCCCCACGGGCTTCTCTGCCGTGCCGCCATCCGGTCCCGCGATGCCGCTCACGGCGATCGCCATCTCTACACCGGCGGCCCGCAGGGCGCCATTGGCCATCTCGCGTACCGTCGCCTCGCTGACCGCGCCATGCTCGGCCAGCGTCCGCCCCGACACGCCGACATCACGGATCTTGGCGGTGTTGGAATAAGTCACGTACCCGGAATCAACCCACTGCGAGCTTCCCGGAACGTCCGTCAGCGCCTTGGCGATCCACCCGGCGGTGCAGGACTCCGCTGTTACCACCCGCCAACCCGACTCGAGCAACTGCCGCCCGATCCGTTGGGCGAGGTCATAGAGCTCAGGGTCGCTGCCGGATCGCACTGTGTCAGACATGGCAGGGAGTTTACCGAAGCTGCCGCCGGCGGGCGATCAGATGATTTTCGAATCGCGGCTTGCCGTGTAGACTCCGCTCATGCCTGTCCGCGGCCATGGTTGGATCGCGATACTGCTGGCGCTATCCGTGTCCACGGCCGGCGCTGCGGCGCAATGCCGCTTCGTGCAGTTGCCGCCGATCCCGGTCACCATGACGGGCTGGCGCCCTACCGTCCCTGCCGAGCTCGACGGCCACAAAACGCGGCTTCTGGTGGATACAGGCGCCTACTTCGACGCGCTGTCCCCCGCCGAGGCGGCGGAATTCAGGCTGCCGCTCAGCCCGGCACCGCGTTACCTTTTCGTCAGTGGGGGCTTCGGCAACCTGTATCCGAAGATCACCACCGTCAACAACTTACGGGTCGGGCCCATTTCCTTTCCCGGCAGCGCCAAATTCCTGGTCGTGGCCAATGACCTGGGAGATGGTATCTCGGGCGCGCTCGGCGAGAACCTGTACCGCGTCCTCGACGTAGAGTTCGACTTTGCGAATGGTGTGATGCGGCTTTTCAGCGTGACCAATTGCGGCCAACGGTCTCTGGCCTACTGGACCAAGGCTACGGGACAGTCCGAATGACGACCGACCCAGCGAATCCGCAGCAACAGGACCCTCCGACCCCAGGATCCTGGACGACTCCAACGCTGATTTGGATGCCGTCGACCGGCTGGCGCCTCCGCAAGCCGATCTACGCCTCACGCTGGGCAGGGTGTACGAGGACATCGGCCAGTACGCCCGCGCCGTCCACCAATATGACCTCTGGATCACCTATCACCCCGCAGATTACCGGCTGGCCACGGCACTCACGTGGCGCTGCGGGTCGCGCGCGCAGGCGAGTGCGAATCTCGATCAGGCGCTCAAGGACTGCAACCGGGCATCTGATCTGATGGGCCTCTCCTGGTGGTCATCCGAGCCCACGTGGCCGCCGACGTGGCGCGCGTCGCTGCTGGGCACCCGCAGCCTGATCGAGCTGCGCCAAGGCGATCTCAAGCGGGCCATTGCCGACGACACTGCCGCTATCAAACTCGAATACAGTCACGCCTACGCGCTCTACGCTCGCGGCCTCGCGGAGCTGCACCGGGGCCTCAAGACACAAGGCCAATCGGACCTCGCCGCGGCGAGCGAGCTGCAGCCCGACATCGGGCGGCGCTATGCCGGCATGGGTCTGACGCCGGGTTTCCAAGCCCCCTGACCTGGAGTACGCTACCGGAGCGTAGGGTTAAGCACGACAGTTTTGCGAACACGAATAACGATGGAAGGGGAAGGGCGGAGGGCTCGTGCGCATACATCACTTCGGCTACCTGGCGGCCCTCGCGGCATTCTCGCTGTCAACCGGGATAGCCCAAGCCAGTTGCCAGCTGGCGCAACTCGCCTCCCTGCCGGTCGACATGCAGGGACTGCGGCCGCTGATCTGGACCAAGATCAACGGCGTCGCGGCGCGTTTCGCGCTCGACACGGGATCGTACTACAGTACGATCTGGCGGGACGCGGCCGACCAGTATCAGCTGTCGGTCACCTCGATACCGGGGAGGAACCATTACATTGTCGGCACTGGCGGCGTTCAAACAGCGTCCGTCACGACCATCAAATCGTTCGAATTCCTCGGGGTGCCGGTAAGGAATCTCCAGTTCCTCGTGATCGACCAGACCGTCGGATATGATTATGTGGGGCTGATCGGCCAGAACGTGCTGCGAATGTCGGATGTCGAATACGATCTCGCCAACGGAATGGTACGGTTCTTCGAGCCCGTCGGCTGCGAGCACCAGGCGCTCGCCTA
This sequence comes from uncultured Pseudomonadota bacterium, assembly GCA_963812925.1. Classification (GTDB taxonomy): domain Bacteria; phylum Pseudomonadota; class Gammaproteobacteria; order Steroidobacterales; family Steroidobacteraceae; genus 13-2-20CM-66-19. The sequence goes on along the minus strand of CAWEXF010000003.1, from coordinate 314,060 downwards.
TTGGGCGGTAAGTACTCCGTATACGGCCGTTGACCTGCAGCCCATGGACACGATGCACGATCACCTGCTCGCCACCGCGATGATCAACGGCAAGCGCATGACCGTTTGCTTTGATACCGGCGCACCCCGATCATACCTCTCGCTACAGGCGGCCGAGCGAGCGGGCATTACGCCCGACAGCGCGGGCGCGACCTTCCTGGGCCTGTCGGGTGGCCTTGGCCCCGGGACCAACAAGGTATGGTCCGCTCCGGTCGACACCTTCCAGCTCGGCGGCGAAAAGGTGCAGCACACGCACCTGCTGATATCGAACCTCGATCCGGCGCGCCAGATCGGACAGGTGAATGCCGAGATGCCGGACATGCTGCTCGGCGAGGATTTCTTCCTCTCGCACCGCGTCTTCGTCGCTTACGGCCAGAGAAAGCTCTATTTCACCTATAACGGTGGCCCGCTCTTCGACCTGCACCTGCCGGCCGCAACCCCGCAGGCAACCGCGGCCACCGGAGAGCAACCGTACGCTGACACTCCTACCGACGCCGATGGATTCAGGCGTCAAGGCATGGCTTACGCGGCCATGCAGCAGTTTGGTCTTGCGCTTGCGGACCTGACGCGCGCGTGTGATCTCGCGCCGAAGGATGCCGACGCTCACTACGACCGCGGCCTCATCTATAGGATCGAGGGTCAATTCAAACCCGCGCTTCAGGACTTCACCACTGCCATAACGCTGCAGCCAGACGATATCGATGCGCGTCTGGCGCGCGCAGGGCTGCTGCACTCGCACCCTGACACCAATCCGACGGCTGCTGCCGATATCAAATCCGACCTCGATACGGTCAGTCGACTGTCCTCGCCGGCTGCGCCCGTGCGCGTCGCGCTGGCGGAGCAATACAGCGCGGCCGGTGATTACCCGGACGCCATGGACCAGCTGGCCCAATGGCTCAGCCACCACCGGGTACCAGGCGACCAGATCACAGGATTGAACGAGCGCTGCTGGCTGCGTGCGACCAGCAACCGGGATCTCACCCAGGCGCTGGATGACTGCAATGAAGCGCTCAACCTGAGGACGGACTCACAGGAGGAATTCGGCACTCTCATCAGGGCGTCCCAGGACGCCCCGGATGTTCTCGACAGCCGTGCCCTCGTCTACCTGCGGCTCGGCAAGCTCGAGGATGCCATACACGATTACGACTCCGCGCTGCACACCGACCCCAGTATGCCCACCTCGCTTTACGGCCGCGGCCTCGCGAAGTTGCGCTCGGGCGAGACTGCTCAGGGACAGGCCGATCTAGCCGCGGCCGAGAAGCTCGACAAGGGCGTAGCCAAGCAGTTTTCCGACATGGGACTCACTCCCTGACCGCGCCTCTCCGGCGCAAACCGTCATGTCCTCCCGTGCCTTAGGTTGGCTCCCCGTACTGCTCGCCGCATCCCTGTCCACGGCCGGCGCCGCCAACCGCTGCCAGCTCGTGATGACTCCACCCCTGCCGGTCAAGATGGAGGATCTGCGGCCCGTCATTGCCACCGAGATCAATGGAGTCGAGGCACGGTTCATCGTCGACACCGGCAGCTTCTTCGACTTCCTCTCGCCGGCCGCGGCGGCGGAATTCAAGCTGCCGCTCAGCGACGCGCCGGCCGGCTACTATGTCAGTGGTATCGGCGGCTCATTTGTTCCGCGGATCGCCACGGCCAGGACATTCTCGGTGGCTGGAATCAGCGGGCACGACGCGGCCTTTCTCGTCGGCAACAATGACTTTGGCGGCGGTATCGCCGGGATCCTGGGCCAGAACATATTCCGCATCGCCGACGTCGACTTCGACTTCGCCAATGGCGCGCTGCGCTTCGTCAAGCCGCAGCACTGCGGCGACGAGATACTGGCCTATTGGGCCACCACGCAAGCCGTCGGCGTGGTCAGCGTTGACTGGACTTCCGTGCAGCGGACACATCTGATCGCGAAGGCCGCGGTGAACGGCCGCAACATCCACGTACTCTTCGATACCGGTGCCTGGCGCTCGATTCTCTCGCTCGACGCCGCGAGACGGGCCGGCATCACACCCGATAGCCCCGGCGTAGTCCCCGCGGGCGCGACCTTCGGCCTCGGCAGCAGGGTGGTCAAGGTCTGGGCGGCGCCCATCGATAAATTCGAGATCGGCGGGGAGACGATCGAGCACTCTCATCTCCTGATCGGCGACATCGGGCTGGATGATGCCGACATGCTCCTCGGCTCTGACTTCTTCCTCGCCCACCGCATTTATGTCGCCTACAGCCAGGACAAGCTCTACTTCACGTACAACGGCGGACCCGTGTTCGACGTGAACGCGCTGCCGCCGGCAGGAGCCAGGATTCCGCTCTACAGCACGCCGGCCGCAGGAGCGACGGCGGTATCGAATGCGCCAACCGATGCCGCCGGCTTCATGCGCCGCGGAATGGCGGACGCTTCCCGCGGGGAGTTGGCGCAGGCGATCGCGGATCTGACGCGAGCCTGCGAGCTCGCGTCCGCCGATGCCGACTGTCACTATCAGCGCGGCCTCGCATACTGGCGCAACTCCAAACCGCAGGCGGCAATTGCGGATTTCACCGCAGCCGTCCAGCGCCGGCCGGACGACTTCGAGGCCTACCTTGCGCGGGCGCAGCTCGAGATCGCCACGCAGCCTGCCGCCGCGCAGACTGACCTCGACGCCGTGGATCGCATCGCCCCGCAGCAGGCGGCAATGCGCCTGCAGCTCGCAAGGCTCTACGGTATCGCCGGCGAGTATGCCGGTGCGATACACCAGTACGACCTCTGGATCGAATATCACCCGGACGACATCAACCTGTCGTATGCGCTGAGCAACCGCTGCGGGTCTGAGGCGGAGGCGAACGTGGATGTCGATCGCGCGCTCGACGACTGCAACACCGCGCTGCGGCTCATACGGAAGGCGGGCATGGATCAGATGTCTGCGATGATCATTTGCAATCGCGGCCTGGTGTACCTGCGGCAAGGCCACCTCGATAACGCCCTGGCAGACCTCCAGGACGCCCTGAAGCTACGCGGCGGGTTTCCGCTGGCACGCTATGCCCTCGGCCTGGTGGAGCTGAAGAAAGGCCTCACGGCCCAGGGGCAAGCGGATCTCACCGCGGCGCGGACCCACAACCCCAATATCGCCAAGCGCTTTGCGAGCATGGGCATTACGCCCTGAGGAACCGACATGATGCTGCGGCAAATCGCTGGTTGGCTGACCCTGATGCTGGCGCTCCCTCTCGCCTCGGTCGCCATGGCCCAGCAATGCCACATCCTCAGGTCCCCGCCGATACCGGTCACGATGATCGACCGGCAGCCGATCATCGCCGCCAAGATCAACGGCGTGGATGCGCGCTTCATGGTGGATACCGGCAGCTCTGTGCAGGTGCTCTTCCCATCTGCCGCCGCGGAATTCAAGCTGCAGCGCAAATTGCAACCCGGCGTTTATACCCTGGGCGTCGGTGGCTACGACAATCCCGACACGACCACTGTGAAGAGCTTTACCTTCGGGAGCACGCAGGTTCCAGACGTACAGTTCCTGGTCAGCAGCAATGACCTCTCGGAATCCGGAGTTGCCGGCATACTCGGCCAGAACCTGTTCCAGCTCTGGGATGAGGAGTTCGACTTCGCCAATGGCGTGATGCGCCTCGTCGAGCCACAGCACTGCGGCGGCAAGATATTGGCCTACTGGGCGGCGAATCAACCTGTTTCCGTGATCGAGCTCCAGGCGACGACGAAAACCGATACGGAGCTGATCGGCACTGCCGCGGTGAATGGGAATGCCATCCGCGTGCTGTTCGATACCGGCTCCAACACGTCCGGGCTCTCGCTCGAAGCGGCCCGGCGGATCGGCATCACGCCCGACAGCCCCGGCGTCGTGGCCGCGGGCTTCGACAGGGGTCTTACGCAGCAAGCGCCCATTCAGACCTGGATCGCTCCCATCGCCGAATTCGCCATCGGCAGTGAAAAAATCCTGCACACGCGTATCACAATCGAAGAGATCCACTCGCGCTACGACGACCCGGAAGAGCACTACGACATGCTGCTCGGCGCCGACTTCTTCCTTGCGCATCATGTGTACGTCGCCAACAGCCAGTCGAAGCTCTACTTCACCTATAGCGGCGGCCCGGTTTTCAACCTCAATTCGTCGACCACGGCGCCGGGCAGGAAGCTCATAATCCCTCCCCCGCCCGCGGACCGCGGAATCGAGCATTGAACGATCAGAACCACGCCCATACCCCCTCGATGCAGCAGTACCTGCGCATCAAGAGCCGGCATCCGGACGCGCTGCTCCTTTACCGGATGGGGGACTTCTACGAGCTCTTCTTCGACGACGCTCGCCGTGCCGCGGCGCTGCTCGATATCACGCTGACCACTCGCGGCCAGTCCGCCGGGCAGCCCATCCCGATGGCGGGCGTGCCGTTCCACAGCGTCGAGAGCTACCTGGCGCGGCTCGTGCGCAAGGGCGAGAGCGTCGCCATCTGCGAGCAGATGGGCGATCCGGCGAAGTCCAAGGGACCCGTGGAGCGGGAGGTCGTGCGGATCATCACTCCGGGCACGGTGACCGACGATGCCCTGCTGGAAGAGCGCCAGGAGACACTGGTCGCCGCCACCGCCCGTGACGGCGAGCGTTTCGGCCTCGCCTGGCTCGATCTGGCCGCGGGCCGTTTCACCGTGCTGGAAGCGAGCGGCCACAGCGCACTCGCCGCGGAGATCGAGCGCCTGAAGCCCGCGGAGCTCCTGATACCCGAGGGCATGCCGGAAGAGGACGTCAGGCGCAACGGCACGGCGTTGCGTTCACGGCCACCGTGGAATTTCGAGCTGGCCAGCGCTTCGAGGCTGCTCACGGATCAGCTCGGCACGCTCGATCTCAAAGGCTTTGGCGCAGATGAGCTGCCGCTCGCGATATCCGCCGCCGGCGCATTGCTGCAGTACGTGCGCGACACCCAGAAGACATCGCTGCCGCACATCCGCGCGCTGCACGTCGAGGAGCGCACGGATGCGCTGATCATCGATGCGGCAACGCGCCGCAACCTCGAGCTCGACGCGAGCCTCACCGGGCGCGAAGACGCGACGCTGTTCGCTCTATTGGATCAGTGCGTCACCTCCATGGGCTCGCGCCAGCTCCGGCGCTGGCTCAATCGACCGCTCACCAGCCACGCGACGCTCCGGGCGCGCTATCAGGCCGTGGGTGTGATGATCGATTCGCGTCGTTTCGAAGGCGTGCGCGAACGCCTCCGCAGCGTTGGTGACGTGGAGCGGATTCTGGCGCGCGTGGCGCTACGGTCGGCGCGGCCTCGGGACCTGACCCAGCTTCGCGCCTCGCTTGCGGCGCTGCCCGCTTTGAAGTCGGTGCTGTGCGAGGTCGACTCGCCGCTCATCGCCGAGCTTGCGGGCCGCATCGGCGAGCACGCCGACATCCTCGCCCTCCTCGGCAACGCGATAGCGGAGGAGCCGTCGACGTTCCTGAGGGATGGCGATGTGATCGCGGCAGGTTACGACGCCGAGCTCGATCAGCTGCGCAAGATCGCGACCCACACGGACGATTTCCTCCTGGAGCTCGAGCAACGCGAGCGCGAGCGCTCCGGCATCGCGGGGCTGAAGCTCGGCTACAACCGCGTGCAGGGCTTCTTCATCGAGATCTCGCGCAAGGACGCGGAGCGCGCGCCCAAAGACTACATCCGGCGACAGACCGTCAAATCCGCGGAACGATTCATCACCGCGGAGCTGAAGAGCTTCGAGGATCGCGTCCTCGGTGCGCGCGAGCGGGCCCTGGCGCGCGAGAAGGAGCTCTACGAGAACATCCTGACTCGTCTCACGGACTGCCTCGCGCCGCTGCAGGCCACGGCCACCGCGCTCTCCGAGCTGGATGCGCTCGCCGCGCTTGCCGAGCGGGCATGCGCTCTCCAATGGAGCGCGCCGCAACTGGTGGCGGACCCCGTGCTCGATATCGAGTGCGGCCGGCACCCGGTCGTCGAGCGCTTCGCCGCCACGCCGTTCGTGCCGAACGATCTCGAGCTCGACTCCGCCCGGCGCATGCTCATCATCACCGGCCCCAACATGGGCGGCAAATCGACCTACATGCGTCAGGCGGCGCTCATCACGATACTGGCGCACCTCGGCAGCTACGTGCCGGCGGATCGCGCGATCATCGGTCCCATCGACCGTATCTTTACCCGCATCGGCGCGGCCGACGACCTTGCAGGAGGGCGCTCGACCTTCATGGTGGAGATGACCGAGGCAGCCAACATCCTGCACAACGCCACCGCCCGCAGCCTGATCCTGATGGACGAGATCGGACGCGGAACGAGCACCTTCGATGGTCTGTCGCTCGCCTGGGCGATGGCGCATCACATCGCCGCGCGAATCAAGTCGTTCACGCTCTTCGCCACCCACTACTTCGAGCTGACCAACCTCGCGAGCGAGGTGGACGGCTGCGCCAACGTGCATCTCGACGCCACCGAGCATGGCGACGGCATCGTATTTCTCCACGCCGTGAAAGAAGGACCCGCGAGCCGCAGCTACGGACTGCAGGTCGCACAACTCGCAGGCGTGCCGCGCAACGTCATTGCCCAGGCTCGCCGTTACCTCGAAGCACTGGAATCACAGCGGGATCGGCTCGATGGCGCCGACAGCGCGCAGAAGGAACTGCCGTTGTTCGCCGCCCCCGCGGCGCCCGATACGGTAACCGACCCGGTGCGCGCAGCCCTGGCCGCGCTGGCGCCCGATGAGCTGACCCCCAGAGCCGCTCTGGACGCCATCTACCGCCTGAAGAAACTGCTCGAATGAAGAGCCGCAAACCGCGCCCGGCACTCACCGCAGCGAAAATCGCCCGTCCCTGAGAAACGAGCCTGTCTCCCGCGCCACCCGCGGAGACACCAACATCCCCATATGGCTGACGTGCAGCACGATGTGATCCGCGGCGCCTGGAAGGCGCGTCTCACTGACCGCCACGGTGCCGTCGCTCTCCTCCTCGAAGCCGGCGACGAACTGTCCGAGTCCGATCGATTGACTGCCGGCGATGATTCCCAGCGGGCGGCCGAAGGTCCAGCGCCGCTGCCGCGGCCGCAGCAGCTCATCGGCGACCGACGGCCCCATGAGCACGCTGATGAATCGCACCTGAGCCGCCTGCACGGCCGCACGGCTCTCGAGGCACGGCGTGCCGAGAAATACCGCCCGGCCGGGAAGCTGCTCGGGGTAGCGCTCGAAATAACGGTAGATGACGAGCCCGCCGAGACTGTGGCCGACGAAATGCACCGCGGGAACGTCCAGGGAGCGCACGAAGCTCTGCAGATGCGCCGTGATGTCCTCCATTCCCCAGGTGCCGGCCGAGTAGGGAAAGGCATGCACCTGCAGTCCGAACTCGCGGAGCAGCCGTTGCGCGAGCAGCAGCGACTCGCCACCGCGCATCCATAGCCCGTGTACGTAAACCACGTGTTGCGCAGCGTCGTCTTTCATGGCGCAGCGCGGCCGCTAACGAGCTATGCCGGAGGCGGCGTCCGCACGCGAATGTGCAGCTCGCGCAGCTGTGGCTCGCCGATCTCGGTCGGCGCGTCGGTCATCGGGTCCGCTGCGGTCTGCGTCTTCGGGAAGGCGATCACCTCGCGGATGCTGTCGGCGCCGACCATCAGCATCGCCAACCGGTCGAGCCCGAAAGCGATGCCGCCATGAGGCGGCGCGCCGAACTTCAGCGCATCGAGCAGGAAGCCGAACTTGCGTGTTGCCTCCTCCGCCCCGATCCCGAGCAGATCGAACACCGTCGACTGCATCTCCTGCCGGTGGATACGCACCGAGCCGCCGCCGATCTCCGAGCCGTTCAACACCATGTCATAGGCCTTCGCGAGGGCCTTTTCCGGGTCGGCACGCAGCGCCGCCGGATCGTCGATCTTGGGCGCGGTGAACGGATGGTGCATAGCGACCCAACGTCGCTCCTCGGCGTCCCACTCGAACATCGGGAAGTCGACGACCCACAGCGGCCGCCAGCCCTGCTGCACGAGCTTCAGATCCTGGCCGATCTTGAGGCGCAGCGCGCCGAGCGCGTCGCTGACGACCTTGGCGCTGTCGGCGCCGAAGAAGATGAGGTCGTTGTCCGCGGCGCCCGTGCGCTCCAGAATGCCCGCGACCGCCGCATCGCTCAGGAACTTGATGATGGGCGACTGCAGGCCGTCGCGGCCGCGCGCGCGCTCGTTGACCTTGATGTAGGCAAGCCCCTTGGCCCCGTATCGGCCGACGAATTCCGTATAGCCGTCGATCTGGGAGCGTGGCATCGCGCCGCCGCCCGGGACGCGCAGCGCCGCGACCCTGCCCTTCGGATCCTTGGCGGGACCTGCGAACACCTTGAAGTCGCAGTCCCTGACGAGGTCGGCCACGTCAGCCAGCTCGAGCGGGTTGCGCAGGTCCGGCTTGTCGGAGCCGTAGCGGCGCATCGCCTCCGCGAAGGTCATGCGCTCGAAGGGATCGGGCAGCGCCACGCCCAACACCTCCTTGAAGAAGGACCGCGTGAGTCCTTCCATCAGCTCCATGATCCCGTCCTGTGTCAGGAAGGAGGTCTCGACGTCGAGCTGGGTGAATTCGGGCTGACGGTCGGCGCGCAGGTCCTCGTCACGGAAGCAGCGCACGATCTGGTAGTAGCGATCGAAGCCCGCGATCATCAGCAGCTGTTTGAAGATCTGCGGCGACTGCGGCAGCGCGAAGAACTTGCCCGGATGGGTGCGGCTCGGAACCAGGTAATCACGCGCTCCCTCGGGAGTCGCCTTGGTCAGCATCGGCGTCTCGAGGTCGATGAAGCCATGGTCATCGAGGAACGTGCGCATCGCACGCGTAATCCGATGACGCAGCCGCAGACGCTGACTCATGACCTCCCGACGGAGATCGAGGTAGCGGTACTTGAGCCGGACTTCCTCGCCCACCTGCTCGTCCAGTTGGAAGGGCAGCGGCTCCGAGCGGTTGAGAAGCTCCAGCTCACTCGCCAGCAGCTCCACGCGCCCGGACGCAAGATTGGTGTTCACCGTTCCGGCCGGGCGTTCGCGGACCCGTCCCTTGACGCGGATGACGAACTCATGGCGCAGCCGCTCCGCCTCATGGAAGACCTCGGCCGCATCCGGATCGAAGACGATCTGCAACAGACCCTCGCGATCACGCAGATCCACGAAGATGATGCCGCCATGATCACGCCGCCGGTGCACCCAGCCGGCCGCCTCGACCGTCTGGCCGATCAGCTTTTCATCGACTTGTCCGCAGTAGTGAGACCGCATAGGGCCGGCGATGTTACGGGGCGCCCGGAGGGGCCGCAACCAGAACCGCCGCCGGGCCGCCACCCGCACCGGCAGGTGCGCGGCGGCCAAGCTCAGGCGGCGGGCTTCTTCGCCAGCTCGGGCTTGCGTTCGGGGGCCGGCGGGACGACTACCCCGCAGGTGATGATCATCTTCATCGCGGCATCGACGGTCATATCGAGCGCCACGATCCGCCGGCGCGGCAGGATGGCGAGCACTCCACCGGTGGCGTTCAGGGCCGCGGAGATATAGACGCAGGCGTGCGGCTCGCCGGTCTTCTCGCTGACCTCGGGGACGTTCTCCGCCGTCAGGAACCCGAGGCTCCAGACGCCCTCACGGGGATACTCGACCATCACCACCTTGCGAAACGAGTTCGACTGCGAGAAGACGCTCTCGGCGAAGCTTTTTACGCCGCCATAGACGCTGCCGACGATGGGAATGTGGTGCAGCAGATCCTCACCCCACACCAGCAGGCGCCGGCCCATGAGGTTGGTGGCGAGGATTCCGGTGAGTAAGAGCACGACGAAGGCGAACACCGCCCCGAGGGCGGGAAGCACGAGGCTCATCAGCCCCTGCGGCCGATATGCCGCGGGCAGTGGCAGCAGCACCAGCGTGTCGTCCGCCAGGCGAAAGAGGAACCCGACCACCCAGAGGGAGGCGACGATCGGCAGCCAGACCAGGACCCCCGCGACCAGGTAGCGCCGCAGGGGTGAGCGCTTCTTTTTCGGCGCCGCCTGCCCGGGCTGGAACGCCGGGACGGGGCTCTGGACGGGCGGAGTGCTCAACGGCTCACCGCCTCGAGCCGCGCTTCGCGGCCTTTGCCCGGGCCGCCGGCTTCGCCTTGCCCCGCGAGCCGCTCGGGCGCGCGCCAGCCTTTGCAGCGGCCGGACGCTTCCGCGGGGTTGCCGCCTGATGCTTAGACGCCGTAGTAGACGTCGTCACCCGTGCCGGAGCGCTGGGCGCCTTGTCCTCCGACGGCTTCGCCGCGCTCTCGGCGGTCGCGGGCGTCTTGGTCTCCGGCTTCGACTCCTCCGCGGCGGGCTTCGGCTCCTCGCGCTCCATGGCGAGATTGCGCTTGCCCTCCTTGTCGCTCTTGAAGTCGGTCTCGTACCAGCCGCTGCCCTTCAGGCGAAACACCGGCGCCGACACCAGCTTCTGCATGGTCCGCTTGCCGCAGGAAGGACACTTCACGAGCGGCGGGTCGCTGATCTTCTGCATCAGCTCGGTGTAGAACTTGCAGCTCTGGCACTCGTATTCGTAGAACGGCATGGCTTTTGAGTTGTAGGTCTGCGGGAGACGCTTTCCGCTGTGCCGATTATAAGTCAGGCCGCCTTGTTGAAGACGATCTGTCCGTCGCGGACCGTGGCGCGGATTTGGTCCCCGGGGATGAACTCCCCCTTCAGGATCCGCTGCGCCAGCGGGTTCTCGATCTGCTGCTGGATGGCGCGCTTCAGCGGCCTGGCGCCGTACACGGGGTCGAAGCCAGCCTCGCCGAGGAGGTCGCGCGCGGCATTGTCGAGCGTCAGGTCCATGTTCCGCTCCTGCAGACGCTTGCGCAGGTAGATGAGCTGGATGTCCACGATCGCACGGATCTGCTGCGAGCCGAGCGGGTGGAAGACCACGATGTCGTCGATCCGGTTGATGAACTCCGGCCGGAAGCTCTGCTGCACGATCTCCATCACCGCGCTCTTCATGCGCGTGTAGTTCTTCTCGCCGGCGTACTCCTGGATCACCTGCGAGCCGAGGTTCGAAGTCATGATGATGACCGTGTTGCGAAAATCGACCGTGCGCCCCTGGCCATCGGTCAGGCGGCCGTCATCGAGTACCTGCAGCAGCACGTTGAAGACGTCCGGGTGGGCCTTCTCGACCTCATCGAGCAGGATTACGGCATAGGGACGGCGACGGATGGCTTCCGTCAGATAGCCGCCCTCCTCGTAACCGACATATCCCGGCGGAGCGCCGATGAGCCGCGCCACCGAGTGCTTTTCCATGAACTCCGACATGTCGATGCGCACCAGCGCATCCTCCGTGTCGAAGAGAAACGCGGCGAGCGCCTTGCAGAGCTCGGTCTTGCCGACGCCGGTGGGCCCGAGGAAGAGGAACGAGCCGTTGGGACGGCGCGGATCGGAAAGCCCGGCGCGCGAGCGGCGGATCGCATTCGACACGATCTTGAGCGCCTCTTCCTGGCCGACGACACGGCGGCCCAGGGCCTCCTCCATCCGCAGCAGCTTCTCCTTCTCACCCTCGAGCATTTTCGAGACCGGAATGCCGGTCCATTTGGCGACGACCTCGGCGATCTCCTCCTCGGTCACTTTGTTGCGCACCAGCCGGGGCGCCTTGTCCTCCGCAACCGCAGCCGCGGCAAGCCGCTTCTCGAGCTCCGGAATCCTGCCGTACTGCAGCTCCGCCATGCGGCCGAGATCGCCAGCGCGGCGCGCGGCATCCAGCTCCAGGCGCACGCGGTCCAGCTCCTCGCGGATGTGGGCCGCGCCCTGGAGGGTCGCCTTCTCGGATTTCCAGATCTCCTCGAGGTCGGAGTATTCCTTCTCCAGTCCGTGCAGGGTCTCCTGCAGCGTCGCCAGACGCTTGCGCGAGGCCTCGTCCTGCTCCTTCTTCAGCGCCTCCTGCTCGATCTTGAGCTGAATGATGCGCCGCTCGAGCCGATCGAGCGCCTCGGGCTTGGAGTCGATCTCCATGCGGATGCGCGCCGCGGCTTCGTCGATCAGGTCGATCGCCTTGTCGGGGAGCTGCCGGTCGGTGATGTAGCGGTGCGACAGCGTGGCCGCGGCGACGATCGCCGGGTCGGTGATGTCGACACCGTGATGGACCTCGTAGCGCTCCTGCAGTCCGCGCAGGATCGCGATGGTGTCCTCGACGGAGGGCTCAGCGACCAACACCTTCTGGAAGCGTCGCTCCAGCGCCGCATCCTTCTCTATGTACTTGCGATACTCGTCGAGCGTCGTCGCGCCGACGCAGTGCAGCTCGCCGCGCGCCAGTGCCGGCTTCAACATGTTGCCTGCGTCCATGGCGCCTTCCGCTTTGCCGGCGCCCACCATGGTGTGCAGCTCGTCGATGAAGAGGATGATCTGCCCTTCCTGCTTGGAGAGATCGTTGAGCACGGCCTTCAGGCGCTCCTCGAACTCACCGCGGAACTTCGCACCCGCGATCAACGCGCCCATGTCGAGCGCCAGGATGCGCTTGTTCTTCAGTCCCTCGGGCACCTCGCCGTTGATGATGCGCTGCGCCAGGCCTTCGACGATCGCGGTCTTGCCGACGCCCGGCTCGCCGATGAGCACCGGGTTGTTCTTGGTACGACGTTGCAGGACTTGTATGGTGCGGCGGATCTCGTCGTCGCGCCCGATGACCGGATCGAGCTTGCCCGAGGAGGCGCGCGCCGTCAGGTCGACGGTGTATTTCTCGAGGGCCTGCCGACTCTCCTCGGCGTTGGGGTCATCGACCTTCTCGCCGCCCCGCACTTCATCGATCGCCTTCTCCACCGCGCCCCGCACCACGCCGGTCTCGCGGAAGATGCGCGCCAGGTTGCGGTCCTCGAAGGCGGCGAGCACGAAGAGCTCGCTCGGGATGAACTGGTCGCCCCGCTGCTGCGCGAGCTTGTCGGTGACGTTGAGGATGCGGTTGAGGTCGTTGGAGACGTGGACCTCCCCGGGCGTGCCCTCCACCTTGGGCAGGCGGTCGAGAACGGTCCCCAGCTCGGAACGCAGCCGGTTGACGTCGGCGCCCGTCTTGAGGAGGAGCGGCCGTACCGTCCCGCCCTGGCTGTCGAGCAGAGCGAGCAGCACGTGGGCAGGCTCCATGAACTGATGGTCGCGGCCGACGGCCAGCGACTGGGCATCGGCCAGCGCCTGCTGGAATCGGCTCGTGAGCTTGTCCATCCGCATCGGAAAAGACCTTCAAAAGGGTTTGGATAGCGGCGAATTGGGGGTGAATCGCCAGCCCTTCAAGCCCTCCAGATCACGGCCGCCATGCGGCCGCAGCGACCATCCCGCCGGTACGAAAAGAACCGACCGGCGTCAGCATACGTGCACCAGCCGTCCCCGTGAATCCTCGTCACGCCGAGCGCAGCCAGCCGACGCCTCGCCAGCCCGTAGAGGTCGCACTGCCACCGCCCCCGCGGATTTGCGGCGAAGGCGGCGGCGGCTCCCGGATCGGTGGCCAGGAACGCGGTACGGACCTCGTCCCCGACCTCGAAATGCCTCTGCCCAATCGCAGGCCCGAGCCAGGCGAGAAGTGCCTCGGGCGGCGCCCGCATGGCGTCCACCACGGCTTCCAACACCCCGCCCGCCAACCCGCGCCAACCGGCATGTGCCGCGCCGATCGCCACGCCGTCCGCGGATGCAAACAACACAGGCATGCAGTCCGCCACCTGGATGGCGCAGACCTGACCGAGGGTGCGTGCGACCGCGCCGTCGGCCGGTTCAAGCGCGCCGCCTGAGCTCTGCGCATCGAGGTCGGCCACGCGCGCGCCATGCACCTGAGTGAGCCAAGCGGGCTCGGCGGGCAGCTCGAGCCGCTCACGCAGCCGCCGGCGATTCTCGGCGACGGCGCCCGGCTCATCACCAACATGCGCCGCTATGTTGAAGGAATCGAAGGGCGGGGAGCTGACACCGGGCGAGCGCAGCGAAAAGGCGGCGCGCACGCCCGCCGGCGCCGGCCAATCCGGCAGCAGCAGGTCGGGCGCGCTCACCGCTCGGCCTCCGCAATCCGCTGATCCCGGTCGAGAGCCGACAGCAGTCCAGCCATGTCCTCCGGAAGCGGTGCCTCCCATTCGAGGGCACGGCCCGTCATCGGATGGGTCAGCGCCAACCGCGCCGCATGCAGTGCCTGGCGCGGAAACATGTTGAGCGCCGTCGTCAGGGCCGGGCTGCTGCCCGCCGGCGACCGCCCACGGCCGCCATAGACCGGATCGCCGACGATGGGATAGCCGATGTGCGCCAGGTGTACGCGGATCTGGTGCGTCCGTCCGGTCTCGAGCTGCACCTGCACCAGAGTGTGAGCCCGATAGCGCTTGGCGATCCGGTAGTGTGTAACAGCCTCCCGCCCATCACTTCGCACCGCCATACGAGTGCGCTGTGTGCGGTGGCGTCCTATCGCCGCATCCACCGTGCCCCCGCCCGTCATGGCGCCCTTGCAAATCGCCAGGTACACGCGCTGTATCTCCCGCTCCGCAAGCGCGGCGACGAGTCTCGAGTGCGCCTCGGGCGTCCGCGCCACCACGAGCAATCCGCTCGTGTCCTTGTCGAGGCGATGCACCAGCCCGGCGCGCGGCACCAGGGCGAGCTTCGGATCGAGAGCGAGCAACGCGTTCTGCAACGTCCGGCTGGAATTTCCGGCACCGGGATGGACCACCATGCCCGCCGGCTTGTTGATGACGAGGAGCGCCCGATCCTGATGGACCACCGCGAGCGGGTGCGCTTCCGGCGCGACGCGCTCGTCGGCTTCGAGGCGCGCTGCCACCTCGATATGCTCGCCGCCGAGCACTTTATCCTTCGCGCGCAGCCGGCGCCCATCCACCAGGACGGCGCCCGCCTCGATCCACCCCTGCAGACGGGCGCGGGAATATTGTGGCAGGGCGCGCGCGAGCGCCTGATCGAGCCTGAGGCCCGCGGCGTCCCCGCTCAGCACCACCGCATGCGTGCGGAACTCCCCGTTGCCCGGTGAGTCCGAAGGGTTGCCGGCGGATTCGCTATACTCCCGCGCCATGCTGAAACTCGCTTCCCGTAACCACCCTACGCCCTCCGGGCTTTGGGTGGCAGGCCACCTACGTCCCATTCTTGGGCTTTGGATCTGCGCGCTCGCACTGACCGGCTGCGCCCACCACAAGCATCTGCAGTCGAGCCCCCAGCAGCTCTACCAGACGGCCCATCATGATATGGACGAGTACAATTTCAACGGCGCCATCAAGGTCTACGAGCAGCTGACCGCGATCTTTCCCTTCACCGATCAGGCGCATCAGGCGCAGCTCGACCTCATTTACGCATATTACCGCGCCGGCGAGACCGATTCCGCCATCGACGCCTGCGATACCTTCATCCGCGAGAACCCGACCCATCCGCGCGTGGACTACGCCTACTACATGGAAGGCATGACGAACTTCGAGAAGCAGCCGAACCCCATCGAGAAGCTCTTCCACGTCGACCTCTCGAAGCGCCCCCCCACCACGGCGAACAAGGCCTTCGCGGCCTTCCGCACGGTGGTGACGGAGTACCCGAAGAGCGCCTACGCATACGATGCCAGGCAGAGGATGGTCTATCTCCGCGACCGGCTGGCTTCATATGACGTCGAGGTCGCAAGGTATTACCTCACTCGCGGCGCCTACATCGGCGCGGTACGGCGGGCAAAGCTCGTCATCGAAAACTACGAGGGCGCGCCGGCTACGAAGGAAGCCCTCGCCATCATGATCGTCAGCTATGACCGCCTGGGGATGAAGACCCTCGCTGACGAGTCCCGCAAGGTCTACGCCGCCAATTTCAACGGCCAGGTGGCACAGGTCGCGGCTGCGACCCAGCGCCACTGGTGGCACTTCTGGTAGTCGCTAGCGCCGGTATCCGTTGGTGATCGGGTAGCGCCAGTCGCGACCAAAGGCGCGGCGACTGATCCTCACCCCCGGGGGCGCCTGGCGGCGCTTGTACTCGTTGCGCTTGACCAGGTCCAGCACCCTGCCGATGGTGGCGCGGTCGAAGCCGCGCGCCTCGATCTCGTCGACCGACAGGTCCTCCTCGATGAAGGCCTCGAGGATGGGATCCAGGACCTCGTACGGGGGCAGGGAATCGGAGTCCTTCTGCTCGAACCGCAGCTCCGCCGACGGCGGCCGGTCGATCACCCGCTGCGGTATGACCCGCCCCAGTCTGTTGCGATAGGCCGTCAGGCGGTAGACGGTGAGCTTGCTGCAATCCTTGATGGGCGCGAAGCCGCCGGCCATGTCGCCATAAAGCGTGGCGTAGCCCACCGCCATCTCGCTCTTGTTGCCGGTGGTCAGCAGCATGCGGCCCGTCTTGTTGGAGATGCCCATGAGGAGCAGCATGCGGCAGCGCGACTGGATGTTTTCCTCCGTCGCATCCGGCGGCCGCCCCGCGAGCTCCGGCTTCAGGGTCGCGAGCGTCGCTTCGAACATGCTCTCGATCGACAGCTCGCTGTATTTGACCCCGAGCAGGCGCGCCTCCTCCACGGCATCCTCCAGACTCATCGGGGAGGTATAGCGCGAAGGCATCATGACGGCATGCACGTGATCTGCGCCGAGCGCGTCGACCGCGATCGCCAGCGTCAGCGCGGAATCGACGCCTCCGGAAAGGCCCATAACGACGCCCGGGAAGCCGTGCTTGTTAACGTAGTCCCGGACCCCCAGCACCAACGCGCTGTAGACGCTCGCCTCGTCGCTCAACTCCGGTGCAACATCACCGGGTACCGGGACGGCACTGCGGCCCTGGCGCTCGAAATCGATGCAGTAGGTGCCTTCCTTGAAGGCGGGGGCGCGCATGACGACTTCGCCCTGCGCATCCATCACAAAGGAATTGCCGTCGAACACCAGCTCGTCCTGACCCCCCACCATGTTGATATAGACGATGGGCAGAGCCACGTCTGCTACGCGCGCGCGAACCACCGTCTCGCGTTCGCGCTGCTTATTGCGCTCGTAGGGGGAGGCGTTGATGACGACGAGCAGCTCCGCACGATCCGATCGCGCAAGCTGCGCCGGCTCCGGCTCCCAGATGTCCTCGCAGACGAGCAGGCCGACCCGAAAGCCCTTGCACTCCACCACCGTCGGCTGCGCGCCGGCATGGAAGTAGCGCTTCTCGTCGAAGACCTTGTAGTTGGGCAGCTCCGCCTTGCGGTGGATGGCCGCGACCGCGCCGTTTGCGATGAGCGCGGCGGAGTTGTAGATGGTCGAGCGGGTGTATTCCGGATAGCCCACCATGACGCTGGGATGCGGCACCTGGCGGCAGACTTCCTCCAAGCCTGACTCTATCTGGCGCCGGAAGCCGCGGTGGAACAGCAGGTCCTCCGGCGGATAGCCGGACAGAGCGAGCTCCGGGAATGCGACCAGATCGGCGCCGTGCTCCCGGCCCGCGGCCCGCGCGGTTTCGATCACGCGCGCCGCGTTTCCCTGCACGTCGCCGACCAGCAGGTCGAGTTGCGCGAGTGCGATGCGGAGCGACTCGCTCATGCGGCTCCTAGCGGCGCCTGCCCTTTCGTGTGGCCGGCGACTTCTTCCGGCCGGCGGCGGACTTCGCGGTCCGGGTCCGCCTGCTGCGCAGTGACGCCGGTGCCGGAGCGGGCTTCGCCGCGCGCTTCACCGCCTTTGCGGCGGCCTTCCTGGCCGGCTTCCGGGTCACCTTTGCGGCCAGTCGCGCCGCGGGCTGCGGGGCCGGGGCGGTCCGCACGGCTTTCGTTTTGGCGCTCGCGCGCCGACGCCGCAGCAGCTCGTTCATCGCAGTTCCGAGCTCCGCAGGTGACTTGACGGTGCGCACGCCCGCCGCCTCGAAGGCCTCGTACTTGTCCGCTGCCGTGCCCTTTCCGCCGGCAACGATGGCGCCCGCATGGCCCATGCGCTTGCCCGGAGGCGCCGTGACGCCGGCGATGTAGGCCACCACCGGCTTGCTGACGAAGCGGCGGATGAAATGCGCCGCAGCTTCCTCGTCGCTGCCACCGATCTCGCCCACCAGGATGACGCCCTCGGTACCGGGATCCCGCTCGAAGAGCTCGAGCACGTCGATGAAATTGAGACCGCGGACCGGATCGCCGCCGATCCCGACACAGGTGCTCTGGCCGAGGCCGATGTTGGTCGTCTGGAACACCGCTTCGTATGTCAGCGTGCCGGAGCGGGAGACGATGCCGACCGTGCCCTTCTTGTGAATGAAGCCGGGCATGATGCCGATCTTGCATTCGTCCGGGGTGATGACGCCGGGGCAGTTGGGACCTACCAGGCGCGTACCCGACCCTGCCAGCACCGCCTTCACCCGCACCATGTCATTGACCGGCACGCCCTCGGTGATGCAGACCACCAGCTCGATGCCGGCATCGGCAGCCTCGAGAATGGAATCGGCGGCACCCGCCGCGGGCACGTAAATCATGCTGGCGGTGGCGCCTGTCTCCTTCACCGCATCCCTGACGGTATCGAATACGGGCAGGTGCAGGTGCTTTTGACCACCGCGCCCGGGCGTGACGCCGCCCACGAGTCGTGTCCCGTAGGCGATCGCCTGCTCCGAATGAAAGGTGCCCTGCTTGCCGGTGAAACCCTGGCAGATCACCTTGGTGTGCTTGTTGACCAGAATGCTCATGCTGGAAACCCTTACTTTCCTGCCGCTAGCGCGACGACCTTGCGCGCGGCATCCGTCAGATCTGTGGCGGGAGTGATGGTGAGGCCGCTGCCGGCCAAGGTCGCGCGCGCCTTGTCGGCGTTGGTGCCTTCGAGGCGGACGACTACGGGCACTTTTACCCCTACGTTCTTCACTGCGTTGATCACACCATCGGCGATGAGATCGCAACGGACGATGCCGCCGAAAATGTTGACCAGCACCGCGCGCACCTTGGGATTGGAGAGGATGAGCTGAAAGGCCGCGGTCACCCGCTCGCTGGTCGCGCCACCGCCGACATCGAGGAAGTTGGCTGGCTGGCCGCCGTGCAGCTTGATGAGGTCCATGGTTGCCATCGCGAGTCCCGCGCCGTTGACCATGCATGCGATGTCGCCGTCCAAGGACACGTAGTTGAGCTCGTGCTCGGCGGCACGGCGCTCCATCGGATCTTCCTGGTTGGCATCGCGCAGCTTCGCGAGGTCGGGATGACGGAACACGGCGTTGGCATCGATGTTGATCTTGGCATCGAGGGCAACGAGCTTGCCCGCCTTGGTCACGATGAGGGGATTGACTTCGACGAGACTTGCGTCCTGCTCCATGTAGAGCTTGTACAACGCCGTGGCGATCGACTGGAATTCCGCGATCTGCGGACCCTTGAGCCCGAGGCCGAAGGCGATCTGCCGCGCCTGGTAGGGCTGCAGGCCCGCCGCAGGATGTATGGTTGCGCTGAGGATCTGCTCGGGCGTCTTCTCCGCGACCTCCTCGATATCCATGCCACCGGCGGCGGAGGCGATCAGGGCTATGCGTCCCTTCTCGCGATTGAGCGTCAGCGAGAGATAGATCTCGCGCTCGATCTCCGAGCCCGATTCCACATAGACCCGCTCCACCGGCAGGCCCTCGGGGCCGGTCTGTTTGGTCTTGAGGCGTGTGCCGAGCATGGCGGCGGCGGCGCTGCGGACCGCCTCGCTGTCGCGGACCAGCTTGACACCGCCGGCCTTGCCGCGGCCGCCGGCGTGGACCTGGGCCTTGACGACCCACACCGGGCCGCCGAGCTCGTTGGCGGCCGCGATGGCCTCATCGGCGCTCGCGGCCACGCGACCGGCAGGTACCGCAATGCCGTAATTCCTGAATATCTCTTTGGCCTGATATTCGTGCAGATTCATTCGGTGATCCTGGGATTCGATCCGACGTGACGTGAACTTCGCATTGTGTCCAAAAAAGGCCTTTGCCGCCAGATGAGGCAATGGCGACCCAGGTCGCGGACCCCCCTGGCACGAAGGTGGTAGAGTCGCGCGCTTCCTCCCCCCCGAGCACTCCCACTACTGACCGCCCATGCCGGCTACCGCCGCGACCTCGCCCGCCGCTTCCGCCGATATCGCCTGGCGCGTCGTCGGCCTGCTGAATCTCTACCGGGTGCTCGTGCCGGTGGTCTTGCTGAGCGTGCTGTGGCTGTCCGGTCAGCCACTGACGATGGTGCCGCACCCGGGCCTCTTCCTCGAGGCCTGCATGCTTTACCTCACTGCGGCGGTGCTGCTGATCATCGCGCGGCGGTTGCGCTGGTCGACCCTCCGGCTCGTGGCCCTGGTCAATGCCAGCGTCGATTCGACGGCGATCGGTCTCATTCTCTACGCGAGCGGCGGTGTAGCGAGCGGCTTGGGTATTCTGCTCGTGCTGCCGGTGCTGGCCATGGCCACGCTGGCGAAGCATCGCGACGCCCTGCTCATCGCCGCAATGGCGGCGCTCGCCGTACTCGTGCAGCAGTGCCTGGTCGGTCTGAACGCGCCGATGCATCTCGCCGAATACACCACGGCGGGCGTGCTGGGTGTGGTGTTGTTCGCGATCGCGGTGCTCGCGTGGCCGCTCGCCAACCGTATCCGCGAGAGTGAGGCGACGCTGCGCCGCCAGGAGGTCGACCTCGCGAATCTCGCGCAGCTCTCGCAGTACATCGTGCAGCATCTGCGCGAGAGCATCCTGGTGGTCGACGATCAGGAGCGCATCCGCCTGATCAACGAGTCGGCGGCGCGCATGCTCGGCGATGACAAGGCCTTTCCGGACGCTCTTCTCGGCGAATCCTCGCCGCGGCTGCTCTATCTGCTCGAGCGCTGGCGCCAGAGCAGCGGCGATACCGGCATCTTTCCCACTCTGGAGCAGACTTTCGTCGGCGCCGACGGCGCCCAGGTCATTCGGGCGCATTTCGCGCCGCTCGGCACCTCGACGCCTCCGCCCGTGCTCGTCTTCCTGGAGGACACGAGCCTGATCACCGAGAAAGTACAGCAGTCGAAGCTCGCCGCCCTCGGCAGACTCAGCGCCAGCATCGCGCACGAGATCCGCAACCCCGTCGGCGCCATGAGCCACGCCGGTCAGCTGCTCGCGGAGTCGCCGCATCTCGAGCCGCAGGAGCGGCGGCTGACGGAGATCATCCGCAACAACGCCGATCGGGTGAGCAGCATCATCGACAGCGTGCTCAGGCTTTCGCGCCGCGAAGAGGCCCGCTTGGAGCGCCTGCCGCTGCAGACCTGGAGCGAGGAATTCTGCGAGGAATTCGGCGACACCATGCAGTGGCCGCGCGAGCGGCTGCGGATGACTGGCCCGAACGCGGAGATCGAGGTCCGCTTCGACCCCAGCCAGCTGCGGCAGATCGTGTGGAATCTGTGCGAGAACGCCATGCGTTACGCCTACCCGGACCGGCAGTCGTCCAGCGCGGAGTCCGCCATCGAAATGCGCTGCGGTCGCCTGATGTCCAATGGCCGTCCCTTCCTCGAGGTGGCCGACCGGGGCCCTGGTGTGGCGGCGGAGCACATCGACCGTATCTTCGAGCCCTTCTTCACCGGTGGCCGGGGAACGGGACTGGGTCTCTTTCTCGCCCGGGAACTGGCCCAAACCAATGGCGCGACGCTGCTCTATGAGCCGCGTCACGGCGGCGGAAGCGTTTTTAGGCTGGTATTCGCGGACCCGCGACGCTGGGAGGTCGGGCATTGAACGCACCTTTGACGAGCGCCCGCCCCGAGCCGGCCAAGCCGACCGTGCTGATCGTTGACGACGAGCCAGACCTGCTCGAGCTCGTCAGCCTGACCCTGAGCCGCATGAACCTGCGTACCCGCACCGCGGGCGACGTGAGCACGGCCAGGAAGCTCCTCAAGAGCGAGGCGTTCGACCTCTGCCTCACCGATATGCGCCTGCCGGACGGGGATGGCCTCGACCTCGTCGCCTGGATCCAGGAGAACCGCTCGACGGTGCCGGTCGCCGTGATCACCGCCCACGGCAATGTCGAGTCCGCCGTCCGTGCATTGAAGCTCGGCGCCTTCGATTTCGTGTCCAAGCCTCTCGATCTGGGCGTGCTGCGCAAGCTCGTCGGCAGCGCCATCCGCTTGGGCGCCAGCAGCTCATCCGATGCGCCCGCCGATCCCAGCAGCGCGCGGCTCATCGGCCACTCTCAGGTGATGGAGCAGCTGCGCGAGATGATCTCGCGGGTATCGCGCAGCCAGGCGCCGGTGCATATCTTCGGCGAGTCCGGTACCGGCAAGGAGCTCGTCGCCCGCATGATTCATGAGTCGGGCGCCCGTCGGGAGGGTCCCTTCGTGGCAGTCAACTGCGGCGCGATCCCGACGGAGCTGATGGAAAGCGAGCTCTTCGGCCACAAGCGCGGCAGCTTCACGGGCGCCGTCGCCGACAAGAAGGGCCTCGTGCAGACGGCCGAGGGCGGCACGCTGTTCCTCGACGAAGTGGCCGACCTGCCACTACACATGCAGGTCAAGCTCCTTCGCGTCGTGCAGGAGAAGACCGTGCGCCCCGTCGGCGAGTCGCGCGAGGAGACGGTCGACGTCCGCATCCTCTCCGCCACCCACAAGAACCTCGCCGAGCTGGTCGCCCAGGGGCTCTTCCGTGAGGACCTGTTCTATCGCATCAACGTCATCGAGCTGCGCGTGCCGGGCCTGCGCGAGCGGCCGGAGGATATTCCGGACATCGCCCAGGCCATCCTGGCGAGGCTCGGACGCCGCACCGGTCTGCAACCGCCGACTCTGGCGGACGACGCGCTCGAGCTCCTGCAAACCTATCCCTTCCCTGGCAACGTGCGCGAGCTCGAGAACGTACTCGAGCGCGCCCTCACCCTTTGCGTCAGCGGCGTTGTCACCGCCGAGCATATCAAGCTGCGCACCACGCCACGCCCGACAGCGGCCGCGCCATTGCCGACCGCAACCGCCGCGGCTGGTGGCGCCGCCCTCGGGGAGCACCTGGAAGGAATCGAGCGCGACGCCATCGTCAAGGCGCTGGAGAAGACCCGCTACAACAAAACGGCGGCGGCGAAGCTGTTGGGGATGAGCTTCCGGGCGCTGCGGTACCGAATCAAGAAGCTGGGGATCGAGTAGCTCCGGTCGGGTGCGGACTGGCCATCCGCTCGCTGAGCGCGATCGGCAAGAGCTTCTCCGCGGGCTGATACTTCTGTGCGGCCGCGCGTTGCAACAGCTGGATCCCTTTGTTCAGATCTTTCGGCAGGCCGAGCCCGGCAAAGGTGTACCCCGTTCCAATGGCGTACTGGCAATAGGCGTCGCCAAGCTCAGCTGCTCGCTTGCAGTCCCGCACTCCATCGTCCGTCCGCCCGAGCTTGAAGTACACATACCCGCGAGTCCCCAACGCTTCGGTGGAGTCGGGGTGTCGAGACAGGTACTGCGTCAATACCGGAGCAGCATCCGGGTAGTCCTGCGCCTTCACGAGATCCCTGCTGGCGCATAACAGACAGGTATCGTCACCTGAAAGCTTTGCGGCCTCGAGATACTCCGCCGCAGCGCGCTTGTAGTTCTCATTGTCAACATCGTCGATCCAGGCCTCGTCCGAGAACACGAAGCTTGCCAGATCCTTCATGTGCGCGGCTGACAGTCCGGCGGTTCTGGACTGGACCACAAAGGCCATTATCTTTTCCGTACTGCCGCCCCAAGCCGTCATCAGTGTCTGCATGTACATTTCGCGGACGATGAAATTCTTCGGATCGATCTCCAGCGAATCCTGCAGCAACTGCCGGTTCTGTGCCGCTTCTCCCTCATACTTGCCGATGTCGACCAGGTAAAACACGGTCAGGAGCGGCTTTCTTTCCAGATGATAGGACTTCTGCAGCTCCGTGAATGCCACATTGAATGCGGCATCCATGCCACGCAGCTGCCCCGCCGGGGTGTCTGCGATGATTCGATTACCGCGACTCGCCTGGCCGACTTTCACGTAGTAGATCGCCCTGGCCAGATGCGCCACGTATGAGTCTGGCATCCGCGTGACCCATGATTCGTACTGTGGGACCAGGTCAGGCGAGCTATCGTAGAAATTGCGGAATGCCGAACGCAGTCTCTCGTCCGACAAAGATCCTTTGTCGTAGCGCGCCTGGACTCTGGCGTAATACCGATTGAGCGCCGCAAACTCCCCGGCCCGCACCATGGCAACGGTCTGTCGCGTACTCAGTTCCGAGTGCGCGAGCGGCGCGTGGATGGCGCAGCCTGCCCCTGTCGCGAAAATCAGGGAAACCAGGGCATGAATCCCGTAATGTCGGAACCGTCGTTTCATGACGTCGCCTCCAAGCTACCGATCTCAGTCTGCTACCATAGTGGCCCACATGGGAGTTGCCCGTGCTGGAGATCACACTTGCGGATCACGCGGTTTTCCTAAGATCGGCCAGCCACATGATTACAGAGTCCGCTGAACGCCGACTGCATCCGCGCATGACCGACAGTGACTGGCTGGTGCTGCGCGGGATGCGGCCGGCGATCGAGCGCATGGCCGCGCAGGTGGGGCGTGCCGGCGTCACGGCAGTCGATCTGGGTTGCGGCTCGCAACCCTATCGTCCGCTCTTTGACGCGCGTGGCATAACCTACCGTGGCGCGGACCTCGATGGCGCGGATATCCGCATCCACGACAACGGACACGTGGAGCTGGACGATGGGAGTGCCGACGTCGTGCTCTCATTTCAGGTTCTGGAGCACGTGCGCGACGTCGGGCAATACCTCGCGGAGGCATTGCGAATCGTGCGCAGAGACGGTTGGCTCATCCTCTCGACGCACGGAACCTGGCTCTACCACCCGCACCCTGAGGACCATCACCGCTGGACGCGGCAGGGGCTGCTCGCGGAGCTGGCGGCGAACGGCTTCGAGACGACCGAGTGCGTCGCGGTCGTCGGCCCGCTCGGCTGGTCGACCATGGTTCGGCTGACTTGTGGCTACCAGGTCTGCAGGCGTATCCCGTGCATCGGGCGGCCGCTCGCCGCGCTCCTGGCACTCATCATGAATGCGCGCGGCTACCTGGAGGAGCTGTTCACGCCAGAGTGGGTGCGGCGCGATAACGGGTGCGTCTATGTGACGCTGTCGCGCGTCAGGCCAATTCCCGCAGCTCGAGCAGCGGGCGGATGAACTTCTCGTAGTTGTGCCAGCGCCCCACGGATCTGGAGTAGATCGGCTGGCGCACTTGCCAGGTGCTGGCGGTCAAGACTGACCGCTGAGTATCGTGAAACTTCAGACACCGGGAGTCCCAGCCGAGTCCGGTAAACTCTGCGATCCTGCGCGTCCAGGTTTCCGGGTCCACGACCAAGTCCGCGTAGGGCACCACTAAAAGCGCTCCTTCCGGCAGTGCCGAGCGCCAGTGGGAGATCAGGCGATGATGCTGGCGGTAATAGTGGGCCAGATCCACAAGGTCCAGGGTAAAGCTCGCCACGTTGGCGAAATCCTGGAAATAACAGGACAGGCAGAGGTCGACGGGATCGCGCTGCACGTAAACGATCCGGGCCCGCGGCAACACCTGGTGAATCAGGCCCAGATGATCCGTATTGAACGTCGACTTATCGACGACACGCAGCGCAGTCGAGGAGTGCTGCTCGAGCACTCTCAGATATGACTCGGCCAGCTTCCTCGTGAGCGCCTCATCCAGCCCTTTATCCTGGCTCTCCTTTTGCTTGCGCGCGGTCACGCTCCAGAAATCCAGCTCGCCGACACCGATCGCCTGGGGATGCGAGGCGATGATCTGCTCTACCAGGGAAGTACCGGAACGCATCATGCCCGTCACGAAAACCGGCCTTGCCGACTCGGAAGCGCCTTTCGCCGGCTGCGCAAGTCGCTCCCGCGTGTACATGCCGATCGTTTCATCGACGAGCTTCGTGCGTACAGCGCGATTGTACGGGCTTGCTATGAGTTTGCGCAGCTCATTGCCGCGCTTGTATTGCTCGAATGCACGGGAGTATTTCTCCAGATCATCGAAGTACTTGCCCATCGCGTAGCGCAGCTTCGATTCCTCGAGCGGCGGGACACCAACTGCGAGTATCCGTTCGACGCCATCCAGCCAGTCCTGGTCGGCAGCCGTCATTCGCCGCACACCGGCGATCGAGGCCCAAGCTCCCGGATGTAGCGGGTTTGCCTCGAGTGCGGCCCGGTAGTTCACTTCCGCCTCCTCGAAACGGCCCTCGATGCCGGCGAGCCACCCAAGAGAGGACAGTGTTGCCGCATCCTTCGGCTTCATGCGCTGTGCCTTCTCGAGGCATCCCCTCGCCTCCCTGAGCCGACCGCGCATGCCGAGAGTGAGCCCCAAGCTCGCCAGCGCGTGCGGGTCCCTCGGGTCCTGCCTGACCGCGCGGCGCAGCGCCGTGTCCGAGGCTGCGAATTCGCCTTTGTCGCGGAGCAGAGTTCCGAGGTTGAAATGCGCGACAGCGAGGCTCGGCTTCAGCTCTATTGCACGCCGGAGCGCGCTCTCGGCCTCACCATATCTGCCCAGACAGCACAGTACCGCACCGAGCCTGGCGTGCGCATCGGCGCGACGGTCGTCGAGACTTAGCGCCTCCTGCAGTCGCTTGGCGACCTCGGCGTACTTGCGCTCCGCAAACAACGCGTCGGCTTCACCAAGGAGGATCGGCAAGCGCCTCGCAGACTGTGCACCCCATTCCTTTGTGACGCCATGGCCTGGAGCGATCCTGGCCTTCCGCCCCTTGACGCAAAGCTGCATCAAAAGAACTTGCGTGAGCTCATCAGCCGCCTTCGGATCGAACCCAAGCTCCAAAAGCCTCCATTTGAACGCATTCAGCAGCTTGGCACGCTTGAACAGGTTCAGTTTCAGCGAGCCGGCCTCCTGTGCTATCCGCCGGCGAAATCGTGGAACTTCCCGGCGCCAATCCTTTGCTGCACCATCTTGCGGCTCACGCAGGAAGTGATCTGCCAGCGTGGTACCGGCCACGACAGCCTCTCGCGCAACGAACCAATCGAGAAGCATAATAGCGTCGCAATATGGCTAAACGGCGATACACGGCAACGTAGCCGAATCGGCAATTCCTGGCTAGCTCGCGCTGCGGAATTTAGCGCACGGATTCACGTTTTGGCCGTAGGGCATTACGGAAAATCCATGGATAATCTATCAATCGCAGCGCACCATGCCAATCGATGTCGGCCCCAAGACCTCTCCGGTTGTTGACTGTAACAAACTATTTCCCCTCCCATGGCGGCGGGATAGAGCGCGTGGCCGAGCGGCTGATCGACGAATTCGGCCGGCGGCGAGTGGTGGTGGAATGGCTCTCGAGCGACACGGATCCGCCGCCCGAATCGACACCCGATAGAGCAGTGGTCGCCGTACGAACATGCAATGCCTTCGAGCGCATCACTCAGCTACCCTACCCCGTCTGGTCGCCCGCGGCCTTACCGACGCTCTGGAGAGCCATCGGCAGGTCCGATGTCGTCCACGTCCACGAACATCTCTATTTCGGCAGCATCCTTGGTGTTTGTCTCGCGCGCCTGCGCGGTCACCCCATAGTCGTCACGCAGCACATGGGCGCGCTTGGATTGCGCGCGCCGATTCCTACCGCTGTATACGCGGCACTGGCTCGGGGTCTGGGACTCCTGATCTTCGCCCTTGCAACCAGGATCGTTTTCATCAGCGCAAACGTTCGTGATTTCTTCGGGCGGGGAAAATCCGCAAAAACCCGGCTGATCTTCAATGGCATCGATCCCCTGCGATTCAAATCGGCGCCCGAAGAGCAGCGCCACCAGGCTCGTTCGGAGCTCGGGATCGAGCCACAGCGGCAAATGATCCTGTTCGTCGGACGCTACGTGAGAAAAAAGGGCCTGCACATCCTCGAGTCGCTCGCAGCAAGATTCCCGGAGCCGCTGTGGGTTTTCGTGGGCTCGGGCCCGGAGGATCCTTCCGTCTGGAAACGCGACAACGTATTGGTGCTCGGCAGGGTCGAGCATGACCGGCTTCCCGGCATATACCGGGCCGCCGATCTATTGATCCTCCCGAGCTCCGGGGAGGGCTTCCCGCTCGTGGTACAGGAAGCGCTGGCCTGCGGTCTCGGAGTGCTCTCTACGCAGGAAGTACGCGACGCCTGTCCAGCGGCGAGGGATCTGATTCGGGGACATGCGACCCCTCGTACTGCTCCCGATGTTGACGGTTGGGAACGCGCGCTTCGCGAGGTGCTTGCCGACGTGACGTATCTCGAACAGAGAGACGCGCGGGCTCGCCACGCACATCGCCTGTGGTCCTGGGAAGACTGCGCGTCACAATACCTGCTCCTCTTCGACGAGATCACGGCAAAATCAGAGCCGGAAAGAGTGCAATGATGCCGGAGCCCCAATGACCGATCACGAAGCATACCGCGAGCGGTACGACACTCTCTGGCGCGACCTCTGGGCCAACACGCACGCGGGCGGGCCCATGGCGAGGACCCGTTATCGCCTGGCTCGGCGCTGGCTGTCGCTGGCGCCCGCAAGCTCCGAGCGGGCGCTTGACGTCGGCGCCGGCAACGGCGCCTTCATGCTGGAGGCGCTGAAGCGCTCGCCGCGGCTCGAGATCTATGGGGCGGAGTACTCGCAGGCCGCCATCGACCTTGCGCACCCCGGCATCAGGGATCGGCTGGCGCGATGCGACCTGCAGGGCACGCAACCGTTGCCGTGGGGCGGCGGCTTCCGGTTCATCAGCTGCATGGAAGTCCTCGAGCATCTGCCCGATGACGGGCTCGCGCTCGAGCACATTTCAAGGGCTCTCTCCCCTGGGGGACGCCTGTTTGTTTCCGTGCCCGCATGGCAGTCCCTCTGGGGGCCGCAGGATGTCGCAGCCGGCCATGTCCGCCGCTATGAGCCCGACCTCCTGAGAGAACGCTTGGCCAGCGTCGGTCTCAGCGTCAGAAGTATGAAATGCTGGGGCGGTCCGTTCACGTGGCTCTATCTTCGCGCAGCCGACATGATAGGCCCCGAGAAAGTGATGAGCGTGCGTCCGAGCGGCATCGCGGGATTCGCTGCTGGAACGATCTTTCAGTTCCTGAAGCTCGATGACGCCCTCTCCTTTGGGAGCGGCCCGCAGCTTCTCGCGCTCGCAGAAAAGCCGTGATGGACCGTCGCGGAGCCCTGCTGATGGCGGTACAGCTTGCGCGATTCGGCACTGTCGGGCTCGTTTGTCTCGCCGCGAGCACTGCGACCTTGGCGGCGTTGCATGACCTCGCCGGCCTTTACTATCTGGTCGCGTTTGGCATCGCGTTCTGTGTCGGGAGCATCCTTGGCTACGTACTCAACGGGCGCTTTACGTTTACGGTTCGAGTCACGCGCATCGGCGCATCGCGCTACATAGTGCTGAATGGTATCCTCTTGGCCGTCAACTCCATACTCATGAAGGCCCTGGTGGACGGCGCGCACATCTGGTACATCGGCGCATCCCTGATGCT
Source organism: uncultured Pseudomonadota bacterium (assembly GCA_963812925.1). GTDB lineage: Bacteria > Pseudomonadota > Gammaproteobacteria > Steroidobacterales > Steroidobacteraceae > 13-2-20CM-66-19. Next base: position 284,822 of record CAWEXF010000003.1, on the reverse strand, counting down.
TGCCGTGGTCAACACGCCGCTGAGCTTCCTCCTCCATCGGACGTTTTCCTACTCGGCAGCGTCAATCCGGCGCCAACAGGGCGCGACAACGCCGTAACCTTGAAGGAGCATCTAGCGTCCCGGCGGAAGGATGCGCAGGAAATCGCCATCACTCCGCCGGCCGCATACGACCTGCAAGGGTGACCTTTCCCAGGCGAGCTCCGAGCCGCCATCCTGCACGCGATTGTCGCCGATCACCTTCTCGAAGCCGACCCTTCCGTGATGCACCCACGCCATTACGCCGGTATTCGTATATCGACGGACCCAGAAATAGTCGTCGCTGTTACTGCCTATGAAGTACGTTTCCGGTCGCCGCGGCTGAAAGAGGCTGGGACAGGCGTCCTCCAGTCGATCCAGGACTAAGTCGGCGGTGCGCCGCGAGAGAGCCGACGTCTGCTGTTGCGCTGTGTCGGGCACGAGCCGACAGGTTACCAGGTAGCGCGTATACCACGCCGACTGCGGCAATCTTGGCAGCATCCTCCCGAAGGTCACGACCTCGAGCGTGGGATTGGCTGGCGACACGATCCTGGAACAGCTGTTGGCATCGACACGCAACCCGAACGGCTCGACCGCATCATCGACGTCCGAGAGATGTGGCACGTCGTGATTGCGAGCGGCGTTACCTCGCGAGTCAACGGTGAGGACACGAAGCTGTGGCGAGAATCGCGAGATCAGTTGGCGGATACGCGCTCCGTTGGCTCCATCGGGACCAAGCACGTAGTCTCCCTGGAGGTTGATGAAGCCCGAACCCGCCGGCAGATAGGGCACGACGAAGGAATTTGATTGCACGCCGATGCTCAAGTAAAGGGCGGGCTGCGAAGCGAGCGGAGGGGGTACCGATACGTCAAACCACTGCATTCCTTCCCACGGATAGGGCGCACGGAACGCCGCGCCCGCCTGGACCTGGTGGATCTGCGCCAGCAGGATCACGGCGACGGCACAGGCGAACACCCTGGGCCAGGCCATCAGGAGCCGGCACGCCAAAGCCATGACCAGCACCGCGGCCACGCAGGCCATCGGAATGAAGTAGCGGCTGTTGCCGAACAGCCGCAGCCATATCACCCAGTTGATGAGGAACGCACAGCCGAGCGCGAGCAGCGCCCGGCTAGCGGCCGCTCCGCCTGGCTCGCGCGCGGCCGCCTGTCCGCCTCTCGAACGGGCCGCCCATCGTGCAAGCACCAGCACCGCGAGCACGATCAGCAGCGCATAGCGTAAATCGGGCGCGGCCTTCTCGACGTGCACCAACCTCAGTGGCGCCGTCATTGCAAACGGGCGCCAGAGTGCGGCGACGAACGAGCTGGGAATGAAGCGAAAATCGGCTATCGGTGCGGTGGTGTACTGCGGCGAGCGGAAGATGCCGTTGAGGAGGGGAAACAGCGGGTTGCCGAAGTGCCGCTGCAGCTGGATGGACCAGGGGAGCGAAACCAATACGAAGCCCAGCCCAACGCTCAGACCATAGAGAGCCGCGGCGCCCAGTCGCTTCGGCCATCTGACCGGCAGGAACAGCGGCACGACAGCCAGGGAAAAGGCATCCAGGGAATTGGTCAGCTTGAGTGCGGTCGCCGCGCCGAGCAGGCAGCCGGCACTCGCCACACGCCACGCGCTTGGAGTGCGGATCGCTCCGATGAGAACCAACGCGCCCGCGAGCACCAGCTCGGCTGTCGTGATGTCTGCGAAACTCGACCCGAATTGCTCCATGAGCACCGGATTCGCAAACGCCAACAGCGCCGCGCCGGCACCCACGGCAATGCGTCTACGAGCGCGATCCGGCGGCGCGACCGCGATCGCCAGCTCATAGGTCAGCCAAAGGATGGCGCTCTGGACGACTGCAAGAATGCCCGCCACTTCGAGCGCGCTCAGCCCGGAGGTGACGAGCAGGTAAAATGGTGCGTACGCGTAGGGATTCAGATACGACTGCGGTGCCGCGGCGAAGTAGTCGAGACCGAAGCGGTCGTGGATGGCGCTGAATCCCGCGTAGAGGTGATAATCCAGCGTGTCCCATTGCATGTCCTTGCCCAGAAGACAGCTGGTCACCAGCGCCAACAGCGTAGCTGCGACGTAGACCAGGAAGCGTGGCGATACAAGCACCCGCTTGAGCGTCGCGATTGCCGCGATCGCGCCCTTTCGCGACGCCGCCGGGCATTCCACGGAGCTCATGAGCGCGCGCTCAATGCGCGCCTGTCATTCGGAGAAAATACCCGGCCGCCCCGCGTCCACAGATAACATGGAGGGGCGCTTTCTCCCAAGCGCTCTCCTGGCCCGCGTAACCCTCTTTGCCTCCGTCGGTCAGCCTCTGGAAATGCACCCATCCACGGGTCACCCACGCGGCCATGTCGGTATTCACGTACTCTCGCGCCCAGATATAACCCTGCGCCCTGCTTCCAAGAAGAAAGGTTACCTGACGGCGCGGCTGGAAGAGCGCCGGACACGCATCCTCGAAGCGGTCGAGCACGACATTGGCGGCCCCTTCGCCCGCGATCACCGCGGGGTCGCGCGTCGTTTTGGGCACGACCCCGCACGAGACGAAGTGGCCGAGGTCGGCATCGGACGGAGACACCTTCGCCGGCACCGAGCCGCTATAGATGGTCATGACCGGTGAGGTGATGCCGCGAACGCTGATCTTCGCGCAGCGACTGGCATCAACCTGCAAGCCGAAGGGGTCGAGCGCGTCGTTTACGCTTACTGCATCCGGGAAGCCATCGTCGTGACTCACGCCGCGCCGTACGTCTCGCTCCAGAATGCGCAGGTGCGGCGAATAGCGCCGGATCAGTGATTCGATTCGCCTTCCACTCGCGCCCCCAGCTCCAAGAATGTAATCGCCATCCAGATTGATGAGCCCGGAACCCGCAGCCAGAAACGGCGCAATGAACGAATTTGTTTGGATCCCGATGGTCAAGTAGAGATCGGGTTCCGTGGCCAGGCTTCGTGGCACCGAGACTTGGAACCACGGCTCGTCCCTCCACCCGGTCCTCGAGGGGTACTCCGCCCCCATATGGAGCTGCAGGAACTGCATGCCGAAGATCGTGAACAGAAGGTAGTTTCGGAGCTTGGGCCGCTCAGCGCACAGTTGGAAAACCAGCACGATGGCCAGAACCGCGGCAACGCACCCCATGGGAATGAAGTAGCGGCTGTTGCCGGATGCGCTCAGCCACAATGACCAGTCGACGAGAAAAGCGAGCCCGAGAGCCATGCGCCCACGCGCCGCGCTGTCGCGCGCGAGCTCACCTGGCAAAGCGGTGGTCCCGTGCTTGCGCCTCCACGCCCAGACCAGAAGCGCAGACGCCATCGCAAGAAGCAGCAACGCGTATCGCAGATCCGGCGCCGCCCACTCCACATGGACCATGGCGGCCGCCGCAAGCATTGCGAATGGGCGCCACAACGCCGCGCCGAGCGAAATCGGAATGTAACGGTAATCGATGATCCGCGCAGTCGTGAAGTCCGACGAGTGGAAGATACCGTTCAGCAGCGGGAAGAATGGATTGCCGAAGTGCTGCTCGAGGCGAACAGCCCAGGAAGCGGCAACCAGCGCGAACCCCACTGCCCCTGCCACGCAGAACAGGGCTGCGTGACGCAGCCTGCTTCGCCAACCACCCGGTATGAACAGCACTAGCACACCAGCCGAGACAGCGTGGAGCGCATTTGTCAGTTTCAGTGCACCCGCACAGCCCAGCAGCAGCGCGGCACCTGCGATGCGCACCGCGCCCGGAATGCGAATGGCCGTGACCAGCAACAGCCAGCCCGCGATGACCAACTCCGCCGTAGGGAGGTCGGCAAAACTCGAACCGAACTCATTGATGAGGACAGGATTCGCGTATGCGAGCGCAGCCGCGCAGACTCCGAGCGCCAGACGAGCCTGGGGCTTTATGGGTGGGGCGACCGCCAGAGCCAGCTCGTATACCAGCCATAGAATGACGCTTTGCACCGCCGCCAGGATCAATGCGACGTGCAGCGCCGTCAGACCGGAAGTCATCAGCAGATACGACGGCACATAGACGTAAGGGTTCAGGTAACTCTGCGGGCCCGCCGGAAAATAGTCCTGACCGAAGCGGTCGTGCAGCGCGCTGAATCCCGCGTAGAAATGATAGTCGAGCGTATCCCACGCCATGTCCTTGCCGAGCTCGTAGCTGGTCAAGAGTACGAGCGCGCTGCAGCAGAGGTAGACGACGAGCCGCGGTGTGCAGATGAAATGGGCCAGCGCCGTGAGCATGGCCGGCCGCCGCGGCGGCAGCGCCAGGTTGCCTTCGACGGAACTCATGCTCAGGTCTCGTCCGCAGGGCGGACGTCGATCAGCCCCAGAAGGAACGAGGCGAACAGTATCTCTCCGCCGGCCAGCATGAAGGTCACCGACGGAATCGCAATGCGCATCATCGACACGGGATCCAGCGCACCCAGGCGCGCGCGGGCCCAAGTGTCGACCGAGTACACGGCGAGCGCCAGGCCAGCCAGACCGAGGGACGCGCCGAGCAGTATGCCCCGCTCCAGAGTGAACAGCCGCAGCAGCCGCGCAAGGTTGGGCGTCATCGGCAGGAGATTCTTGACCACACCGATGGTGCGGGCCACGAGCGAAAACAGCACCAGCTGCAGCCCGAGGATGGTGGCGCCAGCGGCGTAGAGCATGGTATGGATGTCAAACCCCACACCATGAACAATGATCGGGCCGCGCAGGATCGCCAGCTCGCCGGCGACGCCGGCGCAAATCAGGCATGCGCCGGGATAAAGGAGCAACCATCGCGGACTCATCATGAGAAGGAAGCGCAGGTGTCGCCAGCCGTCCCGCCAGCTGCGAAGATGGGGCGGCCGCGACCGGCCTGCCGGCGAAAGGACGGTCGGAACCTCCGCGATGCGCCAGCGGGACAGTGCCGCCTTGACGATCATTTCGCTCGCGAATTCCATGCCCGGCGCCCGCAATTGCAACTCCAACGCCGCTTCGCGATGCACTCCTCGCAGACCGCAGTGAAAGTCGCCGATACCGCAAGAGAAGAACAGTCGCCCGAGGAAGCTCAGCACCGGGTTGCCGAGATAGCGGTGCAACCATGGCATGGCGCCCGGGCGGATGCCGCCCCGAAAGCGGTGGCCGATGACCATGGTATTGCCGCAACGCAAGGACTCGATAAAAGCATCCAGCCGAGAGAAGTCGTAGCTGTCGTCCGCATCGCCCATGATCACGTATCGGCCCCGGGCCGCCCCCATGCCGGCAAGCAGGGCGCTGCCGTATCCCTTGGCCGCCACGTGAATCACCCTCGCACCGGCTTCCGCAGCCAGCTGCGGCGAGCCATCCGTCGAGCCATTGTCCGCGACCAGCACCTCACCCGAGATGCCTGTCCTGCGCAGGAATCCATGTGCTTTGCGCACACACGTTGCCACAGTCTCCGCCTCATCGAGGCAAGGCATGAGAATGGTCAGCTCGAGCTCAGGCATCTCGAATGGCTCGATGCTGTCTTGTAGGCAAGCGATTGCAGCCATTGCGAATCTCACATGGCGCGGGCCCGCGGCGCGCGTCAGCCGAAAGTGTAGTTCGGGCGCGAAGGATAGCCGAGCGCGCCGCGGGCATTATGTCTTTCGCGGAAAGCAGACCGCCGTGACTGGTTCGTCAGATTCAAATGGGGTTCGGGAGAGGCGCCCGCGGCCCCGACCCAGTGACGATTTGCGTCACTTTGTGACACGCGGCCCGGCGTCGCTGGTCAGCGACCGCTCGCACTAAGTCAAGTTGCCCGGCGGCTCAAATTGGTATTTTTCCTGTCTATTCAGCAAGTTATTCCCAAGGTCGGGCGTTGGCATGGGCCTTGCTTTTCCCGGGTCAGCAGGCGCTCCTTGGCGCCTCTTAGCGAAACTACTAACCACTCGTCGAGGAGCCTCGCTCATGAAGTCTGCACAAAAGGGTTTCACCCTGATCGAGTTGATGATCGTCGTTGCGATCATCGGCATTCTGGCGGCCATCGCCATTCCCGCGTACCAGAACTACGTCATCCGAGCCCGCATCACGGAGGGCTTGAACCTTGCGGCCGCTGCGGAGACCACAGTCGCCGAGAACGCCGATAACGGCGCCACGAGTCTGGTGCTGGGTTGGACGGCTCCGGCGTCCACGGTGAACGTGAGTAGCGTCACGGTTGCTGCCGCCACGGGAGTTATCACTGTCACGTACAGCGCAACTGTGGCCGAAGGCGTTGTGCTCACGCTGACCCCGCAGGTGGACGGCGCCGCTCTCGCGTCCGGGACGGTCCCTTCGGATGCGATTACCTGGACGTGCGCCGTATCGAGCTCGGCCAACGACAAGTACGTCCCGTCGAACTGCCGAGTCTGATCCCCCTTCCCCAATGGACCCGAAGCCCCTCTCCGGAGGGGCTTCTTCTTTTGGGAAGCCGTTCACGCAGGGGGGGCCGACGCTGTGCCACCATGGCAGAGATATGACAATTGCCAGAGCCCCCGGCTCCGGTAGACTTGAGCACTACGGGCCTGTTCCGCTTGTCGTAAGTCCATGAATGAGAACGCTTCTCTAGCGCTTGGGGGCGCACGAACCGGACTGGGGGGTCTGCCCCAGCGCCTCGTGCAGGACGGAGTCGTCGATGAGGCGGCCATGCTGGAGGCCATGAATGCGGCCAAGGAGCGCCGCACCAATATCGTTACCCAGCTCGTCTCGAGCGGGGCTGCCAGCGCACGCGACATAGCGGTTGCCGCATCGAACGAATTCGGCGTGCCGCTGTTCGACCTGGACGCGATCAACCTGGACGTGGAGACGGTCCGGGTCGCCAGCGACAAGCTCATCGCGAAGCATCGTGTCCTGCCGATCTTTCGGCGCGGCAGGCGGCTGTTCCTTGCGGTCGCGGACCCGACCAACCAGCACGCTATCGACGAGATCAAATTCCAGACCACCCTCAGCATCGAGGTGGTGCTCGTCGAGGAAGACAAGCTTCAGAGGGCGATCGACAAGGCCATCGAGCAAGCCGAAGCCGCGATCGCTCCGCTCGCCGGCGACGATGACGTCGACCTCGATTCACTCGAGGTAACAGGCGGCGAGGACGAGAACGACGAAAAAATCAGCCGCGATGACGTCGAAGATGCGCCCATCGTCCGCTTCGTCAACAAAGTGATGCTCGATGCCATCCGCCGCGGCGCCTCGGACATTCACTTCGAGCCTTACGAAAAGATATACCGAGTGCGATTCCGGATGGACGGTGTGCTGAAGGAGATCGCGCAGCCGCCCGTGGCGCTCGCGCAGAAGCTCTCGGCGCGCCTCAAGGTCATGTCGCGGCTCGATATCGCGGAGCGGCGGATCCCACAGGACGGCCGCATCAAGATGAGGCTGTCGAAGAGCCGCGCCATCGATTTCCGCGTGAGCACCTGCCCGACGCTCTTCGGCGAGAAGATCGTGATGCGTATTCTCGACCCCTCGCAGGCGGCGCTGGGCATCGAATCCCTGGGCTATGAGCCCTTCCAGAAGGCGCTCTACGAGAAATACCTCGCCAAGCCCCAGGGCATGATTCTCGTGACCGGCCCGACGGGAAGCGGCAAGACGGTCTCGCTCTACACGGGCCTCAACATCCTCAACCGCGAGGATACGAACATCTCCACGGCCGAAGACCCTTCGGAAATCAACCTCCCCGGGGTCAACCAGGTCAACGTCAATCCCAAGGTCGGATTGACCTTCGCGGCGGCGATGCGCGCCTTCCTGCGTCAGGATCCTGACGTCATCATGGTTGGTGAGATCCGTGATCTGGAGACCGCGGAAATAGCCATCAAAGCCGCTCAGACGGGCCACCTCGTCCTCTCCACGCTCCACACCAATGACGCGCCGCAGACCCTGACGCGACTGGTCGACATGGGCGTCAAACCTTATGCCATCGCGACCTCGGTCAGCCTCATCATTGCTCAACGTTTGGCGCGACGCCTGTGCAGCCAGTGTAAACAGCCAATGGATATTCCCGAGGAGGCTCTGCTCAAAGAGGGCTTTACTCACGAGGACGTGAAGGGCGGCTTACGGATATTCGCGCCCAAGGGCTGTGGGAGCTGCACGGACGGCTACAAGGGACGGGTGGGTATCTATCAGGTGCTGCCAGTCACCGACGCCATCGCGCACATCATTCTGGCAGGCGGCAGCGCGCCGGATATCGGCGATCAAGCGGCCAAGGAAGGCGTTTGGGATCTGCGCCGCTCGGGCCTCGAGAAGGTCAGGGCGGGCCTCACCAGCCTCGAGGAAGTCAACAGCGTCACCGTCGAGTGACGCAGGACGGGGTATTCATGGCACCAGCAGCAGCAGCGACCGCCTCAGTCAGGGCCATCAAACGCGATGCTTCGTTCGCGTGGGAAGGACGCGACAAGCGTGGCAACCGCGTCAAGGGCAAGAGCCTGGCGCCGGATGAGTCGGCGCTGCGCGTCGAGCTGCGCCGCCAGGGCATCGCCCCCTCCCGCATCCGCAAGCAGGCGCAGAGCGCAAGAGGCGGCAGAGTCAAACCGGGTGACATCGCGGTGTTCGCGCGTCAGCTCGCCACCATGCTCGCCTCCGGTATTCCCATGGTGCAGGCCTTCGAGATCGTCGGCACCGGCAGCGAAAACCCTGCGATGCAGAAGCTGATCCTGGAGATCAAGGCCGACGTCGAGGCGGGTACCTCGTTGCACGAGGCGCTGGCAAAACATCCGCTCCAGTTCGATGACCTGTTCGTCAATCTGGTCGAGGCGGGTGAGCAGGCGGGAGCGCTCGAGTCGCTGCTCGACAAGGTGGCCACTTACAAGGAGAAGTCGGAGGCGATGAAGAAGAAGGTCAAGAAGGCCCTCTTCTATCCCGCCGCCGTGGTCGCGGTCGCCTTCATCGTGACCACCATCCTCCTGATCTTCGTGGTCCCGGAGTTCCAGAAGCTCTTCCAGGGCTTCGGCGCCAATCTGCCGGCCTTTACCATGCTCGTGATCAATCTGTCGCAGTTCGTGCAGCACAACGGCTTGTATCTGGCAGTGGTCATCGGCGCCGGCGTGTGGGCATTCATGTACTTCAAGAAGCGCTCGCGAAAAATGCGCCAGGTGCTCGACCGGATTTCCCTCAAGTTCCCCATCATCGGTCCCATCGTCAACAAGGCGGCGATCGCCCGCTATGCGCGCACCCTCTCCACCATGTTTGCCGCGGGCGTACCGCTCGTGGAAGCGCTGGAGTCGGTGGCCGGCGCCTGCGGCAACATCGTCTACGAGGATGCCGTCATGAAGATGAAGGATGAGGTTGCGACGGGCCAGCGCCTGCAGCGCGCCATGGAGGCGCGCGGCATCTTCCCCAACATGGTGGTGCAGATGATCGCGGTCGGCGAAGAGTCGGGCTCGCTCGATACGATGTCGGCCAAGGTCGCCACGTTCTACGAGGCGGAGGTCGACAACGCCGTGGACGCGATGTCGAGCCTGCTCGAGCCCCTCATCATGGTGGTGCTGGGCGTGCTGGTCGGCGGCCTGGTCGTCGCCATGTACCTGCCGATCTTCAAGATGGGACAGGTCATCTGACCCGAAGCTCACCCCCGGGACAACGCCGCGCTCCGCGCGGCGTTTTCTTTCACAGCGCAACGGTCCAGCCGTGATAACCCTCCTCGCCTCATCGCCCGGCTTCTTTGTCGGCGCCTGCTTCGTGCTCGGCCTGGTCGTGGGCAGCTTTCTCAACGTGGTCATCCACCGCGTACCCATCATGATGGAGCGCCAATGGCGCGAGCAGTGCGCGGAGATCGCGCAGCCGGACCACGCCGCGACCATGCCGGCGGCTCCGCCGGCGAAGGAGCGCTTCAATCTCGTCGTGCCCCGCTCCGCCTGCCCCGCCTGCAAGGCGCCGATCACGGCGCTGCAGAACGTGCCGATCGTCAGCTATCTCGTCCTGCGCGGCCGCTGCGCCAACTGTGGCGCCCGCATCAGCGCCCGCTATCCCGTAGTCGAGGCTCTCACCGGTATCCTCTCGGCGGCGGTGGCGTGGAAACTCGGCTTCGCCTGGCCGGCCGCGGCGGGCCTGGTGCTCACCTGGTTCCTGGTGGCGCTCGCGTTCATCGACATCGATCATCAGCTGCTGCCTGACAGCCTGACGCTTCCCCTGCTGTGGCTCGGCCTTCTCCTCAGCCTCTTTGCCCCCGCCCCCGGCATGGCACCGATCCCGGTGGACATGCGTTCCAGTATCATCGGCGCAATCGCAGGTTACCTCTGCCTCTGGAGCGTCTATCATCTCTTCCGTCTGCTCACCGCCAAGGAGGGAATGGGGTACGGTGACTTCAAGCTCCTGGCGGCGCTCGGGGCCTGGCTCGGCTGGCGGATGCTGCTGCCGACCGTGCTCATCGCCGCGGCCGTCGGGGCTGTGGCGGGCATCGCGCTGCTGGCCGCCCGGGGACAGAATCGCTCGACGCCCATCGCTTTCGGGCCTTTCCTCGCCGCCGCGGGCTGGCTGATGCTCATGTTCGGGCGGGAACTGGTCACGGGATATCTGGGTTTGTTTGCGTCCGGCTGAGATCAATGGCGAATAGCAGAGTTTTTCGCGTCGGGCTGACCGGGGGCATCGCCAGCGGCAAATCGACGGTGGCAAAGTTCTTTGCCGCCGTGGGAGTGCCCATCATCGACACCGACCAGGTGGCGCGGGAAGTGGTGGAGCCCGGCCAGCCGCCGCTCGAACGGCTGGTGGAGCGGTTCGGCCGCGCCATCCTGACGGCCGACGGCCATCTGGACCGGCCGAAGCTGCGCGAAATCGTCTTCTCCGACCCCAGAGCCCGGGCCGACCTCGAGGCCCTGACGCATCCCGCGATCGGCACCGCGGTGGAGGCGTGGTCGGCTGCAGCCGGCGGCCCTTACCAGATCCTCATCCTGCCGCTCCTCGTCGAGAAGAATCTGGCTTCTCACCTCGACCGAGTGCTCGTGGTCGACTGCGACGAGGAGCTACAGATTCGCCGCCTGCAGGCGCGAGACGGCTCCACACTGGAACAGGCGCGCGCGATCCTCAACGCGCAGACCTCGCGCACCGCACGGCTCAAGGCCGCGCACGATGTCATCCACAACGACGGCGACCTGAGCGTCGTGCGCGATCAGGTGTCGGCGCTGCACGCGCGCTATCTGGAGCTCGCGGGACAAGCGGGAGCCGGCGGCGCCACCACGATTACCGCCAAGGCCGCGCAAGCGCGATTCTCCTAACCTGCCGCGACCGTTTACGCCGGCGGCGGATGTCGCGCACAATAGCTTGCATGACGACCGACGCCCCCGAGGCCGCCGCGCCTCCGCACGACGCCCCGCCCGAAGCCCTCGAGAGCGACCGCACGCTGGTCTTCGAGCAGCCGCTCAATGAGCGGATGCGCACCTTCCTGCGGCTGGACTTCCTCTACAGCCAGGCGCTCTACCACAACGAGGCGGCAAGCCAGTGGGGGACGCGCGCGGCCGTATCGAGCCTGATCGACATCCTGGCGATCATCACCCGCAGCGATGTGCGCTCGGAGGCACTGAAAGAGCTCGAGCGCCAGCTCACCCTGCTCGGGGAATTCCAGTCGAAGCCTGGCGTCGATACCAATCGGCTCAAGGCCCTGATCACGAACCTGACCCGGCTGCGCTCGGAGCTGCTGAACGCCGGCATCGCGAACCTGCAGCCGCTGAAAGACTCGGACTTCCTCAACGCCATCAAGCACCGCAGCAGCATCCCCGGCGGCACCTGTGAATTCGACCTGCCCGATTATCTCTATTGGCTGTCGCAGCCGGATGAGATCCGGGTCAGGGCGTTCAACCAGTGGCTGACGGTGCTGCGACCACTGTGTGATGCCGTCTCAGAGCTCATTTGGCTGACCCGGCAGAACGGGCGCACCCGGCAGGAGACCGCGCAGGGCGGCAACTTCACGATTACTTTCGAGCGCGAGAATCCGTTGCAGCTCCTGCGGATCGCACTGCCGGCCTCGATGGGGCTTTACCCGGAGGTGAGCGGCAGCCACCACCGCTGCAACATGCGCTTCCTCAGCTGGAAGGGTCTGGGGGAGCGGGCGACGCAGGCGGAAACGGACGTGAAGTTCCTTCTCACCTGCTGCGCGTGATGGCCGTCCCGCACGTCAAGTGTCCCACCTGCCAGCGTGAGATCGACTGGTCACAATCGCCCTTCCGGCCCTTCTGCAGCGAGCGCTGCAAGCTCATCGACCTCGGCGCATGGCTGACCGAGAAGCACACCATCCCCGGTGAGCCGGCGCCGGATGAGGCGGCGGAGCGCGCGCCTGCACACGAGGACGGCGACGCGCCGCCGGATCGCAGACCGTCCTGACCGTATTATCGGGCGGGCTGCGCCCCAAGCCACTTGGCTGCGAACGCCAGCTCGTCCGCGGCGCGCTCCCGTCTCGCCGCTAGCGGCTGCCACCGGCCGTCATCCCGGTCGACCCGCAGCAGGATCGGACGACGGCCGCAGACTTGCTCCGCCTGCAGGACTGCCGCGAGCTCGTAACCCTGCCATGGCCTGATGTTGCCGTCACGCTCGGCCGTTGTGATCAGGGTCGGCGGAAAGCAGCTACCGGTCGTGATCTGGGTGTACTGCTCCCAGGTACCGGTCGGCAGCGCCGCGCCGAATAGGTCCGGCCGCAGAGCGACGGCGGCACCGGCCATCAGGCCGCCGAAGCCGCGCCCGTAGATGCCGAGCCGCGCCCGTCGCGTGTAGTGACGATCGATCAGCGACTGCGCCGCCGCGAACAGATCGCTGAGTGCGATGGGCTTGTCGGACGGCGTGGCCGTCCCGGGCGAGGTGGGCTCCGGCACGAGACTGTTGCGCACTTCGGCGCGCGCATACACGCCACCCATCTCCAACCAGACCAACACGAACGGCTCCAGCAGCGGGCCTGGCGGCTTCGCGGTCGGGTGGTCGACGGTGAGAAGCGTCGCTTGATTGCCGTCGCGAGCCACATCGCGCCGGTGCGCAATCTCCATCCGCAACCGGGTGCCATCGGAGGCTACATAGAAACTGCGCTCGACGACGACTTCGTCGGCCACGCCGGTGCCGCCGCCGACCTGCAGCTGCTCGAGCCGTCTTCGGATCCATGCGCGCTGTGGAATGGCCGCAAGCGCCTTGGCCGTCGTCTGGTTCTCGACGAAAATCCAATGTCTCGTGCGGCCGGAGTGGACGTTCTCCAGCCAGTGGTAGGGATTCACGGCGTGACCCGTGCCCGAGTGAACCACCTCGACCGCAAACTGATTCATTTGCGGTGTCGATGGATTGGGGTTGGCGCCCGTTGCAATCTGCGTGGCCGTCGGCTGCGGCACATCGAGCCGTCCCGGCCCCGGAACCGTCGCGGGCTGGCCGACCAGCAGTGCGCAGCCGGCGAGCAGCCCGGCCGCACCCGCCGCGAAAAGGATCGGACGCAATCGCCTCTGTCTACCCATGGCCCACTCCGGTCTTTCGTGCCGCACCCAATACTACAAGAAGAAGCTGCCGCGGTATCGCGCGTGTCAGCATCAGCACCACAAGATACAGCGCGCCGCCCGCGGCGAGCGCCAACAACCACGCCGCGCCCCAGGCGGTCAGATATTTCATCGACAGAACCGCCACTGCGCCCGCGATGACGGCCTTCGCGGGATTGCGCAGCGAGGGCAGCCGCCGCCCGGCGCGCCGCAGCGCCACGCTCATTGCGATGAGCGCGCTGGCCTCCGCGACGACGGTCCCGGCGGCGGCGCCGAGCAGCGAGAACCGCGGTATGAGCGCGAAGTAGGCCGCGAATGCGCACGTGCACGCGAGCGCATCGGCGGTCAGGACCAGGCGCGGCCGGCCGCACGCCACCAGGGTGAACCGCAGGACGTGCGTGCAGCCCGCCAACGCAATCGCGAATGAGATCACGATGAGCGCCGGCGCGCCGGCCGCGAACCGCGCACCGGAAATGAGCGCCAGCAGCCGGCCGGCAAAGGGCGCGAACGCGATCACGATGGCCACGCCGTAGACGGCCGCCGCGTCGAGCGTGCTGCCGAGCTGACGGCGGAAATCTTCACGATCGCTCTGCGCGCTCGCGGTCAGCGCCGGCATCATCAGCCCCGCGAGCATGTAGGGGACCGAAGTCGTCATCTCGAACAGCTTCGCCGGCACACCATAGAGGCCGACCGCGGCTGCCGGCTGGAAGAGCGACAGCAGCAGTGAGTCACCGCGCAACATCGCCATTCCCAGGATCTGCGAGCCGGCGAGCGGCAGTCCGGCGATCAGATATTGCCGCCACAGCGGCAGCTCGAACCTCATCCGGAACGGCACCAGTCGCCGCACCAGTCTGATGGAAATACCCAACGCGACCGCAGCACCCACCAGCGTCGCACCGAGCATCGGCAGCGCCCCAACATGAGTGAGCGCCAATGCGGACACCGCCGCCAGTGTGACCACGGCTCCCGTGACCTCGGCAATCGCGTTACGCGCCTGCTTGAGTGCGCTTTGGAAGGCGGCGATGAGGAAGTCGCTCGTCTGCAGACACGTGTAGATCGCGGCTCCGATCAGCGTGCCCCATTTGACGGGCGGGTCGTATGGAGTGAGCCACGCGACGGCGGCTGCCGCGAGCAGAACGCTGCCGGTGCTGACAATTCGTAACGGCAGTGCGTTGCCGAGTGCCCGGCCCGCATCGACGCCGTCCCCCGACATCTCCCGCAGCGTCACCATGTAAAGCCCGGAGTCGGCGAGCACGGCGGCGAATGCGGAATAAGTAAGGACAGTCCGGTAGTAGCCGAACTCCGTGGGCCCCAGGTGACGCGTGAGTGCGACGACCGTCAGCAGCCCCACGACAGCGGTGGCCGCCTTGCCGCTGATGACGGCGGCCATGTTCGCCGCCAGGACACGCAGGCGACTCATATTTCAGGCACACAAATTGCGAGCTTTGGCCGAGGCAGAGCGTCCGCGGTCATGCGCGCCGGATCCGCGCGACCCTGTCTGCGCAAAACCACCGAGTACTTGCTGGCCACCACAGGTAGCATCGCATGAAAGTAGGCATTCTCGCAGGCGGCCTCGGCTCCCGGCTGGCGGAGGAGACCGTCATCAGGCCGAAGCCCATGGTCGAGATCGGTGGCCGCCCGATTCTTTGGCACATCATGATGCATTACTCGAGCTACGGCCTCAAAGAGTTCGTGGTCGCGCTCGGCTACAAGGGCGAGGCCATCAAGCGCTACATGGCCGACTACTGCTCGCTCGCGGCCGACCTGCGCGTATCGCTCAAGACCGGCCGCGTGGAGCGGCACGGCAACGGCGCGAACGGCGACCACGGCTCCGAGGACTGGTTGGTCGACCTCATCGACACCGGTCAACAAACAAACACCGGCGGACGCATCAAACGGCTCGCGCCACATCTCGGCAACGGTACCTTCATGCTGACATGGGGGGACGGAGTCTCCAACCTAAACCTGACAGAGCTCCTGAAGTTCCACCGCCGTCACGGACGCATCGCCACCGTGACCGCCGTGCGTCCCCCGGCGAGGTTCGGGCGGCTGGAGCTCGATGGCGAGCGCGTGGCGCGCTTCGACGAGAAGCCGCTCTCCGGCGAGGCATGGATCAACGGCGCCTTCTTCGTTCTCGAGCCACGGGTGTTCGATTACATCGACGGCGATGCCACCCAGTTCGAGCGCGAGCCCATGGAGCGCCTGGCGCGCGACGGTGAGCTGATGGCCTACCAGCACGACGGCTTCTGGCAGTGCATGGACACCATGCGCGACAAAGTCCGTCTCGAATCGCTGTGGGCGAACGGCGCTGCACCCTGGAAGATCTGGAACTGACGCGGACACCGCGCGCAGCGAGACAACCACAGATGAGACAAATGCGAGTACTGCTGACCGGGCACGACGGCTACATCGGCCACGTGCTGCTGCCGATGCTGCTCGATCGCGGGCACCACGTGACCGGACTCGACAGCTTCCTCTACGAGGACTGCGGCTTCGCCACCGAGGAGCCGGCGCCGAGCGCGGTGATCCGCAAGGACATCCGCGAGGTCGCGATCGAGGACCTGCGCGGGCTCGATGCCGTGCTCCACCTGGCCGGCATTTCCAACGATCCACTCGGCGATCTGCAGCCCGCCGCCACCTATGCGATCAACCACCAGGCCTCCGTGCGCCTCGCGAGCCTGGCGAAAGAGGCCGGCGTGCCGCGGTATGTCTTCTCCTCCTCCTGCAGCAACTACGGCGCCGCCGGCGACGATTACCTGGACGAGAGCGCGGGATTCAATCCTGTGACGCCTTACGCCGAGAGCAAGGTGTGGGTGGAGCGTGACGTCGCCGTACTGGCGGACGATGCGTTCAGCCCGACCTTTCTGCGAAGTGCCACGGCCTTCGGAGTCTCGTCACGGCTGCGCGGTGATCTGGTAGTCAACAACCTGGTGGGATATGCCTGCACGACGGGCGATGTGCTCATCAAGAGCGACGGCATGCCGTGGCGGCCGCTGGTGCACATCGAGGATATTGCGCGCGCCTTCGTCGCGGTTCTGGAGGCGCCCAGGAAGCTTGTGCACAACGAGGCATTCAACGTCGGAATAACTTCGGAGAACTATCGCGTCCGCGACGTCGCGAAGATGGTTGCAGAGGTCGTTCCGAGCTCCAAGGTCACGTATGCGGGTGATGCCAGCCCCGACGTTCGCAACTATCGTGTGGACTGCGAGAAGATCCGCTCGCGCCTGCCGGCCTTCCAGCCACAGTGGACGGTGCGCAAAGGCGTCGAGCAGGTTTACGAGGCCCTCTGCCATCACGGTACCAGCGCTGAGGAATTCCTGAGCTCGCAGTTCATCCGGCTGAAGCGCATCCGGGAGCTGCAAGCGACCGGTGCGCTCGACGAAATGCTGAGGTGGCGCGTCACGGAAAGCCCGGCTTCGGTCCCGAGCTGCACGGCCGCATGACCGTCCCGAACGGCATCAGCCTCTGCCGAAGCTGCGGTGGGCGAGACCTGCGCGTCTTCCTGTCGCTCGGCGATATGCCGCTGTCCGACGGACTGCTGGCACCCGATGAGCTGCAGCAGGAAGAGCCGCGGTATCCCCTCGATGTCGCCTTCTGTCCGGATTGCGCATTGGTGCAGATCCTCGAGACGGTGCCGCCGGAGCGGCTCTTCGGCGCGGACTACCCCTACTTCTCCTCGTTCACCGACACGCTGCTGCGGCACTCGGCCGCAAACGTCGCCGCGCGCATCGCGGAGCAGAGACTCGACGGCAACTCGCTCGTGGTCGAGCTGGCGAGCAACGACGGCTACCTCCTCCAGTATTACCGCGAGCAAGGCATTCCCGTGCTCGGCATCGATCCCGCCCCGGGGCCGGTCGCGGCGGCGCGCGCCCGCGGCATCGAGACGCTGCAAGCGTTCTTCGGTCGCGACCTGGCGCAGCAGCTCGCCGCCGACGGGCGCCGCGCCGACATCATCCATGCCAACAACGTGCTGGCGCACGTCGCGGACACGAATGGGTTCGTCGCAGGGATGAGCGCGCTGCTCAAGGAAGACGGGATGGCGGTGATCGAGGTCCCGTATGTCAGGGAGCTGATCGATCACGGCGAGTTCGACACCATTTATCACGAGCATCTCTGCTACTTCTCGGTGACGGCGCTCAGGCGGCTCTTTCGCCGCCACGGGCTGGCGCTGATTCGCGTGGAGCCGCTCGCCATTCACGGCGGCTCGCTGCGGGTCTTCGTCGGCAAGCGGGAGCCGGAGGATCGGCCGGTGGCGGAATGGCTGCAGGCCGAGCGGCGCGCGGGGATCGACGATTTCGCGTACTACGCCGGATTCGCGCAGCGCGTGGACCGCATCCGTAGCGGACTGGTGGCGCTCCTGCATGGACTGAAGCGGGATGGCGCGCGGCTCGCGGGCTACGGGGCCGCGGCCAAGGGCACGATCCTGCTCAACTTCGCCGGTCTCGGGCGCGACGTGTTGGAGTTCGTGGCGGATCGCAACGTACACAAGCAGGGGCGATACGTTCCGGGGGTGCGGTTGCCGATCGTGGCGCCGGCCCGCATTCTGGAGGAACAGCCGGATTATCTGCTGATTCTGCCGTGGAACTTCCAGGAGGAGATCATGACGCAGCAGGCGGAGTATCGGCGGCGGGGAGGACGTTTCATCGTTCCGGTGCCCGAGCCGGTCGTACTGTAGGGCGGAGGCTCCCTTGACTCGATGCAATTGCTGTGGCGGCACGGACGTTCGGATTTTCTATCGGGTCGAGGACGTGCCGGCGCACAGCTGCCTGATGTTGTCATCGCAGGAAGAGGCCCGGGCGTTTCCGCGAGGTGACATCGAGCTCGGCTTTTGCGGCGGCTGCGGCTTCATCGGCAACGTCAGGTTCGATCCGGCGCTGGAGCGATATTCGGCGGCCTACGAGGAGACGCAGGCTTACTCGCCGCGGTTTCTGCGGTTTCTCGACGAGATCTGGGATGATCAGATCGCCCGCTTCGAGCTCGGGCCGGGGATGGCCGCGCTCGAGATCGGTTGTGGCAAGGGAGAGTATCTGGTCGGACTCTGCGAGCGCAGCGGCTGCGGTGGCATCGGGATCGATCCAGGCTATCGGCCGGAGCGGACCAGCAGCAGCGCCGCGGATCGCATCAGCTTCATCCGCGACTTCTACGGGCCGAAGTATGCGCATCTGCACGCCGATTACGTGTGCTGTCGCCACACGTTGGAGCACATCGCGCCGGTCCTCGATTTCGTCCGGTTGGTGCGTCAGACGATCGGCGACCGGCGCCACGTCAACGTGTTCTTCGAGCTTCCCGACATGGAGCGGGTGCTGCAGCAGGGGGCGTTCTGGGACATCTACTACGAGCACTGCTCCTACTTCACCCGCGGCTCGCTGGCGCGCCTGTTTCGCTCGGCGGGCTTCGACGTCCACCGTCTGTACAAGGCATATGACAATCAGTACCTGATGTTGGAGGCCCAGCCCGTCGCCCGGCGCACCGAGGCGCTACTGCCGCAGGAAAACGATCTTGCAACGGTCACCTCGCTCGTGGCCCGCTTCGAGCGCCAGGTCACTGAGCGGCTGCAATCGCTTGCCGACGAGCTGACGCGACATCGCGACCGCGGCCATCGGCTCGCCATCTGGGGCTCGGGCTCGAAGTGCGTCGCCCTCGTCAGCTCCCTCGACCTGGGCGCCGAACCGGTCGCCGTAGTGGACATCAACCCCCACAAGCACGGCAAATTCCTCGCCGGCAGCGGCCTCGAGATCGTCTCACCCGATGCCCTGCGGTCGCTGCGCCCGGAGGTAGTGCTGGTCATGAACTCCATCTACAGCGACGAGATCAGGCATGACCTCGCCGCTCGCTCGCTGTACCCGCAGCTGATTGCCTTGTAGCCGCCAGCCGCGCGTACACCGGCTCCAACTTCTCGGCCGCCCCCTCCCAACTGAACTCTCGCTCGACGGTCTCGCGGGCTCTCCTGCCCAGCGCCTGTCCCAGCTCCGGATCGCCGGCCAGCCGAAGCACGGCAGCCGCGAACCCGCTGACGTCGCCATCCGCGACCACGAGGCCCGTCCGCTCATGCTCCAGGACCTTGGCCGAGCCGGCGCTGGCTACGATCGCCTTCCCCGCCGCCATGTAGTTGAGCAGCTTCTGCGGAATTCCCGGACAGCTGATACGCGGCAACACCGCAATGGCCGCGGTCGCGAGCCGCAGCGGCAGCTCGGCGAATCCGTCCGCCAACACCTCGATGGCCTCTCTCAGTCCCAGCCGCCGGGCCAGAGCCTCATAGGGCTCGAAGGAGGAGCTCACCGCGAAGCAGAGCCTGAGGTCCCGCCGCACCCGCCTCGCCCGCGCAAACGCCTCGAGCAGCAGCTCGACGTTCTGATAGGGCGCCAGAGTGCCGGTGTAGATGAGGCGGACCAGCCCATCCTGCGAGTGCGGCGTCGCCACGCGGAAACAGTCGCTCTCCACGCCATTGGTCACGACGGTGATGCGATCCGGCCTCAGGCCGTGGGCCTTCATCAACCGATCCCGGATGTCGGAGGTCACCGCAACGACATGATCCGCACGCCTTGGCAGCGCCCCGTCCAGCCAGCCGCCCACCGCCGCAAAGGCGCTGCGCGTGACCCCTGTCGCGTAGCTCGGCAGCTCCGCCGCCAACATCGTATGTGCGTCATAGACGAGCGGTATGCCGTGGCGCAGCCGCGGCGGCAGAGCCACCAGCAGCCCCTCGACGTGATGGGCGTGGATGACGTCGAATCGCCTGCGCGACAGCACGCGCGACAGTTTCCAGGACAGGGCGGGATCGTAAAGCGCGAGCTTACGGAAGCTCGGCCCTACCGGCATGTGCCAATAGACCGGGCGGCGAAAGATCCGGTGCACCGGAACGCCGAGCGATTGCGGCCCCTCGGCGACGTGATACGTAATGATCTCGACTTCGTGGCCGCGCGCCGCCAAGGCTTCCGCCAATCGCTCGACGCGCAGCGGCGTACCGCGTCGCGCCGGCATGGGGCAGGCAGCGACCATCGCTATCCGGAAGCGCGCGCGCCAGGCGCTGCGTGGAACGGTTCCACGCGCCGACAGCATCGGCGGGCCCGCTGCTCGCATCATCAACGGCGCCGGTCCGCGAGCAGATGACCCGGTGCAGCCCCAAAGATCCGATTCTTCAGCCGTTCCGCCTGCGCCGGCGCGCTCGGTGCCGCCACGGCCACCAGATCGACCGCCGCCCGTGCGGCGTTCCAGTTGTACCCCCACCACTTGGCAAGCACGGCGTAACACCGCGAGCGCTCCGTGGGCGTCAGCGCTTCGCGCCGAACCAGCTTCAGGTACTCGCCGTACAGTCGCCAGGTCGGGAAGCTCGCCTTGCCGCCGTGAGCGCTGTCGTGCCACGACGCCCGATCGGAGGAGCGGTGTTGCGCACGCGTGTAGCGGTTCGGATGCTCGCGCACGGCCAGCAGCGGAGCGGGCAGCTGTATCATGCGGCCGCGCAGCGCGAGCTGCGCCAGCAGCGCCCGATCGGCGCCGTGGAAACTACCGTGCAGCAGGGAGTTGTGCAGCGCCTCGCGGCGGATGAGCCCGAAAAAATCCACGCAGGTGTGCGATCGCAGCACCATCCAGGCGAACCGCTCGGACGGAACGAACGAGTCCGCGCCCGAGAGTTTGCTGTCGTAAAGCCCCAGGCGTATGCCGGCGGAATCGATGTACGAGATCACGGTGTTGCACAGCACCGCGTCGCTACGCTCCTCCAGGGCCCGGCAGGTCTTGGCGAGGAACGACGGCAGTATGCGGTCATCGTGCGCCAGCCATTTGAAGTAGCGGCCGCGGGCGTGACCGAAGGCGAGGTTGTAGTTGGCGGCGGCGCCGAGGTTGCGGGGATTGCGGAAATAGCGCACGCGCGCGTCGCGGGCGGCGTAATCGCTGCAGATCTCCGCCGTCCGGTCCTCGGAGGCGTTATCGCACAGGATCAGCTCGAGGTCGCCGAGCGACTGCGCGAGCGCAGAGCGAATCGCGTCCTCGAGAAAGGCTTCGCCGTTGAATACGGGCACCCCTACGCTGACGAGAGGCGCCTCGACCGCGGACTCGGAAGCCTGACGCATTGCACCCCCTGGGCAGAATCGGCGCGCCGCGCCGGGAAGGGATCAATGCGTGGTCAGCACTTTGCGTTCCGCAAAGTCGTAGATGCAGTTTAGGAAGGCCGGGGCTACGGAAATTTAATCTTGCCGCCGCCCGCGCCACCGCCACCGGGACCTATGCCGCCGCCGCCGACCTCCGGCACGACGATGCGTCCCGCGGCCTCGCGGCGCATTTCCCGGGCTTCGTCGATGGCCTGCTCCAGCGCGGCATTGACCCCTTCGGGGAATTTGGCCAGCGCCTCCTCGAGCGTGCTCGCCTCGATCTCGAATACCAGCGGCAGCACGCCGGCGGGGGTGAGGAGCTGCGTCTGTCCGGAGAACAGGACCGGCCGTCCCGGGTCTGTAGCCCCGTCCACGGTCACGGGTGTCAGGCGGCGTATCGTACCGGCGCGACGATCGGTGTAGATCTCCTCCCGGTACAGACCGGCCGGGTCGAGGTGTACTTCCGGAAGATCGCTCTTCGCTGCCATGGGGGAATCCTGTCTGGGTTCTAGGGAGGCGACGACCATTGTACCAGCGCGGCCACGAACGGACGGTCCGCCTCCAGAATGTCCTCGTCACCGAGCTGCGCGCGCTGCACCCATTTCAGGCGCTGGCCGTCGAGCGCCCGCGGCTCGCCGCGGTACCTCTCGACCACCCACATGGAAAGCTCGACGGTGCGGTCGGGATAGCCATGTCGCAGCCGCATCATCGCGCGCGCGTCGATCACCTCGATGCCGAGCTCCTCAGCAAGCTCCCTCGCCAGCGCCGCCTCCTCGGATTCGCCCGGCGCGACCTTGCCGCCTGGAAACTCCCAGCGGCCGGCCATGTGCTTGCCCGCCGGGCGCTCCGCGATGAGGACCCTCCCCGAGCTATCGAGGATCGCCGCCGCAACGACGAGGGTTATCCCAGGCACAGGGACTGTGCCCCGCCGCCGCAGGTGGCGGAGGCGGCGGACAAAAACCACGCTTTTTGGCCGCTGCCACGCTGGGCCGGGCAGGATGCCCGGATCCAGCGTTTCAAACTAGGTCGCTCGAGAGGGCGCCGTGGCAATGCTTGTACTTCTTGCCGGAGCCGCAGGGACAGGGCTCGTTGCGGCCGATCTTGCGCTCACCGCGGACGAACGTGCCCTGCAGGTCCGGCGGGGGCGGTACAGCAATCGCATCGCCGCGGCCAGGCGAGCCGCCACGCATCGCCGCGTGCGCGGCAGCGGGAACCGCAGCGTCCGGCGGCATTTCGCCGGCGCTTCCACCTGACAGGGCGGAGAGTGCTTCCGCGTGCTGCGTCTGTAGAGCCCGCATCAAATGACGGCGGCGCTCTTCCTCCTCGCGCTCGACCTCTTCCTGAGTGCGCACCTCGATCTGCATCAGGCGCGTCACCGTCTCGAATTTCACACGATCCAGCATCGTGGTGAACATCCGGAACGCCTCGCGCTTGTATTCGGTGCGGTAGTCCTGCTGGGCATAGCCGCGCAGGTGAATGCCCTGGCGCAGGTAATCCATCGCGCCGAGGTGATCGCGCCAATGCGCATCGAGAGTGCGCAACATGACGTCCTTCTCGATGTGCCGCATCAACGCCGGATCGATGCGCGACACCTTGGCCTCGTAGGCCTGCTCCACATCGCGGGCGAGCCGAGCGCGCAGCGCCGGCTCCTCGAGCTCCGGCTCCTGCTCGAGCCAGCCCTTCACGTCCATGCGCACGTTGAAGTCGGTCTCGAGCGCCTTGCCCAGGCCGTCGAGGTCCCAGTCGGCGGCCATGGCGTGCTTCGGCAGGTACTGGTCGATCAGCGCGCCGATCGATTCCTCCAGGATGCCCCGGATCGCCGCCGACACATCCGCCGTCCCCATGATCTCCGTGCGCTGCTGATAGATCACTTTGCGCTGATCGTTGGCGACGTCGTCGAAGAGGAGGAGCTGCTTGCGGATATCGAAGTTGTGCGCCTCGACCTTGCGCTGCGCCTTCTCGATCTGCCGGCTCAGCATGCCGCTCTCGATGACCTCGCCCTCTTTCATGCCGGCCATCTTGAGCAGGCGCTGCGTGCGCACCGGGTCGCCGAAGATGCGCATCAGGTTGTCTTCCATGGAGAGATAGAAGCGGCTCGACCCCGGGTCGCCTTGCCGGCCGGAACGGCCGCGCAGCTGGTTGTCGATGCGGCGGGACTCGTGCCGCTCGGTGCCGATGATGTGCAGACCGCCCGCGGCCACCACCTTCTCGTGCCGCACCTGCCATTCGGTCCTGGCATGCTCGCGCTCGGCCTGATGGGCCTCCTCGCCCTGCTCCTTGCCCAGGGCGGCAAGCTCTGCCTCCAGGTTTCCGCCCAACACGATGTCGGTGCCGCGGCCCGCCATGTTGGTGGCGATGGTCACCGCACCCGGCCGGCCGGCCTGCGCGACGATGTGCGCTTCGCGCTCGTGCTGCTTGGCGTTTAGCACCTGATGCTCGATGCCCTCCTTCTGCAACACGCCCGAGACCAGCTCCGAGGTCTCGATCGACGTCGTGCCGACGAGCACCGGTTGCTCGCGCTCGACGCATTCGCGGATGTCCTCGATGATCGCCTTGAACTTGTCGTTCTGCGTCAGGTGCACGAAGTCCGCGTTGTCCTTGCGGACCATCGGCTTGTGAGTCGGGATTACCATGACCTCGAGGCCGTAGATCTCGAGGAATTCCGGCGCCTCCGTGTCCGCGGTGCCGGTCATGCCGGACAGCTTCTTGTAGAGGCGGAAATAGTTCTGGAAGGTGATCGAGGCGACCGTCTGGTTCTCCTCGCGCACGCGCACGCCCTCCTTGGCCTCGACCGCCTGGTGCAGGCCGTCGGACCAGCGCCGGCCGGGCATGGTGCGGCCGGTGAACTCATCGACGATGATGATCTCACCGCCGCGCACGATGTACTCGACGTCCCGCTTGTAGAGCGCATGCGCGCGCAGCGCCGCGTTCAGGTGGTGCATGAGGCGAATGTTGGCGGGATCGTAGAGGCTCTCGCCCTCGCGCAGCAGGCCCGCCTGTAACATCAGCTGCTCGACCCGCTCGTGCCCTTCCTCCGTGATGTGGACCTGCTTGGTCTTCTCCTCCACCGCGAAATCGCCGGGCCCTTCCTCTTCGAGCTGGCGCTTCAGGCTCGGCACCAGCTGGTTGATCCGCAGGTAGAGCTCCGTGCTCTCCTCCGCCGGTCCGGAGATGATGAGCGGCGTGCGGGCCTCATCGATCAGGATGGAGTCGACCTCGTCCACGATTGCATACGCAAGGTGACGCTGCACGCGGTCTTCGAGGCTGAAGGCGAGGTTGTCGCGCAAATAGTCGAAGCCGAACTCGTTGTTGGTGCCGTAGGTGATGTCGCAGGCATACGCATCGCGCTTTTCCTGCTGCGTCTGCGCGTTCTTGATCACCCCGACGGTGAGACCGAGGAACCGATACACCGGCCCCATCCAATCGGCGTCGCGCTGTGCCAGGTACTCGTTCACCGTCACGACGTGCACGCCCTCGCCGGGAAGCGCGTTCAGGTAAGCGGGGAGCGTCGCGACCAGCGTTTTACCCTCGCCGGTGCGCATCTCCGCGATCTTGCCCTGGTGAAGCGCGATGCCGCCGATGAGCTGCACGTCGAAGTGGCGCATCTTGAGAGTGCGTGACGCCGCCTCACGCACGACGGCGAAGGCCTCCGGCAGCAGGTCATCGAGCGTCGCGCCTTCGCCGAGCCGCTTGCGGAATTCGTCCGTCTTGCCGCGCAGGGCCTCATCGCTCAGCGCCTTGAGCCCGGGCTCGAGGTCCTTCGCCGCGCGGATGTACCGCCCATACCCGCGGATCAGCCGGTCATTCCGACTGCCGAAAATCTGCTTGAGAGTGCCGAGCAACTTGAGATTCCTGCTACTGGTGGGAGACGACCCCGGGACGCGGGCGGGGTATTCTACGCACGCGCAGCCGAGTCCCCAATGGGTGTCGTCTGCGGTGAAATCAAGCTGTATTGTTCATTGGCGCCAATCGCTCCCGGCGATTTGCGCGGACAGCCTGCCGCTGCATAGCTTGCTTTTCGGGCGGAGGCTAGTCCTGGGCGGCCGCGCCCGGGGGTACCTTCTCGGCCACCGCGTGGGGCATGCCCGGCCCCGAAAATCCCGTCGATCCGGCGCGCAGCGCGATGAACCGGGCCGGATTCACCTCACGACCGTCCTTCAGCACCTCGAAATGCACGTGCGGCCCCGTGGACCGGCCGGTAGTCCCGACCAGACCGATTACGTCACCACGCTGAACGGTCTCGCCCACGTGCACCAGCACCTTGTAGGCGTGCCCATATCGTGTCGCGTAACCGTTGCCGTGGTCGATCTGCACCATGTTGCCGAAGGCGCCGCGAGGGCCCGCCCAGGTGACGACGCCGGCGGCCACGGCGCGAATGCCCGTGCCCTGCGGCGCGGCGAAGTCGATTCCCTCGTGAAACTCCTCCCCGCCGGTGAACGGATCCACCCGCTCGCCGAAGCCCGACGAGATGTAGCCCGCGGTGACGGGGCGCCCCTCGGGGTGGATCTCCTGCCCGAGCTGGCGGGACAGCAGCACGTTCTCCAGCGCCGAGAGCTGCGAGCCGCTCAAATCGATCTGGCTCTGCAGGCTCTGCAGCATGGTGGAAATGTCGGCGATCCGCGGCCGGGCGCCAGGAATCTCCGTGTCCGGTCCGCCCTGGGGCGGATCCTGGCCAAAGTCGAACTCAGTGCTCTTGATTCCCGCCATGGACGTCAGGCGCTGTCCCAGGGCGTCGAGGCGGATCACGTGCGCCTTCATGTCGCCGATCTGAACCGCGATCGCATCGGCGCGCACCTGCATCTGGCGCTTGACGTCGGCGATCTGGTCGCGCTGTTTCGCGAGGATCTGCGACCAGTGAGCTGTCTGCCCCAGCGCGAGGCCGTCCGTGCTGCCGCCATGGTTGAGGGTCCATCCGGCCCCAAACGCACCGCCCACGATGGCGAGCACGGCAACGATCACGCAGACGAGCGCGAGCGGCGGCAAGCTGAGCTGACGGGGATGCCCGTCACGCCTGGAAAAGATTATGACATTCATACCGTCGTGCGCTCCGGGCGACTACCCCTTGAATATCGGCAGGCAACGCAGCAAGTCGAGCGCACGAGCCAGCCAATTGGGCCCGAGGCGTTCGCACGGCGGGCGCGAATGCCCCTGGAAACCCTTCTTCGAAAACACTTGCGCTTTGCCGGCAACCCCGCTGTCATGGCTCTCGCTTTAGACCGGTGGCTTTGCGTCCCCGTCTTTCGACAGGTTTGCCCTTTGGCAACTCTTGAGAATATGCCCAATAAGAGCCGCCTGCACAAGCGCAGCAACCTCAAACTCACCTCGCGCTCACCACGATCGCTATCGAAGCGAGGCGTTTCGGGCTCCGGTTCACAGTCGCCACATTCTGTAAAAGACCTGCTGGCCCGTTCCGTCCCCGTCCTCTCGCAAGCCGCGAACCACAACGCCCGCCAAGCCTTCTGGCGCCCCTGGCTGGAAGCCCACCTTCCCCCCCAGCTCGCCCCTCAAATCACCGCCATCACCGAGCGCGACCGCACCCTGGTCGTCTTCGCCGCCTCCCCCGCCTGGTCCGCCCGCCTCCGCTACGCCCTGCAGGAACTACAAGGTCAAATCCGCGAAGCCCAGCCGGCCATCGAGCAGGTGACCGTCCGCGTCATGCCGCGAAAGACAGCCAAATAGCACTGTATCTACGACCGGGGCCGTGGCCATAAGGGCTTTTCCGGGAGCCTGAAAAACAGGGATGTTTTTCGGGGAGCCTACAGGGAAGTATTCACGGCGTTCCCGGAAAAGCCCTTATGGTCGCGGCCCCGGAACCCGTAAGGAATTCGACTAACGGGCCCTCAGTCAGCCCGCCCCAGACCCCGGCAAAGCAGGCGCCTCAATGTAAGAAATTGGCGCATCCGCATAAGACTCGAATGTCACCTTCTCCCAAGTACTGACATCCGCCAGCAACCCCCGCAACAGCCGGTTGTTGAGCGCATGTCCCGACTTGTGCCCGCTGAACTCCCCAATCAAGCTGTGCCCGAGAAGGTAAAGATCCCCGATCGCATCCAGGATCTTGTGCTTGACGAACTCATCCTCGTACCGCAGCCCATCCTCGTTGAGCACCCGGAAATCATCGAGCACGACCGCATTGTCGAGATTGCCGCCGAGGGCGAGATTGCGCTCGCGCAACCATTCCAGGTCCCGCATGAACCCGAAAGTGCGCGCCCGGCTCACCTCTTTGAGGAACGAGGTGGTCGAGAAATCCATCGACGCCTTCTGCGCCCGGCGCTTGAAGATCGGGTGATTGAACTCGATCTCGAAGTTGACCTTGAAGCCGTCGAACGGGCTGAACTCCGCCCACTTGTCGCCGTCCTCCACCCGCAGACGCTTCTTGATGCGGATGAAGTGCTTCGGCTCGCGCTGCTCCTCGATGCCCGCCGATTGCAGCAGGAAAACGAAGGGCCCCGCGCTGCCGTCCATGATCGGCACTTCCGGCGCTGACAGCTCCACGATGGCGTTGTCGATGCCGAGGCCCGCGAATGCCGACAGCAGGTGCTCCACGGTGGAGACCCGCGTCTTGCCGCGACAAAGAGTAGTGCCGAGCGTCGTATCGCCGACATTCTCAGCATGCGCCACCACGTCCACCGCCTGCGGCAGATCGGTCCGCCGGAACACAATGCCGGTGTCGGGAGGGGCCGGACGGAGCGTCATCAGGACCTTCTTGCCCGTATGAAGCCCAACGCCTGTGGCGCGGATCGAGTTCTTGAGCGTCCGCTGGCCGACCATGTTTATAGCTACGTGTATCCTTCTTTTCTCAACGATCCGAGCCGCCAGCGGATGACTGATCCGCGGCGCGCCGCTTCACTCGGCGGACCCTGGGTGGGCCCGCGGCGCGAAACGGCGCGTTACCGTATCACAAGCTGGCCAGTTGCGCTCAGTCAGCTTGGCGGCGCAGGAATGCCGGAATGTCAAGCAGATCCTCCGGTTGCACCTCCTGCCGCAGTCCGTCGCCCACCGCCCGCTGCCGCTGGACCGTCGGCTTGTCGAGTTGCGCGTAGTCACTGCTCGAAAGGGGGCTGCGCCGCACCACCCGCATGGGTGGCTCACGCATCTCTCGTTCGCGTGCCGGCGGCTCCCCCCGGCCGGCAACGGGCTCGGTCTGGCGCGACACTCCGAGCGGGTGTGGCCGGGCCGCGGCAGCCGGGCGGCCGAGTCCGGTGGCCACTACCGTCACCCGCACCTGGTTGCTGAGCTCCGGATCGATCACCGTGCCAACCACCACCGTGGCGTCCTCGGAGGCGAACTGCTTGACGATCTGGCCGACCTCCTGGAATTCGCCGATCGAGAGGTCCATGCCCGCGGTGACGTTCACCAGAATGCCATGGGCACCCGCGAGATTGATCTCCTCGAGGAGAGGCGACGACACGGCTGCCTCCGCCGCTGCCCGCGCCCGCCCTTCTCCGCTCGCCGCTCCCGATCCCATCATCGCCATGCCGGTCTCGGCCATGACGGTGCGCACATCCGCGAAGTCGACGTTGATGAGTCCCGGCCGCGTGATGAGCTCCGCGATACCCTGCACCGCCCCCTGCAGCACCTGGTTCGCCGACTTGAACGCATCGAGCAGCGTGGTCGTCGCCCCGAGCACCGTGAGCAGCTTCTGGTTGGGTATGGTGATGAGCGAGTCGCAGTACTTGCCGAGCTCGGCGATGCCGTGATCGGCGACGTAGCCGCGCTTGTTGCCCTCCATCTCGAAAGGCTTGGTGACCACCGCCACCGTCAGGATGCCGAGCTCCTTGGCGACCTGTGCCACCACGGGCGCGGCGCCCGTGCCCGTGCCGCCGCCCATGCCGGCGGTGATGAACAGCATGTCGCAACCCTCGACCAGCTCGACGATGCGGTCGCGGTCCTCCATCGCGGCCTGGCGGCCGACCTCCGGGTCGGCGCCGGCGCCGAGCCCCTTGGTGATGTTGGTACCGATCTGCAGGGCCGTCTTCACCTTGGCGTGCTTGAGGGCCTGCGAGTCGGTGTTGACGCACATGAATTCCACCCCCTCGATGCCGGAGGTGACCATGTGGGCCACGGCGTTGCCGCCGCCGCCGCCCACGCCGATGACCTTGATGACAGCGCTTTGGCTGTAGGCGTCCATTAATTCGAACATTGCGCGTGCTCCTCGAGAATGAATCGGTTGGTTGGATTGGTTGGTTTGATTATTGCGGAGTCGTTCAGTCTGTCAGCGTCAAAAGTTTCCCTGGAACCAGGCGCGCATACGGTCCAGTGCCGTCTTCGCGTTGCCCAGGGACCGCCCGCGACGCGCGGGCAGGAAGTTGTCGCGGGCATAGAGCAGGAGCCCCACGCCCGTGGAGAAAACGGGATTGCGCACGACGTCGGTGAGTCCGTGCACCTGCTGCGGCAGGCCGAGCCGCACCGGAACGTGAAAGACCTCTTCCGCGAGCTCGATCGCGCCTTCCATCTTGGCGCTGCCGCCGGTCAACACCACGCCCGCGGCAATCACCTCCTCGAAGCCGCTGCGGCGCAGCTCCTCGCGCACCAGGCCGAAGAGCTCCTCGTAGCGCGGCTCGACGATCTCGGCAAGCGTCTGGCGCGCGAGACGGCGCGCGGGCCGGTCGCCGACGCTCGGCACCTCTATGCTCTCGTCGGGATTGGCGAGCTGTGACAGCGCGCAGGCGTAGCGGATCTTGATGTCCTCGGCGTGCTGGGTCGGCGTGCGCATCGACACCGCGATGTCGTTGGTCACCTGGTCACCCGCGATCGGTATGACCGCCGTGTGGCGGATGGCGCCGTGCGCGAACACCGCCAGATCGGTCGTGCCGCCGCCGATGTCGACCAGGCATACGCCGAGCTCCTTCTCGTCATCGGTCAGCACCGAGAAGCTGGAAGCGAGCTGCTCGAGCACGACATCGTCGACCTCGAGCCCGCAGCGCTTGATGCACTTCTCGATGTTCTGCGCCGCGCTCTCCGCGCCGGTGACGATGTGCACCTTGGCCTCGAGGCGCACTCCCGACATGCCGATGGGATCGCGGATACCCTCCTGGCCGTCGACGATGAACTCCTGCGGCAGCACGTGCAGGATCTTCTGATCGGCGGGGATGGCGACCGCCTTGGCCGCATCGATCACGTGCTCGACGTCGCCGTGCGTGACTTCGCGGTCGCGGATCGCCACCACGCCGTGGGAGTTGAGGCTGCGCACGTGGCTGCCGGCGATGCCGGCGAACACCGAGTGGATCTCGCAGCCGGCCATGAGCTCGGCTTCCTCGACGGCACGCTGGATCGAGTGCACCGTCGATTCGATGTTGACGACCACTCCCTTCTTCAGGCCCCGCGAGGGCTGGGATCCCAGCCCCAGCACTTCGATGGTGCCGTCGACACCGACTTCGCCGACCAGCGCGACCACCTTGGACGTGCCAATGTCGAGCCCCACGATGAGATTTCTATCGGATCGCTTAAGCATGAGTTGCACCTGATCGCCAGCCGATCGCAAAACCGTTTGTGTAGCGCATATCCACGTAGGAAATGTCCGTCGCGCGATGCTCGACGATGCCGAGCGCGGCGCTCATGAACTTCTCGAACCGCTCGTCGACCTGCGACCTGCCGAGCCGTACCGTGATGCCGTTCGCGAGATCGAGCTGCCAGGCGCCGCGCGCATCCAGACGCAGCGCCTCGATGTTGAGACCGGTCGCCGCCAGGCGGCGCTGCATGGCGAGGTAGCGCTGCGTGACCTCGGCCGCCGATCCATCGGGTCCTGACAGGCGAGCCAGTCCCGCCGGGAAGCGGCTGAGGCCGGTCGCGAAGCGCTCGCCGTTCGCGTTGACGAGGCCGTCGGGCCCCCACCGGGCGGCGGCGACCTGCTCCACCACCAGTACCGACAACCCATGCGGCCAGTCGCGCTCGACGCTCACGGCATCGACCCAGGGCAGCGTATGGATCGCGCGGCTCACCGCCGCGAGGTCGACCGTCAGCAGGCCCTGCTTGCGCACTTGTTGCGCCACCAGCTGCTCGACTTCCGCCGGCGCGACGTGTTGGAACCGTCCCGTCACCTCCACGGTGCGAATCGGCTGGTTGAGCGCCCAGAACACGACGCACAGGGTGGCGAGGAGCGCGCCGGCGGTGGCGAGCACCCGGGCGATCACCCGCAGCGGCACGCGCGGCCGCGGCGCGGCGGCGCGGGCCTTGATTCGGTTGCGCGTGCGCTTGAGCATCAGTGCGCCTCCCTGTGACGTACGAAGCTCGTCTCGAGCACCCGCCACACCAACTCGTCGAAATCGATGTCGGCCGCCCGTGCCGCCATGGGCACGAGGCTGTGGCTGGTCATTCCGGGAACGGTGTTGACCTCGAGCAGCAGCGCGCGGCCGGCGACATCCATCATGAAATCCGCCCGCCCCCAACCTTCGCCGCCGGCGGCGGCGAAGGCCGCGAGCGCGAGGCTCTGCAGGTGTCGCTCCGCCGGCTGCGACAGACCCGAGGGACAGAGATAGCGCGTGTCGTCGCGGAAGTACTTCGCCTCGTAGTCGTAGAAACCCCGCGGCGTCTCGATGCGGATCGAGGGCAGCGCCGCGCCCTGCAGCAACGCCACCGTGTACTCCCCGCCGCTGATCCACGACTCCGCGAAGACGCTGCCGTCGACCGCGGCCGCCGTCGCGTAAGCGGCAGGAAGCGCCGCGGCGCTCTCGACCTTGGTCATGCCGACGCTCGAGCCCTGGGTGGCGGGCTTCACGATGAGCGGCAGCCGCAGCCGCTCGAGCGCCAGCTCGAAGTCCTGCGGCCCACGCAGCTCCAGCGCGTCGGGCGATGCGACGCCGATCGCCTGCGCCAGACGCTTGGTGCGCAGCTTGTCCATCCCGATCGCGGAGCCCGCGACGCCGCTGCCGGTGTAGGGAATGCCGAGGTACTCGAGCGCGCCCTGCACGGTGCCGTCCTCGCCGCCCGGTCCGTGGAGCGCGATCCACACCCGATCGAAGCGCTGCGCGACGAGATCCGGCAGCGACTGCTCGCGCGGGTCGAAAGCCGTGGCGGCCACGCCGCGGCGGTTGAGTGCCGCCAGCACCGCGCTGCCGGAAAGCAGCGAGATCTCCCGCTCGCTCGAGTCACCGCCGAGCAACACGGCCACGCGCCCGAACTCCGCGGGAGCGGAAGCGCGTCGGGCGAGCTTTGCGTCGTACGCGAGCCGCATCAGCGTCTCTCCTCCCCCACGATGCGCACTTCCGGCTGCAACCGCACGCCATGCGCGCGTTGCACTTCGTCCTGCACACGCGCGATCAAACTCTCGACATCCGCCGCCGTGGCCGCGCCGTGGTTGATGATGAAGTTGGCGTGCTTCACCGACACCGACGCATCGCCGAGCCGCAGTCCTTTCAGGCCCGTCGCCTCGATGAGGCGCGCGGCGTGATCGCCCGGCGGGTTGGTGAACACCGAGCCGCAGCTCCACTCGCCGATCGGCTGCGTCGCCTTGCGCCGTTCGAGCAACTCATTTACTTCGCTGCGATGCTCGGGAGGCCGTGCTTCGAAGCGCAGCCTCGCGCCGAGGAACCATTCCTCCGCCGCGGGCGCCTCGACGTGTCGGTAACTCACCCGATATTCGTCGGCCGCCCGGCGATGCTCGCGGCCGCCACGGTCGATGGTCTCGACCTCCTCGACATGCCGCCAGGTCTCGCCGCCGAAGGCGCCGGCGTTCATCGCCAGCGCCCCGCCCAGCGTGCCCGGAATGCCGGCAAAGAACTCCGCCGGGCCGAGGCCCCATTTGATGCACTGCCTGGCGATGCGCGCGCACGCGACGCCCGCCTCGCCGTACACCGTGTCATGACTGGTGCGCTCCAGCCGGTCCAGCGTGCCGCGTGTGCTGATGACGACACCCGCAATCCCGCCATCGCGCACCAGCAGGTTGCTGCCGAGCCCGACCCAGCACACCGGCACGTCCGCCGGCACGTTCCGCAGGAAGGCCGCGAGATCCGTACGGTCGCGCGGTGTGAAGTAGAGCTCCGCGGGGCCGCCCACGTGCCACGACGTATGGCGGCTCATCGGCTCGTTGCGCCGGATGCGCTGCATGAACTCCTGCGCGATGGCGAGCATCAGTTGCTCCTCCGCGGCGGCAGAAGCGCGGCAAAGCGCTCCTGCAGCCTGTGCGCCACCGCGCTGATGTTGCCCGCGCCCATGGTCACTATCACGTCGCCGTCGCGGATGACGTCCTTCAGTGCTTCCGCCAGCTCTTCGACGCGCTCGACGAATAGTGGCTCGACCTGTCCGCGGCCGCGTACCGCGCGGCAGATCGCGCGGCCGTCCGCGCCGGCGATCGGGGCCTCGCCGGCGGCGTAGACCTCGGTAACGAGGAGCACGTCCGCCGTCGCCAACACCTTGCCGAAGTCATCGATCAGATCATGAGTTCGCGTGTAGCGATGCGGTTGGAAGGCCAGCACGATGCGCTGACCGGGGTAACCCTGGCGCAGCCCTTCCAGGGTCGCGGCCACTTCGGTCGGATGATGACCGTAGTCGTCGATCACAGTGATGTTGCCGGCGGCGGTGTCGATATCGGCGACGTGCTGCATCCTGCGGTCGATCCCCTGAAAGCCGGCGAGCGCGCGACCGATGGCCGCATCGTCGACGCCGAGCTCCGTCGCCACCGCAATGGCGGCAAGCGAGTTCAACACGTTGTGCGCACCAGGCAGGTTGACCGTCACCTCGAGAGGAGCGCCACCGGAGCGCACGACCCGGAATCGCGTCCGCAAGCCCAATCGATCGACCTCTACCGCGCGCACCGCGGCCCCCTGGTCGAGGCCGTAAGTCAGGACCGGTCTGCCGACGCGGTCCAGGATGCCGCGCACATGCTCGTCATCCAGGCACAACACCGCGAGTCCGTAGAACGGCAGGTTGTGCAGGAACCCGACAAAGCTCTCCTTCAGGCGCTCGAAGTCCCCGCCATGGGTCGCCAGGTGGTCGTTGTCGATGTTGGTGACGACCGCGAGCACCGGCTGCAGATGCGTGAACGAGGCATCGCTCTCGTCGGCCTCGGCGACGAGATAGCGGCCGGTGCCGAGCCGGGCGTGGCTGCCCGCGCTCTTCAGGCGCCCGCCGATCACGAATGTCGGATCCTCGCCGCCCTCCGCCAGGATGCTGGCGATGAGACTGGTGGTGGTGGTCTTGCCGTGCGTTCCCGCTACCGCGATGGAGTAGCGGAATCGCATGAGCTCGCCCAGCATCTCGGCGCGCGAAACCACCGGCACGCGCCGCGCCAGAGCGGCCTCGACTTCCGGGTTGCCCCGCGCGATGGCGCTGGAGACCACGACCACGTCGGCGCCAGCGACGTTCTCCGCCGCATGGCCGAGGCGTACCCGCGCGCCCAGCTGCGTGAGCCACTCGGTCACCGGACCCGCCTTGAGATCGGAGCCCTGCACCGCGTAGCCGAGGTTGAGCAGCACTTCGGCGATGCCGCTCATGCCGCTGCCGCCGATGCCGACGAAATGAATCGTGTTGATGCGGCGCATGCGGTCACGCCGGTCGGCGCTTCTGCGCCGCTCCACGCGTGGCCGCTCCAGCAAGGTGCGCCGCTCCTCGATCATGCGGCCTCCCTCGCGAGCTCCAGGCAGGAAGCAGCCAACTCCTCCGTGGCATCCGGCATGGCGAGCCGACGGGCGCTCTCGGCCATGGCGAGCAGCTTGTCACGGCTGGCACATAGCCGCTGCAGCTCCGCGGCGAGGCGCTCGACGCTCAGCTCACGGTCGGCAATCAGCACTGCGGCGCTCGCGCGCACCAGAAACCGCGCGTTGTGGGTTTGGTGGTCGTCGACCGCGGCTGGGAAGGGCACCAGTACGGCGCCTACTCCTGCCGCGGCCAGCTCCGACACGGTGAGAGCACCGGAGCGACAGATCACCAGATCCGCCCATCCGTACGCTTCCGCCATGTCCTCGATGAAGGGACGCACGTCAGCGCGCACGCCGGCGTCCGCATAGCTCTGGCGTCCCGCCTCGATCCAACGCTCGCCCGCCTGGTGACGGACATCGAAGCGGATCACACCGGCGAGCCGCGCCAGCGCGTAGGGGACGACGGTGTTGAGGCGCACCGCGCCCTGGCTGCCGCCGACCACGAGGATGCGCACGGCCCCCTCACGCCCGGAGAAGCGCTCCGCCGGCGGACGCAACGCGCTGATATCGCGGCGGACGGGGTTGCCGACGGTGCGCGCTTTTACGCCCGCCGCAAAGCTGTCGGGAAAGGCTTCCAACACCTCGCGCGCGAAGTGCGCCAGGCAGCGGTTGGTGAAGCCGGCGATGGCGTTCTGCTCGTGGATGATGAGTGGCCGGCGCGTGAGCCAGGCCGCGATGCCGCCGGGTCCGGTGACGAACCCGCCGAGCCCGACCACGATCGCGGGCTGGCGCCGCCGCATCACCCGCAGCGCCTGTGTCAGCGCCACGGCGAGCCGCCACGGCGCCGCGAGCAGTGTGCGCCATCCTTTCCCGCGCAGGCCGCCGACCGACAGCCATTCGATCGCGATGCCCTCGGCCGGAATGACCCGAGCCTCGAGCCCACGGCGGGTGCCGAGCCAGATGACCTCGACCGCCTGCTCGCGCAGGCGGCGGGCGAGCGCCAGCGCCGGGAATACGTGCCCACCGGTGCCACCTGCCATGATGAGGATCGGCCGGCCGGTCACGAGCCGCTCCGCATGACGGTAGCCGAGCCGCGCCGCTCCAGCATCGTCTCGTGATAGACCCGCAGCAGCATTCCTACCCAAACCAGCGTCACTATGAGGCTCGAGCGCCCGTAGCTCATCAGGGGCAGCGTCAGTCCCTTGGTCGGCAGCGAGCCCATGTTGACGCCGATGTTGATGAAGGCCTGGACCCCGATCCAGAGCGCGAAGCCGGCAGCGAGATAGCTCTGGAAGTCGAGCCCTGCCTGCGAGGCGAGCCGCGCGATGTAGAACGCGCGCCAGATGAGACCGACGAAGAGCCCGAGGGTGAGCAGCACGCCGAGCAGTCCCAACTCCTCGGCGAGCACCGCGAACAGGAAGTCGGTATGTGCCTCGGGCAGGTAGAAGAGCTTCTGCACGCTGTTGCCGAGCCCAACGCCGAGCCATTTGCCTCGTCCGATGGCGATCAGCGACTGGGTGAGCTGGAAGCCGCTGCCATAGGCATGGGCCCAGGGGTTGAGGAAGCCGGTGAGACGCCGCAAGCGGTAAGCGGAGGTAATGGCCAGCAACCCGAAGAGGGCGGCGGCCACCGCAGTCACCACGATGACGTAGCGCAGCCGCGCGCCGGCGATGAAGAGCATGCCGAAACCGGTGGCGAAGAGCACCGTGGCGGCACCGAAGTCGGGCTCCCCGAGAAGCAGCACCGCCACCAGCCCGAGCAGCAGCAGCGGCTTGATGAGGCCCGTGAAGGTCTCGCGCAGCTCATCCTGGCGCCGCGCCGCGTAGCTTGCGACGTAAATCAGCACCAGTACGCGGGCGAGCTCCGAGACCTGGAAGCTGATGCCCCCGAGCCGCAGCCAGCGCCGGCCGCCGTTGACCACCTCGCCGAGACCGGGCACGAGCACCACGAGCAGCATGACGAGCGCGACACCGAGGAGCACGGTGGCGAGGCGCTCCCAACGCTCCATCCTGAAGCAGAAAACGAGCACCGCCCCGGCAGTGCCGAGCAGCGCGGTCAGTAGCTGCCGCTCGAGATAGTAGAAGGGGTTGCCCGTGTCGCGACTCGCGATCGAGATGGAGGCGGAAGTCACCATCACCAGCCCGAAGAGGAGCAGCCCCAGCACCAGGGCGAGCGTTGCGCCGTCGAGGTGAATGGCAGCGGCTCGGCCGCGAGTCGTGTGGCTGGCAGGGGCGCGCAGGCTTTCTTCCATCATGCCGCTCATGCCGCCAGCTCCCGCACGGCGCGCGCGAATACCGCGCCGCGATGGGTGTAGTCGCGGAACATGTCCAGGCTCGCGCAGGCGGGGGAAAGCAACACGGTGTCACCGGCCCGGGCCGCCACTGCCGCCGCACGCACCGCATCCTCGAGTGAAGCGCAGTATTCCATGCTGCAGACTCCGCGCAGCGCTTCGCCGACGAGGCGGCCATCGCGGCCGATGAGAGCCGTATGACGTACCTTGCCGCGAAAAGCCGCGGCCAGGGGCGCGAAGTCCTGGTTCTTGCCGTCACCACCCGCGATGATGACCAGCGGCCCTTCCATGCCCGCCACGGCAGCGATCGTGGCGCCAACGTTGGTGCCCTTGGAATCGTCGATGTAGGTGACGCCCGCCACTTCCGCGACCCATTGAGTGCGGTGCGGCAGACCGGTGAACGCTTCGAGCTCCGCGAGCATTGCCGGCAGGGGCAGGCCCAAAGCTTCCCCGAGCGCGAGCGCCGCCAGAGCGTTGGCGGCGTTGTGGAGGCCGCGGATGCGCATTGCCGAGATCGGCAGCAACGGCTCGCCCCGGCGCGTGAGCCATGAGCCGCCATCGTGTATGGCGACCGCGTAGTCGGCACCAATCGTCGCGCGCAGGGAGAAGCTCAGCGTCCGCTGACCGGGCTTCGGCATGGCCACTACCAGCGGATCGTCCAGATTGATCACGGCCGTGTCGCACCGCGCGAAGATGCGCGCCTTCGCCTCCGCATAGGCCGCCACCGAGGGATAGCGGTCGAGATGATCCGGGCTCACGTTGAGAACGGCCGCCGCCGCGAGATCGAGCGAGTGAGTCGCCTCGAGTTGGTAGCTCGACAGCTCGAGCACGTAGAGCCCAACGACCTCGCCGGCGCGATGCGCCGCCCCCAGCAGGTCGAGGGCCGGCTCGCCGAGATTGCCGCCCACCCGCACCTGCACCCCGGCGCGCGCCGCCATGCGCCCGAGCAGCGTCGTCACCGTGCTCTTGCCGTTGGTGCCGGTGATGCCGGCAACCGGCGCGTCCACGGCGCGCGCGAAGAGCTCGACGTCGCCCACGATCTCCAGGCCGCGGCGCCGCGCCTCGGCGAAGAAGGGCTGCTCCAGCGACACGCCCGGAGAGACCACGACGCAGAGCGCATCGTCGAGCAGCCGCGCATCGAGGCCCCCGAGCCGTAGCGGAATCTGCGGGTCGAGCTGCCGCAGCGCGGCGAGCTGTGGCGGTTCCGGCCGCGTGTCGGTGACCGCCAGGCGCCAGCCGCGCTCGCGCAGATAGCGCGCGCAGGAGAGCCCGGTGCGCCCGAGGCCCACGATGACGGCCGAAGTTGCCTTGGGAGTCGGTGTGCTCATCGCAGCTTGAGAGTGGCGAGTCCCGCCAGCACGAGCAGGAGGGAGATGATCCAGAACCGCACGATCACTTTCGGCTCCGCCCAGCCCTTGAGCTCGAAGTGGTGATGCAGCGGAGCCATGCGGAAGATGCGCCGACCGGTGAGCTTGAAAGATGCAACCTGGAGGATGACCGAGGCGGTCTCGAGCACGAAGATGCCGCCCATGACCAGCGCGACCAGCTCCTGACGCACCATCACGGCGATGACACCGATCGCGGCGCCGATCGCCAGCGCGCCGACATCGCCCATGAATACCTGGGCCGGGTAGGCGTTGAACCAGAGAAAGCCCAGGCCCGCCCCGCTGAGCGCCGAGCAGAAGATCAGCAGCTCGCCGGCACCGGCAATCTCCGGGATCCCCAGGTAGTGGGCGAACACGTGGTTGCCGCTCGCGTAGGCGAAGATGCCGAGCGCCGCGGAGACCAGCGCGGCCGGCATGATGGCGAGACCGTCGAGCCCATCGGTCAGATTCACCGCGTTGCTCATGCCGACGATCATGAAGTAAGCGATAACGATGAACCCAGCCGCCGACAACGGGGCGGCAAATGTCTTGACGAACGGCAGGAAGAGCGTCCGCTCCGACGCCTGCGTCGCGGTGTAATAGAGTGTCACTGCCGTTGCCAGGCCCGCCACCGACTGCCACAGGTACTTCCAACGCGCCGCGAGTCCGCGGGGATTGCGTACGACGAGCTTCAGATAGTCGTCATAGAGGCCGATCAGCCCAAAGGCGAAGGTAACTCCGAGCACCGTCCAGACCAGGCGGTTGGCAGGATCCGCCCAGAGGAGCGTGCTCACGAGCGTCGTCACCAGAATCAACGTGCCACCCATCGTCGGCGTGCCGGCCTTGGGCAGATGGGTCTTCGGCCCATCGTCGCGCACGACCTGGCCGATCTGATAACGCGACAGGCGGTCTATCATTCCCGGACCGACGATGAGCGAAATCGCGAGCGAGGACACCGTCGCCAGGATGGCGCGGAAAGTCAGGTACGAGAAAACGTTGAAGCCGGTATGCCAGCCGGTCGTTCGTTGCGTGAGCCAGTGTGCGAGCCAGTACAGCACTCAGTGTCCGTCCGGGTTGTCGTTGGTGTTGGCGACCAGAGCCGCCACCACGCGCTCCAGCCTGTTGACTCGCGAGCCCTTGACGAGGAGGCTCGTGCCACTGGCGAGCGCCCGCAGCAGCTCGCGCGTCAATGCCTCGGTGTCCGGGAACCACTGGCCACCGGTGCCGAAGCGCTCGACCGCCAGGGCCGCGAGCGGGCCAGTCGCCAGCAGACGCTCGACGCCGTGCTCGCGGGCGAAAGTGCCGATCCGGCAA
Organism: uncultured Pseudomonadota bacterium; assembly: GCA_963812925.1. Lineage (GTDB taxonomy): Bacteria > Pseudomonadota > Gammaproteobacteria > Steroidobacterales > Steroidobacteraceae > 13-2-20CM-66-19. The sequence continues at coordinate 244,804 of CAWEXF010000003.1, read as the reverse complement.
TGCTCGTCCGCGGCAAACTCGCCGAGCTCCGCCATGTCTCCGAGCACGAGCCAGTGCCGCCCTTCGATCGCGGCGAGCACCTCGATGCCGGCGCGGACCGAGCTCGGATTGGCGTTGTAGGAGTCGTCGATGATCCAGGCACCGCACGCTGCCTGCTTGAGCTGCAGGCGTCCCGGCACCGCCCGCATGGCGCCCAGGCCGCTGACGATCTGCTCCAGCGTCGCGCCGGCAGCGGCGGCCGCGGCGGCGGCACCAAGCGCGTTCGCAACGTTGTGTCGGCCTCCGAGGTGAAGCTCGATGTCCGTCCGCCCGAGCGGGCTCGAGAGACGGAATCGAGTGAGGAAGCCGCCGGAATCGATGCTCGTGCGCAAGTCCGAGGCGCGGAAGTCCGCCGCGCTCGCGATGCCGAAGGTCACTACCCGCGCCGGCGTCATGCCGCGCCAAAGGCTCGCAAAATCATCGTCCGCATTGATCACCGCCGTGGCGTCGGTCGCAAGACCGGCGACCGTCTCGCCCTCCGCGCGGGCCACTCCTTCGAGGCTGCCGAATCCTTCGAGGTGCTCAGCGCCGGCGTTGGTGATGAGGCCCACCGTCGGCCGCGCCACCTTGACCAGGTCCGCGACTTCCCCCGCCCGGTTGGCGCCCATCTCGATGACCGCGAAACGGTGTCCGGGCTCGAGCCGCAGCAACGTCAGGGGCACGCCGATGTGGTTGTTGAGATTGCCGCGTGTCGCCAGGGTGTTGCCGGCCTCGGCGAGGATCGCCGCCGTCATTTCCTTGGCCGTGGTCTTGCCGTTGCTGCCCGCCACGCCGACGACCGGAATGTCGAGCGCCTCGCGCCAGGCGTGTCCGGCGCGAGAGAGCGCCGCCTGGGTGTCGGCGACGACGATCTGCGTCAGGCCGGCGGCCTGCGGCGCATCGACGAGCGCCCCGGCGGCACCGGCTGCGGCCGCGGCCGCGACGAATTCGTTGCCGTTGAAGCGTGGACCGCGCAAGGCCACGAAGAGATCGCCCGCCGACAGCGTGCGGCTGTCGCTCGATACGCCGGCGAAGGCGCGATCGGCACCCTCGAGCCGTCCGCCGCAGGTTTGCGCAAAATTTCGCAGCGTCCGCTCGACCATCGCAGTACCGCTCACGGCCGCATCGCCTCGAGCGCCGCGCGCGCCACGCTCTGATCGCTGAACGGGCGGCGCTCGCTGCCGTATATCTGATACTCCTCATGACCCTTGCCGGCAATCAACACCACGTCCTCCGCACCCGATCGCCCGAGCGTGGTCCGGATCGCCGAGGCGCGGTCGTGCTCGACCCGAGCCGCGGCGCCGCCGGGAATGCCTGCCAGGATGTCGGCCACGATCCGCCCGGGAGGTTCGCAGCGTGGGTTGTCGTCGGTCACAACCAACTCATCGGCGAGCTCGGCGGCGATCCGGCCCATCATCGGCCGCTTGCCGGGATCACGATCGCCGCCGCAGCCGAAGATCGCCCGCAGACGCCCACGGCAGTGCCGCCGTGCGGCGCGCAACGCCTTGGCGAGCGCATCCGGCGTATGGGCGTAGTCCACTATGGCCAACGGCAGCGCATCGCGGCCGCCGAATGCCTCCATCCGTCCGGGCGCCGCCCGGCATGACTCCAGCGCCGCGGCGGCCTTGGCGAGCGGGATATCCCAGGCGAGCAGCACGGCGAGTACCGTGAGCGCGTTGTCGGCATTGAATTCGCCGATCAGCGGCACGTTGAGCCGCGCCGCGCCCCAACTGGACTCGACATCGATGATGAGTCCGGAAATGGCCGCCTCGACTCGCACCGCGCGCACCACTCTCGCGCCGGCGGGCGGCTCGTGCCCTGCGCCGGCGCGGGTGGTGATGACCAGCTGCGCCGCGGAAACCTGTCCGGCGAGCTGTGCGCCGAACTCGTCATCGATGTTGATCACGCGCAGAGCGAGTCCTGGCCACGCGAAGAGGCGCGCCTTTGCGTCGGCGTAAGCCGTCATGGTGCCGTGATAGTCGAGATGATCGCGTGTGAGGTTGGTGAACGCCGCGGTATGGAAACGCACACCGCCGACGCGATGCTGATCCAGTGCGTGCGATGACACCTCCATGCTGACCACCTCAGCACCGAGCTCTCTCATCGCTGCCAAACGGCGGTGTACGGTCACGGCATCGCCGGTGGTGTGCTCGGTCGCGGCGAGCACATCCGGGAAGCCGAACCCGATCGTCCCCATGTAGGCGGCGGGTCGGTCACACTGGCCGAGCGCCTGCGCCAGGAGCCAGGCGCAGGTCGTCTTGCCGTTCGTGCCGGTGATGCCGGCGACCGTCACGGCCTGAGAGGGCTCGCCGAAGAAGCGGTCGGCGATGGTTCCGACGTGATGGGAGAGCTGCGGAACGGGCGCGACGAACACATCGTCAGCGCCGCCGCCGGCAAGCCCCGTGAGACCCGCCTCCACGAGCTCGAGCGCTCCGGGGGACGGCTCATAAAGCACCGCGCGGGCGCCACGCGCCAAAGCCTCACCGACGAACTCCGCGCCGTGACGCCCGTGGCCGCGACATGCGAGGAAGAGCGCGCCGGGGCCCGCGCTCCGCGAGTCGAGCGTCACGTCGCTGACCTCGAGCGCCGCGGGCGCGGCGACGAGGCCGGCGGTCAGCTTCGCGAGCCGCGCGCCGTGTAATGGAGTTGCTGCAGTGCCCGGATTCATCGCAGCGAGGCCGTCCGCAAGTCTGCCGGCTGCTCCACCGGTTCATCCGGCGCCACGGCCATCAGACGCAGCGCCGGGCCGACCACTCGCGCGAACACCGGCGCCGAGACATCGCCGCCGCGGTGGATGCCGTTCTGGGGATTGTTGATGAAGACGGCGGCCGCCAGGCGCGGCGCGCTGGCGGGTGCCACGCCGGCAAACACCGAGACCCAGTTGTTCTCTTCGTAGGTGCCGCCGTCGGCCGTCCAGGCGGTGCCGGTCTTGCCAGAGACGGTATAGCCCGGAATGGCGGCAAGCGGCGCGGTGCCTTCCATCGAGATGACCGAGCGCATCATCGCTATCAGCTCGCGACAGAGCTCCGGACTCATCACCCGCGCGCCCTCGGGTGGCGCGTCGACTCGCAGGAAGGAAACCGGCCGCGCGATGCCGAGCGCGCCTATGGTCGCGTAGGCATGCGCGAGCTGCAGAGTCGTCACCGAGATGCCGTAGCCATGCGACATGGTGGCGATGTCGATGGGCCGCCAGGCGTGCAGCGGCGCCAGGAGTCCCGCTGATTCTCCCGGATAGCCGCTGGTGGCGAGCTGGCCGAAGCCGAAGCCGCGCAGCGTCGTCCAGATGAGGCCGGGCGGCAGCGAGAGCGCCAGGTGTGCCATGCCGACATTCGAGCTCTTGGCGAGGATCATGGCGATGTCGACCGGACCCAGGTCATGCTCATCCGTGAAAACGTGGGCGCCGACCTTGATGAAGCCGGGCGAGGTATCGATGATCGAGCGATCGTCATAGCGGCCCGAGATCAATCCCGTGGCGACGAAGAACGGCTTCATCGATGAGCCGGGCTCGAAGACGTCGGTGACGGCGCGATTGCGATACCGCTTCTGCACCATCTGGTCACGGTCATTGGGATTGAATGCCGGCTGGTCGACCATCGCCAGCACCTCGCCCGTGGCAATGTCGATCACCACGATGGCGCCGGAGCTCGCCTTCTGCTCCGCTACCTGCTCTTTCAGCGCGCGATAGGCGAGATATTGAATGCGCAGGTCGATCGACAGGACGAGATCCCGTCCCGGTCGGGCGGCGCGGATGCTCTCGATGTCCTGCACGATCCGCCCGTAGCGATCCTGGATCACCCGCTTCTCGCCGTCGATCCCGGTCAGCCACTGGTCATTGGCGAGCTCGAGCCCCGCCTGGCCCTGATCGTCGACGTTGGTGAAGCCTATGAGCTGACCGGTGACCTCCCCCGCGGGGTAATAGCGGCGGTATTCGCGCGAGAGATACACACCGGGAATGTCGAGCGCCTTGATCCGAGCGGCATCAGCCGGCTGGCACTGGCGCGCGACGTAGAGGAAGTCGCGGTCGAGATTGCTGGTCACGCGCCGCAGCAGCTCCTGGGTGTTGAGGCCGAGCGCTTGCGCGAGCCGCGCGATCTGATCGGGCGAGCTGGCGATCTGCTTCGGGTTCACCCAGATGGAGTCGACCGGGGTGCTCACCGCAAGCGGCTCGCCGTAGCGATCGGTGATCGTGCCGCGATGCGCCGCAATGTCGACCGTGCGCGTGAAGCGCGCATCGCCCTGCTTCGACAGGAAGGAGTACTCGAGGAGCTGCAGCTCGACCGCGCGGCAGAGGAGCGCGACCGCGGCCAGGCCGAGCAACCCCACCAGCAGATGCGCCCGCCAGCGGAACGAGCGCGGCGCGGAATGTCGTGCGTTGCGGGTCTTCACGGCTGCACGATCACGATGTCCTTGGGTGCCGGCATCGTCATATGCAACTTCTTGCCCGCTACACTCTCGACGAGGGCGTGGGTGGACCAGGCACTCTGCTCCAGTTGCAACTGACCCCACTGGATGTCCAGGTTGTCGCGCTGCGTGCTCAGCCCTTCGAGCTGGATGAAGAGCTGGCGCGCGCGGAACTTGCAGTAGACCGCGCCCGCGGCCGACAACAGCACCGCAACCCAGAGCGCCGCGGTCGCTATTCCCAACGTGGCGAGTGTCGTCGCCGCAGGTCTCATGCCACTTTCTCGGCGACGCGCAGCAGCGCGCTGCGCGCACGCGGATTGCGTGCGACCTCCTCCTTGCCCGCTCGGAGCTTGCGACCCACGAGCTTCAGGCGCGGCCGCAGCTGCGGCGGCAGGATCGGGAGCGAGGCAGCGGCGGGGTCGGGCTGCGATTCGCGCTGCATGAAACGCTTGACGACGCGATCTTCGAGCGAGTGAAAGCTGATGACCGCGAGGCGGCCGCCGAAAGCGAGCACGTTGACCGCACCGGAAAGGGCCCTCTCCAGTTGTCCGAGCTCGTCGTTGGCGTGCATCCGCAACGCCTGGAACGTGCGCGTCGCGGGGTGCTTTCCCGGCTCTCGGGTTCTCACGGCGCGCGCGACCAGCTCGGCGAGCTCGCGCGTGCGCTCGATCGGCCGCTCGCGCCTCGCCGCCACGATGGCCTGCGCCACGCGGCGAGCGAAGCGCTCTTCGCCCAGAGTGGCGATCACCTCGCGAATCTCGTCGACGCTCGCACGAGCGACCCACGCGGACACCGGCTCACCGCGTGTCGGGTCCATGCGCATATCGAGCGGACCGTCGGCCCGGAAGCTGAAGCCGCGCGCCGGATCGTCGAGTTGCGGCGAGGAGACACCGAGGTCGAGCAGAACACCCCGGCAAGCGCGGCCGCCCGAGTGAGCCGGCACGAGCGCGCCGATGTCGGCAAACGACGCATGCACGAGCGCAAGCCGCATTTCGCCGGCGAAGCGCCGGCCCCCGGCCGCGATGGCCGCGGGATCCTGGTCGATCGCGAGCACGCGCCCCTCGCGACCCAGGGCCTGGAGGAGAAGTGCCGTATGACCACCGCGCCCGAACGTCGCATCAACATAGTAACCATCCGGCTCTGGTGCCAACGCCCCGAGCGCCTCATCTGCGAGCACCGGGATGTGCTCGACCACACCCCTGACTCTTACAACGACAGCGAGTCGAACTCCGACGGCTGACCCGTCGTAGCCTTCCCGCTCTGCAACATTTGTTCGAGCCGCTCGGCCCAGCTCGATTCGCTCCACAGCTCGAATTTCGCGCCCATGCCAATCAACATGCCGTGGCGCTCGAGGCTCGCGTACTTGCGCAGCTCCGGTGAGAGTAGAATCCGCCCATGCCCATCGAGCTCGAGATCGTCCGCGTGACCGACCATCAGTCGCTGCAGCCGCCGCGCCTCCTCATTCAGGGCGGGCAGGCTCATCAGCTTGGTCTCGGTCAGCTCCCACTCCGGCAGCGGGTAGATGAGAAGGCAGCGGTCCCTGCTGTCCACGGTGACCACGACTCTCCCCTGGGCCCGCTCGACGAGCTGCTCCCGATACCGGGTGGGCATGACCATCCGGCCTTTCTCATCGAGAGTGACTTTGGTTGCGCCGCGAAACATAAGCTCTTGTGGGAGAACTACCCATCCCGTCCCACTTTGCCCCACTTGCTGCCACTATAGGAATCGCGGCTGCGCTATGTCAATTGAAATAGTGAGAAACCAGTCGCATTCACGCAGAGTTATGTAGAGCGAAAAAGCGCTTCAAACAGGGCCTTTGAAGCATTCGTCATAGCAATCAGCAAGTTGCTCGAATAACCTTATCCAGTAGGTCATCTGAGCCTCGGCGGTGGGAATTCAGGCCGAGAATGCGTGTTTGATCCACTCTATGCGCGGGGCATCGCTGCAGGGATCGCAGACGACGATGACATCGAATCGAGCGCGCAGACGCGCCAGATCACTTCGTCGCTGCAGCAGCAGGCTTGCTGCTCTCACGAGGCGCTGTCGCTTGCCGGCGTCAACGCTCGCCGCGGCTCCGCCATACGCACTCGACGAGCGCGTGCGAACCTCCACGATCGCGAGCTCGTCATCGCCGAGCTTGGCGATGATGTCGAGCTCGCCGCAGCGGCAGCGGTAATTTCTCAAGAGGATTTGCGCTCCCTGCGCCTGCAGATAGTCGGCGGCCGCATTCTCGGCCCGCAGCCCCACGCTCTGCCGCCAGGTGAGCTTGCCGCCCTCCATGCGATTTCTCCCGGGCGGCTCAGCTCCCCGGCGAGCTGGGAAGCTGCGTGATCTCGCCGCCGCGAAGCTGCGCCCAAATGAGCTGGCGGCGAATGCGCCCGTCGGGATCCAGCGTCAGTTGCCCCGTCAGCCCGTTCAGATCCAGCGACGATGGGGCTCGGCTCTCGCGCAGCGCCTCTGCTATGCGGTAGGCATCGAATCCGAATGCGAACAGCACTCCCGTCTTCGGGCCACCGGCAGGCCATGCCTGGCTGGCAGCGGACCGGACGGCCTCGACGAGCGGGCTGTCGAGCAGCCACGGCATTTCCGGGAATATCAGGCCATCGAGATCCTGGTTGGCGCGCGGATCGGGCTCGAAGGCATCCGAGGTCGCATAGGTGGGAATGCCGCCGGCGTAGAAGAAACGCAGCTGCGGCTGCAGCAGCCGCTCGACGCCCGCGGTCGCCGGGGAAAAGATGAAGTCGATGTCGTCGCGGCGTCGCGGCACGAACTCGAGATGGGTACCCAGCAGCGATTCCAGCTTGTCGAGGCGATCACTGCTCTGATCGATGCCCAGCACCTGCTTGAGCTGATCGGAGAAGTCCGCCTCGGAGGTGTCGATCATGGTGCTGGCGAGCACGGTGCCGCCGCCGCCCTGCAGCTGCTGGGTGAAGGCGGCGAGCACGCGCGAGCCCCAGTCGCCCCCCGGCACGATGGCGATTCCCATATGGTGCCCATCGCTCAGCACCCGGCGGGCGACCAGCTGCGCCTCTTCCACGGGTGACAGGGCGAACTGAAAAAAGAGCGGTGGCGCCTGCTCTCCATCCGGCAGGAAGTTGAGCGCGAGAAGCGGCGGGCGCTGTATCCGGTCCTCGGCCGCCGCCGTAACCGCCTGCCGCGTCAGGGGTCCCACGATGATGTCCGCGCCCGCCTGAGTCGCATCGGCAATCTCATCGGCAATGGATTGCTCCCCGCCGGTATCGTAGACGCGTACCACCGGGCGCTGCTGCATCGGCGTTTGATAGTAGGCGCTGAGGAAGCCGTCACGCACCGTGGCCGCCAGTGGGCCTGCCGGACCGGTGATAGGCAGCAGCAACGCAATGTGCGCCTGCGCCGCGAGCGATTGTGGCTGCTCGCCAAGGAGCTCGCTGCGCACGACCTCGACGGCGGGGTGGCCCGGGTGATTGGTCAGCCACGCGGTCAGGTCGGCCGTCGCGGTCGTGGGGTTGTGTGCCGCCTCCGCCGCCAAAGGCGCGAGCTCCAGCCAGCCGCGGACGACGAGGTTGCTCTTCGGCTCGGGCTGAATCGTGACGCCGCGCTCCGCGGCGTCACGCAGCGCGCCGAGGAGCGCTACCCGGCTCTGCTGGATCGCCGCGGCGTTGAGCAGCCAATGCTCGAGCTGCACTTCCGACTCGACGCCCGCGGCCGGGTGCCCCGAGGCGAAGGCCACTTGCTGGCGCAAGCGCCAATACCGCGTCGCGGCGTCTGCCTGCTCCGGCATCGCGACCGCCCCGATGAGCTGCCAGGCCTGTGCCGCCTGGCCGCGCTGCAGCGCAACCTGGACCTGGATCAGCGAGCGAGCGAATGTGTCGTCCGCCGAAAGGGGCGGTGACAGCAGCTCGAGGCTGCTGGCGGCATCGTCCGGACGCCGCGCCGCGAGATAGGATTCTGCCGCCTGCAGCGCAAAGCCGTTGCGTTGCGCGCCACTGCTCTGATTGGCCAGCGCCTGGTACATCTGCGCGGCGCCGGTCTGGTTACCCTGGCGGGCAAGCGCCGCGGCCTGCTCCGCTGAAGGCGCCGGGCCCTCCGGAACGGCGACACAGCCCGCGAGGACTATAGTGACTGCGGCGAGCGCAGCCAGGCTGACGGTCCATCGCGCGTGCATGGTTGAGAAGCCTTTGTTCCGGAGCCAAGCTTACTGCCGCAAATGGTGCGGCGGAGATGAGGATTATAGTGGGCAAGCCACGAGGCCGGTTGCAAGTCGTAGCGACGCCGATCGGCAACATGGGTGATGTCAGCACGCGTGCGCGCCAGGCGCTCGAGGGCGCCGCGGCGATCGCGGCGGAAGACACGCGCCATACCGGCGCCCTGCTGCAGGCGCTCGGTATCGCCCGGCCCCTGCTGTCGCTGCACGCATACAACGAGACACAGCGCGTGCCAGAGATCCTCGCGCGACTCACCGCGGGCGAGACGATCGCGCTCGTCAGCGACGCCGGCACTCCGCTTCTCTCCGATCCCGGCTACGAGCTGGTGCGGGCCGCTGCCGAAGCGGGCATCGATGTCGAGGCAATCCCGGGGCCGTCAGCCATTACAACGGCGTTGGCCGTGGCCGGGCTGCCCGTCAGCCGTTTCTGCTTCGAGGGCTTTTTGCCGGCGCGCGAGCGCGAGCGCCGGACGCAGCTCGCGCAGCTCGCGGGCGAGACGCGCACGCTGGTCTTCTTCGAGGCACCCCATCGAATCGCCGCCACCCTCGCGGACCTTGCCGCGGAGCTCGGCAGCGACCGTCGCGCAGTGGTGGCGCGCGAGCTCACCAAGGCCCACGAGACGATCTATCGCGGCACTCTGGCGGAGCTGGCGCAAAGGTCTGCAACTGAAGACAACTTTCAGCGTGGGGAAATCACCATTGTGGTGACAGGTGCGCCGGCTGCGTCTACCGGTGTAGATACGCAGCTACTGCGCCGGGCGGTCGACTTGCTTTCGAAGGAACTGTCCCCGAGTCGAGCAGCGGCAATTGCGGCGCAACTGACTGGTGCTACGCGCAGTGAGGCTTATGCGCTTGCTATGAGGCACTCTGAAAAGACTTGATCTCCGGGACCTCTCGTACGGGTAAGATCTCGGCGGGAGTCGGCCGGGCAATCGCTGCTTCGACATCGTTCGGAGGGGAGGAAAGTCCGGGCTCCGGCGGATCTGGGTGCCAGGTAACGCCTGGGGGGCGCGAGCCCACGGAAAGTGCAACAGAAAGCAAACCGCCTAAGCTCTCGCGGGTAAAACCGCGCGGGACGGCAAGGGTGAAACGGTGCGGTAAGAGCGCACCGCGGCCCTGGTAACAGGGCTGGCATGGCAAACCCCACCTGGAGTAAGGCCAAATAGGGAAGCAGCAAGCTCTGGCAACAGAGCATGCAGCGCCTGATCCGCGCGCGCTTCCGGGTAGGCCGCTTGAGACCCACGGTGACGTGGGTCCTAGAGGAATGATTGCTCTCGACAGAACCCGGCTTACAGGCCGACTCCCTCCTTCATTGGCGCAAATCGCTCCCGGCGATTTGCGCGAGCGCGCCGTGTCACAGGGATTCCTGCCGCGGCCCCGGGAACGGCCCGGGGCCGCTTACGCAATCGCTTTCGGGCTCGCCCGTTATGTCAAAGAGGGCCTTGGCCGCGCCGCGGGGGCCCGGAGGCCGAAATAACTACTTAACCACCCGAAGCTGAGGCCGCTTAGGCCCTGCGCCCCCTTCCTCGGCAGGCGTAGGCCCCGATGGAGGCGGTGTCTCCGGCCCCCCATCCTGGTCCGCAAACATCATCCCCTCCCCCGTCTCCCGCGCATAAATCCCCATCACCGCGCTCACGGGAAACCGCACGTGGTGCACGACGCCCGCAAAACGGGCATCGAACTCGATCACGTCGTTGTCTATCTTCAGCCGCTGCGTCGCGCTGTAGCTCAGGTTGAGGACGATCTTTCCCTCCTGCACGTAAGCACGCGGCACCTCACCCCCCGAGCGCTCCGCATCCACGATCACATGCGGCGTGTGGCCGCTGTCGGTGATCCACTGGTGCATGGCTCGAAGCAGGTAGGGACGCTTGGGAGGAGCTTTCAGCATCGCTGGCCTCAGAGCCGCATCTCCCGCTCCCGCTCCGAAAGCGACTCGCGAAAGGCGGCACGGGCGAAGACCAGGCTCGCGTATTTGAGGATGGGCTGAGCCTTCGGTGGCAGCTCGACTTCGTAGTGCGGCAGCCGCCACAGGATCGGCGCAATGGTCGCGTCGACCAGCGAGAACTCGTCGGATATGAAGTACGGTTTCACCTTGAACAGATCCACACCCTGGACGATGGTGTCGGCCAGCACCTTGCGCAGCTTCGGCAGATGCCGCTTATCCTCCTCGACCTCGATTTGCTGCAGCAGCGTGTACCAGTCACGCTCGATGCGGTACAGCGCGAGCCGGAACTGCGCCCGCGTCACCGGGTCGACTGGCATCAGCGGCGGATGGGGAAAGCGCTCGTCGAGGTACTCGATGATCACCCGCGAGTCGTACAGCACCAGATCACGGTCCACCAAGGTGGGTACCGTGTGATACGGGTTGAGGTCCAGCAGATCCTCAGGGTACTTGCCGGGCTCCACATCGACGACGTCGATGCCGATGCTCTTCTCTGCAAGCACTATACGGGTGCGGTGGCTCCATGGATCGCCAGGCGCGGAAAACAGCGTCATGATGGAACGTCTGCTCGACACGATTCCGCTCCCGCGGCCCACCCACCACCCGAGCTTTTCCGCTTACTTTACCGGGTCTGCGGCCCTCCTACTTGACGTCCTTCCAGAATTCGCGCTTCAGGAGCCACGCCAGCCAGGTGAATACCAGCAGAAAGAGCACGACCCAGATGCCCATGGCACGGCGCATGGCCTGTTGCGGGTCGCCGACATAATCCAGGAAGTTGACAATATCGTGGCAGAACTGATCGAACTGCTGCGGAGTCATGCTCCCGGGCGCTATCACCTTGAAGTGATCGAAGACCTGCTGCTTGACCACCTGTCCATCGGCACCCCGCGTCTCGACGGTCTTATAGACCGCGATCTTCAGGCCCTCGAGGGACGAGATCGACGTCCGGCATGGCGCTTTGCGGATACGCCATATTGTTGGCGCCGGTCGGCCGGTCCGAATCCACGTAGAAGGTCTTCAGGTACTGGTAGATGTAGTCCCGATCGCGGGCTCGCGCCATCAGGGACAGGTCGGGCGGAGCCTTGCCGAACCATGTCTCGGCGTCCGAATCGATCATCGGGGAGGTGATGTAGTCGGTCGGCGCCTTCCCCGGGCGGTATCAGGTCCTTGGCGAGCAGCCCCTTGGGAATCTTGAGATCGTCCCCCAGACGCGACCAGCGCTCATACTTCAGCGAGTGGCAGCCGAGGCAGTACGCCACGAAATCGCGCGCGCCGCGCTGCAGCGAGGCCATATCGGTATCGTTGGCGTTCGCCTGCCAGCTCTGCCAGTCCGAGTCGGAGGCGGCGTCGTCCGCGGCGACAGCGTGGGTGGCGAATGCGGCCCCCGCGACGAGCGCCACGGCCGCCAGCAACGCGGGCAAGATCCTGTAACGAGCTCTAATGGGCATGATAGACCACTCTCTCCGGCACCGGCTTCACTCGGTCGATCCGCGAGTAGAACGGCATCAGCCAGAAGAAGGCGAAGTAGCCGATCCCGAAGATGCGCGCGAGGATGACGTAAAGGCCTTCCGCGGGCTGCAGGCCCAGATATCCCAGGCCAACGAACGAGACCACGAAGATCGCCAGCATGACGCGGGAAATCCAGCCCTTGTAGCGGATGGATTTGACCGGCGAGCGATCCAGCCACGGCAGCAAGAGCAGCGACACCAACGCCAGCAGCAGCAGCAGCGCCCCGATCCCTTTATTCGGCACGGCGCGCAGGATTGCGTAGTAGGGCGTGAAATACCACACCGGGTGGATCTCCGCCGGCGTCGACAGGGCATTGGCCGGCTCGAAGTTCGGCTGCTCGAGGAAGAGCCCATGGACCGTCGGGGCGTAGAACACGATCAGCGAGAAGACGATGAGAAATACGCCGACGCCGACGATGTCCTTGACTGTGTAGTAGGGGTGGAACGGAATGCCGTCGACCGGATGGCCGTCCGGGCCCTTGTGCTCCTTGATCTCGATGCCGTCCGGGTTGTTCGACCCGCTATTGCGCAGCGCGACCAGGTGCAGGCCCACGAGCAGCAGCAGGATGAGCGGCACGGCGGCGACGTGCAGCGCGAAGAAGCGGTTCAGCGTCGCATCGGCGATGCCGTAATCGCCGCTGATCCACTGCACCAGTTCGGGCCCGATGGCCGGCACGGTGCCGAAGATGTTGACGATCACCTGTGCGCCCCAGAAGGACATGTTGCCCCAAGGCAGCACATAGCCCATGAACGCCTCCGCCATCAGCGCGAGGTACACGAGCATGCCCACCAGCCACAGGAGCTCCCGCGGCGCGCGGTAAGAGCCATACATCAGACCGCGGAACATGTGCAGGTAGATGACGATGAAGAACGCCGACGCACCGGTCGAGTGCATGTAGCGGATCAGCCATCCCCAGTCGATCTCGCGCATGATGTGCTGCACCGAGTCGAACGCGCCCGCGGCGCTCGGCTTGTAGTACATCGCGAGAAAGATGCCGGTGAGGAGCTGGAGCACGAGGACGACGAGCGCCAGCGAACCGAAGAAATACCAGATATTGAAATTCTTCGGGGCGTAGTAGCCGGTGAGCTGGGTGTCGATGAACTCAGAGACGGGAAGGCGCTTGTTGAGCCATGCCCAGAAGCCTCGTTTCTGCGGCGTCGCGCCAAGCGACTCGGTCGTGGCCATCAGGTACCTCCCCTCGCGAGGGCAGGCACGTCGGCAGGCATCCCGGACTGGATCATTCGGTAGGCTCCCCAATGCGCGCGGTGGCGCGGCATTATACACAGCGAGAGGTGGACACATGCTGCAGCGACTGAGCCGAGGATTGACGTTCATCGCCGGGTCGGTGGTCGGCGGACTGGCGCTGGCATTCGTGATCGTCGCGATGCGGCCCGATCTCATCCGCGGGAGCGCGGGCTCGCAGCCGGTGCCCGCACCCGCGCCGGTCATCGTCGAGAGCGCACCGCTCGCGCGCGCGCCCGAGCGCTTCTCCTATGCGGCGGCGGTGCAGCGCGCAGCCCCCGCCGTAGTCAACATATACACGGCCCGCCTGGTCACCGAGCGCATCGATCCGTCGCCGCTCGGAGAGCTCTTCGGCAACGTCCTGCCGCAATACAGGCAGCGCATCGAGCGCAGCCTCGGGTCCGGCGTCATCGTCGATGACAGTGGCCACATCGTCACGAACTACCACGTGATTGCGAACGCCGGCGCCATCCGCGTGCAGCTTGCCGACGGCCGCATCGCCACCCCGCAGGTCGTCGGCGTGGACCCGGATACCGACCTGGCAGTGCTCAAGATCGATCTGTCGAATCTGCCGGTGATCACCTTCGGGCGCTCCGATCAGCTTCGGGTCGGCGACGTCGTCCTCGCGATCGGCGATCCGCTCGGGCTCTCGCAGACCGTGACGCACGGCATCGTCAGCGCCACCGCCCGGGGACAGCTCGGCATCACGACGTTCGAGGACTTCATCCAGACGGATGCGCCGATCAATTTCGGCAACTCGGGCGGCGCGCTGGTCGATTCCGACGGCGCCCTGATCGGCATCAACACCGCCATAGTCGCCAAGAGCCTGGGGGTCGAAGGCATCGGGTTCGCGATTCCCGTCGACATGGTCCGCGGTGTGCTACACGACATCGTCGAGTACGGACGCGTCGTCCGCGGGTGGATCGGGATCGTGCCAGAAGACATCTCAGACACGGAGGCGCAGCAGCTCGGCCTCGCCCGCGGCGGCGTCGTCGTCGCCAACCTCTACGAGCGCAGTCCCGCGCAGGAAGCCGGCCTCAAGCCGGGCGATCTGCTGCTCGCGATCGACGGAACGCCCGTGACTTCCGCCGAGGAGGCCAACGCTCAAATTGCAACCCGCAAGCCCGGCTCGACGCTCACCCTGGGTGATCAGCGGGGCAGCGGCCAGTTCGACGTGAAGGTGCGGGTCGTCGAGCGCCCGCGCACGACCGAATAGGAGCCATCATGCCCAAGATCGACGTTCGCCGCTTCGCCACCCGCTCCGAGCTCGACGCCGCGCTCGCCGACCGCCTCGACGAGGCGATCCGCGCCACCGCCAAGCAATCGGGCGCCGGTCCTTCCGTGATCATGCTCTCCGGCGGTCACACCCCCATTCCGGCGTATCGCGAAGTCGCCCGGCGCCGGCCGCCGCGCGGCGACGCACTGACGATCATCTACTCCGACGATCGCTATGTCCCCGCCGATTCCGACGCCAGCAACTACCACGCGACCCGCCCGCTGCTCGATGCATTGGCGCTCTCGGAGACTCAGGTGCTGCGCGTCCGAACCGAGCTCCCCCTCGAGGAGGCCGCGCAGGACTACGAGAGCAGCCTGCGCACCCTGTTGCAAGCCGGCGCGAGTATCGGCCTGGCCCTGTTGGGATTGGGCCCCGATGGCCACACCGCCTCGCTCTTCCGGCCCGAGAACCTGGAGCAATCCCGCCACCACCTCGCCATTGCCGTCCAGCGGCCGGACGGGATGCAGGGGATCAGCGTCACACCAGAGTTTCTGGCGAATGTAGCCGAGCCGCTGTTCGTGGTGGCGGGCAGCGGCAAGCATGATGCCATCGCGGCATTCATCGGCCAGGACCCGAATCTGGTCGCGCTGCGTGCCGTCGCCAGCTGCCCCCGCGTCGAGCTGTGGTTCGAGCGCGCCTCGGAGCTCGCGGCGCCGGAAGGTCAATCATGAGATACACCGTCGAGCGCTCGCTGCTGGACGGGCAGCCGATCGCTGTGCTCGAGGACGATGGGGGCAGGCGTGTGCGCATCGCCTGCCACGGTGCCGCGCTCATCGGCTTCGAGGTCGCGCGTGGCGGTCGCTCCTTCGACATTGCCGCTGGCTACCGTGATGCCGCCGAAATCATCATGCGGCCGGGCTCGCGCTTCGGCGTCATGGTGCCCTTCGCCGGCCGCATCGCCGATGCGCGCTACCGTTTCGACGGCAGCGACTACGATCTGCAGCCGGGAGCGGCCCCCGGAAAGCGCGAGTCTCGCCACGGCTTCGTGCGCGATGCGGACTTTGCCGTGACGGAGCTTGCTGCGGACGCCGGCTCAGCCCGCGTGACGCTGAGCACAGCGACCGGCAGAGTGCCCGGCTATCCCTTCGGCATCGATGTCTCCGTCAGCTTCACCCTCGATGCCGGCGGCCTCGCCCTGGCGGTGCGCATGCGCAACACCGGCGACGAGCCCGCGCCCTGCTTCTTCGGTTGGCATCCGTACTTCCGTGTCAGCGATGGCTTCGCCGATGAGTGGGCGCTGGAGATTCCCGCGCAAACTCTCATCCGCACCGGCGCCGATCTGATCGCGCTCGCCGGCGATGCCGCCTACGTGCCGTTGGACGATGCGCCGGAGCTCGATTTCCGCCGCAAACGGGCGATCGCTGGCAGCGTGCTCGATCATGAATACACCGATCTGGTGGCGGCAGCGGACGGCCGCTTCCGTACGCGTCTCACGGATCCCGGGAGCGGATTCGGAATAACGGTCTGGCAGGAACGTGGCGTGATGCACGCCTTCACCGGCGACACGCTCAAGGTCGGCGCGCGGCGCGCGATCGCGCTCGAGCCGATGGAGTGCATGGCCAACGCCTTCAACCGCCCGGAGTGGGCCGATGCTGTTCGCCTCGACCCGGGCACTGAGCGCGTCTACCGCTGCGGCGTCGAGCCGGCCGCATAGCCGTTACTACGGCGCGAATTTTCCCATCGGCAGATGTGACGGTGCGCAGGAGCGCGTCCACCCTTGCGGCTCCTTTCCCGGGTTGTGCCAACTGCACGACCCCGCGAGCAGCCGCTCCGACTCCTTCGGCCCCCAGGTGCCGCAGGTATACACATAGGGGGCGTCCCCTGCTCTCAACGCCGGGTCCACGATCGCCCAGGCAGCCTCCACTTCATCCTCGCGCGCAAAGTGCGATGTATCGCCGATCAGCGCGGCACTGATCAGAACTTCGTACGCGTCCATCACATCCGCATCGTGCTGCGCGACGAAGAGCTCTACCTCCCTGCCTTGCATCGCCGAGCCCGCCTTCTTCGCATGGGCACCCAATGCGATCGCGACATCCGGTCCGACCCGAAACCGCACATAGTTGGGATAGTCCGGACCCGCCTCGCCAAACACGTGGGTCGGCGGCGGCTTCAGATCGACTACGACTTCGGTCGCCGTCACCGGCAGGCACTTGCCGGCACGGAGATAGAACGGGACCCCGCTCCAGCGCCAGGAATCGATCTCGAGCCGCATCGCCGCGTACGTCTCCACCTTGGAATCGGGCGACACGCCCTTCTCCTGGCGGTATGTCGCGAACTGTCCGCGCACCACGCCATCCGGCTTCACGGGCCGCACCGCCTTCAGCACCTTCACCTTCTCGTCGCGCAGCGACTCACCCTCGGTGTTGACCGGCGGCTCGAGGGTGAGCAGCGCCAGGATCTGCAGCAGGTGATTCTGCACCACGTCGCGGATGGCTCCGGTCTCCTCATAGAATTTGCCGCGCCCCTCGACCCCGAGCGTCTCCGCCATCGTGATCTGCACGCTGGCGACGAAGTTGCGGTTCCAGATCGGCTCGAGAAAGGAATTGGCGAAGCGGAAATAGAGGATGTTCTGCACTGCCTCCTTGCCGAGGTAGTGATCGATGCGAAAGATGGAGCTCTCCGGAAACTGCTTGTGCAGTTCCTGATTCAGCGCCTCCGCGGAAGCGAGATCGCGCCCGAACGGCTTCTCCACCACCACGCGCGCGCCCTGGGCGGCGCCGGAGGTGCTCAGGTGATCGATGACCACCGGAAACATGCTGGGCGGGATCGCGAGGTAGTAAAGCGGGCGCTGCGAGTCCCCGAGCGCCTGGCGAAGCGCCACGAAAGTCTCGCGGTCCTGATAATCGCCGTCGTGATATTTCAGCAACGCGATCAGGCGCCCGAGCACGGCCTCATCCGGCGAGGAAACGAATTTCTTGATGCTGTCGCGCACCCGGTCGGCAAGCTGATCGACGTTCCAGCCCGCGCGCGCAACACCGATCACCGGCACGTGCAGCAGGCCTCGGCGCACGAGGTTGTAGAGGGACGGAAATATCTTCCGATAGCAGAGGTCGCCGGTGGCCCCGAAGAGCACCAGAGTGTCGCTGTCTCGCCGCTCCATCACCGCCTCCTCGTTTGAAGCGCTGGATCCGGGCTCCTGCCCGGCCCAGCGCTGCTTTGGTCAAAAAGCGTGGTTTTTGCCCAAAGCTCCGCCACCTGCGGCGGCGGGGCACATCCGTGTGCCTGGATCACGTGGTCGTCCTGCTTCATGAGGTCGCCTCCTGCTACTTCTTCTCGAGATGGCCGCCGAAACCGAGCCGCATGGCCGAGAGCAGCTTGTCGGCGAACTCCGCGCGCCCACGAGACTCGAACCGCGAGAAAAGCGACGCCGAGAGTACGTACGCGGGAACGCCGATCTCCACTGCCGCCTGAACCGTCCAGCGTCCCTCGCCCGAATCCGACACTCGGCCACCGAACTGCTTGAGCACGGGGTCCGCGGCGAGCGCCTCGGCCGTCAGATCGAGGAGGCGCGAGGAAATGATGCTGCCGTGCCGCCAGACTTCGGCGACCGCGGAGATGTCGAGTTGGTATTGGAACAGGCGCGGGTTGGAAAGCGGCGACGTCTCGGCATCCGCCTCCTCCTGCTTGAGCCCGGCGTCGGCGTGCTTGAGCAGATTCAGGCCCTCCGCATACGCAGCCATGACGCCGTACTCGATGCCGTTGTGCACCATCTTGACGAAGTGTCCGGCGCCGTTCGTGCCGCAGTGCAGATAGCCCATCTCGGCCATGGCTTGGGCTGCGCTCTTGCCGCCCGAGCCCTGGGGCCGGCGGCCGCCGGGGGCCAGTGTCGCGAAGATCGGTTCGAGCGTGCTGAACACGCTCGGCTCGGCGCCGATCATCAGACAGTAGCCCTGCTCGAGGCCGAGTACGCCGCCGCTCGTACCTGCGTCGACGTAGTGCAGTCCCGATGGACGCAGCTCGTCGGCCCGGCGAATATCGTCCTGGTAGTGAGAGTTGCCGCCGTCGATGAGGATGTCGCCGGAGGCGAGCATCGGGCGCAGCTGCGCGATGACGGTGTCGACGAGGGCCGCGGGCACCATGATCCACACGGCACGCGGCGGCTTGAGGGCAGCGATCAGCTCCGCGAGCGAGTTGGCGGCGATCGCCCCATCCGCCGCCACAGCGCGTACGGCGTCAGCGGACCTGTCGTAGGCGACGCATTCATGGCCGCCTCGAACCAACCGGCGCACCATGTTGGCGCCCATGCGCCCGAGTCCAATCATGCCGATTCGCATACGCACCTCCGGGATTTTCTATTGGCGCAAAGTCGCCTGCGGCGCTTTGCGCGGCCATCCATCTTACCGCGTTTCATCCCGCGGCCCAGGGAACGGCCCTGGGCCGCTCAATCATTTGCTTTCGACCGGCGAGGCTAACGCTACACGACGCGCTTGATTTGGGCGCCGAGCTGCGCCAGTTTTTCCTCGATCGCCTCGTAGCCGCGGTCGATGTGATAGATCCGCTCGACCTCAGTGCGACCTTCCGCGACCAGCCCGGCCAGGACCAGGCTCGCCGAGGCTCTGAGGTCCGTCGCCATCACCGGCGCGGCGGTGAGACGATCGACGCCGCGAATGATCGCGGTATTGCCCTCGAGACGGATCTCCGCGCCGAGCCGGCGCATCTCGAGCATGTGCATGAAGCGATTCTCGAAGATCGTCTCGATGATCGTGCCCACACCGTCCGCCACCGTGTTCAACGCCGCGAACTGCGCCTGCATGTCGGTCGGGAAGGCCGGATACGGCGCGGTGCGCACATCGACGGCGCGGGGCCGGCGGCCGCGCATGTCGACCTCCACCCAGTTGTCGCCGATGCCGACCTTGGCGCCCGCCTCCTCGAGCTTCACGAGCACCGCGTCGAGATGATCGGGGCGCGTATTCTTGATGCGCACGTTGCCGCGGGTAATCGCACCCGCGACCAGGTAGGTGCCGCTCTCGATGCGATCCGGCAGGACTTCGTACGAGGTGCCCCGCAGCCGCTCGACGCCCTGGACGACGATCTTGTCCGTGCCGGCGCCCTGGATCCTGGCACCCATCGAGATCAGGAACTGCGCCAGGTCGACCACCTCCGGCTCGCGCGCGGCATTCTCGATGACAGTCTCGCCCTCAGCGAGCGTCGCCGCCATCATCAGATTCTCCGTGCCGGTGACCGTGACGGTATCGAGCACGAGACGCGTGCCCCGCAGCCGGCCGGCGCGCGCCCGAATGTAGCCGCCGTCGATCGTGATGTCGGCTCCCAGTGCCTGCAGGCCCGCAACGTGGATATTGACGGGTCGCGCGCCGATCGCGCAGCCGCCCGGCAGCGAGACATCAGCGCGCCCGTAGCGGGCGACGAGCGGTCCCAGCACCAGGATCGACGCCCGCATGGTCTTGACCAGCTCATAGGGCGCGAAGCACTCCTTCACCGTGGTCGCATCGACCTCGATACGCATCCGCTCGTCCACGGTGACGGTTGCGCCCATGCCTCCCAGCAGCTCGACGGTCGTGGTGACGTCCTTGAGGTGGGGGACATTGCCGACCACTACCGGCCCGTCGGCCAGCAGTGCGCCGGCCAGGATGGGCAGCGTCGCGTTCTTGGCGCCGGAGATGCGTACTTCGCCCTGGAGAGGCGTGCCTCCCTGGATCTGCAGCCTGTCCATGGTCACTCCCGCGCGGATTCGGCCGGCGTCAGCGCCTCGATCGAGAGCGCGTGAATCTCACGGCCCATGCGCTCGCCGAGGGTCTGGTAGACCAGCTGGTGACGGGCGACGCCGCGCTTGCCGGCGAACTGCTCGGCCACGATCCGCGCCTGGAAATGGGTGTCGTCGTCCGACTGTACCCGTACATCGGCTCCGGGCAGGCCGGCGCGGATCAGCCGCGCAATCTCCTCTGGGCTCATTCGTCAGATATTATCACCCCCTTCATGAGCTCCGCGCCCGTCCCCGCCAATCGCAGCAGCCTCCTGGCCACCGCCCGCCGCGCCCTCGCCATCGAGGCCAGGGCCGTCGAGGCGTTGCTCGCGCGGCTCGACGATCGCTTTGCCGCCGCCTGCCAGGTGTGCCTGGACTGCCAGGGCCGGGTGGTGGTCACCGGCATGGGCAAGTCGGGCCATATCGCGCGCAAGATCGCGGCGACCCTCGCCAGCACCGGCACGCCCTCATTCTTCCTGCACCCCGCCGAGGCCAGCCACGGCGACCTCGGCATGATCACTCGCGGTGATGCGGTACTGGCGCTCTCGAACTCCGGCGAGACGCCGGAGCTGCTCCTGCTGCTGCCGCACCTGACGCGCCTCGCGGTACCGCTGATCGTGATGGCCGGCAAGACGGACTCGACCCTGGGCCGGGCGGCCACCGTGGCGGTCGATGTCAGCGTGCCGGAAGAGGCCTGCCCCCTCAACCTGGCACCCACCGCGAGCACGACGGCAACGCTCGCGATGGGCGACGCGCTGGCGGTCGCCGTGCTCGAGGCCCGCGGCTTCACCAAGCAGGATTTCGCACGCTCGCACCCGGGCGGCACGCTCGGACGGCAGCTCCTCATGCATGTTGAGCAAATCATGCGCACCGGCGATGCGTTGCCGCGCGTCGGCCCGCAGACGCGGCTCGGCGAAGGACTTCTCGAAATGTCCCGCAAGGGCATCGGCATGACTGTCATCGTGGACGATGACAACAGGATTCTCGGCGTATTCACCGATGGCGACCTGCGCCGCGCGCTCGATCGTCACGTCGATGTCCACGGTGTCGCGATGAGCGAGGTCATGACCTCGCCCTGCAAGAGCATCGGCCCACAGGACCTCGCGGCCGAGGCGGTGCATCTGATGGAGCTGCACCGCATCACCGCGCTGCCGGTCGCGGACCAGCAGGGGCGCCTCATCGGCGCGCTCAACGTGCACGACCTTTTTCGCGCCGGCGTCATGTGAGCGCCGCGACCTCGCGCCGCCGGACCGATGCCGCCGCTCGAGTGCGCCTGCTGGTGCTCGACGTCGATGGAGTGTTGACCGACGGGCGCCTCTACTACGGCGCGCGCGGCGAAGCGCTGAAGGTATTCCACGTGCGCGACGGTTTGGGCGTGAAGCTGCTTGCAGCCGCTGGCCTAACGGTGGCCGTTATTTCAGGCCGCCGCTCCGGCATGACCGGAAGACGCTGCCGAGAGCTGGGCGTGCATCATTTGTTACAGGGCGTAGAGGACAAGCTCGCCGCCTTTCACCAGTTACGTGGCCGGCTCGGTGTACACCCAGGCGTATGTGCCTGCGTTGGTGATGATGTGCCCGACGTGCCGCTGATGCGTGAGGTGGGCCTCTCTTTTGCCGTCGCGGATGCGCATCCGCAAGCGCGCAGCGCCGCGCACATAGTTACGCGGCTCGCCGGCGGCAAGGGAGCGGTGCGCGAAGTCTGCGACTATCTCCTGGAGGCGCGCCGGCGCGCCGCAGCGACCAAGTGATTTACCGAATCCTCGCGGCCCTGACCATTATCGCGGTGATCGTCGCCTCGATTTTCCTGTCGCGCCAGCAGGGCGCGACGCCAGCGGCGACGACCGTGCAGGCGAACGGATGGGACGAAGGATATTCGGCGCGGAATGCGCGACTGGTGGAGACCGGTACGGACGGAGTGCCGCTCTACACGCTCAACGCCGCCACTATCCGGCAGTTGCCGAACGAGGACCAGGTGCAACTCACGCAGGTGCAGATGAGCTTTCGCGATGCGAATGGCAACCCTTGGACCGGGACCGCCGATCGCGGCGAGCTGGAGCAGGCCGCTGATCGGGTGCAGCTGGCGGGCAATGTGCACATCTCGGGCACGATGGGCGGCACCGCGGGAGACGCACAGATGTTCACCACCACGCTGGCGGTCGACCTGCGGACCAACATCGTGAGCACCAAGGACCCGGTGCAGATGCTCTGGGCAGGGAAGCAACTGAACTCCACCGGACTCGTCGCCAATTTGAAGGACGACCACGTCGAACTGGAATCCGCCGTACATGGCATTTACTGACAATAGTCTCTGCATCCTCTGCTTGGCGCTCGCGCCGCTGGCCGCATACGCCGCAAACGCGCCCGCCCCCCCGACCCGCGCCGGCACAGTCCCGGCCGGTCAGCCGCTGCCCATCAACCCGCGAGAGCAGGTGCAAATCTCCTGCAAATCAGGAGCGGTGAACTACAAGACACAAACGATGGTCTGCAGCAACGTCGTGATCTCCCAGGGCAGCACCCGGGTGACGGCCGATCACGCCCGCGGCACGGGTGGCGTCAATTTTCAGAACAGCCACTGGACATTCACCGGCAACGTGCACATCGAGGCGCCGCCGCGCGGCAGCCTGCGCTCCGACGACGCGACGGTGGAGTTCCGCGACAATCGCATTGCCGGCGCAACGGTCAACGGCAACCCGGCGGAATTCGAGCAGCAACGCGCCGGCGATCTCGGCATGGAGAAGGGTCATGCGGACCAGATCGTGTACGACGTCGGCCGGGGCACGATCCTGCTCAGCAAGGACGCGTGGATCTCGGACGGCCACAACGAGATGAGCGCGCCATCGATCTCCTACAGCATCCGCGAGCAGAAGGTGCTGGCGACCTCCGGCGGCGCGACCCAGGGCGTGCACATCACCATCACACCGCAATCCGCGCCGAAGCCAGGCTCGCCGCCACCGAACAAGGGTACGGCCAAGCCGCCCCAGGGCGGTTCATGACGACCCTGCGCGCGAGCGGGCTCGAGAAGAGCTACAAATCCCGGAAGGTCGTCAGCGGTCTCAGCCTCGAGGTCTCGAACGGCGAGGTGGTCGGTCTCCTGGGGCCCAACGGCGCCGGCAAAACGACGGCGTTCTACATGATCGTCGGGCTCGTACCCTGCGATACGGGCAGCATTCAGCTCGGCGACACCGACCTCACACTCCTGCCGATGCACCGGCGGGCGCAAATGGGCCTCGGCTATCTGCCGCAGGAAGCTTCCGTCTTCCGCAAGCTGTCAGTAGAGGACAATGTGCTCGCGGTCCTGGAGACGCGGCGCGACCTCGAGCGCGCGGCGCGCGAACAGCGGCTCGAGGAGCTGCTCGAGGAGCTGCGCATCGGCCATGTGCGTCGCAGCCTCGGGCTGGCGCTCTCCGGCGGGGAGCGGCGGCGGGTGGAGATCGCGCGGGCGCTCGCCGCCGAGCCGCGCTTCATGCTGCTCGATGAGCCGTTCGCGGGCGTCGATCCGCTCTCCGTGCTGGATATTCAGCGCATCATCCGCGAGCTGACGAGCCGCGGCATCGGGGTGCTGATCACCGACCATAACGTGCGCGAAACCCTCGGGGTTTGCGGGCGCGCCTATATCGTCAACCAGGGGACGGTGATCGCTCAAGGAACTGCGGAAGAAATCCTTGCCAACCCCCAAGTGCGTGAGGTGTACTTGGGTGAGTCGTTCCGGCTCTGAAGGACCCGACTCTTCTGAAAAACTGTGCAAGATCAGAGATTTACCTTAGCAAGGCCTGAGGCCGCCTCCGTGCCAGCATGCTGAAACCCTCCCTGCAGCTCAAGCTGGGTCAGCAACTCACGATGACCCCGCAGCTGCAGCAGGCGATCCGGCTCCTGCAGCTGCCCGCCCTCGAGCTACAGGCGCATATCCGCGAGCTCCTCGAGACCAACGTCATGCTGGAGGCGACGGACGATGGCCACGAGGAAGGCCTCGACACGACGACGCTGGAGCACGCGGCGGCGCCGGAACCTGCCGAAACACCCGCAGAAGGGCCGCGCGAGAGCGCCGTGGAAGTGCTGGATGAGGGCTGGGGCGAGCACAGCGTCGGTCCGGCCGAAGCCCCCTGGAGCGGCGATGACGATGACCGTCAGCAGGAATTCGCCGACTCCGCCGGTCAGTCTCTGCAGGAATATCTTCTCTGGCAGCTCGAGCTGGTGAAGCTCGCGCCGCGCGATTTGGCCATCGCGCGCGCCATCGTCGATGCCGTCAGCGACGACGGCTATCTGACGGAGCCGCTGGAGGAGATCGCCAGCACTCTCCGGCCCGAGATCCAGTGCGAGCCCGCAGAGGTCGAAACCACCCTCGCGGACGTCGTTCAGGCGCTCGATCCGCCAGGTGTCGGCGCGCGCTCCGTCGGCGAATGCATCGAGCTGCAGCTGCGACAGCTCGATCCGGCGATCCCCGGATTCAATGCCGCGATAGAGATCGCCCGGCACCATCTCGAGCGCATTGCCGGCCGCGAGCTGGCGGTGGTGAAACGGGAGCTGCGGGCCAGCGACGAGGAGCTCGCCAGCGCGCTTGCGCTCGTACGCTCGTGCCATCCGCGCCCAGGCGCCACGGTGAGCGCAGGTTCGGCCGAGTACGTGGTACCCGATGTGTTCGTCCGCAGAACCGAGCATGGCTGGGCGGTGGAGATCAACTCCGCCACGATGCCGCGGGTGCGCCTCAACCAGAGCTACGCCAGCCTCATCGGGCGCAATTCGACCCATGCCACCATGCGCGCGCAGCTGCAGGAGGCGCGCTGGCTGCTGAAGAGCCTGGAGATCCGCCACGAGACGCTGATCAAGGTCGCGCGCTCGATCGTCGAGCGCCAGACGGCCTTCCTCGAGCAGGGCGAGGAGCACATGCGGCCGATGATCCTGAAGGACATCGCCGAGGCGATCGGCATGCACGAGTCGACCATCTCCCGCGTCACTTCCGGCAAGTACATGCATACCCCGCGCGGCGTGTTCGAGCTGCGCTATTTCTTCTCGAGCCATGTCGAGGGCGCCGACGGGTCGGGCACCTCCTCGACCGCGATTCGCGCCAAGATCAGGAAGCTCGTCAAGGACGAGGGAGCGGAATCGCCGCTGAGCGACGGCCGCATCGCCGAGCTCCTGTCGGCCGAAGGTATTCCGGTCGCGCGCCGCACCGTCGCCAAATACCGCGAGGCAATGGGCATTCCCCCCTCGAACGAGCGCCGGCGGGCAGGCTTGGGTCAAATGTGATTTTGCAAGTGCACTGAGACACAACACTGGAAAGGAGACGGTTATGCAGCTCAACGTCACCGGCCACCATGTCGAGGTGACCCCCTCTCTGCGAGGCTATGTGGAGAAGAAGCTCGAGCGCATCGGACGCCATTTCGAGCAGGTCATCGACGTGCATTGCGTCCTGACGGTGGAGAAACTGCGACAGAAGGCCGAGGCGACCCTGCACGTGAGCGGCAACTCGATCCATGCGGACGCCACCGAACAGAACATGTACGCCGCCATCGATCTCCTGGCCGACAAGCTCGATCGCTGCATCAAGAAGCACAAGGAGAAGATGACGGACCATCACGCCGTCGAGGGTCGGGCGCTGCGCGCCTGACGGCGCGCTCGCGAGAGGCCCAGGGGTAGTGCAGGGGCGGTGGCACGATGCGCATCGTAGTCTTGAGCGGCCTCTCCGGCTCGGGCAAGAGCGTGGCTCTGCACATGCTCGAGGACCTGGGCTTTTACTGCATCGATAACATCCCGGCGGCGCTGCTCAAACCCTTCGTCTCCCACGCCGTGCGCGGCCCGGAGCGCACCTATGAGCGCGCCGCTGTCGGGCTCGATGCGCGCAACACCGCGGCGGAGATCGCCACCGTGCCGCAACTCACCGATGAGCTCCGTCGCAGCGGGATAGAGTGTGAAGTCATCTTCCTGACCGCGACCGACGACGAGCTGCTGCGGCGCTTCGCGGAGACGCGGCGCAAGCATCCGATGAGCCGGCACGATGTCGATCTGCGCGCGGCCATAGCGCTGGAGCGCCAGCTCCTCGAGCCCATCGTCTATGCGGCCGATCTCGTCATCGACACTTCCCGACTGGGAGTGCACGCGCTGCGGGAGCTCATCAAGCAGCGCGTCGGGGAGCCGCATGCCGGCCGGCTGTCGCTCTCGTTCGAGTCTTTCGGCTTCAAGCACGGCATTCCGGGCGACGCCGATTTCGTGTTCGACGCCCGCTCTCTTCCCAACCCCTACTGGGAGCCGGCGCTGCGCGGCCTCACGGGACGCGATGCCGAGGTCATCCGCTTCCTCGAAGGGCAGACCAACGTCGCGGCGCTGGTCGCGGACATCGCGCAGTTCATCCGTGCCCGGATTCCCGAATACGTCGCGAGCAATCGCGGCTATCTCACCGTGGCGGTCGGCTGCACCGGCGGGCAGCATCGCTCCGTGTACATCGTCGACAAGCTGGTGGCGCAGTTCGGCAGGGAGTTTCCCACCGTTACGGCGCGCCACACGAGCCTGCCCCGCTAGGTTGCTTGCTGGACGCCCGCGGCCGTCATGAGAGGCGGCAGCCGCTCGCCGTTCATGAACGCGACCAGCGCCGTTCTCGCCTCCATGGCATCGCGGTAGCCGAGCTCGATGAGCGCCCGGGTATAGCCCGACTCGAACATGAGATAGCTTGCGAGCTGGTATCCCGCCACGTCGCGACCGCCGAGCACCCGCAGCAGCGCGCGCAGGCTGCGAGGCATCTCACCGGTATGTCGCCCGGCGAGATCGCGCGGATCGATGCTCGGGGCGAGCATCAGAGTATCGACGTGCCTCAGGCCCCGCGCGGCGAAGGGCGCCTCCTGCACCAGCTGATTGATGCGCTCGATCTGCTCGAGATCGCCGTAGACCTGGTCGGTGAACAACGTATCGATCATGTAGCCCAGCACCTCGCCTGGAGTCGGCATCGTGCGGCTGGTGCCGCTGCCGGCGCCCACGCCCGCGGCCCGCCGCGCCTGCACGCCGATGACCAGCAGGCGGTCGGCGCCGAGATGGATGGCAGGACTCAACGGGTTCAACTGGCGCATGGCGCCGTCGCCGAAGTACTCCCGGCCGATGCCCATCGGCGGGAACAGCAGCGGGATCGCCGAGCTCGCCATCAGGTGATCCAGGCTCAGCTCCGTGCGCCGGCCCATGCGGTGCGCGCGGGTCCATTCGGGGATCGCGTCGCGGCCGTCGAAGAAGGCGACCGAGTGTCCGGTGGCATAGCTCGTTGCGCAGAGCGCGAAGCCCTGCAGATGTCCGCGCGCGATGCTGCGATGGATGCTCGCGCAGTCCACGTGAGTCCCCAGCAGCTGCCGCAGCGGGCTGTTGTCGAGCAGCGCCCTGGGCGGCGAGAGCACGAGGCCGCCCGAGAGCAGCGCCAGCAGCCAGTGCGTGCCGGCGCGCAGCATGTGCCCCGGGTTCACGTGGAAGACCTGGCCGGTGCGGAAGTTGGCCCAGACGCGCTCGAGCCCCGCCACCGCGCGCCGCCAGCGGTACGCCTCCGCCGCCATCACGCTGGCAGCCACCGCGCCCGCGGAGGTGCCCACGATGACCGGGAAGGGATTACGGGCGCGCGGCAGGAGCTCGGTCAGCGCCACCAGGACGCCCACCTGATACCCACAGCGTGCCCCGCCGCCGGTCAGGACCAGTCCGACGGTCGGCCTTGCCGGCGGCTTTTTCGCGACTTCGATGGGCGCGTCCATCGCGGAATAATGCCACGAGGGCTGCCGCCCGGCTCACGGCACCTGTCGCGTTTCGGCCAATGACCCTTACGCAACCTGCAGTATTTGCATGGAGTTCGTGCCGCCCTGCACCCCGGAGAGCTCCCCTTTGGTGACGATGACCAGATCCTTGCGCTTCACCAGATCGAGCTCGAGGAGGCGCGAGAACAGGGCGCCGTAAAGCGCTCCGGTCGAGGCGTTTCGGGTCACGTCGAAAATGACGGGATAGACGCCACGGTAGATAGTGACCCTGCGGCGCGTCGGCTCATGCCGCGTAAAGGCATAGATGGGAATGTCGGAGCGGATACGCGACATCCACAGTGGCGTCGCCCCCGACTCCGTGAGTGCGACGATGGCGCGCACCTTCAGATGGTTGGCCGCATACATCACGGCCATGGCGATCGCCTCCTCCGTTCCCTTGAACTGGCCCTCCGTGCGGTGGCGCGTGCGGCTGTGAGTGAGTTGGTACTTCTCAGCTCCCTGGATCACCTCCGCCATCGCCTCGACGGCCCTTACCGGGTAACGGCCCGTGGCTGTCTCCGCCGACAGCATCACCGCGTCGGTGCCGTCCATGACGGCGTTGGCCACATCGCTGACCTCGGCGCGTGTCGGCACGGGGTTCTGGATCATCGACTCCATCATCTGGGTGGCCGTAATGACCACGCGATTGCGGCTGCGGGTCTGATGGATGATGGTTTTCTGCAGTCCAGTCAGCTCCGCGTAGCCCATCTCCACACCCAGATCGCCGCGCGCCACCATGACGACGTCCGCGGCGTCGATGATGCCGGGCAGATTCGTGACGGCCTCGTGCCGCTCCACCTTGGCCACGATGCGAGCCTCACCCCCCGCCTGGCGCACGAGCAGGCGAGCCTGATCGATGTCGGCGGCATCGCGCGCAAAGGAGACCGCCATGTAGTCGACCTGCTCCTCGGCCGCAAAGCGGATGTCCTCGCGGTCCTTGTCCGAGATCGCCGGCGCCGAAATACCGCCGCCCTGCCGATTCAGGCCCTTGCGATCCGACAGCTCCCCGCCTACGCGCACGCACGTCTCGATTCGCGTGCCGCTGACGCGCTCCACGCCGAGCACAATCTGGCCGTCACCGAGCAGCAACGTGTCACCCGCGGCGACATCCTTGGGGAGATCCTTGTAGGCGCAGCCGACCTCGTCGATCGTGCCCGCCTTCGGGTCGAGCGCCGTGTCGAGCGTGAAGGGCCGCCCCTCCTCCAGCATTACTTTCTTGTCGCGGAAGCTCTCGATGCGGATCTTGGGTCCGCCCAGATCGAGGAGAACGCCGATGCACTTGTTGGCGTGCTCGGCGGCCTCCCGCACCATTCCCAGCCGGCGCCGCCGGTCCTCCGCCGTCCCGTGCGAGGCGTTGAGCCGCACGACATCCAGCCCGGCGCGCATCATTTCCGTCAAGACAGCGATGTCGTCGGTCGCCGGACCGACGGTCGCCACGATTTTCGTTCGTCGCAACATGGTCAGCTCCTTGCGCGATCTTCGAGGGCGGCGACGGCCGGCAGCTTCTTGCCTTCCACGAACTCGAGGAAAGCGCCGCCGCCCGTGGAGATGTAGGAAATCCCGTCCTCGATCTTGTACTTCTCGATCGCTGCGAGCGTATCGCCGCCGCCGGCCAGCGAGAATGCCTTGCTGCGGGCGATCGCCTGGGCGATGGCGCGCGTGCCCTCGCCGAATTGCTCGAACTCGAACACTCCGACCGGTCCGTTCCAGATGATGGTGCCCGCCGATTGCAGCATGTCGCTCAGACGCTCGGCGGTGTCCGGACCGATGTCGAGAATCCTTTCGTCCGGGCGGACTTCGTGAACGGGTCGCACGTCGGCGTGGGCGGTGGCGGCAAGCTCCTTCGCGACCACGACGTCGGTCGGCAGCGGAATCTCCGCGCCGCGCTCGCGCGCCTGCGTGGTGAGCCGGCGTGCGACGTCGAGCAGCTCCGGCTCGTAGAGGGACTTGCCGACGGCCACGCCGGCCGCGGCCAGGAAGGTGTTGGCTATGCCGCCGCCGACGATCAGCTTGTCGACCTTGGCGAGCAGCGACTCGAGCACGGTGAGCTTGGTCGACACCTTCGAGCCCGCGACGATGGCGAGCAACGGCCGTGCGGGCTTCTCGAGCGCGCGCTCGAGGGCGTCGAGCTCACCGACCAGCAGCGGCCCCGCGCAGGCACTCCTGGCGAATTTCACGACCCCGTGGGTGCTGGCCTCCGCCCGGTGCGCCGTGCCGAACGCATCCATGACGAAGACATCGCAAAGATCGGCCATCCTGCGGGCGAGCGCCGGGTCGTCCTTCTTCTCGCCCTTGTTGAAGCGCACGTTCTCGCAGAGTACGGCGCTGCCGGGCTCGCAATCGATACCGTCGAGCCAGTCGCGCCGCAGCGGCACTGACTTGCCCAGCAGCTCCGAGAGGCGCGCCGCCACGGGCTTGAGCGACAGCGACTCATCGACCTTGCCCTCCTCGGGGCGGCCGAGATGCGACAGGATGAACACCTTGGCGCCCTTGTCCAGCGCGTAACGGATGGTCGGCAGCGCCGCGCGGATGCGCGCATCGCTGGTAACGACGCCGTCCTGAACCGGGACGTTGAGATCTTCGCGGATCAGGACCCGCTTGCCGCGCAGGTCCAGGTCCGCCATGCGCAGTACTTTCATGCTGCCTTGGCCCAGGCGAGTGTGGTGTCGATCATGCGGTTGGAGAAGCCCCATTCGTTGTCGTACCAGGCGAACACCTTGACCAGAGTGCCGTCGATGACCTTCGTCAGCGTAGCGTCGAAGATCGAAGAATGCGGGTCGTGGTTGAAGTCGCTCGAGACCAGCGGCGCGTCGTTGTAGGCGAGCACGCCCTGCAGCGGGCCGGAGGCCGCCGCCTGGCGCATCAGGTTGTTCACTTCCTCCGCCGTCGTGGGGCGCTTGGCCGTGAAGGTGAGGTCGACCAGCGACACGTTGATGGTCGGCACGCGGATGGAATAACCATCGAGCTTGCCCTTCAACTCCGGAAGCACCAGGCCGACGGCCGCAGCGGCGCCTGTCTTGGTTGGGATCTGCGACATGGTGGCGGAGCGCGCACGGCGCAGGTCGGAGTGGTAGACGTCAGTCAGCACCTGGTCGTTGGTGTAAGAATGAATCGTGGTCATGATGCCATTGACCATGCCGATCTTGTCATGCACGACCTTGACCACGGGGACCAGGCAGTTCGTGGTACAGGAGGCGTTGGAAATAACGGTGAAATCGCTCTTCAGCACATTGTCGTTGACGCCGTAGACGATCGTGGCGTCTACATCCTCGCCACCCGGCGCCGAAATGATGACGCGCCTGGCCCCACCCTTGAGGTGGGCGCTGGCCTTCGCCTTGCTGGTGAACAGGCCGGTGCTTTCGAAAACATACTCCACGCCGAGGTCGCCCCACGGCAGCTTCGCCGGATCGCGCTCGGCGAGCACCCTGATCCGATCGCCGTTCACGATCATCGCGTCGCCGTCGACTTTCACCTCGCCGTCAAATCTGCCGTGCACGGTGTCATAACGCGTCAGGTGTGCGTTGGTTTTCGCATCGCCGAGGTCATTGAGCGCGACGATCTGCACCTCGCTGGTGCGCTTGCTTTCGTAGAGTGCGCGCAGGACGTTGCGGCCGATGCGGCCGTAGCCGTTGATTCCCACCTTGATTGCCATGACCCGATAACCTCGTTGCTGTTTACCTAATTCACACTCTTCAGCAGCTCGCCGACCTCTCGGCTGACGTGCTCCGCGGTGAAGCCGAAGTGCGTGAGCACCTCGGCGCCCTTGCCGGAGGCGCCGAAATGATCGATGCCGATCACCCGGCCCTCACTGCCGATGTAGCGCCACCAAGATAGCGTGGCGCCCGCCTCTACCGCTAGACGCCGGCGAACCGCGCGCGGCAGCACGGCCTCCCGGTACGCCTCGTCCTGGGCGTCGAACGCCCCTGTCGAGGGCATCGATACCAGCCTCACCCGCCTACCGCCCGCGTTGAGCGCGCTCACGGCCTGCGCGGCAATGGCGACCTCGGACCCGGTCGCGATAACCAGGCACTCAGGAGTGCCCTGGCAGTCGATCAGAACGTATCCGCCCCGGCTGACGTTCGCCTGCTGCTCGGCAGTACGCGGCTGCTGCGGCAGCGCCTGGCGGCACAGCACGAGCGCAGTGGGCCCGGACCGCTCCACGGCCGCCGTCCACGCGACCGCGGTCTCGAAGGCGTCACACGGCCGCCACAGGGACAGGTTCGGCACGGCCCGAAGGCTCGTCAGGTGCTCGATGGGCTGATGCGTGGGGCCATCCTCCCCCAGCCCGACCGAGTCGTGAGTATAAACGAGCACGACATGCGTCTTCATGAGCGCGGCCAGGCGCACCCCATTGCGGGCGTAATCGGAGAACACCATGAAGGTGCCGCCATAGGGCAGGAAACCCCCGTGCAGGGCAATTCCATTCATGACGGCGGTCATCCCGAACTCGCGTACGCCATAGTGAATGTAGTTGCCGCTGGCTTCCTTCGGGTCGAACTCGCGCGCGCCCTTGAACTTCGTGTTGTTGGACGGGGTGAGATCGGCCGAGCCGCCGAAGATCTCCGGCATTCGCGGCGCCATCAGGTTGAGTGTGGCCTGCGACGACTGGCGCGTCGCCTGCGGCGCCTGCTGCGCCAGGCCCGCCGCCAGCGCCTGGGAAGCGGTATCTCTCCAGTCCGCGGGCAGCTCGCCGCGCATGCGGCGTTCGAGCTCGCGCGCAAGCTCCGGGTGGGCGCTGGCGTAGCGACCGAACAGGTCCCGCCAAGCCGACTCCGCCGCCGCACCGCCGGCGCGATGGTCCCAGGCGGTGCGCAGCTCGGCGGGAATGGCGAAGGGCTCGTACGGCCAGCCGATGGCCTTGCGGGTCGCCGCCACCTCGTCCGCGCCCAGCGCCTCACCGTGGGCCTCCGGGGTGCCCTGCCTGTGCGGCGCG
Organism: uncultured Pseudomonadota bacterium; assembly: GCA_963812925.1. GTDB lineage: Bacteria > Pseudomonadota > Gammaproteobacteria > Steroidobacterales > Steroidobacteraceae > 13-2-20CM-66-19. The sequence goes on along the minus strand of CAWEXF010000003.1, from coordinate 211,846 downwards.
CCCCAACCGATGATCGTGCGGCAGCAGATCATCGAAGGCCGCGCCGTCTCGGCGCGCGCGGCGCGGATCGCGGCGGCGACCGCTTCCGCATCATGGCCGTCGACACCCGGCACGACATGCCAACCGTAAGCCTCGAAGCGCTTGGCGGTGTCGTCGGTGAACCAACCTTTCACCTTGCCGTCGATGGAGATGCCGTTGTCATCGTAGAAGGCGATGAGCTTGCCGAGCCGCAGCGTGCCGGCGAAGGAGCAGGCCTCGTGGGAGATGCCTTCCATCAGACAGCCGTCGCCGCAGAACACGTAGGTGTAGTGATCGACGACCGAAAATCCCGGGCGGTTGAACTCCGTCGCCAGCATGCGCTCCGCGAGCGCGAGCCCCACCGCGTTGGCGAGCCCCTGTCCGAGCGGCCCCGTGGTGGTCTCGATGCCGAGCGCCGGCTCGTGCTCAGGGTGGCCCGCGGTATGACTGCCGAGCTGGCGGAATTTCTTGATTTCCTCCAACGACAGCGGATAGCCGGTCAGGTGCAGGAGCGAATAGAGCAGCATCGAGCCGTGGCCGTTCGAGAGCAGGAAGCGGTCGCGGTCGTACCACTGTGGATTGCCCGGGTTGTGCTTGAGGAAATCGCTCCAGAGGACCTGGGCGATGTCCGCCATGCCCATCGGCATTCCGGGGTGCCCCGAATTGGCGCGTTGCACCGCGTCCATCGACAGGGCGCGGATACAGTTGGCGAGCTCACGGCGTGTGGACATAAGTAACTCCCACGCGGCAGACCCTGAGATCTGCCTGCGTGTAACGAAGTGCTCCAGGAAGCGGGCGCGCATTGTCCATCAGACGCCGCCGGGGCTCAATCATGTTGTGCGCTGCAGCACGCAGCCAGGCGCGGGCCTGCATCGCACGCGCAGCACGCCTGCCTCGCTGCGGCGCATACCCGTCCCAGCGTGCGAGTCGCCCGCTCAGTGTATGAACGGACACTTCACCCGTGAGCCGGCGGCCGCCGGGCGTCGCAACGACCCGACACCGACTTATGTTCGGTTGGCGAGCATCACAGTATCGACGCTACAACGGGGTACTGGCGCAGATTTCCGCCACGTTACAGGCCTTGCGCGACCCAGTTCACTGCAGACGGCTCGCGGCTCTCTGGTACGCTTCTGCAATGGGAACCAGCGTCGTACGTCTGACTCATCTCACGGATCCGCATCTCTACGGCGGCGAGCGCGAGCTGCTGCGCGGCATTGCCACTCTGCCGTCGCTCGAGGCAACGCTGGCCAACGCACGGCACCGCGAGTGGCCGCCGGATGCGGTCCTGGTGACGGGCGATCTCGTCCAGGACGATCCGGCGGGATATGTTCACTTCAAGCGCCTGCTGGGCGACCTGCGGGTGCCGGTGCTGTGCCTGCCCGGCAACCACGACGAGCCCGAGGCGATGCGTCGTGAGCTCGGCGGCACGCCGTTCGTCATCGGGGGAGCCGTCGACCTCGGGCTCTGGCGCATCGTGCTGCTCGACAGCACGATTGCGGGATCGGCCGCCGGACGGATCAGCGCCGAGGGCCTGACCGCGTTGCAGTCGGCTCTCGCCGGAGCGCCGCAGCGGCATACACTCGTGTGTCTGCACCATCACCCGGTGCCCATGGACAGCCGTTGGCTCGACCGTGTCGGGCTGCAGAACGCCGCCGAGTTTTTCGACGTCATCGATCGCCATCCGAATGTTCGCGGCATCGTCTGCGGCCATGTGCACCAGAGCTACGATGCGATGCGCAAAGGCGTGCGGCTGCTCGCGACGCCGTCAACCTGCGCGCAGTTCGTGCCGCACGCCGAACAGTTCGCGGTCGACCGGCGACCGCCCGGCTATCGCACGCTCGAGCTCAAGGCTGACGGCTCCATCGTGACCGAGGTGGTCTGGCTCGAAGGCGGCGCCGCGGGCAGCTCCAAGTCAGCTTGGGCCGCCGCCTGATTCAGCCCGCACCAGGCCTCGAACACCGCGGCGACGGAAATCTGATCCACTCGCTCGAGCTCGGGTGCCCCGCCGAGCGCCACGACGGGCGAGCCGTTCGAGCTGCGCGGCAACCAGACGCGCGGTGATTGGACGCCGTAGAGAACGACGAGCGGCAGCCCCAGCGCCGCTGCCGCATGAGCGGGCCCCGAATCCACCGAAATCATGCTGTGGGCGATCTCGCAGAGCGCAAACAGCGGGCGCAGCTCCGTACTGGCGGGGATGATGCACGGCAGCCCCGCCGCGGCACGGATGGCCTCGAGCAGCGGCATCTCGGGCGCGGCGCCCCTGAGTACGAGCATTGCCTCCGGCATGCGGCCATGCAGCAGGTGAAGCAGCTGCACCCAGCGCTCGATCGGCCAGACCTTGTCGTCGCGCCCGCGCCAATTTCGCAGCCTCCGGCGGCCCATGGTGCGGTGATTGCCCGGTTGCACGAGGACGAGCGGCTGACCGTGAAAGCCGCGCGACCCCAGCCAGCGGTCGCGCGCCGCGCGCTCTGCCTCCACGACCCGCAGCCGCGGTGACCACGTGCCGCTGCCTGCAGGCTCGGGGTAATCGACCGCGTTCAGCGCGGCGGGCGTGCGCCGCGCGAACCGCAGGATTGCATCAATCCACGGAAGCTCCGTGCCCGGCGCCTCAGCCATGAACAGGCAGCGGCCCGGGTCGACGCCGCCCACGTGCAGCAGGCGGCGAATTCGCCGCACCTGCGGCGGATGATGCTCGAAGACATAGACCGGCCCGGGCGCGCTGCCGCGCAATGCACGCAAGATGGCCGGCCAGGCGAGCCCAAACGGGATCGGCGCCTTGCGCGGCAGAGACCAGCACTGCGCCACCTCGTCCAAGCCGAGATAGACGGCCGGAGCCCACGCATCGGCGCCCACGACGTAACACGGCTTGCCGTAACGCGCATGCAGCAGTCGCAGCGCAGCCGTCAACATGACCATATCGCCGATACGGCCGAGCTTGATGGCGAAGGGACGCAGCGGTTGGCCCGTCATGGCGTGATGGTACCTTGGAAGCTCATAGCGCCAGCACCTCGCGCCAGCGCAGTGCGACCACCGACAGGCGGAAGCGAGGATCGGGCCCCGTCACGGGTCGAGCACCCGCGCGCCAGGCCCGGATGCGCTCGACGTAGGTGTCGAAGAGACCAAGCGCTCCGGCAGCGCGGGCAGGTCCACGACGCCAGCCGGCCGGAAACTCGCTGAGCAGCGTCTCATAGAGGCGCTTCCCGGCGGTCACCGGCAGCACCTGCGCCGGGTCCCCCAGGACCTCCAGCGCAGCACCGCAATCGTGGGTGAGCACCGGCGTTCCGAGCGCCCTCGACTCGGCGAATACGAGGCCGAAGGTCTCGGGAATGACGAAGTTGGGGAAAAACGTGCACAGCGCCGTACGGACCTCCGCATGGATGCGCGGCTGCGGCTGCGGACCGAGATAGTCGACGCCGTCGAGCCGCGGAGCCGTGCCGGCCTTGTAGCCGGGATTGCCGACCACCAGGCGCATGTCGGGCATCGCTCTTCGCACTGCGCTGAACGCGTCCAGCGTGAATCTCAGGCCTTTGTTGGGAGACGACAGGAATACCAGCTTGCGGTCATCGACCGGCGACCCGTCCGGCTGCAAAGCATCGTCCACGGGGTTGTAGATGGTGCAGGTCGGAACGCGGTCGCTCACGCCCATCCAACGCAGCGCCGCCGCGACCGAATGACGCTGAGTGTCGGAAACACAGATCACGTTGACGGCAAGATCGCGCAGCAGGCGGGCATCCGCTGCAATTCTCCGGGCGCGTTTCGAGCGCGGCTCAACCCGGTCGTGCAGCCAGAGGTGCAGGCGCGCGTTGGGATATAGCTCGCGCACTCTCGGCAGAGCGCGCGAGTCGCGGTTGACGACCACGTGACTGACGGCGCGATCGCTCCGTGGCGGCAGATAGCGACCGCTCGCGTCAGTGCGGTTGTGCTGCACGACGAGCGCCCCAAGAGCATCGGCAACACGCACCACCGTCGCTTCCGTGCCGCCCATCGCCTCACGCCGCAACGTCTCGGTGTCGTACGGCCGGCCGCAAGTGGGATCGAAGAAGAGAATGGCGCTCATGGCGGCGATGATTGCCCATCGGGTATAACGCTGCAATGAGACTGCTGTTCGCCGAATCCAGCGTTCGCGGCTACGGAACCGAGCAGCACATCGCCGCCCTGGCGACCGCGATGGCGCGCCGCGGACATGACGTGCGCTGTCTCGTGATTGCCGGCAGCCCGGTGGCGGACCTGTTGCAGCAGGCGCGCGTACCGGTGGTTGCCATTCGCCCGGGCCGAAGTCGCGGCATTCGCATCGCCACCGGTTTGCTGCGCCTGGCGATGCGGCAGCGCCCGGACTGGATGGTCTCGAACGATCCGCGCTTCTACCGGATGCTGCTCGCCGTTCGCCGCCTCACGGGCGCGCGGGTGGCGCTCTTCCGCCATTGGCACGATGCCCCGGCGAAGCCGCGGACGCGCGAGCTCCTCTCCCACCGGACCGACCGCTTCATACTGGTATCGCATTTCCACCGCGAGGAGTACCGGCGCCAGGGAATGAGCGTGGAGCATGCCTCCGTTCTCTATAACCCCATCGACACGGAGCGCTTCCGGCCGTCAGCGCCCGCGCGGACGAGCACCAGAGCACGCCTCGGCTACCGCGACTCGGATGTCGTCGTCGGTTATGTCGGCAGGATGATCGAGGCGAAAGGCATCTTCACGCTGTTCCATGCCGCCGAGCAGTTCCTCGCCGCCGACGCAACCGCGCGCATGTTGTGGGTGGGTGATGGCGAGGACACGGCAGCCCTGCAGTCGCGGGTTGCGCGCTCACCGTACGCCAGCCGCCATCGGCTGGAGGCCTGGGAGGCCGACATGGCGGCCTTCTATCCGGCGCTCGACATTCTCGCGGTGCCGTCGATCTATCCGGAGCCCTTCGGGCGCGTCTCCGTCGAGGCGCAGGCAGTGACCGTACCCGTGGTGTCGAGCTTCGCGGGGGGATTGCCCGAGACCTTCGTCGCCGACAGCACGGGCATCGGCGTCGCCCCCGGTGACGCCGATGCGCTCGCCAGCGCCATACTTGCCCTCATCCGCGGCCCCGAGCGGCGGCAGAGGATGGGCGCGGCCGGCCGCGAATGGGCACGCACCCGCTTCTCGCTCGAGCGCATCGCCGCCGATTTCGAGCAATTGCTCGTTTAAGGCGGCGGCGGGGCACATCCTGTGCCTATGTTCTGACCGGCGGCGCGCTTGCCGATCAGATAGAAGTTGCCGTGGAATATCGGGCACTCGGCATGTTGCCAGGCGAAGGCCGGCAGGGATTTCTCCAGCGACTGGAAGTACTGCACGTTGTCGTGTTCGCCGAACCTGCGCTGGTACGCGCAGAGGATGTGGCTGAACCCGGCGAGCGCCGGTGCGATGCGCTCGCGCACGGCGAGGGGGGTCTCGCTGAGCGACCACGTCGCCATGAAGAGCGCGGGTTGGTGCTCGGCACAGTGACGGCTGACGGTGGCCGCCGACGCCGGGTCGCCGGAGACCAGCCACTCGAGATTGCCCGGCGGCTGGCCGCCCGGCCCGGTGGGAAACACATTGCCCAGATAGAACCGCTGCAGGGCGCACATCACCGGCAGGTCCCAGATGAGATAGCGCTCCCGATAGCCGAGGTTGCGCAACAGCCGAAAGAAGCTGCCATAGCCGGCGCCGAAGTCGACCACCAGGCGCAGCGTCGACAGATCGAGGTCCGTCGCTTCCAACAGCCGCAGCAGGTGATAGCCGTGCTGCACCAGCAGCGGACTGCTCAGAGGATAGTGTGGATTGACGAGCGGCCTGCCGACAGGCGACTCCGTCAGCGCCCGCTGGATATCCGCCGTGAACCGGCTGGAGGCGAACAGGTAGCGCAGGTAGTCCGGCGAGCGCGAGCGGATGCGGGGATGGACGGTCTTCATCACCGGCGGCAGGCGCAGGAAGGCATCGGCGCCGCCTGCCGCGATGGAGCGGGTGATGTCCGCGGCGAGTCCCGCCCATTCACCGGTCACCGATTGGCGGGCGAGCGCGCCCTCGAGCTCGGTGAGCAGCTCCCGGCTGTGTCGCAGTCGTGGCGGCGTGTACTCGCCGAGGAGTTTCGCCGCCATGCGCCGCAGCGCGGTTGCCGTCTCGGTCGTCAAAGAAGCCAACGCTCGCCTCCGTCAGCTTGCGGCACGATCCGATCGGATCGGATCGGCCAGCAAGCGGTCCAGCAGTTCGCACCAGGCAGCGAACACGACCTGCTCGGGAATTTCGTCCAGGCGGCTCGCCACCGGTGGTCCACCTACACCGATCACCGGCGAACCGACGGCGCTGCGTGGCTGCCAGACCTGGGACGGGTAGGCGCCGAAGAGGACGACGAGCGGTAATCCAACCGCCGCCGCCGCATGCGCGGGACCGGTGTCCACGGAAATCATGTTGTGGGACCGCTCGCACAGGGCAAAGAGCCGTCGCAGCGGCAACACGGCGATGCCGATCGACGGCAGCTTCGACGCGGTGCGAATCAGCTCGAGAAACGGCGCTTCCTGCGGTGCCCCGACGAGGACGATGAGCGCCTGCGGCAGCCGTCGCTGCAGATGCTGCTGAACGTGTTGCAGCAGCTCCGCCCAGCGTTCCACAGGCCATGCTTTGTGGTCGTCCCGTGATGCCGGCCGGCCCGCGCCCTTCATCGTGCGTTGATTGCCCGGCTGCACGAGCACGAGCGGCCGTCCGAGCCATCCTTGCGACGCAAGCCAGGCGTCGCATTCCGCGCGCTCCGCGGCAGTGGTCTCGAGCCGTGGCGCGCAGCGTGGCGGCGGCTGCGGCCATGGGAAGTCGGCTTCTCGAAAGGCTGGCGGAGTACACCGCCCCAGCGCGACCAGCCGGTCCACCCAGTGCTCGGGCGCCTCCTGCCCGCGGCTCTTTGCCGCCGCGAGCATATCTGCCATCACGATGCAGTGGCTCGCCGGTGTGCCGCTCCACCGCAGCAAGCGCGTGATGCGCGGCAATTTGTCCGGGAAGTCCTCGCAAACATACACGGGCGCCGCTGAACCGGCGCGCAGCGCGCGTCGCGCCCGCCACCACTGCCTGTCGAGGAAGAACGCGGTATGCCGACCCAGGCATATGACTTCGGCGACATCGCGGTGCGAACGGTAGATCTCCTTGGTCCAGGCGCCGGCGCCAATGACGCGGCAGGGCTGCCCGAACCTCCGATGCAGGATCTCGAGCAGCGTGCTCAGCATGATCATGTCGCCGATTCTGCCGAACCAGATGACGACCGGGTTTGTAGGGGCTTGCGGCACGGAAAACGGGCGCGGCTTCGGCCGCGATGTTGGACTCATCTCGAGCGGCGCTGCGCCCTCTTGCGCCGCAGTATACCGCCGCGCGCTACCCGTGACCGCGGCTGCGCATCGGAAACTCCGCTGAAGCCGCCGCGCGTCGTGCGCTCTTCCGCGGTGATCAGCCCAAGCTTCTCCAGACGCGCCTCGATGGCGCGCAGCGTCCGTCCGTGCTTGCGCGCGATGGCCTCCGGAGATTCACCGCTCCTGAACTCTCCGACCAGCTTGCTCTCCTCGTCGGTCGTCCATGCCTGGCCGACGTTATCGGGCAGCTGCGCGCGCCGCTGCGCGCGGGCAGCCGTCAGCTCCAGCGCCGAAAGCCCGGCGAGCAGCGCCCGCAACACATCGGCGTGCTGCAGCACCGTCTCGCGCGGCAACTCCGCGCCGGTGACAGGGTCGATCCCCTGGATGAGAGACTGCAATATCTGTCTTGCTCTGGACTGCTGCATGGCGGCTCTCCGCTCGCGTGATGACTGGCGCCCATTGTCGGAGTGCCCGCACGCGCGCCACCAGAGCGACAGGTTGCGCGTTCACGCGGATTTGCGGCATTAGCGGGAATTTGCGCCCAAAGGCTGCTTTCCCGTACATTGCGCGCCCCTTGCGACGATTCGCCCCATGCGCGCTTTCGCCTGGTTTCTGCTGTTGATCGCAGTGAGCCTTGCGGCAATGGCGGCGCTCACCTATCCGGCGTGGCTGCTGCTGCATGGCCATTTCGACTTTCCGTTCCATCGCATCGGGGAGCGGATCGGCATGCTGGCGTTTCTGGTCGGATTCCTGCTGGTGGCGCGCCGGCTGCGGCTCGCGGACCGGGCCAGCCTCGGATACGGAGCGCCGCGGGGAATCTTCCTGCGCGAGCTGTCGCTCGGACTCGCGCTTGGCGTGGTCACGATGGCGGCGGTGGCGGCCTCGATGGCGGCCCTGGGGCTGCTCGATTTTCACCCAGCGGCCGCCGCCAGCGCCGGAGCGCTTGCCGCCCTGGTCGCGAAGCGGCTCGGGAGCGGCCTCGCCGTCGCTCTCATCGAAGAGACCGCGCTGCGCGGCGCGATGTTCAGCGGCATTCAGCGGGAGTCCGGCACCGCCGCCGCGATCGTGCTCACCGCGATCGTCTACTCATGGACCCATTTCCTCGGCAGCTTCCACATCCCGGCCGCGCAGGTCTCCCCGTGGAGCGGCCTCGCCCTGCTGCACGGCACGCTGCAGTCCTTCGATCACCCTCTCGGAATCGTGGACGCCTTTCTCTGCCTGACGGCGGTCGGAGTCGTGCTGGCACTGCTGCGATCGATCACCGGCAACATCGCGGCGGGAATGGGACTGCACGCCGGCTGGGTGTGGGTGATGTTGGTGGTGCATGGGCTGGCACAGCCCAATCGCGCCGCCCCGCTCGGCTTTCTCCTCAGCCGGCACGATGGCTTCACCGGCTGGCTGGTGCTCGCCTGGACCGTGTTGTTGGGAATCGGCCTGGGGCGCTTTTATGCGCGACGTCCGAGCTCTGCCAGCAGCTTGCCGTGAAGTCCGCCGAAGCCGCCGTTGCTCATGATGAGTGCGTGGTCGCCGGAACGTAAAGTCTGCGCGAGGTCTCTGGCCAGCACCGACACGTCGCCGCGTGCATGAGCGCGCCCGCCCAGGGCGGCGATCACGGTCGCCGGGTCCCAACCCAGATCAGGCGGCGTATACAACCAGACCTCGTCCGCGCCCGCCAGGGACGGTGCGAGCTCATCACGGTGAACGCCCATGCGCATGGTGTTGGAACGGGGCTCCAGGACGGCGATGATCCGTGCCGAGCCGACGCGCCGCCGCAATCCATCGACGGTAGTTGCAATAGCCGTCGGGTGATGGGCGAAGTCGTCGTACACGCGCACCCCGTTCACTTCACCACGAAGTTGCATGCGTCGGGCCACCCCAGCGAAAGAATGCAGCGCCTCGATCGCGTGCTCGACGGCGACACCGGCGTGTCGCGCGGCCGCGATTGCCGCGAGCGCATTCTCCATGTTGTGTGCGCCGATGAGCTCCCACTGTACGGTACCCCGCGGCCGGCCCTCCTCGAGAACCTCGAAGCGGGAGAAGTCCTCGACGCCACCGGCGGCGCGACCTGTCCAGTGCGCGTCCGCAGCGGGATGCCCCGCGAAACCCTCTCGCGGCGTCCAACAGCCCATCGCCAGCGTAGCCTTCAGGCGCTCATCCGCCGCGTTCCAGACGATGCGGCCACTGCCCGGCACTGTTCTCACCAGGTGATGGAACTGCCGCTCGATCGCGGCGATGTCCGGATAGATATCGGCGTGGTCGTACTCGAGGTTGTTCAGGATCACGGTACGCGCGTGGTAATGGACGAACTTCGCGCGCTTGTCGAAGAAGGCGGTGTCGTACTCGTCCGCCTCGATGACGAAAAAAGGCGCCGCGCCGAGCCGCGCGCTGGTCGCGAAGTTCGCCGGCACGCCGCCGATCAGGAATCCGGGCTCGAGTCCCGCGTGCTCGAGAATCCAGGCGAGGAGCGAGGATGTCGTGGTCTTGCCGTGGGTTCCCGCCACGGCCAGCACCCAACGGTCGCGCAGCACCTCGCGCGCGAGCCACTCCGGACCCGACGCATAGGGAATGCCACGGTCCAGCAGTGCCTCGATGACGGGCTGACCGCGCGTCATGACATTGCCCACGACCACCACATCGGGAGCGGGGTCAAGCTGCGCTGCGCCATAGCCTTCGATCAGCTCGATCCCGAGTGCCTGGAGCTGCGTGCTCATCGGCGGGTAGACGTTGCTGTCGGAGCCGGTGACGCGGTGGCCATCGGCGCGCGCAATAGCCGCGATACCGCCCATGAAGGTCCCGCAAACTCCGAGGATGTGTACGTGCATAATGAACGCGGATTCTACAGATCATCCCCCGTTTCGTTGCAGCACATCGCCGACACTGCCGACGCCGTCACCGATCTCGCCGCCCGCCTCGCGAGGCACGGGAGCATCGGTCTCGACACCGAATTCCTCCGTGAGCGCACCTATCGCGCGGAGCTCTGCCTGATACAGGTGTCGGCGGCCGACGACGCCGTATGCGTCGACCCGATCGCGGTCACCGAGCTCGCCGCGCTCGCGAGCCCGCTGACCGCTGCCGAGGTCGTGAAAGTGATGCATGCCTCGCGGCAGGATCTCGAGGTTCTGCTGCCGGCAGTCGGGCTGGTGCGCCCCGTGTTTGATACGCAGATCGCGGCCGCGCTCGCCGGGTTCGCGGCGCAGATCGGCTATGCGGAGCTCACCCGGCGGCTGCTCGGTATCGAGCTCTCCAAGGCTCATACCCGCACGGACTGGTCGCGCCGGCCGCTCTCACCGGAGCAGATCGAGTATGCGATCGATGACGTGCGTCATCTGGTGCCGTTGAAACTGACGCTCGAGGAGCAGCTCGACAAGCTGGGCAGACTGAGTTGGCTCGCCGAGGAGCTCGCGGGGCTGGCCGACGCCCGCGCCCTCGTCACGGACCCCGAGGAGGCGTGGCGGCGGCTGAAGGGACTGCGGGGTCTCGACCTGTCCCGGCAGCGTCTGGCGCGGGGGCTGGCCGCATGGCGGGAGCGCCGGGCCATGGAGCGCAACCGGCCGCGCGGTTGGATTCTCGAAGATACGGTGTTGCGCGAGATGATAGTGCGCGTGCCGCGGTCGCTGGCGGCGTTGGAGGCCATCACGGAAATACCGGCAGGCGTGGTGCGGCACAGTGGCGACGAGCTGCTGGCCTGTGTCGCGGCGGCAAATGTTCCGGATCCCGCGCCACCGCTGGACACGCGCCAGCGCCCCGACCCGGCGCAAAACGCCCTGGTGAAGAAGCTGGGTGCGGTGAATCAGGCGGTGGCAGCGGAGCTGAACATCAGCCCGGAAGTGCTCGCCACGCGGCGTGATCTCGAGCGGTTGGCTGACGGCGTTACGGACCTCGCGGCGCTGCGGGGCTGGCGGCGCGCCGTAATCGGCGAGAAGCTGCTGGCCGCGATCTAAACGGGCGCCTTCAGCGCCGCTTCCAATCGCTGCTCTACCTCGGCCATGGTGCCTTCGGCATTGATCGTGCGGAGCAGGCCCTGCTGGCGGTAGTAGTCAACCAACGGACGGGTTTGCTGCTCGTAGACTTTCAGACGCTCGGCGACAGTGGCCTCGTTGTCGTCCGGACGCTGGAAAAGGCGGTGGGGCTTACCGGTCTTCGGGCAGAGCTCGCGCTCGGCCTCGCCGGGCGCGGAGGTGAGGAGATTCACTACCCGGCCGCAGTCGGCGCAGGTGCGCCGGCCGGAGATCCGGCGGGAGAGCTCGGCGTAATCGACCTCCATCTGCACCACGGCATCGAGAGGCTTGCCGATCTCGCCGAGCAGCGCATCGAGGGCCCGGGCCTGCGCCAGGTTGCGCGGAAAGCCGTCCAGGATGAAGCCCGGACGAGTGTCGGGCTCGGCGAGCCGCTCACGGATCATGCCAAGGACGATCTCGTCGGCGACCAGGCGGCCGGCGTCCATGGCCTCCTTGGCTTTGAGGCCGAGAGGCGTGCTTTTTGCCACGGCGGCACGCAGGAGGTCGCCGGTGGAGACCTGTGGTATGCCGTGACGCTGAACCAGACGTTGAGACTGCGTGCCCTTCCCCGATCCCGGGGCCCCCAACAGGACGATGCGCATGCTTTATAGAGACCTGACTGCGTCCAAAGGCTCGTCACGTTACCGGCGGCCGGGGGCCAGGTCAAACCCGCGCCCGTGCTGTACTATTTCGACCCACCTGAAGACTCGTACGACGCCATGAAAAAAGCGACGTCCAAGAAAAACGCGTTCTATGCCCAATCCGGCGGCGTCTCGGCCGTGATCAATGCCTCCGCCTGTGGCGTCATCGAGACGGCCCTGCGGCAGTCCCGGTATATCGGCAAGGTATATGCCGGTCGGGACGGCATCGTGGGCGCGCTGACGGAGGATCTGATCGACGTCAGCCGTGAAAGCCCCGCGATCATTCGCGGACTCAAGCACACGCCTGCGGGAGCCTTCGGCTCCGCACGCTTCAAGCTGAAGGGCATCGAGCAGAACCGCGCCGAATACGAGCGGCTGATCGAGGTCTTTCGCGCTCACGACATCGGCTATTTCTTCTACAACGGCGGCAACGACTCGATGGATACGGCCCTGAAGGTCTCGCAGATCGGCGAGTCGCTCGGCTATCCCATCACCTGTGTCGGGGTGCCGAAGACTGTCGACAACGATCTGCCGCACACCGACTGCTGCCCGGGATTCGGCTCGGTGGCGAAGTACGTCGCCGTGTCCACGCGCGAGGCGGCCCTGGATGTGGCTTCCATGGCGCGGACCTCGACCAAAGTGTTCGTGTTCGAGGTGATGGGGAGGCACGCCGGCTGGATCGCGGCGGCCGCGGGGCTGGCGGGCCGCAAAGCCGGTGAGCCGCCGCACATCATCCTGTTTCCCGAGGTCCCCTTCGACAAAGACCGGTTCCTGGAGCGCGTGAAACAGTGCGTCGGCACGGTGGGCTACTGCGTCGTAGTGGTTTCGGAGGGCGCGGCATATCCGGACGGCAAGTTCCTGGCCGAGGCCGGCACCCGCGACGCCTTCGGCCACGCCCAGTTGGGCGGGGTGGGGCCGGTCGTGGCGGACATGATCCGCGAGGCGCACGGCTACAAGTACCACTGGGCGGTCGCGGACTATCTGCAGCGCTCCGCCAGGCACATCGCCTCCAAGGTCGACGTCGAGCAGGCGTATGCCGTGGGCAAGGCAGCGGTCGAGCTGGCCGTGAAGGGCGTGAACGCGGTCATGCCGGTCATCGTCCGCAAGTCGTCCAAGCCCTACAGGTGGACGATCGGCCACGTGCCGCTGGCTGAGGTGGCCAACCGCGAGAAGAAGCTGCCGCCCGAGTACATCACCGCGGACGGCTTCGGGATCACGAACGCCTGCCGCCGCTATCTCGAGCCGCTGGTGGCCGGTGAGGCCTATCCCCCCTATCGCGACGGCCTGCCCGACTATGTCCGCATCAAGGGCAACCCCGTCCGCAAGCGACTGCGAACTGATTTCAAGTTCGAAAGCAAATAAACGACAAGGCCGTACGGCTGGCCGCGCAAAGCGCCGCGGGCGTCTTTGCGCCAATCGCCAAATACCAATCTGGTACACTTCGCGGCCATTTTTATAGCCCTTTAAGTATCCGGGGGAGATGCCAGATGGATGCCACCACGTGGCTGTGGGCCGCTATTGCGGCCGGTGTACTCGCCGTCCTTTACGGCATCGTTTCGACAACCGCCATCCTGCGTCTGCCCGCGGGCAATGAACGGATGCAGGAGATTGCCGCCGCCGTGCAAGCCGGGGCAAAGGCGTATCTCAATCGCCAATACACCACGATCTTCATCGTTGGCATCGTGCTCTTCGTGATTCTCGGCTTCTTCCTGCACTGGCCGACCGCCGGCGGGTTCGCCATCGGCGCGGTGCTCTCGGGCGCGACCGGGTATATCGGGATGAACATCTCGGTACGCGCCAACGTGCGCACGGCCCAGGCCGCGACCAAAGGGCTCAATGCCGCCCTGGCGGTGGCATTTCGCGGCGGCGCGATCACCGGCATGCTGGTCGTCGGTCTGGCTCTGCTCGGTGTCTCCGGGTACTTCGCCATCCTCAACCACCTCATCGGCATGGAGCCGGCGTTGCACGCGCTCGTGGGCCTCGCCTTCGGCGGGTCGCTGATCTCTATCTTCGCGCGCCTCGGCGGCGGCATCTTCACGAAAGGCGCAGACGTCGGCGCCGACCTCGTCGGCAAGGTCGAAGCCGGCATTCCCGAGGACGACCCGCGCAATCCAGCGGTCATTGCCGACAACGTGGGCGACAACGTGGGTGACTGCGCAGGAATGGCAGCGGATCTCTTCGAGACCTACGCCGTTACCGTGGTAGCCACGATGCTGCTTGGCGGGCAGCTCTTTGCGAAGCAAAGCGCGGCGGCCGGCTTCAGCGCCGCCATCTATCCGCTCGCGCTCGGCGCCGTGTCGATCGTGTCCTCGATCATCGGCACGTTCTTCGTCTCGACCCGCGAGGGCGGCAAGATCATGAACGCCCTCTACAAGGGCGTGATCGTGTCCGGCATCGTGTCGGCGATCGGATTTTACTTCATCACGCACGAGCTCATGCCCGCGGAGGCGAGCTCACTCTTCGGCTGCTCGCTCATCGGCCTCGGCCTCACCGCGGCGCTCATCGTGATCACGGAGTACTACACGGCCACCGAGTACAGCCCTGTCCGGAGGGTCGCCGCGGCATCGCAGACCGGTCACGCGACCAACATCATCGCGGGCCTCGGCGTCTCCATGAAAGCGACCGCGCTGCCGGTCATCGCGGTGTGTCTCGCGATCTGGGGCTCGTTCAAGCTGGGCGAGGCGAGCGGCGTCGGCCTCTACGGCATCGCGGTCGCCGCCACGGCCATGCTGTCGATGACCGGAATGATCGTGGCTCTCGATGCCTACGGACCGATCACCGACAACGCCGGCGGCATCGCCGAGATGGCGGGCCTGCCGAAGCAGGTGCGCGACATCACCGACCCGCTGGATGCGGTTGGCAACACGACCAAGGCGGTCACCAAAGGCTACGCCATCGGCTCCGCGGCCCTCGCGGCCCTGGTGCTCTTTGCCGACTACACGCACAACCTCCAGGCCGCCGGCAAGCTGGTCGCCTTCTCGCTTTCCGACCCGGCGGTCATCATCGGGCTCTTCATCGGCGGCCTCGTGCCTTATCTCTTTGGCGCTCTCGCCATGGAGGCGGTGGGACGCGCCGCCGGCTCGGTGGTCACCGAGGTCCGGCGCCAGTTCCGCGAGATCAAGGGCATCATGGAGGGCACGGCCAAGCCCGATTATTCCCGCGCCGTGGACCTGCTGACCCGCGCCGCCATCGGCGAGATGATCATCCCGTCGCTGCTGCCGATCGTGGTGCCCATCGTGCTGGTGGTGGTGATGAATTACCTGCTCGGGCCCGGCGCCGGCATCAAGGCGCTCGGCGGCCTTCTCATCGGCACCATCGTGACCGGCCTCTTCGTCGCGGTCTCCATGACCACCGGCGGCGGGGCCTGGGACAACGCCAAGAAGTACATCGAGGAAGGCAACTATGGCGGTAAGGGCTCCGAGGCGCATAAAGCCGCGGTAACCGGCGACACGGTCGGCGACCCCTACAAGGACACCGCGGGCCCGGCCATCAACCCGCTGATCAAGATCATCAACATCGTAGCGCTGCTGATGATCCCGCTGCTGTAAGCAGCAGCGGGGCGCAAAGTCGGCATCCTGCCGCTTTGCGCGGCCAGCCGACGTACGGGATCGACCTCGCGGCCCAGGGAACGGCCCTGGGCCGCTTGATCATTTGCTTTTGAACGGCGCCTGGATCAGGCGTGGTGGATAGCGCTCAAGAGACGATGCAATACGTCAGGCGAGGCCGGTTTCACTACGTGATGGTCGATGCTCGCCTCGCGCGAGCGACGGCGGTCGGCCTCGTGGCCCAGCCCGGTGAGGGCGATGATGGTGGTCGAGGTGCCCTCGGGCATGGAGCGAATGCGGGCGGCCGTCTCGAGACCGCTCAGCTCCGGCATGCTGATGTCCATGAAGACGACCGCGGGGTGCACCTGCCGGTATTTCTCCAGGGCCTCGTGGGGCCCATAGGCCGTGTGTACCTCGTGGCCCATCATCGACAGGAGACAGGCGACCGCGTCGGCGGAATCGACCTGGTCGTCCACCACGAGCACTTTGAGCGGCACTTCCGCGCGCGGAACGTCCTCCACGATGGCCTCTCCCGCAAGACTCGAGCATCCCACAGCAGTGCGTCCTCGACACTTACCCAGCCCAAGCTGAGCAAGAATCGTGCGGGCTCGGGTTCTGACGTCGCTCGCAAGCAACCAAATGAGGGGGCCACGGCCGTTCTCGGGGCCGCTGGATGCAATGGGCCATGCCTGGCCAGTAGGCTAAGCGCGCCCCCCGCGCGACTCCGTGAGCAGGGCCCCCACCAGGCGGTTGAGGCGAGCGCAATACGCGGCTACCGGTTCGTCTGCCTGCCGCTGCTTATTGGCGAGCGCGTCGCTGATCTCGTAGAGCCGGCGCTCGATGCGCTCGTCCACGGTCATCGACCTGCAAATGAGCGCGCTCACGCAGGCCGTGATTTCGGCATCGAGGGTGCGCGCGTCGCTGCCGGCGATCTCGACGCCGGCCAGCTCGCGAGGACAACCTGCGGCGAGATGCTCACGCCATAATCGGGCAAGCTGCATACGCTGGATGTCTCCGTCGGGCGCCCTTCTTACCATGCCTGCAAGCAACTTGCATCGTTGGTTTGTAACGGCAATCGGGTGTTGATTGTTGGTAGCAGCCTACATCGACCGCCGCCGGCGCCCCGGCGGGCGTCGCAACTCATTGATTACGCAAGGCCTGGCGGCGCTTGGCGCACTGTTGCTTTCTCGTCGGGAGCGGTCCGCGGCGACTTTCCGGCGCAGCTCAGCGGCGGGTCGCGCTGCCTGGTGCTTGACGAGGCCGCGCCGGACCTGTTGGACTTTCGCGATATACAGGCGGATGAGGAGGTGATGGGCGTGAGCTCAAAAGAGCAGTTTCCGGTCGAGAAGACCGATGAGGAGTGGCGCGCCGGACTCACCTCGGAGCAATACCGCGTGCTGCGCCGTCACGGCACCGAGCGGGCCGGCACGAGCGCGCTCAACGACGAGCACCGCGTGGGCGTGTTTCGCTGCGCCGGCTGCGGCCAGCCGCTCTACGAGTCACAGGCGAAGTTTGAAAGCGGCACCGGCTGGCCGAGCTTCCTGCAGCCGCTCGCCGGAGCGGTGGCCACCCGCGAAGATCACGCTCATCTGATGGCGCGTACGGAGGTCCACTGCGCGCGCTGCGGCGGTCACCTCGGCCACGTCTTCCCCGACGGCCCGAAACCCGCCGGCATGCGCTACTGCATGAACGGCGCCGCGTTGAAGTTCGACCCAAAGACCGAAAGCAAATGAGTAAGCGGCCCAGGGCCGTTCCCTTGGGCCGCGAGGTGGAAAAAGCCACAAGGTTGGCTTGCGCAAATCGCCGGGAGCGATTTGCGCCAATAAACTAAGCCGCGAGGAGCAAGGGCTGCGGCCTGGCGATGGCGTAGCCCTGCACGAAGTCGACGCCCATGCGGCGCGCCGCATCCAGGGCCGCGCTGTCCTCGACCTGCTCCGCGATCACCCTGAAGTTGAGCGTACGCGCCAGCTTGATCATCGCGGTGACCATCGCTTGGTTGACGGAGTCATGCCCCAGGTTGCGGATGAACGAGCCGTCGATCTTGAGATAGTCCATCGGCAGGATCTTCAGGTTGGAGAATGACCCCACTCCCGAGCCGAAGTCATCCAGCGCGAACTGACATCCCATGCCGTGCAGCACGCCCACGAAACGGCGGGCGTGATCGAGGTTGGCCGCCACCGCGGTCTCGCTGATCTCGAAGCAGACCTGCGCCGGGGTCACCCCGGTGCTGTCCAGGCATTCGACCACGAACTCGAGGAATTGGGTATCCGCCAGCGTCTGGCCGGAGATGTTGATGGCGACACAGCGATCGCTCGAAACCGCAATGGCGCCGCGCCCGAGAGCCGCGAGCGTCGTCTGCACCACCCAGCGGTCGACCAGGCCCATCAGCCGATGGCGCTCCGCCGCCCGCACGAATTCCGCCGGCGGTATCTGATGACCGTTGTCCTCCTGCAGCCGCACGAGCACTTCCATCGCGGGACCGCCGCCATCGGTGCCGTAAGCGGGCACGATAGGCTGGTAGTACAGTTGGAAGCGGCTCTCCTTCAGCGCGCTCTGCAGTTTCTGCAGCCACTGGATCTCGCCGGTGTGGCGCGCCAGCGCTTCATCGCGCGCCGAGTACACCGCCACCCGTCCGGAGCCCTGCTTCTTGGCGACATAACAGGCGGAATCGGCCGCGGTCAGCAGCTCCTCGAGCGTGCCGCTCTCGCGCGAGATCTCCACCAGCCCAACCGATACCCCGATGTTGAATATGCGGTCCCGCCACACGAACCGATGGTCGCCCACCGCGCGACAGACGTCATCGGCGATCTGGCGCGCCTTCTCGAGCGGGCAGCCTATGAGCAGCATGCCGAACTCGTCGCCTCCGAGGCGTCCCACCGTGTCGCTGTCGCGCACGGCATCGCGCAGCAGCTTCGCCACCTCACGCAGCATGCTGTCGCCGGCGAGATGGCCGCTGGTATCGTTGACCACCTTGAAGCGATCGAGGTCGAGATAACACAACACGTGCTGGCCGTCGCCGCGGTGGCCGATCTCGACCGCCTCCTCCAAGCGCCGCTCGAACTCGCGCCGGTTGACCAGACCCGTGAGCGCATCGTGGGTCGCCTGATAGGACATCTGCCGGGCGAGGCCACGCTGCTCGGAGACATCATGCAGCAGGATCACGGCACCGACCTGCTCGCCGGCCGCGGCTCGCATCGGCGTCGCCGACAGCTCGATGGAGTGCTCGCTGGCGTTGGCTCGCGAGATCAGCAGCGCGCGGCGACCGAGGGTTACCGCGGCACCGCTGGTCAGCGCCTGGCGAACCGGATCGGTGAGCAGGCGCCGGTCGGTCTCATCGACCAGTCCGACGATCTCCTCCAGAGTCCGCCCGGCCGCCTGGTCGGCGGCTGTCGCGGTGAGGCGCTCCGCGGCGGGGTTGATATAGGTGATGCGGCCTTCGAGGTCCGTGGCGATCACGGCTTCGTTCAGTGAGTTCAGAGCCAGCTGATATGCCGTGGAGTCGCCGTCCGTCTTGACGCGCAGCGCCTCGACGGTCTGCGTGGGAAGAATCTCCACGCCCGTCACGAGCAGAGCGCTGCCGCCGTCATAGTCGACGCGCGCCGAGGTGATCTCGAGCCGGCTCACCTGCCCCTCGCGGCCGAGGACCTCGACCTCGTACCGCTCCGCAGCCGGCTCTCCGGACAGTCGCCGGCGGATGTTCTCGTGCACCAGCTCCGCATACTCGGGCGCCACGAGGTCGCCCAGCCGGCGCCCGGCGAGGTCGACGCGGTCCGCGCCGACCAGGCCGGCGAACTGCCGGTTCGAGTAGAGAATCACGTCGCGATGCACCAGCACCGCCTCGTGGATGCGTTCGCCCAGCTCGGCGAACAGCTTGGGCGTCACCCGGCTGTCGTCGTGCTCGGCGGCGACCCGGGTCAGCAGATGGTTGATGGCAGTGATGAGCGCCGACAGCTCCGGCTTCGAGCTCCCCGATTCCAGCCGGCCGGCAAGCGAGCCGCCGATGGCGATGCGCTGCAGCTGCTGCGACACGTCACTGACGTCGTTCAGCTCGCGGAGCTGGACCACGTAGCGCCATAGGAGAATGGCTACGGCAAGCCCCAGCAGGATGAACAGCAGGGCAACTGCGGACATCAGCCAGTCCTACCGGCGCGAGATAGGCTCCCGGCCGCGCGAGCGCTTGGTTTCGACGTCATGGGGTTCGCGGCTGTCGGGCAGTCCGCTTTCTCTTTCATTATTCTCGTTGCCCGGGGTGCGGACGTCCGGAAGCATAGCGTAGCTGTTCGCTGCCCCGTCGGCGTTTCACCATATCTCATACCAAAGCGGCTTGGCAGGAGCCTAGAAAACCCGTAACGTCACGTGCCCCGGCCTTGGCGATGCAATAAGTCCAATCGGAGCCCCAATCAAGATGTCGATGGTCCAAGCACGCGAACAGATGATCGAGCAGCAGGTGCGCGCCTGGGACGTGCTCGACGCACGGGTGCTCGAGACCCTGCGCACGGTGCCGCGGGAGGCCTTCGTCCCGCAGCAACATCGTTTCCTGGCCTTCGCGGACGTCGAGATTCCATTGCCGTGCGGCCAGCACATGCTCCGTCCGAGCGTGGCCGGCCGGCTGCTGCAGGCCGTGGCGCTCACCGGTGGCGAGCGGGTGCTCGAGGTCGGGACCGGCTCCGGATTCGTGACGGCCTGTCTGCGGACAGGTGGCGCGTCCGTCCGCTCGCTGGAGCTCTTTCCCGAGCTGGTGGAGCTCGCCCGTCGCAACATCTCCTCCCTCGGCCTGCGGGACATCGACATCGTCGCGCAGGACGCGATCCAGCTCGATTCCGACGCCCGCTACGACGTCATTGCCGTCACGGCCTCGCTCCCCATCCCCGACGAGCGCTTCCAGCGCCAGCTCGCGGTCGGCGGGCGGCTTTTCGTCGTGGTCGGCCAGCCGCCGGTGATGGACGCGCGACTCATCCGCCGCATCACCGAGGACGCTTGGGGCACCGAGAGCCTCTTCGAGACGGTCATCGATCCGCTCGTGCATGCAACTCGGCCGCAGGGTTTTGTGTTCTAAGAGCCTCGTTCCAAGACTCAAGAGCATCCGGGGAGATTATGCACCGCGCCGTACGGACATCGAGCCTGGCCATGCTATGCGCCGGCTTCGCCATTGGACTCCCGGTCGCCGCAGGCGCCGCGGACTTCGCCCAGATCTACCAGGACGCCCTGGCCAGTGACCCGACCTATCAGCAGGCCTACGCGACCTACATGGCAGCACGCGAGGCCCGGCCGGAGGCCTGGGCAGCAATGCTGCCGCAAATCTCAGGGTCGGCCGGGAAATCCTGGGACCATAACGCCGGCGAGTCCACCCAGCTGGAGTCGGTCTCGGCAAGCAAGATCGCCCCACTTCCCTTCTACGTCGAATCGAGCACGGCACAGAAGACGTGGAGCCTGAACCTGTCCGAGGACCTGTTCTCCTACACCGACTGGATGAATCTCAAGGCCGCCGACAGCCAGGTAGCCGAGGCGCAGGCCACCTACCAGTCCGCGGCCCAGGACCTCATCCTCCGGGTCGCCACCGCCTACTTCAATGTGCTCTCCGCCCTCGATACCCTGCAGGCGCAGGAATCCTCTCTGCAGGCCTTTGACCTGCAGCTGCAGCAGGCGGACAAGCGTTATCAGGTGGGGCTGATCGCCATCACCGACGTCGAGCAGGCGCGTGCAGGCCGGGATACGGCCGCGGCGGCGGTCATCGCCGACAAGCAAGCGCTCGCGACCGCGGAGGATCAGCTCCAGGTCATCACCGGCCGGCAGTACCCTACCCTGTCGGAGCCAGGAGCGGACATGCCGCTCCTGATGCCGAGCCCGGCCGACCAGAATCAGTGGGTGCAGACCTCGCTGCAGCAGAATCTATCGCTCATCGCCAGCCGTCTGGCCGCGGATGTGGCGCGGGATAACGTACAGGTCGCCTTCGGCGGCCATTTGCCATCGATCAGCCTGACCGCCAGCCGCTCGTTCAACAGTTCGACTCAGGACGAGTCGATCATCGGCCTCGGCACTTTCAACGGTTTGCCATCCTGGACGAACGACCGGCAGATCGGACTCGAGATCAGCGTCCCGATCTTCAGCGGCGGCGGGACCGAAGCCCGCGTACATCAGGCGCAATACCAGTGGATCGCCGCGAAAGATGCCGTGCAGCAAGCGGCGCGCTCGACCGAGCAGCAGGCGCGTGACGCCTACCTTGGTGTCATCAGTGGTATCGCCCACGTGCAGGCGTTGCAGCAGGCGCTGGTGTCCAGCCAGACGGCGTACCGGGCGACGGAGGCGGGCTATCGCGTGGGCACGCAGACGGAAGTCGACGTCCTCAATGCACTGAGCACGCTGGTGCAGGCAAAAACCAACTATGCCGCCAGCCGTTACTCCTACATCACGAGCGTGGTGCAACTGCGCTTCGCGGCGGGAACGTTGGATCCGGGCGAGGTGCAGGCGATCAACCACTGGCTCAGCGCGAGCGCCTCGGTCGGGCTCGGCGCGATCACGCCGGAGGCCTTGACGCCCCCGGAGCCGCCGCCGACTCCAAAGCCGCCGCCGCCCCCCGCCGAATCCCTAGTCATTGGCGCAATCGCTCCCGGCGATTTGCGCGGCCAGCCGACGTACGGATCAACCTCGCGGCCCAGGGAGCGGCCCTGGGCCGCTTACTCAGGTGCTCTCGGGCTTAGTAGACCTGGTAGGACTTCTCTTCCACCAGGCGCGAGCCGAGCGCTGCGTTGATGCGCTTCTTGATCGCCGCCCGCTCGTCATTCGAGTGGTAGACGGCGCGCGCGAGCTCGATGAAGTCGCGGTCGAAGGTCTGGCGGGCCTCCTTCTCGCGGATCCGATCCTCGATGTCCCACAGCCGCTCGTTGACCTCCTGCAGCGCGCGCTCATCGCGCGCCACGTCGGTGGCGGCGAACCGCGAGTCGCGCCAGGTCCGCTCCAGCAGATCGAGCTCGAGCCGCACGTTCGCCAGCTTCGCCGGATCGAGAATGCGCGCCGTCTTGATCCTGAGGATGGTGATCTTGTCGAGCAGCTCCCCGGGAGAGACGGGCACCAGGATGTCGTCGCTCATGCGGCGTATGCTAGTACAAAGCGACCTACGGCGGCGGGGCACGTCCTGTGCCTAACAACTCGTCGAGCTTCGCGGTGACCTGCGGCACCTCGATGAGGTCCATCACGCCGGGCTCCTCGATCTTCTCCCACCACGGCAGCTTCTCCGGCTGGACGCCCGCGGAAGCGCAGCGCCGCCTGCGGGTAGGCATTCACGCACCATTTGCGCGACAGATACGGCCCGCTGCGCTCGGGATTCGTGGCCGCATACAGGCCGATCACCGGTGTCCCCACCATGGTCGCCATGTGGGCGGGGCCGGAGTCCGGCGACAGGAGCACGGTGGCGCGCGAGAGCAGCGCCAGCATCTGCGGCAGGGTGTCGCGCCCGATCTGGTTCACGAGGGGCACGTGCGCCGACTGCTCGATGGCCGCCCCGACATCGCGCTCGATCGCAGTGCGTCCGCCTGCCAGGATCACACGCATTCCATGACGCCGTACGGCATGGTCCGCGACGGCCGCGTAAGCCTCCGCACGCCAGTTGCGTCGCGAGTGACTGGAGCAAGGGCTGATGACCAGCGTTGGCCGGGCATCGGGAATCAGAGTCTGCGCGTATTCGAGCACCGCGGGTGTCAGCGGGACGTCCCAGCGCAGAGTGCGGTCGTGGATCCCGACCGCCTCCAGGAAGCCGAAGAAGCTGTCGAGCACGTGCTCGCGGGTGCGCGGCGCAATCCGCGCATTGGTGAAGAGCCACTGCAGCTCGCGCGCGCGGGCGCGATCGAACCCAATTCGGATCGGCGCCTGCACCACGCTCGACACGAGACTCGCGCGCAGCGACAGCTGCATGTGCAGCATCACGTCGAAGCGTCTTCCTCCCAGGCTGCGACGCAAGATCGCGACGCGCCGCAAGGCCGGCCCGCTTGTCCACGGTGATAAACTCCACGCCATCGATGAGCTCCATCAGACGCGACTCCGCCTTGCCGATGATCCATGTCAGCTTCGTCTGCGGCCACGAGCGCTGTAACGCCCGCACCATCGGGACGACGTGGCACGTGTCACCGAGCGATGAGAGTCTCAATATGCAGACAGTGCGAGGCGGTCCGTCGAGCGGCAACTTCACGGAGAGTATCCGGTGAGCGGGCGCTGGCCGCTCGGGTCGGAGGTCAAGCAAGGTGTCATCGAGGGAGGCGCCATGCTATACGACGCCTCCAGGGCCCGCAATTTGACCGCCGCCTGGTTCGACCCGCGCTATTGGAGCTCGCGCGGCGAGCTCGACGGCGCGGCGCGCGACGGCCGCGGCACCACACATTTCGTGCGCAGCCGGGAACGGCGGCTGGTGTTGCGTCACTATCATCGCGGCGGCCTCATCTCCCTGCTCTCTCCCGACCAATACATCTGGCGCGGTGAAGACGACACGCGGCCGTTCGCCGAGTGGTCGATCATGTACCGGTTGCACCGCGCGGGACTGCCGGTGCCGGCGCCGATCGGCGCGCGCTATGTCCGCCAAGGCGGCACCTACCGCGGCGACATCATCATGGAGCGATTGCTGACGGTCGGCTCGCTCGCCGAGTGTCTGGTCATGGGCGCGCTGTCCATCGTCACCTGGATCTCGATCGGGCGCTGCATCCGGCGCTTTCATGACTTCGGTGTCTGCCACGCCGATCTCAACGCGCGCAATGTGCTGCTCAGCGAGGACAGCGTTTACCTGGTCGACTTCGACCGCTGCGAGCTGCGGCGGGCGGGTCTGTGGCGCGACGCCAATCTCGTGCGGCTGCGGCGCTCCCTGGAGAAGATCACGTACGGATTGCCTGCCGACCGCTTCTCCGAGGCGGACTGGCACGGGCTGCTCAACGGGTACTGGCAGTCGGCCGCGGCCCGCGAGCCGTCGGCCGGCTGACGGCGAGCCACCGCCATGCGCCTGCTCTACCTCGTGGCGGTGTACCTGGCGGCGCCCCTGATCTCGCTGCTGCTCGCCGCCCGTGGCCTGCGGGACCGCAGTTACTGGCGCAACTTCGGCGAGCGATTCGGACTCGGTCCCTCCCTCGCGCAGTCCACTATCTGGGTACACGCCGTGTCCGTCGGCGAGGTGCAGGCAGCCGCGGCGCTCGTCATCGCGCTGCGCGACCGGTATCCGGAGGTGCCGGTGCTGGTGACCACATTCACCCCTACCGGCGCGGCCCGCGCCCGCGCACTGTTTGGCGGGGCGGCCGAGGTGCGCTTTCTGCCGTTCGACCTGCCCGGATCGGTACGCCGCTTTCTCGATCGCACCCGCCCGCGGCTTGCGGTCATCATGGAGACGGAGCTCTGGCCGAACCTCTATCGCCAATGCCGCCGCCGCCGCATACCACTGATCATCGCCAGCGCGCGCCTGTCGCGGCGCTCGATCGATCGCTACCGGCGTCTCGGTGCGTTATTCAAGGAGACCGTGTCGGGCGGAGTCGTAGTCGCCGCGCAGGGCGAGGGAGACGCCGAGCGCTTCCGCGCTCTCGGCGCGGCGGCGGAGCGCACGCACGTCACGGGCAACCTCAAATTCGATCTCACGCTGCCGCCTGACATCAGCGAGCGCGGCCGGGCCTTGCGCGAGCAGTACGCGCCAAGCCG
The DNA here is from genome assembly GCA_963812925.1 of uncultured Pseudomonadota bacterium. Classification (GTDB taxonomy): domain Bacteria; phylum Pseudomonadota; class Gammaproteobacteria; order Steroidobacterales; family Steroidobacteraceae; genus 13-2-20CM-66-19. The sequence goes on along the minus strand of CAWEXF010000003.1, from coordinate 186,650 downwards.
TGCCGTCTGGGTGGCGGGCAGCACCCATGGTGGAGTGGAGGAGGAGGCTGTGCTCGCAGCGCAGCGGCACGTCGGCGCCGCCCATTCCGGCACGCTCCTGGTGCTCGCTCCACGTCATCCCAACCGCTTCGATGAAGTGGCCGCCTGGCTCGAGCGGCAGGGAATCGCTTTCGCGCGGCGCTCGCAATCGTCCGCGCCCGCGCCCGCTGCCGCTGCCGCAGGAGCGGGCTCCAGCGTGCTGCTGCTCGACACGCTTGGAGAGCTGCTCTATTTCTATGCGGCGGCCGACGTGGCTTTCGTCGGCGGCAGTCTCGCCCCCATTGGCGGGCACAACCTGCTGGAGCCCGCGGCGCTGGGGCTGCCCATCCTGACAGGACCCAACAATTCCAACGGCGAGGACGTGGCGCGGCTGCTGCTCGACTGCGGTGCGGCGAAGATCGTACGCAACGGCGCGGAGCTCGGCTCGCGAGTAGCCGAGCTGCTGTCCGATCAGACGCTGCGGATGGAAATGGGAGAGCGCGGTCGCGCCGCCGTCGAGCGCAATCGCGGCGCGCTGGAGAAGCTACATGCGCCTGATCGATTCCCTGCTACACGCCTAATGGCACCGTCCGAAAGCAAATAACAAAGGTTGCCGCGCAAAGCGCCGCAGGCGCCTTTGCGCCAATCAACCGACCGCCGCAGGCGACTTTGAGCCAATCAAAGAATATTCGGCACTGCAGTAGGGGCACTTGGCCCAGCCGGTGTCCTCGATCGGCAGATAGACGCGGGGATGGGAGTTCCACAGATACATCTGCGGCATCGGGCACGACAGCGGCAGGTCCTCGGACGTGACCTCGTACTGGTTCTGCGCGTTCGGCTGGATGAGTGGTTTGGGTTGCGCGGCCATGGCGGCATTATACCGGTTCGGTCCGCACCATCACCTCATCCCATAGTGTCGTTACCGCGGCGCGCTCGGTGACGAACTCCGCCGCCGGGATCAGGCCGGGCTCGCCAGCGAGGGACAGGTGATGCGTCCGGGTGCGGTACGCCCGGTAAGCCGCCGTGAGGACATCGACGGTCGCCTGCGGCACGAGATCCGCCGAAGCGACCGACTCGAGCTGCCGGATGGTGTCGGAAAACATCGCCACCGGCGGATAGTCACGGGCCCATTTCAGCGCCCAGTACTGGGCCAGGAACTCGATGTCGGCGATACCGCCGGCGTCCTGCTTGAGATCCAGCGTGCCGTCGCTGCCCTTCGACAGCTCCCGCCGCATGCGCTCGCGCATCGCGCGCACCTCGTCGCGCAGACTCTCGCGCCGCACCGCGTGGCGCAGCACGTCGATGCGAGTGCGCTCGAACTCCGCGCACAGCGCGGGCGCGCCCGCCACCGCGCGCGCATGCAGCAGCGCCTGGTGCTCCCAGGTCCAGGCTTCGCGCCGCTGGTACTCGGCGAAGGCATCGATCTGCGTGACCAGCATGCCGCCCTTGCCGCTCGGCCGCAGCCGCACATCCACCTCATAGAGCCGGCCGGCCGCCGAGTGCATGGTGAGCAGGTGCACGAGCCGCTGCGCCAGGCGCACGAAGAAGAGCTGATTGTCGATCGGCCGGGCGCCATCGGTCTCCTGGCGCTCCCCGCGGGAGTCGTGCAGGAAGACCAGATCGAGATCCGACGCGTAGCCGAGCTCCAGGCCGCCGAGCTTGCCGTAGCCCACGGCGCAGATGCTCACGGCTCGGCGCTGCGCGCCCTCGCCGCAATGCGGCACGCCGAATTGCGCCGTGATCTGGCGCCAGCCGAGATCGATCGCGCGCCCGAGGATGAGCTCCGCGATCTCCGTGAGCCGGTCGCTGACGCGCATGACCGGCAGCCGTCCGGTGAGATCCGCCACCGCGATCCGGAAGATCGCGGCGCGTTGAAAGTGGCAGAGCGCTTCGACCTGGCGCTCCGGGTCCTCATCGCCAAGCTGCTGCATGGCGGCCTCCAGCTCGCGCGCCAGCGCCGGCCGGTCGGGCAGCTCCGACAGCAGCCGCTCGTCCACCAGCTCATCGAGCAGCAGCGGGTAGGAGGCGATCTGGCGGGCCAGGAAATCACCGTGGCGGCAGATCTCGATGAGGCGCGAGCGCGCCGGCTGACTGTCGCGCAACAGCACGAAATACGCGGACCGCTTGCCGGTGGCCTCGAGAATGGAAATGATCCGGCGCAGCACCGCGAGCTGGTCGGCGCCCGCGAACTGGGCGGCGCCGATGTCGGCAAGCAGCGGCGGCAACAGCGCCTGCAGTCGCCGCCGCCCGGGCTCATCGAGCTTGCGCACCAGCGCCGAGGCGCGTAGCGCCAACAGCATCTGCGCCGCCTGTGCGGACTCCACGAATCCGGCGCGGCCGAGCGATTCCGACAGCACCGCGCTTTCCGCGCCGTCGTCCCACAGCCGGCCGAGATCGATCGTGACCGTCGTGCCGGCGCGGTCGCCGGCCCCGAACACGAAGCGGTTGAAATGACTGTTGACGCTCGCCCGATGCCGGCCGAGCGCCGCGAGCAGCGCGCCCCAATCCGCGGCCCCCATGGCGAGCGCGATCCGCTGCTGCGAGAGCTCATCAGCGGGAAGCTGGTGGACCTGGCCATCGGCGAGCATCTGCAGGCTGTTCTCCAGCCGCCGCAGGTACAGATACGCCGCGCGCAGCTCCGCGACGGCCGTCTCCGGCATGAGCCGCAGCTCGCCGAGCGTGCTCAGAGCCTCCAGGAGCGACGTCGTCTGCAGCCGTCGCTCGCGGCCGCCGCGGATGAGCTGGAACGCCTGCACGATGAACTCGATCTCGCGAATGCCGCCCGGCCCCAGCTTGATGTGGCCGGCGAGCTCGCGCCGCTCGACCTCGCGCTCGATGAGGCCCTTCATCTCCCGCAGGCTCTCGAACACGCCGTAATCGAGATAGCGGCGGTAGACGAAGGGGCCGAGCGCCGAGGCGCGGATCTCGGCATAGCGGTCGGCCGCGGTGACCGGCCGCGCCTTCACATAGGCGTAGCGCTCCCAGTCCCGCCCATGCAGCGGCAGATAATCCTCCAGCGAGGCGAAGCTCGCGACCAGCGGGCCGCTGTCGCCGAAAGGGCGCAGCCGCATGTCGACCCGCAGCGCGAAGCCGTCGTGGGTCGCAGTCTCCAACAGCCGGATGAGGCCCTGACCGAGACGAGTGAAGAACTCCTCGTTCGCGATCGGCCGCGGGCCGTCGGTCTCACCGTGCTCCGGAAAGAGCAGCACCAGGTCGACATCGGACGAAAAATTGAGCTCCCGTCCGCCGAGCTTGCCCATGGCGACGACGACCAGCGGCTGCACCGCGCCCGTGGCGGAGCGCGGCTCACCGTATCGGGCCGTGAGCGCCTGCCGGGCGTGCTCGACCGACACCCGGATGGCCGCATCTGCGAAGTCGGAAAGCTCGGTGAGCGTCTCCTCGACCTCCGCCCAACCCGCCAGCGCGCGCCAGGCGATCCGTACCATCTCGCGCCGGCGCCAGCGCCGCAGGGCGGCGAGCATGTCCGCATCGGGACCGGAGCCCGCCGCCGGCGCGCGGGCGGCGTAGTCGCCGGGGTCGGAGCGGCTGGTCAGGGCGTAGTGGCCCGTCAGATCGCCCAGCAGCTCGGCGTCGGCCACACAGGCCTGCGCGACGAAATCACTGGTCGCGAAAACGAGCGGCAGCGAGTCGCGAACGGCGGCGGCAGCGAGCCCAAGCGCCCCGGCGAGGCGGCCTCGAGGGCGTCCAGCTGCCGCTGCAGGCACGCCTGCAGCTCCGCGCGATGGTCAGGCGGTCATCACCCCCCCCCCCCCGCAGACCCGCCCGCATTCAATCCCAGTCGTTGTTGCCGAGGTCGTGGATGACGGCCTCACCCAGGCGGCGGGCTGCGCCTCTGAAGGTCGAGGTCTCGGCGTAGATCTGCGCCCCGCTGGCGGCATCGATGGATGCCTTGTGACCCTCGATCTCGCTGTTCTCGATGTGCACGCTGGCATTGCGCGCCCGGATGGCAACACCGCTCGCACTGATCCGGCTGTTGCTGATGTGGAGCTCGCACCCGTCCTCGGCGGTGATGGCATTACCCTCGAAGCGGATGTTCCGGTTGTCGATACTCAACACCCGCTGTCCCCGACAGACGATCGGCTCATGGAGCGTCTCGAGCGGAGCATCCGTCACTGCCGTCTCTCCCGCCTGATTGCCCGCACCAGTCGCGACGATGCTATAGCCCGGTCCCTTGGCGATCACGCGCCCGCCCCCCCGGTGCCTGCGGACTCGCCGACTGCCCCGCCGCCAATCCCACCAGCCCGAAAGCGACGCCCGCAACAACCGTTGCAGTAACGACACGCCTGATAAAAACATTCATTGGACGCTCCCGCAGCCAGCGGGGCCTTTCATTATGCGCCGTGCGAAAGCAAATCAATAAGCGGCCCAGGGCCGTTCCCTGGGCCGCGAGGTCGAAAAAGCCACAAGGTTGGCCGCGCAAATCGCCGGCAGCGATTTGCGCAAGCAAGAACCCAAAAAAAAAGGCCCGCATAAGCGGGCCTTGAAGATTGCGCGGAATAGGGGGTCTTGCTCCGCGTCTTTCAGGATGGCCACCCGCTTTGGGGTCGGGCGCCGTCCCTAACCAGTGCCGACAAGGTTATCGGCTCATCTACAAATTATCGATACCTCTTTAGAGGGGTCTCCCTACGCCCCTACAGGGCTTCGGGAGACAGGTCCCGTTACATGTCCATTCCGCCCATGCCGCCGCCCGGGGGCATGCCATGGCCATGGTCGTCGTCCTTCGGAGCCTCGGCGATCATCACCTCGGTGGTCAGCAGCAGGCCCGACACCGAGGCCGCGTTCTGCAGCGCCAGACGCGTGACCTTGGTCGGATCCAGAATGCCCTGCTCGATCAGGTCGCCGAACTCACCGGTCGCAGCGTTGTAGCCGAAGCTGCCCTTGCCTTCCTTCACGCGGTTGAGGATCACGGCGGCATCTTCGCCGGCGTTTTCCACGATCTGCCGCAACGGCTCCTCGATCGCGCGCGCCAGGATGCGGATGCCGATCGTCTGATCCTCGTTCGCGCCTTCCAGCTTCACGAGCGCCTTCTGCGCGCGGACCAGGGCGACACCGCCGCCCGGCACCACGCCTTCCTCGACGGCCGCACGGGTCGCGTGCAGGGCGTCTTCGACGCGGGCCTTCTTTTCCTTCATCTCGATCTCGGTGGAGGCACCGACCTTGATGACGGCGACACCGCCGGAGAGCTTCGCAACACGCTCCTGCAGCTTTTCCTTGTCGTAATCGGAAGTCGCTTCCTCGATCTGCTGACGGATCGACTCGACGCGGCCCTTGATTTCAGCAGCCTTGCCGGCGCCGTCGATGATGGTGGTGTTTTCCTTCTCGACGACCAGGCGCTTGGCCTCGCCGAGGTCGTTCAGCGTGGCCTTCTCGAGCGACAGACCCACTTCGTCGGAAATCACGGTGCCACCGGTCAGGACCGCGATGTCCTGCAGCATGGCCTTGCGGCGGTCGCCGAAGCCCGGAGCCTTCACGGCCACGACCTTGAGGATGCCACGGATGTTGTTGACGACCAGAGTCGCCAGGGCTTCGCCCTCGACATCCTCGGCAACGACCAGCAGCGGACGGCCGGCCTTGGCCACGCCTTCGAGCAGCGGCAGCATCTCGCGAATGTTCGAGATCTTCTTGTCGACCAGCAGGATGTACGGCTTTTCGAGCTCCGCCGTCTGGTTCTGCTGAGTATTGATGAAGTACGGCGACAGGTAGCCGCGATCGAACTGCATGCCCTCGACCACGTCCAGCTCGTTGTCGAGGCCCGAGCCTTCTTCAACGGTGATGACGCCTTCCTTGCCGACCTTTTCCATCGCATCCGCGATGGTCTTGCCGATCGACTCGTCGGAGTTCGCCGAGATCGTGCCGACCTGGGCAATCGCCTTCGGGTCCTTGCAGGGCTTGGAGAGCTTGTTCAGCTCCTCGACGGCCACGATGACGGCCTTGTCGATGCCACGCTTGATGTCCATCGGGTTGCGACCCGAGGAAACGGCCTTCAGGCCTTCGCGGATGATGGCCTGGGCCAGCACGGTCGCGGTGGTGGTGCCGTCGCCGGCCTCATCGGAGGTGTTGGACGCGACTTCCTTCACCATCTGCGCGCCCATGTTCTCGAACTTGTCCTTCAGTTCGATTTCCTTGGCGACCGAGACACCGTCCTTGGTGATGGTCGGAGCGCCAAAGCTCTTCTCGAGCACTGCGTTGCGGCCCTTCGGGCCGAGTGTCGCCTTGACGGCGTTGGCGAGGATGTTGACACCCCTGAACATGCGTTGACGTGAGTCATCGCTGAAGCGAACTTCTTTAGCTGCCATTGTCTTGTCTCCGCTTACTTGCTTCGATAACGGCCATAACGTCTTCTTCGCGCATGACGACCAGTTCTTCGCCGTCGACCTTGACCTCTGTTCCGCTGTACTTGCCGAACAGGATCTTGTCGCCGACCTTGACGTCGAGCGGACGGACGGTGCCGTCTTCGAGAATCTTGCCTTTGCCGACCGCCATGATCTTTCCCTGGACCGGCTTTTCGGCCGCAGTATCGGGAATCACGATGCCGCCCGGAGAAGTACGTTCCTCTTCCAGACGTTTGACGATGACGCGGTCATGAAGAGGACGAATCTTCATGGATATCGCTCCTTGGAAGCTATTTGATGGAAAATGGGACGCGGCAGGTGTTAGCACTCTCCCCTGCGGCTGCTAATGATAGGGGCGGAGGGTCGAATTTCAAGTCGGCGGGGGAGAATTTTCGTGCCGGGGATTATGATCGCGCCGCCGGCCCTCCCTGCCTGACCCCGAAGTGATTCTCCCCTCGGAACCGATCGAGCCCTCGTGGTACTGACCACCTGCCCGATGACGCGGCCGCCGCGAGGATCGCCCGCGAGCTGGTGGAATCGGGACTTGCCGCCTGCGTGAGCCGGGTGGGGGCGGTACACTCGACTTATCGCTGGCAGGGAGCCATCCACGATGAACCGGAAGTGCTGCTGGTCATCAAAACGCTCAGTGTCCGGTACTCGGAGCTCGAGATGCGGCTGAAATGCCTCCATCCCTACGAAGTGCCCGAGATCATCGCCCTGCCGGTGACTCGCGGGTCCGCCGAGTATCTCGCCTGGCTGGGCGGCGCGGTGGGCCCATGAGCCGGACACTGGCGCGCCTGGGTCTGGCCCTGCTGCTGGCCGGTGCCGCCGGCGCCGACTCTGCCGCGGAACCGCCACGGCGCCCACCCGGCGACCGCGCCGCTGCTGGCCGCGCTGAACGCCTGCTCAGCCGAAGTTCCTGCCCGCCGATCAGGTCTTCCACGTGGGCGCGACGGCCGCCGGCGCGGACGCGATCCGCCTCGACTGGTGGATCCGCGACGGCTACTACCTCTACCGCAGCCGGCTCAAGGTCGCCACCGGCGCCGGGGCCGCGCTCGGGGCGCTGCAGCTCCCGGCCGGGCAGATCAAGATCGGACGAATACTTCGGCCGGGAGGAGATCTATCGCAACGCGGTCAGCGGCACCGTGCCCGTGCCGGGCGACCGCCGGCCAGGCGCGCACCCTGTCCCTGCAGGTGACCTACCAGGGCTGTGCGGACGCCGGGCTCTGCTATCCGCCGATCACCAAGACCCTCGCGTGGCCTTGCCGGCCGCGGGCCGGCGGGACCTGGGCCGGGGCGCGGAGCTCGCTGCCGACGCCTCGAGCAGTGCCCTGTCCGACCAGCAGGGGTACACGAGCGCCGCCCTGTCCGGGCAGCCTGCTGGCGATGCTCGCCGCCTTCTTCGGCGCCGGCCTGCTGCTGGCCTTCACCGGCTGCGTCTACCCGACGATTCCCATCCTCTCCGCCATCATCGTCGGCCAGGGCCGCAAGGTCACCACAGGGCGCGCCTTCGTGCTGTCGCTGACCTACGTGCTGGGCATGGCTCTCACCTACACGATCGCCGGCACCGCGTTCGCGGCGTGGGCGGGCAGGCACCTGCAGCCGCTTTCGAGCAGCCGTGGATCGTCGCGATCTTCGCCGCGCTGTTCGTCGCCATGGCGCTGTCGATGCTGGGCCTGTTCACCGTGCAGATGCCGGCGGCCTTGCAGACGCGAATCGCGAACCTCAGCAACCGGCAGACCGCCGGAAGCACTCGGCGGCGTCGCCGTCATGGGCGCGCTCTCGGCGCTCATCGTCACGACCTGCGTGGGTCCGGCGCTGGTGGCGGCCCTGGCCGTGATCGGCCAGACGGGTCAGGTGGCTCGGGGCGCCGCCGCGCTGTTCGCCATGAGCATCGGCATGGGCACGCCGCTGCTGATCGTCGGCGCCTCGGCGGGCAAGCTGCTGCCGAAGGCCGGTCCCTGGATGGACACGATCAAGCGGCTCTTCGGCGTGATGATGCTGGCCGTGGCCGTCTGGATGCTCGGCCGCGTGCTCCCGGCGCGCGTCACTTTGGCGCTGTGGGCAGTGCCGGTGGGCGCCGCGGCCGCGGTACTGTTCGTCGGCACGCGGAATGTCCGGGCGGCTCGCTGGACGCTCCGCGTCGGCGGCCTGGTCGCGGCGTCTACGGACTCGCGCTCATCACCGGAGCGGCACTCGGTGGCACCGATCCGCTCGCACCCATCCCGGCATGGGCCGGCACACGACAGTCCCTGCCCTTCCGCCCGTGCGCACGGTCGCCGACCTCGACCGTCAGGTGGCGCAGGCCTCGCGCGCGAGGGCGGCCGGTCATGGTCGACTTCTACGCCGACTGGTGTACGTCCTGCAAGGAGATGGAGGCCACCACATTTCTCGACCCGGCGGTCCAGCAGACGCTGGCCGGCACGGTGCTGCTGCGGGCCGACGTCACCGCCAACGATGCCGATGACCGCGCTTTGCTGCAGCGCTTCGGAATCTATGGGCCGCCGACCATCGCCTTCTATGGTCGCGATGGCCAGGAGCGCTCCCGCTACCGGGTGGTCGGCTACATGAAGGGAGCCGAATTCGCGCGCTGCCGCGCGCGCCGCCTTCGCCTCGCAGCCAGCCTCCTGTACGGCGATGCGTGCCTCGCTGACCCGGGCCCTCCCGGCTGCCGCGGTCATCATCGCCGCCGGACCTGGCGGGTTCCTCGCCCACGCGCGCTTGATGAAGCTCGGAAGCCTACACCGGCAGCGCTCGCTCGCCGCAGTTCTCGCCGCCACCGGATCGACCCGGCAGCCCGGATTCCGCTGCCCTCGGCGACAGCACGCCGATGACGACGCACCGCCGACCCAGCCCATTCCCGACGCGCTGCCGGACGTCGCCTTTGCAGACCAGTTGGGCGTCACGCGCCGCCTTTCGGACTGGAAGGGTCGGCCCCTGCTGGTGAACTTCTGGGCGACCTGGTGCGAGCCTTGCCGGCAGGAGATCCCGCTCCTCGAGCGCCTGAGCCGGCAGCGCGCGCCGGACGGGCTGCAGATCATTGGCGTTGCGGTCGACTCCCGTGCGCGGTGCTCGACTACGCCCGCCGTGCCGCCATCCAGTATCCTCTGCTGATCGGCGAGCAGCCGGGGCTCGAGGCCGTGCGCGCGCTCGGCATGGAGGCCGTCTTCCCGTTCTCGGTATTCGTCGATGCGCGCGGGCGCATCGTCACCCTGAAGATCGGGAAGCTGCGCCCGGATCAGGCCGCCCTGATCCTGGATCGCATGGACGACCTCGACCGGGGTCGGATCGACCTCGCGACCGCGCGGCGCGAGATTTCGGAAGGGATGGCCAAGCTGGCTGTGGCGCGCACGCAACAGTCGCGGGCGCCAGGCTCTGAGCAGCGGTCGCTCGTTTCCCGGCATTCGCCGCAAAAATCACCCATTTCCTTGGAATTAGGGTAAATTCGCCGCGCGTCGCTTGAGTCGAGCACGCGTGCCCTGCCCCGAATGGCCCGACTGCTGCTGCTCAACGGCCCGAACCTCAATCTGCTCGGCACCCGGGAGCCCGAGATCTATGGAGCGGACACCCTCGAGGCCATCGAGCGGCGGGCGGCGGAGGTCGCCCGCGAGGAGGGCCGGAGCTGCTGGCTTTCAGAGCAACGCCGAGCATGAGCTGATTGGCCGGATCCAGCAGGCGGCCGCGGAGGGATCGGCCTTCTGATCCTCAATCCCGGCGCCTTCACCCACACGAGCATCGCGCTGCGCGACGCGATCTGGGCATGCGGCTGCCGTTCCTCGAGGTGCACCTGAGCAACCCGCACGCGCGCGAGGCGTTCCGGCGCAATCCTACTTTTCGGACATCGCGATCGGAGTGATCTCGGGCTTCGGCGCCTAGGCTACGAGCTCGCGGTGCGCGCCGGCATGCCGGCATCGCGCCTCGGCCTGAAAAACGCGGCCAATTCCAGAACAGCAACAGACCAGGGGGAGCATCCCGGCATGGACATTCGTAAGATCAAGAAGCTGATCGAGCTGCTGGAGGAATCCGGAATCGCGGAGATCGAGATCAAGGAAGGCGAGGAAGCGGTCCGCATCAGCCGCATGCCGGCGGCGGCGCCATGGTGCACCCACGCCGCCTGTCGGCCGCAGCCCGCATGGATCCGAGCCGCGGCGCCGCGCCGCTGCCGCTCGCGGCGCCCGCCGGGCGTCCGGTCGGCGCCGGCGCCGGTGAGAGCGCCGCCAAGCCGAAGCCCAACGAACACGTCATCACTGCGCCCATGGTGGGCACGTTCTATGCCAGCCCTCGCCCGGCGCCAAGGCCTTCGTCGAGATCGGCGACGAGGTCAAGGTCGGCCAGGTGCTCTGCATCATCGAGGCCATGAAGATGATGAACCAGATCGAAGCCGACCGCGCGGGCCGCATCACCTCCATCATGGCGCGCAACGGCGATCCGGTCGAGTTCGGCCAGCCCCTGTTCGTCATCGAATAAGCCGCGCATGCTCGAGAAGGTCGTCATCGCCAACCGCGGCGAAATCGCGCTGCGCATCCTGCGCGCCTGCCGCGAGCTCGGCATCAAGACCGTCGCCGTGCATTCCACGGCCGACTACAGCCTGAAGCACGTGCTGCTGGCGGACGAGTCGGTCTGCATCGGGCCGCCACCCTCGGCGGGCAGCTACCTGAACATGCCCGCGATCATCAGCGCCGCCGAGGTCACCGATTCCGTGGCCATCCATCCCGGCTACGGCTTCCTGTCCGAGAACGCGGATTTCGCCGAGCGCGTCGAAAACAGCGGCTTCGTCTTCGTCGGCCCCGAGGCCGAGACCATCCGCATGATGGGCGACAAGGTCTCCGCGATCCGCGTGATGAAGAGGCACGGCGTGCCCTGCGTCCCGGGCTCGGACGGCCCGCTCGGCGAGGATGCCGGAGGAGAACCTGCGCATCGCGCGCGACATCGGCTATCCGGTGATCATCAAGGCCTCCGGCGGTGGCGGCGGCCGCGGCATGCGCGTGGTGCACACCGAAGCCTCGCTGCTCAACGCCATCGATATCACCAGGGCCGAGGCACGCGCGGCCTTCGGCAACGACCAGGTCTACATGGAGAAGTTCCTGGAGCGGCCGCGGCACATCGAGTTCCAGATGCTGGCCGACGACCACGGCAACGTCATCCATCTGGGCGAGCGCGACTGCTCCATGCAGCGCCGCCACCAGAAGGTGATCGAGGAAGCGCCGGCGCCGGGCATCACCGCACGGCAGCGCGAGATCATGGGCGAGCGCTGCGTCGAGGCCTGCCGCGCGGTCGGCTATCGCAGCGCCGGCACCCTGGAGTTTCTCTATCAGGACGGCGAGTTCTATTTCATCGAAATGAACACGCGCATCCAGGTCGAGCATCCGGTGACCGAGCTGATCACCGGCATCGACCTCGTCAAGGCGCAGCTGCTGATCGCCGCGGGCGAGCGGCTGCCCTACGTGCAGAGCGACGTGCAGATCCGCGGCCACGCCATCGAGTGCCGCATCAACGCCGAGGATCCCAAGACCTTCATGCCCTCCCCCGGCCCGATCCGCCTGTGGCATGCGCCGGGCGGCCCCGGCATCCGCGTCGACAGCCACATCTATTCCGGCTACCACGTGCCGCCCAACTATGACTCGCTCATCGGCAAGGTCATCGCCCACGGCGACACGCGCGAGACCGCCATCGCGCGCATGAAGAACGCGCTCGCCGAAATGGTGATCGAAGGCATCAAGACCAACGTGCCGCTGCACCAGGAGATCTGCAACCACGCGGCCTTCCAGAAGGGCGGCACCGACATCCATTACCTGGAAAGGCGTCTGGGGCTGAGGTAAGCGTATTTCGCGCATTTTCCTCGAGGTCAGCCTGGATCTCGGGCGGCTCGCGGCGGACGACGCCGAGGCCGCCTGCCTGTGCTGCGGCGCGATCGCCGTCACCTTCGTGGACGCGGACGATCGTGACCTCTCGCCGGTCCTCGAGCCGGCGCCGGGGGAATTCCGGCTCTGGCCGGCGGCGCGCCTCGTGGCCCTGTTCGCGCCGGAAACGGATCGCGATGCAGTCGTTCGCGCGTTGAGTCGCTCGCTCGGCGTGGATCCGACGCAACTGCGCGCGCGCGAGGTAGCCGATCGCGCCTGGGAGCGCGAATGGCTGCGCGACTTCCATGCGATGCGCTTCGGCCGGCGGCTGTGGGTGTGTCCGCGGCACGAGCGGGTCGATGAGCCGGACGCCGCGGTGGTGATCATGGATCCGGGGCTCGCCTTCGGCACCGGCACTCACCCGACGACAGCGCTCTGTCTCGAATGGCTCGATGCACATCCACCCCGGGACGGCGCGGTGGTCGACTTCGGCTGCGGCTCCGGCGTGTTGGCGCTGGCGGCGCTGCGGCTCGGCGCGCGGTCCGCGAGCTGCTTCGACATCGACCCTCAGGCCCTGATAGCGACGCGCGACAACGCGAGCGCGAACGGGCTGAGCGAGCGGGTGCGGCTCTGCGACTCCGCTGCGGCGATTCCGCGCGGCGCGGACCTGCTGCTCGCGAACATCCTCTCCGGCCCGCTGGTGGAGCTCGCGCCCCTTTTCGCCGACATCGTACGGCCCGCGGGCGCGCTGGTGTTATCGGGTCTGATGGAGCAGGATGTGCCCGAGGTGGAACGCGCTTATGACACCTGGTTTGATATGCGCACCTTCGGCGTTCGCGAGAGTTGGGTCTGTCTCTGGGGGCGGCGAAACGGCCGCCCGCGCGACTGAATGTTCACCGTCTGCCCCAAATGCGCCCTGACCCTGGTCGTCACCGCGGCAGATCTGCGCGTCGCGCAGGGCTATGTCCGCTGCGGGCGATGTCTGAACGTATTCAACGCGTTGGCGCGGCTGTCGGAGGAGCGGCCCGCCGCCGCGGCGGACGCGCCGGACGACCGCGACCGCGGAGCCGCCGGCCCTCGCCGATTGCCGCCCGCAGCGGCCGCGACCGAGGAGACCGGCGAGATCGAGATCGAGCTCGACAGCGGCAGCGTCCTGGTAACGTCCGCTCGCGCTCCCACCGCGCCCGCAGAGACTCGCACAGCCTGAAACGCCGGTGGAAGAGCCGGAGCCTGCCGCGCCTGTCGCAGGCGAGAGCCAGCCCGCACCCGCAGCGACAGCCGTTACGGAGCCGGATGCCCAGCCGACGTGGGCCGCGCTCTTGCCTGCAGACGCCGAGCCTTCATCGCCGGTGGACGCCCCGGACGCGCAGCAGACCAACACTCCGCAGGAATCCCCCGAGAGCGCCTTCGAGCTCAGACCGCGGCGCCCGCGCGCGGGTCTTGCCTGGACGCTCGGCGCCGGTGCGCTGACGATCGTCTCTTGCGCTGCAGATCGTCAATCATTATCGCGACGCCCTGGCGGCCAACCCGTCGCTTACGCGGTCCTTTGACCGCCGTGTACTCCGCGCTGGGTGTGAAGCTTGCTCCGCGCTGGAACATCCACGCGTATGACGTGCGTCAGCTTGGCGCGTCTGTTGCCGGCGCCGCAGCAGGTGAGATCGTCGTGCGTGCAAGCGTCAAGAACTCTGCCAGCCGCGCACAGCCGCTGCCGCTCTTGCGGGTGACATTGCAGGATAGGTTCGGCAATCGCATTGCCGCACGCGACGTGCCGCCTGGCGATTACCTGCCCTCGTCCGCCGCGCCAGGCTCGCTGCTGGCTGCCGGCGACCGCGTGGATGCGACGATGGTGTTCGTGGATCCGGGACCGCAGGCGGTGGGCTTCGAAATCGACGCTTGCCTGCGACAGCAGAGCGGAGAGGTGGCATGTGCGCACGGACCTTAGTAGCCGTGATGACGCGTGCTATGATTTGGTGCTTCGCGGAGAGGCATATATGACAGAAAGAAAGAGGGGTCGGCAGCGGGACGCCTCTGGCGCCAGGTTCAACGGGCATGGGCGCACACTGAACGATCTGCTGCCGCAACGGCCGCTGCTGCCGTTGCGCAGCCACGCGGAACGCGCCCTGAGCGATTACTTCACGAGCCTCAACGGCTCCCGCCCGGCGGATCTCTACGACCTGGTGCTGCGCGAGGTCGAAGAGCCGCTCTTTCGCGTGGTGCTCGACTACGCGGAGGGCAACCAGAGCCGCGCGGCCGGGATCCTCGGCATCAATCGCGGCACTCTGCGCAAGAAGCTCAAGCAGCTCGGCCTCGCCCATTGACTCGTTTGAAGCGCTGGATCCGGGCTCCTGCCCGGCCCAGCGCGCCTCGGGTCAAAAAGCGTGGTTTTTGCCCCGAGGCTCCGCCACCTGCGGCGGCGGGGCACATCCCTGTGCCTGGGCGCGTCCGCCGCTTCGGATTCAGGATCGACATGAATCAATGCAAACTTGAGATGTTGCCCGTACGGCGGGCGTTGCTGTCCGTCTCCGACAAGACCGGCCTGGTGGAGCTCGCGCGCGCGCTGGCGGCGCGCGACATCGAGATCCTCTCCACGGGAGGCACGGCCAGCCTGCTCGCAAGCAGCGGCCTCAGCGTGCGCGAAGTGTCGGCCTACACGGGATTCCCCGAGATCATGGCTGGCCGCGTGAAGACGCTGCATCCGAAGATCCACGGCGGACTCCTGGGCCGGCGCGGCATCGATGATCAGGTGATGGCGCTGCACGGCATCCAGCCGATCGATCTGCTCGTGGTGAATCTCTATCCCTTCGCGGAGACGGTCTCCCGGCCGAACTGCCGCTACGCCGAGGCGATCGAGAACATCGACATCGGCGGCCCGGCGATGCTGCGGGCCGCCGCGAAGAATCACGAATCGGTGGCGGTAACCGTCGATCCGGCGGACTATCCCGCCCTGCTCGCGGAGCTGGCGGCGCACGACGGCTGCACGACCGCGGCGACGCGATCGCGCCTCGCCGCCAAGGCGTTTGCGCATACGGCGCGCTACGACACGATGGTGGCGAGTTATCTCACCAGCCGGCAGGAATCGGCCGCGGAGCCGTTCCCCGCGACGCTGCCGCTGGTATTCGAGAAGGCACAGGACCTGCGCTACGGCGAGAATCCGCACCAGCAGGCGGCGCTCTACCGCGAGCCGATGGCGCGCGAACCGGGCGTCGCCAGGGCGCAGGTGCTGCAAGGCAAGGATCTCTCGTTCAACAACATCGCCGATGCGGACACGGCGATCGAGTGCGTGCGTCAGTTCGAAGAGCCGGCCTGCGTCATCGTCAAGCACGCCAATCCCTGCGGCGTGGCCGTGGCCGGCTCGCCGCTGACGGCTTACGATCGCGCGTACCGCACCGATCCAACCTCGGCGTTCGGCGGCATCATCGCACTCAACCGGGAGCTCGACGCCGCGCTCGCCGCCGCCATCCTGGAGCGCCAGTTCGTCGAGGTACTGGCGGCACCAGCCGTCGCGCCGGCGGCGTTGGCCGTTCTCGCCGGCAAGCCGAACGTTCGCGTGCTCCTCGTCGACGGTCTCGACCACGCGCCCGCCAATGAGATCGAGTACCGCAGCGTCACCGGCGGATTGCTGGCTCAAACGCGTGATACGGCGCGCGTGAGCGCCGCCGACTTGACAGTGGCTACCCGCCGCAAACCGACGGAGCAGGAGCTCGCCGATCTCCTCTTCGCGTGGCGCGTATGCAAGTTCGTGAAGTCGAACGCCATTGTGTTTGCTCGCGACGGAGCGACGGTCGGCGTCGGCGCGGGTCAGATGAGCCGGGTGTACTCGATCCGCCTCGCCGCTCAGAAGGCGGCCGATGAGAAGCTCACCGTAGCGGGATCGGTGATGGCCTCCGACGCTTATTCGCCTTTCAGGGACAACATGGATGTTGCCGCCGGATATGGCATCCGGGCGGTGATACAGCCCGGCGGATCGAAGCGCGATCCCGAGGTCATCGCGGCCGCCGACGAGCACGGCATGGCCATGGTGTTCACCGGCATCCGCCATTTCCGGCATTGATGAAAGTCCTCGTCGTCGGCTCCGGCGGCCGCGAGCATGCGCTCGCCTGGAAATGTACGGCATCCTCCCGCGTCACCGAAGTATTGGTGGCGCCCGGCAATGCCGGCACGGCGCGGGAGCCGAAGGTGCGCAACGTGCCCATCCAGGCGACCGACATCGGCGGCCTCATCGGGCTCGCCCGCTCCGAGGGAGTCGCGCTCACGATCGTCGGACCGGAAGCGCCGCTGGTGGCAGGTCTGGTCGATGCCTTCGAGCGCGCTGGGCTGCGCTGCTTCGGGCCCCGGCAGGCTCCCGCCCGGCTCGAGGGCTCCAAGGCATTCGCCAAGGAATTCCTCAGCCGCCACCGGATTCCAACAGCGGCCTCGGTCACGGTTACCCGCGACACCTTCGAGCCGCAGATGGTGCACGGGCACCGCACGCCCATTGTGATCAAGGCGAGCGGCCTCGCGGCGGGCAAGGGCGTGGTGATCGCGCAAACGGCCGCAGAGGCAATCGCGGCCGCGGAGGCAATGCTGTCCGGACGCCTGGGCGAGGCCGGACGCGAAGTGGTGATCGAGGAATTCCTGGAAGGCGAGGAAGCCAGCTTCATCGTCATGGCGGACGGCTCGCACGTGGTGCCGCTCGCGACGTCGCAGGATCATAAGCGGCTGCAGGATGGCGATCGCGGTCCCAACACCGGGGGTATGGGCGCGTACTCACCCGCGCCCGTGGTCACGCCCGCCATCCATGAGCGCATCATGCGCGAGGTGATCGGGCCAACGATCCAGGGCCTGGCGGCCGAGGGCATGCCCTACACCGGGTTCCTTTACGCCGGCATCATGGTCGCGCGCGACGGCACACCAAACGTGCTGGAATTCAACTGCCGGTTCGGGGATCCGGAGACGCAACCCATCCTGATGCGGCTGCAGTCGGACCTCACGGAGCTCTGCGAGGCCGCTCTCGATCGCCGGCTGGACCAGGTCGCGGCGATCTGGGACCAGCGCCCTGCGCTCGGTGTGGTGATGGCGGCCGAGGGTTATCCGGACGCTCCGCGCACCGGCGCCGTGATCTCGGGACTCGATCAGGCGGCGAAGCTTCCCGGAAAAATCTTTCATGCCGGAACCAAGCTCAGCGGCGATGACGTGCTGGTGAGCGGCGGTCGGGTGCTTTGCGCGACGGGCATGGGCACAACCGTCGCCGAGGCGCAGCGGGCCGCCTATGCCCTGGCCGATGCCGTGCACTGGGCCGGTGCGCTCTATCGCCATGACATCGGCTATCGCGCAATCGGGCGCGGTTTGTAAATTTCGCGTGTACTTACCCTAGGGCGCGGCCGTGGGCCTGAACGGCTGCTTAATCACTGCTTTGTAAGTGCCCGTATCGGCTGCGATGCGCATGATCATCGCGCTGGTACGGTCGTTGCATCGCCCTCTCTGCACCACTGGGGAGGACCGCTGACAATGACCACCATCCACACCGCGTCGAATCGTTTGGTGTCCTGGCTCGAAGGCGAGTATTGCGCCTCCGTGGCGGCAACCATGCTCGCACGTACCGAATACTTCGAGCTGCTGGAGGATGCGATGGTATCGCCAGCCCGCCTGGCGCAGGCGCTGACCATGTGGCGCGAGCACGCCAGCCACACCGAGGTGATCGGCGGGCTGGTAGGTACCGCTTGACCCGCTATCGCTTCATTGCCTCGAAGAACTCCCCGTTCGACTTCGTATCCTTCATCTTGTCGAGCAGGAACTCGATGGCGGCCAGCTCGTCCATCGGGTGCAGGAGCTTGCGCAGGATCCACATCTTGGCGAGCTCTCCCTGATCGGTGATGAGCTCTTCCTTGCGGGTGCCGGAGCGGTTGATGTTGACCGCCGGGAATACACGCTTCTCCGAGATGCGCCGGTCGAGATGGATCTCGCTGTTGCCGGTGCCTTTGAATTCCTCGTAGATCACGTCGTCCATCTTCGAGCCGGTGTCGATCAGCGCGGTCGCGAGGATCGTCAGGCTGCCGCCTTCCTCGATGTTGCGCGCGGCGCCGAAGAAGCGCTTCGGGCGCTGCAGCGCATTGGCGTCGACGCCGCCGGTCAGCACCTTGCCCGATGAAGGCACCACGGTGTTGTAGGCGCGCGCCAGGCGGGTGATGGAGTCGAGCAGGATCACGACGTCCTTCTTGTGCTCCACCAGGCGCTTGGCCTTCTCGATGACCATTTCCGCGACCTGCACGTGGCGGGCCGCCGGTTCATCGAACGTGCTCGAGACCACCTCACCCTTCACGGTGCGCTGCATCTCGGTCACTTCCTCCGGCCGCTCGTCGATGAGCAGGACGATGAGGTAGACCTCGGGATGATTGGCGGTGATGGCGGTGGCAATGTTCTGCAGCAGCATCGTCTTGCCGGCCTTCGGCGGGGAGACGATCAGGCCGCGCTGGCCCTTGCCGATGGGCGCCACCAGATCGATCGTCCGGGCGGTCAGGTCCTCGGTGGAGCCGTTGCCGCGCTCGAGCTTCAACCGCTTGGTGGGATGAAACGGCGTCAGATTCTCGAACAGGACCTTGGTGCGCGAGCTGTCGGGCGAATCGAAGTTGATCTCGCCGACCTTGAGCAGCGCGAAATAGCGCTCGCCGTCCTTCGGCGGCCGGATGAGCCCGGAGATCGTGTCGCCGGTGCGCAGGTTGAAGCGGCGGATCTGGCTGGGGCTGACGTAGATGTCGTCGGGACCGGCCAGGTAGGAGCCGTCGGCCGAGCGCAGGAAGCCGAAGCCGTCCTGCAGGATCTCCAGCACGCCGTCGCCGTAGATGTTCTCCCCATTGCGCGCATGCGCCTTGAGGATGGAAAAGATGATGTCCTGCTTGCGCGAGCGGGCGAGGCTTTCGAGTCCCATGGACTCGGCGACCTTGACCAGCTCGTGGATCGGCTTCGCCTTCAGCTCCGTGAGGTTCATCGACCGCCGCGACTGCTGCAGTTCCGCGGGACTGATGATCTCGGAGTCGTCGGCGTCGAAGATCTCCGGCTCGTGCATCATGTCATCGGGACGGCCGCCACCATTGCCATTGGAGCGGTTGCCGTCACGGTTACCGTCGCGATCGCGACCACCGCCGCCGCCGCCGCCGCCGCCGTGGCGCGGACCCTTGGGCCGGTTGCGACCCTGATTGCCGAGATAGCCTCTCATTTTTGGGCCCGTGCGCCTGCGGCGTCGTCTAGGTTGCTGTCCAGGAATGTCGCCAATTGGGACTTGGACAAGGCCCCGACCTTCTGAGCCTCGACGGTGCCGTTCTTGAAGAGGATCAGCGTGGGGATGCCGCGAATGCCGTATTTTGGCGGCGTTTGCGGGTTCTCGTCGATATTGAGCTTGGCGATCTTCACGCGGTCCTGGTATTCGCTTGCGATCTCATCCAGGATCGGCGCGATCATCTTGCAGGGACCGCACCACTCCGCCCAGAAATCGAGGAGTACGGGCTTGTCGGACTTGAGGACGTCCTGGGCAAAGGTGGAGTCACTGGTATGCACGATGTGCGGATTGCTCACGCGGTTGAACCTCCGTCGAATACAGAGTGCGAAAGTTGTGTGCTTCGTCTTGCGAAGGGCTTGAATTTGCGAAAACGGGTGGGGGACAGGGAAAGTCCGTGCCAGAAGCACCCGTCAAACGGTTACACTAACTCGTGAAATGAGTATGAGCTTGAGCCTATTAGGAAAAGCCTGCTGGGAAGAAACTTGGGGCCGGCAGGTGGGGGCCGTAGGCCCGCCGTCTTGATACGCTTTGTAGCGCTTCCGGGCCGATTTTGCAAGGCCCGCCAACCCGATTGCGTAACAGTATAAGTCCTTATTGATGACTGATCCACACTCTACCACCTTCAACAGCCTCGGCCTGTCCCCGCCCGTCCTGCAGGGCATTCACGACGCCGGGTTTATCCACTGCACTCCGATCCAGGCCCAGACGTTACCGATCGCGCTTGCCGGCCGGGATGTCGCCGGCCAGGCACAGACCGGCACGGGCAAGACTGCCGCGTTCCTGGTTGCCCTGTACCACACGCTGCTCACTCACCCGGCATCGGCGAGCCGCAGCCCGACGTCCATTCGGGCGCTCATCGTGGCGCCGACCCGCGAGCTCGCGGTGCAAATCCATCACGACGCCGAGACGCTGGGGCGGCACACGGGCCTCAAGCATGCCGTCGTATACGGCGGCATCGACTACGAGAAGCAGCGGCGGCAGCTCGAGGAAGGCATCGACGTGCTCATCGGCACGCCGGGCCGTCTCATCGACTACTACAAACAGCATGTCTTCGACCTGAAGCACGTGCAGGTCCTGGTCCTCGACGAAGCCGACCGCATGTTCGACCTCGGCTTCATCGCGGACATCCGCTACATCCTGCGCCGCCTGCCGCAGCCGCAGCGCCGGCAATCGATGCTCTTCTCGGCGACGCTGTCGTACCGGGTGCTGGAGCTCGCTTACGAGCACATGAACAACCCGGAGCTGGTACGCATCGAGCCCGACAAGATGACGGTCGACCTCGTGCGGCAGATGATGTACTACCCGTCCATGGAGGAGAAGGTTCCTCTGCTCGTGGGCCTGCTTCGCCAGGCCGAGGCCCGCCGCACCATGATCTTCGTCAACACCAAGCGCATGGCCGAGCGGCTGGAGAGCATGCTCAAGGCCAACGGCTTTCACGCACAGGCGCTCTCCGGCGATGTGCCGCAGGCGAAGCGCCTGCGGTTTCTGCGGGACTTCCACAACGGCGATCTGGCCGTGCTGATCGCGACCGACGTCGCCTCGCGCGGACTGCACATCCCCGATGTCAGTCATGTCTTCAATTTCGACCTGCCGCAGGATGCGGCTGACTACGTCCATCGCATCGGGCGCACGGCACGGGCCGGCGCGGAAGGGGACGCAATCAGCTTCGCGTGCGAGGAATTCGCGGTATCCCTTCCGGACATAGAGGGCTATATCGGCCACAAGATTCCATCAGCGCCGATCGGGCCCGGTATGCTGGCCACGGGACTCGCCGCGGGAGCGCCGTCAGAGCGGCCGAGGCGGCGCATGCACGGCGGAGAGCGCCGGCATCAGCCGTCGGGGCACTCAGGCTCAGGCCACTCGGGCGGGCCTCGCCGGCAGTCGATCGGGTCGTCCGCGGCGGAAGCCCGGAGGGAAGCCGCATGGGGCGAGATAGCCCCTGAATGGGGCTCAACGCGGCCCTTTCAAGGCTGTGCCGGCGCCATCCAGGCGTATGATAGCGGCCGCCGGCCAGGCTTCGCGCAGGACGCAGGCCCTTGAGACCCGCCATCATGAGCGGAGTGTGCGCCGGGAAACCCATGGCGGAAATCGAAGACAACGTCGACCGCGAGCTCTTCCGCAACATGGAAAAGCTGCGCCAGCTGCGCATCGAGCATCGTGATCTGGATGAGGTGATCTCACGCCTGTCGCTCGACGTGCACATCGATGAGCTGCAGCTCAAACGGCTGAAGAAGCGCAAGCTGATGCTGAAGGATCAGATCACACGGCTCGAGAGCGAGCTCATCCCCGACCTCAACGCCTGAGGTCGCCGCCCATGCCGGTCCAAATCACGCCGGAGATTTCGCTTCCGGACGCGGACCTCGTCTGGTCATTCGTGCGCGCGTCGGGACCGGGCGGACAGAACGTCAACAAGGTCGCCACAGCGGCGCAGCTGAGATTCGACCTCGCTGCCACGCAGTCGCTCGAGCCGGCAGTGAAGGAGCGGCTGCGGTCACTGGCCGGCCGGCGGGTCACCGACGATGGGGCGCTGATCATCGTGGCGCGCAATCAGCGCACCCAGGAGGGGAACCGGCGGGAAGCGCTCGAGCGGCTGGCGGAGCTCGTGCGGCGCGCCTCGGTCGCGCCCAAGGCGCGCAAGGCTACGCGGCCGACACGGGCGGCGCGGGAGCGGCGGCTGCAGACCAAAACCCAACGGCGCACGACCAAGCAGTTGCGCGGCCGGGTGCGCTGGGACGATTAGTTGGATAGCGCTGGATCCGGGCTCCTGCCCGGCCCAGCGCGCGGCAGGCAAAAGCGTGGTTTTTGCCCGCGCCTCCGCCACCTGCGGCGGCGGGGCACATCCCTGTGCCTGGGGTGCACCGCTCGCGCCGCTTCGTGACTCGGGGTGACGTGCTTCATGACGACGAGGCCGTCTGGCGCTCGGCGAAGGCCGCGGAGTCCTGGGCGAAACGCATGACGGAGTGGCGGATCTGCTCGCTCAGCACGAACTGCGCGTCGGCCGCGACTCGCAGCAGCACGTCGTCGAACTCGAGCTTGCCCATGCCGGCTCGAGCGGATGACACCGCGGCGGCGCAGCAGATCGATGAAGTTCTCGAACAGCGTGCGGTCGAAGAATTCGGGGGAGTTGAGGCCGTAGAGCATCGCGATGCGCTGGGCGTTCAGCTGGCAGCGCTCCTCCAGCACCGATTGCGTGATCTCACCGCTGCCGGCCGCGACCAGCTGCGCAATGGCCAGGTAGTAGCGCTCGATGGTCTGGATGGTTGCCTGCGCCAGCACCGAGAGCTGCATGGCCTCTCCCGAGGAGGGAGGCGGCCGGCGCCATACGGTTCGTCGCGTCATCGGATTGGATCAGACCGCATTGCCGCATGCAATCGAGGACGCCATCGACCACGGCGGCAAGCTCGTCCTCGCTCCAAGGGAGAAACAGCTCAGCGGCGATATACGGGTAGATGCGCCAGGCGAGGCGGTGGATGTCCTCATGTCGCACCTCCGCGTTGCTGGCGAAGACGCATGCCAGCAGGGAGGGCATGGCAAAGAGATGCAATACGTTATTGCGGAAGTACGTGGCGAGTACAGCGCTCTCGTCGCTCATGCGCACGATGTCTCCCAGTACGTGCTTCTGCCGCTGCAGCACTTTCATTGCCTCGCCGTAGGCGATGATGCCGGCGCCGCTGAGGTCGGTGAGCGTGATGCGCTCGCTGTAGGGAGATGCCCGCAGCAACGCGCGATAGAGGTCGATCTGGCGCTCGAGGTCGGCCTCCGGAAGAGCCTGTCGCGGCATGGCCAGCAGGATGATCGCAAGCAGGTTTATCGGGTTGACGGCGGCGGCGGCGTTGATGTTGCGCATGATGCGCCCCGCGAGGTCGTCTACCGCCGCTGCAATCCAGGGGGCACGGGCGTCTTCATCGAACGCCCTGGTGCGCCACTCGCTGTCATGGCGATCGAGAACGTCCGCGAGCGCAATTGGCTCACCCAGGTTGACGTACACGCGCCCGAAGCGCTCCCGCAGCTTCCGTAAGGCCCGCATCAGACCGAGCACGCTCTCCTTCTCCTTGGGCTTGCCGGAGAGCTCACCGAGATAGGTGGCGCCTTCGACGACGCGCTCGTAGCCGAAATACACCGGCAGGAACACCACCGGCCGCGCGGGGTCGCGCAGGAAGCTGCGCACGGTCATCGACAGCATGCCGGTCTTCGGCTGCAGCAGTCGGCCGGTGCGGCTGCGGCCGCCTTCGATGAAGTACTCGATGGAGTGGCCCCGCGCCATGATGGCCGCGAGGTATTTCATGAAGACGACGGTATAGAGGCCGTTGCCGCGGAATTTGCGGCGAATGAAGAAGGCGCCGCCCATGCGCAGCAGCCGGCCGACGACGGGCAGGTTGAGATTGATGCCGGCCGCGATATGCGGCACGGGATAGCCGTTGACGTAGATGACGTAGGACAGCAGCAGATAATCCATGTGGCTGCGATGACACGGCACGTAGACGACCTCGTTGCCCTGCGCAGCGCGCTCGAGGGTCTCCATATGCCCGACTGCGACGCCGTCATAGAGGCGATTCCAGAGCCAGGTCAGCAGACGCTCCAGGAACCGAACGAACGCATGCGAGTAGTTGGCTGCGATCTCTTCCGCATAACGCTTGGCCTGGAGCAATGCCATGCGCCGCGTGAGCGACTTCTCGCGCATCTCCTGAGCAACGGCAGCACGCACGGCGCGCGTCCGCAGCACTCGTGTGACGATGGTGCGCCGGTGGGACATGTCGGGCCCGATGCGCGCAGCGCGGTGCTGCGCGTAAAGCGCCCGCAGCGAGCGGGCCACGCGGCGGCCGCGCACCGACAGCCCGGTCTCATCGCCGAGGAGGCTGCGCAAGGAGATGGGCTCTTCCAGCTCGACGAGAGTGTTGCGGCCGTTGAAGACCACCTGCAGGAGCTTGCGGGCGCGGCTGGTGAGCGCCCAGTTCTCCACCAGCAGCAGCCGAAACCAGGAAGCTTCGCGCTGCGGCGCGCGTCCCCAATAGACGGCGACCGGCACGAGCTCGATGTCGAAGTTGGGGTCGGCGTCGAGCGCCGCGAGCATCTGATCGAGCTGCGGCGGCGGCCGGCGGTCGAGCCGCTCGTCCCAGAAACCGCGCGGCCGGCTCAGGTAGAAGTAGGAGCGCAGATCGGACGAGCCGCCAAGCAGGCGCTTGCGCGGACGAGCCAGCTTCAGCCGCACGCAGGCGCGCTGCAGGATGGCGAGGTCGGTGAGGCTGCGCCGCTCGAGCACGTAGCACACGGCGGCCGGGCGGCTCTGCAGGCGGGCGGGGATATCCTCGGGCAGGACCCGGTATCGCACCCATATCGCGAGCACGCGATGCAACAGCCAGTTCAACCCCGCCCCCTGGGACTGCTATTCGAAGGCCAGCGCCGGAAGGTCTAGCGCAATCAGAAAGTACTCGAAGAGATACTGAATGACGCGGATCTGATTGTGCAGGTTGTGGTCGCTCTCCAGAAGATGCAGCGCGGCGCGATAGGTCTGCGCGAAGCGCACGCTGTGCTCGTAGGGGACGACCTCGTCCCGCCATCCGTGCACCACAGTTGCCGGACAGTCGAGCACGCCCTCGCGCAGTTCCGCCAGGCCCGGCATGTAGAGAGCCGGCGCCATCAGAAAGACGCCGCGCGCATGCAGCAGGGACGCCGAGGCCACGGCGACATAGCCACCGAGGCTGGAGCCGACGAGCACCAGGTCGCCTGCGAGCTCCTTGCAGAACTCGACGAGTCTCGCGACACGCTGGCGTGGATCGTCGAGCCCGCGGTAATCGACGGAGTGCGCTTCATATCCCTCGCTGCGGGCGACTTCGGCGAGCGAGGATATCTTTCGTCCCCAGGGTCCGCTCTCCTTGCCGTGGGAGAAGACCACGTGCCGTCCGGCCACGACCACTTCCGCCGCGGCTGCGGCTTTGGGGTCGGTCGGTGTACTGGTATCGCCCTGGCTCATCGGGGCGAATCATGCACGCATGCAGTACAGGTTGGGAAGCAGCGCCTAGGCACAGGGACGTGCCCCGCCGCCGCAGGTGGCGGAGTCTCGAGCAAAAACCGCGCTTTTTGATCGAGACGGCGCTAGCCGGGCACGATGGCCGGATCCAGCGCTTTAACGATAGTCCATCTTCTTCAGAATCGTGGTTTCTATTTCCCACTCCACGCGCTGGCGGGAGGTGGCCTGCCGGTTGACGCTGACCGGGCGCACTCGGCTCGCGGCCGGGTGATGGGTGACCAGCCAGGCATCGAACTCCCCCGGCCTGCTGGTCGCGAAACCGAACAACAGATTGACACGCCCGTCGGCGACGGTGTCCGGGCGATTGACACGCTCGTCGCAGATGACGAAGTGCCGATCATCGGCATCGGCGCCCGCGAATGCGCCCTGCTCCGACAACACCTCGAGAAACGTGTCGATCAGCGAGCGTGCGCGCGCCCAGGTTGCCGGGCCGTTCTGCTCCAGCAGCACCCAGCGTGTGCCGCGCTCGACGCTCGCCGCGACCCACAGACCCAGGCGTCGGGCCGAAAGATACTTCCCGCCGGTGAACCCGCTTCCGCCCGCCGCTAGCGTGCGCGCATCCACGCGAACGCCGCTGCCTCCCGGAGCTGTGCGGGGCACGGACAGCGTGTTGATTCCAACCTGGGCGAGCCGCAGGCGATCGGCGTCGGAGACCCCTACCGCGGGCTGCATGCCCGGGCGCAGAGTCGCTTCCTGGCTTTCGATGGCCGACCACAGAGGGGTGACCTCGTCGGAACGTGCGAGCATGCCGGCAACCGCGCCGCAGGAAGCGAAAATCTCCGGCCGCCCACGCAACCGGTCGAGCGCCTGGACGCGCGGGTAGTACATCACCGCGTTGTCGCTGCGAAACGGCCAGCCGCGCATGCCATCGAGAGCCGCGCGCGCCGTGACCCAGGATGCAGGCGGGTCGACGATCAGCATCGCATGGCGCTCGCGGCAATAACGAGCCGCGACCAGGAGCGCGCTGAGACCCACGTCCTGCTCCCGCGAGAGCGGTGGGATGCAAAGAAAGTTGAAGCCGTCAACGGCTCGCAGTGCGAACAGCCCCGTGCCGGCCGCCGCGGACCCGATGATGTCGTAATCGGTCAGTGGGCCGCCATCGTCGCCGTCGGCGTTGGAGAAGGCGTACCCGATCCCGGAGCCGCCGGGCCCGGCGGAACGATCCGGCCGCTGCGCCGGAAGCGGCTCGATTGCACGGACCAGGCGCGACTGCGGCAGAAGATCGGCAAGACCGCGGCCGCCGGGGTCCGCGCGCAGGCACGCACGGCGGTAGATCTCCTGATCCTCGATGAGCTCCGAGGCCGCCGAACGGATCCGCTGGATGACCAGGTTGAAGCGATCGGTATCACCCTCCGGAATGCCGTCGTAATCGACCGACGCCCGCAGATACTCCCTGGAGCCTGGATTGACACCTGCGAGACGGAGCGCGCCGGCGCCGGCCGGCAGCGTGATGGTGGGTGGGCGGGCGCCGTTGGCGACACGCACGATGATGGCGCGGCCGCCGCCGTGCTCGAAGAACTGCTCGACGGTGTAGGAAATGGTCGACGGTTGCCACAGGCCGCCGAACACCTGTTGGAATTCGGCGAAGCTGGTGACTGTCACGGGGCGATGCACCGGCCCCTTGAGAGTGCGGCCCACGAAGGCGGTGACGGCGGTCGGCAGCCGCGCGATGATCGGCTCGGTCCGGGTTCGCGCGAGCTCCAGACCGGGCGCAACGCGTTCAACCACTGATGTGAATCCCCGCCGCGTTCTTGTTATTGGCGCGGACTCTACCACAGCACCAGGACCGACGCCGAACCGAATCATGAAGCACCACGACCCGAGGCACAGGATGTGCCCCGCCGCTGTAGGTCGCTTCATATCTAGTTGCCCATCGACTCGTGTCGCCGCCGACGGCATGAAGCGGCAGAATTTTGCGTCCCGGCACAGGGATGTGCCCCGCCGCCGCAGGTGGCGGAGCCTCGGGCAAAAAACCGCGCTTAGCCGCTTCGGCGTTGCCCGAGGCGCGCTGGGCCGGGCAGGAGCCCGGATCCAGCGCTTCATACTAGTTGCGGGTGGGTCCGGTGGCGGCGGGCGTGGCTGCGGGAGCGGCGCGCTCACTGCCTGACGCGGCATTGTCTGAAGCACCCTGGTCCGTGCCGGACATCAGCTTGTTGAACTCCGCGTCGGTCAGCGGCAAGTCGGTCTTGCCATCCCAGGTGGAGCCCGCGGGCAAAACGTTCTGCACCAGGCGCACGCTCGCAAGCACCTGCTCGAGGCCATCGCCACCGCTGCCGTCGACTTTCTGGCCGGCGCTCTGTTCGGTGTTCTGATCGACGCCGGAGACCGGGATCGGCACGCCAACCGGGCCGTTCACGAGTTGCGCGACACGACCCCAGTCGATCTTGTCGTGATGCCGCCGGAGCTCGACACGCTGGTCATGGGTCAGCGTCAGCGCGAGCAGCCGGCGGGACTCCTTCTTCCACGGACGCTTGTCGTCCCCCAACGGTCCGGCCGACTGCAGGTAGAGGTGTCCGTCGTTCCAGCCGAAGAGGTACGGCTGATTCACGACCCGCACCTCGGTGCCATTCGGCACCATCTTGAAGATCTGCGCGATGTCTTCCGGAAACAGGTGAACGCAACCGTGGCTGACCCGCAGTCCGACGCTGACCGGCTTGTTGGTTCCATGGATCAGATAGCCAGGCCAGCCGAGGTGCAGCGCGTAGTCGCCGAGCGGATTGTCGGGCCCCGGCCCCATGACCTTGGGCAGGATGTCCCCTTCCTGACGGTGCTCGGCGATGATCGAGGGCGGGACGTGCCACACGGGGTTCTTCTCGTGCCAGAGCACGTGGGTAACCCCGATCGGTGTCTTCCAGCCCTGCCTGCCGATGCCGACCGGGTGGGTGATGACGATTTGCGGCTTGCCGCGCTTGTGGGGCGGGAAGTAGAAAATGCGCATCGCGGCGACGTTGACGACGATGCCCCGATGCGGCGCACCCGGCAGGATGTACTGCGTGGGCACGACCACCGGTGTACCGGGCTTGGGTATCCAGGGATCGACGTTGGGGTTCGCCCGGGTCATCTCCCCGAGGCCGACATTGAAGCGCCTGCCGATATCACTCAGTGTCTCGTCCTTGCGGATTTTGACGATCTGCAGGGTCCCCACGACGTCCTGTCCCGGCGCCAGCACGAACCGCTCCGTCTCCACTGGAAGGGGCGCCAGAGGCTCGACCGGCGCGACTTTCTTGGGCGTGACCGTGATGGGACGAGGGGGCGGCCGCAGCAGCGAACAGGCACCGAGGCCTAGAGCCAGGCAGGCGAGCAGAGCAATACCGAGGCGAGAAGGCTTCATCGTCGCTGATTATGGCATCTCGGCAGTCCCGTAGAGCAGCCTGTCGGCATCAGGCGACCCCAGTCCGTGCGCCGTGCGAAAGCAAATCTAAAGAGCGGCCCAGGGCCGTTCCCTGGGCCGCGAGGTGAATCCCGTGCAACGGCCGCGCTGGCGCAAATCGCCGGGAGCGATTTGCGCCAATGAACAAGCCCATAAAAAAAACCCCCAGTCCGTGAGGACCGGGGGTTCGAAATGCGGACTTTCGATGAAGGGAAGGAAGTCCGCTAGGGGATACCGATCACGCTCAATGCAAACGCGCCCAATGCAGAATCTTGATCTCTTCCGAGTCGAGATCGAAGCTCTGCGCGAGCAGGCATCGCAGCTCGCGCGTACCTCCGCCGGTCTCCAGCGGATGCCGCAGCTCCACTACACCGCTCCACTCGCTCGCCAATGGCGCGGTCAGCGCCTGCGGCTCGCCGGTTACGAAGTGCGTGTAGTACTTGGTAGCCACGGTGGAAAGCGTAGTTTCGCCGCGCAACGGCGTCCGTGACCCGTTCCACAGAACACCGGGCTTTTGACAAAATCGTCGTCATGGGACGATTCCGCGCAGCCGCGCCGGCGGCATCGAAATACATCACGCCCGAGGGGGCGCAGCGCCTGCGCGCGGAGCTCGAGCAGCTCTGGCGGCACGAGCGGCCCAGGGTGACACAGTCCGTGTCCGAGGCGGCGGCTCAGGGAGATCGCTCCGAGAATGCCGAATACACTTATGGTAAACGCCGGCTGCGTGAGATCGACCGGCGGGTGCGCTTTCTGCGAAAACGCCTCGACGGCATGGTTATCGTCGATCAGCCGCCCGCGGCTCGCAACAAGGTGTATTTCGGCGCGTGGGTCACGGTCGAGTCCGACGACGGTACTCAATCGCGCTACCGTGTTGTTGGGCCCGACGAATTCGACCGCGAGCCTGGCTATATCAGCATGGACTCGCCGCTTGGACGCGCGCTGCTGCGTCGAAGCTTGGATGACGAAGTGACTGTGGAGCTACCGGCAGGTAGCCGCACGCTGGTCATCGTTGAAATCGACTACGGCCTGCTTACCAGGTAACGCGAACGTTCTTGAACTGCCAGGGGTCGGTCTTGTCGAGGTCCTCGGGAAACAACCGCTCGCGCTCGTGCAGCGGCGTCCAGTCGGTGTAGCGGCCGACGACCGGGCCGAGGTACGGCATGCAGATCTCCAGGTTGCGCCGGAAATCGATCTCGTCGGGCTCGACGATGCCGCAGTTCGGGTTCTCCATTGCCCACACGACGCCGGAGAGCACGGCGACGGTGACCTGCAGGCTGGTCGCGTTGTTGTAGGGGGCGAGCTTGCGCGCCTCCTCGATCGCCAGCTGCGAGCCGTACCAGTACGCGTTCTTCTTGTGCCCGGCGAGCAGCACGCCGAGCTCGTCGACGCCGCTCACGATCTCGTCCATGAGGATGCGCTGGCGCTCCTGCTGTACGTAGTTGCGACCGGCCAGCTCGTGAACGGATATGACGGCCGAATCGCAGGATGGTACGCGTAATGCACCGTCGGCCGGTACGCGACCTGCGCGCCGTCGCGTACGGTCAGGTAGTCCGCGATCGAGATGGCCTCGCCGTGGGTGATGCAGAAGCCGTGAAAGTGACCGCCCCGGGGCGTCCAGGTGCGCACACGTGTGCCGGCGCCGGGCTGCATGAGGTAAATGGCCGCCATGCAGCCGAAGTCATGCCGCTTGCCGTCACGCGGGAAGTTGCGCTCGTGAGTTCCCCACCCCATCTCGCTCGGCTGCGCGCCCTCGCTCACGAAGCCGTCGATCGACCAGGTGTTGACGAACTCGCCGGGCTCCTTGGGCACGCGCGCGACCTGGGTGTCGCGCTCCGCGATGTGAATGACCTTGACGCCGAGCTGGCGCGCGAGCTCGCCCCAATCGGCGCGGGAGCCCGGCTTGCCGGCATCCACCTGGGCGTCGGCGGCGATGTTGAGCAGCGCCTGCTTGACGAAATGCGACACCAGCCCCGGGTTGGCGCCGTGCGTGAGCACCGCGGTCGGCGCGCGCGCATTGCCCGGACGCATTGCCAGCGCTTCTTCGCGCATGGCGTAGTTGGTGCGCTTGCCGGCGGGGACGGTCGGATCGGTATAGCCTCCCGGCCAGGGCTCGATGCACGTGTCGAGGTACATCGCGCCCTTCTCCCAGCAGAGCTTGATCAGTGCGATGCTCGACACCTCCACGGAGACGTTGATCAGGAAGTCGCCGCGTCCGAGCAGCGGGTTGAGAATCCGGCGGTGGTTCTCGCGAGTGAGGCGCTCCTTGATGAAACGGATGCCATAGCTCGCCGCCTCGGCACTGCCCTTGTCTTCCGCGGTCACGATGGTGATCCGCTCCGGAGCGATGCCGATGTGCCGCAGGATGAGCGGCAGCAGGCCCTGCCCAATGCTGCCGAAGCCGACGATGAGAATGCGGCCGGGGAATTCTACGTGGATCTTGTGCTCGGTCATGATACGGATAGGTTACCCGATCAACGCCGCCAATGAGGAGGATACGTGCGCTCGTAACCAGGCAACGACTCGATGCGCGCGACCCAGCGGGCGACCGCCGGGTAGTTCACCTCCACGGGCATGAAGCGGGAAGCCAGCTCGCGCGCCTCGGGCCGCTCGAGTGCACGCTTCAGCAGCTGGAAGCCCGGAAAGATCACCATGTCGACCGCCGAGAAGCTCTCGCCGACCACCCAGTCGGATTTCGACAGCCGGCCCTCGATGGTGCGGGCCTCGCTGGCGGCCGCGTGCATGGCGCGCGTGATGTCGTCACTGCGCAGGTCGGCGCTCTTCGTGAACACCGCGTCGAGGATTCGCGTCAGGTGCGGCTCGATATACGCCTGGTACTCGCAAATGACCCGCATGATGGTACCGGCTTCCTCGGGGCCGCGGCCGAAGATCGGCGGGTCGGGATATTTGAGGTCGAGGTAGTAGAGTATGGCGAGCGACTCGAAGCAGACGTACTCCCCGTCCTTGAGTACTGGCACGCGCCCGCGGGGATTCATGTGGAGCATCTGCGGCGACTTGTGCTCCTGCTTGGAGAACTGCAGCAGATGGCTGGTGTAGGGCAGGCGCTTGTATTCGAGCGCGAGCAGCACCCGCCAGGCGTACGGGCTGCCGCTGCCCCAATAAATGTCAATCGCCATTTGTGACAATTGTAGCGAAAGGCGCGAAGATCCGGATATGTCTCAGACGACGCTCATAACTCCGCGGCAGCTTGCCGCGCGGCTCGAGGATCGGGACCTGGCGGTCATCGATTGCCGCTTCGATCTCGGGCGCCCGGAGTGGGGCCGGGACGCGTACGCGAGCGCACGTATTCCACGTGCGCTGTACGCACACCTGGACCACGATCTGTCCGGGAAGGTCTCCGCCGCGACGGGCCGACATCCGCTACCACCGGTCGATGAGATGGCAGAGCGCCTCGGACGGTGGGGTATCGACGCGCAGGTGCAGGTGGTCGCCTACGACCAGAGCTCCGGAGCCCACGCCGCGCGGCTCTGGTGGCTGCTGCGCTGGCTGGGGCATACGCGAGTGGCGGTACTCGATGGTGGCTTCGCGGCCTGGCAGGAGGAGCGCCTGCCGCTCGACACGACGCCTCTCGAGTCTCAGGCGCAGCGCGAGCGGCCTGCCCGGCGCTTCGATCCGCGCCCGGATGCGGACATGGCCGTGAGCACGACCGCGCTCGAGGAGCTCATCGCTTCGCGACAGTTCGCCTCCGCGGACGTCGTGTTGGTCGATGCCCGCAGCGCCGACCGGTTCGGGGGCCGCAACGAGACGATCGATCCGGTGGCAGGCCACATTCCCGGCGCCCGCAATCATCCGTTCACGGACAACGTCGACGCCGCCGGGCGGTTCCTCGCTCGCGGCACTTTGCGCGAGCGGTTCGCGAACACCCTCGAGGGGGTGCCGCCGGACGCCACGATCTGCATGTGCGGCTCGGGCGTGACCGCCTGCCACAACCTGCTGGCAATGGAAGTGGCCGGACTTCAGGGCGCGCGCCTCTACGCCGGCTCCTGGAGCGAGTGGATCAGGGACCCCAAACACCCCGTTGCCGTTTCCAATGACGCTTCCAAGGAATAGCGGGACAGGGCCGTTCCCTGGCCCGCGGAAAACGTGTAGGGTCTCGCGAAAATCGTCTCGACGATTTTCGCCAATGAACATACCGGACTCTCGCACGTGGCAGTAGACCCGAAGAGCGCCTTGAACGGCGCTCGCAAGTTCAACCCGGCCCAGCCCTGGCGCATCGAGGACTCCCTGGAGCTCTACCACGTCAGTGCGTGGGGCAAGGGTTACTTCGGCATCAACGCGGCCGGTCACGTCGTGGTCAGCCCCGACGCACAGCCCGGGCGGGACATCGACCTCTACGAGGTCGTCGAGGGCCTGGAGGCTCGGGACCTGACCACACCGGTGGTGGTGCGGTTCTCCGATATCCTGGCGCACCGCCTGAAGCATCTGCACGCCGCCTTCGCGCAGGCGATCGCCGAGAACGATTACCACAACCGCTACGCAGCCGTATTCCCGATCAAGGTGAACCAGCAGCGCCTCGTCGTGGAGGAGGTTTACCGCTACGGGAAGGACTTCGGGTTCGGCCTCGAGGTCGGCTCGAAGCCCGAGCTCCTCGCGGTGATGGCGATGACCGAGAATGCTCCCGAGCGGCTGATCATCTGCAACGGCTTCAAGGACGACAGCTACATCGAGGCCGTGACGCTCGCCACCAAGCTCGGGCGGACCATCATTCCGGTCGTGGAGAACTTCGATGAGCTCGGGCTCATCCTCAAGCACGCCGAGCGCTATCAGGTGCGGCCACGCCTCGGCGTACGGGTGAAGCTCTTCACGGAGGGCTCGGGCCGGTGGCGGGAGTCCGCGGGCGAGAAGTCGAAATTCGGCCTCTTCATCACCGAGATCGTGGAGCTCTTCGGGGTACTGAAGGCGCGCGGCATGCTGGATTGCCTGCAGCTCGTGCACTGCCATCCCGGAAGCCAGCTGCAGGACATCCGGCGCGTGAAAGATGCCATCAACGAGCTGGCGCACGTCTACGCAGAGCTCAAGCTCATGGGAGCGGGGCTGCAGTACATCGACGTGGGGGGCGGCCTGGGCGTCGACTACGACGGCAGCGGTACGAATTACTCCTCGTCGATGAACTACACGCTCAACGAATACGCGAGCGATGTCGTCTATCGGATCGCGAGCGTTTGCAACGCGCGCGACATCCCGCACCCGATGATCATCAGCGAGTCCGGCCGGGCCATCGCGGCATACCACAGCGTGCTGGTATTCGACGCGCTCGGCTCATCGGCGCTCGACAAGTTCCGGGTGACCGGCAAGGAGGATGAGGATTACGGCGGCGAAGAGGAGCTGCCGCAGCCGGTCGTGGACTTGTTCGGCGCGTTCCGTTCCGTGAGCGAGCGGCGGCTGGTGGAGTGCTACCACGACGCCCTGACGGCGCGCGACCAGGTGCTGCAGATGTTCAATCTCGGCCTCCTGTCGCTGGAATTCCGCGCGCTGGCCGAGCGCCTCTTTTGGGCGACCTGCGCCCGCGTCCGCGACTGCTGCCGCCGCCTCGAGCGGCTGCCGGAGGAGCTCGAGGGGCTGGAGTCGATCCTGTCGGATACGTATTTCTGCAATTTCTCGGTGTTTCAATCGCTGCCCGACAGCTGGGCCATCGACCAGCTGTTCCCGATCATGCCGATCCATCGGCTCGACGAGCGTCCCGCGCGCACGGGCGTCCTGGCGGATATCACCTGCGACTCGGACGGCAAGATCGACCATTTCGTCTCGCTGCGGGACGTCAAGCGCACCCTGGAACTGCACGAGTTGAAGCCGGGCGAGAAGTACTACCTGGCCGTCTTCCTGGTCGGCGCTTACCAGGAGACGCTCGGGGACCTGCACAACCTCTTCGGCGACACGCACGTGGTACACGTGCGGCTGCATGACGAGGGCGGCTGGTGGATCGAGGAGATCGTGAAGGGCGATACGGCGAACAAGGTCCTCGAGTACATGGAGTATGACGTCGCGGAGCTGTACCCCGCCCTGGCACGGGACTGCGAGCGGGCGATCCGGGACGGGCGCATGACCCTCACGGAAAGCCAGATGCTGAAGCGGTTCTACGAGAGCGAGCTCGACGGCTACGCCTACCTGGAACCCGCCGGCAGCTAGCCCCGACGCTTGCCCGTGTGTTGCCCGAAAGCAACTAACTAAGCGGCCCGAGGCCGCCCTCGGGCCGCGGGGTAAATAAAGCCATAAAGCTGGCCGCGCAAAGCGGCAGGATGCCGACTTTGCGCCAATAAACAAACAGGAGTAGCATGTGTCTTGTTAGTATCCCTCCAGGGATGATTACGCTTGAGTTCCGTTGTTTCGCTCGAATCCCCTCCCCGTCACGTAATCCACGATCACGCGGCACATGCGACCGCCTCGCGCGGCTCGCCGCTGTGCGCATTCCGAAGAGAGACTTCCGGATGACGACGATCTATGTGGGCAATCTGCCCTTCAATGCCACCGAGCAGGACGTAAAAGCACTGTTCGAGCGTCATGGCAAGGTGGAATCGGTCAAGCTCATCAACGATCGGGAAACCGGCCGGCCGCGCGGCTTCGGTTTCGTCGAGATGTCGCAGAGCGAGGCCCAGGGGGCAATACAGGCCCTGAACGGCTTTCAGATGAGCGGTCGCGCGCTACGGGTCAATGAGGCCCAGGAACGCGCGCCGCGTGCGCGGCAAGGCGGCGGTCCATTCCGACGCTGAAAACAAGCGTCCTTCACGTCCTTGAGACAAACCCCGCTTCGGCGGGGTTTTTTTTGCTCGCGCGGCCCTCCAGAATGACGCTCTCATGCACCTGCCATTGAAAGTCACAGCCCGCGCGATCACCCTGGCATGCGTCCTGGCCGCCGGCGGGCTGATGGCCGGGTGCGCTACCACGACGCCCAGTCGGGAGACGACCGCCAGCGCCCTCGACGTAGCCCTCGCGGGTAGCCAGCGCACCGCGGCGGATCGGGGTCGCGACCAGTACCGCCATCCCAAGCAGACGCTCCTCTTTTTCGGCATCCGGCCGGGAATGCGGGTACTGCAGGTCTGGCCGGAGTCGGGCTGGTACACGGAGATCATCGCGCCGATGTTGCAGGCCAGGGGCATCGGCTATATCGCGGGGGTGATCGCGCCGGATCCGGGCAGCCGCTTCCTCGAGGCGCGCCTCGCCGGCTATCGCAGGCTGCTCGCCTCCCGGCCGGATCTGTACGGCGGGATCAAGGTGGTGACTTTTCCGCTGAATGGGACCGATGTGCTGCAGCCGCGATCGGTGGACATGGTGGTGAGCTTCGGCGACCTGCACGAGTGGATGGCGCTCGGAGATGCGCAGCAGGCGCTGGCCACGATCTATCGCGCGCTGGCGCCGGGTGGGGTGTTCGGGGTGGTCGACAATCGCGGCGATCCAGCGCTGGCGCAGGACCCGCGGGCCAAGAGCGGCTATGTCAGGCAGGACTACGCGATCCGGCTGATCGAGGCGGCGGGGTTCAGGCTGGTGGCTTCTTCGGAGGTC
Organism: uncultured Pseudomonadota bacterium; assembly: GCA_963812925.1. Classification (GTDB taxonomy): domain Bacteria; phylum Pseudomonadota; class Gammaproteobacteria; order Steroidobacterales; family Steroidobacteraceae; genus 13-2-20CM-66-19. Next base: position 150,274 of record CAWEXF010000003.1, on the reverse strand, counting down.
AATGCCAATCCGAAGGACACCAGGAACTATCCTGCGGGGGTGTGGACGCTGCCGCCGGATTATCGGCTGGGGAATATCGATCGCGCCCGGTACGAGGCCATTGGGGAGAGCGATCGGTTCACTTTGAAGTTCGTGAAACCTGGGACGCAGGACTAGCCTTTGAAATCAGGATCCCGGCGACTCGCTTGCACGGGATTACCCGGCCGCCGCGAGTACGTCCATGTAGGCTGCGGAAAAAACATCCCTGTTTTTCACGCCCCGGGAAATCCCTTTGCAATCGATCCCCCGCCGAGCGCGGAGGCGCCGGCCCGCTACCACATCTCTTTCAGGCGGGCGCTGACGTCGAGGTCGGCGTCCCGGTCTCCTCCGTCGCAGGGTGTCGCCGGTGGCGCGGGGGCTCTGGAAGGTGGCGGAATCCAGCGTTTTGAGGACTTTGTCGGTGAGGAAGCGGCTGCGGCCGCCGTAGACGTGCTGGTCGCTCTGGCGATGTTGCGATGTCAGGTGGAATTTCAGGGGCGCCATCAGCAGGAGGTCGTTCTGGGCGCGGGTCAGGCCGACGTAGAGCAGGCGCCGCTCCTCCTCGATCAGCTCGGGCTTGCCGGTGGCGAACTCGTTGGGGAAGCTGCCGTCGACGACATTGAGCAGGTAGACGGTGTCCCACTCCATGCCCTTGGCGGAGTGGATGGTCGAGAGCACCAGGAAGTCCTCATCGAGCGCGGGACGGCCGGCGAGATCGCTGGTGGCGTTCGGCGGATCGAGGGTGAGCTCGGTCAGGAAGCGCTCGCGGGAGGGGTACTGGCCGGAGAGCACCTCCAGCTGGTCGAGATCGCCGAGGCGCGTGTGGAAGTGCTCGTATTGCCGCTCGAAGTGCGGGCGATACCACTCGCGCGCGAGGTGCACCTGCCCGGGCCACGGGCGCTGCGGATCGGCGAGCGCGACCAGGAGCTCGACCAGCTTGCGCCAGTCCTGGGCCGTCCCGGGCGGCGGCGTGAAGCTCTGCAGGGAGCCGAGGGCGCCGCCGTTGGCTTCGAAGTGATCGATGGCGCGGCGCGCATTGCCGGGTCCCATGCCGGGCAGCAGCTGCAGCGTGCGGAATGCGGCCAGGGTGTTGCGCGGATTGTCGGCCCAGCGCAGCACGGCCAGCAGGTCCTTGATGTGCGCCGGCCTCGAGGAACTTCAGACCGCCGTACTTCACGAACGGGATCTGGCGGCGCGCGAGCTCGATCTCCAGCACGTCGCTGTGGCTGGAGGTGCGGAAGAGCACCGCCTGCTTGCGCAGCGGCACGTTCGCTTCGCGGCGCTAGCACCTCGTTGCAGATCGACTCCGCCTGCGTCTGCAGATCATCCACGGTCACGAGCCGCGGCCGCGGGCCTTCGCCGCGGGTCGCCAACAGGTGCTTGCGGTACTGGCGCGGCGCCTCGGCCATCACCGCATTGGCGGCATCGAGAACCTGCTGCGTGGAGCGGTAGTTCTGCGCCAGCGTGATCACCTCGGCGCGCGGCTCGAACCGGTCGGGAAAACCCAGAATGTTGTCGACGGCGGCGGCGCGAAACGAATAGATCGCCTGCGCATCGTCGCCGACGACCGTGAGCCCGGCGCCATCGGGCCTCAGCGCGTGCAGGATCTCCGCCTGCAGCATGTTCGTGTCCTGGTATTCGTCGACCAGCACGTGATCGAAATGCCCGCCGACGTGCTGCGGCGAGCCGCGGATCGGACATCATGATCTGCCAGTAGAGCAGCAGATCGTCGTAGTCGAGAAGCCTGTAGCGCTGCTTGCGCTCGACGTAGGCGCGATAGAGACGCGTCAGATCCGCTTCCCACTGCGCGCACCACGGATACTGCGCCTCGAGCGTCTCCTTGAGCGGGCGCTGGTGTTGACGCGGTGGGAGTAGATCTGCAGGCAGGTGTCCTTGCGCGGGAAGCGCTGCTCCTTCTGCGCCAGCCCGAGCTCCTGGCGCACGCCGTCCATGAGATCGGCCGAGTCACCGCGATCGATCACGCTGAACTGCGGATCGAGCTTCAGGTGCCGGGCGTAATGGCGCAGCAGCCGGTTGCCGACGGAATGGAAGGTGCCGGCCCAGCTCAGGCGCTGCAGAATGCTCTGGCTGACGCCGCCGAGGGTCTCGTTGAGCGCCTGCTTGGTGATCTCGTACGCGCGCCGGCGCATCTCGGCGGCGGCCCGCCGCGTGAAAGTCAGCATCAGGATGCGCGCCGGGTCCACTCCGTGGATGACGAGATGCGCGACGCGATGCGCCAGCGTGTCGGTCTTGCCGGTGCCCGCGCCCGCCACGATCAGCAGCGGACCGGACTTGTAGCCCTTGGGCGCGCCTGCGCCGTCGGGCAGCGGCTCGCCGTAGGTCACCGCCCGGCGCTGCGGGCCGTTGAGCTTTGCCAAATGTGACGCCGTCGACATGACGGCGGGGGACTATACGTAATCCGATGAGCCGCTGTCACTGAATGACGTCACGTGTTCAGCATACAGCGCCGGCGCTGATCCTCCACTGGACAGGTCCCTCACTCCATCGCGTGCGCCGGGGCGGGTACCGACCCGAGGTCGGCGCTGCAGGAGATGAGCCGCTGCCTGACATCCCGCTCGATGGCGGCGAAATCCACCGGCACCAGCGCCGGATCGCGGCTCGGCACCCGGCAGTCATCGAAATCGATGCTGAGGCCGACATCGGCCAGAATGCGCGTGCCCACCGCGTCGCGGTACTGTGGCGAGCGGGCCAGCCGGTCGACATCGAGCACCAGATCGGCGGCGGCTTCGGCCGCCCCATGCGACAAGAGCGAGACGGCGGTGAACGCGCGATACGACAGCTCCTCGCTCCACGGGTAGAGCTGCGCGTAGAGGAGTTTGTACTGCCGCTCCAGACCGCGAGGCAGGCGCGGCAGGCCGAGCATGCCGGCGAAGCGCTGCGCGGGACTGCCTGCGGGGGCCAGCGCCAGGATGAGGAAATGACTCAACTCGAAATAGGCGAGCGGCACCTCCTCGCGGTAGCTGCGGCAGGAGAGCCACTGCTGCAGCGGATTGCGGCGCACGACGATGTGATAGCCGCCGAGCGCCTGCTTGAGTGCCGGCGCGCGTCCGAGAGAGCGCGAGAACCCGAACACGGGATAGGTGCCGCGGCGGCGCGCATGCCTGATGAGTCGCGAAAGATACCGGGTCTCCGGCCCTACGCCTGCGTTCGTCGGGAAATATCGCGCCAGCGCGAACTCCCTGCGATATCCCGGCACACCCTTGATGAGCGGGCGCAGCAGCGGGCAGTACTCCTCGGCGTAAGGCAACGCGAGCGGGGGATGACGCGAGTTCCATCCCTGCGGAGTCTGCCGCCGGATGCGCTTCGGCGAGCAGCGCGACAGGGATTCGCCGAAGGGCTCGTAGAAGCCGGTCGTGGACGGATTGCGGCGGAAGCGGCTCCACACATAAGTGCTCGCGCAGCGCCAGCCCGCATGAAGAAAAACGGCCTCGTACTGCTCCGATGGCGGTTTCAATGCGCAGATCTCCTCGCTTGGACATCACGACTATACCTCGGTCGGCGCGGCTATCACCCTGCAGAAAAGCGCCGCAGAGGTTTCAAAGTGTAACCGTGCTAGGCTCGCCGCATGAAGCCTGAGAAGCGGACGACGCACTTTCAGGGCCGGATCATTTCGCTCACCACCGACGAAGTGCGGCTGCCGAACGGTCATACGGCATCGCTCGAGGTCGTTCACCATCCCGGCGGCGCGGCGGCAGTTGCGATCGATGCGCAGGAGCGCGTCTGCCTGCTGAAGCAGTACCGCTATGTGGCGGACGGCTGGCTGTGGGAACTGCCGGCGGGAAAGCTGGAACCGGACGAGCCGCCGCTCCTCACCGCGCAGCGCGAGCTCATCGAGGAGGCCGGCGTGAGCGCGCGCGAGTGGCTCAGCCTCGGCTCCTACCTCAGCTCTCCCGGAATCTTCAGCGAGGTGTTGCATCTCTTCCTGGCGACGGGCATGGAGCCGGCGACGGTCGCTCACGAGCAGGCGGAGGTGATCGAGGTGCACTGGGTGCCGTTCAGCGAGGCCTGCGAGTGGGCGGAGAACGGCCGGATCCGCGACGGCAAGACGGCGATCGGACTGCTGCGGGCACGTTATGTCCGATCCGGCGGGGCACAAGCGGGACCGCGGACTGATCCGTGACGAATGTCTCAGAAGGGCGACGGATGCGCTGCTAAGGTCAATGCGTCCGCGAGCCGCGGATTGCCGTTTTCAGTGCTTCCTTGGACGCCAGTACAAAAAAGATCGACGGCGGGGAGAGCCGCAAGCAGGACAGCTCAGGCGAACGCCGCCGCCTCTCCCGTGTCCGCCACGACGACCGCGGAAACGCCTACGTCGAATGGGTGGATGCGCCCGCGGATCTGATCGAGCGCCCGAAGCTCGAGATCCAGCGCGAGTCCACGGAGCTGCAGCTGGAAGCGCCGCAGAGCTCCTGCGACCCGTACTCGAACCGCTCCGGTGCCGCCCGCACCAAGAGCAGCGGCAACACGACGCGCACCGACCTGCGCAAGCTCTCCGAGTGGATCAAGATGATGCGCGAGCTCGAGGAGCGCAAGCGCGAGCGGCGGCGTGAAGGGCTCAGGGAGGATACTAGCCGGGCCACTTGGGCCGAAATCGCCGAGCGATTTTCGCCTATCGATCGATATGCGCGAGCTTGCGCGCATTGCTCAGGCGGTAGAAGCGCCGCAGCTCGCTGAGCACCTCGCCTTCCGTGCCGGCGCCGCGGCGGCGCAGCGATTGCTCGAGCCGGCGGCAGAACTTTTCCGCATACCGGCTGGCTTCGCGATAGAGGTCTTCCCGCCCGTCGGCCAGCCGCGGATCGATGCGGGCGCGCTCGAACAGAATGCGGCGCAGCTCCGCGGGGAATCGGCCCGGCAGCTGGCGGCGCAGCAGCCAGTAGCTCGCGACGTACTTGTCGACCTCCGCCTGCATCTCGAGCTCCAGGATGGAGACGGGCCGATCGTGGCCGGCGTTCCACGCGAGGTACAGGAAGTGACTGACGCCTTCGAGCGCCTTGCAGTAATCCGCGACGTTGCCATCGTGCAGGCGCACCATGGGATCCTCGCGCCGCAGCCTTTCCAACAGGTCGGGATCGAGATAGAGGGAAACTCCCGCCTCGCCGCCGGTCTCCGCCGGCTGCGCGACGATGAGATCCTCTTCCGAGGCCCGGCCGCGGACCGATGCCGGGAGGCGCGTGCGGTCGGTGACCAGGAAGTCATATACGTCGTGAGCGACACTGACGTCGTAGATGCCGCCGATGAGCTGCTGCAGCTGCGTCAGGATCACGGGATCAGTGGGCGAGCTGCGCTCCGGCGGCCGCGGTCGGATCGACGCCGAGCCGCTTGAGGAGCGCGTAGCAGCGGCGGCTGCCGGTCTTCAGCCAGATCTCGTACAGTCGCAGGATGTCCTTGTCCGAATGCGCGTAGGCGGTCTCCGCGAGCTCGTTGAGCGCATCGACCATCGGCTGGAATTTCTGCGACAGCTCCGCGAACACGTTGCCGAGCACCCTGCCCTTGCCGCGGGACAGCGCTTCGGCGAGCACGCCGTAGGCGCGCCCTCCCATGGCGATGTGATAGTCGATGTCGATCAGCTTGCGCGCGAAGCTCTGCGCGAAGAATCCGGCGACGAACAGCGACACGTCGCCCAGGCGCTGCAGGTTGCGATTGCGGTCGTCGGCCGAGCGCGCCTCGAGCGCTTCGGACAACATGACGACCAGCGGCTTCAGGCGCGGGCCCTCTGGGGTGAGGTCGAACAGCGCCTCGGAGCGGGAGAACAGCGTCAGCAGATTGACCACGTAGTGCTCGGTCTGGTCTTCGACCGAGAGCTGCTGGCTTTCCAGAGCGCCGTGCAGCGCGTCCCTGAAGTATTCCTTCAGATTGGCGACCGGCTGCACCCGGCAGGATGAGTGTGTGTCAGACATGGCTGTTACAGACCTCCTGAGCACGTCTCCCTACCTAATACAACGGCAGCGCACGCCTAAAGTTCACCTCACATAATGGCCAAGTTCCGTGACGTAGTCGTATTTATTTGCGGTTCAGCTTTGGCAGCTGACGGCGTCGACTGCTAACAGTTGTGCCAGCTGCGTGCAGTCCGCAACGTCGAGGTCGGCTGGCTCGAGGTTGGGCGGCCAGGGCGCGTGGCTGCGGTTCATCCAGGCGGTGCGCAGGCCTGCGGCGCGTGCTGCCTCGACGTCCAGCAACGGGTCGTCGCCGACGTACAGTATGTTCCGCGCCTCGACACGCAGGTCACGCGCGAGCTGCTCGAAGCAGCGGGGATGAGGTTTCGCGACACCGATCTGACGCGCATTCAGCGAGACGCTGAAAAGCGGCGCGAGGCCGATCAGCGCGAGATCCGCATTGCCGTTGCTGAGGGACGCCAGCTTGTAGCGCGCACGCAGGCGCTCGAGCGCCGGCTGAACGTCAGCGTAGGGCTGCAGCTCGTTGCGTGCGGCGAAGAATACCTGGAAGGCGCGCTCGGCCACCTCGTCCGCGTATCCGCAGGCACGCGCGTGCGCCGCCAGTGCGGTGATCCGCAGATAGGTGAAATCGTGGGCGTTGTGCGGCTCGCTGCGGGCGAGCTGCTCGCGCGCGGCGCGCATTTCCTCGATCGAGACGCGCTCGGTGATCCGTGGGCAGTGCTCGCGCAGCCAGGCGTGCAGGCGCTGCTCCGCGCGAACGATCACCGGGCCAACATCCCACAGTGTATTATCGAGATCGAAGGCGACCGCGCGCAGGTCGCCGAGACCGGCCGCCCGGGACGCCGCGCGGCCCAGGCTCAAGGTTCCCGTCGTCATGCTGTGAAGGTTACCATTCCATGTCGGATCTGACTCTGGTGATCGGCAACAGGAACTATTCTTCGTGGTCGCTGCGGCCATGGATGCTGCTGAAGCGGCTCGGGCTCGAGTTCCGCGAGATCGTGATCCGCCTCGACACGCCGACGTCGAAGGATGAGATCGAGAAGTACGGTCCGAGCGGGCGGGTACCCGTGCTGCTCGACGGGGAGCTCCGCGTCTGGGACTCCCTCGCGATCTGCGAATACGTGGCGGAGCTTGCCGGGGGCGGCTGGCCGCGGGACCCGGCCGCCCGCGCGGTCGCGCGCTCCGTCTGCGCGGAGATGCACTCCGGCTTCGTCAACCTGCGGACGGAATGGCCGATGAACGCGCGCGCGCGCAACCGCCGCACGATCGCCACGCCGGGCCTGGAAGCGGACGTCGATCGGGTCGATGAGATCTGGAACGATTGCCGGCGGCGTTTCGGGGCAGCGGGCCCCTGGCTCTTCGGCGAGTACTCCATCGCCGATGCGATGTATGCGCCGGTGGTGCTGCGCTTCAACACCTACGGCGCGCCGATCTCGGAGACGGCGCGCTGGTACATGGCCGCGGTGCTCGAGGATGGAGTGCTGCAATCATGGCTCGCCGCCGCCAAGGCGGAGCCGTGGACGATTGCAGCGAGTGAGGTGGGCTAGCCGTAGGTTGCCCGCCACTCCGCCCGGTAAGACATCCCCAGCGACATCAGCCGCTCGAGCAGCTCCGGATAGCCGATCCCGGCCGCACGGGCGGACTCGGCGAAGTCCTCGGCCGCTTCCAGGTTGGGATTGGCGTTGGCTTCGAGCGCATAGACCTCGCCGCTGGCGGTCGCCCTGAAGTCCATCCGGGCGCAGCCCGAGAGACCCAGCGCCCGGTAGATTCGCCGCGACAGCCTGTCGAGGCGCGTCAGCACGGCCGGCGCCAGATCCTCGGCGGCGCGGGTGGTGATGCCGTATTTCGTCTGATACCGCTTGTCCCATTTCACCTTGCGGGTGGCGATGGCGGCCAGCGAGTCGGGCATCGAGCCGAACACCATCTCCCAGACCGGCAGGCGCGTCAGCCGATCATTGCCCATCACCCCGACGTACAGCTCGCGACCCTCGATGTATTCCTCGACCAGGGCATCGGTGCCGAGCTGCTCGTGGACGAATTCGATCCGCTCCTTGAGCCGTGCGGCATCCTCCACCACGGAAGCCTGCGCAATGCCCAACGAGGCGTCCTCGACGGTGGACTTCACGAACAGCGGAAAACGGAGCTTGCGCGGCACGCGGACGCGAACGCCGCGCTGGAAGACCGCGAAGTGCGGCGTCGGAATGCGATGGAAGGCGAGAAGCTGCTTGCAGAGAGGCTTGTCACGCGAGAGCAGCAGCCCGCGCGGATTGCAGCCCGTGTACGGCTGACGCATCAGCTCGAGGAACGCAACGACGTGCTGATCGTACGTAACGATGCCGTTGAATTCCTCGAGCAGGTTGAAGACGATGTCGGGTTTCCACTCGGCGATGCTGCTGCGCATCTCGGTGAGACTGTCGAGCACGCCGAGGCAGCGTACGTCGTGGCCGCCCGCGCGCAGAGTGCTCGTGACGTCGTATTCCGTACGCCACTCCTCGATCTCTTTGTCGCTATGGCCTTCGAGAGATTCCGGCGGCACCAGGCTCGCGTGCACGACGACGAGCGCGCGCAGTTTTTTCATAGTCGCAAGTGGGGAGTCTCGCCTTGCGCGTAGAGGCTCGCGAGCCGCTCGAGCAGCCATCGGGCACTGCGGACGGCATCGCGGCGATTGCCGCGGACGTAAAGCTTCAAGGTCTCACAGCGCTCGATCAGCATGCGGACGATCTGCTGCACACTATAACGCTCAAGGCCCAGCTCGCGCGATACCGATGCGATGAGTGATTTGCGGTTCGTGCGCAGGAGGGTGGAGGCACGCGAGGCGCCGCGGCGCGGCGGTGGCGGAACGAACAGCCGGCGCAGGAATTCATCGGCCAGTCCGCGGCGGTAATAACTCTGGCGCGCCAGCTTGCGGCGGTAATGCTGAGCCAGTGTGCGGGTATTCGTCTCGAGAGGCTCGATGCGGAAGCGATTGCGCACCGGCGGACGGCGGCCCCGGACCTCCGCAATCAGCTCATCGACCGCGCTCAGCTTCTGGAATGCGGGCCAATCGGCGTAGCTCTTGCGCCAGCCGGATCGCGGCGTCAGCCAGACGGCGAACGTCTCTGCGAAGTCCTCCGTCGGGTGTGACTGGGCGTACCACTCCCCCAGGTGATGGACGTAGCGTCGGCTTCCGGGGCGTGCCTTGTAGCGCGCGGGATACTGAGCGAGGCGGGTCCGAAGATTTCGCGCCAGCGTTTGCGGCGGCGGAGCCTATAGGCATTGTCCAGCGCGTGTCCGGCTTCATGCCGCAGGATGCGCATGAACCAGCGCGTGTTGCCGCCCTCCGCTTCCCGCATGATGCGGCGCTCGAGGCGCTCCAGGCGGGGGTGCGCGAGGTAGAACGGAATCGCGAGACCGGGAACACCGTCCGGGGAAAACCACTCCTCGGACAGCCACACATGCGGGTGGAAGCGGATGCCTCGAGCCTCGAGCTCCGAATAGAGCCGACGCACGCCCCGCTCGAGCCGCGAGCCCTGCAGCCGCAGGCCGAGATCGCAGAAGCGCAGCGAGAGAAGGCTCTCGTCGGAGAGACGAGTCCATGAGAGGTTTTTCTGCTTGCTTGCTTTCGGGCTCACGGGCCGGGAAGCGTAACTCGCCGATCACCAGCAGATAATGCTGCAGAAGCTGGTCGGCGTAGGTCTCGATCAGCGTGCGCTCCAGAAGACAGTCACGCCAAGGGGCAGGAATCGCCGCCGCGCCGTAGTGGGCGCCGGCAAGTTGGCCGCATGCCGCGGCCGCAACGTCCGAATTGCCGCCCTGATTCGCCGCGTGGAGCACGGCGTCGCGGAAGTTGCCGGTCGCGGCGAACGCCTCGAACGCGATGCCGAGCGCATCCGTCGCGGTGTGGTTCGGGCGTACCTTCTCCCGCTCGCGGGGACGGGTAGAGCTGCTCCGGGCTGCCTGGGGCGTGGCTGTGGAGGAAGCCACGGCGAGGATCTGCGGCTTCGGCTGGCCGGACAGCGCCAGGAAGAGAGCCCGCGCGAGATCGCGGCAGGCGCCGAGGACGGCAGGCGCCTGGCACGTCGTCCGGGCGGCGTCGCTGGCGAGCTGCACGGCCTCCTCTTCCGCGGCGAAGAAGAACATCACCACCGGCGCGACCCGCGACAGCGGCTCGGGATCGAGCTGATCGGGAGCATGCGACCCGGAGAAGGGCTGGCGTCGCCCTCCGCCACGGCGAGCGCGCGAGCAGTGCTTGCCGTGATGCCGAGGCATTGACCGGTGGCCGATAGATAGCCGTCGCGCTGCCAGCGCTTGTAGCGCTCGACCTGATCGCGGACATCGAAGCCGTTAGCGGCGAGCAGGCTATCCGCGAGACAAAGCGCCATCGCGGTATCGTCGCTCCAGGCGCCGCGAGGCAGCGCGAACGGGCCACCGCCGATCAAATCGCCGACCGGAGTAAAAGTGCCGGGCTTGCGGTACTGAGTCGGGGCGGCCACGGCATCCCCGGCGGCGAGGCCCAGCAGGGCGCCGAGGAAGCGCTCGCGCAGGCTCCGCGCCGCGGCGAGAGTAGCGGGATCCAACAGTGGGTCCGCCACGGCGCGGGACGATTCCGGCTGCGGCGGCCGCGCCCCGAGCGGCGGCCCGGCCGGTGAGTCGAGCGCGAAACTCAGCTCGCGCGGTGTCCACCGGCGGATGTAGTCGGTCTGGGCCTCGGTCTCTGGAACACTGGGCCAGAACTTCGAGCGCTCGCTCTGCTGCCAGAGCCGTGCGAGCTCATCGAGCGCCTGCTCGCCGGTCAGACCGCGCTCCACCAGCAGGCAACCGACCACCGTGCCCGTGCGGCCGATGCCGGCACGGCAATGCAGGTAAGCAGGCCGGCCGGCGCGCAGCGCATCGTGCAGGCAGTCGAGGATCTCCAGCATTTGCTGACGCTTCTCGGGCAAGCCGTGATCGCGGATGGGCTTGCGGAGGTACTCGACGTTGAAGGGAAGCGCCTGATCGTAGGGCTCGATCTCGGTCGGATGCGTGAGGTCGAGGAAGCACTCGATGCCGCAGGCCAGGAGCACGCCGAGGCGCTGGCGCGTAGCCTCGGGCGCGAGGCCGGCGGGATGCTCGCCGGCCAGAAGCAAACCCGGCAGAACCCAGTAGGTATTGGGCAGCGGCGACGCAGCGAGCGCGGGTTCCATCGACGCTCACGCCCGCTCGAGCATGTTGTCCTCGTCGGCCATTGACATCGGCTCGATCGCCCCGGCGAAGGGTGACGGCGCGCGCTCGTCGTCCAGGCCGGCGAAGTCGAAGTGCCGCGGGTCCGCGAGATGCTCGACCTCGACGTGGCGCAGGGCGGAGAAAATACTTTCCGTACGGCCCGGGTGGTCGCGCTCCCAGGCGGCGAGCATGTTCTTGATGGCTACGCGCTGCATGTTTTCCTGTGAGCCGCAAAGCTTACAGGGAATGATGGGGAAATGGCGGCCGCGGGCGTAGCGCGCGATGTCGCGTTCCGCGACGTAAGCGAGCGGACGAATCACGATGTGCCGGCCGTTTTCGGAAAGAAGCTTCGGTGCCATGGCCTTCAGACGACCGCCGAAGAAGAGGTTCAGGAAGAGCGTCTCGACGATGTCATCGCGGTGGTGCCCGAGGGCGATCTTGGTGATGCCATTCTCGGCGGCAAACCGGTAGAGCGCGCCGCGGCGCAGGCGCGAGCACAGGCCGCAGAGGGTGCGACCCTCGGGGATCACGCGTTTGACGACGCTATAGGTGTCCTGCTCGATGATGCGGAATGGCACACCGAGTGATGTCAGGTACTCCGGCAGGACGTGCTCGGGGAACCCGGGCTGCTTCTGATCGAGATTGACGGCGAGGAGCTCGAAGTCGACCGGCGCGCTGCGCTTCAGCGACAGCAGGATGTCGAGCAGGGTGTAGGAATCCTTGCCGCCCGAGAGACACACCATGACCCGGTCGCCGGGCGCGATCATGCGAAAGTCCTCGATCGCCTTGCCGACCGAGCCGCGCAGGCGGGCCTGCAGCCGCGCGAGCGTGCGCGACGTCTTCCGGGGCGACCATCCGTCGTCGCGGGTGCGGGTCTGGGCGGGCCCCGGCATCTAGGCGGCGGCCTCGCTGGGCGTCACTTCCAGGTACTTCGCCTCGATGTAGCGGACGAACGTGGCGGCGGAAACGGGCTTGCCGGTGGCGGCCCGCAGCAGATCCTGCACCGGCACCTTGGCGCCGAGCCCATGCACGTGAGTGCGCAGCCAGCCGAGCAGGCCCGAGAACTCCCCGCGCGCGAGCTGCTCGTCGAGCGCGGGCACGTCGTTGCGAAGACTCTCGTAGAGCTGCCCCGCGATGACCGCGCCCAAGGCATACGAAGGGAAGTAACCGAAGGAGCCGACGGCCCAGTGCACGTCCTGCAGGCAGCCTTCGCTGTCGTTACCCGGGCGGATGCCCAGACGCTCCTCCATGCCAGTGTTCCAGGCGTCCGGCAGGTCTCGTACCGCAAGCGTGCCGTTCAGCAACTGCTTCTCGAGCTCGTACCGCAACATGATGTGCAGAGGATAGGTCAGCTCGTCGGCATCTACGCGAATCAGGCCGCGCTTCACGCGCGTCAGATGCGCGTAGATGTTCTCGACGTCCCATTCCGGTCCACCGACGCCGAAGTGCTTCACGATGAGGGGCTGCACGTAACGCACGAACGGGCGGCTGCGGCAGACGATCATCTCCATGAGCAGGGACTGGCTCTCCTCCAGCGCCATGCCGCGGTCGCGGCCGACGGGCTGGTCGCGCCAGTCCTGCGGCAGGCCGAGGTCATACATCGCGTGGCCGGTCTCGTGCAGCGCACCGAGCAGCCCCGAGAAGAGATCGTTGGGATCGAGACGCGTGGTGACGCGGATGTCGCCGGGGACTCCTTCGGTAAAGGGGTGCTCGCTCTCGTCGAGACGCCCGCGGTCGAAGGAGAAACCGACCTGCTTCATTACTTCCACGATGAGCGCACGCTGCTTGCCGGCCGGGAATTTGCCGCTGAGCGGCGCGGGCGGCCGGCTCTCCTGGACGGCGATCGCCTCGCGGATGAGAGAGGGCAGCCGCCGTGAAAGGCCCTTGAACATGGCGTCGATGTCGGCCGTGGTGATACCGGGGCTGAACTCATCGACGAGTGCGTCGTAGGGCGCGAGATTCAAAGCCTGCCCGAGGAGCGCCGCCTTGTCCCGAACCAGGTGCACGACCTCCTCCAGGTGCGGCGCGAAGAGCTCGAACTTGCCCTGCTGGCGCGCCTCGAGCCAGCGGACCTCGGCGCGTGAGGTGGCCCGCGCGAGGCGGGAAATGAGCGATACCGGCGTGGCGATCGCGTGATCGCGCTGGCGGCGCATCTCGCGCAGGTTCGCCACCTGCCAGTCCTGCAGACCCTGGGTATTGGCCTGCGCACGGTCCAGCAGCCGCGTGATGCGCGGCGCGGTGAGCAGCGCGTGGTACTCGGTCTCGAGGGCGGCAAGCTGCTCACCGCGCACATCCGCGCTGCCGCGCGGCATCATCACGGCGGCGTCCCAACGAAGGAGCGACAGGGCACCGCGAAAGGCATGGAGTCGCTTGAACTCCTGCTCTAGCTGTTTGTATGGCGAGGCTGACATGATTCTCTTCTCGTCCGTCCGCTCCGTGCCAGGCCAAAAGCGGCCCTGAAGGTGCCCCGGAAGTAGCGCAACGACGCCCGGATGGGGGTGGCCGGAAACGGGAGAATGGGCATAGTCTACCAGCGAGCGGCGCCGGAACCGGTTCCCAGGGGACAGAACTCCTTTATAATCAGATACTTATACTACGGCCCGACCGATTGACACTCCGCGCGGGGGGTCAAGGTACAGGCAGGGAGTGCGCGGATCCAGAAAACGAAGTGTCGCCACTCCGGCCATCGGGCCACGGCGATACCGATACCGATCGAGATGATGAGCAGCAGAGCGAGCGTGAGTCCTATGAGAAACCGTTGCATCGCTGGCGGGGTCTGGCTTGCGGGTGCGGGCACCATGATAGCGTCCCGCCGCGGGCGCGGCGCGCCCTTGCTTCCGTGCGCGCGCGCTGCCGCAGGGTGCGCCGCGCGTCGCACGGGTGGCCATGGATGGACACCCCGGCTTGCTCGGAGCAGGACTGCGCAGCGCAATGCCCGATCAGCCCATCCCGCTGGAGACCAGCATGACTTTGAGCGTGTGCCTGCTCTCCGCCGAGGTGGCGCCGCTGTCCAAGACGGGCGGGCTCGCCGATGTCGCCGCCGCGCTTGCCAAGTACCTGACTGCGGCCGGTCACGACGTCCGGCTCTTCACGCCGCTATATGCGTCCATAGACCGCGCGAAGTTCCCGGTGCGGCCTGTCGACGGCCTGCAGCAGGTGCCGCTGCAGATCGGCCCACATCATTATGTCTACTCGGTCGCCACCACCCGGCTTCCGGGATCCGACGCTCTGGTGTACTCTGGTCGACTGCCCGGTGCTCTATGGGCGGCCGGCGATCTATACGACCGACCCCGACGAGCACCTGCGATTCCTCGCCTTCACCCGCGCGGTGCTGGCCACTTGTCAGCGCCTGCAATGGTCGCCGCAGATCCTGCACTGCAACGACTGGCACACGGCCTTCGGACCGCTCTTCGTCAAGGCGCAGCTCGCGGACGAGCCGCTCTTCGCGCGCACGCGCTCGGTGCTGACGATCCACAACATCGGCTACCAGGGAGTGTTCAGCTCGGCGGCCGATCGCGGACCTGGAGCTCGGCCCCAAGCGCTACCTGCTGCACCAGGACGATCTGCGCGCCGGGCAGATCAATCCGCTGCGCCACGGCATCCTGTACGCGGACGCGGTCACCACCGTCAGCCCCACACACGCGCGCGAGATCTGCACGGACGAGTACGGCATGGGGCTCCAGGACTCACTGCGCATGCGAGGGAATGCGCTGACCGGCATCCTGAACGGTGTCGACTATCAGGTATGGGATCCGCGCAATGACCGCTACCTGCCGGCGCATTACGACCCGGACGCGTTATCGACCAAGGAGGGGCTGAAGGGCGACTTCATCACGCGGCTGGGCCTGACGGTGCCTGTAACGACGCCGCTCGCGGGGATGGTGAGCCGTCTCGCCGCGCAGAAGGGCATCGAGCTGATGTTCGAATCGCTGCCGCAGGTGTTGGAATGGCGCGATCTCGCTTTCGTCGCGCTGGGGAGCGGCGAGCCGCAGTACGAGCGCTTCCTCGCCGAGCTCGCGCGCACGCTTTCCGGGGCGCGTAGTGTTTCGCCAGGGTTACGACGATGAGCTGTCGCACTGGATCGAGGCCGCCTGCGACATGTTCCTCATGCCGTCGCTGTACGAGCCCTGCGGGCTGAACCAGATGTACAGCCTGCGATACGGCACGGTGCCGATCGTGCGGCGCACGGGCGGACTGGCGGACTCGGTGGAAAACTACGACCCGAGACGGGCGCAGGCACCGGCATCGTCTTCAACGACTTCGACTCCGAAGGGCTCGAGTGGGCACTCAACACCGCACTCGACCTGCACGCGCAGCCGCAGCACTGGCGGCGCATGGTGCGCAACGGAATGGCGAAGGACTTCTCGTGGCAGACGCAGGGAGCGAAGTACGTCGCGATATATCGGCAGCTGACCGCCTAGATCGAAGCACGCGACTGCAGCCTGGCGGCGACATGTCTGCCGCCTGAGACATTGCGCTCGCGCTCGAGTCGGCGTTTACTCTCGCCCAGCCAAGGGCAAACCGTTTCCTGGAGTATTTGAGGCTCGCGACGGCGGGTCTCAGGGCCAGTAAGACGGGAGCAAAGCTTCCGATCTGAACATCAGACAGCGGGGCTGCCGGACCGCAGCCGCCATCGAGCGGCATTGCACCGTCACGCGACCTGAGCGGCTCGACTCGCATTCGAGACGCGCAACGTGTTTGCCGCCCTGGGTGAACCAAATTGTGGTTTTCCGCACGGGGTGGTCACGATGTCCTATTTCAACACGGCCGCGGTGTGTCCGCGGCATGCAGCGCTCGGCGCGCTGATCCTGGCTTTGCCGCTCACTTCACCGCTCGCTCACGCCAAACCGCTCGCTGACGCCAACACGGCGCCGACTATCAGCGGCAAGCCGGCCACCAGCGTCATTGAGACACACGCGTACGAGTTCCAGCCGACCGCGAAGGCTTCCGGCGACGCCAAGCTGACCTTCTCGATCACCAACAAGCCCTGGTGGGCGACTTTCAAGTCTGCGACGGGGCAGCTCGCGGGCACAGCGACCCACACTGCCACTTTCAGCGGCATCGTCATCTGTGTGAGCAACGGCACGTCCCGCAGCTGCCTGCCTTCGTTCACCCTGAAGGTTGTGTCGCTGCCCGATACACCGCCGGTCATTTCCGGCAAGCCGGCCGCGATGGCGACTATCGGCAGCGTGTACTCGTTCCAACCCACGGCTCGCGATCCTAACGGCCGGAAGCTCACCTTCATGATCTGGGGCAAGCCCGCCTGGCTCAACTTCGACAAGACCACCGGCCGGCTGTACGGCACGCCGACCGCGGCGGACGTGCGCAAGTACGGGCCCATGGGCATCGAGGCGTCCGACGGCTACTACGAGAGTGGCCTGCCCGGCTTCACGATCACCGTACCCAGCCAGGGGGATTCGCTGCCGCCCAGCGCCGTGACGATCGGGTGGACGCCGCCGACGGAGAACACCAACGGCAGCACGCTGACCAATCTCGCCGGCTACCACCTCTACTACGGGACGAGTCAGTCCAATCTCAGCAAGGTGGTGGACATCACCAACCCGGGACTGGCCAGCTATGTGCTGAGCGACCTGACCTCGGGCACATGGTATTTCGCGCTCACGTCCGTCAACTCGGCGGGCGTGGAGAGCGTGCGCTCCGCAGTCATAAGCACCGTGGTCGAGTAGCCGGTACGCAGCGCTCACTTCACGTCGCAGGCACCACCGGAGGTGGCGCCCAACGGCCGTCGAGCACGGCGGCGGCGGGCCAGTAGCAACGCAGCGATAGCTGGTAGCGCTGACCTTGCGGGGTAGGTATCCAGTTGGCGCGGCGCACGGCGTCGGGACGATCGGGTTGCAGGTAGATCACGACCGAGCCGTCAGGGTCGCGGGTCAGCGCGGCGCCGGAACTGACAGCGTACCGCCGGTAGCGATTGGGGATGAGGTATCCCCGATCGTCATAGAGGGTGATCGACCAGAAGGCTCCATCGGGTGGCGCGCTGCCGGGCGCGAATATGATGCGGTATTTGCGGCTGCCATCGAGATCGGCGCCGGAGCCGTCCACACTGGTGTTGAAATAGAGTGCGTCTGCGGGTAGCGCCTGCGCGAGTCCCAACAGGGCGACTGCGGCTCGAGCTGCGTAGCGGCGGCCGAAGCTGCCCTGAGATCCCTCCGGTGGCAGGCGCCAGCCGTTGACATTGGGCCGGCGCAGGTTCGTGATCGGCGCTTGCCTGCCCTCCGGTCCGCCCAACACCCGCTCGTACGCCGCGGCGAGGGCGCGGCGCTCCGGCGCGCCGATGCCTTGCCAGGAACCGGACGCCAGGCCGAGCGGCCGCAGGACGGTTTGCACGAAGACCGGATCGGCCGGCACGGCGGGGTTCGCGGCCGCAAGCTTCATGAAGCGCTCGAAGAAGAGCTGTGCCCCCATGGCCTGCAAGGCGTGCCGCATTGTCCGAGGCTTGGCCGGAGGGACGAGAATATGTGGGTAGGTGGAGTGGAACGACGGATCGTTCAGGCGGCTCAGGGGGCGAACATCCAGTCGAGTCTGCAACAGCCTCGCTGCCGGCAGGTTTGTCCGGCCGCCCAGGTAGATGCGCGCCAGCACCCAAACCATTGGCGTAGGCGCCTGCAGCTTCGCCATCCCGGGCGGCAGGTGGCCGTGCCAGCCAGGCCCTACGAGCGCGTACGTCGCGCCGCCGTCTCCCTGAGTCCGAGTACCCGGGTCGGCGAACACGTTGCTCCACGCGTCCATGCACTGGACCACGAAGAATCTCCCATGACTCGGCGGCAATGTGAGAATCATGGGCTGAACGGACAGATCGAGCCATGCAGTCGAATACAACGTGTCGACGTTGGGGCGGACGACGGTGCGTGAATTCGCGTTCGCGAGAACCGGCCTGTTGAAGAACCGGTCCGGCTCCGCGCCGGGATACGCGAGCGTCTCCGTCCGCGTGATATCCATGATGACGATCGGCAATGCGTAGAGCGTCGCCTCGGTCGCGAGCCGCATCGTCGACTGCGGCGAAGACCTCGTCGCGGCCATCGCCCCGTGCTGGGACACGAGCAGACACAGAGATGCCGCAAGCCCGATTACGGCTTCGCCGTTCGACCTCAATAGAATAGCTCGAGACTCTGTCCGTCGAAATCGACGGTGGAGTGCTTGCTTTGCGGCCACTGGGGCTTGACGAGGGTATAGTTCCAGGCCGCGACCTCGGCTTCCATGCGCGCGACCTGCGCCGGGTGTGTCGCGGCAATGTTGTTCAGCTCGCCGATGTCCGCAGCGAGATCGTAAAGCATCACGTGCTGCCCCTCCGGCCCGATGGCGGGCACTACCCGTCTCAGCCTCTTGCCCAGGAGTTTCGGCACCAATTCGGCCTCGGTGGCTGTCTCAGCCGCCGCCGCGGGGGGCGGCGGCGCGATGTCGCAAATCCAGAGCTTCGAATCGGCATCCCGCATCGCGAAATCCACGCCGTCGCGCCAAAAGAGCTTGGGGTTGGGTATGCCGTCGCGCTCGCCATCCAGAAACGGCAGGAGATTGACGCCATCGTAGAGTCGGTCCATCGGCAGCTTGGCGTGAGCGAGCGCCGCTGCCGTGGGCAGAATGTCCAGACTCGATACTTGGCGATGGTCGACCCGGCCGGCGGGCAGATGATTCGGCCATGACACGATGTAGGGGATGCGAACGCCGCCTTCCGCGAGCCAGCGCTTGTAGCCCGACAGCGGCGCGTTTGAGCATGCCCCATGGACGTATCCGGGGCAGCCGTTATCGCTCAGAAAAAATACCAACGTGTCGTCGTAAAGGCCGTCTTTCCTCAGTGTCGCGATGACCGAGCCTACGCTGTCGTCGAGGGCGGCAACCATGGCCGCATGGACCCGCTTCGCGGGGTCTTTGACGTCGCGAAAGCGATCGATGTACTTCTCGGGGGCCTGCAGCGGCGTGTGCGGAGCGTGTTGCGCAAGATAGAGAAAGAACGGATGGCTCCGGTTGCGATTGATGAAATCCACGGCCTCCTTCGTGAAGGCATCCGTCATGTATTCGTCCACGCGGACGACCTTGCCGTTACGCATGATCGGATGTCTGACGCGAATGCGCTCCAGCAGCGCCTCGAGGCGGTCGCCGTCAGGCATGGCCGACAGCCCCGCGGCGGGAACCACTATGTCCTTGCCTCCGGGACCGATGTACTCGTCGCCCGGCTGGGGATCGATGATGTAGTCCGATCCGGATTCCGTGCCAAAGAAGTAGTCAAATCCGCGGTCGGTCGGGTAATAGCCCGCAGGCTCGCCGAGGTGCCACTTTCCTATCGCACCCGTCACGTAACCGGCCGATTTC
The DNA here is from genome assembly GCA_963812925.1 of uncultured Pseudomonadota bacterium. Taxonomy (GTDB): domain Bacteria; phylum Pseudomonadota; class Gammaproteobacteria; order Steroidobacterales; family Steroidobacteraceae; genus 13-2-20CM-66-19. Next base: position 130,832 of record CAWEXF010000003.1, on the reverse strand, counting down.
ATGATCTGGGCGATGGTGATCTCGTGCAGCGACATGCCGCCGCTCCTGTCGCGCCCCGCCGGATTGAATTCATAGCCGAAACGCTGCTGATAGCGGCCCGTCATCAGGCCGGCTCTCGAGGGCGCACACACGGGATTGGTCACGTAGCCGTCGGTGAAGCGGATTCCCGACTCTGCCAGTGCATCGATGTTGGGCGTCTTGGCGATCTTGCTGCCGTAAACGGCGGTGTCGCCGTAGCCCAGGTCGTCGGCCAGGATGACGATCACGTTGGGTTTGCGGGTCTGAGCCGGAGCGGACGGAGAGAGGCAGAGCAGGCAGGAGACGGCGGCGGCGCACGAGAGTGTCCTGGCTAGCATGGGTCAGTCCACTCCGATCGCGACCGGCCCGCGGCCGGAGTGGCTCGCCGCCGGCTCGGCCAGGGCCTCGCCCGGCCGGCCGAAGAGCTGTCGTAGACGATCCCGCCACGAGGGAGCACGCGAGAAGTCGCGAGCGATCCGCACCCATTCCTGGAACGCGATCGTGATCGGGTTGAGGCTGGCGAGGGGGTGCACGAGGCCGTACACGATCGGAGCCTCGGGACGCTCCTCGGCAAACGTACCGAAGAGACGATCCCAGATGATGAGGATGCCGCCGTAATTGCGGTCGAGATACTCACCGTTGGAGGCGTGATGCACGCAATGGTGCGCGGGAGTGTTGAAAATCCACTCGAGCGGGCCGAGGCGGCCGACGACGTCGGTGTGCAACCAGAACTGATAGAAGAGGTTGACGCCGAGCATCGCGCCGACGGCGACCGGGTTGAGTCCGAGCACATAGAGCGGAAAGTAGAATAGCCAGTTGCCGGAGAGGAGCTCGGTCGCGCCGAGACGGAACGCGCTCGCAAGGTGGATCTGCTCCGGGGTGTGATGGACGACGTGTGAGGCCCAGAGCCAACGTACCTCGTGGGAGCAGCGGTGCATCCAGTAATAGGCGATCTCCACACCGAAGAAGAGCGCCGCCCAGCCCCACGCCGTATCGAGTGGAATCGTCGTGACGCGGTGTGACCAGGCGAACAATGCCAACGGCAGCACCAACAGAGGGCGCAGCAGCCGCTCCGGCAGCCGCAAGACGTATACGCCCATGCTCGCGAGCGTCTCCCGCCAGGGATAGGAGCGGTGACGGACGAGCAGGTACCACCCCACCTCGAGCGCGATCGCGCCGAGGACGAGCGGCAGTGCCCGCAGGAAGAGATGGTGACTATGGTGACTGAGGTGCTGCACGGCTGATGAATCTCATTTGGTGCCCCGCGGCGGTTCCGCCGCTTGCTGGCTTGTCGGTGATACGGGCGCCGCACACCTCTCCCCCGGGCGGGGGAATTTGAGCTCCCAAACGTACCTCTGAAGCCGCGGCTACCGTCGCGGCTTCGCAGAGCTCACGAAAACGCGAGGTGGCATCGATGGCGCTCCCCAAACATTTTGTTACTTCCTTCTCCGGCTCTTCCGCCGCCGCACTAGTGGGCCGCGCCGCGCGCGGGCCGAGTGCCGCCGGCGTGTTGGCGCTGCTGTTGAGCGGTGCCCTCGGTGTGCCGGGGATCGCGACGGCTCAGGCCTCGTCCAGCCTGTCGGGAACATGGCAGCTGTCCTGCGCCGGTCGCAAGGGCAGGGTCCGTCAGGTCACGCTGCAGATCGAGCAGAGCGGGTCGAAGCTCAGCGGCAGCTTCAGCGGTCCGCGCCGCTCCGGAAATCTGAGCGGCAGCGTGCAAGGAGGGCGGATCTCGCTGCAGATGGGCGGCGGGGATGACAGATCGATCACGCTGACCGGCACGACCGACGGCAACTCGATGACCGTGCACGGCCCGAAGGGGGCCTCCTGCTCGGCCTCTCGCCAGTAGGACAGCGTCCTTGGAAGGGATGGTCTTCGTCCAGGGACGGACGTTTGTCATGGGCTCCAACCGGCACTACCCCGAGGAGGCGCCGGCTCACCGCGTGGCCGTAGACGGGTTCTGGGTCGATGACGAGCCGGTCACGAACGCGCAGTTCGAGCGCTTCGTCAGGAGGACAGGCTACGTGACGACCGCCGAGCGGCCGGTCGATCCGACACACTATCCAGGCGTGCCTCGCCGCCTGCTGCGTCCGGGATCGCTCGTCTTCCGTGCGCCGGCGCGCGAAGTCTCTCGCGATGACTGGCGGGACTGGTGGCGGCTCGAACCCGGGGCATGCTGGCGCTGTCCCTTCGGTCCGGGCAGCTCGTGGCGCGGGTTCGAGGATCATCCGGTTGTCCATGTTGCCTACGTGGATGCGCTGGCCTACGCCAAGTGGGCCGGGAAGGATCTGCCTACGGAGGCGGAATGGGAGCTGGCGGCGCGAGGCGGTCTCGAGGAGGCGGATTACGCCTGGGGTGACGTCTTCATGCCGGAAGACCGTGCCATGGCCAACACGTGGCACGGGCGGTTTCCTCATCAGAGGACCGCGATCGGCGACTTCGAGCGCACCTCTGCCGTACGCAGCTTTCCACCGAACGGCTACGGGCTGTATGACATGATCGGCAACGTTTGGGAGTGGACCTCCGACTTCTACGCGCCACATGTTGCAACCGCCACGACACCGTGTTGTGTTCCCCACAATCCGCGCAACCCGCGCAGCGAGATGAGCTTCGACCCTCTTGTGCCGCAGCTGCGCATTCCACGTCGTGTCATCAAGGGCGGATCGCACCTTTGCGCACCGAGCTACTGCCGGCGCTACCGTCCGGCCGCACGTCAGGGTCAGGCGGTGGACAGTCCGACCTCCCACATCGGATTCAGGTGCGTGAGCCGCCGCGCGTCAGGCTACCAGTCGCTCATCGAAAAAGAATGAGCGCTGCGACACCAAGCGGATTTTGACGGCCTCCGGGTGTAGAGCATTCACCAGATAGTTGGTCTCTTCCGGCAGGACTACCGAAGAAACCCGCAGAGCGCAGGCGCGGGCGGCTTCGAGGAAACGCTCGCCGCGCGCGCGGCACGCGACAAGATCGCCGACGTTCAGCGGCTCCATCACCGACTCAACGCTGGGCTCGCCGGCAAAATGCCCCAACAGGAGATCGCCTGGAAGCGCGGCGGGATCGACATGGGCAAGCTTCTCCAGGACGACTATCGCGGGGCTCGCGCCAAAGTAAACGACCCGACGGCCGAGCCGATGCCAGCGTCCGGCGGCATAAAGGCCCCCTGCCCCATCCAGCCCCGGGCCGTGGTTAGCGCGGTATAGCCTCCACAGATCCATCAGAAGGGAAAGCCGAATTCGATCTGATGGAGTTCCTGCTGTACCCGTTGGGTACCCATATCCGTATCGAGCATGTGCAGGGGAACCTCCCCGCCGAGCGCCCTGCTCCTCGCGGTCAGCCAGCGGATGCCCTTGGCCTGCTCACCCAACACGTCGGTAGCCAAATCCAGAATCCGCCGCACTCGCGCCAGCCGGTCCGACGCCGCCGGGCCGAGACGCTGATTCTCGCCCGCCTTGCGCTGCAGGGTCCGCAACGAAACCCCCAGCACACGGGCCAGCTCCGCTCGGTCCACCTGCAAAAGCAGCGCGAGATGATCCAGAGCCCGAACAGGCAGGCCTCTTCGAACGCTTTCCGGGCTCAAAGGCCCGTACGGCGCAGGCGCCGACTCCCTCACGCTCGAAGTCCGGCGACGGCCGTCGCTGTTTGATCTCTCGCTCATGGCATATCTATCGTCAACCGGCGCAAATTATGCGCCACATGACGCGAAACATGCAAGATGTCAGTGGCCGCTGCAACTCAGGGCGAACCCCGGCCGGCGACAGCCGGCCTGCGCTCGAGTCGCTCCCGCCGGGCATCGATCAGCTTGCGTCGTCCTTGCGGCGAGATCGCGGCAAGGGCATCGATCAACGGACCATTGAAATCGCCGATGAAGCGGTCCCAGCTCCTGCTCCACACATCGAGCGCCTGACCCGCAGCGCGCGGATCAAACGGCTCGGTGGCAAGCTCCCTCATGAGCGCGCGCCGCGCGGCGGCGACCTGCTCGGCCGATTGTGCATAGCGCGGCCTGTCGCGCTCGAGAGCGGCGCGGAAGGCGGCCGCATCCGCCGGGTCCAGAGCGGCCTCGGCACGCTCCACAGCACCCGCCATGGGTGTGATGGAAACCTCGCGCGGGCCGCCGCGACCAAGGAAATGCCCGGCGATCACGCCGAGGAGGAAGAGATTGAGAACGATCGAGAGCGAGAGCGCCAGCCAGGGCCAGTCGAATTTCGCGCCGGTTTGGATCACGGTTTTCATCGTCAGTCGTTGAGCAGTTGAACAGGCGCCGGCTGCAGCAGGGCCAACACATCCTGCTGCGGAGCCGCCGGAGAGTAGCGGATCCCGAGCACGAGACCGGCGAGGACCGCGACGCTTGCCGCGGTGGCCAGACCGATCCACCCCGCACGCCGCGGGGCATTACGAGCAGTGCGGATGGGCGTCGCACGCGCTGCGGTCGCGGGGGAGGCCGGCCGGATTCGCGCGGCCACGCTGTAGCGCAATCGCTCGAGTGCCGCTTCCGGACGATCGCCGGACCAAACGCCGTCGCTGCGCGCGGCTCTCGCGGCAATGATGGCATCATCGAGCTCTCCAGCCCCCGCCATGATCTCCTTGGCCTCCGCCGAGGACTCGAGAAGATGACGGGCTTGCGGCCTCAGTCGCTCGGGCCAGCGCCGCAAGTCGGCGCCATAGCTGTCAGCGAGCGTTCGGAACCGTTTGAGCGTCATCATATGCCGACCTCCGACCGTTGACGGCCAGCCGCCAGAAGCTCTCGCAAGCGCGCCCTGGCGCGGGCGAGCAAGCGCTCCACGGCCTTGGTGGAGACGCCGAGCACCCGGGCAGCTTCCGCGCCCGAAAGTCCCTCGTCATAAACCAATGTCAGCGCGGCACGCTGCCCCGAGGGCAGCTCATCAATCGCCCTCACGAGCGCAGCGCGGCGCTCGTCGGCCTCCACACTCTCGGCGGCACCTGCTGACGGGTCGACGGGGTCGAAATCATCCGGCAGCGCCACGGGCCGCGGCTTGCGGCTCAAATCTATACACAAGTTGACCACGATGCGATACAGCCAAGTCGTAAAGCGTGCGCGGCGGGTGTCGAATTCGCCCGCGCGTCGCCAGATCCGGACCATCGCCTCCTGGGCGATATCCTCCGCCGACTGCCGATCGGGCGCCATCCGGGCGGCCACGCGCAGCGCCACCGGCCCATAGCGCGCGACAATCTCATCGAATGCGCGTCGATCACCGCGCGCCGACCGGGCGAGCAGGTCGGCAGCGTCATCGTCGTGCTCGCTGTGATCATCCGAGCCGTGGATATCATCCTCCCGGACCATTTCAATAGCCTACGCTCCACGCACACTCGCGTCTCAAAAGTGGTAAGCGATGCCCGCACCGACGTCGATTTGGGTTCGCCGCTCGGCGATGGGAGACTGCGCGGCATCTCCGGTGATGTCGCTGAGCCTGGCGAAAAAGCGCAAGAGGATGTGGCGCGAGGCGCGGTGGGTCACGCCCACGTGCAGTCCTATCCTGTTGATGCCGGCGCGGGGCGCATAGACCGGCAGTCCCGATGTGGCTGATTGGGCGTTCGAGACGCCGAACCAGGCGCGCTCGAAGTCTCCGTTGCCGAACTCGAGGTCGGGACCGGCGGCGACGAGGGTTCGCACACCGACGAACGCACGCCGCAAGTCGACCTGCAGCAGGCCCGAGAGTCCGTTGGTCGAATGCGAGATCGCCTGGCGCAGCGTGGCCGAGATCGCAAGCGGGCCTCGGTTGTATCCTGCAAAGACTCCGCCGGTGATGCTCGTCGAAATGTCGCCGAGTCCGGCGAGGTGCGGATCATCGCTCTCGTAGCGGCCGCGCTCGAAGCCGAGCACGGGGCCCGCCCGAAACCCGTTCCAACGCACCGCCGCGACTCCAATGCCGAGCGGTCCAACGAAGAGCCGGCCGTCGTAGTCGATGGAGACGAGGGGCACGAGACGCGTCCGATCCGTGCTCGCGCCGGGGTATCTGGGCGCTTCCGCAAGTCCTGCACCCACTGTGCCGGTCCAGCCCGCCGCGGCTCGGTTCAGCCCCTGCTGCTCCAGTGCCTGGTCCCCGAGAGATTGTTGCGCCCGGCCGAGAGTCGGCGCGAGAGCCGCACAGATCAGCAATAGAAGGCAGGGGCCGCACCGTCGCCATGAGCTCATCGTGATTGTCTCAAACACCGGAGGAAGCTCTCGTCAGTGAAATCCGGTCCCTGATACGCGCGGGGAACGGCATTACCCCCTTCCGTTTGCGCGAAAGCCGAGCCAGGGCGAAAGACCGTCCCGGGCGAGCCGCACTCATGGCGGCGGTGGCGGCGGTGGCGGATAAGGGCTCGGGTAGACCACGATGGTGCGCGGCGGAGGCGCGTAGATCACGCGAGCCACGGCGGGCGCCTGAATGCGCTCGCCATTCGCGACCATGCATTGGCTGTATGACATGTCATACGTGCGCTGAGCCGCCGCCGCACGCGCGCCGCCCCGAGCCGAGCCATGCAACAGACCCGCCATGAGTCCGACACCGGCGCCGAGCGCGGCGCCACCGCCGGCGTGCCCGGAGGCTGTTCCGATCAAGGCTCCCGTAGCTGCGCCGACACCCGCGCCGACAGCCGCACCGCGCGCCGCGACCGGCCCGGGCGGGGCAGTATCGGTGCGCTCCGCTGCGAACTGACGACATACTGCGTCATGCTGTTGGAAAAGAGCGAAGCTCTCGCCGCCCGCCGGCAGGGCCATCACGGTCGGTGACAGCGGTCGCGGCGTGCTGGCACAGCCGGCAGCTAGTGGCAGCGCGCCCGCGGCCACGCAGGCGATCAGGCCTCGCTTCGGATTCAGACGCGGGAAGCTTTTCGTATGGTAGCTCATGCGTCCTATACGGACTGCGCGAGCCAATCCCCCGCCGGATTTCTCTAGCGCAACGTAGCGGGCTTGACGCGCAAGGTTAGGAATTGGCTGTGGTCTGCAGCTGCGGGAATCGCGCGGTGCCGGTACCGCTCGCGGCCGCCGAGTACACGCCGTTCGAGCCGAGGCTGGCGTCGAGCACCAACAGGCCGAGGTTGTTCGCGTCATAAATGCCGCTCAGCGCGCTGCCCGAGGCCGTGAATTCGGAGATCATGTCCGCCTCGCCGTCGGAATTCGCGCCCGAGAGGTTGAGCGCATAGCCCGCGGCGCTGTTCAACGACGTCGCGCTTCCCGAGGAGATGTTACCGTTGGCATCGAGCGTGACCGCGCCCGCGGCGCTCAGGTAGTTCTGCACCGTGGCGTCCGCGCCATCGAGGCCGAAGGCGTACGAGCCGGCCAGGGCACTTTGGGAAACGCCGCTCGTCGCATCCAGGGTGCCGCTGCCGCTGCCGCCACTGTCGAACCGGCTGATAAGGCCGTGGCTCGCCGAGGCCAATGCGAAATCAATGCCCATCGTCACGGGGTTGCCATTGACGGTCATCGAGATCGTGCCGCTGCCGCGTCCGTCGGCCGTGACCGAGTAGCTTCCCGAGACCGGCAGACGGGAAAAGGTGTACCCGGTGCCGAAGGTCGAGCCCAGGGCCGGGTCGATCAGATCGAGCGTGCCGGAAGTGATCGCTCCGGCACCGTTGGTGGTGAGCGTACCCGCGACGGCGAAGAAACTTTCATAGCCGCCGCTGATGTCGGCACCGGAGAAGGCGACGACATAAGATCCGTTGAGCGTCGCGTCGCTGAACGTGCCGCTCGGCGGGGGTACGGGCGGATTGTAAGGCTGCGATTGTGAGCTGCCACATCCCCCGAGAGCCGTCACTCCGCAGGCAGTCACCAATGAAAACAGGGTTCGAGTACGCATGTGCCGTCGTATGCTCCGGTTGCTCAGCCGATCCGGCGGACCGTCTCGGCGCTGATACGGCGGCGTTCGGCTGATCCCCCTCGGCGGGGGAACGCTGCCTGTCGTGCGTATCTCATGCGGCATCAGTCGTCAGTGAGACTGCCCGATGGACACCGTCAAGAGAACGATCCTCGCGCTCGTGTGCGCGGGCATGGTGCTCGGCATGGCGACGGACGCGCCAAGCGCCGCCGCGGGCGCGGTATTGCCCGCGGCACCCGACTCCCGGCGCGGCGCATCGGCTCGGCCGAACATCATCTTCGTCCTCGCCGATGACCTCGGCTATGCGGATGTATCGGCATACCCGGGCGGACGCTTCCCCACTCCCAACATCGAGCGGATCGCACGGAACGGCGTCCTCTTTACGGACGGCTATGCCACCGCCCCGGTATGCGGCCCATCGCGAGCCGCATTCCTGACCGGGAGATATCAGCAGCGCTTCGGCTTCGAGTACAACAATGGGCCAGCGCAGCGTGACGTCGCCAAGGGCCGCGGGCTGGCAACGGGAGAGCTCACCATCGCGCAGCTGCTGCAGCGGGCGGGCTACTACACGGGCATGATAGGGAAGTGGCACATGGGAAGCGGGCCGCAGTTCTATCCGATGAGCCGCGGGTTCGACCAGTTCGTCGGCTTCCTCCCGGGCGAGACGAGCTACATCGATCCGCGCCAGCCCGGCGTGCACATGTCATACGGTCCGCTCGACGATGAGGTCATTCGCCATGCCCTCGCGCGCGCGTCGGCGAACCCGAAGGTCGATACCTCGGGCGACGCGGACTTCGGCAAGAAGTTCGCCCGGCTCGCCAGATATTTCTCTCGGCAGCCGCTCAACCAGGTCGTCGAGGGCCCGCAGCGGCGCGTCGTGCACAACGAGCACGAGTACCTGACCGATTACTTCGGCGACCGTGCCGCGGGCTTCATCCACGATCACTCGAAGTCCGGCCAGCCCTACTTCCTCTATCTGGCATTCAACGCGCCGCACTCGCCTCACATGGTGACGGCGAAGTATTACGATCGCTTTCCGCAGATCAAGGATCACCAGGAACGCGTCTATGCGGCGATGATCGCGGCGCTTGACGAGAACGTTGGCAAGGTGCTCGATGCGGTCCGAACCTCGGGACAGTCGGGCAACACTTTGATCGTATTCGCGTCCGACAACGGCTGCGCCGCGTACTTCCCGGGCCTATGCAGCTGCTGGCCGCTTCGCGGCGGCAAGCTTTCCTTCTACGAAGGGGGCATCCGCGTCCCCTTCATGTTGAGCTGGCCGGGCCATGTCCCATCCGGCCTGGTCTATCGCCGAATGGTCTCCCTGCTGGACGTCGTGCCGACCGCGATCGCTGCCGCGCGCGCCGCACTGCCCGCCGACCGCGTCTATGACGGGGTCGATCTGACGCCTTATCTCACGAGGCGCAAGGCGGGCGATCCGCATGAGATGCTGGCATGGCGCGCGCTGCCCCTCGAAGCCATCCGTGAGGGCGACTGGAAGCTGTGGGAATCATCGGGCGGCGAGGACGGCCAGTACGGCAAGTATCAGCTCCTCTTCGATCTCGGGACCGATTTGAACGAAGCGCGCGACCTGGCCGGAGGGGAGCCGCAGGAGGTGCGACGCCTGGCCGCGGAGATCAGCCGCTGGTCGAGTGGGATGATTGCCCCGAAGTGGCCAACCAAGCATGCCACCACTTACGACGTGTGCGGCAGGACATTCAAGCTTCCGATCTGAGAACCCGCCGGAGGGAGCTGGGGCTCAGACCTCGCGCGCATCCTGGCCCGTGGCGATGCGCACGCGGCGGGGATCCGAATGCCGGCGGCGCGCCGGGGCGGCGAGATCGGCGTTGCCCCCAGGTGCTCGGCGCCCGTTATGACGATCTCGCCGCGGGCAACGACGCCGCGCGCGGCGAGTATGTAGTCGGTGCTCTCCGGCTGCAGGGTGACCGACGCCTACCGCACGTCGGAGCAGGTGCTGCGCGCCTCCGCGGCGCGACCTGCTTTACCCGAAACCTGGCCGGATTCCCGGGGAAGCTCACACATGCTGGCAGGCGGCCGTCGGCTGCCTCGCCGGCGCACCGGGGGCTGTAGGCCTCGTCATCTGGCGAAATGCCCTGAACGCGGGCTCGCTGACCGCGGTAGGCCCCGCGGGCCAGATGCTACGGGATGCTTGACGATAGCGGCGCCTGTGCCGGACATGGTGTCGTTCCTCGGCCTGGCGCGGACGGACCGTCGGCAGATGGCGGCGCCATCCTGCAACAGCCGAGTGGGCGGCGGCACCCGGCACCGCCGCCCGCACACGGCTCATCCCGCGCTCGTTCCGCGTCGACTCGGTCGCACCCCGACGCCACGAAGCGGCGGAATTTCCTGCGTCCAGGCACAGGGATCTGCCCCGCCGCCGCAGGTGCGCCGCCGCGGGCAACAAACCGAAGCTTAGCCGCCTCGGCGCTGCCCGCGGCGCGCTGCGCCGGGCAGGCGCCCGGCTCCAGCGCTCTACTAGAAGGCGGCGCGCACGCTGAGCTCGTACCGAGCGCCGTAGTTGAGCAGGCTCAGGAACTCGTCCGGCCGGGTGTCGTACTCCTGCAGCACCGACTTCGTGAGATTGGTGCCGGACAGCGCCACGATCACATGCTCGTTGATCTGGTAGCTGACCTGCGCATCGAGCTCGCCATACCCCTTGATATAGATCGGGGCCAGGTCGTTGTACGGATCGCCGATCTGGTAGATATACGAGTTGCGGTGGCTGTAGGCCACGCGCACGCCGAGCCCGTATTTCTGGTAGATCAGAGTCAGGTTCTGATAGTCGCCGAGCCCTGTCAGACCGAACGTCGACGGTGCTGCCGCTGGCACCCGCTCCCGAGTTGATGCCGGCGTTGGTCGACATGATGGTGGCGTTGGCGTTGATGCCAAATCCATCGAACGGCGACGGTAGATAGTTGAACATGTGCTGCGCGGAAAGCTCCACGCCGTGCACGTTCGCACTGCCGATGTTCGTCGGCGCCGTGAGATTGAACGTCGCCACGTTGTTGGGGAATTGCGCCAGGTGCTCGGAGTTGACGATCGGCACCGACAACGGCGACTCCACGTACTCGATGAAGTTTGTCAGCTTCTTGTCGAAGCCATCGATGGCCAGGTAACCGCCGGGCTGGTAGTACCACTCCAGGCCCAGGTCGTAGTTCACCGAGGTGTACGGCCGCAGATTCGGATTGCCGCCGGTCGCCGCGAGGTCCGTCGGCGCCAGGATGCCGCCGCCATAGTTGAGTACGGGCGTAGAGCTGGCTCGGCTCGGGCCGGGCCAGGCTCTTCGAGGCGGCCGCCCGCAACACCAGGTCACGGGGCAGGTTGAGACGGAAATTGAGGCTGGGCAGCGCGTAGTTGTAGCTATCGCTTGCCCGCTGCTTCAACGTCGCGCCATTGTTGGCGTAGATCGCGTTGTCGCCCGTCGGGTCGTTCGGAATGGCCGTGATGTCGGTGAGGATCTGGCCATAGCCGACGGAGTCGTCCTCCGTGTGCACGAATCTCACGCCGAGGTTGCCGCCCCAGGACAGGCCGAACAGATCGTCGCCGTTGAAATCACCCTGCACGTACGGCCGCCGTGGTCTTCTCCACGACCGTCGCCAGCGACTGCAGCGCGCCCGGTCGGCCGGGGGACCACGGCGTGTAGCCGCCGGACCCCTGCACGGTCGCCTGCGTCGTACCGGGCGCATAACCGGCCGCCGCATCCTGCTTCGTTGAAGGCCGTGGAGCTCTGCAGGAATGCCAGATACTGCGAGGGGTTGTAGCCCAGCCAGGAGGTCGGGAAGCTGCCGGAATAAGGAGCTGACGAAGTCTGCTCGAGAGGCCCGTTGGGGAGAAGAGATAGCCGGGCACCGAGGCGCCGTAGCCGCAGTACGCGCACACATCGCCTTCGTTGTAGGAGTTGAACGAGTAGTAGCTGTTCCGCTGCCAGTAGGCTCCGAAGCGGATGTCGGTCAGCGGCTTCCAGGAGTCCGGATTGACCCAGGTCTCGTCCGTGGTGACCTGGCGGATATCGTTCTGATTGTCGTAGGCGGAGACGTCGATGTAGTGCGCCAGCGGCAGGCTGGTGTTGATCAGGTCATCGGGAGTGCTCAGCGTCGGGATCCCCTTGCCTCCGTTGGAAGTGTAGGTCACCGGAATCGGGAAACCCGCGACGGTGAACAGGGACGGATCGGTATAGTCGCTGGCGCTGTTCTGCGCGTCGGATGCATCAAGATTCCACACCAGTTGGCCGCCGAACGACCGCCCGTGAAGCTTGAAGTGCAGCGAGCGCAGGAACTGCGGACTGATCTGATCCGCCTGCGTGTCTTCGATCAGGTCCGCGTGCGATGCCACGGTGAAGTTCTGCACGACGCCGTCCGGCCGAACCGTGACGCCGTTGCTGATCGGGTTGCCGTCGACATACAGCCCCAAGTCCTGGTCGAGGTTCGTCTGGGTGAATTTGTTGTACAGGCCATCCAGGGTGGCCGTGATGTCGGACGTCACGTGCCATTGCAGCGACACATTCATGTTCAACCGCTTGACGTTGTACTCGTTGTTCTGGATGTCCACCGTATCGGGCATCAGTACACTGGTCGGCGTTCCCGACTTGCCTCCCACATACGTCGCGGTAGGGTCTCCCGCCGCGTTTACCGGCATCGCCCACCAGCCGTCCGAATCGATCTGATACGCTCTGGTGGCCTGCTCCTGCTCGCCGACCGAAAACAGCGCGCCGAGCTTGTTGTCGTCGAAAGTGTTGCTCACCAGCACGAATTCGTCCGGCGTCGACGTTGGTGTCCTGGGACGCGTCGCTGCCCCGAGCTTGGCGATGGCCTTGAAACCGTCGAAATCGAACGGTTCCGCGGTATGCAGCTCGACCAGACCGCCGATCGCGCCATCCGCCTGCCAGGCCTCCGCCGGTCTTGTAGACCACGGCCCTGGTGATGGTCGGACGGCAGGACGTCGAAGTTGAACTGGCGCGGCTGCCGGTCAGTGCTGCCTTGGGTCGGGAGCTCCTGACCATTGATCGTCACGATGTTGAAAGCCGGCCCGAAGCCGCGGATCGTCACCTCACTGCCGGCGCCGGTCCCGTCGCGGTCGATGGCGACGCCCGGCAGGCGGGAGAGCGACTCCGCCACATCCGAGTCCGGGAACTGGCCGATATCCTGCGCGGTGATCGCATCCAGCTCCTGAGTCGGCGTCTTCCTTGAGCTTCATGGATGCCACGAGGCTGGCCTTCAAACCGGTGACCACCACTTCGTGCAGAGTCTGGGTGGGGGCGGTCGGCTGTGTGGAGTCCGTCGCGGCGCTTTGCTGCGGCGACGCCGCGGCGGCCGGCTCTGTCGCGCCCGCGGCGCACAGCGGTAACACGAGGCCGAACACGCCCAACAGGGCGAGTGGACGTTGTTGGCAAACGGTTCGAATCGGTCTCATGTGGCTCGGCTCGTTAGATTTCACGTGGTCCCCCCGACAATCTCAAGACACGATGGTTTGGCACAGGCCGCCGAGACTGAATGTAGTAAAGTCTCGATTAATGTAATAGAACTATATTTCGTGAAAATTTGCAATACTAAATTACTGTCGCGCTGCTACAACGGCAGTGCTTTTGGGCGGTGAGTCACACGGATGCCAGCTTCTGTCGACACGCCAACCATGGCGTCCGAGTGATGCTTAACATTGTGATTAATAAGATGAATTTTGCTTGGTAGCGAAATCATCGCGGGCTTGCAGCAGCAACACGGCGAGTTCCGGGGCGGCTCCGGCAACGGCGCCACGCACGCCGGCGGAGCTTTTGTAATTATCCTTCAGATTTCCTGCGGCACTCCGCCCAGCAGCATGTGGCGGACATCCAGGCGCGCGGGATCGAGCAGCAGCAGGTTCGCGGGCGAGTTCGCTGCAACAAAGCCGTGCTCGCTCGCCAGACCCGCCGCGCGCGCCGGGGCCGAGGTCACCATGGCCAGCGCCACGTCCAGCGGCAGCTCCACATTGCGGACCAGCCGACGGAGTGTGCCGATCATGTCGATGTGGACTCCTGCCAAAGAGCCGCGCGCGTCGATCAGCCGGCCCTCGTGCAGGCGCAGCGTGTTGCCGTAGAGCTTGAATTCGGGCGGCCCATGCACCGTCGGCATGGCGTCAGTGACCGCGAACAGCATGCCGGGGCCTCGCTTGGCGCGCACGGCCAATCGCAACATCGTGTCGGCGACGTGGTGACCGTCCGCAATGATGCCGCACCATGCCGGGCTATCGAGGGCCACGCCCGGCAGTCCCACCTGCTTGGTGCGCAGCGTCGGCATGCCGTTGAAGAGGTGCGTGAAGAGGGTGGCGCCCGCGGCCAGCGCTTCCCGGGTCTGCTGTTCGGTCGCGCCACTGTGCCCGATCGACACTTTGACGCCCATGCCGACCAGCTCCGCGAGCGCGCCCGGTGGCAGCCGTTCCGGCGCCAGCGTCAGTATGACGGGAACGTCGCGGGCACGCAGGCGACGCAACAATGTCCGGGTATGGTCGTCGAGAGGGCGGATGTACTCGAGCGCGTGTGCACCACGGAAGTCCGGCGAGATATGCGGGCCTTCGATGTGCATTCCGGCAATACCGTGCTGTCCATACACCGCGAGCACCGCGTCGACACCGCGGCTCATGACCTCCGGCGTCGTGGTAAGCAGCGTGGGCAGCCATGTGCCCGTCCCACCCTTGCGATGCGCGGCGGCGATCGCGGCCAGCGCCTCGGGAGTGGGCTCATTGTTGAACAGCACCCCGCCGCCACCGTTGACCTGCAGATCGACGAATGTCGGGCACCCGATGCATTCGCTCTCCCAGACAGGCGCGCGCCCGGTGGACGGCTCGAGCCCCTCGACCATTGCCATTATCCGGCCTGCTTCCATGCGCAGCGCAACGCCGGTGCGCATTCGTGTCCCATCGAAGAGTTGCGCCGGTCGCAGCCACCACGACCCGGCGGCCGGCGGCTCGAAAGGCGCGTGCGCGGCTGACGGCGGATTCATACCGCTCGGCTCCGTCTCAGGACTGGGCCAGGAGCAACGCCGCGCCGCGGGTGCCGCTGGCATCGCCGAAGCGCGCGACGGCAATGCGCGGCTCGCGACCGGCGAACTGATGTGACCGGTAGGTCTGCGCCAGCATCTGCGCCACGTTGGGAATCCGGGACAGCCCGCCACCCAGCACGACGCAATCCATGTCTATCGTGCACTGTGCCGTGTTGATGAGCTCGGCGAGCAGCGTCAGCCAGTCGCTCAGCGCCGTGGTCATGGCGGGATTGCCTGCCGCCGCGAGCGCCACGATCTCGGCGGGTGACCGGACCACGGGATCGTGCCGGGCCGCCAGCCGTGTCAGGCCCGGACCGGCCAGCAGCGTCTCGTAACATCCGAGGCGCCCGCAGCCACAGGGAAGGATGGGCAGATTCAAGTCCGCGACGAACCGTCCCGGTATGCCCAGATGGCCGACCTCTCCCGGCAGGTCGTTGTACCCCAGCACCAGCCGCCCACGATAGGTCACGCCACCGCCGACTCCGGTACCGAGGATCAGCCCCAGCATCGTCTCGGCGTCCTCACCCGCGCCGCCATTGGCCTCCGACAGCGCAAAGCACTTGCAGTCATTGGCCATGGCGACGGTACGGCCGAGACGCGCGACCAGATCCTCACGCAAAGGCCGCCCGGTCGCCGGGAGGTTGGAAGTCAGAGAGCGTCCGCTCGCGTGATCGACCAGACCGGGAAGGCCGATGCCGAGCTCGACGGCGCGGCCGGCGCGGGCATCGAGCCAGCGGACCTCTCCCACGATGCAGTCGAGGAGCTGCTCGTAAGTGGCGCAGGCCGTGTCCACGCGCCGGCGCTCGAGCGGCTGGAATCGCTCGTCGAACAGGCAGGTCTCGATTTTGCTGCCGCCGACGTCCATCCCGCCATACAAGCTTGGTTTGTGTGTCGACGGCGGGTAGATGCGGACACCCTGCACGACGCGCGACAGTTGACCATCCGGGAACGGATCGTCGACGTTGAACCCCATGCGATCCGACCACGTCACCGCGATCAACTGCGCCGGCAGTACGTAGAGCGGGACATTCCAGCCCGCGGGGACGCCCGCGAATGCGATGTCGGCGCCGCTGTCCTGCGTGCCGACGGTGATCACCCGGTCCGCGCCATACTGACCGCGCAGCTCGACCACCACGTCGTCGTCATAGCGCCGGGCATCGAGGTCGGGTGACAGGAGCACGACGATCCGGGTGTGCTCGTTCACCAGGGATTTGGGGCCATGCCGAAATCCGAGCGGCGAGTCCCAGAATGCCGCCACCCGCCCGGCTGTCAGTTCCAACACCTTGAGCGCGCTTTCGCGCGCCGCGCCGCCGAGCTCACCGCCGCCGAGAAACGCCACCCGCTGCGGCGGCGGCAACTGCGCCGCGATCCTGCCGGCCGCTGCCAGCACATCACGTCCGGCGGCGGCGATCTGCCGCAGTCGTGGCTCGATGCCGGCGATCGGCAGATCGTCGAAGCACGCCAGCGCATACAACAGCATGGTGCTGTAGCTCGACGTCATCGCGAAGCCGGCATCGTGCGTTTCGGGCGGCAGTACCAGCGCCCGTTGCCGCGGTCCCGCGGATCGCGCCAGCGCTCCGTCCGCATTGCAGGTGATGTGCAGGGCATCGGCGTCGGCACGGTCGAGCAGCGCGAGGGTCGCCAGCGTCTCAGGACTGTCGCCACTGCGGCCGAAAGACACCAGCAGGCGCCGCATGCCGGGGCGCAGCAAACCCTGCGGATGCGCCACCAGTTCCGTCGTCGGCACCGCCCGGTAGCGCGCGGGCGCGCGCTGCGCATTGAGATAGGCGCTCAGCGACTCGCCGATGAAGGCGGATGTGCCCGCACCGCAGAACCACACCTCGTCGTGGCCGCGCGCCCGAATCCATTCGCGCACGTCGGCAACCACGGCCGGTAACTCGCGGGCGGCGGTGAGCCAGACATCCGGCTGGTGCATCACCTCCCGATGTGTCTGCGATCCGAGCAGCCTGTCCCGTCCCTCCAGGGTCACCGCCGCTCCCGCCGCTTGGTCGCGGCCCGTTGTCCAGTGCGCGCATCGACGCAATGCACGGCGACACCGAGCCCTTCGAGTTGCTGCACCAGTACCGGATCGACCTCGGTGTCCGTCACGATGACGTGCGCCTTGTGGATGTCACAGATACGATGCAGGCTCGGCGTGCCGAATTTCGAGGAGTCTGCCAGCACCACCACCCGGTCGCTGGCGCGGATCATGGCGGCGTTCTTCTGCGCCTCCTCCTCGTTGAAGGTGCTAAGGCCCAGCCGCAGATCGATGGCGTCGGCGCCCAGGAAGAACGTGTCGAAGTGCATTTCCGCAAGGAACCGCTCGATGAAGCGTCCGCCGATCGACATGGTGTCGTAGCGGACCGTTCCCGCCGGCACGATGACCTCGTGGTGCTTGTAGCGCTTGAGGAGATTGACGATCTCCAGGTCGGCGGTGAGGATCGACAGCCCGCGAATATCGCCAAGCTGGGTGGCGAAGATGCGCAGCGTCGAGCCGGAGTCGATGATGATCGAGCGCTCGCGATTGATGAGGCTGGCCGCGTAGCGGGCGATGGCCCGCTTCTTGTCGACGTTGACCTGCTCGCGATCGGAGATGTTGGGGGCAATCAGGTTGAGCCGGAATTCCGGCAATTCCCGCGCCAACGACTTCGCCAGCTCGATGCGGAACTCGGGCACGCCCCTGCAGCCGTAGCGCTTGCAGTAGCGCACGATGCTCGGCTCGCTGACACCGGCCCCGGCGGAGATGGCTCGCAGTGGCGCGTGCATGAACGAGTCCGGATCGGCGACGAGATAGTTGGCAATCCGCCCGAAAGCCTTGGAGAGATGGCCGATGTCGGCGCGGATGCGCTCGAGCAGATCCCCGGTTTGACGCGCGGCGGATACGTCCGCCTTCGGCGCCGACGGCGGCGCGGTCGGTTCGTCTCGTCGTGAGGTGCGACTCATGAGCTGGCTCCCACCAGTAAGTGCGCGCTGTGCATGCGACGATGCGCATACAGCGCGTAGGCCACCATGGCGGCGTACATGGGCACCAGCGCGAGATACGCCATCTGATTGCCTATTACGCGCGCCAACAGGCCATAGCAGGGCGGCACCACGGCACCGCCCACGATGGCCATGATCATGATAGCCGCGCCCGTCTTGGTGTGCTCGCCCAGTCCCGTGAGCGCGATGGGGAAAATCGCCGGCCAGAGCACGGCGTTGGCGAAGCCCAGCGAGGCGACGAACAGCACGCTCAGCATGCCGTGCGTCAGGGTGATTGCGACTGTCAGGACCATGCCCAGCGCCGCCGACAGCGCCAGCGCGCGCTGCTGCCGCAAGTACTTCGGAATCAGGATGATCCCGCAGATATAGCCCAGGACCATCGCACCCAGGGTGAAGCTCGCGAAGAACCGGGCGGTCTGGATCGAAACGTGCAGCGCCTGGCCGTAGAGCACGATGGTGTCTCCGGCGATGACCTCGACCGCCATCTCGAAGAACAAGGCCCAGAATCCGAAGAGCAGCAGCGGATGCTGTGACCAGCGGAATCTCGCCCCGGCACCCGTCCCGGGCTCGACCGGCGGCTCCTGCGGCTCGGGTAGCCCGGACCGCGCCACACCGACCGCCAGCGCCAGCAACCCGACAGCCATCCCGACGTACGGCGTGATCAGCCGATGCGCCAGGCCGGCGAGCGCCACGGCGGACAGCGGGCCGTGGCCGACCGCGACGATGCGGTCGAAGTCTGCGAATACCAATGCCCCGAGCGCCATCGGACTGAGGGCGCCCGCGAGCTTGTTGCATACGCCCATGATGGAGACCCGGCGCGCCGCGCTCTCCGGTGGACCGAGGATGATGACGTAAGGATTGGCTGCCGTCTGCAACAGGCAAAGCCCGGTGCCCTGCATGAAAAGGCCCGCCAGGAACAGGCCATATGAGCGCAGCAGCGCCGCCGGCAGGAATACCAGCGTCCCCGCGGCCATGACCGCCAGCCCGAGCGCCATGCCGCGCCTGTAGCCGGTCGCGTTGAGCACGCGCGCGGAAGGCAGCGCCATCACGAAATAGGCGATGTAGAACGCAAAGGTGACGAGCAGCGCTTCGAAGGTATCGAGCTGGCAGACGACCTTGAGGAAGGGGATGAGAACGCCATTGAGCCAGGTCACGCAGCCGAAGAGCGCAAACAGGCCGGCCATCAGCGCCAATGCCCGCCTGTCGGATTGCCCCGCCGCGCCGGCCACTTGCGTCACCGCTCGATGTCGTTAGGCAAGGCCCATATCTGGGACTGCAGGTTGTTGCCGCAGGCCGCCACCGAAAGCGTCCCGCGCGTCGCTCCGGTCAGGCACTGGCGGCTTGCGGAGTTGATGAGCTTTCCGAGCACGTCGTAGTGCCACTCCTGATCCGCCGCGGAGCTGCATGCAGCGAGGACGGCCCGGCCGCCCTTTTTCGCCAGGCACTTGCCACCGGAGCGCAGCGCGCCGTTGGCCATCACTTCCCAACTCTCCGCGGTGGTACCGGTGCAATGCGCCACCACGCCCGGAGCAGCCAGACAACGGGTGTAGCGGCTCGCGTTGGGGTGAGTCTCATCATCGTTGGGGCCCGGCAGGACCCGGGTAATGGTACCGATTCGAGCCGGCGTGCCGCAGGCGGCATTCGGCCGAATCGTCCAGATGGCGGTGTCGTGCGTCGCGACGCGGGCGCGCAGGGCGGCGACGGCTGACTGGTGCTCGCCACTCCAGAGGTTGCGCGCATCGAAGCGGCAGGTGCCCCCTTCGAAGCCCAGGTCAGCGGCCTTGAGCCGCACCGGCAGCGCCGCGGTGCTGCGATTGAGCACCGCGACGGCATAACCGCCATCGTGCAGCGGCTTGATCAGCGCGTCGCTCGAAGCGCTGCGACGCAGCAAGGTCGCCATGCGGCCCAGCGGATCCTGATCGACCGCCAACACCGCGCGGTTTCCCAGGATGCGCACCACGGCAGGCGTCAGCTGCTCGATGTCGGAGCTGAGAATCAGCGGCGCGGCCATCATCGCCCACAGCGCCAGCTGACTGCGGCTTTCCGCGAGCGTCATGCCGGTGTCGCCGCCGATGATGAAATCAGGGTCGTCCCAGTTGCCGGGAGTCTGAAAGCGGCCGAGCGGCAGGTTGTAGGAATAGTTCCACAGGACGCTGGCGAAGCGCTCGTGAGTGGCAGTCTTGCCGTGGTAATTCGCCATGTCCGTGCCTTCGCGCCAGAGCTGGCCGTAGCCGCGGACCCAGCTGAGGACGTCGTACCATGACGGCTGTCCCTGGAAATACGCGGGAGCGGACTCCGAGAACACGATCGGGCGGCCCACCTGCGCAAGCGCCATGCTCTCGGCGCGGTAGGCTGCACGGTAGGCGTCATTCTCCGACTGACCCTTGGGCACGTAGACGTTGCAGCCATCGAGCTTGAGATAGTCGACGCCCCAGGACGCGAACAGCCTGGCATCGGCCAGGAAGTGCGCTTCGCCGCCGCCCTGCGGCTCGCCGCTGCCGGCAAAGCGGCCGCAGGTTTCGGAGCCGGCATCCTCGTAGATGCCGAATTTGAGTCCGAGAGCGTGGATGGCGGCGGCCACCGGCTTCATGCCCTGCGGAAACAGGCGCGGATCCGGCTGCAGATTGCCCTGGCTGTCGCGCGTCTTCAGCATCCAACAGTCGTCGATGGTGACCGTGTCGTAGCCACGCGCCGCCAGCCCCGTCCTGACCAACGCGCGGGCGTTCGCGAGAATCGTCGCCGCAGTGTAATCGCACTGATAGTGAGCCCAGTCGTTCCAGCCCATCGGCGGCGTCGCGGCCAACCGGCCCGCAGTGGCCGCGCGGGCGTCCGATCCCGTCCAGGCGGCCAGGGAAGTGAGGAGGACTGCCGCAAGGAGCGCCACACTCCGGCGCATCGCGGGAGTACGTGTCGAGGCAGGCGCGGAACGGACAGGCAGGGTCGGCTGCTGTGGAGTCATGCTTGTTCTCTTGGGGCCGGCGGACGGGTTGGACTTAAAATGTAGTTTTCTTCCATCTGGTGAAGCATTCTTCACAGAATGGAGCCGGGCGTCAAGCGGGATGTAATTACATTACAGAAACTGTTCGCGCTGCCCTGATCTCCCGCGCCACTCGCTGCGCCGACCGGATGCACGACTCCATGCCGCGGCTGAGAAGATCGGCATACGTTCCCGCAAAGTAGATTCTTCCCTCGGGCCGCAGGATCTCCGGCCAGAACCTGTGCATCTGGCCCAGCGGAAACGGCTCCATCTCACAGTTGGGCGCCAGGGTATCCTGGGTCCAGTCCTTGGTGAGCGCCTGTACGATCGTGTCCCGCTTGCCCGGGTATGCCTGCCGAAACGCAGCCAACACCCGTTGCGGCGAGAGCCCTCCCGGGCCATAGGCCTTCAGCAGGACCCGCGTCGTCGGTACCTCGGTCGGCACCTCCCAGATCGATGAGATCTCGGGGTGGTCGAACTCCATGTTGATGCTGCGCAGGCCGTCGGCGAGCCAGAATCTGGAGCTGGCCTCGAAGACGTAGAACGGGTGCGAGGAGTAAGTCAGGTTGTCCACCACGTACTGCTTTGCCGGCGACAGCGCGGGCGTTATGGGAATCCCGCTGAAGACCGTCAGGCTGATGCAGTTCACGAAGAAATCCGCATCCATGGTCCGGGTCTCGCCATAACCGTACTCACGGTAGCTCACGCTGACGCCCCGATCGCTTTGGCGGATTGCGGTGATCGGATGGGCCAGTTTCACCCGCGTGCCGAGCCGCTTCGCAAAGGCGATGGGCAGCTGCTCGTTGCCGCCCCGCAGGCGGTACATCTCCCCTTCGGAGGGAGGGATGCGCCGCGATTTCATGGCGGCCAGTGTCCAGATACGGAAAAGAGCGCTGGTTTGCTCTTCGCCAAAGAAGTTGATTGCCGCCTTCGAGGCGCCCTCCTTCTCATAGATCCCGGCAATGGGCATTTTGTCGAGATCGTCCAGGCCCACGCCAAAAGGGTGATAGGGATCCTCGAGCTTGTCCACGTAGGGCCGCAGATAAAGACTTTCGAGCTCGTACCAGGGACGCTGCGAGAGAAACCGGACCTCGCGGCTGCTGAAGCCGAGCCCGGTGAGCGTCGCGGGATCGGCCAGCATCCTGTTCGTATAGAGCTTGCCGCCGATCATCCGCGACCCCTGGTTGTCGTACGGCAGCCAGGCGCCCTCGGCATTGGGGTAGCGAACCAGCGGTATGGCGAATTCCGCGGCGTACTCGAGCAGCCGCTCATAACCGGGCCTGGTGATGTGGTCGGCGCCGAAATCGGCGTACAGCCCGTCCGACAGTCCGTCGCTACCCGTGAAAACATGGCCGCCGTACTTTCCGGCAGCCTCGAGTATGGTGACATCGAAGCCGGCCTTCATGAGCTCGTAGCCACAACACAGGCCGGTAATGCCGGCGCCGCCAATCACGATCTTCCCGGGCTTCGAAATGGCGGCAGGCGGCGACTGCGCCGCGGCATCCGCCGCCATCATGCGTGAATCGATCACGGAGGCGCCGGCCCCGGCAAGGAGCGTCTTGAGGAATGTTCTTCGGATCATCTGCCCGTCCCGGTCACTTCTGCGCGCGCGCCAGGACCTCCAGACCTGCCGCGCTGAGCGGGGTTCCGTTGCATCTGGCGGCCTGCACCGCCGCGCCCACATCGGGTGGCAACAACGGCGCGACGAACCGATACCGGTCGCACCGCCGCTGCAGCTCCGACTCGAACGGCTCGCGCAGACCATTTTCAGGTTGAAACATGCCTCCGGAGCAGGACACCGGGATGGGTGCTGCGGCGGGGATCGGCAGTTGGTGGCGCACGGCATCGACGATGTCCGCGAGCTCCCGCGCGGCGCTCTGCAAGAGCGCGAGCGCGGCCTGGTCGCCGTCCTTGGCAGCGGCGATGACTAGCCTGGACAGCTGCGCAAACTGGCTGCGCTGTGCAGCCAACTTGCCGTAGATGGCGGCGCAGAGATCGAGGTCGCTCCGCAGCGAGAAGTGCCGGCGTACGTGCTCGTACAGGGAGCCACGCGGCGAGCGCCCGTCGCTCATGCGCGAGAACAGTTGCAAGCCTTCACGCGCCAGCCAGTAGGAAGAGCCTTCGTCGCTGAACAGCTCGCCCCAGCCCCCGCCACGAGCGTTGCGGCCGGTAAATTCACCGTAGGCAATCGAGCCCGTACCCGACACGATGTTGATGCCGTCCGCACCAGCGAGCGCGCCCGCCCAACCGCACACCATGTCATTGCCGCAGCTGTACCGCCGGTGAGGTAGCGCGTGCGCAGGGGCATCATCCAGGTCCGGCAGCAAACTGCTGTCCTCGCCGTAAGCCGGGAGGCCGAGGAAAGCGTGGCTGAGCGCTATCTCAGGCACGTTTCCTTCGCGGAGCGTGTGCCCTATTCCGCGCGTCAGCATCTCGCGGAGCCCGTCCAGCCCGATCTCCAGGTAATAGGCCGGCCCCTCGAGATGCGAGGCCAGCACCCTGCCGGTCTCGTCGATGAGCAGAAAGCGTGTCTTCGTACCGCCGCCGTCAACGCCGAGGAAGGTCTTCACGTCTAGCCCGGAAACGGATGGATCGATACGCCCTGGACCACTCGATTCACCGTCCCGGCGGCGTTCGGAACATCCGGCGAGAGCCCGAGCGAGATCGAGCGCAGCAGTGCCAGTGTCTGCGCGAATGCCACGTACGGCAAGCTGAGCTCGAGATCCGACAACGAGCGCGGCGCGCGCCCACCGCCGCCCAGTGCGATGGTGTCAGCAGTCTGAGGCTCATGCGCGCGAACCGTGAGAGCCACCACCCTTCCCGCCACGGCATCGCTCCGCAGCTCCTGCAGCAGATCGAGGTCGTACTGCCGCGTGTAGGGGTCGTTGCTCAGGAACGCCACTACCAGGGTACTGCCGTTGACGATGGTCTTGGGGCCGTGCCGAAAGCCGAGCGGCGACTCCCCGATGCTCACCACGCGGCCGTCCGTCAGCTCTAGCATCTTCAGAGCGGACTCCAGCGCCAACCCCTTGAGCTCGTTGCTGCCCACGAACACCACCCGTTCGAACTGCGCCCGCACCAGGCTCGCCGCGAGCGGCACATGGGTCGTCAGAATCTCGACACCCAGCGCCGCGATCGCCTCGGTCCGGCCCTGCTCCGCCCGCATGGCCCCGAGCGCCAGCGCCGCCGCCAGCAGCATCCCCGTGAAACTCGAAGTCATGGCAAAGCCCTGATCGTTGCAGGCTTCCGGCAGCACTATCGAGTAGGCGTGGCGCAAATCGCGGGCGCAACGACTGAGCTCACCTGCACCGTTGCACGTGACGATCAGATGATGACAGTGCTCGATCTGCCGCTCCGCGAGCTCGAGGGCGGCCACGCTCTCGGGGCTGTTGCCGGAGCGTGCGAAGTGAACCATCAGAGTCGGTCTCTGCGGCGCCAGCGCGCCCTGCGGACCCGCGACGATGTCCGTGGTTGCAATCGCTTCGGCCTGGCGTCCGGCCTTGGAAAGCGCCGGCGCCAGGCACTTGCCGATATAGGCCGAAGTGCCGGCGCCGGTGAGCACGAGACGCGTCGCGCCACTGCCGAGGAGCGGCGCCAGATACGCCTGCAGGCCGCCATCGGCACCGATCTGACGCGCGATCTGCGGCCACACCATCGGCTGCTGAGCGATCTCGCGCGCGGTCCACTCGGCGCCGGCGGCGCGGACCTGGGCCGCGCTCAGGCCCAGGAGATCGATGGAGTCGTTCATCCGTGTCACCATCCGTTGTCAGTAACGCCAGGAAAGCCCCACTACGTAGGTTCGTCCGAAGGCGCTGTAGCCATAGCCTACACCGCTCTCGCTGCCGCCGGTGTTCTGGCCGGGCGCCCATGGCAGGAGCGGATTGCCGTTGAGGTATGTGCGCGCGATCGAGTTGCTGAGATTCTTGCCTTCCCAATAGATCTCCAGGCCGTACGGCAGGCGGTAATGCAGACTCGCCGTGACCCAGTCGAACTTCTCGGTAATCGCGGGCCAACCGGGAACTTCCGTGCATTCCGAGCATTCGGCGGTGAAGCCGGACTGGTGATCCCAGTTGACATCCGCACTGATCGGCCCCTTGTCGTAGAAGAATCCGATCGTATATGTGGTCGGCGGCGCGGCGTTGATCGCGCCCACGAAGTTGCCGTACTGGTCGTAGCTGCGGGTACGGGTGGCGGTGAACTGCATGCGAGTCCCGAAGCCATCGAGCAGGATCTCCTGCCAGGTGAGCTCCACGCCCGAGTACGTGCTCTCGGCGCCGTTCGCTGGTGCCGTGACCGTCCAAAGGAAAGGTGTGCCCTTTACCGTGCCCGGTGGGCCGCCGACATATTCCGTAGTACCCAGGTTGACGTTGGTGGAGACGGCATCGTAGATGTCGTCCATAACCCTCTTGGCGAACACGTCGGCCGTGAAGGCGGAATGGGGTGAGTAGTACCACTCGAGCGACACGTCCGCCTGGTTCGCGCGGATCGGCTTCAAACCCGCCGTGCCGTTGTAATCAAGCTCCGGAGTGCCGTTCTCGGCATTGTTGGTCGACGTCGGCGCCAACTCGCTCAAGTCCGGTCGCGCCATCGTCTGGGCCACGGCCAGGCGGGCCTGCAGCCGATTATGGACCACCCAGTAGGCGAGGTTCAGCGAGGGCAGCGCCAGCGTGTAGCTGCCTTTGCCGCCCAGCGCCTGCGAATTCCCGTATTGAACGTTCCAGGTCTGCGTACTGCTCGCCGTATTCGATGGGGTCCACAATGACACCGGCACGGCGGGCGCGGTATTGGCAGTCGTCGTGGTGTGCACCATACGCAGCCCCAAGTTGCCCGACCAGCGCGAGCCGCCGAAGTCACCCTCCAGATAACCCGAGATGGTCTTCTCCGTCACCGCATAGGAGTTGGAGGCGTTGACTTGAGGCAGGAGCTGCGCGAAATCGAAGGGTGAGCTGCAGGGCAGAGAGGAGCAGTAGAAGGGATTGGGCTTGCCGTTGAGGCTCTTGAGGAAAGCGAGCAGCTGCCCGACATTGAGCTCCGGGAGCACCATGGGATATGAGCCGCCGGCCCCCTCCATGAAGTTCGGCAGCGACATCAGCTGCACGACGTCGAATCCCTGCGAGCCGAACGAGTAAGGGTTGCATTGCACCGGGCATCCGGCGGTCTGGTAAAGCGTGCCGTACTCGCCCGAGCCATTGGTCCAGTCATTGTCGGAGTCGACCTGCTCCTTGTCGCGGTCGGTGCCGCCCACCCCGAAGAGCAGCTGCTCGAACGGGCCCATGTCGGCCCGCCAGGCGCCGCTCAGCGTCAGCCCGGTGATCTTGTCGTGCACCGAGAAGCCGTTCAGACCCACGTAGTGCGTCGACCAGTAGTTGTTGTTGTTGAGATAGCGGGAGTTCATCAGCGCCGTGTAGGAGCAGTAGCCGGCATTGGTCGTGCTGGCCGTGCCGGCGGGGCATGCCGACAGGCCGAGCTGGCTCGGCGGCACTACCACGTTGATGTCAGGCAGACTGTTGGGCTCGTCGCTGAAATTGAGGATGTCCTCGGCGGTGGGCTGGTCGTTCACCAGGCCCGCCGTCACGAAGGTGTCCTGGCCGCCTTCCGGCCGGCTCGCGGTGGAGCGGTACAGGTCGGCGCCGAAGGTGAGGCTGTCGGTCGGCTGCCACTGCGCGTTGAGACCGTAGAGGAACGTGTCGACCTTGCGGTTGATGGTGTTGTTCACCATCTCCGGCTGGAAGTTATTCACTGTCATCGCGGTGATGACGCCATTCTGTATTGTGGGGTTGGGCCCGAACGGCGTGCCGTTCGGATTGGCCGCGAAGTAGTACGACTCGTTGTAGCCGATCTGCGGGTCATTCAAATGGGTCCACAGTCCGTCGGCCTTGAGGCGGAAGGTGTCGCTCGGGCGCCACTCCAGATTGCCGATCAGACCGGTGCGCTTCTTGTCATCGAAGATCGAGCCGAAGGTGATGCAGCAGGGTGTGGCGACGAGCGGCGTGGATCCCGCGGGCGGCGTGACTCCATCGGGCGGGTACGGATAGCTGATGGGGCCGTAGATGTTCTGATTGTAGGCATTCAGCGAGTCGGTGCGCGACTTGAGGTCCGTGTCCACCGCGCCGAGCACGAACCCGAGCGTCCGCGATTCGTTGGTGTTGCTGATGAAGGCCGAGAACTTCTTGCTGGCCAGGTGCGACATGTCGTTCCAGTCGCCTTCGCCGTGAGCGTCCGCGTGGAAGCCCGGATGATCGAAAGCGCTGGCGGTGTGCAGATTCACGGTGCCGCCGATGCTGCCCTCGACCGCGGAAGCCTCCGGCGACTTGAGCACGTCGGCGCCGGTGATGAGCTCCGCCGGCAGCACGTCGAAGGCGATGTCGCGGCCGGAGTCGTCGCTCGCGAGGATCCGGTTGTCCATGGTGACGATGTTGTATTCGGAGCTCAGGCCCTGCACGGTGATCTTCTGACCCTCGCCGCCGGTCGTGCGCGAGACCGTGATGCCGGGCAGATGCTCGAGCGAATCCGCCACATCGGCGTCCGGGAAGCGGCCGAGCTCGGTCGAATCGATCGAATCGAGCATGACGGGCGCGAATTCCTTGGTGTCGAGCGCCTTTTCCAGGTCCGCCGAGATGCCGGTGACGACTATCTCGCTGAGCTGGTCGGACGAAGCGCTCGTGTTGTTCGTGCTGCCCGTGCCAACCGTGCTGTTGGAGTTGTTTGAGCTGCTCTGGCTGCTCTGATTGCTCTGGCTACTCTGGTTGTTCTGGGTGTTCTGAGGGGCATCGGCCGCGTGCAAAGCCGCGGGAGCCGCCAGCTGCAGAGCGAGCAGGAGACCGCAGGCGCCAACTGCGACCGTGAGACCGGGGAACGTCTTCATGGTACGTTTCCTTTTTATCTGATTCGCGGATCGCACGCCCGCGAGTACTGGGAAAGAACCTGCCTGATGTGGTGGATGACGAGATCGGTCATCCGCGCCGGAATCGTTCCAGCGCGTACTGCGGCGTACGCCGCGGGGAGATACTGCGAAAGGAGCGGAAGCGGCGCCGCGCCGCCATCGAAGGCGGCCCGCAGCCGCTCGAGGGCCGCCACCACGGCAGGATCCGGCCAGTAGTAGCGGATACGGTCGCTCAGGCTGTATTCCAACTGCAGATCGAGAGCGTGCCCGCTGCCGTGGTAATACTTGCGCCAGTGCCGCGGATCGGCACGCATGGTGCCGAGGACAGCCGAGCGCATGTGGACGGCGTCCGTCTCGCCGTGCCATTCCCGCTCGATGCGGTCGAGCGCCCACACCGCCTCACGCAGTGCGAAGGTGACTGCGGGTCCTACCTTCAGGATCGCGAAGTGATCGCGTACCAGGGCCCTGAGACCCCCTTCGGTCTGGTAGTCGGTGGAGTGCGCCTCGAATACGAGGTTGGGCAGGTCGTCGAGGCACTTGCTGAGGTGTCGGGCCTTTTCCGGCCGGTAGTCGATGACCCGGTCGTGATCGAATTCCACTCCGGGCTGCACCACCAGACCGATGACCCGGTCCCAGGCCCCGTGGAGGCCGTTCACGATGAAAGCCGAGCGATGCGCGGTGACGGTGGTAAGCGCGGCGCGAGGCTCGGTGACCGCGAGCTCGCTCAGGGTCTCCTGCGCGCCACCGGGCACCGGCACTTCGGTGCCGACCACGTAGACCGGAGGCTCACCGCCGCAGCTCCGCCAGGCCTCTTCCGCGTGGGCGCACAGCGCCGCGGTGCGCGCGGCCACGATGTCATCCGAGAGAGTCCGCGGGTCGTCCGCACAGGACATCGAGCAGTCGAGGTGGATCTTGCGGTATCCGGCGCGCACGTACTCGCTCACCATTACCGCCGCGCGTCCGAGCGCCTCCTCGGCCGGCAGGGACTGCCAGGCGTTGGGACCCAGGTGGTCGCCACCGAGCAGGACGCGCTCGCGCGGCAGGCCGCTCTGATCCGCCAGTCCCAACACCAGGTCGCGGAACTGCGCCGGCCG
Organism: uncultured Pseudomonadota bacterium; assembly: GCA_963812925.1. Taxonomy (GTDB): domain Bacteria; phylum Pseudomonadota; class Gammaproteobacteria; order Steroidobacterales; family Steroidobacteraceae; genus 13-2-20CM-66-19. The sequence goes on along the minus strand of CAWEXF010000003.1, from coordinate 102,036 downwards.
GAGACCCGTGTAGCCGCCCTCCTGGTTGACCTGGTTGGACGTTGCCTCGATCAGCGCGTAGCCGCCCACCGCGCGCGCGTGCTCGAGCGCCGCGCGCAGCGCCAGCGGATGCGCCGAGCATACGGAGTAGATTCCGACGGCCTCGCCGGCCCGGTGGCGGCGCACGAGCTCGAGAAGTGCCTTCACGTGGCCTCCTCCGGCTCGATGGCGAGCAGGGCCGCGGCGACGAAGGCCAGCACGATGCCGACGATCTTGAGTGGCTGCGGGACCAGTCCCAGGAGCGCGAGCGCGAGCAGCGCGGTGATGAGAGGAGCGCCGGCGTTGGTGAGCGGCGAGACGACGATCGCCTTGCCGTAGCGGAAGGCATAGACCAGCGTCAGCGCGCCCACGGAGTTGAGGATCTGGGTGACTGCGGCGAGGTAGGGACCGTCGCGGCCGTAGTTGATGGGCTGCGAGAAATCCGTCATCCACAGCGCTACCGGTATGAGCACCAATCCCATGAGAGTCATGTAGAAGAAGATTCCTTCAGCGCTCATGCTGCGGTTGGCGAGTTTGATGAAGAAGGCCTGCACGCCCCAGGCCGCGAGGATGATGAGCGAATAGACGAACCAGGCGAGGCCGTGCCCGCTCAGGCCCTGGCCCGGCTGGTAGTCGAAGAGCGGCAGCGCGACGAGCGCAATCACGATCCCGAGCGCGCCGATGAGTGTGGTGCGCTCCTGCAGCCAGAGAAGTGACAGCGCGATGGTCACCACCGGTGACAGCGCGATGAGCGGGAAGATCAGGTACGTGGGACCGGTATGGACGGCGTGGAAGAGCAGCATCTGCCCTCCCGCTCCGGTGAGCCCGATGACGGCACCGAGCAACACTGACCGGCGATCCGTCTGCAGGCTCCACCCGCTGCGCGCCAGTGCATAGAGCGCAGGCGGAATCATCGTGATCGCCCACACCACGTAGATGAGCGTCTCGGGAAAGCCGTGATCCGCCGGCGCTCCGGCGAACGCGCCCCACACACCCCAGAAGAGCGTGGTGACGAGGGCGTAGACGAGCCCCGCGCGGCGGTTCACAGTTCCCCCTGTAATTAAAAGCAACCGAAAGTCACTTAATCTGTCTACTGATTATTTCGAGACCTTACGTATACGTCAAGGCCGGCATGAAAAGGTGGCTTTCGAAAGCCAATTAGGCTATATCGAAAGAGAGCGAAAGACCGGACGGCTGGGTTTGCCGGCGCACGGGTCCCTTATGTACCTTTACACATTGAGCGCGATCGAAAGAGCCATGCACGACACCAATCGCCGCGCTGAAGCGGGCGTCGAGCAGCACGCCGCGGACGACGCGGTGGAGCCAGGACTGCTCGTTGAAGAGCGGCGGCGGCGGATTTGTGACCTGCTGCAGGAGCGCGGCAGGGTCACGGTGGTCGCGCTGGCGGGACGATTCGCCACCTCCGCGGTCACGATTCGAGCGGATCTCGCGGCCCTGGAGCGAGCTGGCGCACTCGTCCGCAGCCATGGCGGCGCTCTGTTACCCCGCGAGGGTCTCGATCAGCCGCTGACGGTCAAGGAGACGCAGCATCACGCGGAGAAGGTTCGCATCGCGCGCGTCGCGGTCTCACTCATCCGCGACGGCGAGACGATCATCCTCGACTCCGGCACCACCACTGCCGAGATCGCCAAGCAGATCCGCGAGGCGCCGCTGCAGTCGATCAACGTGATCACCAACGCGCTCAACGTGGCCATGCTGCTGGCGAGCGCGCCGATGGTGCGGCTGATCATGCCGGGCGGGATATTGCGCCGCGAGTCCAACTCTCTGTCCGGCCACATCGGCGAGACCGCGCTTGCGGAGCTCAGGGCCGACCGTCTGTTCCTCGGCGCCGATGCCATCGACCCGAAGCTCGGCGTCATGACACCCCACTTGCCGGAAGCGCACCTCAATCTGAAGATGATCGACATCGCGCGTCAGGTAGTCGCCGTCGCGGATTCGTCCAAGCTGCTGCGCAGGAACATATCGGTCATTGCGCGCGTGGAGCAGTTGGACACGCTCATTACAGACGCCGCGGCGCCGCCCGCCGTCGTCGATGAGCTCCGCCGCCGCGGTGTGGAAGTTCTTCTCGCCTGAGATGAAGCCGCGAATTCTCGCGGGATGGCTCGCAGCAGGCGTGGCGGGCTTGCTGGCATCGGCTGCGCCGATTGCACGAGCACAGGAGCGGTATTACGCGGTCACGGACTTCGCGCATGTGCAGAAGGTGGACGCCCACATGCACATCTGGGGACCGGGTAACCTCGTGGTGGCCGAGGCGGCGCGCGACGGCTTCCACATCCTCACGATCAATGTCGACAATCCCGAGCATGGGCCAGTACCGCGTCAGCTTCACGACGCTGCGTCGCTACGCCGGCGATATCCGGGACGGGTCGCATTCGCCGGTACCTTCCAGGCTGCCGGTTTCAACGAGCCGGGTTGGTCGGCCGGGGCTCTGCGCGAGATCAACACGGCCCTGGCGCAGGGCGCGGTGGGCGTGAAGATCTGGAAGAACTTCGGCATGATCGTACGCAACCGCAATGGCCGCTACGTGCTGCCGGACGACCCGCGGCTGGAACCGATCTACTCCATGTTGCAGCGCGAGCACATCGTCCTGCTCGGACATCTGGCGGAGCCGCTCGACTGCTGGCTCCCTTACTCGAAGATGATCGTGAAGGGAGACGTCGACTACTACCGGGAGCATCCGCAGTACTACATGTACCTGCATCCGGAGAGGCCGGGACACGATGCGATCCTGGCGGCCCGCGACCGGATGTTGGCGGCTCACCCGCAGCTGCGCTTCGATGCATTGCATCTCGCGTCTCTGGAGTGGGATGTCGACCGGATAGCGGCCTTCCTCGACCGGTTCCCGCAGGCGGATGTCGATATGGCCGCCCGCATCGGGCAGCTCGAGTATCAGGCGGAGACGCATCCCGACAAGGTCAGGCGATTCTTCGTGCGTTATCAGGACCGCATACTGTACGGAACCGACAACGGCTACGGGCCGTCGGAGGATCCGAAGGAGGTAGCCGGGATCGCTACCGACTGGCACCGTGACTGGCTGTTCCTGGTCACCGACCGTGAGCTGCGCTCGCCGGACCTGGACCGTCCGTTCCGTGGGCTGCACCTGCCGCGCAGCGTCGTGGACAAGATCTATCGGGAGAACGCCGTGGCCCTCTACCCGCGCGCGTGGCCGGGCCTGCGCTGAGCCCAGGGCTCACTCACCCAAGCGCCGAATCTTGGCTGGGCTGAAGACCGTGGACAGGTGGCCGGTGATCCGGATATCGGCGTGCTGTGTTACCTGTGAGCCATCGAGGGCGGTTGCCGCGACACCGATGTTGTAAGTCCCGGGCTCCGTCCACGTGTGTGTCGCGCTGCCACCGGCGGTGGCGGTACCGTCGCCGAAGTCCCAGCGATAGGCCACGACCGGTTGGCCGCTTTGCACGGTTGCCGAGCAGGCTACCGGCTGGCCGGCCACCGACACTGCGGGGCACCCGATAGCGAGGCGCGGCATCGGGGCCGGCTGACTCGCATCGATGACCTTCAGCACGCGTACCGAGTGCGGCGGCAGCTCGACACGGAAAGCGCCCGCGGAGAAAGGCGAAGGCTGCTGCGGCTGCAGGACGTCGGCGACCCGATATGCGCCGCCGGGCGAGAGACCGAGCCTGGCGAGCGGGATGACGTGCCGGGTGGCATGCTCAGTCCAGTTGAATACGGTGAGGATGCTCTGCCGCGCCGATTCCTTCAGAAAGAAGATGCTGGGCTGGCGGTCGCTGTCGGCATAGGTCATCAGATCCACCGGCACGGAAGCCTTGCCGAGCCGCACCATGTCGATGAGATCGCGGTTCGCGATCAGCGCGACCCGCTCCGGAGAGCCCTGAAGGGAAGGCAGATTGTCGCCGATCTCGAGCATGCCGCCGGACACGGCGGCGAGCGCCATGGAAACTTCGGCCTCATCGAGGGTCAGCGGCTCGCTGCCTTCGTGCCAGGTTTGATCGGTGATCCGCTGCGTCGACACCGTGAAGGCGTCCGGATCCGAGACGAAGAAGTTGCGGTCCATGAAGTAGCGGGCGGCGATGCCAACGGCCGCATCGCGGCTCGCCCCGAAGCTGTGCCCGGTATCCTGGGAGATCCGTCCATAGTCGACATATCCCACCGGATTCAGCATGACGCTGCCGTCCTTGTCGAGATAGACGTCATTGCCCACTGCATCGCGGATGACCTGCAACCCGATGCGCTGCGCCTGCATCGCCGTCGTGTGTGGTCGGTAGTAGTAGCCTTCGATGGCGGCGTCATCCATGAAATCCAGCTTGATGTAGTGGATGCCCCACTCGCGGACCAGAGTGCGGTAGGTCATCCGCAGGTATGCCTGCGCCCCGGGATTGGTCGTATCGAGGATGTACAGAGCATCCTTGCCATCGACTACGGTGCCGGCATGGATGGGCCGTCCCGCGGCGTTCTTTACCAGCCAGTCCGGGTGATGTTGAAAGACCCATGAGCGTTCCGACACTTCGAAAGGCGCCGTCCACATCCCGGGCGTCAGTCCGAGTCCGCGCACGGCGTACTCCACTGGGACGAGCCCGTGAGGAAACAGCGTTGCGTTAGGCGTGGTGTACTCGCCCCGCGCGTACTGATAGCCCTCATCGATGTGGAACAGCGTGTAGCCATAGCGCTCGAAGTGCTCGGCCAGCCATTCGGCGTTGGTCACGGCAGCGCCCGCGTCCAGGCCGAAGTAATACGCTGTCCAGCTCCACCAGCCCATGAGCGGCGGTGCCGTGACTCTGGCGTGGTGCAGCCGCCGGATGAGACCGCCATAGGTCTCGAGCTGCCGGTGATAGTCGCGGTCGACGCTGAGCGTCAGGGCCTCGGAAGACAGCGCACCCCCAGGCGCGACCGGCAGGTTGAGGTCGATGCGATCGCCGGCAGCGGAATCCTCGAGAGAGTTTTCTTCTTCCATTTCCGTCGTACCGGTCGAGTCGACCTGGTAGCTCGTGATCCTCGGCCCGCCCGCTCCGGACGCGACGCGCAATCGCAGGATGGTGAGGAACCGATCCGAGCTCAGCGCGCCGACGAAGAGGCTCTCGTGGCTATCGCGGTTGTATATGAGCTGGCTTCCGACCGCGCGGTGCATGCCGTGGCGAGTATCGGCGAGCGCATGAATCGACATCGCGGGACGATCTTCGCTGAAGCTGTCCGACAGGACGCGCTCGCTGCCTGTACGGGCGCCGAGGTCGGCGATGTCGCCGCCGCTGGCATCCACGACCCGAATAGCCTCGACCTGGACGGGCCGCGAGCCGGTGTTGCGCACGCTGGCAGTGAGGTCGGCAAAAGGCAATGCAGCGTAGACGCGCAGCCGATAGGTCAGCTCGGGCGCCGCCTCGAGTCCCGAGCAAGTCACGTCCCAGACAGCGGCCGCACCGAGAACGCCTTGCCCGGCAGAGCGGACGACCCGACACGCCGGATAACTGCTGGCGCGCAGCCAGCGGCCATCGACCTGCGCAGCGACGTCGGATATCAGGGTTGGCGCCGATGCGCCCTGTAACCCGAGACGGTACATGCCGTGAGAATCAACCGATGCGAGCAGGGCCGGCTGCGCGGCCAGGGCCAGGGACGGCAGCACCATGGGCAGAATCCAAGAACTCCGACGTGTGATCCCCATGGCCGCTCCGGATAGTTTCGATTTATTGCGTTTTATGCTTCATTATCTTTCTTTTTAATTGGGAACGCAATCAGGAGCTTATCGAAGCATGAATGATCCGCTCTGCTCGAAGGGGATCGAGCGCAGCCACCCGTGGCTGAGCTCCACCCTGCCCTTCATGTGGTAGTCGATGCCCTGGCCGCGGGGCTTGCTCAATATGGCGAAGATCGCACCGGCAGCGTTCGCGGTGACATCCATGTTGAATTCCGCCGTGCCGAGCGCGGGAACCACGAAGCTCGCGTCGGAGACGCCGGTGGCGAACTCCTGGCCGCTGAGGTAGACCGTATAGGAAAGGCCCTGGATGGGGAGGCTGCGGTCGTTGGGATTCTCGACGCGCATGCGCACCTGCAGCCGCTGCTCGAGGAAGTTGGCCTTCACGACCTCGATGTCGACGATGGAGAGCCTCGGGGTCTGAAGCTTCGGCACGAAGAGCGCGCAGCCGGAGAGCGCGACGGCCAGAAGCAGAAGCTGCACGGAACGCATGGTGGGAATGTTACCGAGCATTACCGCCGTCCGTACATGCCGTTGAGGTGCGCGAAATCGCGGGCGAGCTCCGGTGTCAGCGCGCCCGCGGGCAGGCGCCAGCGCCAGTTGTCGCTGACCGTGCCGGGCGTGTTGAGGCGCGCTTCGCTGCCGAGACCGAGCAAGTCCTGGGCAGGGATGATGGCCAGCTGCCCGACCGAGCCCAGCGCGCTCCGGATCAGGGCCTCCGGCATGGAGCCGGGTGCCACGCGCAGCAAGGAGTCGACCTGGCGACGCGTTTCCTCACTGAGGCTCCCATACCAGCCCACGGTCGTGTCGTTGTCGTGCGTGCCGGTGTAGACGACGCTGTCGTGCTCGTGCATGTGGGGCAGGTGCGGGTTGTCGCTCTCACCGCTGAAAGCGAACTGCAGGACACGCATGCCGGGCAGTCCGAAGCCCTTGCGCAGCGCCACGACGTCGTCGGTGATCAGGCCGAGATCCTCCGCCACGATCGGCAGGTCGCCGAGCTCGTCCATGAGGACTCGCAGCAGATCCTCTCCCGGCGTCAGGTGCCAGCTGCCGCCGCGGGCGTCGGGTGCGCCGGCGGGCACGGCCCAATGGGCCGCGAGCGCGCGAAAATGATCGATGCGCAGCAGGTCGACACGCTGGAGCTGCGCGAGCACGCGCTCGCGCCAGTAGGCGAAGTTGTCGTGACGCATCGCCCGCCAGTTGTACAGCGGGTTGCCCCAGAGCTGGCCGGTCTCCGAGAAGTAGTCGGGCGGCACGCCGGCCACGGCAGCCGGCCGGCCCGCGGCATCGAGTTGGAACTGCGCGCGGCGCGCCCACGTCTCGGCGGAGTGTGGCGCCACATAGAACGGCAGATCGCCGAGAATTCGCACGCCGCGCAGGCGCGCGTGCTCGCGCAACCGCCGCCATTGCACGAAGAAGTCGAACTGCTCGCGCTTCGTGCACTGTAGCTCCGCGGCTAGATCGTGTTCGATCCGATCCAATGCAGAGGGGACTCGGTCGCGCACGCCCGCCGGCCACGTCCACCATGCTGCGCCGGAGTGCGCGTCGCTCAGGACCTCGAAGAGTGCGTAGTCATCCAACCAACGCTCCGCGTCAGCGACGAAGGCGGCGTACCCCGCAGGCATGAATTGCGGCAGCTCACTCCGATCGAGGAACGCCGGGTTGCCGGCAAAGTCGGAGCGCACCCAATAAGGAGAGCCGTCGGCCCCCGTCGGCCCCAAGGGCAAGATCTGCCAGACGCTGAAACCGGCGTCCGCCAGCCAATCGATGAATGCGCGCCCGCCGCCGCCGAGCGCACCCTCGAGCGAACCGAGATGCAACAGCACTCCAGCACGGCGCCGGTCGAGCACGGGCAAGCGCATGTCTTCGCAGACTCCTTGTTAGCTAGTTCCCCATTGGCGACCAGGCACACGGACGTGCCCTAACTATGTAGCGTATGCGCGGCGCATCACGCCGCCGTGCTCCGGGCTCCCCCGGCCGATTGAGATCGGCTGCGCCAGGCTCTCCGGCGCCGGCAGGCCGAGAAGGCGGTAGAGAACGACGAGCTGGCGGCGATACAGGCTGTCGAACTGCCTGACTGCATCCGCCGGGTTGTAGTCCCCGAACCACCAGAACCAGTCGGAGCTCTCGCACAGAGCGAGCTGGCGCTCGGCGGCGGCCTGCTGCGCCGCATCGAGGGCGCCGGATGCCACCACACCGTCGAAGGCGATCTTGGCATCGCAGAGCAGATCCCAGGCGCGATTCTTGGCCGGATCGCCCATCCAGGTGGCGAGCGTGCCATGCACCCAACTGCCGGCGACCACGCTCGGTAGTGGCAGCGGCTCGAGGCCGCGCGCGACGCAATCCGAGAGCGTCGTCAGCTCCAACAGCGGGTGCGCGGCCAGGAGCGAATACAGTGCGCGCAGGAAATAGTAGCCGTTGAACGGGTAGTGCTCCCAGGCGTTCTCGCCATCGAGGGCAATCAACACGACATGGCGGGCCGGGTCCCGAGACGACTCTGCCGGCGCCGACTCGGCATACTGCCTGGCAAGATGCGTCAGCTCGTTGACCAGGTTATGAGCGGCATCATCGCCATGCCACGTCGCGTAAGTGAAGCCGATGAGGTCGGAAAGGGTGTCGTCACGAAAGAACTCGACCATCTTGCCGCCCGGCAGGCGGTAGGGCCGGTTGTAGGCGCGGGAATCGCGGGCGGACTTGGGGTCATCGCGGCTGAGAGCGCCCTGCAGCACGTTGGCGCTGGTCGCCGCCCATTTGAATCCGGCCCGGTCGAGCAGCTCCAGCCCCGCGCCGCTGATCGCGCCTTCCGAGGGCCAGCAGCCGGTTGGCTCCGTGCCGAACACCTGCTTGAAGACGCGGAGTGACTCCCGCACGTGCCACTGCGCCCGCTCCGCCCCGCCGGGATAGGAGGGGTGTTGCGGCAGCGGCATGTTGGGCACGGCCTCGCGCGCCGCCTGAAAATCGAGCAGCAGCGGCACGATCGGATGCCCGTAGGGCGTCACCGACAGCTCGCACTGCCCCCGCTCCGAGAGCTTCCGATAGCGCGGCACGATGGCGGCGACGAGGTCACCCACCAGAGAGAGGAGCTCCCGTCGCTGCGCGGCCGTGAACGCGCGGCCCTGTTGCGTCAGGATGCTCACGAAAGTGTCGGAGCGGCGCACGGTCTCGCCGAGCCATGCCAGGTGATACCAGACGGCGAGGTCGTGGATGAGCTGATCGGAGGCGTAGCTCACGCGCTCCGCGGTGGCGAGCGTCTCGGCCACAGTGGCAAGCTCCAGGTAGGGGCCGAAGCGCTCGATCATCTGCTTCCGCTGGGCCCTGAGGCATGCGCGCAGCAGCTCCAGGCGCGCCGCGGGCTCGGCCGGCACCGGATCGGGACCGAGCAGCGCGAGCACGGGGTCCGGCAGCGGGCTGCCGCTGCGCAGATGATCGCCGACGCGCCGCGAGATCTCCTCCAGCTGCTCCAGCAGCACGGGCGTGAAGTTGACCACCGCGCGCGCCGCCGGGTTGGCCTCCATGTGGGCGGCCATGTCGGTGTAGTCCTTGATGGCGTGGAGGTAGGTCCACGGCAGCACGTAGCGACCGGTGAGCGCGTCCCGGTATTGCGGCTGGTGCATGTGCCACAGCAGGACGACGGGCAGGCGCAATTGCGACCCCATGAGACTCAATCGGACAGCCGGCGAAGCATGTCGGCGGTCACGAGCACGACGCCATTCTCGGTGACGAGGAACCGGCGGGCATCGTCCGCTTTGTCGAGCCCGATGCGCATTCCATCCGGGATGTCGCAGCCTTCGTCGATGATGGCTCCACGGATTTGACAGCCGCTGCCGATCAGCGCGTGCGGCAGGACGACCGAGCGCTCGATGGTCGTGCGCTCTTCCACGCGCACGTCCGAGAAAAGCAGTGACTGGCGCACCAACGCGCCGGAGATGATGCAGCCGCCGGAGACCATGGAGTTGATGGCCATGCCGCGCCGCCCTTCCTCATCGAGAACGAACTTGGCCGGAGGCTGGTGCATCTGATAAGTCCAGATCGGCCAGTCCTCGTCGTAGATGTTGAGCTCGGGGTTGACGTGCACCAGCTCGAGATTCGCCTCGTAGTAGGCGTCCAGCGTGCCGACGTCGCGCCAGTAGCTCTGGGCGCGGGTCTTGACGTCCTGAAAGGGATACGCGAACACCTGCAGGGTGGTGCTGAGTGTATTGGGGATGATGTTCTTGCCGAAATCGTGCGCGGAAGACTCGTCGGCTGCATCCTCTTCCAGGAGACGCTGCAGCAGACGCGTGTTGAAAACGTATATGCCCATCGACGCAAGGATCGTGTCCGGCCTGGTCGGGAGCGTGTCCGGAACGGCGGGCTTTTCCGAGAACTTGGTCACCCGGTTCCATTCGGTCGCGGTCAGGACGCCGAAATGCCGCGACTCGCTCGCGGGCACCTCGACCACGCCGACCGTGATGTCGGCGCCCTTCTCCACGTGGTAGGCGATCATGGGGCCATAGTCCATCTTGTATATGTGGTCGCCTGCAAGCACGAGCACGTGCTTTGGCCTATGGGACAGGATGAGATCGATGTTCTGGTGGACGGCATCGGCTGTGCCGCGGTACCAGACGGCGCCCCGCTGCTGCTGCGCCGGGATGGTCTCGACGAACTCGCCGAACTCACCGCGCAGGTAGCTCCAGCCGCGCTGCACGTGCGCGATCAGAGACTGGGCCTTGTACTGGGTGAGAATCGAGATCTGGCGGATCCCGGAATTGACGCAGTTCGACAGCACGAAATCGACGATGCGGAACTTGCCGCCGAACGGCGTCGCCGGCTTACAGCGATGCTCGGTCAGGTCCTTGAGGCGCTCGCCACGCCCGCCTGCCATGATTACCGCCAGGGTGCCGCCCGTCAGGCGGCTCACGTAGCGACCGGAAGAGGCGCGCGCAGGCTGTCGGGACATGAGTAGAGTGCCGCAGGTTTGTTATTGGGCCAATCTTAACGTGCGCACAGGTTAAAGCCACTTCATCAGGCCGAGTCCGTACTCGTGGGACAACAGGTCGTGGCGCGGGTAGACCCGCACCTCCGTCGCGAACTGCCCACATTCCGGCGGCTCCGCATCGAGCGCGAAGACGGCCGCCCCGTCGGGCTCCTGCTCCCCGGTCGCCGCGAGCGGCACGCGCCAGAGACCATCGCGCTCCGGCGGGGCGAACGAGCTCAGCAGCGGCGGCCCCTCCTCTCCTTCGGGCAGCAGGCGCCGCGCCACGAGCTCGACGCGCACGTCGGCCGGGTGCAAGCCATTCAGGCCGACCGCCACCCGCAGCCGCAGGTGTTCGCCCCGCGGCAGCTCCGCGGGCGCGTCAGCGACCACCCGCATGCTGACGCGGTTCCAGGCCTGCCGGATCCGCTGCTGCCACTCCGCCAGGCCCTTGGCGCCGGCGAAGCCACTTTCAGCGAGCCGCCGGTACTGCTGCGCCGCCGGCCGATACAGCCCGCGGGTGTAGTCCTGCAGCACCCGGCTCATATTGAACCGGGGGATGACGGTCATCATGGCGCGCTTGGCGCGCGCCACCCATTCCGGTGAGCTGCCGGTCTCGCCGACGGCATAGTAGAGAGGGATGACCTCCTCCTCGAGCGCGTCGAGGATGAGCTGCGCCTCGAGCGCGTCGCGGCGTTCCGGGTCTTGCACATTGGCCGGCGGGATGCCCCAGCCGTTGTCCTGCATCCAGCCCTCGGCCCACCAGCCGTCGAGAATGCTCAGGTTCAGGCGCCCGTTGATGGCCGCCTTGATGCCGGAGGTCCCGCTCGCTTCGAGCGGCGCAATGGGATTGTTCAGCCAGACGTCGACACCGGAGACGAGTGAGCGGCCGAGCTGCAGGTCGTAGTCCTCGAGGAAGATGATGCGCCCGACGAACTCCGGCGAAGTCATGAGCTGGCGGATCTCGCGCAGCACCTGCTTGCCGGGCTCGTCCGCCGGGTGCGCCTTGCCGGCGAACAGGAAGATCACCGGACGCTCCGGATCGTTGATGAGGCGCGCCAGTCGGGCGCGATCGCGCAGCAGCAGTGTCGCGCGCTTGTAAGTTGCGAAGCGACGCGCAAAGCCTATCGTCAGGACGTTGGGGCGGAAGGGATCGAGGAAACGGGTGACGTGGCGAAGCTGTGCCGGGCTCATTCCCTTGCGCGCGTACTCGCGCTGCAGCCGTTCGCGGACGCTCGCGAGCATGCGCGACTTCACGGATTGAGCCGCCGCCCAGAAACGCTCCTCCGGCACCGCCTCGAGCGCGCTCCAGAACGCGACATCGTTGAGGCTGTCGCTCCAACCGGCGCCGAGCTCGGTATTGAAGAAGTCCACCCAGGTCTTGTGCAGGAAGGTGGGCACATGCACGCCGTTCGTCACGAAGCCAACGGGATTCTCGTCGGGCCGGATCTCGGGCCACTGGTCGGCGCACAGTCGAGAGGAGACGGTCCCGTGAATACGGCTGACACCGTTGATATGCCGTGCCCCGTTCAAGGCAAGGCGGGTCATGTTGAACAGGCCGGGTGCCGCGGGCGTGCGCGCGAGATCGAGGAAGCGATCGACGGGGATGCCGAGCTCGCGGACGAAATCGCCGAAGTGCTTGAGGATGAGATCGTGCCCGAAAGCATCGTGGCCCGCGGCTACGGGTGTATGCGTCGTGAACACGCAGGCAGCGGCGACGGCCTCGAGCGCGGCGTCGAACGGCAGGCCAAGCCCCAGGTGCTCGCGCAGCAGCTCCAGGATGAGGAACGCAGCGTGACCCTCGTTCAGATGCCACACCGCGGGCTTGATGGCCAGCGCGCGCAGCGCGCGGATGCCGCCGATGCCCAGGATCATCTCCTGCCGCACGCGGGTGGACTCATCACCACCGTACAGCCGGTGCGTGATGTCACGGTCGCTCGGAGCGTTTTCCGGCGTGTTGGTGTCCAGCAGATAGACGGGCACACGACCGACCTGCGCCTTCCAGAGGCGCGCCACGACATCGCGGCCCGCTATGCGTACCGTGACCTTTATCCACTCCCCGCCGGCATTGCGCGCGGCCTCGACAGGCAGGTCCCGTGGCGCATGCTCACGGTATTCAGCGTGCTGGACGCCGTCGTTGTCCACCGTCTGGGTGAAGTAGCCTTGCTCGTAAAGCAGTCCCACGGCGATGAAATTCGCGCGGCCGTCGCTCGCGGCCTTACAGTAATCGCCGGCAAGAACCCCGAGGCCGCCGGAGTAGATGGGAAAGCTCTCATGAAAGCCGTACTCGGCGCAGAAATAAGCCACCAGCGGCTCATCGGCGCTCGGGGCGGGCGCGTCCACATAGGCATCGAGCGCGTCCACGCCGGCGCGGTAGCGCGCCAGGTACACCGGGTCCCGGGCGGCGCGCTCCAGACTAGACTGAGCGATGCAACGCAGCAGCATCCGCGGATTGCCGCCAGTCTGCTTCCACAGCTCCGCATCCAGATCCTCGAACAGCGCGCGGATGGGGCGGTGCCAGGAGAAGAACAGATTTCCGGCCAGCTCGGTCAGGCGTTTCAGGGCCTCCGGCACGACGGGGGTGATCTCGAGCAGCGTATTACGCATTGCGATCCAGGCTCAGCCTTCCTGCGGCCAATGAGACCGCGCAGTCTAGCGGGTCGGACCGGGGTCTGCTCGGACAGCTCTCTCGAGCTGCGGCAACGCCGTTCGTCCCGCCCATGCCACCGCTGACCGCAGGATAGGCTCTACTCGCCCCTCGAGGTGGCTCGCCAGGTCGCAGTCATGGCATAGTTCGGGGCTATTCACGTCGCGTGACCTCACACGCGACCGCAAGAACAACTTATTCGGAGGAGCGACTCGTGACACGTGTACTGCCCCTTGCCACCATCGGCCTTCTGCTGCTCTGCGTCGGCGTTTCCCGGCCCGTCCCGGCCGAAGAGCCCAACGCCAACGCTCAATCCTATGCAACGCAGGCGAATCCCGAGACTCTCGTGCTCGATGCGCGTGACGTCGGTCGCGGACTGATGACCGCCACCATGCAGATCCCGGTGAAGCCGGGCGCGTTCACCTTCGTCTACCCCAAGTGGATTCCGGGCGAGCATGGCCCGACCGGCCCCCTGGACAACATATCGGAGCTCAAGGTGTCGGCTGGCGGCCAGACGCTCGTGTGGTCGCGGGATTTGGTCGACATGTACGCCTTCCACGTGGACGTGCCTCGTGGAGTCCATACGCTGGACGTGCAGTTCACCGTGCTGGTGAATTCCGCCGGCGACCGGATGTCGACCGCGAGTCTGGCGATCGTCAACTGGAACCGGGTGCTCTTCTATCAGGAGGACACCGACTCCCACAAAGTCTACTTCAAGCCCAGCATCATCCTGCCGGATGGCTGGAGCTACGGCACGGCGCTTCCCGGTCCGCAGCAGTCCGGACAGCGGGTGGACTTCGCCGAAGTCGAGCTCAACATGCTGGTGGATTCGCCGCTCGACCTGGGCCGCTACTACAAGCACATCGAGCTCTGGCGCCAGGGCAGCGCCTACCAGATGCTCGACGTGTTCGCCGACAAGCCGCAGGACCTCGACTTCCCTGACAAGCTGGTCACCGCATACAAGCACATGGCGCCGGAGGCGCTCGCACTCTACGGCTCGCGGCACTGGAACTACTACCACGCGCTGCTCACGCTGTCCGATCAGATCGGCTTCCAGGGCATCGAGCACCATCAGTCGAGCGACAATCGCGCGCCCGATGACTTCATGACGAATCTCAAAAACCAGCTCGCGGGCGGCGACCTGGTGACGCACGAGTTTTCGCATTCCTGGAACGGCAAGTACCGCCGGCCCTTCGATCTCACCCAGCCCAACTTCCAGATCGCGGAACGCACTGAGCTGCTGTGGGTATATGAGGGCATGAATCAATATCTCGGCGACCTCCTCTCCTTCCGCTCGCAGATCAGGAAGCCCAGCGATTATCCCGAGTATCTGGCGGCCCTCTATGCCGGTTTCGCGAGCGAGCCGGGCCGCAACACCGAGCCGTTGATCGACACCACCACGGCCGCACCCTATCTCTACCAGGCTGACGGCGCCTATCCGAGCATCCGCCGCACCGCAGGGGACTTCTACGGCGAGGGCGAGTTGTTCTGGCTCGATGTCGACACCCTCATCCGCGAGAAGACTCACGGCGAGAAGTCGCTCGATACCTTCCTGCATCTTTACAGCGCCCCCGCGCTCACCGGCCCGATCGTCAAGACTTACACCCGCGCCGACATCGAGCGACTGCTGAACGAGGTGGTGCCGAACGATTGGCACGCCTTCGTACAGAAGCGCGTGTATGAGGTGGCGCCGACGCCGCCGGACGGCGAGCTGGCACGCTCGGGTTGGAAGCTGGTCTACACGAGCAAGCCGAACATATTCATGGAGGCTGACATGGCGCTGCTCCACAGGAACGACCAGTGGTACACCTATGGAATCCGGATCAACAAGGACGACATGGTGACGGACGTGCGCGAAGGCTCACCCGCATGGAATGCCGGCATGGCTGCCGGCATGAAGATCACCGCGGTCGACGGCCAGGCGTACAGCGACGATGCATTGAAGTACGTGTTGACTCAGGCCGAGCATTCCAACGGGCCGACCGCCTTCCTCGTGCAGCAGGACAACTGGTTCCGCACGGTGAATGTCGACTATCACGGTGGACCGCGGTACCCGCACCTGGTGCGCATCAGCGGCACGCCGGACATGCTGGCGAAGATCATGGCGCCGCGCGCGGGCTCCTGACAGCCCGAGGGAGATGACAATGAAGTGTCGGACCGCACCACCGGTGGGTGGTGTTCTCGTGGTTTTGCTCGCGCTCAGCGCACTCACGGCCGCACGCCCGGCCTTCGCCGCGGAAGGCATGTGGCCGCTGACGAACCTGCCGACCGCGCCGCTGCAGCAGCGGTTCGGATTCACCCCCTCGAGTCAATGGATCGAGCACGTGCAGCTCGCGTCCGTTCGGCTTGCGGGCGGCTGCTCGGGCTCGTTCGTTTCCGCTGACGGCCTGGTGCTGACCAACCATCATTGCGTGGTCGGCTGCCTGGAGGGACTGTCCGGCCCGGGACACGACCTCATGGCCACCTGGTTCTACGCGCCGACGCGCAAGCAGGAGCCCAAGTGCCCGGCCATGGAGGTCGAGCAGCTGGTCGACCAGACCAACGTGACGGCGGAGGTCGACCGGGCGACGCAAGGCCAGACCGGCGCCGCGTTCACGGCGGCGGAACGCGCAGTGTCCAGCAAGCTCGAGAAACGCTGTGGCGGCGCCCACTCGGACGAGTGGCGCTGCGAGGTCGTGACGCTGTACGACGGTGGCCAGTACTGGCTCTACAAGTACAGACGCTATCAGGACGTGCGGGTCGTGTTCGCTCCCACACAGCAGACCGCGTTCTTCGGCGGCAATCCCGACAACTTCAATTATCCGCGCTTCGACTATGACATGAGCATGGTGCGCGTGTATGTCGGCGGCAGGCCGGCACATACGCCCGCCTATTTCCCGGTCTCGCCGCAGGGTCCGCGGGCCGGCGAGCTGGTGTTCACCTCCGGCAACCCCGGATCCACGGAGCGCAGCTTTACCGTGGCGCAGCTCGAGGCGCTGCGCTATCCCATGTTCCCCGACGTTCTGCAGTCCCTGCTGCACTACCAGGGACTGCTGCAGGCGTTCGCCGCCGAAAGCCCGCACCACGCGGCCATTTCGCGCGGCGATCGCTTCTTCGTCGATAACTCGATCAAGGCCATCAGCGGGTTCGTGCAGGCGCTGAACGATCAGAGCCAGTTCAGCCGCAAGGTCGCCGAGGAGAAGGAGCTGCGCGCCAGGATCGACGCCGACCCGAGCCTGCGCGCCAGCACGCGCGGCGCCTGGGAGGCGATCGCTGCGGCGCAGCAGCACGGCGTTGAGACTCTTCTGCCGTATCTGATGATAGTGCGGCAGGAAGGCTTCCGGGGCGATCTCTTCGACATCGCCCTGACCCTCGTGGTCGGCGCTCACGAGCGCACGTTGCCCGATGCGAAGCGGTTCGACGACTATCGCGACGCCGGGCTGCCTCTCCTCGAGCAGCAGCTCTTCTCGTCCGCCCCGATTTACCCGGACTACGACAGCCTGCGGCTCGCCGACTCGATGGCGACCATGCGCGACCTGATGGGCGCGGATGCCCCGATCGCCAGCACGCTGTTCGCGACGAAGTCGCCCCGCCAGGTCGCCGAGGCGGCGGTAAGCGGCACCAAGCTCGCCGACATCCAGGTACGGAAGGCGTTGTGGAGCGGCGGCGAGCAGGCCATCGCCGCGTCGCAGGATCCCATGATCGTGCTCGCGCGTGCGGTGTTGCCGTATTACCTCGATGCACGCAACGTGTACGAGAACGAAGTGAAGGCACCCATCGAAGCGAACACCGCCAAGATCGCGCGGGCGCGGTTTGCGATCTACGGCACCAGCGTCTACCCCGACGCCACCTTCACGGAGCGACTGTCCTACGGCGTGGTCGAGGGCTGGACGAAAGACGGCCGCAAAGTCGCCCCATTCACCACCGTAGCCGGCCTCTACCAGCATGCCCGCGCCTACGAGCCGCTCAACCTCGAGGCCCCATGGCCCGCGGCGCGGGGCCGGCTGGATCCGACCACGCCGATGGACTTCGTATCCTCCAATGACATCGTCGGCGGCAACTCCGGCAGCCCCGTCATCGACCGCGACGGCCGGCTGGTCGGCCTGATTTTCGATGGCAATCTGCCCTCCCTTGGCGGGTCGTTCTGGTACGACGAAAGCCTCAATCGGGCAGTCGCGGTCGATAGCGCCGTCCTCCTCGCGGCGCTCAAGGACGTCTACCACGCACAGGCACTGGTCACGGAACTGACAGCCGGCCACTGACTCGACCGCGCAAGGTTGCGCTCTGGTACCAGGCGGCCGTGGGAATGCGGGGCCAGCGTGTTATCCGAGTGGTCTTCTTCCCCGGCGCAAAGTGGTATTGCCAGAAAACAACAGAGCGCCGTCTTTGCCTGAAAACAACACTTCGCGGCCGGGCCGACGGTCGCGTAGCCGTGTTGGTTCGTTATTGTTAATATCCGGCCCACGCTAGATCGGGCCCGGCTCCGGGCGCTGGATCTTTTTCAAAAACCAACTGCTTGCCGGCTCGTGCCGAGACAAGACGCCGGCGGCCATGCGAGGCGGCCATAGGGGGCCGCTCTGGGAGGATCGTATGAGCTCGAGAGACGAAGTGACGCGCGCCGTCAGGCGCGCTTTGACGACGTGCGCCGTCGCGATCTGTGGCGCGGGAAGCCTGGCCGCGCAGGCGCAACAGGCGCCGCCGCCATCAGGCGGCGATCAGGGCGCCCAACAGCTGCAGCAGATCGTCATCACCGGATCGCTGATCTCCAGAACCAACGTGGAGACGCCGAGTCCGGTGCAGGTGATCAGCTCCAAGGACCTGACGCAGTCCGGCTACACGGATCTTTCCGACATCCTGCGCAATATCAGCGCCAATGGCGCGAGTACGCTGAGCCAGTCCTTCAGCTTCGCATTCGCCGCGGGCGCATCGGGCGTGTCGCTGCGCGGCCTCAGCGTGGGCGATACGCTGGTCCTGATCGATGGCGAGCGGACGGTGCCTTACCCCCTGCTGGATGACAACCAGCGCAGCTTCGTCGATCTCAGCTCCATCCCCTTCACCGCGATCGATCGGGTGGACGTGCTCAAGGACGGCGCCTCGGGCCTGTATGGCGCGGACGCCATCGCGGGTGTCGTCAACGTCATGCTGAAGAAGGAATATCAGGGCTTCCACGTCAGCGCCGAGGGAGGCACGTCCGAGAAAAACGATGGCACCATGGAGCATTTCGGCTTCATCGGCGGCCACGGCAGCCTCGAGAGCGATGGCTACAACTGGTACATCTCGGGCGACTTCCGCCACCAGGACGACATCCTCGACTCGAACCGTCACGGGCTGTGGAACAACCTCGACTGGTTTCCCTGGGGCGGATTCAACCGGACGCCGGGCGCTTCCGGCGCGGAGAATCCCAACGTCGCCTACCCGGGCACCACCACCGGATACCTCCTCAATCCGAACCCGGCGAACGGGCTGGCCGCTCAAACCTATCTCCCGGGCTGCAGCGCCGCCGCTCAGGCAGCCGACATGTGCACTTTCACGGTGCCGCAGGCGCAGTTACAGCCGCCCACCAGCAACCTCGATCTGCTGGGCAAGTTCACCAAGGCGCTCGGGGGAAGCTGGCAGTTCGGGCTGCAAGCCTCCTATTTCGACAGCCGCTCGGAGGAGGTACAGGGCCTCAACCCCCTGAGCCTCCTCACCGTACCTTATGCCTTCACGAACTATCCGACGGGCCTGTTCAACTTCGCTTTCGGACCCGGCAAGCCGCTGACCATCGATCCCAATCCGCCGCTGGTCATCACGGTGCCCGCCAACTACCCCGGCAATCCGTACGGCGCCGCCGCCCCGCTGGTCTACAACTTCCACGAGCTCGGACCCGGCATCATCACCACCGACACGGCCACCGAACGGCTGCTGGCCTCGCTTACCGGCGATGCCTTGGGTTGGGATCTCAAGGCTACCGCGGGCGCCATGTATTCCCGGATGATCTACAAGGAGTTCGGTCAGGTCGAGCCGGAGGCCCTGCAGACTGCGCTCAACAACGGCTACCTCCTCGGCAGCAGTGAGGGCACTTCACTCTTTGCGCCGAGCATGGAAACCACGCCCACCAGCTCGCTGGACCTCATCGACGTGCATGGCACGCACGAGCTCCTGCAGCTGCCCGGTGGCCCGCTCGATCTTGCGCTCGGCGTGCAGTGGTTCAAGAAAACTACGAACGAGACCGCCCCGCCGAGCGCGTTATCCGGCGTCCAGTACGAGAATGGGGGCCCGATCTATGTGATCGGCACACAGAAAGACACCGCCGCCTTTGCAGAGATGGACGGCCAGATCATCAAGCAGCTCGAAGTCGATGGCGCCGTGCGCTTCGACCACTATCAGCAGTTCGGGTCCGCCACCACCCCCAAGATCGGTGTCAAATTCACGCCATGGGACTGGGTGGCGCTGCGGGGCACTTGGGGGAAAGGCTTCCGTGTGCCATCGGCCGCGGAGGGGCAGGAATCAGGTGAGATATTCGGCGCGGGCGCATACGACGATCGCGCCCTCTGCCCGAACCCGGCGGTGCCCAATTCGCCGGGCAACTTCCCAAGCCAGTGCGCCTTCTTTCTGCAGGGATTTCAGCTTCCTGGAACGCAGCTGAAGAACGTCAAGTCGACCAACTGGACGACCGGTATCATCCTGCAGCCGATCCGGACCGCCAGCGTCTCGGTGGATTACTACAACATCAAGATCGAAAACGACATCATCTCCGCTTTCGAAGCCGGAGGATTGGGAAACTACACCAGCATCATTCGCGGGCCGCAGGTGGTGCTGCCCTATGTGAACAGTGCCGGCCAGACCGTGCAACAGATGACTCCCGTCGGCACGATCCTGGTCGCCAACTACCCCTATGTCAATGCGGGTGCGACAAACACCTCGGGATATGACATAGACTTCAAAGCCACCTTCGATGCCGGTTTCATCGGACACTTTACCAGCGAGCTGACCTGGACGCACGAACTGACCTATCAGCTGATCGTTGGCGGCACCACGTATGAACTGGCGGGCACGCACGGCCCAGCGGGCGTCTCCGGGGATACGGGCAACCCCAAGGATAGGGCGACGCTGCGCGAGGCTTGGGACAGGGGTCCGTTCGATCTCACAGCTTCCGTGAACTTCATCTCGCACTTCAGCATCACCGACCCCTCGTCCGGCTATACCTCGTGCGCAATCGCCATCACCGCCGCGGGCAACTTCCCCGGATTGACATCCTCCAACACCAACTTCTGCACGGTGAAATACTTCATCGATACCGATCTCTATGCCAGCTACAGCGTGACCGACAACCTTCAGGTACACGGCTCCATCCTGAACCTGTTCAACAAGCAGCCGCCTGTCGACATCGAGACCTATGGTGGCGGCAGCGGCTTCTATCCGTATGATCCGGGCCTGGAGCAGTCGGGGGCCGTCGGCCGGTACTTCAACATCGGCGCGACTTACGATTTCTGACCACCCGCGGCTCGCCACCGCCCCTGCAATCGGCCCCCTCCGGGGGGCCGATTTCTTTGCACCGGCCGGCGCCGGCAGCGGTCAGTCCAGAGTGTACTCGACCGTGGCGTAGACGTAGCGGCCGTAAGGATTGCCGTAAGAGAGATCGTAGCCGCCGACGAAGTTGTTGGTGGTGGAGGCATAGTTCGCGTACGGCGGATTCTGATTGAAGAGATTCTTCACGCCGACGGTGAAGTTGAAGTGGGTCAGTCCCGTGTAAGACCCCTGCATGTCGAAGGTGTCGTACGCCGAGACGTAACGCGACACTTCGGAGATCGTCGACGGAGTATCCAGGTAGGGCTCCTGGTAGTTCTGCGTCACCGAAACCGCCCACGATGGCGCCGTATATCCGAACGTGAGGCTGTGACGCCAGCGGACGATGACGCCACCATCCTCGGCGACCTGCGAGTCGCCCTGATTGATCTGGCTGATCCAGGTGCCGTTGAACTGCTGCGAATTGAACGTGTAGTAATACGAGCCGTTGCCGCGCAGCAGGAAGTATCCCGGACCCACCGGAATGTCGTAGTCCAGGTTGATGTCCAGACCGCTGACGTATTCCTTGAAGAGATTGGCGTTGGTCTGACTGATGAAGACGATGTTGCCGGCGGAATCACGCTGGATGTAGCTGGCGAATTCCGTGGCCGTCTGCGCGTTCTCGAGAATGACGTTATAGGGAAGGCCGCCCGGCGTGATTGCATTGCGCAGGTAGATCCAGTAGGAGTCCACGTCGAGCGTCAGGTTGCGCTCCGGCTTCAGCACGAAGCCCAGCGAGTAGTTGACCGACTTCTCGGGCTTCAGGTGGGGATTGCCGCCCGTCAGGGTCGAGAACTGGAAACTGCAGGCGGAAACGTTCGGATTGAACGTCGGGCACTGGATGGGATCGCGCGTGCCGTTCGAGGTGACGCTGGCGACCTGCGGCGCATAGAGATCCGTCAGCGACGGGGCGCGAAAGCCGGTCCCCGCCGCGCCGCGCAGCAGCAGCCAGCGCAGCGCCTGCCAATGCAACGTCAGCTGCGGATTGCCGGTGTTGCCGACCTGCTGGTAGTGGTCCCAGCGCCCTGCCAGATCCGCCCCAAACGTGCGCGTGATGTTGGCGCTGAACTCGACGTAGGCGGCCTGCGCCGTGCGCGAGGCCGATTCCGGCAGCTCGTTGCCGCCCAGGCCGGCGATGTCGCCCGTCATGAGCTCCGCCGAGGGTGAGAAAGTGTAGGTCTCCCGGCGTAGCTCGGCGCCGACCGCCATACGCAGTGGGCCTGCAGGGAGCTGCGCGATCTCACGGCTGGCGGTGCCATCGAGGCTGGTGAGCGATGTTCTGGTCGAGTAGTCCTCGGCGTCGAAGTTCGTCGCCATGGCCGCGGCGGCCGCGGCCGAATCCGCCGTGGGGCCGAATGGATTGATCACGCCGGAGTCGAGCAGCGGCATGATTTTCGAGTAGAGCGGCCAGCCACTCTGCAGATTGTCGTAGACGGCAACGCCGCTGAAGAGCAGCGAGCTGTCGTAGTGCCACCCGGCCGCGTCGCCCTTGATACCGCCGACGAGCCGCGTCGTATCGCCCGTGTCCTTCGTCTGCCGGAGGCCGGTGGCGAAGCTGCGGTAGATGAGATTGAGCGGCTGCCCGGCCAACCCGTGCGAGGCGGCCCAAGCCGTCGGATAGTATGGGCTGCCGGGCGGCAGCAGGAAGGCCCCCTCTCCCGCTGTGACGCCCGTGTATCCGGGATACTGAGTGGCCAACAGGTTGGCCAGGTACCCGATGTACGGGTCGCCGGGGGTCATCGGATTCTGGTACGAGAGCGGTACCGGTTGCTCCCACTGCGTGGTCTCGTTCTGCGAGTACAACGCGTTGCCATAGAGCTGGCTCGAGTCCGTCAACTTGAAGCCGCCGTTGAGGTAGATGCTGTACCGCTTCTGCAGGGGCTCGAGCGAATCGGACTTCGAGTTGTCGAAGCGGCACGTGCCGGGGAAGTTCACGTCATCGAGGGAATACGGCCCGCAGTCGGGGGCCATCGGATTGCCTTTACTTCCCGAAGGCAGCACTACGTTCGCGGGAAAGGCGAACGACGAGGTGACGTCGTTGCCGTATCCCGGGCTGTAGCGGGTGGCAAAGTCGCGCGAGTCTCCCATGAGGGGCGACGAGTGGTTGAACATGAGGCCGATGCCGATGTTGTAGCGGTCGCTCTCGAGCGAGCCGGTGCCCCCATAGATCGATACGGTCTCCTGGGTGCCGCCGCCGGCCTGCGTCGGCGTACCCACCGTCGCGCTCGCATCCAGCCCCTGGAAATCCTGCTTGAGGATGAAGTTGACCACGCCCGCGATCGCATCACTGCCGTATACGGCCGAGGCGCCGTCCTTCAGGATCTGGACGTCCTGGATCGCCGCCACGGGGATGGCGCCGATATCGACCGAATCGTCAACCGAGGTGCCGCCGTAAAGCGTCGAGCGCAACCCGTTGATGAGCACGAGCGTACGGTCGCTTCCAAGTCCGTGCAGTGAAACCGTCGCGATGCCGCCCGTCGTATAGCCCGTGCCCTGAGCGGGCTGCGTAGAGCCCACGCTGTCGACGGCACTGACCTGTTGCAGGAGCTCCGGGACGCTCACCGCGCCAGTGCGGGCGATATCCGCTGCGTTCAAAATCTGCACCGGCAACGCTTGCTGGGCATTGCCTCCCGCGATGGAGGTACCGGTGACCACCACTTCCTGCAGCGTGGTCCCGCTGGCGCTGGCGGTTGTAGTCGAGTTAGAGGAACCGACAGTCTGCGCCTGCGGGTCGGCGGGTGCGCCGAGAGCAGTCACAGGCAGGCCGCTCATGAGGGTCATGACGCTCACGGCCGGGATCGCGCCCGCGACATGCGCGATGACGCGTTGGAAACTCAAGTGAACACTCACGTTTCCCCCAACGCGGCTCTCGGGCCGTGTCCGATGTAACCGTGGCAACTCTACCACGCAAAGATGTTTGGGGGCGGCCACTCCCACGACGCTTTTCGTCGCCGCTTTCCCACAGCTCACCGCAATGCCGGCGCGCCTGAGCACCCGTGCCGCTCGTTTTGTGCGGATCCTTCATCGCCGCGATGCGCAGCCGCTACACTAAGTGCATGCGCAATGCTCAAGGTTACGGTGTTATGGGACGGCGCGGCAGAATTGCTGCGGTCGTGGTCGCGTTGATCTTCATACAGGCGAGGTCGAGTTTGCCGGCGCAGGCGCAGCAGCACTCGCTGCTGGGCGCCGGACTACCGGCGGCCTCGCTCGGCGGTCCCTGTTTGCGTTCCGGCAACGCCTACTTGCGGGCGCACATCCGCGGTGCGATCCGGCTCGACGTCGATCTGCATGGGCCGGCGCTGGCATGCCAGGGCGGACCGCGGCTCGACGGCAGCGGCATCCGCATGGGCTTCGAGGGGCATGTCGGCTCCGGGAAGCGGCGCATTCGCATGGTCTTCGGGATCGACGGTGCCCGGGAAGGTCACCCCGGACAGGAGCTGCCGACCAATCTGACGGTGATCTTCGAAGGCGAGAAGCTGCTCTTTGCCACGCAGGGAGACAGCAACTGCACTGTGGACCGGCTGACACAGGCGCGCATCGCCACCCATGGACATGCCGGTCACGCTTACCGCATAGTCGCGCACGGCTTCTGCATCGCGCCCGCCAATGACCTCGGCGGCCATCGGCGCATTCTGGTGACGACCTTCGATTTTGCCGGGCGTGCCGACTTCAATAACGATTGAGAGACGAGGGTATCGGCTCGTGACAAGTCATTCGCGTCCGCTGCACTTTCTGGCTGTCCGCCTGGCGCTGGGCCTGGTCCTCGCCGGTGCGCTCGCCTCAACGTGTCTGGCGCAGTCGGGGCCAATCGAGAGTCTGACGCACTTTCCGCGCACCACGCTCGAGATCGTGGCGCACGGTCACCACAACCGCTTCCAGATCTGGATCGCCGACACCCCGACGCGCCAGGAGCAGGGGCTGATGTTCGTGCGCGACCTGCCGGCGGCTCAGGGGATGCTGTTTCCGCAGCCCTCGCCACAGGTGGCGAACTTCTGGATGAAGAACACTTACATCCCGCTCGACATGGTTTTCGTCGGCGCGGACGGGCGGATCGCCAAGATCATCGCCAACGCGCATCCGTTCTCGCTGGATGTGCTCTCCTCCGACGTGCCGGTGATCGCCGTACTGGAAATCCGCGGCGGCGAGGCGCAGGAGCTGGAGCTCGGCGTCGGCGATCGGGTGAGCTGGAACACCCGCTGATAACGCTCCCATTTGCGCCGGACGTTGCCCGGCTGCAACGCATGCGCCCCGAGATTGCTCCCCGACAGGGCACCGACCCTCGCTGAGGCCCCGTTTTGCGCCGGCACGGGCTGCAATGGCTCGTCCGCAGCGTTGCTTTTTTGCCAAAAAAGTATCGCCTTCTGGCGACGCGCTGCTAGAATCCAGATTACGCAAATCCGACTTGGGCTCGAGCCTGGGCGGGATAAGCACAACCAGCAGAGCCGAGTCACCTCCGCAACGAGGCCCCGGCAAAACTTAGAGACGGCCCAAAGAGGTCGTCCGCAGAGGAGACATTGATGAGAACCAACCGTGAATTGGCGCTCGCCATCAAACGCGCTCTTGCAACAGGCACCATAGCGTTATGCGGTGCCGGAGCCATGGCGGTGTACGCGCAGCCAACTCCCACCACGACGGCGACGACCACTCAGACGACCACTAAGCGGACGACGACTGCGAAGACGACAACGGCCAAGGCGACCACTAAGAAGGCGACCATCCAGCTTGCGCAGACCACCCCGCCACCGACGGCCACCGCGGGCGCCTCGACGCAGTTGCAGACGATCGTGATCACCGGCTCGCTGATCGAGCGAACCGCCACCGAGTCGCCGAACCCCGTCCAGGTGATCAGCGCGAAGGATCTCACCCAATCCGGCTATACCGACATTTCGGACGTTCTGCGCAACATCACCGCCAACGGGGCCAGCACGCTGAGTCAGTCTTTCAGTTTCGCGTTTGCCACCGGCGGCTCCGGCATCTCGCTGCGCGGACTGTCGCTGGGCGATACGCTGGTGCTGATCGACGGCGAGCGTTCAGTGCCTTACCCGCTCCTCGA
Organism: uncultured Pseudomonadota bacterium; assembly: GCA_963812925.1. Lineage (GTDB taxonomy): Bacteria > Pseudomonadota > Gammaproteobacteria > Steroidobacterales > Steroidobacteraceae > 13-2-20CM-66-19. Next base: position 76,157 of record CAWEXF010000003.1, on the reverse strand, counting down.
TGACAACGAGCGCAGCTTCGTCGACCTCACCTCCATTCCATTCACCGCCATAGACAATGTGCAGGTTCTCAAAGACGGTGCCTCCGCTCTGTACGGTGCGGATGCCGTCGCTGGCGTCGTCAACGTCATCCTCAAAAAGGAGTACCAGGGCTTCCATGTCACGACCGAGGCGGGCACTTCGTCCCACTGGGACGGTACCCAGGAGCACATCGGCTTCATCGGCGGCATGGGCGACCTCGCGAGCGACGGCTACAACTGGTACGTCTCCGGCGATATCCGTCATCAGGACGATATCCTGTCCGCGAACCGCAGCGGACAGTGGGACGATCTCGACTTCACGCAATACGGCGGATTCAACCGGACGCCGGGCAGCAGCCCGACCATAAATCCGAACATTCCGTATCCCAACTCGCTCACGGGCTACCTGATCAATCCCAATAGCGCGGACGGCACGCCATACGCCTATCTGAATGGCTGTAATGCCGTGGCACAAGCCAGCAATCAATGCCAGTTCTATCCAGCGGGCTCGCAGCTGCAGCCGGCGGACACCAACATCGACGTACTGGGCAAGTTCACCAAGGAGCTCCCCGGCGGCTGGGAGGCTGGCGTGCAGCTCTCCTGGTTCGACAGCAAGTCGGAGCAGGTGGCCTCGTACAACGGCGATCTCAACGCGGGCACCGGCACCGGCTACGGCGACGGCGGATTCACCAACATCGGGTTGGCACCCGGCCAGCCACCAAACGTAATCACCTACCCGCTGATTACCGTTCCGGCCAATTACCCCGGCAACCCCTTCGGCGCGCCGGCGCCTCTGATCTACAGCTTCCCCGAGCTGGGACTCGAGAACACCCAGGTAGAGACCAACACCTACCGCTTCCTGGCCTCGCTCGGGGGTGCTGTCGGCGGCTGGCAGATCAAGGGCACCGCTGGCGCCATGTACTCCAGGATGGAGCTGCAGGATTACGGGGACGTCGAACCGACGGCGCTGCAGAACGCGCTGAACAACGGCTACATCCTCGGCAGCTCCACAGGAGCTTCGCTTTTCGCGCCGGTAGCCGAAACCAATCCGACGAGTCAGCTCGATCTGATCGACGTTCACGCCACCCACGACCTTTTCCAGATGCCGGGCGGACCCGAGACCATCGCGGTCGGCACGCAGTGGTTCAAGGAAGCGCATGACGAGACTCCCCCTGCGGCCATCGAATCGGGAGTGCAGGCGGGCGACTCGATCTACGTGATCGGAACCGAATACGACCGCGCGGCCTTCGTCGAGCTCGACGGCAACCCGATCAAGTCGCTCAACATCAACCTCCAGGGGCGCTATGACAATTACAAGGACTTCGGATCGGACGTGACACCGAAGGCCGGATTCAAGTTCACCCCCTGGAAGTGGATCGCGCTGCGCGGGACTTGGGGTAAAGGCTTCCGCGTGCCCTCGGCGGCAGAGGGCATTTCGTCCGGCGAGGCGTTCGGCGCGGGCACCTCCGCGGATCCGCGGCTGTGCCCGAACGCGTCTCCCGGCGCGGGCGTTTACGGAGCGGGCGACTTCCCGAGCCAGTGTAATGTCGCGCTGACGGGCGTGCTGTTGGCGAACCCGCACCTGCAGAACGTCAAGTCCACCAACTGGACGACGGGTATCGTTCTGCAGCCGATCGAGCAGGCGAGCGTCTCCGTCGACTACTACAACATCAAGCTCGACAATGACATCATTCCGGTGTTCGAGGCTGGCGCCGGGTTCGCAGACGACATCAGCCTGGTCCGCGGCCCGAATGTTACGTTGCCCTACTGTCCCACGACCCAGACCGCCGGCTGCACCACCTCGCAGCTGGTGAATCAGCAGACCCCGGTGGGCCTGATCCTGGAAGAGAGCTTCCCGTACGTGAATGCCAGCTCGACCAAGACGAGCGGGTTCGATGTCGACTTCCAGTACCACTGGGACATGGGCGCCATCGGCCGCTTCACGGGCGAAGCGACATGGACGCATTTGCTGACGTACCAGCTCATCGTCGGCGGCAGCACCTTCGACCTTGCCGGTACGCACGGGCCGTCGGGGGTGTCGGGCGACACCGGCAATCCGAAGGACCGTGTCAATGCACGACTGAGCTGGACCAAAGGCCGGTTGACGGTCACCCCCAGCATCGATTACGTCTCACACTTCAGCATCACTGATCCGTCCTCCGGCATCCCCGATTGCGCCTCGGCGATCGCGTATGGCGGAAACTTCCCGGGCGGCGTGACTGCACAGAATCAGCAGTTCTGCAACGTGAAGTATTTCCTCGAGACGGACATCTATGGCGCCTATCAGCTCACCACCAACTTCCAGTTGCATGCGTCAGTAACGAATCTGTTCAACAAGCAGCCACCCGTGGACGTACAGACCTACGGCTCAGGAAGCATATTCCTGCCCTACGACGCGGCGCTTCATCAGGACGGCGCCGTCGGCCGGTACATGATGGTCGGATTCGACTACGACTTCTGATCCATTCTCTTTCTCGCTCTGGTAGCGATGGGCCCCTTCGGGGGCCCATTTTTTTTGGCCCACCATCTTCGGCGACGTGCCGGGATTACGTTGCATACCCGCTACGCTGATCGCCTGCATTACGTTGCATGGTCGCCACACAATTACCATCCCTTACACTCGCCGGCCGGCTCTGGTCTTCAAAGGGCCCCTTTTCCCCTCATTCGGCTAGTGCCACCGACCAGGGTGATCGTTGTTTTTTTGCTAAATGGGTATCGCATTTTGGAGACGCGCTGCTAATATCCGCGACCACGCAGATTCGGCCTGGCCGCGAGCCGGGCCCGAGAAATCCGCAATCTAAAGCAACCGGCCTCACCTCCACTGGGGAGGTCCCGGTCGACATTTGAGGTGGCTAAGAGAGCCACCCAGAGGAGACTTTAATGAGACCGAATCGAGAACTGGCATTGGCCGTCAAGCGCGCGCTCGCAACGGGAACGATAGCGCTGTGCGGCGTTGGCGCAGTAGCCGCCTATGCACAGCAGGCGACCACCGCGCAGCCGAACACTGCCCAGGTGAGCGCTGCCAAGACCACCACCGCAAAGACGACCGCTGCAAAGACGACCTCAGCGAAGGCAACCCTTCGGCTTGCGCAGGCGACCACCGTACCGGCGCCTACCGCCACTCTCGCCCCGCCCGTGCTGCAGACCGTAGTCGTCACCGGCACCCTGATCGCAAGGCCGGCCGCTGAGACCGCGGAGGCCATCACGATCGTCAAGGCGGACAGCCTGAAGAACCAGGGCATCGTCAATGTGGAGCAGGCGCTGGACACGCTTACCAATAACGTCCCGACGGTCAACATCTCCTCGACCGTAGGCTCGTTTTCCGGAGGTGGCACGTACGCAAACCTGCGCGGCCTCGGCCAGGGCCGCACTCTGGTGCTCCTGGATGGTCAGCGGCTCGCCGACAATGCCAACAGCGGCGATGCGGTCGACCTCAGCGGCATCCCGTTCTCGGCGATCGACAACGTGCAGGTGCTGCGCGAAGGCGCTTCGGCGGAGTACGGCTCCGATGCCATCGCGGGCGTCATCAACTTCATCACCAAGAAGAATTACCAGGGCGCCGAAGTCCAGCTCAATTTCGATGAGCCGCAGGAACAGGGCGGCAGCTCGGGCTACGGCAATTTCACCGTCGGCCACGGCGACCTGGTGAGCGATGGCTATAACGTCATGCTCACGGGAAGTTACGATGAGCAACAGCAGCTGCGGGCGACGCAGCGGTCGTTTTCCGCCGCGGGTTACTATCCGGCACTCGGCGTCTCCCAGACAAACGACCCGGGAACGTGGCCTGCGACCATCATAGACAATTATGACAACGCGCTGACGAATCCCAACGGCGGCGGCCAGAGCCAGTACTGGCAGCCGGGCTATCCGACCTGCGCGGGCAACAATTACCTGACCACGAGCCTGGGCAACTGCGCCTACAGGTATTCCGCGGCGACCGATCTGCTGCCGAAGTCGAGCGAGGGGTCCGGCCTGCTTACCGCAACCAAGGCGCTACCGGCCAACAACCAACTGCAGCTGCAGTATTTCTATACCCGCTCGCTGGTGAACGGTTGGTCCGGTCCCATGTTCTACGAGTTCGAGATGACGCCGCAGGCCGACCCGACCTACTACCCGTCGGCGGCCGGGCTGACCTGCGAGGGAACCTGTGCCGGGCCGCCGGCTCTGGGCGGCCCGATCAATGTGGCCTGGAGCGATCCCACCAACAACCGCTACGGCGGCGACATCAATACCGAGCAGCGGGCTCTGTTGAGCTTCTCCGGCAGCAACAACGACTGGGACTACAAGATCAATGGCAACTACAGCCAGAACAAGAGCGATCAGCGCTGGACCGGCGGTATTCCGGATGAGTCGCTGCTTGCGCCCAACGGCGTCCTCAGCAACCTGATCAATCCTTTCGGCCCGCAGAGCGCGGCCGGAGAGGCATTGATCAACTCATCGTATATGAACGGCACCTACGCCAACGGCGAGATGAAGCGCTGGAGCTTTGATGGCAACGCCACCCACCCGTTGGGCGATGCGTTCAATGCCGGCACCCCGGCGACCGTGGCGCTCGGCTTCAGTATCGAAGGCGACGACTTCAGTTTCGCCACCACGCCTTACAACGACCTGACGCATGCCGCAACCGGAGAGACGGACACCTCAGTCGAAGGAGCTCGCACGGCGCAGGCCATCTTCATGGAGCTGGACGTGCCGATATCCAAGAGCATCGATCTGGACGTATCGGATCGGGAGGACCGGTACAGTGATTTCGGCACGACCAACAACGGCAAGGTGACGGTCCGCTATCAGCCGTTCCAGATCCTTACCCTCCGGGGCGCTGCATCCACCGGCTTCCGCGCGCCCACGCTTTTCGACCTGTACTCGCCAAACAACGTGGAAGCCTCGACCAGCGGCTCCATGGGCGTTGGCAACCCACTCTGCACCCCCCCCCAGGCAACCGGGACGTGGACTCAGGAGCAACCTGCAGCACGCAGGGACTGGGATTGTTCGGTGGCAACAGGCATCTGACGCCCGAGACCTCGGAGAACTTCGACTTCGGCGCCATCCTCGCGCCGATCCAGAACATGGGCATCACGCTGGACTATTACAGAATCCTGCTGAAGAACACCATTGGATCCATTCCGGCCGAGGCCATCTACGGCAACCCGAACGCGTTCGCGAGCGAGATCGTGACGAACAGCAACGGACAGCTGACGCCGTCGATCCAGGAGGCCACACAGTGCACGCCTTACACACTGTCAACCTGCGGCTACATCGTCCTGAACGACCAGAACACGGGTGGGATCACGACCGACGGTATCGATCTGAGCATCCAATACCTGCAACATACGGCGTTCGGAACGTTCCGCGAGGATCTGGAAGGGACCTCCGTCACCCAGTTCAGGTGGCAGGAGTACAGTGGCGGCCCCACCGTGAACCTGGTGGGCTGGGCCCAAGGAGGAAGTGTGTATCCGCCGGCGTTCAGGTGGCAGCATGAGCTGAGACTCGACTGGTCGAGCCCGGGGGGCCAGTGGGGCGGCGGACTGAGCAACCGCTTCTACTCGTCGTACATCGACGAGTATCCCGTTGCCAACGGCGATCAGCGGACCGTGGACAGCCAGTCGACCTGGGACGTCTACGCGACCTACAAGCCGATCAGCAACCTGACCATGTTGTTCGGAATTCAGAACGTGTTCAACACGGATCCGCCGTTCACCAACGCATCGCAGAACAACTTCGCGGCGGGCTACAGCGCGATCTTCTCCAACCCGATCCTGCGGGACTTCTACCTCAATCTGACGTACAAGTTCTTCTAAGCCCTGCAGCAAAGGTCGATTTGAAGCCCCGCCTCGCGCGGGGCTTTTTTTGGGCCCATGCCGGCGCCCATGGCATACTCAGCCGCCACCGTCGCGGACCGCTCGGACCGCGCGAGAATAATGTCGGCGGAGGAATGTTCCGTGAAGCGTCTTCTTCCCCTGTTGTGGGCTTTCTGTTGCGTTCCGTATGTATCGACCGCGGCCGGGTATGACACGGTCTGCAGGTCGGCGGCCGCGGAGTCCGCCGACCTGGCGGCACATCGGGTTACATCCCAAACCCTGGTCGATGACTACCAGGCGCGGATTGCGGCGCTCAACGGCGCGATCCACGCCGTCATCGGCCTGAACCCGCAAGCCCTGGCCGAGGCGCGCGCTGCGGATGCGCGCCGGACGGCGGGCAACGCGCGTGGCCCCCTGGACGGTCTTCCAATCCTGGTCAAGGACAACATCGACATCGCCGGCTTGCCGACCACCGCCGGCTCGCTTGCTTTGTCACGGAACGTCCGCAGCACGAGCGCCACGGTCGTGCGCAATGTGGCCGGCGCCGGCGCAGTCATCCTCGGCCGCACGAACCTGTCCGAGTGGGCGAACATCCGCTCGCAGCATTCGAGCAGCGGCTGGAGCGCCGTGGGAGGTCTGACACGCAATCCTTATATGCTGGACCGAACGGCGTGCGGATCGAGCTCGGGATCCGCAGCCGCGGTCGCGGCCGGCATGGCGGCGGCCGCCATCGGTACGGAGACGGACGGCTCCATCAGCTGTCCCTCGTCCATGAACGGACTGGTGGGACTGAAGCCGACGGTGGGGCTCGTTTCCCGCGCCGGGATCGTACCTATCAGCCACACTCAGGATACGGCGGGCCCAATTGCCCGTACCGTACGCGATGCGGCGATCCTCCTTACGGCGATGGCCGGCACCGATCCCGCCGACCCGGCTACGGCGGACGCGAATGCACATCGCATCGACTACACCACCGCGCTGAATCCGCACGCGCTCGCGGGAGTTCGCCTGGGAGTGGCGCGCTTTCTCCTCAAGGGCTTCACTCCCGAGACCCTGGGCGTATTCAACCGCTCGCTTGCGCTGCTCAAGGCGCAGGGCGCCACTCTGGTGGATGTCGCTGACTACGACATGCGGAAGCTCGGCAAGAACGAGAATCTCGTCCTGCTGACGGAGCTCAAGGCGGATCTCAACTCCTATCTGGCCGGATCGCCGCCGGCGGTGAAATCCCGGACGCTTGCGCAGCTGATCGCTTTCGACGACGCCCAGCCGCAGGAAATGACGTGGTTCGGGCAGGGCTTTTTCATCAAGTCGGAGCGCACGAAAGGCCTGCAGGACCCGGCGTACATCAAGGCGCGGGCCACCAATCTGCGTCTCGCCGGACCGGACGGGATCGATCGGCTGTTGCGCGAGCATCGCGTCGTCGCGCTGATCTCTCCCACCCAGAGCCCCGCCTGGGTGATCGACCTCATCAACGGCGATGCCGGAGGCGCCGGCGACAGCAGCCTGCCGGCGGTCGCCGCCTATCCCTACATCACCGTGCCGATGGGCGAGGTCCATGGGCTGCCGGTGGGACTCTCCTTCATCGGGCCGAAGTGGTCCGAGGCGCGGCTGTTGGGACTTGCTTATGGCTACGAGCAGGCGAGCCACGCCGCCCGCCAGCCGACGTTTGCGGCAAACGCCCTACAGCCAGGGATCGCGAAGTCATGTAGGTAACGGCAGCGACTGCCGGCTGCCCGGCGCGCTCATCCAGTCGGCCCGACATGCTGGCCCGGGTCGTAATCCCGCGGCGCGACGCCGATTTTCGCGTGGCGGAAATCGATGGCAAAGGCGTCGACGGTTCCGAGTACATCCATTCCCAGAATGATGGCCGGATGCTCCGTCAGTCCCCACACCTTGAAGATGGGAAAATCTCCGTAAACCAGCACGGCGTTGCCTATGCGGATCGCCCCGAGGTCGACCGTGGGCGCCACTTGCACATTGCCGGAGCGCACCTGCTTCGTGACCCCGTACACCTTCGCCTGGCCGCCGGTCCCCGACTTGGAGTAGAGCGCCCGATATAGCGCCATGTTGCCGAGTGTCTGCGGCGAGCCCGTATCGATGATCGCATCGACGGGCACACTGCCCACCTCACCGGGTATGCTGAGAAGCCCGCTGCGCAGACGCATGGCTTGCACCCGCGCATACCCCGAGGGGATCCCGACATCGTCCGCGGTGTGGATCACCACCGTGTTGTGCAGGAAATCCACGATTAGGCTGTCCTGCGCCAGGCCGGCAGCGCCCAGGATGCCATCGGCGCCGGTCATGATCGGTGACCAGACCACCGGGAGCTGTGAGTGCGCAATCACCATGGCCCCGGCGCGCAAACTCTCAATCGGCACCGACGGCACGATTTCCGTGCCGGTGACTCCGGCGATCTCGAGCGACTTGGTGCTCGACGGGGCGAGCCCCAGGGCTGCCGCGAGCTTGGGCGAGATCGTCGAATCGTTGGCGCCGGTATCGACTATGAACCTGTAAGGTCCCCGGCCATCCACCATGACGGCCGCCACCACCCTGCCGACATAGTCCCGGGTTGTCGGACATGCGAGCAGCAGGTCCTGCGGCTCGAGAGGCCGAGGCGCGCCCGCAGCGGACGCCGATGCTGAACCGGCCGGGGGCGGCGGCGCAGTGTCGACGCCGCGCGAGAAAGCGGGCACTGCGCTGGTCAGGACTACACCCGCCAAGAGCGCACACAGCAGCCGAAGGATCCCCAGCGCGGCACGCATGGCAGACATATGAGCACAAGGTGGCCTGCTGTGCAAATCACCCGACATAATCCGTGCCTCGCATGCAATGCACTACTCCATAGTCGCGCGCCCCCCGGAAGATTCGACATGACCACTCCTGCTGCCGCAGGCTGACCACTTTTTCTGCGGTTAGCTCGACTCGCGCGGCGCCCCTATAATCGCGGCTTCTCCGAACTGCATCTGACCAGAGGGGGCCTGGCCATGAGAAGCGTTGCAACATCGGGACTGCGGGCGATAGTGGTAGGCGGCCTGGTGGCGGGCACCCTCGACATCGGCGCCGCCGCACTCATCAACCGGGTGAGTCCGGTGCTGATCGCTCATTACATCGCCACCGGAGTCATGGGACCGGCCGCTCTGTCCACCGGGGCGCCGGCGGCGTGTCTCGGCGTGCTGTTGCAGTGGGCGATGTCAGTGGTGATCGCCGCGATCTACTGGTTCGTGACTGCCCGGATGCCGCGGCTGCGCGCGCGGTGGTGGCTCGGCGGCCTGCTCGCCGGGGTGGTGATCTTTCTGGTCATGAACTTCATCGTCATGCCGTTCTCGGCCGCGCCGGTCACCCTGCACGAAGTCATGGCGCGCTTCCGGCCTGCAAAGGGAGCAGAGAATCTGTTGGCGATGTTCGTGTTCGGCCTGATCGTCGCGTATTGCGCGCGCTATCTCCCTGCTCGGCGGTCAAGCGGCTTTGAATGAAGCGCGATAGGCCGACGGAGTGAGCCCGACACGCCGCCTGAGGTGGTGGCGAAGCGCAGCCGCATTGCCGAAGCCTGAGTTGCGCGAGATCTCGTCCAGGTCCGCCGCGGTGGACTCGAGCAGGTAGCGGGCCACCTCGAGCCGAGAGGCGATCACCCACTGCCCAGGGCGCATCCCGGTGGCTTCGTGAAAGCGCCTGATGAAAGTCCGCTGGCTCATGGCCACCCTGGCGGCCATGCGGGCGATCGTCCAGCGTTCCGCCGGCCGGCGCCGGACTGCTTCCAACAGTGCGCCCAGCCGGTCGTCGGCGTGTGTTGGAACCGGGCGCTCGATGAACTGGGCCTGCCCGCCTTCCCGGTGCGGCGCCATGACCATGCGGCGCGCGATCTCGTTGGCCGCCCGTGCGCCAAAGTCCTTGCGCACGATGTGCAACATGAGGTCGACACCTGCCGCGGAGCCGGCCGACGTCAGCACCTGCTCTTCATCGACGTAAAGTACGTCCGGTTTGACTTCGACATCAGGGTAGAGCGCCTGAAGCCGGTCGGCATATCGCCAATGCGTGGTGGCCGCGCGGCCTGCCAGCAAGCCGCACGCTGCCAGGAGAAAAGCGCCGGAGCAGATCGAAACCAAACGCGCTCCCCGAGCGTACGCCTCCGACAACGCCCGCTTCACCGCGGGAGTAGGCGCTGCGCCGTCGGTGCGCCATCCAGGAATGACTATAGTGTCGGCTTGAGCGAGCATTTCGAGCCCGGCCTCCGGACAGACTTGCAACCCGCCCGTGGCGCGCAGCGGTACCAGCTGCTCCGCGACCGTGACGAAGCGGTACCAGTCGGGTCCCATTTCCGGTCGCGGCAAGCCGAATATCTCCACCACGATGCCGAGCTCGAAGGCGGCGACCCGCTCCTGCAGCAGGGCCGCAACCAGGCGATTCCGGGCTCCGCGCGCCTTTGGCATGATTTCGATGATATATGTCATTCTTGCCGATTGCCACCTGCGGCCGCGCGCGCGAAGCTGTCACCCCATCCCGAGGAGATGACTCGTGCCAAACAATGTCACGGCGATCGCGGCCGCGCCGGGCAGCGATGCGCTGGCCCATTTCGAGAGGCTCTTCACGTTCGAGACCGATTGCTGGGACGTCCACGACGCGCTGTCCTCCGGCCACCCGGGATTCGTGCTGCTCGACGTGCGCGGCCCGGAGCACTTCAGGAAGGGCCACGTCGCAGGCGCGCGGAGTCTTCCTCACGGCAAGATCACCGCCTCGAGAATGGCCGCGTGGGCGCCGGAGACACTGTTCGTGGCGTACTGCGCGGGTCCGCACTGCAACGGCGCCGCGCGCGCCGCCGTTCGGCTGAGCGCATTGGGACGTCCGGTGAAGATCATGATCGGCGGCATCACCGGTTGGCTCGACGAGGGCTTGCCGCTGACCGAGGGCGACGACGCCCCCTGATGGAGCGCGCGGCTATTCGGTACCATTGCAGGGAACGAGGCCCTCGACCGAAGCGCCTCGATGGGAGGCCGAATGAGCCGTGGGTTCGCAGTCCGGCTGTCGCTGACTGTCGTCGCCATCGCGAGCATTGCTGTCGTGCTGCTGCAGACGCTGGGCTTCTGGTCCGGCGGGGTAATGCCGCTCGATGCCATTCAGCAATCGAACGGCCTTTACGTGGTGCACCGCGACAGCAACTTTCCGCTGCCACCGTCTCTCGCCGACGGCGATGTTCTGGCGCCCAAGGAGATGACTACGGCCGCCCGGGCGGTCGCATTCTTCGGCGTAGGTGTGCAGGCCGGCAGCTCGGTCGGCATCGCCGTCGTCCGCGGCGGTCGCATTGTGCACATCGCGGTCACCGCACAGCCCGCTCCGCCCATCAGTCGCGATTTGTTGGGCCGCCTCATCACCGCATTCCTGAACACCCCATTCCTGGCAGCGCTGGCCCTCCTCACGCTATGGCGCGGCCGTGACCGCGTGGCTGCGGGGCTTTGCGTATTGGCGCTCTACGGGCTCATCGCCAGCGCACTGCTGAGCCTGTGCAGCGTTCTGGTCGAGCCGCGCCTGACCCTCTGGCTGATCCTGGTCGCTGTAGAGGCCCAGTACTTTTTCGCCCTTCCCGGACTTTACGTGATGGCGGAGGGGCTCGCCGGCGCCGGGGTGTCGAGCCGGACCCGGCGCCTCGCGCGCGTCGCTGTCGCGTGCCTTGGAGTAGTGGCGTTGGTCCTCGACGTGAGCCGGGAAATTTCAGCGACGTGCTACGGACATGCGCTGAGCCCCGCAGTCCCTGCGGTCGTCCAGGCGTTGACGCTCACGTTGATCGCGATTCCCGTGCTGATGCTGTTCGCGGGTTACCGCCGGGCGCCGCATGAGAGCCGGCTGCGGATCCGCTGGGTACTCTGGAGCACCGCTTTCCTGCTCGCATGCGCCGTGGCCGTGTTCGTACTCGAGCCCATGCAGAGCCGCTATCCGTATCTGTTCGAGTTCGTTTATACGGCGCGGCTCCTCTGCATGGGCGGTTACCTCTACGCGGCGATTCGCACGCGGCTGGTCGATGTCTCCTTCGTCGTCAACCGTGCTCTCGTATATGCGGCGATCACCGGCCTTCTGTTCGGAGTCTTCTCAGTGCTCGAGCTGGGACTGCATGAGTTCGCCGTCAGTGACAAGCTGAGCTGGGTGTTGCAGGCGATCGTCGCGTTGTTGCTGGCAATGGCGCTGAGTCCGTTGCATCGCCGGCTGGATCACTGGGTCGAGCGGTTCTTCTTCCGCAAGCAGCGTCTCGCCATCGCGGCTCTGCGGACGTTCGCGGCCGAATGCGCCTTCATCGAGCAACAGAACCGGCTGCTCGAGACGGCGGTGGAACGACTGCAGCAACATTGCGATGCGGTGGCCATCTACGAGCGCGCACTCGCCGGCTATCAGCTCCGTGGCTCGATGGGACGCGCCTGGCCGGAGGCCGTCGATGTCGACGACCCGGCCTTCGTGTCGCTGCGGGCCCGACGACAGGAAGTCGATCTTCGCGGGCTGGCAAGCGCCTTGGGAATCGACAGCCTGGCGCTTCCCATGATCGTCGGCGAAATGTTGAGCGGTGCGGTCATATGCCGCCCGCGCGCCGGCGAGCAGTTCGCCCCGGACGTCCGCGCGGCGCTGACCGAAGCCGCCCACAATCTCGGCGCTTCGCTCTACATCCTGCGCTATCGCGAGCAGGCGCGCCTGGTAACCGACATTGCCACGGGTCGCATCGACGAGACCGGAGCCCGCCGGCGGGCGATCGCGATGCTGGAAGGCGTGGCCTGACCTGCCGTCATTTCCAGGGCCAGGGCTTCAGCGCATAGTTTTCAGGCGGAACGTCACCGGCGAGGTAGCGGACGAAGTAGTCCCACCGCCGGCGTGTGATATATGGCGTCGCGTAGAGATAGGCGTGGCGCGCATTGGGAATGGCGATCATGTCGAAGTTCCTGTTCGCCTTGATCAGCGCCTGCACCACCAGCAGGGTGCTCTCCGGCGGCACGTTGTCATCCATGGTGCCGTAGGTAAGCATCAGATGACCCTGGAGCTGCGGCGCCAGCAGCTGGTTGGCCTGGTTGTCGTAGTTGGTCTTGTTCAGCAGGCCCTGGTACATCTCGCCCCAGGGGTTCTCGTAGTTGCGGTTGTCGTGGTTGCCGCTCTCGGCCCAGCCCACCTTGAAGAAGTCCGGATAGCGGAACATCGCGTCCGCCGTGGCATTACCGCCGCCCGAATGGCCCCACATGCCGACGCGGGTGAGGTCGATCCACGGGTACTTTGCGGCGAGCTCCTTCAGCGCCACGACCTGGTCCGGCAGGGTGTTGTCGCCCATGTTGCCGTACCAGAGCCGTTGATAGCTCGCTGAGCGGTACGGCGTCCCCATGCCGTTGATTGCAACGACGATGAAGCCGAGCTCGGCCAGGGACTGGTTGTCGTAGCGCGAGGGCTCGAAATCGAAGTCGAATACCGAGCCGATCTGCGGACCGGGATAGACGTAATCGATGATCGGATAGTGTTTGTTGGGGTCGAAGTTCGTCGGCTTGAAGAGCAGACCGTAAAGGTCCGTCGTGTGATCGCGCGCCTTGACGACTATCAGCTCCGGCGGCTGCCAGCCGGTGGCCTTCAGGCGCGAGATATCCGCAGCGGCCACCCGCGCGCGAACGCGCCCGTTGCTCGCTTGGCGCAGCGTCGCGACCGGGGGCTGAGTCGGGGTAGAGCAGCTGTCGACGAAGTATCCGCCATGCGGCGCCATGCTGATCGTGTGATCGCACGGCTTCGGCGTCAACAGCGTGGCTCTGCGGCCGTCGAGGCTCGCTTTCCAGAGCTGCTCATAATAGGGATTCACGCCCGTGATGCGGCCGACGGCCCGAAACCATACCGTTCGTTTCTTGGGATCGACGTGCACGACTTCCGTCACGTCACCGGAGCCCGTGGTGATCGGGTGCTCCAGCTTGCCGGTCTCGAGATCGTAGAGGTAGAGATTGCCCCAGTTGGTGCTCTCGCTGTACCAGATGGCTTCGTCCGATCCGGCAAGGTAACGCCAACTCACGGAATCGATGCCGCTGCGGTAGTAGGTCGTGGAGCTGTCCTCGAACGCCGTGCGCACCGTGCCGGTGCGCGCGTCCGCGATCCGGAACCATTCGTGGTGGCGATCACGCGAAGTGGTCACCAGCGCCAGGGTCTTGCCGTCGGGCGCCCACTGGACGTCATCCCAATTGCCGTCGGATTTGCAGCTGATGTCGTCGCACAGGCTCGAGAGCCGCTGCTGCGGCGGGAGCTGCAGCCGCACCATCTGATGGCTGGCGACGACGATGACCACCGGCTCGATCATGAATACTTTCGCATCGCCGGGCACGGGATACTTCCACTGCTCGAGGCTGGGGTGTCCCACTCGCGTGCCGACCAGATCCATGTCTCCCACGTTGCGCTGATCCTGCTGGTAAGTCGCGATCTCGGTCGAGTCCGGCGACCAGTTGAGCACCGGGCGGTCGGAGTGCAGCCAGCCCGCATTGTCGGTGGCGTAGCCGAAATCCTTGCTGCCATCGGAGGTGAGCTGTGTCTCCTGCCCGGTGGCCTTGTCGCGTATCCACAGGTTCCAAGCGCGGATGAAGGCCTCGAGCTTGCCGTTCGGCGAGGCAATGCCGGGCTCTTTGCCGGTCTTCACCAGTTTCGCTTTGTCGTCGCAATGGCCGGCGCCGGTAAGGTCGCAGACGTACTGCTTATCGCCGTAGGTGATGTCGAACCGGCCGTTGGTCTCGATGCGTATGGCGCTGATCGAGAGTTTGGTCGCCGCGACCGACTTGCCGACGGCTTTGGTCAGTGCGGTGGCGAGCTTCTGCTGATCGAACAGCGGGCGAACGCGGCCGTTCGACGCGGCCATCAACTGGTAGTGGTCGCCGCCGGAATCGTGGTCGACATACCAGAAGCTCCGATCATCGAGCCAGTGGACGCTCTGGACGTCGTGATCCACGAGTGGCTGGGTGTCGTAGGGCATGAAGCGCTCCGCCCGTGCGTAGTCCTGTGCGGTCAAATGGCGGCCCTGGGCCATGCCGGCGCCGGCGGCCAGCAGCGCCAGCAAGCCGAGCAGCACACTTCTGCCCCGAAAACCAGCCGGATTCATGACGGACATGCCGCATCCCCCTGTTGTGCCCGCTCTGCGGGCGCGTGAACCGAGCGTGCGAGCCTACGCCGGGCAGGCTGAATAGGGAACTCCGCCTCGCCGCCCCGAGGCGTCCCCTCACCGAGAGTCTCAGCCGCGCAGGCAGCGCTCGAAGCGACCGTTCACCCGGCGCGCATACCAACCTGTTGTCAGCGGTCGCACGATCTTCGGGCCTTCGAGGCGGATTTGCGGCAGGATGGCGCGCGGCAGCCGCCGGCCGCTCTTGCGATCGGCCAACGCGAACACGCGGCGATATAGCGCGGTTTGCCCGAAGGCCGCCGCGGTGCCTTGCTCGAGCGCCGCCTGAATATCCGAGTCGCTCAGGCCCAACCGCCCCGCGATCGCGAGCAGCAACCGCTGCGTACTACCGGCGCCCCTGACGTGCGGATCGTGGGCGAGCAGCGCTCCATCGGCGGTCAGCGGCTCGCCCGCAACGATGCTCGCCGCCTGCTGGAAGGCGGCATTGCGGCTGGCGTACTGGCCCGAGTTGTAGTCGGCGAACCGGTAAAGATAGTGGTCATAGGGCGCCTGATAGTCGAGCAGATGGGCGACGCCGAAGTAGATGCTGGCGCGCCGGGTGAAGAGCTCGTCGCCCAGGTCGCGCCCCGAGGCGTGATAGGGATACGGCTTGACCGCCTCGAACCGCTCGGCGAAGGCGACATTGACCTGCATGGGCCCGCGCGTGCGGATGGGATTCCAGCTGGCGAACAGCCGCCGGCCGAGCGGCACGCGGCCGATGAAGTCCTCGTACACGTCACTCAGCTGCTTCTCGGTGCGGGCGGCCCGGATCCGCTCGCGATACGTTCGCCCGTCGGTGGATTTCAGTTCGAGTGCCGCATGCACCAGGGCGAGCGGGACCCCCGCATGCGATGCGCGCTCGTCGACTGTGCGCAACGCCAGCTTGCCGACACCGGGAATGACCGGATCGACCTGAAAGCCCGACTCCTGCTCGATGACTGCCGCGACCGCACAGGCATTCTGCGGTGTAGGCGGCAGGCCGAGCTTGCTGAAGCTCATGGCGATATCGGCGACCCAGCCGCCACGATCGGAGACCGCGCCCGGCAGAGCGCGGTCGATGACGGCCCGGACATCCACTGGATGGGGCCGCTGGCGAGCAAACCTCGATTCCGGACCGGCGCAACTCACGAGCTGCAAGACCGACAGCGCGCCGGCGACGAGCCGCCACGCTGCAAACACGCGCCGCCGAGCGCATGCTCGCCGGGGTACGGTCATCGAGCTAGCGCTCGCGCAGCTGGTGACTGTCCTCGGCTCGCAGATCGAGGCCGTAGACCCGCCGCAGATCGGCGATCCTCTCGAGCGTCGCCGGCTTGAAGGGCGGCTTGTTGTCCAGAGCATGGAGCGTGATCCCTTCGAGAAGATCGCCGAGAGACAGATCGAGGTACTCAGCCAATCCCTTGAGCACCTTGAGCAGTCGCTTCTCGAGTCGGACACCGGTTTGGACGCGCTCCACGAGGCGGGAGGGTTCCGAAGATTTGGACTTGGCTGTCGGCATGAGCGTTTTTCCGCTGCAGTAGCCGCCGAGCATCGCACAACTTGCCGCTGAATTTTTCGCCTGGTATATTGGTACCTATGTACCAGATGCATCGAGCCTCGATCTGCTGTCTCGCCGTCATTGCCTGTCTTTGGAGCCCGATCTCAATGTCCAAAAGTCCCGCCACGCAGGTCGGCACCTTCCGGCTCGAGGCGCCCATCGCGCGGGTGTTGCCACTTTTTACCGCGCTCGGCGAGCGCGCCTGGGCGCGAGGTTGGGAACCGGAGCTGCTGAGTGGACGAGAGGAGCGCGGCTCGGTGTTTCGCACGACCCACGGCGGGCACGAGGCCACGTGGATCGTCGTGGCCTACTTGCCCGCCCAAGGGCAGGTGAGCTATGCCCGCCTGGTTCAGGGCTCCAACATGGGTTTGGTCGATGTCCAGTGCAGCGCCATATCCGGAGGCGACACTGAGGTCAGCGTCCGCTACACGCTGACCGGACTCAATGCGCAGGGACAGATGTTCGTAGACGAGTTTCTGGACCCGGCGCATTACAGCCGCATGATCGAGGACTGGCGCGAGGCGATCAGCCAGGCGCTGGGAGTACGCCCCGGCTGAATCGCAGCACGTCTCGCGGGGGATTGGGCCGATCGCCCCGTATCACGCCGGTACACACCTGGTATCTGCCGGAGGCGACGTGAGAGCACGAGCGGTTCTAATCCTGTCCGGAGTCGGTCTCGCCTTTACCCTGTCGGGCTGCATCACCGAAAAGGCGGTGCTGGCGAATGCGCAGGGGCAGACGCTCACCTGCGAGAGCAAGGGTCACGTTGGTATCGTGAGCCCCATTCGCGTCTACGTGAAGCAGCACAACTGCATCAAGAACGCGGAGGCCGGCGGCTACAAGGTCGCTCCGCCTGCGAGCGACGCGCCCGCAACATCCTCCGGATGAGGTGATGCGGGCGGAGGCCGGCGCTGCCGCTGCGGCCGCGGCTCGCGGACGCGGCTTGCAGCCATTTACATTACATGGTATATATCATGTTATCTAAATGGAGGTGTCGTGATCACAGACATCGTCGGCGAACTGGGGCATCTGACCCTGGGGAGCAGATTGAAGCGGCTCGGCGAGCGCCTGCAGGCGCAGACGCAGGTCCTGCTTGCTGAGGCGGACATAGGGCTGCCGGCATCTCACTGCCCCTTGCTCGCCGCACTCGACCGGCTGGGCCCGTTGAGCGTCGGCGAGCTCGCGCAGGCGGTGGGCATCAGCCAGCCGGGGGTATCCCGCATGCTCGAGAACCTGCAGTCCGAAGGCATCGTCACGTCGCAGCGGCTCAAGGGTGACCGGCGACTGCGGCCGATCGTGCTGACGAAAGCCGGCCGCCAACTCATCGCGCGCTCGAAAGAGCTCGCCTGGCCCAGGGTCGAAGCCGCGGTCGCCGACGCATGCGCGGGCGCATCGGGACCTCTGCTGGCGCAACTGTCTGCCCTCGAGGAAGCATTGGCAGCCGCACCGCTGCAGGCTCGCGCGGCGCGCATCCCGGCGCGAGGCCGAAGATATGCTTGATCGACCCGTCTGGGCCGCCCTCACCACCGCGCACCTCGGCCTGTCAGTGGGCGGCGCGCTCGCGCGGCGGTACGCGCCCGACGTCAACCTGTTCGCGGCAGCGCGCGACGACAGCGCCGCGGCGCTCGCCGCGCTGACGGAGTTGGTGCAGCCCGGCGAGCGCGTATTTCTGGCAGACGTGCCTGACGTGGCCGTACCGAACGGCCTCGTGCTGATCAAAGCAGCCTCGGGCGTGCAAATGATCGCGACTCGAAGCATGCGGGCCGCGGCAGAGGACGATATCGTGCAGCTCGCGGACGCGGACGCGCCCGAGATGTTGGCTTTGGCGACGCTAACGGAACCCGGACCGTTCCTGGCGCGTACGCACACCATGGGTACATTTCGCGGCATTCGACTCGGCGGCCGGCTTGCCGCCATGGCCGGGGAGCGCTTCCGGTTTCCGGGCCATACGGAAGTGAGTGGCGTCTGCACTCACCCTGATTTCCGCGGACGCGGGCTGGCGCGCAGGCTTTCCGCGGCGGTCGCGGCTCGCATCGAGTCGCGTGGCGAGCGTCCATTCCTCCACGCCTGGAAATCGAATCACGTCGCGATAGCACTCTACGAATCGCTCGGCTTCGAGATTCGCGCCGAGGTCAACATCAAGGTTCTCGAGCGCCCGCCCCGCTGAAGCCGAGGTCCGATTCCAGCCAGATTGCCGGCGCGCAGCATGCATATGCTGCGCCGGTCGCACGCTGCGTGGAGTCCGGGATGCGCCATATCACTGCGAGGGGGGTCTGCCGTTATGGTTTCGCGCTGCTCTGCGGCGCACAGGCGCTTACGGCGATGAGCGGCGACTTCCATGACTTCGATTTCGCCATAGGCGATTTCGGCACCCGGATATTGCACCTGCAGCACACGCCCGGCGGGCCCGATGATTGGACGGTCTGGACCGGCAGGGTCGTGGCGACAAAGATCTGGGGCGGCCACGCCAATATCCAGGAGATCGAGGTCAACGCTCCGTCGGGGCCGATCGAGGAGCTGCGACTCTGTCTTTTCCAACCGCGGCTGCGCCAGTGGTATCTGTACTGGGCGGACAGCAGCGATGGAGCCCTGGCCAAGCCGATGATCGGCGGGTTCCATGGCGGCGCCGGCAGGTTCTACGATCAGGAGGATTACAAGAACCGCGCCATCTTCGTGCGCGACCTCTATTCGCAGATCAGTTCGCGGTCGTATCACTGGCAGCAGGCATTCTCGAGCGACGGCGGCACGACATGGGCGCCCAACTGGAATGTCACTCTGACGCTGCAGTCTTCTCACCCCGCACGTCCGCCGCAAGTACAGCGATCCTCCGCGGTCACCGACCCCCAGGCGCACGCATTCGACTTTATGTGGGGAGACTGGCGCACAGACACCCAAGGACGCGTCACCGTGCGCAAGATCTGGGGCGGGCAGGCGGATCTGGAGGAGATGGAAGCCAAAGGATTACGCGGACCGCGCGAGGAGCTCACCTTGCGCTTGTACGACCCGAATGCACGGCAGTGGTACCTCTACCGGGCGAACAGCGCTGACGGGGTCCTGGAAGAGCCGCTGATCGGTGATTTCAAGGACGGACGCGGCGTGTTCTACGACCAGGACACCCACGCCGGCCATACGGTATTCGTGCGGGACGTCTATTCCGACATCGCGGCCGATTCCTACCGTTTCGAGCAAGCCGTATCCAACGACGGCGGCAGAACCTGGCGATCGGAATTTACAACGCACCTAACGAGGGTTGGACGCTGACTGACACGCGATGGGCCGCTGTCGGGCCCGAGCACATGAGGAGCATTGCAGCATAGGCGCGCCAGGGCTTCCATGCTTCGGCGCGCAACGGCAGCTCCGCGAGGTCCGTAGGCAGTGCATCCGAGTGGTTGAGAGCGCGCATGGCGACATACTCGATGGCCGCGTCCCCCACTCCCTCGAGTGCGCGCAGCTTCAGGAGCAAGTCATCGGGCGGCGCATTCGAGCGGACGGCGGCAACCGCTCGCGCGGCACACCGAATGACACCGGCGGTGGATCGAGGCAGGAAGTCCAGACGGTTGTCGGCCAGCGCGGGGGCGCTTGGGAAAGTCCTGCGGAGCTCCCCCGCGCCGAGTGCGACTATCGGTTCGCCGCACTCCTCGGCGAGCAAAGCCAGCAGCCTCTGCGTCTCCTCCAGCGAGAACTTTTGCCTGAGAACCGCGTGCACGACCGGCTCGAGGCTGTCCCAGGCCCCCGGAACCCGCAGGCCCGGATGGCGCTCGAGGAGCGGCGCGAGCATGGAGTCCGCGCCGAGGGTCTGGGCTATCACCTCCGGGTCAGCGGCCAGATCGAACATCACGCGCACGCGAGCGACGATCTGCAGCAGGTATTCCGGTTTGGGAAATCTGATATGGACCCGCAGGGCGTGCTCGCCCGCCACGGGCCGCACCTCGAGCAACCCGTGGTGAGCCTGGACCGCCAGAGTCCGGCGATACACACCGTCGCTCACGTGCTCGACCCCCGGAACTGAGCGAGCGGCCAGAAATCGCAGCAGCGCGTCCCAATCGTACGGCGGACGAAAGGCCACGCGGAAGACGTATTCACCTTCCGCCACGCCGGCGCGCGCCCCGAGGCGCCGCAGCTCCGACGGCGGGCGTCCGTAGAACTCCCGGAACACGTCGTTGAAACGCCGGATGCTCCTGAATCCCGAGGCCAACGCGACCTCTGCCATCGACAGGTTGGTATCGCTGATCAGCTGCTTGGCGAAGTGCAGCCGGCGCGTCTGCGCGACCGCGGTCGGCAGCGCCCCCAAGTGCCGCCGGAAGAGCCGCGACAGATGCCGCGAGCTGACCCCGAGCCGGGTAGCGAGTGTCTCGACTCCGGCCTCATCGAGGGCGCCCTGCGCGATCAGCCGCAGCCCCCGACTCACCGTCGTGGAGGTGCCGTTCCACGCCG
This sequence comes from uncultured Pseudomonadota bacterium, assembly GCA_963812925.1. Taxonomy (GTDB): domain Bacteria; phylum Pseudomonadota; class Gammaproteobacteria; order Steroidobacterales; family Steroidobacteraceae; genus 13-2-20CM-66-19. The sequence goes on along the minus strand of CAWEXF010000003.1, from coordinate 55,234 downwards.
GGGTGCCGGGCGCCACTTCCGGGCGACAGCGCAGGCAGGGACGGAAACCGGCCGCCGAGGCCGCGGCCGCCGAGGGGAAGAACCGCACGTGCACGCGCTTGGCATGCGGCGAGGGACAGATCGGACGGCAATAGATGCCCGTCGAGGTGATTGCGATGAAGACGCGGCCGTCGAAACGCGCATCGCGGTTGAGGCGCGCCTGTTCGCAGGTCTGCTCGTCGAGCTCCACGCCGCGATATTACCGAGACCCGCGCTGCGCCGCTCGCCGGCCGGGATATCCGGGTCCGATTCCAGCCAGATCGCGCCGCCGCGCTGCGTATATTTCCCCGGAGCTCGGCCGCTACCGGAGTCCATCATGAAAACCAGATTACTGCTCGGGCTTTTGTCTGCGTCGCTGTTGCTCCCGCTCGCCGGCGGCGCATATGCGACGGGATACGAACATACCTCGTACCGCGTCATCAATCTCGGCGATCCGGCGGGAGGCCCGGTCAGTCAGGGAACCACCAACAACCAACCCGGTTGGGTCGCCGGCTGGTCCCTGCAGTCGGACGCGACGATGCAGGCGGAGCTCTGGGTGCATGGCGCAGCCAAGAACCTGGGCACACTCGGCAGCCCCATGCTGAACAGCTCGGTGGCATGGCCCAACCGCAACGATCGGGGCGTCGTCGTCGGGATTTCCGAGATCAATGAGCTGCAGCCGCTGGGCGAGAGCTGGAGCTGCTTTCTCGCCGTCTTCTTCGTTGGCGACGGCCACGTCTGCCGCGGATTCGTCTGGCGGGACGGCCGGATGTCGCCGCTGCCGACGCTGGGCGGCGACAATGGCTTTGCGACAGGAGTCAACAATCGCGGCGAGATCGTCGGTTGGGCCGAGAACAACACTCACGATCCGACCTGTGACGAATTCACGAATACCGGGCAGGTGCTGCAGTTCGAAGCGGTGCTGTGGGTTCCACGCGACGACGATCCCCGCGCCGGAACCACCGCCGACTACCGCGCCATCGAGCTGCCGCCCTATCCGGGAGATCTCGACGGCTCGGCGACCGCCATCAATCAACGGGGCGAGGCCGTGGGAATTTCGGGCATCTGCGATGGTGCGATCGGCGGCGGCACCGCGCAGCACATGATCATGTGGCGCCACGGCCGACTGGCGCGCGCGCTGCCGACGCTCGGCGGCGTCTATTGGAACACTCCGATGGACATCAACGATCGCGGCAACGTCGCCGGATTCTCGGATCTGCCGGGCGACGGTCCCACGATCGCGCAGGTGAATTTCCAGGCGTTCTTCTGGTCCAGGCGTCCCTACCTGTGTAACGGCGCCAGGGTACCGGGCGGCAGCATCTGCAACCTCGGCGCTCTCGGGCCCAACCTGCTCAGTCAGGCGCTCGGCGTGAACAACCGGGATCAGGTGGTCGGCTTGTCGCAGATCACGGTCGGTACGAGTGTGCAGAACCACGCCTTCATCTGGCAGAACGGCCGGATGACGGACCTCAACGATCTGGCGGCGCCGGGCACGACGCTGACGCTCACCATCGCTCAGGATATCAATGATCGCGGCGAGATCACCGGGCAGGCGACGACGCCCTCCGGAGCGACCGTGGCCTTCGAGGCCATCCCGATGAATTGACCATCAGCCAGTGGGCCCTACTGCACGAGGAGACAACCTTTGTCACGACTCCTGTTGATCCTGCCGCTCCTGTGGGCTTCGTGTGCCGCACTCGCCGCCGGCGCCCCGACCTGTCGCAACAACGTCGCCGAGCTGGACACGGAATTCCAGGCAGCCGTGAAGAGGAACGACGCCGCCACCGTCGATCGGCTGCTACCGAATGATTACATCCTGGTCTCGGCCGCGGGACAGGTGGCGACCAAAGCCGATCTGGTGAACGAAGCGCGCCAGAACAAGTACGTCTACTTTCACCAGGAGGACAGCGATCAGGTCGTTCGAATCTGGGGAAACACAGCCGTTCTGACGGCGGTCTTGTGGGCGGAAGGCACCACGCAAGGCAGGCGCTTCAACCTGAAGATCTGGTTCAGTGATACTTATGCGTGCACTCCGCAAGGCTGGCGTTACGTGTTCGGGCAGGTCGGATCACATATTCCGGTCAAGTAGAGCGGATGCGATCGGTTGTTACAGCGTTGGCGCTGGCTCTGGTTGCCGCACCGGCGATCGCGGCTGCCGGGTGCCGCGGACCGCAATATCACCAGCTGGATTTCTGGCTCGGGAATTGGAAGGTCTACGACAAGGACGGCGAAGGCGCCTACTCAGCCAGGGACGAGGTCACCAGCACGCTCGCGGGCTGTGTCGTTCTCGAGCGGTACCTGCCGATTGACGGCCACGAAGGCGAAGGTGTCTTCGCTTACGATGCATCGCGCAAGCTGTGGCACCAGACTTGGGTGACTGACTCCGGGCATCTGCTCGTGGTCGAGGGACGCTTCCAGCGGGGCGTACTCACCATGTCGGGCAGCAACCTGGACGAGCGCGGAGAGCGCGTGTGGTATCGGGCCACCTGGAAACTGCAGTCCGACGGCGTGTGCCAGACCGCATTCACATCGAAGAATGGCGGCAGGTCGTGGCAGCCGGCCTGGGATATTCTCTTCGTCAAAGTGGGGCCAAAGGTCACTTCGAAGGGGTCCTCGTGAGCGTTACTGCAACGCCGTGAGGTGTCCGCTGGTACGCGTCCTCCCACGCGTGCTTGCACGCAAGCACCTCGCCATGCCCCAGCAGTCCCTTGCCGACGAGGAGGGATTGCAACGCCGCGAGCCAACAGTCGAAATAGCCCGCTTCAGTCGTCTGCGTGGCATCTGGCGCATGTTGCAGCTCACGACTCACTGCATGAGTCCACTCAGACCATGTAAAGCAGCCCTGTTTGGAGGCGAGCACGGCAATCGCGAAGGCGCGCGCCTGCCAGGGCTCGGCGAACGCCAGGCCGGGCTGGATGGCGTCCGGGACATCCTCAGACGGCGTCAAGGTACTCCTCCCAGAGATCCACATAAACAGAGTCCGGCGATGTCGTACCCTCACCCCACAGCTCTCGCGCCTCGAATCGGACGGAGTACACGTGCTGCGGGCTTTCACCCAGAAAGTGCGCATTGGTGTCAGGGAACACGAAGACACCGCGCACACGGTCGACAATACCCGTCTTCCCGCGCACGTAACGGGGTAACCGGGTGTGTCCCGTCGGATTGAGCTTGCGCGCCCGTACCCGTTGACCGGGCTGAAAGCGCGGCGGCTGCCCGGTCTTACGTGATGCTGGTGAGCCCGCCGCAATGAACGCCGACACTTTGTCCGCCGGCAGCGCGGGTGTAGGTTTGGACGTGCCGGACGCGGACCTGCCGCTCGCGAGCTCTTCGGCACTGAGGAAGGCGTGCCGGACCAGGAGTTTCGACAGCGCCTCCAACCATCGTTCGTAGTAGCTCATCCGTAGCTGCTCGGCGGCTGGGATCAGCTCGCGTTGATACCGTTGTGCATCGATGTTCCACCTGCCGAATCGGCTCATCGCACGCGCAAGGGCAAAAACTCGACCCTCCCAGCGATGATGGAACACGGGCTCGTCCTGCTCCGGCTGCACGGGGCCCATGCCATGCATGCCCCCCATGTCGTGAACGCCGTTCACCGGGCAGTCGCCGCCGGTGATGTCTGGACGAGCGCAACACCGATCATGGTATCGCGTGTGATAAGCGACGCGAGCTGCTGCTCTGTCATCCCCTCCGTGCCGGCCGGCTGTCGCGGCAGGACGAGATAGCGCAGCTCCGCCGTGCTGTCCCACACGCGAACCTCCGTCTCCGCGGGAAGCTCGAGACCGAATTCCCGCAGGACCCCGCGCGGATCGATCACCGCCCTGGAGCGGTAAGGCGCCGACTTATACCAGACCGGGGGCAGGCCGAGGAGCGGATACGGGTAACATGAACAGAGGGTACAGACCACGAGATTGTGCACCGCCGGGGTGTTCTCGACGGCCATCACGTGCTCGCCTTGTAGGCCACCGAATCCCAGCTCGGCGATCGCGGCGCTGGCATCAGCCAGCAGCCGCGCCTTGTAGCCCGGATTCTTCCACGCTCGGGCCACCACCTTGGCTCCGTTGTGCGGACCGATCCGATGCTCATAGGCCTCGATGAGCACGTCGAGCGCCTGCGGGTCGACGAGTCCCTTCTCGATGAGAAGCGACTCCAGAGCCAGCACTCGCAACGCTGGGTCTGACGGCATGCGATGCTGGTCGTGCTCGTGGTCAGTGTCTTTCATGCTATCGAGTATAGTCGCGAGGGCGTGCGGGTGTGAAGGATTGTCTTCCGCGTGCGGCACCGCGCCCGTCTGCACGTCGCCATTGATGTCGGGCAACTGACGCCTACTACACACACCGCATCATACAGCGTCTCATACAGACGTCACTTCATACATAGGCTCCACTTCTGACATACAGACGTGAGGTAAAGCGAACAACTGCACCGGAAAATTCTGCGTCTTGGTTGTTAATTTTAGTCGCGCAAACTACGCTGTCGTCAGGACCAGTCACGGTAATGTGGCGGAGGCGAAGACGATGAAAGTCGAGGCAGGAGTACGCGATGTTATATGGTGGTGCGACGTATTCTCGGCGGCTGAGCTGACTTTAGCGGTCTGCTGGATGATTGCAGCCATTCCGTCGCCTCCAGCCTGCGCGACTCCACCAGCGGCAGTTGCACTCCATGGAGCCAGCGCCGCTGAGCAGCGATTCCGGCGTTCAGCCGAGCCCCGTAATCGGTGAACTGGCAGATAAAGAGCTCGTTTCTGCACATCCGCATGGCAATAGCATATCGAAACCGTGTTGCTCGACGGCTACGCTGTTCGAAGTAGGCAGACTCACGTCCGCTCCATAGCGCCACCGGCATGCCCTCGCGCCTGCACGAAGATATTCTGCGCCTGTTTCACAATCGGCCGACGTTGGCCGCCGAGCTGGTGCAGCGGGCGTTACATACGGATCTGCCCGAGTATAGGGAGGCGCGGATCGATTCCGCCAACCTCAACGATCTGAGACCAGCGGAATACCAAGCCGATCTGGTGGTTCTGCTGATGCGGGACCGGCCCGTTCACGGAATCATCGTCGAAGTGCAGCTTGCGCGAGACGAGGAGAAAGCGTTCGTATGGCCTGCCTACGTGTGTAACCTGAGAGGCCGCATTCGCTGTCCGGTCTGCCTGCTGGTCATGACGGTAGAAGAAAGTGTGGCGCGTTGGGCGAGGCGGTGGATCGAGATCGGCGGCGACCATCACTTCAGGCCGTGGGTGCTGAGCCCGACCGAAGTTCCGCAGATCACGGACGCGGCAGCGGCGAAAGCGGACCCGGAGCTCGCCGTGCTATCCGCCGTGGCTCACGGCGGCGATGTCGACACCACGAAAGCGGCCCAGATCGCCTTGGCTGCCGAAGGGGCGCTGCTCGATCTCGATGCCGGGCGCTCCACTCTGTATGGTGATATGCTATTTGCTGCTCTCTCGGAGGCTGCCCGTCGGGCAATGCGCGATATGAACTTGCCGAAATACGAGTACAAGACCGAATTCGCCAAGCGGTACTACGGACAGGGCTTGAGTGAAGGAAAGGCCGAAGGTCGGGCAGAGCTCGTGCTGCGGCAACTCACGCGGCGTTTCGGAGATCTGCCGGAAGACATTCGTGCGCGCGTTCGCGGCGCAGGCATCGGGGAGCTGGACCAGATCGGCGATCGGCTGTTGACCGCCAACTCACTGAGCGAGGCGCTCGACCTGTCGGAGTCAATCCGCTAGACCCCGCGGGCGGGTTCGCGCTCGCCGCCTTCGAGCGCGAGTGTCATCGCGCGGCTCACTCTTCCTCCGCTCTCGGCCTGTACGCCTGCACCAGCTCCTGCTGTCGACGCACGGGAACAGGGTCGTAGTGACTCAGCTCCATCGAATACGTGCCCTGGCCGCCGGTCAGCGCCTTGAGACGCGTCTGATACTCGGAAATCTCCGCTAGCGGCACCAGCGCGGAGACGGTAGCCCGGTGGCCCGGCAGCGCGTTGTTGCCGTTGATGCGGGCGCGCTTGGTGGCCAGGTCCCCGGTGATATCGCCGATGGAGCTCGCAGGTGCGGTGATCTCGAGATGCACGACCGGCTCGAGAACGATAGGGCTGGCCTTGTGGATGGCGTCCAGGAAGGCCTTGCGACCGGCGGAGACGAAGGCGACCTCCTTCGAATCGACGGCATGGTGTTTGCCGTCGTAGACGGTGACGCGGATATCCTGCAGAGGGTAACCCGCCAACGCGCCCTCCGTGAGAACCTGGCGCACCCCCTTCTCCACCGCAGGGATGAACTGACCCGGAATGGCCCCACCCACCACGTCGTCGACGAACTCGAAGCCGGCGCCGCGTTGCAGCGCCTCGATGCGCAGGTAGACTTCGCCGAATTGGCCGGCGCCCCCGGTTTGCTTCTTGTGGCGACAGTGGCCTTCCGCCGGGCGGGTCACGGTCTCCCGGTAGGGAATGCTCGGCGGGTGGGTCTTCACGTGCACGCCATAGCGCTGACCCATTCGCTCCAACAGGGTCCGCAGGTGCAGCTCCCCGGTCCCATAGAGGACGGTCTCGTTGACAGCGGCGTGATGCTCGATGCGGAGACAGGGATCTTCCGCTGTGAGCTTGTGAAGTGTGTCAGCGAGGCGCTGCTCGTCGCCGCGGCGCTCCGGCTCTATGGCCAACCCCAACATCGGCGGCGGGAAGGCGACGGGCTTGAGATGGTATTGATCCTCGTCGTGGGAGTCATGCAGTACGGCGTCGAGGTGCAGCTCCTCCACCTTCGCAATGGCACAGATGTCGCCGGGAACTGCCTCGGGAATCTCAAGCGTGTCCTTACCCAGGAGCTGGTATAGATGTGCGACTTTGAACGGTTTGCGTGCGTCGCCCACGAAGAGTTGGGCACCTGGGCGTACGGTGCCTTGATGTATCCGCAAAACGCCCATCTTACCGACATACGGGTCGATAGTAATTTTGAATACGTGCGCGACGACGTGTTTGCCAGGCTCGGGTGACACCGAGACCCGCTGCGCGCGCTCGCCTGATCCTTTGAGGAAGGGCGGCGGATTACCCTCTCCCGGACTCGGCATGAGACGGGTGAAGACCCGGAGCAAGTCCCGGATGCCGGCGCCCGTCTCCGCCGAAGCGAAGCAGACCGGAACGAGATGGCCCTCGCGGAGGGCCTGCTCAAAAGGGTCGTGGAGCTGCTCCGGCGAGATTTCCTCGCCCTGCTCGAGATATACGGCCATGAGCTTCTCGTCGAGCTCGATCACCTGGTCCACCAGCTGCGTGTGCGCAGTCTCCACGGACGAGAAGTCCGCCGGCGCGCCATGCGGCTGAAAGAAGCAATCGACCACCTCCTGACCGCCGCTTGCGGGCAGGTTGAGCGGCAGACATTCGGCGCCGAACGTCTCGCGAACCTGCGCCAGGACCTCGGCGGCCTTGGCGTCGCGACCGTCGATCTTGTTGATGACCACCAGCCGGCAGAGGCCCCGGTCGCGCGCAAAGTCCATCAGACGCTGAGTGGTGGTATCAGGTCCGCACGCCGCGCTGACGACTACGACGACCGCCTCCACTGCTTCCAACACGGAAAGCGTGCGGCCGAACAGGTCCGGATATCCGGGCGTGTCCAGCAGATGGATGCGCGCGGAGTCGCAATCGAAGGTCAGCACAGCGGGCTCGAGGGAGTGCCGCAACTCCCGCTCCTGCGGATCGAAATCCGACACCGTGTTGCCGCGCACCAGGCTACCCTTCGCCCGGATGGCGCCTGCCTGAAGCAGCAGGCTCTCCGCCAGCAGTGTCTTGCCCGCGCCGGCCGCTCCGACCAGCGCGATATTTCGGATGCCCGAGGTCGTATGGCCCATCAGTCGCTCCCCCGGCAAGGAGTCGCCGCAGGTAAGCGGCGCGGAGAACCGAGAGCCTACTCCCCACCGCCGTCGATTTGCAGCCCGGCACACTAAATGCTCGCAGTGGGGTCCACGCCCGAGTCCAGAGGACGGCCCATGAGCGCACCCAAGCCCCACATCAGGCCTAAAGGCGACCTTTACCGGCAGCAGGCGGAGCCGCCCCAGCGAGACGCACCCCCAAATGGGGGCTGGGACCCGCCGGTGTTCACCGAGCGTGATAGCGATCCGGAGCAAAAGGCGGATGATGAGGTCCTATTCCATGAGGATGATTACCTGCGATAGGTGAGCCATGAGCGAGTCGCCAAGATCCCCCCCGGCGCGAGCCAGGGTACCTGCGGACGAAACGCAGAAAGAGAAAGTTCAGAGACAGTTGGACGAAGCCTTGGACGCCAGCTTCCCGGCCAGCGACCCCGTGTCGATCGTGACCTCACATGAAGAAGAGGATTGGGGTCAGCCCGAAAGCAAATGATGAAGCTGGCCCCGTAAATCGCCGGGAGCGATTTACGCCAATTAACTAAGGCGCGGTGAGCTCCAGGGCCAGACCCGCCTGATTGGTGGTCGTGAGCTGCACCGGACGGCGCCACACCCGCTGCAGGTAATCCAGCACCTTGCGGCTGCGCTCCAGGTCGAGACCGCGACCATCCAGCGAGTGGTCATGCACCAGCTCGAGCGTCCCATCGTTGCGGACGTGCTTCGCCGCGACGGTCGGTGCGCCGAAGTTGTACTTGGGACTCAGAATCGCCTCGTGCAGGGCGGTCAGGTCCTGCTCCAGCACCTTGATCTGCCCATCGCTGCGGGCGCTGTAGCGGAAGAGGTTTAGCTCTTCCGCCAGCTCTCGCGTCAGATGGTTGCGTACGAACGCGAAGTCGTCGTCTTGGACCATTATGCTGCGCGCCGCTTCCAGCCCCTCCTGCTCGACGATCTTCTCCCACATGGCAAAGCCGAGATGGTAGGGATTGATGCTGAGCGCCACCTGTTGATCCGCCGCCACCGGCCGGACCACGTCGGAGTGGCACTTGATGGCATCCAGGTAAGCCTGCTGCGGGACAAAGTCCGCCTCCCGCATCAGGCGCGCGTGCCAGTAGGAGGCCCACCCCTCGTTCATGATCTGCGTGGCGAACACCGGATAGAAATAGAACGACTCCTCGCGCACCGCCAGGAAGATGTCCCGCTCCCAGCTTTCCATCTCCGGCGCGTATTGCGCCACGAACCAGAGGAGATCGCGCTCCGGATGCGGCGGAATGGGCGCGCGTTTCTTGGGCTCCACGCCCGTGCTGGCGGCGGCCGGCTCGAGTCGCGCAAAACGCTTGCGGAAGTCGTCTTCCTCAGGCGACCTCTTGTCCGCGAGGTATTCCGGATAACGCGCGCGGCGCAGCGACTGATCGACGTCGATGTGTTGCTCCAGGGCAAGCGCGGCATCGAGCACGATTTCCACGCGCTGCACACCGTGAGTCTCTATCGCCTGTTGGATCTGACGGGCGTGGTTGGCCGCGTGCTCGACGATGTGCTCGCTGACCTGGTCCTGGCAGCGTAGAAAGAGGAGATTGTTGCGTGAGAAGTCCGCATGCCCGAGCACGTGCGCCGTGACGAGAATGTTCTCCGCCAGACCGTTGCTCGATGCCAGGTAGGCATGCCCCGGATTGCCCGGAAAGACCACCTCGAAGAGCCGTGAGTGGCCCATGTGGCGCTGGATGAGCTGGTAGATGTAGCGGACCCCGAATGACCAGTGCGGCATGCGCACCGGCAGGCCGTAGACCGCGATCTCCATCATGAACGTGTCGGGAACCGCCTCGAAGTCCACGGGGTGAAACTTGAGCCCCGATTGCGCCGCGAGCTCTTCGATGCGTCGGGTGTAACTCTGCCAGGTGTCCTCGGTCATGAGAGCGGGCGCCTCAAGGCGAGGCGGCCTCTTCGGCACGGCTCTCCGAGGAGAAGAAGTGCCGCACCGCGCCCCAGACGTCGTCGAAATCGTTGAGCGCGTAGCTGCCCGCGGCGCCGCCCGCAGCCGACATGTCGGCGAACAGGCGGCCGGTCTCGGTGGCGAGTTGACGGGACAGACCGGAGGAGACCTCCACGTAACCGGTAAAGCAGGCGTCCTCGGCGATTGCCGACAGCCCCTCGCGCGCGTCCGCGGCGTCACTCACCGAGTTGTCGCCATCGGAAGCGTAGAAGAGATAGATGTTGCAGCGGCCGGGGTTGTAGCGCTCGTCGATGATCTCGCGCACTTTGCCGAAGCCGGTAGAGGCCACCGTGCCGCCGGTGCCGCTCACCTGGAAGAATTCGGCCTCGGTGAACTCCCAGGCCTCGGTCGTATGGCCGACGAACACGGTCTCGAGCGAGCGGTACTCGCGCCTCAGGCCCTGCACCACCCAGAAGAAGAAGGTCTTCGCCAGCTTCCTGTCGCGGTCCGACATGCTGCCGGAAACATCGAGCAAAAAGAAAACAACGGCGTGGATCGCGGGCTGGCGGCGGCGGGCGAGCTGGCGGTAGCGCAGATCTTCGTCCGTAAACGTGGGAGTCGCGCCGGGAGCGCCGCGGCGCTTCACCAGCTCCTTGAAGGAGCGGCGGCGGTCGAGCCTGGAGCGCGCGCCGCGCCGGTCCCAACCCTCACGTATCCACTCGGACTCCTCCGCAGGGCCGACGCGCGCCTTGAGGTTGGGAAGCTGCATCTCCTCCCACAGCCAATCGACGATGTCGTCGACCTTGAACTCGAGGAGCAGCTGCACCTCGCCTTCGTCCTGTCCTCCCGGCCCTTTCTCGCCCGCGCCGCGCTGTCGGGAAGGATCGGCAAGCACGTCGCCGGGCTTCGCGTTGCCCTGGCCTGCGCCCTGCTGCTCCTCGGGCTTGCGCAGTCGAAAGTGATAGTGCTCCAGCATGCGGACCGGCACCCTCACGGTGCGCGCGCCGCCGTTGATCAGCTCCCCACCCGCGATGATCTGCGGCAGGTGCTGGCGCACGGACTCGCGGACCTTTTCGTCGTGACGCAGCCAGTCGCGCGCGCCGCGGGAGAAAAGCTCGTACCACTTCGCGGCATCACCGCCCGGCTGTCCGCCACCGCTCTCGCTGTTCGCAGCCATGATGCTACTGGTACTCCTTTTTGTGGCCGGGCGCTACTCCTGCGCCAGCAGGGTAGTGACGTAGCTCAAGGCTTCCTTGGCGCTGTGCTCGTCGTAGCCGTACTCGGTGATCAGGCGTTGCTGCACAGCCGAGATCTTCTGTCGGGCGTCATCGTCCGGGCGCGACGACGAGGTGACGAGCCTGAGGACATCGCGCCGCTCCTCGAAGAGATATTGCTCGATCGCCTCACGCATGCGCGCGTGGCTGGCAAGCTTGAATTTCTCGCCCGCCTTGAAGGCGACCATCGCCTTGCGCACGACCTCCTGCCGGAAAGAGAGCTTGCCGGAGTCGGAGACCTTGATCTTCTCTTCCACTGAGCGCAGGAATCGCTCGTCGGCGGGCCGCGTCTCCCCGGTGATGGGGTCGGTGACCTGGCGGTGATCGAGCGAGGCCTCCACCTCATCGAGATACTTCTCGAGGAGCTGCTGCGCCTCCTCCTCGAAGGAGGCGAACATCGCGCGATGGACGTCTTCCTTGACCCAGCGGTTGTAGAACTCCTTGCGGGCGGTCACCAGGTGATCGATCCATGCCTTCTTGTGCTTCGCCTCCATGCGGGCGTCGCTCTCGATGCTGTCCTTGATCGCAAGCAGCAGCTCCATGCTGGTCAGACTGTGGCTCGTGCCGCGGGTAATGGCGTTGGAAATGGCGTTGATGATGAAACGCGGGCTGACACCGGTCATGCCCTCGTCCGGCGACTCACTGTGCAGGCGCGAGGCTTCGCTTTCCGGCGCACCCTCGACCGCCTCGCCTGCATACAGGCGGAGCTTCTTGGCGACGTCGAGACCTTCGCGCTCCGGCTTCGTCAACCGTGTCAGGATGGCGAATACAGCCGCCAGGTTGAGCACATGGGGATCGAGGTGTACGTTGCGGAAGGCCGGCGCGCCGGAGACGAGCTTCTGATAAATGCGCGATTCGTCGCGGTAGGAGAGCGCGTAGGGGACCTTGATGATCACCATGCGATCGAGCAGCGCTTCGTTCTCCTTCTCCTGCAGGAACTTGTGGAATTCCGCCAGATTCGTATGCGCGAGAATGGTCTCGTCGACATGGATGAGCGGGAAGCGCGACACCTTGACGTTTTTTTCCTGCGTGAGGGTGAGCAGCAGATAGAGGAACTCGCGCTTTACCTTCAGGATCTCGATCATCTCGAGCACGCCGCGGCTGGCGGCATACACTGCGCCCGACCACGACCAGGCGCGCGGATCGCCCTCGTCGCCGATTTGAGCAACCTTGGCGAGATCGACCGAGCCTACGAGGTCAGCGATGTCGGCCGTCGTGGGATCGTGCGGTGCGTACGTACCTATGCCGGAGCGCGAGGCTTCCGACAGGAAGATCCGCTCCAGGGGCACGCGCACGAAGTCGCCCTCGAAGTCTCGCTCCACGTAATCGCGCGCCCAGGGTGACAGCTCTCCCTGGATGGTGACGCCATAGCGCTCACGGAACTCCGGCCGCAGGCTCGCGGGTATGAGGTTCAGCGGGCTCTCGCGCAGCGGCGAGCCCTTGATGGCATAGAGGGCCCCCTCGTCCGTGCGACTGTATTCCTCGAGGCCGCGCTTCAGGAGAATGGCCATCGTCGACTTGCCGCCGGACGGGGGACCTAGCAGCAGCAGGAGGCGTCTGCCAACATCGGAGCCGGCGGCGGCCGCCTTGAAATATTCCACGACGCGCGTCAGCGGCTCATCGATGCCGAACAGCTCGCGCTTGAAGAGCTCCCGGGCGCGCGCGCTTTCGGTCGCGTCGGGCTGAGCGGTGCGTCCGTGCCAGCGGAGCATGTCCCAGATGTATTCGTGGCTGGTTCGCGCCAGCGCCGCGGCGTTCGCCGGCAGGATGTCGGCGAGAAACTCGCCGAAGGTGCCTTCCCAGCGCTGGGCTCGATGTAATCGGCTGAAGGAGCTCAGCGACTCGATGAAGGCGGACTGGCTCTTTGATTCCGGGTCAGTAGAAAGCGATCGCATCGTTCCTCCCCTCCCGTTCAGTTCAGTTCAGTGCCCTGATGAAGGATGACCGGGAGGTCGATGATGCCAGCGAGCCTGACTCAACGCTGTGCACGGTGCGTGGTGGCGCTCGATTTCCCGGTCCCGCTAGATATGAGACGGTCATGACAGCGGATCGTTCAACCTGTCTCCCGCTCGCCTGCCGCTTTTGCGCATGCAGCTATCACAGCAAAATGCATGCCTAGTTGTGCCGGAATGCGGCGAGAAGGTGGGAGCGTGTCCGCGCGCATGGGGACATCTTATGTTCTGTCCGCGGACTGCGCTACTGCGTAGAAGCCCCGAAAGCGAGCACTGCTTCAGAGTTTCCGCGACGCGCTGTCGCGTCTCCCGGACAGGGCTGTCGGTACTGTGAACTGCGGCACTCCGGTGCATCGGCCGCGCAATATGCTCCTTAAAACCGCGTTTTGTGTGCGTTATCAAGCGGGTGGGCGCTCGGCGGCCGGGACCTAAGGCAGCTCGCGCGCGACAGAGGTCCTTTTTCGAGCGTGGAGACACGAGCCGTGGCCAATCCAGCATCGAGTGCGCCCAGGAATGTGGAGCCGGGCAATCCCGCAAGTTCCGCGGAGGCTCCATCCCCCACGCAGCGACCGACGGTCGACCTGACGGCACTCACCGACCGCGACGACTTCCTGCTCGAGCTCGGAGAAGCGCTAGGCGGACAGGCGTCCGTCAATCCCGTCGACTCCATTGACACCGCAATCGGACAACTCGCAAGCACCAAGCGAGGGCAGATGCTGGTGATCGATGCACGGGCAACGGACGACGTCCGTGCAGTCGTCCAGCGCGCGACGCAGCAAGCACCCAACGCGGTGGTCGTCGTGTTTGCCGATACGGACTCCGAGAAGCGAATCGCCTCCGCAGTGAAGGGCACGAGTGTCTTTGCGGTGCTGACGATTCCGATCGAGGGGGCGAAGACGGCGGCGGTGCTGGATGCCGCCATCACAGATGCCACGAACCGAAACGCCGCCGCCCGTGGCTCGGGCACGGAGCGGGCCGGTGCCCCCGTGGCGCCCACACTGGACTCTTTCCGGCCCGCCATGTCACATTCGGCGGCGAAAGAGTCCGAAGAGCCGGGAGAAGGCGGACGCAAGTGGCCTCTTTGGGCCGGCTTGGGTCTTGCCGTCGCTGCGCTCGCGGCGGGAGGCGCCTGGTACTTCACCACTCACGGCAAGATAACGTCCGGCGTCGTGGCGCCGCAGGCGTCGGGCACCATCGCTTCCCACGCCGCGACGGCATCAGAGACCGCGGCGGCCCTCCCCCAGCCTGCGGTCGATACGTCCATCGTTGCGGGCCAGGTCGATGATCTACTGGAGAAGGCACGGCTCGCTCTGCGCGACCGGCGCTATACCGCTCCGACCGGCGACAATGCACTCGTTTATTACCGTTCCGCGCTGGCCGCGGATCCGGCGAACGGTGAGGCCAAAGATGGGCTACGCCGCGTCGGCGACGTCTTGATCTCACGCTTCAATGACGCGATCTCGGGCGCCCACTACAGCGATGCCGCGCTGGCACTGGCCAGCCTTAAGCTCGTGGCGCCTTCGGATTCGCACATCGGCCCCTTCCAGGTGCAACTCTCGGCGGCGGAAATCGCCGCGGCTTTCGCCAGCGGCAACGCCGACCGCGCGGCCGCGCTGGTGCGCCAGGCGCAGCAGTCCGGCGATGTTCCGGCCGCGCAGCTGGCCACCTGGCGCACCCAGTTGGTGCATCTGCAGCAGGCCGACAAGGTGCAGAGTCTTGCCTCTCTGGTTCTCGACCGCATCCGCAGCGATCAACTGACGGGCCCTGCAGGCGACAGCGCGGAGTCCTATCTCGGCGAGCTGCGCGCCGCGGCACCCTCCGCCCCCGCGACAGAGCGGGCGACCAGCGCGCTGGTGGATGCCTTCCTTAACAAGGCCAGGCAGAACGCGCTCTCCGGCGACAGCACCGATGAGGACCGCTGGGTCGCCGCCGCACGTGCCAACGGTGCCTCCGCCGCCGACGTCGCAGCATTCCAACGCGACGTCGCCAGCGCTCAGGCCAAGACCGCGCATGCCAAGGCCGAGAGCCTGGCATCCCTCGTGCGGCAGCGCTTGAGCAGTGGCGCACTGACCTCCCCTGCCGGGGATAGCGCGGCGGACTATCTGCAGCAGCTCGAGGGCAGTCACCCGACAGGCTCCGCCCAAGCCGTGGCGACGCAGGCGAGAAGCACCCTGGCCGCGGCGCTGATCGCGCGCGCCCGCGCCGAGATGCGCTCCAGCGAGATGACGCCGGCCAATGCTGATCTGGCCGCCGCGACCAGCTGGGGGGCCAGCGCAGCGGCGGTAGCCGCCGTGCGGCGCCTCGGTTCGGCCTCGCAGGCACTGTCGCAGGCGGCAGCGGGCCCGGACCTGCAGGCGCTCGCGCAACAGCTGCAGCGCACGCGCTACGTCGCTCCGGAATATCCCGATCGCGCACTGACGGATCGAATCAGCGGCAGCGTGACAGTGCAGTACGTCGTAGACAAACAGGGCCGCACGCGGGACGTGAAGGTGGTCGAGTCCGCCCCGAGGGGCGTGTTCGACGGTGCGGCGATCGACGCCATCGGGCGCTGGCGCTATCGACCCGTGCAATACAACGGTCAACCGGTCGAGGTGCCAGTGCGCACCCGCATCCGCTTCGAGCTGCCGAACTAATCCAGGCTGTCAGGGAACCAACATGAAAGTCGCAGGCGCAGATCGCAACCGCCGGTTGATCACGGCCGGTGCAGTTACGGCCCTGGCCGTGATGATGGGCCTCGCTCTGCTCGCCGGCTTCAGGCTGGCGACGCAGATCCGCTCGAGCATTACCGCGCTGCAGACCGCCAGCGAGCTGCAGACCTACCCGGGCGTCATCGCCCAGCAGCTCACGGCCTTGCGCGAGCGGCTGGAGACGCGCGAGTACACTGGACAGGCGCATGCGGAGCTGGCAGGCACGGTGCAGCGCTTCAATGAGGACATCCAGGTGCTGACCAAACGCGGCGGCGCGCAATCGCCGGAGCTGCAGTCCGCCGTACAGATGTGGCAGGCGTACAGCCCGGTGCTCGCTCCCGTCATCGCCTTCTCGGGCGAGCCCTACGTCGATACGGACTCCGGCAGCTCACTCTCCGAGAGCGGCCGGATGTACTACACCAATGTGCGTCAGGCACAGCTGCTCGCAAGGCAGAACGTCAGCCAACTGCATCGGCTGCTCACCGCGGTGAGCGGCTCGCTCCAGAGGCAGACCTCGGGCGCCGCCGCGCGGCTGCGGGCGTTGCTCTCAGGCGGTGTGCTCGCGGCGCTGGTGCTCGCCGCCGCCGCGGCGTACCTGCAGCTCACCCGCGCCAGGCACGAGCGAGCCGCGCGCGAGGCGCAGGAGCAGACTCGCGACATTCTCAAGACGGTGCGCGAAGGGTTCTTCCTGCTCGATGCGGACTACAAGATCGGCTCCGTCTGGTCGGAGGCGCTGACACACATCTTCGCCCGCAACGACTTCGCCGGCCTGTCGTTCGAGAAGCTGCTCGCGGATCGCGTGCCGGCCGCCACGCTGGCGACGGCCGTGAAGTACATCAAGCTGCTCTGGGGCGACCGCGCTCACGAGAATCTGATGAAGAGCATCAATCCGCTCGGGCAGCTCGAGATCAGCATGGATAACGGCCGCGGCGGCAAGGAGACGCGCTATCTGCAGTTCGACTTCCATCGCGTGGTCGGCCCCAAGGGCGGCGTCAAGCACGTACTGTGCGCGGTCAGCGACATCACTTCCAACGTGCTGCTCGCCAAGGAACTGCAGGAGGCGCAGGAGAACGCCAACGCGCAGGTCGACATGATGGTCGGCATGCTGCACGTCGATCCGTTGCAGCTCGGGTCCTTCCTCGACACCACCGAGACGGGCCTGCAGCTCATCAACGCGATCCTCAAGGAGCCGGCGCGCACCGATGCCGAGTTCCGCAAGAAGCTCGGCGGCCTCTTCCGCGAGCTGCACTCGATCAAGGGCGAGGCCTCGGCCTTGAACCTGATGAGCATCGCCAACCGCGTGCATCACCTCGAGGACACGGTGAGCGAGCTGAAGAAGAAGGCGGAGCTCTCCGGCAACGACTTCCTGCCGATGGTGCTGAAGCTCGATGACCTGCTGGCGCACCTGAAGGGCGTGCGCGAGATGGCCACGCGGCTCACGGCGCTGAAAGACCCCGCGGCGACGGCTCAAGCCGCGCAGCCGCGCCCGAAGCCCGGGTCGGGCGTCCGCTCCGGCGAGGACATTTCGCCCACGCTGCGGGCGCTCGCCGAGAAGCTGGCGAAGGATCATCGCAAGTCCTTCAAGCTGGCACTCTCGGGCCTTGCCGACGTGCCGGCGCCCTACGTCGTGACAGTGAAGGACTGCATCATTCAGATGCTGCGCAATGCAGCGGTCCACGGCATCGAGCCGAGCGAGGCGCGCCGCGCCCTGGCGAAGGCGGACGCAGGCACCGTGCGCGTCGACTTTCACCGCTCGGGCGACGGATACGAGCTGGTGTTCGAGGATGACGGCGCCGGCATCTCGCCGCAGATGTTGAAAGACACGGCCGTGCGCAAGAACATGATCACCGCCGAGGAGGCCGCCGCGATGGATACCCGCGCTGCCATGTCCCTTATTTTCCGTCCGGGATTCACGACGCAGGAGGAAGTGACCATGGACGCCGGAAGAGGCGTAGGGATGGATGTCGTTGCCCGCACGGTTTACGGCATTGGCGGCAAGATTGGTGTCAGCACGAATCCGGGCCGCTTCACCCGCTTCAAGATCGTGCTGCCGGCCGAGGCGGCGAGCTCGGCGGTGGCCTGAAGAAGAAGAGGAAGGGAGAGCGCGGATGAACGTGGCGCAACGCAACGGGGCTGGCGGCCGGCGGTCGCTGAAGCTCCTGATCGTGGATGACTCGAACATCATGCGGCGGCGGATCGAGCGCTCGCAGCAGTTCGAGGAGCTGGAGGTGGTCGGCACGGCCGGCAACGGGATCGAGGCGCTGGAGATGTTTCACAAGACCGATCCGGACGTGGTCACGATGGACCTCACCATGCCGCAGATGGACGGCATCGAATGCATCTCCAAACTGGTGCAATTGAAGCCGGCGCTGCGTATCCTGGTGATCTCGGCACTGGCTGACAAGGCGACCGCTGTCGAGGCCATGGAGCGCGGCGCCAACGGCTTCCTGAACAAGCCGTTCACGGATCGGCAGTTGAATGAGGCGATAGCGGAGCTGATGTCCTGAAGTCGAGGCGGAGAACGGCTAGATGTTGCGGGAAGAGGAGCTGAAAACTTTCGTCGAGGGGACGACGAACTATTTCGAGGTGGCGGCCCAGCAGCCGGCCACCATCGGCTCGCCATACCTGATGGAGGGAGCCCCGGCCGTGCACGATTACACGGGGATGATCACCATCTCCGGCAAGCGCGAGGGCGTCGTGTACTTCACGGCGCCGCGGGCCATGCTGACGGTGCTCCTGATGAAGATGCAGGAGAACGACTTCAGCCACGAGACCATGCGTGACCTGGTGGGCGAGGTGGCCAACACGATCTCCGGCAACGCGCGCCGGGACTTCGGCCGCGACTTCGTCATTTCCGTTCCCAGCGTGCTTGCCGGCGAGAAGCCCGACATCCCGCGCAAGCCCGGCCAGCGCTCATTCATCATTCCAATCAACTGGCGCAGCCACTCCGCGAAGCTGGTCGTCTCGCTGACCTGACGTATCCCACAGAATCTCCGTTTGTGGGATACGGAACGACCCCGACCGGCTCCCGTTACTGATGCTCCGCGGCAACACGAAGGCCGAGACCGACCAGCGCAAGGCCGGTGAGGGCTTCGAGCATGCGGCGAATCTGCCTCCTGCGGAGTACCTCGCCCAGCTTGGCAACCACCACGGAATAGGCCGTGAGCCATGTGAGGGTCATGAGCGCGAAGATGCACCCGCGAAGGAGCAGGGCTGAGAACGAGGCATTGCCGGGAGGAACGAACTGGGGCAGCAGGCTGGCGAAGAAGATGGCCATCTTCGGATTGCCCAGGTTGCTGAAGAGGCCCTGCCGGAGCGACCTCGAGGCAGTCAGCTTGCGGCCGGCAACCGCCGGCGCGGTCATCTCATCGGCAGGCGGCGGTCTGGCGGCTGCGCGCAAGGCCTGCGCGCCAAGGATCACGAGATACGTCGCCCCCGCAAATTTCACCACCGTGAAGAGCGGATGAAATGCGGTCAGCAGCCCCACGATCCCAAAGCTCGTCGCCAGCGCCCACACCATCTGCCCGACCGCGACGCCGAGAGCCGCCGACGCCCCCGCCGCGCGGCCGCCGAGCAGTGTGTTGCGGATCACCAGCGCGGTGTCCGGGCCCGGTGTCACGATGATGATCGCCGAGACACCGAGGAAAACAGCAAGCAAGTACATGCGGTTGCCTCCTGAAGACAGCTCAGCGCAAGTGGCTCAACGCCGCCATCCACCTGGCGATCGAGCCTGTCGTATCGGCCCATCGGCAGAGTCTCCTGCAGCTCGATGGCAAACACCGGGATCCAGGAGCCTCATCGGAGGGCGACAATCCGCGATGGGAACCGGCGACGCAAGTCGGCATAGACTAGCGCGCGGCGCGGGTCGATGATGACTTCGCACCGCTGCGGAGCCGGGTCGCAACGGCGCAGGAAACGCGCCGCTTGGATCTGCGCTCGCAGCAAGCTCGTGAAGTCATGGCGGTCTTCGGCTCGGCCGCGCCAGATATGCGCGATCATCTCTGATCCTCGCTCTGTTGGTCGGATGAATGATCGCTCGGATCTGGTATAGTATTAAGTGCCAGATTTAATGATTAGCTTGTGCCAGATGAGCATCCGCCACGATCGCCGGAGAGTGCCTCCGTGTTGGATTTCCACCTGTCAATTCCTCGCGACGAGCGTCCGAGTTATCTGCGCATCGCGGAGGGCTTGCGCGATGCCATCCAGAGCGGCCGGCTGAAGCCCGGCGAACGACTGCCATCCTGTCGCCGTCTCGCCGGGATGCTGGGCGTGCACCGGCATACGGTGAGCGCCGCCGCGGACGAGCTGGTCGCCGAAGGTTGGCTGAAAGGTGGCGCGCGGCGCGCGCATAGGGTGGCGGCCGTTCTGCCGTCGGAATTCTTCAAGTCGAGCGCCAGAGGGGTTGCGCCCGGCAGTCCGAGGACGCTCAAGTGGCGGCTCGTCCGGGACGCTCGTGCAATCAACGTCAGGCCCGCCAACGGACACGAGTACCGCCACGTTTTTGCCGGCGGGGTACCCGATCTGCGTCTCTTTCCATACGCTGAATTCCGCGCGTGCGTGGCGCAGGCGCTGCGCAAAGCGCCGGCTGGCCTGGGAGGTTATGGCGACCCTGCCGGACACCCGGAGTTCATCGAGCGGTTGAGCCTGTATCTGCGGCGCGTCCGCGCGCTCACAGGCCGCCGGATCCTGGTAACGCACGGGTCGCAGGAAGGCATGTTTCTCGCCGCGCAACTCCTGCTGCGGCCAGGGGACAAGGTCGCGATCGATGAGTTGGGATTCCCGCCGGCCTGGGATGCGTTCCGCGCCGCCGGCGCCGAGCTCTCACCCGTGCGACTCGATGCCAACGGCATGGTCCCGGAAGCGCTCGAGGCGGTCCTCAACGAGGAGTCCGTGCGCCTCATCTACCTGACCTCACACCATCAGTATCCGACGACCGTCACACTGCCGGCCGAGCGCCGTATGCGCATCTACGAGCTGGCGAGCCGCCATGGCATTCCGATCATCGAGGACGACTACGACCACGAATTCCACTTCCGGTCGCAACCCATCGCCCCCCTCGCCAGCAACGATCCCTGCGAGCTGGTCATCTACACCTCCACTCTCTCGAAGATCATGTTTCCCTCCATGCGGCTCGGATTCCTGGCCGTGCCGGAGGCGATCTACCAGCCGCTCGTCAACCTGCGCGCCGTCATGACACGTCAGAACAACATATTTCTGCAGGATGCCGTCGCCCACTGGATCGACAACGGCGGCTTCGAGAGGCACCTCAGGCGCATGCGTCGCGTCTATCAGGAGCGGCGCGATGCGCTCGTCGACGCCCTCTCTGCGGCTCGCGGCGACGGGCTGCCGCTCGAGTGGAGCGTGCCGGACGGCGGCATGGCCTTGTGGCTGGATTGCGGTGTCAATTCGGACGCGGTCGCGCGGGAAGCGAAGGCAAGAAAGGTATTCGTGACGCCGGAATCCAACTTCCGCTTCGCGGGCACGCGTGCCGGCACGCATCTGCGCCTCGGGTACGCGAGCCAGACACCGCAGGAGATCCGTGCCGGCACGGATCTTTTGCTCACAGCGATCGCGTCGGTTCAGGCGTCCTCGTCCGCCCGCAGGCGGTAGCCGAGGCCGGCCTCGGTGACCAGATAGCGTGGCTTGTGGGGATCGGGCTCGAGCTTGGCGCGCAGGTTCTTGATGCAGACCCTGAGGCTCCTCGAGTCATCGACCCGCTCCGGCCCCCAGACCTCGCGAATGAGCTGGTCCTGCATCACGATCGAGCCGAGGTGTCGGGCGAGACTCTCGATCACGCGGTACTCGAGCGGCGTCAGGTGGAGCTCTCCCGCCGGGCCGTGAGCCTCGCGCTTGGCGAGGTCGAGCCGGACCTCGCCGAGCTGGAGGCCGGAAGTCGTCTCCGCGCCGCGAACGTTGCGGCGCAGCGCCGCCCGGACACGCGCGAGCAGCTCCGGCGCGCTGAAGGGCTTCGTAACGTAGTCGTCCGCACCGGCATCGAGCGCAGCGATCTTCTGCTCCTCCATGGCGCGCGCCGAGAGAACCACGATCGGGACGGGAGACCAGGCGCGCACCCTGCGGATCACCGTGAGGCCATCGCCATCCGGGAGTCCCAGGTCGATGAGCAACAGGTCCGGCTTGTGGCTGCGGGTCTCGATCTCGGCGCGCAGCGCGGTGTCGGCCTCGATGACCCGATAATGCTCCGCCTCGAACAATACCTTCAACACGTTGCGGATCGCGGGCTCGTCCTCGATCACGAGGACCTGATGCATCGACTCGGTCACGCGGCGGGCTCCTTCGTCGCGGGCAGCGTGAACTCGAACCGCGCTCCCTTGGCGACTCCTCGGCCATCGCGGCGGCTGGCCTCGATCTCGCCGCCATGCGCGCGCACGATGGCCCGGCAGATCGTGAGTCCGAGCCCGGCCCCGACCACGGCGCCCTCCCCGTTGCCGCGCTGGAACTTGTCGAAGAGCTTGGCGGGGTCGCCCGCCGGAAATCCGGGACCCTCGTCCTCAACGACGACACGCACGGAAGCGCCGTCATGTGTCGCCGACACCCAGGCGCGGGTGCCGGACGGTGTGTACTTGGCGATGTTGTCGAAGAGATTTCCGAAGAGCTGCACGACGAGCCCGGCATCGACGTAGACCGGAGGCAAATCGGCAGGCAGCCGCAGCTCCACCGGGTGGTCCTGCAGCCGCTCCTTCAGCCGGTCGAGCGCCGCGCCCACGAGGTCCTCCAGGGGCTGCCAGTCCCGCCGCAGCACCACCTGCCCCGACTGGAAGCGCATGAGATCGAGCACGTTGGAAACGAGGTCCGACATCTCGCGGGCCTTGAGCTCGATGGAGCGGGCGAGCTCGGCCTTGCTCTCCTCCGCGAGCGTCGCGCCATGCCCGGCGAGCGTGCTCGCGGCGCCCGCCATCACGGCGAGCGGGGTGCGCAGATCGTGCGAGATCGACGCGAGCAGCGTGTTGCGCAGGCTCTCCCGCTCCACCGCCAGACTCGAGGCCTCCGCAATCTCGGCGAGACGCGCACGCTCGACCGCAAGTCCGATCTGGCCCGCGAAGGTGTCGAGCAGATGGCTCTGCTCCGGCAGCAGCACGCGGCGCGGGTTGTTGGGCAGGACCGCGAGCACGCCCGCGGTCCTGCGTTCATCGCCGAGCGGCACATAAAGTGCGGGAGCCGCCGGCAGCGTATCGGAGCCCAGTCCGGCGCGCCGGCCATGGTCGGCCACCCACTGAGCGACGGCGAGATCGGCATGATGGAATGCGTTCTCGGGCGCCTCGCCGCCAGGGTACTGCAGCTTGCCGCTCGCATCGGGAAGGAGGACGACTGCCTTGCACTCAAAGACTCCCGTCACATGACGGATGGCCACACTCGCCATGCTCTCGATGCCGCGCGTGACTGCCAGCTCGCGGCTCATTGCGTACAGCGTCGCGGTGCGGCGCTCACGTGCACCGGCGACCCGCGTCTGCTGCCGCACGTTGGCCGTGAGCGTTGCGATCACCAGCGCAATGATCAGCATGGTCGCGAAGGTGACCAAGTACTGGGCGTCCGATACAGCAAACGTGAACCTCGGCGGCACGCAGAAGAAGTCGAACGATGCGACATTGAGTATGGCCGTGAGAGCCGACGGCCCCCGCCCGAGCCTCAGTCCCGCCACTGTGACTCCGAGCAGATAGATCATGGCGAGGTTGGAAAGCTCGAAATGCGCATACATCGCGAGCGCCAGCAGCGTGCAGGCCGCGCTCAAACCTGTCGCCCAGCCGTATCGGTCCCAGTGGGTTGTGCCTTGATAGCCGGCCTGGTCGACGCTCGACGTGCTCGTCGGCTGCCGCATGGGGCCGTCGGCTGGCGCTATGACTACGACGTCGAAGCCGCGGGCCTGATGGAGAAGTTGGGTCGCCGCCGAAGGACGCAGCCACGCGCGCCAGCCGCGTCGCTTGGGCGCACCGACGATGACGCGCGTGGCGCGGCGCGTTTGCGCGTATTCCATGAGCGCCGTGGCCGCGGACGCTCCGTCCAGGGTCACGGTTTCCGCACCCAGGGACTCGGCAAGACGTAACACCGCAATGCGGCGGTTGCGGTCGGCCTCGGAGAGGCGCAGCAGTCTCAGGGTCTCGACGTAAACAACGGTCCACTCAGCATCGAGCGCATCCGCCATCCGCTTGCCGGCTCGTACGAGTTGCTCCGCCTGCGCATCAGGGCCCACCGCGACGAGAATGCGGTCTCCGGCGATGCGGGCGGCGGCGGCCCGGTCCGGCTGCAGCGCGCGGGCGGCGGCTTCCACCCGGTCCGCGACCCGGCGCAGCGCGATCTCCCGCAGCGCCATGAGATTTTGCTTGCGGAAGAAGCGCTCGACGGCCGTCGCCACCTCGTCGGCAATGTAGACCTTGCCGGAGCGGAGCCGCGCGATGAGGTCGTCGGGCGGCAGATCGATCAGCTCGATGTCGTCGGCCTCGTCGAATACCTTGTCCGGCAGGGTCTCGCGCTGCCGCACCCCTGTCGTCTGGTATACGAGATCGTTCAGGCTCTCGAGATGTTGGACGTTGACGGTCGTCCAGACATTGATGCCGGCGGTGAGCAGCTCCTCGATGTCCTGCCAGCGCTTCGGGTGCCGCGGCGCCGGCTCGCCGCCGCTGATGTTGGAGTGGGCGAGCTCGTCCACCAGGAGAATGGCGGGGCGTCTGGCGAGAGCGGCGTCCAGATTGAACTCCTGCCGCACGATGCCGCGGTAGGCCACTGGCAGTGGCGGCAGGCGCTCGAGGCCCTCTGCGAGCCGCTCCGTCTCCAGGCGGCCGTGCGGCTCGAGGTAGCCGATCACGACGTCGGTTCCGGACGCTTTGGCGGCACGAGCCGCCTCCAACATGGAGAACGTCTTGCCGACGCCGGCGGAAGAGCCGAAGAAGATCCGGAGCCGACCGCGGGCAGCGCGCGCCTCCTCGGCTTTGACGTGGGCGAGCAGCTGGTCCGGGTCGGGCCGAGATTCGGCCGTCGGGTTCATCGCCTCATTATTTCATGGTATCGAGCGCGAGGTTCAGCTCGAGCACGTTGACTCGAGGCTCGCCGAGCACTCCCAGCCAGCGCCCCTGGGCGTGGTCCGCGATCAGCGCGCGGACCCGGTCCGGGCTCAGGTGCCTGAGGCGCGCGATGCGGCCCGCCTGATAGTAGGCCCCGGCGAGGCTGATATCCGGGTCGAGACCGCTTGCCGAGGCCGTCACCAGATCCACCGGAATGGGGGCGTGGTTGCCCGGATCTGCCGCCTGCAGGGCTGCAATGCGCGCCTTGACCGCGTCGGTGAGCGCGGGGTTGAGCGGGCCGAGATTCGAGCCGCTGGACGAGAGGCTGTTGTCGGGTTGTGGGCTGGTGGCGGAAGGACGGCTCCAGAAGTACTTCGGCTCGCTGAACGGCTGGCCAATGAGCCGTGATCCCGCAGGCTTGCCGTCCTTCACGATCAGACTCCCGGCCGCCTGCCTGGGGAAGAGGACCCTTGCCACACCGGTGACGACCAGGGGGTACGCGATGCCGGTGATGGCAGTCAGCAGAATGAGCAGGACAACGGCGGGGCGCAGTATGGTCTTCATAACGTCGTCCTCAAGCCAGGTGCACGACTTTGAGCAGCATGTCGATGAGCTTGATTCCAACGAAGGGAACCAGGATGCCGCCGAGGCCGTAGATCAGAAGATTGCGGCGCAACAGCACGGCGGCGCCCAGCGGCCGGTAGCGCACGCCTTTGAGGGCGAGCGGGATCAGCGCGACGATGATGAGCGCATTGAAGATCACGGCCGACAGGATGGCCGAAAAGGGGCTCGTGAGCCCCATCAGGTTGAGAGCGTTGAGCTGCGGATAGGTGGTGGCGAAGGCCGCGGGAATGATGGCGAAGTACTTCGCGACATCGTTGGCGATGCTGAAGGTGGTGAGCGAGCCGCGCGTCATCAGCATCTGCTTGCCGGTCTCCACCACCTCGATGAGCTTGGTCGGGTTGGAGTCCAGATCCACCATGTTGCCGGCCTCCTTGGCAGCCTGAGTGCCGGTATTCATGGCGACCGCCACGTCCGCCTGGGCGAGGGCCGGCGCGTCGTTGGTGCCGTCGCCGGTCATGGCCACGAGCCTCCCCTCTCCCTGGTGACTGCGGATGAGCTTGAGTTTGGCCTCCGGTGTTGCCTCCGCGAGGAAATCGTCGACTCCCGCCTCGGCGGCGATGGCGGCGGCGGTGAGCGGATTGTCGCCGGTGATCATGATGGTCTTGATGCCCATGCGGCGCAGCTCACCGAACCGCTCCTTGATTCCGCCTTTGACGATGTCCTTGAGCTCGATCACGCCGAGGACGCGGGGACCGTCGCTCGCGAGAAGCGGCGTGCTGCCGCGGCGCGCCACCTCCTGCACGGTCGTCAGCACGGCCTTCGGAAAGACCTGACCGAGAGATTCCACCTGTTTTTGAATGGCGTCGGCGGCACCCTTGCGAACCTGACGGTCGCCGAGGTCGACACCGCTCATGCGCGTGTGCGCGGAGAAAGGCACGAACGTGCCGTGCAGCGCAGTCAGATCGCGCTCCCGCAGTTTGAAGCGCTGCTTGGCAAGCACGACGATGCTGCGTCCCTCGGGTGTCTCGTCGGCGAGCGAGGCCAGTTGCGCGGCGTCGGCCAGCTCTTCCTCACTGACGCCTCCCGCGGGAAGAAAGGCGGCGGCCTGGCGGTTGCCCAGTGTGATGGTCCCGGTCTTGTCGAGCAGCAGTACGTCGACGTCACCCGCTGCCTCGACCGCCCGGCCCGACGTCGCGATCACGTTGGCCTGCATCATGCGGCTCATGCCGGCGACGCCGATCGCGGAGAGCAACCCGCCTATCGTCGTCGGAATGAGGCACACGAGCAGCGCGATGAGTGCGGTGATGCTCACTGGAGTGCCGAGCTTGGCCACCATGACGCTGTAGAGCGAATACGGCAGCAGGGTGGCCGTGGCGAATAGAAACACGAGGGTCAGCGCCACGAGCAGGATCGTCAGGGCAATCTCATTCGGGGTCTTCTGCCGCTTGGCGCTCTCGACCATGGCGATCATCCGATCGATGAAGGTCTCGCCGGGGTTCGCTGTGATGCGCGCCACTATCCAGTCGGAGAGCACGCGCGTGCCGCCCGTGACGGAGGAGAAATCGCCGCCCGACTCTCGGATGACCGGCGCGGACTCCCCCGTGATCGCGCTCTCATCGACCGAGGCGGCGCCCTCGATGACCTCGCCATCCCCAGGGATATAGTCGCCGGCCTCGACGAGGACCACGTCGCCCTTGCACAGCTGGTCGGCGCGGACGCGCGAGACGCGCTTGTGGTCCGCGGGATCGGCGAGCCGCTTGGCCTGCACGGCCTGCTTGAGGCCCTTCAGGCTGGCCGCCTGCGCTTTGCTGCGGCCCTCTGCGAGCGCCTCCGCGAAGTTGGCGAACAGGACCGTGAACCACAGCCAGATCGCGACGTTCAGGATGAACCAGGGCGGAGCCTCGCCGTGGCCGGCGAGTGCCTGGAACCAGAGAGCGCTGGTGAGGATGCTGCCAATGTAGACGACGAACATCACGGGATTGCGCCACTGCAGGCGCGGGTCGAGCTTGCGCAGCGTGTCGACGATCGCCGGGCCCAGCAGTGTGCGGTCGAACATCGAGAGCTTGCCTCGGCGGGCAAAGCGCGGCGGCTCGACCGCCGGCTGCCCGGGGCCAGGGGCCGCGCCCGAGATCTGTGTGATGGTTGACATCTCAGCGTCCCCAGAGGATCAAGTGCTCGACGACGGGACCCAGGGCGAGCGCCGGCACGAAGGTGAGTGCGCCGACGAGCAGGACCGTACCGATGAGCAGGATGATGAACGTCGGCCCGTGCGTCGGCATGGTGCCGGCGGTGACCGGAATGCGTTTCTTCGCCGCGAGAGAGCCCGCTACCGCGAGCACCGCGATGATCGGCCAGTAGCGGCCGAGCCACATCACGAGACCGAGGGCCGTGTTGTAGAACACCGTATTGACCGAGACGCCTGCGAACGCGCTGCCGTTATTGTTCGCGGCGGAGGTGAAACTGTAGAGGATTTCCGAGAAGCCGTGCGCGCCGGGATTGGCGACCGCGGCCTGACCGGCCGTCGTGCTGACAGCGATCGCCGTTCCCATGAGGGCGATGAAGGGCATCACGAGAATCGCGACCGAGCTCATCTTCATCTCGAAGGCCTCGATCTTCTTGCCGAGGTATTCCGGTGTGCGCCCGATCATGAGCCCGGCAATGAAGACGCCGATGATGGCGAAGATGAGCATCGAATAAAGGCCGGTGCCCACCCCGCCGAAGACGACCTCGCCCAGCATCATGTTGAAGAGCGGTACGAAGCCGGCGAGCGGCGTGAACGAGTCGTGCATGGAGTTGACCGCGCCGCAGGAGGTTCCGGTCGTGATCGTGGCGAAGAGCGTGGAAGCGGCGATGCCGAAGCGCGCCTCTTTACCCTCCATGTTACCGCCCGGTTGCAGCAGGCTTGCGGTCTGGTCGACGCCGAGGGTGGCGATGCGGGGGTTGCCGACCTGCTCGTAGTGATTGCAGATCGCGTAGAGCGACACGAAGAGGATCGCCATCGCGCCGAGCACCGCCCATCCCTGGCGGGTGTCGCCAACCATGTGCCCGAACGTGTACGTCAGGGCGGCCGGGATAGCGATGATCGCCAGCATCTCGAGCAAGTTCGTGAGCGGCGTCGGGTTCTCGTACGGGTGGGCGGAATTCGCGTTGAAGAAGCCGCCGCCATTGGTGCCGAGCTCCTTGATGATCTCCTGCGAGGCGACCGGGCCCATCGGCAGGGTCTGAGTCTGGCTGGTGACGTTCTCCATCACGGGGTTGCCGGCGGCGTCCTTGACCGGATTGCCGGCGGCATCGGTCTTCTGCTGCTGGTAGGTGACCGGCTGCAGCATGGTCACGTCCTTGTAGGCGCTGAAGTTCTGGATCACGCCCTGGCTGACGAGCACCAGCGCGAACACGAAGGCGATCGGCAGCAGCACGTACAGGGTCGAGCGGGTGATGTCAGTCCAGAAATTACCGATCGCCTTGGCGCTATGCCGGGCGAGACCGCGGATGAGCGCCACGGCGACCACGATGCCGGTCGCGGCGGAGAGGAAGTTCTGCACCGCGAGCCCGGCCATCTGGGTGAGATAGCTCATGGTGGACTCGGGCGTGTACCCCTGCCAGTTCGTATTGGTGATGAAGCTGACCGCGGTATTGAACGAAGAATCGGGCGAGACGGCCGTGAGGTGCTCGGGGTTGAACGGCAGCCAGTACTGCAGGCGCTGCAGGGCGTAGACGAGCAGTGCGCCGAGCGCGTTGAAGACGAGCAGCGCGACGGTGTAGTGCCTCCAGCCCATCTCCGCTTCCGGGTCAATGCCACAGAGCCGGTACATGAGGCGCTCCAGCCCCCTTCCCGCGCGGACCGGCCAGATCGGGCGTCCCTCGAGTACGTTGGCCATGTAGAGGCCCAGCGGCTTGACGCAGAGGAGCGCGACGGCAAGGTACAGGGCGAGCAGCCCCAGCGATTGGCCGGTCATTTCAGAATTTCTCCGGCTTGAACATGGCGTAGAGCAGGTAGACGCACAGGCCGAGGGCGAGCAGCCCGCTCACGACGTATGCGGCGCTCACGAGTCACTCCCGAGACGGGAGATCGCCCACGAGATCCAGTGCGAGGCCGCATAGAGGCCCGCAATGATGAGAATGAAGACGATGTCCACGCCCGACCTCCGCGAAAAGGACCGTCAAGGTAGCGCGCCGGGCGTGAGCGGGCAGTGAGGAAAAATAGCCGCCGCAGGCACAGGGACGTGCCCCGGAGCAAAAACCGCGCTTTTGCTCGAGACCGCGCTGGGCCGGGCACGATGCCCGGATCCAGCGCTTCATACACATTCAGCGGTCATTCAGAGGCTTTCTGCTTTGATGAGAGCGTGGAGGAGGTAGCGGCGGCGAGGCGAGAGATGACGCGCAGCGGCAATTTCGGACGAGGAGCGGCAATCGCGGCCCGCGATGGGCGCGCGCTCGGTGACAACTCGCGAATTGCGCTGCTTTCGCCCCCGCTGCGCGGCGCGAGTCAGTCTGCGATCTGCTTCAAGGTTTTCTCGCGACGCGCCCAAAGTCGCCGCCCGGAGACTTCCCCGCCGCATTCGCGTGGTGTTATGTTCAACGCACATCGCACGGGGGATCGTCCATGCATCTCGAATATCTGACAGCGGCGCCGCGGGCGCTCGCTACGCTTGCGCGCGACAACAGCAATCTCTCGGTCCTGGTTCTGGTCCTGGGCGTCGTCGGCGGCTGTATGCTGTCGGCCTGGCGGGAGCAGCTCCGTGACCGCAAGACGCAGTACGCCCGCAGAACCAACCCGCGGGAGTAAAACCGAGATGGCTTACTGGAACACAGTTTGCTTGCCTGACTGTCGCACGCCCGTCACGAACGAGTGGCATTCTTCGGCCGCCATGCAAGTCAGCCCGCTTTTCGTCGTCACCCAGCGCCGCGATCTGGCCGCGCGCTACGCCACGACCACCCGTCAGTGGCTCGTAGCCCGCACCACGTATCGGCGGCTGCACGAGGCGCCGGTGAAGAACATCACCGCGCTGCGCGATGCGGCCCGGCGGCTGGATCAGCTCGAGCGCGGACGCGCGGCTCTCCTCCGGGACCTGAAAGCCCTGGCGGATTGAGTCGTTGCCGCGGGTGTCGGACAATGTGGCCCAGGAAGGTCGCACCGTCCGCTCGATGTCCTCTTCTTCTCCTACATCACGCTACCGCGCATTCTCCGCCCTTCGGCCCGGCGACCCGGTGGTCGCCGTCGCGCCGGCAAGCTCCTTCGATCGCGCTTCGTTCGAGGCCGGCCTCGAGATCATCTCCCGGCGTTACCAGGTCCACTACGACCCCGGCCTGTTGACGCGGCACCGCTATCTTGCCGGTAGTGACGAGCGGCGGCTCGCCGAGCTTGCGGCCGCACTCGCGGACACCGGCGCACGTGCTGTCTTCTGTGCCCGCGGCGGCTACGGAATGACGCGGCTGCTGCCCGGGCTCGAGGGTCTGCCGCTACCGGCAAAGCCGGTGATCGGATTCTCCGACATCACGGCGCTCCACCAGGTGCTGCAACGGCAGCGGCTCGTCAGCATTCACGGCCCCGTGCTCACCCAGCTTCCCAGGCTCGACGCGGCAACACATGCGCGCCTCTTCGAGCTTCTCGAATCCACAGCGCCGGCCTCGGACCTCACGGGCCTGGAAACCTACGTCGAAGGCACTGCGGCGGGGCCGCTTCTCGGCGGCAATCTGTCGGTCCTGAGCCGGCTTCTCGGTACGCCCTTCCTGGCACCGCTCGAGGGCGCCATCCTCCTGCTCGAGGACGTCGGCGAGCGTCCTTATCGGCTGGACCGCAAGTGGACCCATCTTGCGCAGGCGGGGGTGTTCCGTCAGGTACGCGGCATCGTCCTCGGAGAGTTCACGGGCTGCGAGGAGAAGGAAGCGGATTTCTCCAGCGCCGACGTGCTGCGTGAGCTGGCCACCGCAACCGGCTTGCCGTGCGCGGCGGGATTTCCGGTCGGTCACGGCGCCCACAACCAACCTGTACCCCTCGGCGTGCGCGTGCGTTTGGATGCGGGCAGCCGGCGCCTCACGTTTCTCGACAGCGCGGCGGCATGAGGGCAGGCCCGCGGGCGGAATCAACCGCTCGATCTGGCGGGCGGCGGTTCGGGCGCGGCCGACTGCGAGCGCAGCACGGCGGCAAGATATCCCGAGAATGACGCCGGCGTCCGCAAGGTCAGGGAGCGGCGCCAAAGGGCGAGCGTGGTGAAGATCACCGCGATCAGGCGCGGCAGCACGATGAAGAGGAGTGCCGTCCAGTCGATGAGGTACAGCCACTGTCCGGCGGGACCGCCGCCGGTGGTGCGACTCGTCCAGGCGAGAGCCAGGAGATCTTGCGCCGAGGGGATGCGAACGCCCGAGACCCCGGATGCGGCACCGTACAGCGTCACTAGTGCCGAATGGGCACTCGAGGGGCCGAAGACGGTGGTGCTCCAGCCCGCCGCCTGCCGCAGTATCCAGCCCCGGAAGTCATAACCGGCCATGAGACCGGCGCCGGCGAGAATGGCGGCGAGATGCAGCAAGCGTCGCACGCGCTCACGAAACACCGGCCGGCCGACCTCGCACCAGTCCGCCGCGAAGCGCCGCAGGCCCGGCGCCAGCGGCGCGTTGAAACCGATCGAGTGAGTGATCAGCGCGTCGATGCGGGCGTGCACTCGGTTGGCATAGAGCCTGGCGAGCCAGCGCCGGAAGAATCCATCGCGCGGGATGGGCACGGTCGGGCGACCTGCCGCGGCGTCTGCCGCCAGGCTGCTCTGCCTGGGAGAGTGGAACGCCCTGACGATCAGGATGACGTATACGATCAGATTCCAGAGCAGGAGGCCGATGAGCGGGTACGCGAAGATGTCGATCCGGCCGCCGTCCGCGACTGCCAGCGCCACACCCAGGACGAATCCGAGCAGAAGAATGGTGCGATCGAGGCCCCTCGCGCCGCCGGCGGCGGCAAGGACGTGGTCGACGCCCGGCGAGCGCACGCGCAAGCGCGCCAGCAACGTCTCCGCGCGGCGGACGAGAAAGCGCTCCGCGTCACCGTTGATCTGAGCTGGCGCATTGGTCGCCGCAGCCAGTGAGCGGCCGCCGGCCGCATCCCTGCTGGCCTGGACGCGGTCGTCGAGTGAGACGGCATCGCCAGCCAGATCGGTCTCCTCGATGGCGTGAACCAGCAGAAGGGCTTGCAGTGCCCGCTGTCGCATGAGGCCATTTTGCTGCACGATAGCGGCTGCAGGCAAAACATCGAATCGGAGCCATGTCACCCAGCGCGGAAATCGAGCGGATCCTGAAGCTGTCGCCGGTCATGCCGGTGGTCGTCGTCGAGGAGGCGGAGCTCGCCCCCGAGCTCGCCAGAGCCTTGGTGCGCGGCGGCATTCGCGTGGTCGAGATCACGCTGCGGACACCTGCCGCGCTGGCCGCGATCGAAACGGTTGCCCGCCATGTGCCGGAAATCGCGGTAGGAGCTGGCACAGTGCTGTCCGTCGAGGATCTGCGGGCCGCGGCAAGCGCGGGCGCCACCTTCGCGATCTCGCCCGGCGCAACACCGGCACTCCTGTCCGCAGCGGCATCGTCATCCCTACCCTATCTACCCGCCGTAGCTACAGCGTCGGAGTTGATGCAGGGGCTTGCATCAGGCTATCAGTGTTTCAAATTCTTTCCAGCCGGCCCTGCGGGCGGCACTGCGATGCTCAAGGCATTCGCGGGTCCTTTCCCGCAGGCTCGCTTCTGCCCGACGGGAGGTATCACCCAGGACTCCGTGAAGTCATACCTCGACCTGCCGAACGTCCTCTGCGCCGGAGGCTCCTGGCTCTCGCCAGCGGACGCGCTCGCGGCTCGAGACTGGAAGCGGATCGAGGCGCTGGCCTCGCGGGCAGCGGCATCCAGAACTTAGGCGCTTTGGCGGCGGTCGAACTCCGCGGCGCTCCTCCCAGTCCTCAACCCCCGAGCATTCTCGATGTCGTCAATCCGAGCTAGCGCGGTTCCTGTGTGCGCCGCCGCCCTCCTCGCGGCAGCAGCCCTCACGGGCTGCGCGGGAGAGCCTCACCTGTCGTCGCAACTGCCGTCCGGGGTAGGCCTCGCCGGCGATTGGAAACTCGATCCCGCCCACAGCGACGACCTCGGCAAGGCCGTCGAGGAATTGCGCGCGCAGCAGGCGAAGGCGCGACACGAGCCACCCCCGACGCAGCAGCAACAAGGGCTCGGCGGCTATGGACGGCATCGGGGGACGGGCGGCGGCCAACAGGAAGGTCAGCAAGGGGAAGGCGGACAGGATGAAGCCTCATCAGGGCCGGAAGGTGGTGAGCTGGGAGTCGGCAACGGCGGCCCGCCCCGCACCTCGGCGGTGGATGAACTGATGTCGAACCTGCCGCAAGGCGACTATCTCAGGATCAAAGTCAGCTCCAGTGCCTTTACGGTGACATCGGGCGACTCCTCCGACGAGTACACGCCGGGCGTCGAAGCCGACATCTCCGCGGTCCAGGGCGACGCGCAGCAGTTCACAGGCTGGAAGGGGACCGACTACGTGATCGACACCAAGCCGCAGTTCGGAGCGGAGATCATCCAGACGTTCAGCCAGGCGAAGGACGGCCCGCTCTCGATGACAGTGCGGCTCAGCGGCAGCGGGATCCATTTCACCTTCACTCGTATCTACGACCGGACGACGGGCGTGACACCGCTCGCTCCACCGACGATCAACTGATGGCGCAGCTACTCCGGTGACGTCGATCGGATTGCCACGCCCCGGCAGCCTCGCGCGCGTGCTGGCCGCCGTCGCGCTCCTCTGCCCGGCGATCTCGGGAGCCGCCGCTCTGCAGACGGATGCCGCGCCGCCGATCTCCGCGCCCTTCCAGGTGGTGATCTCCGGCACCTACAGCGGCCCGAAGCTCTGGCGGGTGAGCAAGGACGGACACATCCTCTGGCTGCTCGGCACCATGGAACCGCTGCCGAAGCGCATGGTCTGGCAAACGGCGGACATCCAGGGGCTCCTGCGGCACACCCAGGAGGTCATTCCCGCGTGGCCGTCGGTGGGTATCGGCTTTCATCCTTTCACCGCATTGCGTCTTTACGCGCTGTGGCGCGAGGCGCAGACCAACCCCGATCGCCAGCCTCTGCAGGCCGTGCTGCCAGCCGCCCTGTACGCGCGCTTCAGCGCGCTCAAGCTGCGCTTCGCGCCGCGCGATCGCCGCATCGAGCAGCTGCGGCCGATACTCGCGGCGCGGCGGCTCTACGACGAAGCGCTGGGCGCTTCCGACCTGACTCCTCACAATGACATCCAACAGACTGTGCTGCGCCTCGCGCGACAGGAGAATGTGCCGATCCATCGGGACAAGCTGCTGGTGAAGGACCCGGTCGATGTCATGAGGGACCTGACCGAGGTGCCCCGCGCCGCGGAGATCGCCTGTCTGCAGTCGGTGGTGACACGGCTCGAAACCGACGTCGGTCCGATGCAGGCGCGGGCCCGTGCCTGGGCGCTCGGCGACGTCGCCCTGCTGCGCCGTCTGCAGCATATCGACAATCGCGCTACTTGCCTCGACGCGGTATCAGGGTCCGCGCGCGTGCGCGCGCTGGTGGCCCAGGCGCAGCAGGACTGGATGGGCGCGACGGTGCAGGCGCTGGCGCAGAACCGCACGACGCTCGCACTGCAGTCGATGGACCTGCTGCTCGGCCCGAACGGGACACTCGAGACGCTGCGACGGATGGGATACACGGTCGAAGGACCGTGAGCCATCAACTGTGACCGGTCTACTATGACGTCCGGATCAAGGCCGATTCGACGGACGGCCGCACTTCGGTGTCAGGTGAACGCGGCAGCCAGCACCCGCACGATTGGCCCGGCGCATCTGCCGTGCGGATCCCGGCTGGGATCATAGTTCGCGATATTGGCGCCGATGATGCGTCCCGAGCCGTACAAGGCGGCGAGTAACTCGCTCAGTTCCGCAAACTTCAAACCGGGACTGCCAGGAGAATCGACGGCCGGCATCTCCGTCTGATCGACGACATCAATGTCCACGTGCAACCAGGCGCGCTCCAGGCGCCTCACTCGCATCCGTTCGAGCACCATCTGGCCGGCGCGCGCCGTGCCCACGCGCTCGACGTCCTGGATCGTCAGTCGGGTAATGCGCGTCCGATCGAGACCGCGATAGTATTTCGCGAACTCGGGGGTCAAGGCATTGCGTTCCCCGATCTGAATCGCGTCGCGATCGTCCACCAGCGGTCCTTCGACGCGCGGCCACCGCGTGAGTAGCGCCTCGCCTCGCCCTGTAGCGAGCGCGAGATCCATGCCTGCGGCCGCGCCCAGGCGACCGCTCGCACCCTCCTCCAGCGAATGGAAAAAGTCGCTGTGCCCGTCGACGTGCAGCAGACCGCGGCCACCGGACAATCGGGCCGCATAGAGTCCACCCAGAAGCAGGCTGCAGTCGCCGCCGATCACGAGCGGAAACGCTCTCCTTTCGAGCGCCGCCTGTACCATCCCGGCAAGGCCAAGCGAATAGTGCCGCAGTGTGCGGCCATTACGAATGCGAGTGTCGGGTTGCGCGCCAGCGCGGTAGCGAGGACGCGGTAACTTGGTAATGCCTCGAGGTCGCACCGCTCTCGCCAGCCCGGCCGCCATCAGTGCCTCGGGCGCCTGCCACGTGCCCGGCTCGACGCCCTCGTTGGGCGGACTCAGCCCCAGATTCGACGGAGCGAGGATGAGATGCACCGGCTTCCCCGCCATGCGGGCTCGCGCACGCGGCACGACACTGGCGAGCGCGAACGCACCGACAAGGAACTCGCGACGCGAGCCGACCGAAGATGGTAGCGACGAGCTACTCGCGGACCACTTGCGTGTGCCCATGATCCCGGGAATCTCCGGCCTAGTGCTGCTTCACCGTCGGTGATGCGTGCCGCTCCTGCCCGAGCTCGGTCTCGAATTCATCTCGCGTCTGCGCGATGAAGCGTTTGCACCCCGCGGCATCGATGAATGGATTCGCGGTCGGATGCGCGGCGCGACGCGCCAACTTGCCCTTCAGATCGAACATGGTCCCATGCTCCCCGAGGAATACATCGCACGGCATGCGTCCGAGCACCGCAAACGTATGCTCATAGTCCGCCTCGACTCGTGGATAGATGGCATTGTGGATGAGCGGGATGGTCAGGTCGAGCTGACACATGAATACGACGTGGTAAGTCGCGCCACCTTCCGTGGCTCGCATCGTCCAAGTCGTGCATCCGGGCGTGTGCCCAGCCGTTAGATGCGCCGTTAGGGTCACGCCTCCCAAGGAAACATTGGCGCCGTCGTGCAGTACGCGATCGACGTGAACCGACTCGAAGAGTTTTTCATCGCCACGATAGAACGTCCCCTGGCCGTTGTGCTCCAACGGGACCACTTCCGCATCCATTGCATAGAACCTCGCTCCACTATCACGTTTCAGCGCCGCCAGCCCACCGGCATGGTCGGGATGCGCGTGACCATTGAGGAGGATCTTCACGTCCGAGAGCCTGAAGCCCAATTGTCGGATGTTGCCCTCGATCTGCGGCGCGGTCTCGGCGAATCCGCCATCGAGCAGTATGAGCCCTTGCGGCGTACTGATCAGGTAGGAGCCGATATCCGCTGCGCCAACGTAATAGACGTTGCCGATGATCCTGAACGGCTTCACCGGCTGGTTCTGTGCGGCCTGTTCGCGGGTGAGGCTCGCCTGCGCGGGAATTGCCGTGAGGCAGAGCAGAGTCAGGAGTGTCATTCGACGCATATCGGACATTTTATGATCCTCGCTGTGAGAGTGACGCGAAAGGAGCACAGATTCGCATCATTTCGGCCATAACAGATTGCATGAAAAGGCGCCCATGCCGCGCTGTCCCTTTAGACTTGGAGTCCACATCCAACGATGCAACCTGAGGGTATGTCATGAAGGTCATTCGCGGCAAGGAGTTCACGGGCGCAAGACCCTGGGAAGCGCTGGATGTCGCCAGGTTGAATGGAATCACAGTCCGCCTGCACTGGACTGATCAGCCCTACAGATGGCATGTCAACGACGGCGAGGAGGTGTTCGTGGTTCTCGATGGCTGCGTCGAGATGCGGTACCGGATTTCGGGGATCGAGACATCGACTCTGCTCGAGGCCGGAGACATCTTTCACGCCACCGTCGGCACCGAGCATGTGGCCCATCCACTGGGTGAGGCCAGGATTTTGGTGGTTGAGACCGAGGGCAGTGTCTGAGGATCAAATGCGTTCAAGACCACCCCGGGTCCGACAGGGCAATCTAAACTCATATGAAGCCCACTGCCATCGCCGGCCGCAAAGCGGCCGCGTTGATCGTAGCCCTCGCCTGCTCGTGTCTGGCCGCAGCCAGCGACGAGAGCGGCGCTCCGGGAAGGATGCATTGGACGCCGAGCCGCTCCTACCACGTCGAGAACTACAAGCTCAGGTTACGTTTCTCCCAATCCAGGGGCGAGGTGTTCGGCGACGAGCTGGTCACCATCAGGCCCTTCGAATCCGGATTCGACAGCTTCTGCATCAACAGTACCGAGCTGACGATTGACTCCGTGACGATGGTGGCGGCGGCAAATGCGCCCAAAGCGCTGGCCCATACGACGGATGACCATTGCCTGTGGATCAGATTGGACCACCCCTATGGTCCTTCGGACTCGCTCGAGGTAC
The DNA here is from genome assembly GCA_963812925.1 of uncultured Pseudomonadota bacterium. GTDB lineage: Bacteria > Pseudomonadota > Gammaproteobacteria > Steroidobacterales > Steroidobacteraceae > 13-2-20CM-66-19. The sequence goes on along the minus strand of CAWEXF010000003.1, from coordinate 17,323 downwards.
GCATCGTCTATCACGGTCATCCCAGGATCGGGCTCTTCTTCGTCAACCCCGGCAGGGACGATCCCGGCGCCCCCAGGGAGATCTATACGCAGGGAGAGCCGGAGTTCAATCACTATTGGTTCCCGTGTTGGGACCACCCCAATGACATGTCCACCAGCGAAACCATCACGACCGTGCCTGACGGACAGGTCGTCGTCTCGAACGGAAAACTGGTGAGCGTGAAGCGCGCCGCCGGCCTGGTGACGTACGATTGGGTGGAAGGCATTCCCCACAGTTCCTACCTGCTGTCGCTCGCGATCGGCCCCTGGGCAAAGACTTCGGACAGCTACCAGGGAAAGCCCGTGGACTATTACGTTCCCAGAGGCGTGGACCGCGCCGAAACGGAACGACTCTTCCACCTCACGCCGGACATGATTGGATTTTTCTCACGGGCCACGGGCGTCGACTATCCGTTTGAAAAGTACGATCAGGTCGCGGTCCGCGACTTCATTTTCGGCGGTCAGGAGAATGTCAGCGCCACGACGCTGACCGATGAGGCACTCCACGACGCCCAAGCCGAGATCGACGACCCGACCACGACCCTCGTCGCGCATGAATTGGGTCAGCACTGGTTCGGCGACTACGCGCAAGGTCGGGACTGGGCCAACATTTGGCTCAACGAGGGCTTCGCCACGTACATGACCGCGCTGTATACGCAATATCACGATAGTAACGACGCGTATCGCTATGAAATATTCAACGACCAGAACACCGCCCTGCAGGTCGAGGCGTCGCGCGCCCCGCGACCTCTGGTCGACCGCAACTACGTCGACCCTCTCGACATGCTCGAGGAGATCACGCATGACAAGGGCGCCGCCGTCCTGGACATGATGCGCTACGTTCTCGATGGCAATGCGGCGATGCAATCACCGGCATCGCAGAACGAGACGCTCTTCCAGGCGCTGAACCATTACCTCACGACCCACGCGGCGCAGACAGCAGATTCCACCGAGCTGCTGCGCAGCATCTGGACGAAGACCGGGAATGAGCTCGGCTGGTTCTTCTATGAGTGGGTATTCAAGGGCGGCCATCCCGACTACCGTGTCAGCGCCACTTACGACCCCGGCAGAAAGGTGGAAGTGATAAGGATCGCTCAAACGCAGCAGGTGAATGCGAATACGCCGGTATTCGATATGCCCATCCCACTGGCGTTTTTCGGAGGTGCGGGTCAGAGGGTGGAAACTCGCGTGCGCGACTACAGCGCCGAGCAGGAATTCACCATACCACTGCCGTTTGCCCCTTCTTGGGTCGATTTCGACCCCGACGATGTACTTTACAAGACTGTCGTCTTCGACAAGACGGACGCTGAGCTGAGCAGCGAAGCGCAAGGCGATCCTCACATGATGAGCCGGCTCTGGGCGGCACAGCAGCTCGGCGACAAGCTGAAGGAGGACCAGAGTTGCTGTGTCCCGCCGCTGAACAACATTTTGGAGCACGATACCTTCTATGCGGTCCGCGTCCAGGCGGCCCTCAGCCTCGGTGCCGGCAAGTCGGAGCGGGCGAAGCGGGCATTGCTGCGTGCCATGAGTCAGCCCGACAGCCGTGTGCGCGCGGCGGCGGTGAGCGCGACGGATAACTTTCTCGGCGATCGGGCACTGATCGATACACTGATCAAGGCGTTGCACGACGACCCAAGCTATGCGGTTCAAGCGGCCGCCGCCGTACAGCTGGGTCGCTCGGGGGACGCGAACGCCTTCAACGCGCTGCGCTCCGACTCGGAATCCAAGCTCCAGGAAATCGTGGCCATGGGGATATTGGATGCGTTGGCGGAATGCAGGAATCCGCAGGCGGCCGAGATCCTTCTTCGGTACGCTCGACCGGGCACGCCCGAGAGGGTCCGCGAGCACGCGCTGGCGGATTTGCCCAAGCTCAAGGGAGCGCTGCAGCGATTCGATGCGCAAGCGCTGGCCAGTACGGTCGGGGATGCCTTGAATGACCAGTACCTGCCGGTGCACGAGGTTGCCGTTCACCTGGTTGACGTGTTCAGGCTCACGCAGTTCACACCAGTCATTGAGCTGGACGCAAGGCAAGCCGTGATCATGGATGACCGCAACGATGCAAGGCATATCTTGAAGGATTTGCGCGGGCGATGAAAAAGTTCCTCCACTGCGCGGTTTCCGTAATCGCCATGGTCGGCTCGACGTGGCACGCGCGGGCCATCGCTGCGGCACCGACTCAGGGCGCTCTGCTGCGCTTGACGCAGGAACGCATGGACGCGGTTGCGCCAGGAAACAAAGGGCCTTTCGAGGCGCAATTCTATGACGATGCGCTGATTTTCGATGAGCGCGGACGAGCCATGGACAAAGCCAGATTGGTGAAGGAAGTAACGCCCGTACCGGCGGGAGACGTCGCCACGCTCAAGGTGATCAACCCACGAAGCCGTATTGAGGGAAAAATCGCTGTCTTTGCCTATGACATCGATGAGACGGAGATCATCTTTGGGCAGGTAAACAAAGCGAAATACCATGAGACGGATACCTGGCTCGAGCGCGGCAACGAATGGAAAATCATTGCCGAACAGGTGCTTCGCTACTACGCCGACCCCGCCCCTGGCGTGGCGGACGTCGCCAGGTATCCGAAGTACTTGGGCAGGTATCAGCTCGGCCCGAAAGTCACGTTGCTGATCACACGGGAGGGACCGAAGCTGTACGCTCAGGAGAGCGGAAAGCGCAAGCAAGAGCTCATACCGGAAGCGACCGACATCTTTTTCAGCCCAGGTGTCGAGGGCCGGGAGTTGTTCAAATATGACGGTAGCGGCAACGTAGTCGCGTACATCGAGCGGCGCAACAACGAGGATCTCGTCTGGAAGAAGTCAAGGTAGGCGTGGTTTGCGACGCCAGGCTATCGGAGGCAGCCCCGTGAGTCGACGCACCCATCGGCTCATGTGAGCCTGGTCGGCGAATCCGGTCTCGGTCGCTATGGTGTCGAGTCGCTCCGACTCACGTGTAATTCGAAACCACGCGGCCTTGGTTCTCAGCTCAGCGCGAAACACCTCAGGCGCAATATCGTAAGCCTTGGTAAAGCCGCGTGATACGGTTTCGCGCGCCAAACCGTGGCCATCCGCCCACGTTCCCAGGCTCATGGATGGGTCGCGGCCGAGGTCGCCTGCCAGACGATCCGGCCAGTCGTTTTGTTCGCCCGGGCAGCCAGCAAGGCCGCCATCGAGCGCGGCGATGAGAAGCGCGGTCGCCTCATGGACGTCCCTTTCCGCGGCGCGGACGATTTCGTCCAGATCGCGCAAATGCTGCAGCCTGCCGACTCCATCGCGGTCGCGCCATGGCAGCCTGATCAATTTGAGGCGCGGAGATATCCTGTGATTCGCGTGTGCGTCGAGATCGGGGTGAATGAGCACGTCACCCGGGATCGCACGGATCCTTCCCGCATAACTCGACTCTTCGAGCGCACCGCTGACGATGATCGTTGCGTAAGCGTGTAGATGCCGATGGCGAGGCAAGGTGAGCTTGTCAGTGAGGCAGTCGAGCCCGGGAACGATGTGCCTGAAGTTCACGCCGCCGGGAGCCATACGATTCAGCTGACGAGAGCCAGATCCCATGCTACAGCCATGATGACCATCGCTGCGAGCCCGGCGGGCCACTGAGGAACATCATGTAGACGCCGGCGCACGGCGGGAAGCGCCGCGCCCGCACCAAGCAACACGCCGATCCCGAAGCCGAGCAGGTGGGCCATGACGTCGGTCTGTTTGCCGGCGGTGCCGAGCCAGCCGAGCAGGCTAACGCCAGCCACGAGCGGTCCCCAACGCTGCACCCACCTCTGTGGCAAAGCGAGACGCTCGTGCCACGTATACGCCGACATCAGTCCCAACGCCGTGAATACCGCGGTGGAGGCGCCTACTGACTGATGCCACGGCGGACCTAGTAGCCCTTCCACCAGATTTGCCAGGCCGCCGCCCGCCACGATCAGAAACCACGCTACACCGACGCCGAGCTGGCCTCCGGCGAGGTAGCCGAACCAGATGCCTGCGCACAAGTTAGCGGCAAGATGAGGGCCACTGACGTGCAGTGTAAGCGCCGTCCACGCGCGCCACCATTGCCCACTCTGTACACGTGCGGCATCGAGTTCCCCGGCGTTAAATGCATCGAGGCGCACGAGGCCATTGGAAATAGCATAGGCAACGCCCAGGACCCAAGCCGCGTAACCCGCGCATCCTACCCAGGCGTGGGGATGCAATGGAGGCGCGGCCGGTACCGGCTCCGGCGGGCGGTTCTCGGCCTCGTACTGAGTCAGATGACTCGCCGCCCGCTCAACGTCGGCTGCGGCGACTTCCAAAGTGAAATCATCGCCCCGCGGCACGATCACGTTGGCGATACCAACAGCCCCCAACATGAAAGCGCGGTCCTGGCAGTCGCGACGCCAAAAGGAGCGGTACACCTCGACGCCGTCGGCGATCACCGGATCGCACGTCGAAGATGAGTTGCCACGAGCAGGTCTCGGATGCCCTCGCCTTCCAGCTCGTAGACGGCGGAGTACGAGCGCAGCAGCCCGCTTGCCGCTGGAACGAAACGCATGGTGCCGAGCTCCCGCGGTCCCCAGATGCCGGCGGGCGCGGGAATGACGCTCAGGCCCGCAGCCTCGAACTCGTGTGCCGCGCGCCAGAGATGGGTATCGCTGGTGACGAGGACGACGCGAGTCATGCCCGCGGCGCGCAGGATGCGCGCGCTATCTTGCGCGTTGTCGTATGTATCCTGGGCGGCTTCGTCAACCCACTTTGTCCGCACCCCGAAATCGCGGGAGAGCGATACCTGCATGGTGACCGCCTCGGCACCGTTGCCGGTCACCAGGACGGGCAACCCGGTATGTCGGGCAACATACGCTCCGTATGCGACGCGCTCGTACATCGCATATTCCGGCGCCGGTCCACCGCCATATTCCGGCGCGTGCTCGCGATAGCCGCCGCCGCCCAGGATCACGATCGCCTGCGCAGCGACCGGGCGAGAGAGATCCAGAGCCGGATAGTGATCCGCCATCCGCTCCAGGCCGTCGGCAATCACGGGCGTTGACAGCAGCCAGAGCGCTGCCAGTGATACGGCGGCGAGCGCCAGGCCGAGCCGCCGGTAGCGCGACGCCAGCAGCAGCCCCACGACGCCGATGATCAGGAAGCAGGCCGGCGGCAGGATCAGGGTACGAAGGAGGATCCTCAGTTGGAAAATCATGCGCGGCGACGACCTGGAACGTGGGCTCGATCATAACATGCGCACCCCCGCGCACGCCGGGCATGCCGGGCATGCCGCGGCGGGACTCCTCAGCCGATGCGCCGCCAGGTCAATGTGGTCGCTGCGACGCTGCCGGCGATGTTCGGGGCGCCGCGGCCTCGCCCGAGCGCCGGCCGCCGGCAAATTCCGCGATCATCTTCCGGTTGAATGCCGGGATATCCGCGGGCTTGCGGCTGGAGACCAGCCCGTGATCCACGCAGACTTCGCGATCGACCCACAGGGCGCCCGCATTGACGAGGTCTGTCTTGAGCGAAGGCCAGGAAGTGAGCGTGCGCCCGCGCAGCACGCCAGCATCGATCAGCGTCCACGGACCGTGACAGATTGCCGCGACGGGCTTACCGGCCTCGAAAAAGGCGCGTACGAACTGCAGCGCCTTGGGCATCATGCGCAGCTGGTCGGGATTGGCTACTCCGCCGGGCAGCAGCAGGGCATCGAATTCCGCGGCGTCGGCCTGCTCCAGCGGCACGTCGACCTTGATGCGCTCGCCCTTGTCGAAGTGCTTCCATCCCTGCACTTCGCCCTTGGCCGGCGAGACGACCTGGGTTTCCGCACCTGCGTCCTGCAGGGCTTGGCGCGGCTCGGTGAGCTCTGCCTGCTCGAAGCCTTCAGCCGCCAGAATGGCCACCTTCATACCGTTCAACGTTGCCATAGCCGTGTCCTCCTAATTGTCCGTAGCGAAAAATATGGGCCTGCAGAAGGCAGCAGGAGGCGTGCCGGAAGGGGGGCGCGATGCGACAATTGGCGCCATGTCGAAGCTCGAGTAAACAAGATGCCGGGTCGCAAGCAGAACCCGCCGGATCTGGACGAGATCTACGGCCTCGAGCCGGTAATCGAGCCGGGCGACGGCGACGCCGGGCACGCCGGCTCCGCGGGCCTGCAGGTGCGGACCGTGCAATGTCCCTACTGCGGCGAGCCCTTCGAAGCCGTGGTCGACTTCAGCTCCGGGGCGACGAGTTATATCGAGGATTGCGCCATCTGCTGCCGCCCGATCGAGTTCAGGTTGGAAGTCGGGGACGACGGGGCGGCGGCAGGACTGCAACTCGGCCGCAGCGACTGAGCATCCGGCATAATGGTCCGCTCCCGGCATAATGGTCCTGTCGGGGCGGCGGTGGTTGCGGCAGAATCCCGCGGTCAGCGCATTGGGTGATTCCCCCAGGAGCCACTATGTTTCGGTCGCTTGCCGTTTCCGTTCTGCTCATCGGCGCTTGCACTGCGTGGGGACAGGAAAAGGCGACGCTCATCCCGCCGCCCGCTGCCGGTGAGAGTCATGCCTCCGGCAGCTCCGAGAAAGCGGACCTCGCAGGCGGCTGTTACTGGGGAACGCAGGGAGTCTTCGAGCACGTCAGGGGTATCAAGCGAGTGGTCGCCGGGTTCACCGGCGGCCACAGCGACGACGACGGCGGCGCGGAATCGGTGATGATCACCTTCGATCCCAAGGTGATCAGCTACGGCCAATTGCTGCAAATCTTCTTTTCCGTGGTGCACGATCCGACGCAGCTGAACCGCCAGGGTCCGGATGTGGGCACGGGCTATCGCTCGGACATCTTCTACATGAGCGACGAACAGCGTCGCATCGCGCAGACCTACATCGCGCAGCTCGGGCACGCCAACACGTTTCCCAAGCCGATCGTGACTCGTGTCGATGCGTTCTCGGCGTTCAATCAGGTGGACCTGAGCCAACAGGATTTCATGATCAAGAACCCGCAACTCGACTACATCGAAGTCAACGATGTACCGAAGCTCGCGAGTCTGAAGCGGTTGTTTCCCGACGCCTACAGGTCGCTGCCGCTGCAATACCGGTGATGGTCAGTCACCGGGAGCCGAGCTGCGCCGCCACCCACGCCGCGATCGCGCGGTAGTAAAGCTCCGCGTGCACCGGGTCCTGCGGCGAGTGATGGGCGCCGGGGATACCGATGAACTTCACCGGAATACCCCGGCTGCTCAACGCGTGGTAGAGCGCAAACGATTCCGTGATCGGTACGGTGGTATCGTCGGTACCGGAAAGGATCAGGGTCGGGGTGGTGATGTCGCCGGCATAGGTCATGGGGGAGCCGGTGCGATAGAGCGCAGCGCTCTGTTTGTCCCAGGGACCGCCGCCGAGCGAATCGCGGGCCCACGCCAGATTGCCGGCGGCAGAAAGCTCGTACTCCTCGGTCCAGTCCAGCGCGCCATCGGCCACCACGGCGCAGCGCCAGAAGTGCTGGTGCGAAATCAGCCAGCCCGTCATGTAGCCGCCGTACGAGTGCCCGACGGCTGCGATGCGAGAGGTGTCCACGATACCCTTCCCCTCGAGCATCTTGATGCCCGAGATGACATCGCTATCCGGGCCCGCGCCCGGATCGCGGTAGATCGCATGCTCGTGCGCGTTGCCGAGGTTGTCGCTGCCACGGTAGTTCGGCTCGAACACCAGGAATCCCAGCGCGGCGAACAGGTCGCGCAGGGGACCGATCTCCGGCACGTCGAAATCCTCGCTGGACGCGGCTTCGGGGCCGCCATGGCTGTACACCACGAGCGGGTAGCGCTTGCCGGCCTGGTATCCGTTCGGATAGGTCAATATACCATCGTTCGGTTGCCCGTCCGGCGCGTGCCACTGCACTTCGACACTCTCGGGATAGGCGTAAGCCGCGAGAGCACTGTTGACGTTCGTCAGGCGCACGGGAGCGCTGTCCGGCGTGCTCAGGAGATAGAGCTCGGGCGCTTGTGTTGCACTGTCGGCAACGACAGCCAGGGAGCCGGTGCCCGATGACGTCACCTGCAGGGGATTGAGAGTACCAAGATTGAGCGGGTGACCGCGGCCGTGAAGCGGCTGCAGGTACAACTTACTGCCAATGTGGTCGTCAGCCATCACCACGATGCCGCTGCCGTCCGGCAGCCACGCGAAGTCGGTGAGCAGGTTTCTATCCAGGGCGGTACTGACGTCCCGAGCGGCGTTGCCTGCTGGCAAGCCGACGAACAGATCGTTGTCACTGATTGCGCCCGGGCCGTGTAGATAAAGGTAGGCGACCTCGTTGCCCTTCGGGGCGAACTGCGGCGCGTACTCGTAGGTGCGCTGTGAAGTGATGAGGCGCTCCTCGCCGCTCGCTACGTTTACGACAGCTATCGTGGTCCGGTCCGAGTCGCTATCGTTTGCGTCCGCCTGCTGGTCGTAGACGATCCATTGGCCGTCCGCCGACCACGATGGCGCGGAAGAGCCTCCGCTGATGGGCGCCGCGATCTCGAGCACGCTGGTCGAGCCGTGGGTGAGCTGGCGTGCCTTGCCGGTCTTTACGGAGAGCAGCCAGATGTGCGATGGAACAGGCGGCTTACCCACTAGATAGTCGTCGTCGTGGATCGTGAAAAGGTCGTGATGCGTGCGCAGGTCCTTCGCGCTGAGGGGCGAGTCATCGGGAGTGACGTAGGCGATGCTGCTCCCGTCCGGACTCCACACATACTGCTCTACGCCATTCGGCGCGTCGCCGAGCTGCGTAGGCGTACCGCCCGCGGCCGGCACCGTGTAGATCTGAGACTCCCCATCCCCCACCGTACCGATGAAGGCAATGGTCCGGCCGTCCGGCGACCATCGCGGACTATCAATCTCGGGGATGTCCTCGACCAAGGTGCGGGACTCGCCTCCCTTGGTGGCTATGACGCGAAGCGTCGCGTCATAGCGGTCGTGAACGAAATCCGAGCGCACGGCGAGGAACGCGATCTGCGTCCCATCGGGCGAGAACCGCGGGGACGCAATGCGCACCAGCGCCCGGAAATCCGTCAGACCGATCGGCGTGGCGGCAGCGGCTGCAGTGACGGAAGCCAGCGCAAGCAGAGCGGCCGGCAGGCAGGCGAAAGCCAAACGACCCTTCATGCAACTTCCCCTTACAATTGCTTCGCCAGGCGAGCGGCGTTCTTATGCCCGGCATTATGGCCGGTATTATGGCCGGTAGTGCCACTGCGGGAACTCCGCTATAGTCCCGATGGACGCGTCTGAGCGTCGGACGGGCGCAGCATGGACCCTCCGCAAAGATCCAAGCCGAAATCCACCCCGCCGGGCCAGGCGGCGGCGGGGTCCGCCAAATCGAGCCCCCAGGACGACTCGATCCCTTCTGGCCGCGTCCGCCATGATGAGCGCGGCAACGCGGTGTGGGACTGGCTCAAGGATACGGGGCGAAACGCCCTCGAGGCCACGTCGCGGCTGCTGAAGAAACTGGAGGCGCCGCAGCTGGAGGTGGAGGACAAGAAAAACGAGGAGCTTCGGATCCAGTCCGACCCCGACCGCGACCAGGGCGGCGGCTACGACCCCTACAACCAGTCGAGCAAGGCTCGCGGAGCACGGCTCCGCAAAGGCCGCTAGCCCCCCGGCGCACCACCCGGCCTCGCGACAGCGTTCGGCGGCGAGGCCAGGTACTTGAGGAGATCCCCTTGCGCCCGCGCCTTGGCCACCACGTCATCCGAGCTGATGCAAGCCTCTTTTGGAACCAGCGAGCCGGTCAGCTCCTCACGTTGGCAATACAAGGTCTCGCCATTGATGACCTTCGGAGTGTTGTAACCCATGTCGCTTGCCAACTGCATCACGTTCAGCTCGCCTGACACAGACGTCGACGCTGTCGTCGTCGCAGTCGGCTGATGAGCGCAACCTGTTGCCACGACGGCGAGTACCGCTAGTAGCGCCATTGGCACGAGAGATGATTTCGTCATCTGAACCCCCTGAGAGTCGTCCGATAGTATCGACAGTACATCAGTCGACAGACTGCGACAATGGGGCCAGAACAGCCCAGAACGAGCTATTTCAAGGATCCAGGCGACGAGGATCATCTAAATCCTGATGCGCTGCCAGGCGCGCGAGCGCCAGCGGAGATAAAGCGTCATGCCGAGGAGGACTATGTAAATCAGCACCGCGGTCCAGCCGCCCGGGGCGCCATACCCCAGTTGCGGCAGAAAATGAAACCAACCCTGGCCGGGCGCGAATGTGAGGATGTGGGCCAGCGGCAGGAACACGAGCCAGCAGACCGGGAAGACGAGCGCGACCGGCACTCTGACGTCTCCCGCGCCGCGCAGACACATGCTGCTGCCGAGGTTCAAGCCGTCAAAGAACTGATAGGCCGCGGCCAGCCAGAGCAGTTGCATGCCGAGGGTCGCCGCGGCGGCGGCATTGCGGTCGTGCGACCCGGCAAAAAGCGGTAACAACCAGGGTCCCGCGATCGCGAGCGCGACGCCGATGCCCCCCATGGCCAGCGCCGCCAGCAGAATGACCCGGGTACCGAGCCGCAGCGCCCAATCCCGGTCGCCGGCGCCGATCGACTGCCCAACGAGGGTGGTCGCGGCGCTCGCAATGCCGATCCCGGGCATGTAGGCGATCGAGGTCAGCACGGACACCATCTGCGTGGCCGCACCGGCGACGGTGCCATAACGCACTTCCATCATTTGGAACACGGAGAAGCCGAGCACGTCTGCCGCGGGCATCATGCCCATCGGCAACCCGAGGCTCAGCTGCTCGCGGATGAGGCGCATGCGCGGACGCCACGCCAGGTGGGACTTGTGGGACTCGCGGAACGGCACTCTGAGAAAGAGGTTGAATGCCATCGCAAAACCCACCGCCTGCGCGACGTTGCTCGCCCACGCAGAGCCCGCAACGCCCCATCCCAACCGGAAGATAAAGATATAGTTGAAGATGGCGTTGGTGATTGCCGTCGAGATGGCTACGAGAAAACTGACGCGCGGACGGCCGATGCCGTTGAAAAAGCCGATCATGGCAAACGCCGCGACCCCGAACGACGCGCCGCCAACGCGCGGAAACCAGAACCTCTGCGCCAGGTCGGCGATGTGTGGCGTGAAGCCGAACGGCACCAGGATTTCCCTGCCCACAGCGCCGAGCGCGATGAAGACAGGTACCGCCCAGAGTGTCAGCCAGAGCGCCGTCCAGGCCGCCTGCGCCGCCCGCCGGTACCGCCGCGCGCCGTGGGCGTGAGCGGCAAGCGTCTGCACCGCCATGCCGGCGCCCCCGACTACCAGCACGACTGCGATAATCATCCACTGCACGGTACCGACGGCGGCCAGGGCGTCAGTGGAGATGTGCCCCACGAACCACATGTCGGTCAGATTCAGGATGATCTGTATCGCGCTGTTGGCCATCAGCGGCAGGGCAAGCGCCAGCACCGCGCGAAAATCAACGTGCGCGCGTCCTTGAGAGTCGACGCGCCGCGCCGGGAGGCCCCGGGGAGGCGCGCGCGATGATGAAGAAGTTACGTCCATACTCAGGCGACTTGCAGACTGACCGGGTATTGTGCACCGTAGGCGGTATGGCAGCTCGCAAGAAGACCTCCGGTACGCGCAGCCGGACGAGATCCGGGACCAAGCGCGCAAGAGGAAAGCTTGCTCCGGGGGCGCAGGCGCGCGGCCTGGAGGCATCGCAGGTCGCCTTGAGTGTCGACAGCCCCGAGGTGGCGGCGCTGGTGACGCTGGTACGCGAGGCCGGCGGCGCGCCGATCGGAGCGTATCGCGAGCCGATGGGAGGCCGGCCGCTGCTGCTCGCTTGCATACCGCTCGCCGCGGTGCAGCCGACACCATTCCAGCGGGACCTCTCCCCTACGCACGCCAAGCGGCTCGCGGAGAAGATAGGAGAGACGGCCGCTTTTCTCGATCCGCTGATCGTGGTGCGCGGTGAAGAGGGCAAGCTCTGGACGCCGAACGGCCGGCACCGCCTGGCAGCGGCGAAGGTGCTGGGTCTGCGACAGATCACTGTGCTCATCTCACCGGATGAGGCGCTGGCGTACCGCATCCTGGCTTTGAACACCGAGAAAGCGCACAACCTGCGGGACCGCAGTCTCGAGGTGATCCGCATGGCGCGCAGCCTGGCGAAGCGGCGCCGGGACGGCAGCGAGTCAACGCTGGCGGCGGAGTTCGAGGCCCCCGAGCTTCTGACTCTGGGAGTGGTCTATGAGCGCGCGTCGCGCTTCGCCGGCGGCGCCTACAGCGCCCTGCTGAAGAAAGTCGACCGCTTCGCCGACAAGCCGCTTGCCGCCAGCCTGCGAGAGCGGGAGGACTACGCCGCGCGGCTGCTGGAGATCGACGCGCACGTAAAGAAGGTCATCGCCGCATTGCAGCAGCGCGGCTTCAAGTCGCCATACCTGCGCAACTACGTGGTCGCGCGGATCAACCCGGTGCGCTTCCACAAAGTCAAGAAAGGCGATACCAAGCCGCCGATGCCGCTGGCACAGGCGCTGACGCGGATGGCCGCCGCCGCGCGCACATTCAAACTCGAGTCCGTGTCCAACGCCGACCTCGCCTGGGTGGCGGTGGGCGCCGCCGCCGAGTGATGTACGACGCAGGCCTGTTTTGCCTATCTGAAAATCACCACTACGATCGCTGTCAGGGTGAGCAGCGCTGCCGCCTGCACCCGGTAGTTGCGCCACAGCGCAACGGACCGCAGCCGCTCCGTCTCCGCCCGGTAGTGCGCGGGGGTCCAAACCAGTTCCGCGGCGACCACGGACGCGGGCGCGCGGGTCCAGGAGCTCACGGCGACCAGGATCGCCGTGTCCAGACCCAAAAGGATCGGCGCCACATACAGAAAGTGGAGATGCAGCAGGTGCAACGGCACATTCGCAACGAAGAGCGCGATGCCGCCGGCCGTGCCGAACAGCAGCGTGGCTGCCGCGCCCGTGGCATTGGCGCCGCGCCAGAAGGTGCCGGTCAGAACCAACGCGACGATGGGCGGCACGGCATACGCCAGCATCGCCTGCAGGTATTCCCAGAGGGTACCGAATTGCGGCAACTGCGGCGCCCACAGCACCGCCACGAGCAACAGCGCCACCATGCTCCTGCGCCCGATACGCACGATCTGACTCTCCGGCAGACCGGGCGCGATCCGCTTCACGACATCCATGGTGATGATGGTGGAGGCGGAGTTGAGTGTGGAGGCGACCGAGGCCATGGTGGCGGCGACGAAACCGGCCGCGACCAGCCCGAGGAAGCCCGCGGGTAGCAGGCGCCACATCAGGGTCGGATAGACCAGATCCGGACGCTGCAGGTGCGGAAAGAGCACGAGCGCGAAAGTGCCTGGCAGAATCATGAGAAAGAGCACGGTCAGCTTCAGCAGGCCCGCGAACAGCGCGCCGCCGCGCCCATCATCGAGACTCCGTGCCGAAAGCGTCTGCTGCACCATGTACTGGTTGGTGCACCAGTAGTAGATCCCGAGCACCGGGATACCGAGCACGAGCCCGGGCCAGGGCACGCCGGGATCGCCGACCGGCCGGATCAACGACAACATTGCCGGATCGACTCCGCGCGTAATCGAATGCCAGCCTCCGGCACGAGTGAACGCGGCGATCAGGATCGTGACCGCACCGGTTATCAGTAACACAGCCTGCGCCGCCTGCGTGTAAATCACGGCACGCAGGCCGCCCGCCAAAGTATAGAGACCCGCCGCACCGGCCAGCACGGTGACGAACGCCCAGAGCGGCGGTCCCGGCAGGAGCATCCGGCACACGAGCGCGCCACAGTAGAGCGCCGCCGCCGAATCCACGAAAACGTTGAGGAAAACGTTGAGCGCGGCGAAATAGAGACGCACGCGCCCGTCGTAGCGGCGCTCGAGAAATTCCGGCATGGTGTAGGCGCGGCTGCGCAACACGAAGGGCAGCAGGAACACGCAGTAAAAGACGAGCACGACTCCGGCCGACCACTCGTAGTCGTACACGGAGATGCCCATGACGTAGGCCGCTCCGGCCAGTCCTACGATCGCCGTCGAGGAGATGTTGGACGCGAACAGCGCCAGCCCGATCGCCGGCCAGCGCGAGGCGCGCGAGGCGAGAAAATAATCCTCCGCCTGCGCCTTGCGGCGCGACGCGGCAAGCCCGATCCCGACGATGCCTCCGGCGCATGCGACCACGACGAGCAGGTCAAGGATGGATGCGCTGGTTGACAGCGTTGACATTTGTTTTATCGTACCAGGATGAGCAACGAGATGAGCGAGCGGCGCGGCCCCGCGACCATCCAGATGGTAGCGGATCGCGCCCGGGTCTCTCCCAAGACCGTCTCCCGTGTAATCAACAACGAGCGCGGTGTCCGGGATGAAACGCGCGAACGCATCCTGGAAGCCATCCGGCAGCTCGATTATCAGCCAAACCTCAACGCCAGGGGCCTGGCGGGCGCCCGCTCGTTCCTCATCGGTCTCTTCTACGACAAGCCGGGCGACTACCTGAACGAGTTCCAGACCGGCGCCGTGCAGCGCTGCCGCGAATCGGACCTGCATCTGATGGTGCAGCCACTCGACATCTCGAGCAAGGAGATGGCGCGCGATGTGAGCATGCTGGTGCGGCAACTGCGGCTGGAAGGCGCCATTCTGCTGCCGCCGTTGAGCGACCATCCAGTGGTGCGCGCGGCGCTGGCGGAAGCGGGCGTGCCGGCCGTGCACATCGCTCCGATGCGCGAGCCGGTCGACTCGCCCTCGGTCGACACGGACGACCGCGCGGCGGCGCGGCAGATGACGGTGCAGTTGCTGGAGCAAGGGCACCGGCGAATCGGCTTCATGCTGGGGCCGCCGGGGCATCGGGCGACCGAACAGCGTTATCTCGGCTTCGCGGACGCCATGCACGCGCGCGCCGTCAGCATCGAGCCGGAGCTGGTACAGACGGGCAATTTCGAATTCTCCGACGGCCTGGAGTGTGCGCGGCGCATTCTGGGATCGAGGTCGCCGCCGACGGCAATTTTTGCCAGCAACGACGACATGGCAGCGGCCGCCGCCTGCGCGGCGCGGCAGATGGGGCTGGAGCTGCCGGGCGGCCTGTCGATCGCCGGCTTCGATGATGCGCCGGTGGCCAGCATGATCTGGCCCCAGCTCGCCACAGTCCGCCAGCCGGTGCGGGAGATCGCGCGGATCGCCGCCGACCTCATCATCCAACACCGGCCGCATCGGCACGGCTGGCCGCGCCCCATCCCGCGCCCCCGCCTCGATCTCGAGCTGGTGATGCGCGGCTCGATCGCGCGCCCGAAAGCAAGTCAGTAAGCGGGACGAATCCCGTCACACGGCTGGCAGCGCAACTCGCCGGGAGCGATTTGCGCCAATGGACGTGCCCCGGCCCCGCGCCGCCTGCAGGTCGTCGATGAAGCGGGTATGCCAGCGGTGGATATCGTTCTCGCGCAAGGTGGCAAGAGAGGTCGCGTGGCGCGCGCGGCGTTCCGCAAGCGGCATGGTGAGCGCGCGCTGGACGGCGCGGGCGATGCCCCTGATGTCGTAGGGGTTGACGAGCAGCGCCTCGGTCAGCTCGCAGGCCGCGCCCGCGCGATTGGAGAGCACGAGCACGCCCGGATCGTCGGGATCCTGCGCGGCGATGAACTCCTTCGCGACCAGGTTCATGCCGTCGCGCAGCGCGGTCACGAGACACACCTGGGCGGCCCGCAGGAAACCCATCAGCGTTGCATGGGGGAAGTTGCGGTTGAGATACCGGATGGGCGTCCAGTCGGCGTCGGCGAAGCGGCCGTTGGTGCGGCCCGAGCTCTGCTCGAGAGAGTCGCGGATCTGGGCGTAGGCCTGCACCTTCTGCCGCCCGAGCGGCGCGATCTGCAGGAAGGTGACCTGCCCGATCTGCTCCGGATAGCTCTCGAGGAATTGCCGGTAGGCCTGGAAGCGCTCCAGCAGCCCCTTGCTGTAGTCGAGCCGGTCGACGCCGACGATGAGCCGCCGGCCGACGAGGCTCTGCATCATCCGCTGCACCGGCGCCGAGCTCGATGCCTTGCCGGCACTCTGCGCAATCGCATCGACGTCGACGCCGATGGGGTAAACGCCGGTGCGGGTCGTGTGCCCCTGGTCGCTGACCGCGCCGTCCTCTGCGACCGCTTCGGGGCCCACAACGATGCGCGCCGCGGCAAGAAAAGCCTCGCGATCCGTCTCTGTCTGAAAGCCGATGAGGTCGTAAGCCAGCAGGGCGCGCAGGATCTCCGCGAATGGCGGCAGGGCGCGCAGCACCTCGAAGTGCGGAAAGGGGATGTGCAGGAAGAAGCCGATCGGCTGTCGTACGCCCTGTGCGCGCAGCTTCTCCGCCAGGGGAATGAGGTGGTAGTCGTGCACCCAGATCAGATCGCCGGGCGCGAGCAGCGGCGCGAGCCGCGAGGCAAACAGTGCGTTGGCCTGCTGGTAGGCGGCGTACTCCTGGTCTTCGTAGCGAAAGCCGCCGAGGAAGTAATGAAAGAGCGGCCACAGCGTGCCGTTGGAGAAGCCGCTGTAGTAGCGCTCGTAGAGCGTCTGCGGCAGCGGGATGGTGGCATAGCTCAGGGATTCACGGCTGGTGACCTCCGCCTCCCCGGGCTCCTGGGTGGTGGTCTCGCCGTTCCACCCGAACCAGAGTCCACCGCGGGCGCGCATGGCGGCGAGTACGCCGACCGCAAGCCCTCCCGGGGCCGCCGTCTTCGCGAGCGGCACGCGGTTGGAGACGTTGATGAGCCGCGCCATCAGGCCTGACTCCGCAACCCGCGCAGCGCGGCGGCTGGCTCCGCCTGCAACTGCGCGAGCCAGTCATGGACGGCAGTCACATCGGCGAGACAGGCCCGCGCCGCGGTAGGCCGTCTGGCACCCACGACCACCGACAGCCCGTCCAGGCGATTGACGAGCTCGAACGCCGGCTCGTCCGTCAGGTCATCGCCAAGGAAAACGGCCAGGCGGCCGGCAAACGGCGCTTCGGCGAGAAATTCGGCCACGGCCTCCGCCTTGGTCGCGCCGGCGGGGCGCAGCTCCGCGACCATCTTACCGTGCTGCAGCTCCAGCTCTCCTCGGAGCCGGGTCGCAACATTCTCCATAGCTTTCACGACAGCGTCCTCCAGGTGCGGCGCCTCGCGGTAGTGCAGCGCCAGCGCGAATCGCTTGTCTTCAACCAGCAGTCCCGTGTGCCGCTCCGCGAGATCCAACATCGCCCCGCGCGCGACCTCGAGCGCAGCGCCCGATGGAAGCGGCCGCCTGCGGTAGCCGCCGGTGGCGCCGCGTCGCTCGAAGCCGTGCAAACCCGCCGACGGCAGCGTCAGGGGCGCAAACAGCGCATCGAGATCCGCGATCGCGCGTCCGCTGACGAGCGCAACGGCCCCGCCGCTGGCGC
>CAWEXF010000002.1:0-425632 GCA_963812925.1 uncultured Pseudomonadota bacterium | reverse complement strand
ACGTGTGCGCCCATGACAGGACGGCGAAATTGTCCGCCTCACTCTGCTCATCGCCGGATTGCCCGACGCAGTCCGGGTCATCGTCGAGAGCCACGGTGCAATCCGGTATCTGATAAACATCCTGACGCATCTGGGCAACGAAGCTCACCTCATCCTGCGAGTTGGGCACATATTGCAGGTTGGTGAAGGCTCCATACCCCCGCGTCGCGTCGTGGATTACCTGGGACTGCGGCGTCTGCAGCCCGAGATCGCTGCGATTGCCTTCGAGACTCGCGTAATACGCGAAATCGCTCGTGTGGCTGGCGGCGCTCACGTAATCGTCTGTCTGGCCGAAATTGCCCGCGGTGACGTCGGCCACCGCCTGGTTCTGTACGCCGAAGCCGGTATTGGGGATCACGTTGAAGATGCCGTAAGTGCGGTCGCCCTCGTCTGCGCCGTAGCCACCGCGCTCGGCGCCGATGGTCTGGATGTCCTCGGGATTGACCTCCGGGCCCAGGTTCTCGGCGATGTTCGTGTTTGGGATCTCGACGCCGTCCATCAGCCAGCTCGTCTGGTGACCGCCGCGGATGTGCAACATGTCGTGGGCTTCGTACGCCCCTGGAACGTAGTCGGTGATCATCGCCAGACTGTTCACATTGCTCGCTCCGGGAGTGTGCATGATGTCCTGATCGCTCACGAGCGTGATCGGTGTCATCGAGGCCACGACCGGCGGCGGCACGGCGACGGCACTCACGACCACTTGCTGCAGCCTGCCGTTGCGCTGCAGAACGATATGGGGACTCGGAAAGTACCCGGATTCAACCGTCACCGGCTGGGTGGAGGTCCGAAACCCCTTCCGGGACGCGGATAGGCGGTAAGTACCCTGCGCCACATTCGGAAACTCAAACCGGCCCTGTACGTCGCTCTTCACCGTGCGGATCGCGCCAGAGGCAGCCGACTGAAGGCTGACGCGTGCTCCCGAAACGGGCTTGGAATTCGCATCCTGAACCAGACCGCTGATGCTGCCGAACGCCGCAGCCCAAGCGTGCGTGGGCACGAGCAGGGTGAGCGCAAAAACCAACGCGAATAGAGCCGCGTGCACCGTAGGCGTGCGGCCGACAAAACTTGATTTCAAACGAATGCTCCCGCGGACTGCTGCGGCCCGCGCCGGGATCGCTAATGGCCGTGCGTTGGCCGCGGGGACTCACCCCGGGCCGTCGCGACGGCTGATCATCGAATCGAGGTTAGATGGGAGCGGGAGGGCCGCGGGCCTGGGGAATGTGGACCAGGCGGTTGCCGGCGGGCGCCGGCAGGTGTGTGAGAACAACCCCGAGGCATACGATGAGCAGCACCAGCGCCACGACGAGCGGGGGCGGCGGTGCGGTGCTGAATCCGGTGGTGAGGGCGCAGTAAACGTCGCCGTCCGCGTCGCCATGCCCCTGTTGGTGCTGTTGCGGCCCAGGCGGGAAGCCGTCGTCGGGACAGACCATCACCGAGAGCGTGCCGTCCGTCGCGGGCATGAAGCCGACGGGGATGAGGGTGCGCAGGCCGACAGCGAGCAAAAGCAGCAGCAGGAGCCGGGGTCTGGCGGCTCGCCGCGACGGCCCGCAGAGCAACGGGCCCGTGAAGGCCATTTGTCGCGCGCAGCCCATGATTTTCGTTACAGGAACGCTCCACCCTCAGCCCGGCACGAGGCTGAGACCAGCATACTACGGGCCAGTTCCCGATGTCGTTAAAACGAGTATCCCGCGGAGACCACCAGCGTCATCGGATTGAACTGGATCTGCGAGGTGCGCAGGATCCCGGCCGTGTCCGCCGTCAGCTTGGTGTCGACTATCGCGGCGGAGTAAGAGGCATAGACGTGCCAGTGATCGGTGATCTCATAGCTCAGCCCGGCCGTCACGGCCGGCCCAAGTGCGGCTGGCAGCGAAATCGAGGTGGGACCGCCGCTCGCCGCATCACCCGCGGCCGTCGACTGGCGGGCCAGGAACTTCGTGTAGTTCACACCGGCCCCGATATACGGGCGCAAGCGGGAGTTCTCGTCGCCGAACTCCCATTCGGCCAGCAGTGTCGGCGACAGCCAGCGTGCCGTGGCGATGGACTGGCCGTTATACGGCACCGAGCCGAGCGAAGTGGGTCCGCTGCCCACGGTCCTCGTGAGCGGCGGGACGCCGAACGCGAGCTCAACCTTGAAGTGGGTCGAGATGGAGCGGACATACGCGAGATACAGCGTCTCGGTACTGTTGACTTTGAGGTTCAAGCCCGACGGCACGTACGGCCCGCTGATGTCGGTTGCGCTGGAATCAAAGTAAACGAAATACATTCCCACGCGGACATCGTTCGGCCCGGCGTTATCCGCAAATGCCGCGGATGCCGCGAGCGCGACGGCAGTCCCGAGCGCCAGAGTCACTATTTTCTTGTGCATGATCCTCTCTCGCCGCACTTACGGAACTTGCGCAAAGAAACCGCGAGCCGCCACCATGCAGAACGGAAACTCCGTGGTGTGATAGGACGCGATTGCAGATGCGCCCTCGCTGGCGACGAGCTGCGCCTCCGTCTCCTGCAAACCCACCTGGAGCGGCGCGAAGGGGTTGCCGGCCTGCGGCGTGCCGTTGAGGTCGAGCACGCTCACCAGGCCGCCCTGCACGTACGGGGTCCACAACGCAGCCATGATCTGCGTGTTCTGGAAGTACACCGTCGGATCCGCATCGCCGCCACAGAGCAGCATCGGCTCCTCCGGCGACCAGCCGGAGCGCATGTCGTTGGCTGCAAAGTCCTTGCGCAACCCCACCGACGATGTCGTGGCGAGCGCCACATCGCTCGAAGTCAGGGTGCCGCCGGCCAGCAGCGTCATCTCCGCCTGGTCCGAGTTGATCACCGCATCGTCCACGTAACCGACGCGGTAGCTGTTGTTTATCAGATAGGGGTTGCCGAATCCCAGGTCGAACAGACTCACTTGCTGCGCGCTGTACGGGGGGCTGCTCGGCAGGGCCAGCAGCTCGTCGGCCGCCGTATCCACTTGGGGAATGCCAGTCGAGGAAGTCGGTGTCGTACTGTCGAAGAGCGCAGTTTCCGGAAGCTTGCCGTTCTGGAACAAGCTCGCAATCGGGGTCGTGCTCGGCAGCAGCGTGCCGATCCCCGTTGCATACGTCGAGGAATACACGTCCGACGGCTGTGTATAGACGTTGCCATAGACATTCTGGTAGCTGGTGGTCGCCAGTGGCGCGAACTCCGTCGAGCCGATATCGACTTGGCCGAACATAATCGCATCGCCGAACGCTTCCAATGCATATGGACCGGAAGACGGTGCCGATGCTGTGAGGCTCTCGTTGGCCGCCTGCATCGCCCTGACGGTCGCCATCGCTACGTAACCGCCCTCCGAATACCCCGTGACGTACAACTTGCCGCTGTCGCTCGTGGTCGGCGTGAAGGTGCTGAGCAGCGCAGTGCGGGCCGCTGCGAGCGCATCCATCATGTCGTCCGCGTTCGCGGCCCCGTCGATGTAGGGGTGATAGCCGAGCGTCGAGATGTCATAACCGAGGTAATTGGGCGCCACCACGATGTAGCCCTGTGCGGCGAACACCGTGGCGACCGCGGCCGCCTCGGAGTTGGCGGAGTTCGAGGCATCGCTGATGTCGGCGATGTTGTAGGCCGAATCGGTGGTCGTGCCGTGCGCGTACAGGACGATCGGCCGCGGACCGGTGCAGGGAGCCGCCATGCCGGTAGGCACCATCAGCGCGCCGGAAGCCATCTGCGCCGAGCCGTCGGGCGCAATGGTCCAGTACTTGAAGTAGTAGAAATCCACGCCGCAGGCCGGCGTGCCGGCAAGCTCGATGAGCTGCGGGCCCGAGCTGGTAGCGTCGAGCTGCGCGGTGAAGGCCGTAGCGCTGAGCGAGGCCACGCGCAACGCCGGGTTGTCGACGAGGGTGCCTCGCTGGTTGCTGCTCGCGACCGTGGCGGTCGGAGTATTCGAGCCCCCGCAGGCAGCGAGACCGAGGGTGGCCATCGCCACTCCGACCACGCCAATCTTTCGCAACATGCGCCCCTCCCCAGGCCCTGCGGCTGCGCCAACCCCTCGCAGTCTTGAGTCGCAGGTCCCTGTAAACGTGCTGTAAAGCATACACGTTCTCGCGCCGACTAGGGTGCAGTATCGCCGCCGCCTCGCGTTGCGGCAGCGCAACAGTCACTTCATTACAAGGTATACTCCGCACCATCACAATCAAGGGGACCCCGCATGCATCGGACTCGACTGCGCCGCGCATTCGCGGCACTCGCCACGGGCGCGCTCGTCTTCTCGGCCGGCTGCGGCATCCGCGTGATGGCGCAATCGCCGGCCGCAGGTCGCGCCAATCCTTTCTTCACCGCGAGCCCGCTGCCCTTTCAGGCGCCGCCCTTCAACATCATCCGCGACAGCGACTACCAGCCCGCCATCGAGGAGGGCATGAGGCAGCAGCGGGCGGAGATCGAGCGCATCGCCGACAACCCGGCGCCACCGACGTTCGACAACACCATCGTCGCGATGGAGAAGACCGGCAGTCTGCTGCAACGTGTCACGAATGCGTTCACCGCGATCACGCAGGCCAACACCGACGACACCCTGCAGAAGGTGGAGGCTGAGGAAGCGCCTCGCCTCGCCGCGCATCAGGATGCGATCTACATGAACTCCAAGCTGTTTGCGCGCGTCCAGGCCATCTATGCGCAGCGCGCGGGCCTCGCCGGCATCCCCGAGGCGCAGCAGCTGGTCACCATCTATTATCGCCAGTTCGTGCGCGCCGGCGCACAGCTTGCGGCGACCGACCAGGCGCAGCTGCGCGCCATCGATCAGCAACTCTCGACGCTGCAGACAACTTTCGAGCAGAAGCTGCTGGCCGCCAGCAAGGCCGGCGCGCTCGTTACGGCTCGAGAGTCCGATCTCGCCGGGCTCGCGCCGGGAGAGATTGCGGCGGCGGCGCAGGCAGCCAAGGCGCGCGGACTTCCGGGCAAGTGGATCATCCCGCTGGAGCATACGACCCAGCAGTCGGACCTTGCATCGCTGCGCAACCGCAACGTCCGCCACGAGCTCTTCGAGCTCTCCTGGAACCGCGCCGAGCGCGGTGACGCCAACGATACCCGCGACACCATCGAGACCATGGCCACGCTGCGCGCCCGGAAGGCCGGGCTGCTCGGCTATCCCAACTTTGCCGCCTACGCCCTCGACGATCAGATGGCCAGGACGCCGCAGGCGGTCGAGCGCTTCCTCGGCGAGCTCGTGCCGCCGACGGTGCGGCAGGCTGACGCGGAGGCGAAAGCCCTCCAGGACCGCATCGGCCACGATGGCGAGCGGCTCACGCTCCAGCCCTGGGACTGGGAGTATTACTCCGAGCAGGAGCGCCGCGCGAAATACAACGTGGATGACAGCGAGGTGAAGCCCTACCTGGAACTCGATAACGTGCTCCAGCGCGGGCTCTTCTACGCCGCGCGCGAGCTCTATGGCCTCACCTTCAAGGAGCGCAAGGACCTGCCGGTCTATCAGCCCGACGTGCGCGTATTCGAGGTCTTCGATGCGGACGGCGCGCCGCGCGGGCTCGTTTACTTCGATTTCTTCACGCGCGACAACAAGGATGGCGGCGCCTGGATGAACACCTTCGTCGGGCAGTCGAAGCTCCTCGGCACGCTGCCTGTCGTCTACAACGTCGAGAACTTCGCCGCCCCCGCCCCGGGACAGCCGGCACTCCTCAGCATGGATGACGTGATCACGATGTTCCACGAGTTCGGGCACGGCCTGCACGAGCTCTTCGCCGCCCAGGAGTATCCGACTCTCTCCGGCGTCAACGTCGCCAACGACTTCGTGGAGTTCCCATCGCAGTTCAACGAGCACTGGGCGCTTTATCCGCAGGTACTCGAGCACTACGCGATCAACTACCGCACGGGCAAGCCCATGCCCGCGGCGCTGGTGGCGCGGATCAAGCGCGCCGCGGGTTTCAACCAGGGTTACGCGGTGGGTGAGTCGCTCGCCGCCGCGGAGCTCGACATGCAATGGCACCTGCTGCCGGCGACCGCGCCGAAGCAGAACGCCGATGCCTTCGAGACGGCGGCGCTGGAGAAGGTGCACATGAACCTGAAGGATGTGCCACCGCGCTATCGCTCGAGCTACTTCCTGCACATCTGGGACAACGGCTACGAGGCGGAGTACTACTCATATCTCTGGACCCAGATGCTGTGCGACGACGCCTTCGATTGGTTCGTGCGGCACGGCGGCCTCACACGCGCGAACGGCCAGCGCTTCCGCGACCTCATCCTGTCGCGCGGGCACACCGAGGGATATGACGAAATGTTCCGCGCGTTCTATGGCAAGGACCCGGAGATCGGTCCGATGCTGAAGTACCGTGGATTGCAGCCCTAACGCCAATAGAGCGTGGGCAACGCCTCAGGCAGCAGCCGCCTGCGGCTGGCGTCCGGCCCCTCGGGTCATCGCCCAGTCGAGCAGGCGGCTGGCGAGCCCTCCTCCCAGGCTAGCCCCGGTGACGTCATCCAGGCGGTACTCCTTGCCGTGCAGGATGGCTTCGGCCGCCTGCACTCCGCTGCGCACGGCGGGACCGATGCCCTCGGCCATGTCGCGAGTCGCGAGGCCCGCCGCGTCGCCGACGATGAAGGCATTGCCCCGGCGAGTCACGTCGACCCGGCCGCGGAGGTAGTAGCTGTAGCCGGACGGGTCGTAACGGGCTCCCTTGGCGAGCCCGGTCCCGAGCATCCGGGTGAAGAGCTCCCAGTGCTCGTGAATCGAGCGGTTGCCGGCCTTGATGCGATCCGCCATGCCGCCGATGCCGACATTGAGCCAGCCGTTCTGCTTCGGCACGTACCAGGCGTAGCCCGGCAGGCCGCGATCGAAGAACCAGAGATGACAGTCGGGCTCGCGCCAGTCGTACTCGATCTCGTGCTCCAGAGTGACGGTCTGCAGCTCACTGGCCCGCGGGTTGAGCTCCCGGAAGAGCGTGCGGTACACCGGACAGCGCGTGCCGCCCGCGCCGATGAGATGGCGGCAGCGGAACGCCTCGTCGATGATGTACTCGCCACCCTCTTCGCGGATGTTGCGCACGGTGTGCTCCAACACCTGCGCGCCGGAGCGCTCGAGCAGCCA
Source organism: uncultured Pseudomonadota bacterium (assembly GCA_963812925.1). GTDB lineage: Bacteria > Pseudomonadota > Gammaproteobacteria > Steroidobacterales > Steroidobacteraceae > 13-2-20CM-66-19. The sequence goes on along the minus strand of CAWEXF010000002.1, from coordinate 418,536 downwards.
CGCGTCGAACTCCACACGCCGGATCGAGTGCTGCACGCAGCGCACGGGAAGGTGCAACCCCTTCACGTGGATGTGCATGCGGTCGAAGGTGAGGAAGCGGTGCGGATAGGTGCCGATATCCAGCGACAGATCGCGCACCACATCCGGCGTGATCCACCCGGCGCACAGCTTCAGACGCGGAAAGCGCTCTTTGTCGAGCACCAGCACATCGGCGCCCGCCTGCTTGAGCTTCCACGCGGCGCTCGAGCCCGCCGGGCCGCCGCCGACGATCAGGACGTCACAGGTGCGCATCAGGTGCTCAGCGCACGTAGAGGTGCTCGCGGGTCATCGGCACGTCGTGGTTGTCCCGCGGCGCGAACAGCACCTGGAAGAGCTGCAGCGTCCCGGTCGTGAATCCCGCCACCGAGCCCGCCAGATACATCCGCCACATGCGCACGAACTTCTCATCGAACATCGCGCGCACGCGGCCGCTCGTCGCCTCGAAGAGCGCCAGCCAGTGGCGCAGCGTCTGCGCGTAGTGCAGGCGCAGGTTCTCGACGTCGAGCACCGAGAAGTCATGAGGCTCGAAGATGCGCATCATTTCCGCGAGCGACGGCGGGTAGGCGCCGGGGAAGATCCGCTTCTCGATCCACGGCGACAGGGGCGCGGGCCGATTGCGCCCGATGGAGTGGATGAAGCCGCGGCCGTTGCTGCCGATGCTGCGCGCGATCACCTCGCCGAGCGCCGGATAGTTGACGAGCCCGACATGCTCCAGCATGCCGACGGATACGAACGCGTCGTAACGGCCGGAGATGTTGCGGTAATCGTCCTGGATGTACTCGACCTGCGAGCTCAGACCCTCTCTGGTGGCGCACTCACGCGCATAAGCCACCTGCTCGCGCGAGATGTTGAACGCGCGTACTTTGACACCGTAATGCCGCGCCATGTGCAGGGCGAGCGCGCCCCAGCCGCACCCGGCCTCGACGACAGTCTCGCCCGCGCGCAGCCGGAGCTTGCGGCAGATGTGATCCATCTTCGCGACCTGCGCCTCATCGAGCGTCGCGGCCGGAGTCGGGTAATAGGCGCAGGTATACGCCATGGTTTGCCCGAGCCAGAGCGAATAGAAGTCGTTGCCGATGTCGTAGTGGCGGTGGATGTTCTCGCGCGAGGCGGACAGGGTGTTGGCGTGCGGCCGGTGCAGGCTCTCCACCAGGCGCCGCAGCGCCGACGGTTGCGGACTGCTGCGACCGGCGTGGTAGACCGCCTCGAGGAGTTGCACCAGGTCGCCTTCGATCTCGAGCCGGCCGTCGCTATATGCGTCCGGAAAACGCATCTGCGGGTCGGCCAGAATGCCGAGCAGGGTCGCACGGTTCGACACACGCACGCGGGCAACTACCGTCACGCCCGGGGACGCGATGTGCTCGCCGTTCCAGAGGATGAACTCGAGAGGCGGATTACCGAGGTACTCGAGCAGACGCCCGAGGAGCCGCCCTTCGACGGAACGGGACCCCGCCGCCACCGCGGGCCGGTGCCGGTTCTCGAGCTCGTGCGGCAGCGGCGGCGGACCCGCCGGGCGCTCACCTGATACTGCACTCTTCACGCTCTGGTTCGACGCACTCACCGTTCATCTCCCCTGCTTCTCTCCGCTCCTAATTTACCACGGCGGGGGGCTGGACCCCCCCGGGACCCTGCTCAGGGGGCAAGGGCCATTCGATAGCAGTCGATCAGCCGCTGCACGTGTGCCTCGACCCCGAAGCCCCGTGCGCTCGAAGCTGCGCCTCGTGCGTAGGAGAACCGCCGCCCGGGATCGTGCAGCGTCTCGATTACGGCCTTCGCGAACGCGTCGCAATCCCCCGGGGGGACCAGGCGTCCGTTCAGCCCGTCGACCACCACCTCGGGCAGGCCCCCCACCGCAAAGGCGATGACCGGACGAGCCGCGGCCAGGGCCTCGATGGCCGCCAGCCCGAGACCTTCGGATTGCGATGGCATCAATACCAGGTCGACGGCCGAGAGCAACCGGGAAACGTCGCCCCGCTCGCCGAGAAAGCGCACGTGCCCCGAGATACCCAGGTCGCGGGCGAGCGCCTCGCACGCCGACCTCTCCGGCCCGTCGCCGATCACGAGGAGCTGCGCCCGCGGACAGCTCCGTACGATGGCCGGCAGCATCCCCAGAAGCGCCCGGTGACCTTTGACGGGATGCAGGCGGCCGATGACGGCGAGCACAGGCCGCTCGGGCTGGATGGCGAGCTCCGCTCGTACGTCGCTTCGCGCCCCGGCGCCGGCCTGCCTCGAGGCCTCGAGGGGAATGCCATTGCGGGCGACGCATACCCGCTCCGGCCGCACGTGATAACGGCCCGACGCCAACTCGCGCACGGCCTGGGAGACGCATACTGCGGTGTCCGTAGGCCGCGCGAGCAGCCCTTGTAGCGCGCCGAGCATGGCGCCGGGATCGTTGAGGTCATGGACATGCAACAGGGTTCGGGCGCCGGTGAGCCGCGCGGCCATGCGCGCCGCGAGCGTTCCCTTCACACCCGTCGCATGCAACAAACGCACGCGGTTGCGACGGGCGAGCGCGGCGATGCGCCACGCAACCGTCGGATCCCACTTGCCGGCATCGAGGAACACGGGTTGGATTCCGCGCGCCCGCAGCTCGGCGGCCGCGGCATGCGGACCGCGCAGGAAGCACACGGTCAAATCGACACCCGCGGCCGCGAGCAGCGGCAGCACGTGTAACAAATAAGTGGTCACGCCGTGGCGTACGCCGCCGGCGTAGCCGAAGTGATCGGCCAGCACCATGATGGGGGGCAGGCCTGTGGCTTGGGAGGTCCCACTGTGCATTGGATCAGGGACAGCAAAGGCTATGCCCGCCCCACCGCAAGAAGAGCACGGCTCATCGACGTGGCCGGCAACCGCGCCGGGCGTTCCCCTATGATCCGCGGCGAATTTCCGCGGAGGCTAGGTCATGACAGGCGCCACTCGCTCGTCCGGCTGCTATCGGTCTCATCTACTACCGGCCATAGGAGCCGCGCTCATCCTCGCGGCGCTCACCGTCGCCTCCGCCGCACCCTCGCAGGGTCCCGATGCCAAGCTCAAGTGGCGCAGCGTCGGCCCCTACATCGGCGGCCGCGTCGTCGCGATCGCGGGCGTGCCCTCCCAGCGCGATCTCTTCTATATAGGCGGGGTCGACGGCGGGGTCTGGAAGAGCACCAATTACGGTGTCAGTTGGACCAACATCACGGACCACACGCTGCCCGGCTCGAGCGACAGCATCGGGGCGATCGCGGTGGCGCCTTCCGACCCGAAGGTGATCTACATCGGTACGGGCGAAAGCGACATCCGCGGCGATGTCATCACCGGGGACGGCGTCTTCCGCTCCGACGATGCCGGCAAGCACTGGCACGCGGCAGGCCTTGCCGACACGCACACCATCAGCGGCATCGTGGTCGACCCGCACAACCCCGACGTGGTCTACGCCTCCTCCATGGGCCACGTCTTCACATCCAATCCCGAGCGGGGTGTGTTCAAGTCGACCGACGGCGGCAAGACCTGGAGCAGGATCTTCTACGTCGACGACAAGACCGGTGTCATCGACCTGGTGATGGACCCGAGCAACCCGCAGGTTCTCTACGCCTCCATGTGGCAGGCTTACCGCACGCCATGGGCGCTCTATGACGGCGGCCCGGGCAGCGGCCTCTACAAGAGCAGCGACGGCGGCGCCCATTGGGCGGAGATCTCGCGCAATTCAGGCTTCGCGGCGGGGGTTCTCGGCCGCATCGGCGTCGCGGTCACCGCCAGCAATCCGCAGGTGGTGTACGCGATCGCGCAGGCGAAGCACGGCGGCGTCTTCCGCTCCGATGACGGCGGCGGCAGCTGGCATCGCGTGAACTCCAACTGGAGCCTGCGCCAGCGCGCCTTCTACTACATGAGCATCTACTCCGACCCGACGAACGCCGACGTCGTCTATGTTCCCGAGGTCGATGCGCTCTGGGTGTCGCGCGACGGCGGCCGGAACTTCTCCAAGCTCCATACGCCGCACGGCGACAACCACATCGTGTGGATCAATCCCGACGACCCGAAGCTGCTGCTCGAAGGCAATGACGGCGGCGGCACGGTCTCCACGGATGGCGGCAAGACGTGGAGCGGCGACCACAACCAGCCGACCGGCCAGTTTTACCACGTGGCGGTCGATGACCAGTTTCCGTTCCACATCTACGGCGCGCAGCAGGACGAGGGTTCCTTCGAGGGGCCGAGCGCCACCGCGCACGGCATGATCCCGGTCGGTGACTGGGACGAGGTCGCCTACGGCGAGAGCACTTTCGTCGCTCCGAAACCCGGCGATCCCAACGTCACCTACGGCAGCGGCTACTTCAGCATCTTCCTCAGTTACAACCTGGCGACCGGGCAGTTCCACGACGTCAGCCCCTGGCCGGATTACCTGGAGGGCTCCTCCTCCGGGGAGCAGAAGTACCGCTTCGGCTGGACGCATCCGGTCTTCTTCTCGCCGGCCGACCCGAAGGCACTGCTGATCGCCTCGCAGGTCGTCCTGGAGAGTGACGACTACGGCCGCACCTGGAGCACGATCAGCCCCGACCTGACGCGCAACGACCCCGCGACCGAACGGCCGAGCGGCGGCCCGATCGATCTCGACCAGACATCGGCGGAGATCTTCCCGGACGTCTCGGCGCTCGCGGTCTCGCCGGTCGCAAGCCAAGAGATCTGGGCGGGCTCGGCCGATGGCCTGGTGCACATCACGCGCGATGGCGGCAAGACATGGCAGGCCATCACGCCATCGGATCTGCCACAGTGGGCGGAGATCAGCTCCATCGAGCCCTCGCATCAGACGGCAGGTACAGCGTATCTCACGGCTTCGCGATACATGTGGGATGACTTCCATCCGTATGTCTACGAGACCACGGACTATGGTCAGCACTGGACCGCGATGACGACGGGGCTGCCGGTAGATGAATACGCGCTGGCGATCCGTCAGGATCCGTCCGATCCGCGGCTGATCTTCCTGGGCACCAAGAGCACCGTGTTCGTGACCCTTGACGGCGGCGCGCACTGGCAGCCACTCTCGCTCAATCTGCCGCATGTACAGGTGCGCGACATCGCCATCAACGTGCGCCAGGGGGCTGTCACCGTCGCAACGCACGGCCGCTCGTTCTGGGTGCTGGACAATCTTGCCCTGCTGGAGCAGATGTCCCTGCTGCCGTCCGTCGGCGCAGACGACGTGCAGGTATACGCGCCGCAGACTGCATGGCTGACCCACGCGTATGGGTCGAGCGAGACAGCAAAGTATCAGCACGACGTGGGAAGCAACCCGCCCTTTGGGGCGACCGTGTTTTTCCACATCCCCGACACCTACCATGGCAAGGTGCCCGTGAGTCTCACGTTCCTGGACAGCGATGGGCACGTGGTCCGCACGTTCACGCTGCACTTGAAGACCAAACAGCCGAAGCTGACGGCGGCACAGCGTGACAACCTGACGCCGAGCGAAGAGAAGCAGCAGGCGGATGAGAAGCTGACCGCCATTACAGCCGGCTCCAACAGCTTCCAGTGGGACCTCCGCTACGCCGAGGCGACGGAGGTCACCGGTTTCCAGCCGCCAATCGCCGCCGGCGGCCTCGACGACTCGGTGCAGGGCCCGACGGTCATACCAGGCCGCTACACCGTGGTGCTGGAATACGGCGGCCGCAAATCGCAGCGATCCTTCCAGGTAGCGCTCGACCCGCGCCTGCATCCCGCGCCTGACGCGCTGCAGCAGCGGCTGGCGCTCGAGATGCAGATCCATGCGGCTCTCGACACACTGGACAAAACGCTCAACCAGGCGATCGCCCTGCGTCAGAAGCTCGAGGCGGCAGTCGCCCACCGCACGATGACAGCCGACAAGGCGCACGACGCGCTCGCAGCGCTCAACCAGGCGATCGGCGGCTACGTGCAGCTCGACCTGCACTCGAGCGAAGGCTCTGTGATCCACGAGACGGAGCTGCGCGACCACCTCGCCTATCTCGGGGCCAACATCGACCTCGCCTATGAGATGCCGAGCGCGGCCGAGCACGACGTCTTCAAGGACCTGGACCAGCAGGCTCAGGCCGGCGAGCAGCAGCTGAAGGCCGCCATCGCGCAGGGGCGGCAAGTGCGGTAGAGTCCCGCGGTTGCGCGGCCGGAAAAAAAGGTCGGCCCCGATGGGCCGACCCAATGGATATCCGCGAGAGGAGACCTACGCGGTTATCGGGAGATCGCCGCCTGTCAGAACTCGTACTTCAGATTGACGTAGAAGTCGCGCCCTATGGGATTCGCAAACAGCGCATCGTAGCCCGCCGCGAAGTTGTTCTGTGAAGCGTTGGTGAATGGCGGATCCGTGTTGAACAGGTTCTGAATTCCGAACAACACGGTCACGCCTTTGAGCGGCTTGTAGGATGCATAGCCCTGCCAGACCGAATAACTGCTCACCATCCTTTGTGGACCCGAATTGTCCGCCCCGGTGCCGAACTCGTCGATGTAGCCCGAGTAGAAGCGGTCGCTCACGCCGCCGCCCCACCGACCCTCGGGGCTCGTCCAGTCGATCCTCAGGTCGTGCTCCCACCGCAACGCCGGCTGATACAGGTCCCCACCCTGGTACCAGCCCACCAGATTGGAGACGGGACCACCGTTGTATTGTTGCAGCCGGAACTGCGTGACCGCGGTCCCTTCCAAGTCCTCACGGAACACGCCGATCGGCGTGTGCTGCATGTAGGTGACGCTCAGGTCGAAGCCGTCGGTCGTGATCTGTCCTGTATTCTGATCGGTCAACGAGATGTAGCCGCAGGTCGGAGCCGAATAGGGATTGCAGAACTGGGACTCCTCGATTGTTGGAGTGAGCGTGCCGTTGCCGTTCGTCACGATGCTGCTGGCGAATCCATTCGGGTTTTCGTAGATCGCCGCGGCCGGAATCTGTCCGATGGTGTTCTTGAGCAGGATCCGGTAATAGTCCAGCGTGATGCCCATATTCCTGACCGGCGCGACCACGACACCGAAATCGAAATTCTGCGATGTTTCCGGCGTCAGATGCCTGTTGCCACCGAACAGCCCCAGTCCCTGCGTATTACAGGTCGCCTGACTCCATTCTGCGTTGTAGTTGCCCGGCGAGCAGTATGGGTTGTTTGCTCCCATGTTGCCGCTGGTCGAGGCCGCCAGGAAATCCGGCGAGTACAGATTGAAGAGCGATGGCGCCCGAAAGCCGGTGGAGGCGGCTCCCCGGAAGGTCAGAAACTCGGCCGGTTGATAGCGGAACGTCACCTTCCCATTGTTGGTCGTGCCGAAATCGCTGTAGCGGTCTTCGCGATCCGAGATGTCGACGTCGAGGCTCTTGGCCATGGGCACGTCCAGCTCGATGAACACCGCCTGGATATTGCGACTGCCTTCGATGGCGGCGGCCGAAAGGCCGGTGGCGGCGAATACCAGATTGTTGTACGGGGTGGTGGCGCTTTCGTAACTCTGGCCCTCCACACTGGCGCCCAACGCCACGGTCGCCGGAGTACCCGCATTGAACGCATCGCCCAGCTCGTGGCTGGCATGGGTATCGACGCTCCACCGCTTCAGCTGGCCGGCCTGGTAGTCGCCGTTGATATAGCTGCTGTTGATCAGGGCCTGGCCGGCCGCGGTCTGCGGGCCGAAAGGATTGATCAGATTGCTGAGGATCGAGACACCGGTATTGGGGTCGGTGGTGGGCGCCAGCACCGCCTCATTGGGAATTCCCCCCACCCATCCGTCCGTGTTCTTGTTGATGCTGTAGTTGAGATCGACCGTGTAGTCCCACCCGGCGTTGACTCCGGAGAACGTCACCAGGGCACGCTGTTCGGTATTGATGTTGTCGCTGTAACGGGAGTTATTGGGGTCGGTCCATACCGCATCGATGGGATCGGTGAGGTCTATCGGCGCGGTGCAGGTCGTGGCGTACGTCTCGCAGGTCAGCCCGGCCCCTGACTTCGGAAAATAGTTCGGGTCCGCCTGGGGCGTCATTTCGAAGAAATAGAACATGGGACCGGAGTAGCCGGTCGTCTTGGACTGGGTGTAGAAGTACTGCACTTCCAGCGTATTGTTGGCAGGCAGCGCCTTGGTGAAGTCCACCATCCCCGACTCTTCGTTCGACTCCGGAACCAGATCCGTCGCGGCGGTATACCGGTACGAGCAGGCGCCGTAATACGTCGTCAGGAAGGGGTTACCCGGGCAGCCCGGATAGTCGGGCTGCCAGAACTCGGTGGGAGACCCAGTGGTAGGGTCGGGATTGCTCTCTATGGTTCCCGGCCACGTGCCGGGATTGTTCGTGACGCCGATGCCCCCCGCCGGATTGAAGCCGGAGGCGGTGAACGACCGCTGAGTCGCCGTCAGCTCCTCCTGCTTGCTGTAACTTCCAGTGACCATGATGTTATAGCCGTCGGTGGCCAGGTCGCCATGACCGAAGGTGAAGCTCGCGTTACCGGAGCTGCCACCCGGATCCTGCGGGTGATCGAAACTGCCGTCGATTTCGCCCCCCTGGTAATTCTTCTTGGTGATGAAGTTGATCACACCCGCGATGGCATCCGAGCCATACAGCGCCGAGGCACCTTCCCGCAGCACCTGCACGCTCTCGATCGCCGAGAATGGGATGCCGCTCAGATCGACCGCGTCGCCGCTGGGATTGTTGTTGAAGGCATTACCGGCGAGACGCTGACCATCGAGCAGCACCAGCGTGCGGACACTGCCGAGGTCGCGCAGGTTGGCGTAGGTGCCGCCTCCGGAGAACGACCCTACGGATGAGGAAACGTTGATCGTCGGGTTGTTGGAGGTGAGCGTGTCCAGTGCCTGCTCCACGTTCACGATGCCCTCGTTCTGCAGAGTCGTCGCGGTTATCACCGAAATCGCCTCTGCGGTCTCCGCCTGTGGCCTGGCGATCAGCGTGCCTGTGACCACCACGGTTTCGAGCACCGGCGGCGCCAAGGTGGCAGTGGCCGGCGGCGGCGGCGTGGTCTGCGCGAGCACGATGGGCGCTTTCGCGGTGGTCGTCTTTGCGGCAGTGCTCTTGGCCGTTGCGCTCTTGGCGGCCGTGCTCTTGGCATCGATGGGCGTCGCGGTGGCGCCGCTGGCCTGCTGCGCATGCGCCACCAGACCACCCGCGCCGCAAGCGGCGAGTGCAGCGAGCGCGAGCGCGCGCTTGACGGAATAGCCGACGGATTGATTGAGACCGATGACATTACGCAATTGAGTTCCCCCTGGAATGCGCGTGCACCGTTTGTTGCGCAACAGCAACACACATCCCAATTAATAATTGGATTACCAGTTGGTAAAGTGTGCGCGCGGCAACACCGAGTGTCAAGCAATGCACCGCAAGGAGGCTTATGCCGGCACGGCCGGGCGCAGCGTGCGGCTCCGGCGCAACGATCGGAGTGCGGCGCGCCCTACTCGGCGCCCGATTCCGCTGTGCCGTCGGACCAGAAGGGCACCATCACGAAGAATATGGTGGTGTGATCGCCGGGGGCGCCCGTGATGGGGACACCTTTCAGGTTGGCGCCCCAGCTCGCGGCCTGTGCGTGCGGGAGGTAGAACATGACATGCGAATGCCACGCCGATCCGCCGCCCAGATCGCCGCGCCTGGACATCATGTAGCACATTGCGCCGGCCTGCGGCTCGTGCAATTTACCCGCGGCCCATGCGGCTTTCTCGCGCTCGGCCATCTGCTGCTCGGATGCGCCCGCGATCGCCCACTGAGTTCGCATCAGGTAGATGGCGAGCTCGTAGCGCGCGCCGGCGGGGTTGAGACAAAACGGCGCGTGGAACTGCGGATTCCAAAACACGCCGCTCTTGGAGTCGAGCTCGTTGTCCCAGGATCTGACGACGAGGCAAACGAACCCGTTGGTTCCTTTTACGGCGGTCACATAGCCGTGCCCGTCCAGCACCATGACGGACGCGTGTGCCGCGATCGAGGCGGGCGCTGCGCTGCGCGCCATCGCGATCTCGTCGTCCCTGTTTGCCATGAGGTAGGACGCGATCGGGGCCATGGCCGCAGCGGCCGCGCCGCCGGGCAACACCCACGCGGCAAAAGTCGAGATCACGGCAATCGATGCGGTCAGACGCGCCAGGGGGCCGCGTCGATCTTTGGATAGCTTGTTTTTCACAGCTGCTGATTCTTCTCGGGAAACTGCCGCAGGAGTTTCTCGAGGGCGCCACCCCATCCGCCCTCGTGACTCTGGGCCGAAACCTCCGTCTGCAGAGCGGAGTGGATCAGTGTGAGCTCGGTGCCGGTGTCGATCGCGCGCAGGCGGAACTCGACCCTGGATATGTTGTTCGCCGTCACTTCGTCGGGCTCGCCGCCCTCGGCCCAGCGCCAGCTGAGGACGACACGCGTCGGCTTGACGATCTCCAGAAACTCCCCGGCGCACTCATGCACGCGACCATCGGCCGTGCGGAAGCGAACGCGAAAGGCTCCGTTCACCCGGGGATCCACCCTTGCGGAGATGGCCGGCTCGTCGTGCGGTCCCCACCACGATGCGATGCCGTCCTCGGTCACGAGGGCGTCGAAAACAATGGCGGGCCGCGCAGCGATCCGTCGCACCAGAACGGCCTGATTCATTTGCTCTTTCCCCCGGCCTCGCGCTCCTTTGCCTCCGCGTAACGAGCCAGCCGATCGAGACTGGTGGTCCAGAACACCCGATGACGCTGCAGCCAATCCATGGCCGCCTTCATCGAGCCGGCCTCTATCTGCACCCATACGGTGCGGCCAGCCTTGGAGCGACGAATCAGGCCAACCTCGGAAAGGACGTCGAGGTGCTTCAGCACCGCCGGCATGGTCATCGGAAACGGCTCGGCGAGATCGCTGATCGAGAGCCTGGGCTCGGTTTCGAGTCGCGCCAGTATGGAGCGGCGCGTCGGATCGCTGAGGGCGGAAAATATGCGATCGAGGCGCTCTTCTTTATACATTACCATCCAGTGAAGTTTGAGCCCGGACCGGCGCCGTGTCAAGACGGCCCCCGATATCGCTACCATTGCATCCCGTGACGGCACTGGCCGCTGGAGTGCGCTTAGCGTAGCCTTTGGCGCTTTTGAGGGGCGGTACGGGGCATGTGGAAGTCGATCGTGGCGATCAGTGTGGGCGCCAGCGCCGGGGCGCTGCTGCGCTGGTGGCTGGGTAACCGCCTGAACGCCCTCTTTCCGCTGCTGCCGCCCGGCACCCTGGCCGCGAACCTCATCGGCGGCTATATCATCGGCGCCGCGGTGGCGTTCTTCGCCACCTTCCCGGCCCTGCCGGCGGAATGGCGCCTCTTGGTCATCACCGGCTTCTGCGGCGGCCTCACCACGTTCTCGACGTTCTCGGCGGAGGTGGTGGGACTGCTGCAGCGCGGCCAAGCGATCTGGGCGCTCGCCGAGGTGGCGACCCACGTGGCCGCCTCGCTCGTCATGACCCTCGCCGGAATGGCGACGGTGCTCTGGGCGCGGGGACTCGCCAGCTAGCCGAGCGCGGATCGGCCGACGGCCTGACCCGGATACAAGAACCAGTCTACACAGCCGAACGCGATCGACGGATCGACGGCGGGGAGGCTCTGCCGAGCGCGGGCGGGAGCGGAGCCTTCCGGGCTGCCGGTAGCCGGGTTGGTGCGACGACGGCTCTCCTGAGCCGGAACATTCCGCTGCCGTGTCTGCGGTGATGGTGTCATGCGCATTTCCTTCCTAGCTGCAGACTGCAAGGATAGATGTCAAATGTGACATCCCGATGAAGTTGATCGGATGATGCTCCCTGTCTCCAGCCGAATACAAGTCCGATTTGACCGAAGCTAATCACTTTCGAGCCGCTGCGAAGGCCGAGCCCAACCCTTAGCGTCGCCGTCTGCCAACACTTCTCCGCTTCGGCTCACGTTCCGGAATGCTTCTTGCGGAGTCGCAGCTCAGGAGCGCAGCGGAGCAGCAGTCGAGCGCGATGAGAGTCAGCATTTTCGGACTGGGATACGTGGGAGCGGTATCAGCGGCGTGCCTCGCCGACCGCGGGCACGTGGTGACGGGTGTCGATCCGAACACCGACAAGGTGGAGCTCATCAACTCCGGGCGCGCGCCCGTGGTCGAAGCGGAGCTGGCCGAGCTGACGCGCAGCGCGGTGGCGGCGCAGCGCCTGCGTGCCACCTCCGATCCGCTCGCCGCCGTTCTCGACTCCGAAATCACCTTCATCTGCGTGCCGACGCCCAGCCAGACAAACGGCAATCTCGACTTTCGCTTCATCGAGAGAGTGTGCACGGAGATCGGCACGGCGCTGCGCGAGAAGCGCGGTTTCCACGTGGTGGTCGTGCGCTCGACGGTTCTGCCGGGGACGCTCAAGGAGCTCGCCATTCCGACACTGGAGCGGGCGAGCGGCCGGCGCGCCGGGGAGGACTTCGGCGTGTGCCACAACCCGGAGTTCCTGCGCGAGAGCACGGCGGTCACGGATTTCCGCAATCCGCCCAAGACCGTGATCGGGGCGACCGATTCGCGCGCCGCCGATATCGTGCAGGGCCTGTATGAAGGACTTCCCGGTCCGGTGATCCGCTGCGCGGTGGAAGTCAGCGAGATGGTGAAGTACGCCGACAATACCTGGCACGCCACCAAGATCACCTTCGCCAATGAGGTCGGCAAGATCTGCAAGACCCTGGGGCTCGACAGCCACGCGGTCATGGACATCTTCTGCCAGGACGCGAAGCTCAACCTCTCTCCTTATTACCTGAAGCCGGGTTTCGCCTTCGGCGGCTCGTGCCTGCCGAAGGATCTGCGCGCCATCACTTACCATGCGCGCAGCCACGACGTGTCGACGCCGCTCCTCAACTCGCTCATGTTCTCGAACGGCGAGCAGATCGAGCAAGGCATCGCGATGGTGCTGGCCGCGCGGCGCCGGAAGGTCGGCGTGCTCGGCTTCAGCTTCAAGGCGGGAACCGACGACCTGCGCGAGAGTCCGCTGGTGGAAGTGATCGAGCGCCTGATCGGCAAGGGGTTCGATCTGCGGCTGTACGACCGCAACGTCAATATCGCGAAGCTCACGGGCGCCAACCGTGAGTACATCATGAAGAGCATCCCGCACATCGAGCGGCTGATGGTGGCATCGGTCGCGCAGGTGCTGGAGCACGCCGACGTCATCGTCATCGGCAACCGCGGCGAGGAATTCGCCGCGCTGGCCGACAAACTGCGCCCCGATCAGCTCGTGATCGACTTCGTGCGCATCCGGCAGATCGAGGAGCACCATGCCAATTACGCCGGCATCTGCTGGTAGACGCGTTCTCATCATCGTCCAGAACCTGCCCGTGCCTTTCGACAGGCGCGTGTGGCAGGAGGCGACCGCGCTCAAAGCGAGCGGCTATCAGGTGGCGGTGATCTGCCCCGCGGCGCGCGGCTACACCGCACGCTACGAGTGTCTGCAGGGCATCCACATCTACCGCCACCCGCTGCCGCTCGAAGCCAAGGGAGCGTGGGGCTATGTGTTGGAGTACGCCTCCTCCCTCTTCTGGGAATTCGTGCTCTCCCTCAAGGTCCTGTGGCGCCACGGCTTCGACGTCATCCACGCCTGCAATCCGCCCGACAACATCTTCCTCATCGGCGGACTCTACAAGGCGCTCGCGGGCAAGCGCTTCCTCTTCGACCACCACGACATCAACCCGGAGCTCTACGAGGCCAAGTTCGGGCGGCGCGGCCTGCTCTACCGGCTGGTGCGCCTGTCGGAGCGGCTGACCTTCATGGTGGCCGACGTCGCCATCGCCACCAACGAGAGCTACCGCCGCATCGCGCTCGAGCGCGATCACATGGCGCCCGACAAGGTATTCGTGGTGCGCTCGGGACCGAGCCTCGAGCGGCTGAAGATCCACCCACCCGTGCCGGAATGGAAGCGTGGACGCAAATACCTCGTGGGCTACGTCGGTGTCATGGGCGCGCAGGAGGGAATCCCCTACCTTCTCGAAGCCGCACGCCACATCGTGCAGGACCTGGGCAGGGAGGATGTCCAGTTCACGCTGGCGGGCGGCGGCCCCGCGCTCGAGGGGATGCGCTGGCTGAGCTCGCAGATGGGGCTAGATCCTTATGTCGAATTCCTGGGCCGCGTGCCGGATCAGACGCTGCTCGAGGTGCTCAACACCGCGGATGTCTGCGTCAACTGCGACGAAGTCAACGCGATGAACGACAAGTCCACCATGAACAAGATCATGGAGTACATGGCGCTCGCCAAGCCCATCGTGCAGTTCGAGCTCACCGAAGGCCGCTTTTCCGCCCGCGAGGCCTCGCTCTATGCGCGGCCGAACGACGCCTGCGATTTCGCCGCCAAGATCGTGGCGCTGCTCGATGACCCGGAACGGCGCGAGCGGATGGGGCAGTTCGGACGGGAACGGGTGGAGAGCCGGCTCGCATGGAAGTATGAGGAGCCGAAACTTCTGGCGGCCTATGATGCGCTGTTCGCGCCGGCGCCAAAGACCGCGGCGCCGCCTCAACTTGCCGACGAGCGCAGGATCCGCAGCCGCGACTGAAAGCGAGTATCGCCGCGGATATGCCCGGCGAACACCACGGTGGTCGCCGGCGCCTTGAGGTCGAAGCCGCTCGATATCCAGCCGAGCGGGCCGGCGCCGCCGTCGCCGCCCTGGCCGGGCTCCCGGCCGCGCACCAGAGCCACCGCGAGTGACGCAGGAGGCTCCAGCTCCACGCGCATCCCGTCGCGCGCCGCCGTGATGAGCCGGTCCGCGTACGCGACCTGACACTCCGGCGCGAAATGCCAGAAGATCTGCGCGCTGTGTGTTCCGGAGCAGAAAAGCTCGTCATCGACGGTGAGGATCGCGCCTCTCGGGTCATATCGCCAGCTCCGCCGGTGCTGCACCGGATCGGCGAGGCGCCTATAGCCGTCATGACGCGCAGCGAGAACCTGTAGGTCGGGTAAGCACGTGAACTCCTCCACGGTCGCCTCAGCGTGCTGCAGCCAGAGGAAGGGGCCGGCGAAGAGCGACTGATCCTCGCCGTCCACCATGACTGTGTTGTGCGCGGAGGTGCCGCGAAAGTATCTGCGCCAGGCGTGCTCTGTGTGGTAGGCGAAAGTACCCGAGTCGACGAGGAACGGCCGGCCGCCGACGGTCAGCGTGAATGCGAGCGCATCGGCATGCCCGTGCGCGGCGATCGAGAGATACCCGAGCGCACCGGCGTCGGCGACGATCCGGACTTCCGCGGGCGTCTCGAAATCATGTCCCAGGATGTAGTAGCCCGCGCGCGGAAACGAGCGGCGCACCGGCAACAGCGCCTGGGAGCCGTCGACCGCCTCGAAGCGGGCCGCGGCGTCATCGCCGAGGAGCCAGCGCGTCTTGTCGTCGAGCTCGGCGGCCTTGAGGCGAAACTCGGGCCGGCCGAAGAGCACCGCGCCGCTCGCGAGCAGCGAGCGGTAGACGCCTGGCCAGGGCTCACCGCCGGCCGGCACGAGGCGAGCCAACACGCCCTGGTCGGCATCGCCGATGGCAGGCACGCCGCCACTGACATCCATGATGCTCGCCAGGAAGTCGAGCATGGACTCGAGCGCCCGCCAGTATTGCTCGTCGAAGCCGCAGCCGTTGGCGCGGGCGAAGAGCCCGGCGATGAGCAGCATGTCGGCCACGGCGTGGTGGTACCAGACCGCCTGCTCTCTATCGACGCCGTCCTCGAAGGTCTGCGCCAGCGCCTCGCGCGTCAGCTCCGCGCGGGCCCGGTGCCGCCAGCGCGCGCTCTCGCGCCAGAAGGGCCAGGTCAGAGACGCGATGAAGAGGCCGGTAGCCTCGCCGAGAAGATGGTTGTTGGCCGAGGAGTGACGCGAGAAGTGCCGGTCGATGAAGTGGCAGTGGCAGTAGATGCCCTCCAGCCAGCGGCGGCGAAAGTCCCGCCCCACCGCGCCCTTGAAGAGCGGCGAGCCATCCGCACCCAGCAACTGCCAGGCGAAGGCCCAGTTGACCAGCCGGATGCCGTGCTCGAGGCACGCGCACCAGTTGGCGCCGCGCGGATAGGGACACGCCTCGAGCCACGATTCGACCAGCTCCTTGGCGCCGCGGGCGTAGCGCTCGCGGCCCGTCAGGTGCCAGGCTTGGGCGAGCGTCACCAACTCGAGGTGGCGGTTGATCTCCCAGAGGTACTTGATGTCGCCCACCCGGGCGGCATCGCGATAGTCGAGCCCGAGGCCGAACTCGAGTGGCGCCTCGACCCCGGTCTTGGGGTCGACATTCCAGCGCGGCGGAAAGCCGAGCCGGGCATCCTCGAGGGCGAACACGTCGAAGCGGCCATCGAGAATGCGGTCGGCCGCGCGCGCGTAGCGCTTGGCTTCGAATCCTTGCGGCAGCTTCAGGACCCAGGGACGGCCGCTGACTCCGGTCGGCTCCGAGGGATGCGCGAGGCCGATGCCCGCGCGCTCGGCGTCGCCCTGCACCTTGCGCCGCAGCCTGAAGCCGACCTCGCGAGGGCTCATGGCGCGCAGCCGGCTCAAGGTCCATTGCAGCCGGCCCTGCGCGGGGCGGGAAGGCGTCTGGCCGATGTCATCTCCGGTGGCAGCCACCGCGAGGTAACGGTCCGGCGCTAGCTCAGGTTCCGCCGCCGGAACGGCCGGAAGACTTGCCGAAGAAGGCCTGGGCGGCGGCCGCGAACTCCGGCATCCGCAGGCGCGCCGCGAATTCCCGCAGCTCCTCGCCCATGAGCGCGGCGACCTGCCCGGCATGGGCAGAGCGCATCAGGCGCTTGGTGGCGCGAACGGCCCCCGGGGGCTGGCGGGCGGCAGCGGCGGCGAGCGCCCGTGCCTCCTCCATCAGCGCCTCATCCTCGACCACGCGGTTGACGAGTCCCCACTCTTTGGCGGTCTTTGCATCGACAGGCTCGCCGAGAAAGAACATCTCCGCGGCGCGCTGATGGCCGAGAAGCTGCGGCAACAGCAGCGTGCTCGCCGCTTCCGGCACGACGCCGAGCTGCACGAAGGGAGTGATGAGCCGGGTGCTGCGCGCGGCAGCGATGACGAGATCACAGTGAAGGAGCAGCGTCACCCCGATCCCGACCGTGGGACCATGAACGGCGGCGATGAGAATCTTGCTCGCCCCGCTCAGCGCCGACAGGAACCGCGAGATCACGTGCTCGGTGCCGATGACCTCGGGCGCGCTCAGGAAGTCCTTGAGATCGTTGCCGCCGGTGAAACACGCGCCTTCGCCACTCAGCAGGATTACACGAACCTCACCGTCACCCTCCGCCTCCGCGAAGGCCTCGACGAGCGCCTCATACATAATAGATGTGAGCGCGTTGCGCTTCTCGGGGCGGTTGAGACGTATCTCGCAAACGTGCTCCCGGCACGTAACCAGCACCTGCTCGGAAGGGCTCACGCGAGCACCTTGGCTTGCCGCCAGCCTGTAATAGTCATATTATATGACCCTCGAAACGCCGCCTCTCCGGCGCATGATAGCGGGGTCCGCAGCCCCTTGAACCCACAAGCGCAGTATCGTTCCAATCGTCCAGCGGCGCCGCGGCCCATGCCGCGCCTGAGCCGTCTGGCCGAGGAGCGCGCGAAATCCAGCCACGATCAGATCGCGGCCACCCTCGGCACGGAGCTGCTGAAGGGACTCTACGCCCCCGGCAGCAACATGCCGGCGGAGCCGGACCTGATCGCACGCTTCCAGGTGTCGCGCACGGTGCTGCGCGAAGTGATGAAAACGCTCGCGGCCAAGGGCTTCGTGATCTCGAAGACTCGAGTCGGCACGCGGGTGCGCGAGCCGGTGTACTGGAACTACTTCGATGCCGACGTGCTGGCCTGGCGCGTGCGGCTCGGGCTCGATGACGATTTCATGAAGAGCCTGACCGAGGTGCGCCGCTCGCTGGAGCCCGCCGCCGCGGCGCTTGCGGCGCAGCGCCGCTCCCCTACCGACATCGCACAGTTGCGCGAATGTGTGCGGCAGATGGCGCGCACCGATCACACGCGCCAGAGCTTCGCCGAGGCGGATCTCGACTTTCATCTCGCCATCGGCAGCGCCTCCGGCAACCCCCTCATGCGCTCCATGGCCAGCGTCATCGAGACGGCACTGGTCGCTTCCTTCGCCCACAGCTCTCCGGTGGATGACCCGGAAGACCACCAGGCGACAGTCAACGGCCACGCGGCCATCGTCGATGCCATCGAGGCCGGCGAGGATCGGGCGGCAGCCGAGGCCATCCTGCGAGTGATCAACATCGGGGTGAACCGGATCGACGTCACCCGCAAGAAGCGAGGACAGAAAAGATGAGCGCTTCCAACGGCCACGGCGGCGGTGGACGCCGCCTGCGCTCGCGCGCCTGGTTCGACAACCCGGCCAATCCCGACATGACGGCGCTCTATCTGGAGCGCTATCTGAACTACGGCATGACGCTGGATGAGCTGAAATCGGGCAGGCCCATCATCGGCATCGCGCAGACGGGCTCGGATCTTTCGCCCTGCAATCGTCACCACATCGTGCTCGCGGAGCGCGTCGCCGCCGGGATCCGCGCCGCGGGCGGCGTGCCGATCGAGTTTCCGGTCCATCCCATCCAGGAGACGGGCAAGCGCCCGACGGCGAACCTCGATCGCAACCTGGCTTATCTCGGACTGGTCGAAGTGTTGTACGGCTATCCACTCGATGGCGTGGTGCTCACCATCGGCTGCGACAAGACGACACCGGCCTGCCTGATGGCGGCCGCCACGGTCAACATCCCGGCCATCGCCCTTTCCGTGGGGCCGATGCTCAACGGCTGGCACCGCGGCGAGCGCACCGGCTCCGGCACGATCGTGTGGAAGGCGCGCCAGATGCTCGCGACCGGCGAGATCGACTATCCCGGCTTCATCGAGCTGGTCGCTTCCTCCGCGCCTTCCACGGGCTACTGCAACACCATGGGCACGGCGACCACCATGAACTCCCTGACGGAGGCTCTCGGCATGCAGTTGCCGGGATCGGGCGCCATCCCGGCCCCGTACCGGGAGCGCGGCCAGATCGCGTATCTCACGGGTGAGCGGATCGTGCAGATGGTGCGCGAGGACTTGCGGCCGTCGGCCATCATGACGCGGGATGCATTTCTCAACGCCATCGTCGTCAACTCCGCGATCGGCGGCTCCACCAACGCACCGGTCCACATGGCGGCCATAGCGCGCCACATGGGGGTGGAACTGACGCTCGAGGACTGGCAGAAGTACGGTTACGAAGTGCCCCTGCTCGTCAACCTGCAGCCCGCGGGCGAGTACCTGGGCGAGGATTATCACCGCGCAGGCGGCGTGCCGGTCGTCATCAACGAGCTGATGAAGCAGGGCCTCATCCGCGAGCACGCCCTCACCGTCAACGGCCGCACGATCGGCGACAACTGCCGCGGGCGGGAGATCGTGGATACGGCTGTCATCCGGCCGTTCGCGCAGCCACTGAAGCCCAATGCGGGCTTCCTCGTACTCCAGGGCAACCTGTTCGATTCCGCGATCATGAAGACGAGCGTGATCTCGGAGGAGTTCCGGCAGCGGTACCTCAGCAATGCGGCCGACCCGGATGCCTTCGAAGGGCCGGTGGTGGTCTTCGATGGGCCGGAGGAATACCACTCCCGCATCGACGACCCGGAGCTCGGGATCGACAGCCGCACGGTGCTCTGTATCCGCGGCACCGGCCCCATCGGGTACCCGGGAGCGGCGGAAGTCGTCAACATGCGCCCGCCGGCCTATCTCATCAAACAGGGGATCACTTCGCTTCCCTGCATCGGCGACGGTAGACAGTCAGGAACCTCGGGGTCGCCATCCATCCTCAACGCCTCGCCGGAGGCGGCTGCGGGAGGCGGACTCGCCATCCTCAAGACGGGTGACCGGGTACGGGTAGACCTGCGCAAGCGCGAGGTCAATATGCTGGTGCCCGCAGCGGAGCTGGCCGCGCGACGCAAAGCGCTCGAGGCGGCGCACGGCTATCGATTCCCACCGTCGCAGACGCCGTGGCAGGAGATCCAGCGGGGGATGGTGGAGCAGCTGGCCGACGGCATGGTGTTGAAGCCGGCGGTGAAGTACCAGAAGATCGATGAGGTGTTCGGGATACCCCGCGACAGTCACTAGCGCTTTGGCTTCCGTGGGTTATAAAGACCGGAGCGCAGTGCCAACATGAGAAGTTCCATGTTGTTGTGTGCCCCGAGCTTCCTGACGACCGACCGGCGATATCCCTTGACAGTGGTTTCCCCAACGCCGAGGACGGCCGCGACCTGCTTGTTGAGTCTGTTCTCCATGAGAAAATCGAGCACCTGGCGCTCGCGGTTGGTCAGGCGGGAGATGCGCGCCACGATATCCGGATCGGGGATCATCTCGGCCGTGCCGCTCAGGTACGCCTGCCCGCGCATGACGGCGGCCAGCAGCTCGACCTCGCGCACGGGCTTTTCCAGAAACGCAAGAATTCCGGCCTCCATCGCCTCATCGACCACCGGCCGGGTAGCATGGCCGGTCAGCATGATGATCGGCCAGCGGCAACTGACGCTGACCAGCCGCCGGCGCAGCTCCACGCCGTTCATACCGGGCATCAGCATGTCAACGATGATGCAGCCCGGGGAAAGCTGCGGCAGCGCCGCGAGAATAGCCTCACCCGATGGGAAGGCTCGCGCCCGATAACCGGCCTGCTGGAACCACTGCGCAACGCCGTCCCGCAGTTGCTGGTCATCATCCACCACATAAACATTGGGTGGGTCGCTCATACTGAGCTTTACTCCAGGCGAACTTCGGTTCGCGCTCGTAATGACATAACCAACTCGCCCCCCATCGGCGGTTGGTCGGGGAGTCTACGCCCACGTTTCGCGGTCCGCCATCCCGGGGTGATAATGCCCCGCAGGGCCACGATCCCCCCGGTACCCCTACCCGTCTTTAGACGGTTTGACAGGCGGATGGCCTTGTGCATTACTCGGCTCGCGTCGCAAAAGATTGGAACTGCAACAAGGGAGCCGGAGGGTGCGACGGTATTCGAGCGAGATGGCCCAACGCCTCGAGGGATTCGACTGGTCGAAAACATCGATCGGTCCGGTGGAGCGTTGGCCGCTCCGCTGGCGCCATGCCTTGGACCTCATCCTCGCCTCCAGCTCCCCCTGCGCCATGGGCCTGGGTCCGGAGCTCATCTATGTCTACAACGACGCCTTCATAGCGCTGGGCGGACGCGCGAGACATCCGGAAGCGCTGGGGCGCCCCGTCAGGGAGGTCTGGTGCGAGATCTGGGAGCCCGTGCTGGCGCGCAGATTCGCCGAGACTCTGTCCACCGGACGGCCGACGGGTGAGGCCGACCTCCTCATGCCGCTCGTGCGCAGCGACTACCTCGAGGAGACCTACCTCACCTTCTCCTTCGGCGCGCTGGCGGACGATCACGGCAATCCGAGCGGCATTTTCTGTACGGCCACCGAGAACACGGGGCGGGTCATCACCGGGCGCCAGCTCGACTGCCTGCGCCGTCTGGCAAGCCATTGCGCCGCCGCGGAGTCGCCCGCCGGGGCGTGTGAGCTTGCGGCACAGGCCCTCGAAGGGCAGCGGCGGGATGTTCCCTTTGCAATCCTCTATCTGCTCGACAGTACCGGTTCGCGCATCGAGAGCATCGCGACCACCGGGCTGAGCAGCCTCCCCGGGGGTGTTCCGGGACTGGGCAGCCTGGATCAGATGGCGAACCCTTGGCCGCTCGCCGCGGCGTTGTCGAGCCATGCGCCCCTCCTTATAGATGGAGTCACGGACATCGTTGGCCCCGTACTCGCCAACCCTGAGGTCAGTGCCGAAACAGGCATTGGCCACCCCGCTTGCCGACAGCGGCCCGGATGCCCCCAAGTGCGTTCTGGTCACCGGGATCAACCCCATGCGCCCAGTGGAAGAGTCGCGCCGATTCTTCGACCTCGTGGCCGCTCAGCTGGGAACCGCCATCTCCAGCGCCCGCTCGCGGGAGAACGCGGAACGTCGGGCGCGCGAGCTGGCCGCCCTGGACCGTGCCAAGACGGTCTTCTTCAGCAATGTGAGCCACGAGCTGCGCACTCCCCTCACGCTGATCCTCGAGCCGCTCCGCCAGGTGCTCGATTGCGCGCAGCTCGATCCGGGCGACCGCGAGCTGCTCCAGACCGCCCGCCGCGCCGGCACCCGCCTGCTGAAGCTGGTCAACTCGCTCCTCGAGTTCTCACGCATCGAGGGTGGCCGGATCGAGGCGCACTATGTGTCCACGGACCTGGGGCTCTTCACGGCGGATCTCGCGTCGATGTTTCGCGCCGCGTTCGAGCGGGCGGGCCTGCGCTTCGTGATCGACTGCGCGCGGCTCCCGGAACCGGCCTATGTCGACCGGGACATGTGGGAGAAGGTGGTCCTCAATCTGCTCTCCAACGCGCTCAAGTTCACTCTCAACGGACAGGTAAGAGTGCAGATGCGTGTGGTCGGGGATAGCTTCGAGCTGCAGGCGGCGGATACCGGCTCCGGGATTGCTGCGGAAGACCTGACACGCATCTTCGATCGGTTCGCGACGATAGAGGCGCCACACGCCCGCACGGTGGAGCGAACCGGCATCGGGCTGTCCCTGGTGAAAGAGTGGGTGAAGCTGCACGGAGGAACCATAGACGCCAAGAGCGCCCCTGGTGAAGGCACCACGATCACCGTTCGCATCCCGCGCGGAAAGGCTCATCTGCCGCAGGACCGCATCGTCACCGAGGAACCACCTTCACGAACCGCAAGCGCCGCGCAACCCTATCTCGAGGAGATGCTCGGCTGGCTCCCCGAAGACCCCGAGCCGACACCGGCAGCGCCCGCCGCAGGACCGTCCCAAGAACGCCTTCTCGTGGTCGACGACAATGCCGACATGCGCAAGTACCTGCTCCGGCTGCTCCAGGACCGCTGGCAAGTAGAAACCGCGCCCGACGGCGCCGCGGCGCTCGAGCAAATCAGCAAGCGACCACCCAACCTCATCATTGCAGACATCATGATGCCGAAGGTGGACGGGCTCGAGCTGCTGCGCCGGGTGCGCGACGAGGCTGCAACCGCACAGATTCCGGTCCTCCTTCTATCCGCCCGCGCTGGCGAGGAAGCCTCGGTCGGAGGGCTGCGCGCCGGCGCGGACGATTACCTCATCAAGCCGTTCTCACGCCACGAGCTGCTGGCGCGGGTCGAGTCGCGGCTCGCCACCGCTGGCAAGCACGCGGCGGAGCGCCGGGCCCGCAATCAGGCGGAGCACACCCTCAAGGCTCGGGAGGAATTCTTCGCTGCGCTGGCACACGAGCTGCGCGGCCCCGCGCAAAATCTCTTCACCTGGATAAGCAGACTGCGCGACAAGGGACGCCGCGCCAACAGCGGCGAAGCGCTGGACGTGCTCGAGACGGTAGCGCACACCATACGGCGGCTGGCCGAGGATCTGGTCGACGTTGCCCGCGGCATCTCGGGCCATATGGGAGTTGAACGCACCCATTACGCGACGCTGGCGCCGCTCATCGCGGCGGTCGTCGAGGCCTACGTCCCCGCGGCCTCCAACAAGGGCATCACGATCGAGAGCACACTGGACGACGCTACCGGCCCCGTCGAAGTCGACGCCGACCGCATCCAGCAGATCGTTTCCAACCTGCTATCGAATGCGATCCGCTTTACTCCGGCCGGTGGACGCATCGAGGTGCAATGCGGAAACAGTGCCGAGGGTATCGAATTGCTGGTACGCGATTCCGGAAAGGGAATCCCCGCCGATGCACTCCCACACGTGTTCGAGCGTTACTGGCAGGGCACACCGACTCGCGATGCGGATGGCGGTCTCGGGCTGGGCCTCGCAATCTGCCAGCAGCTCGTCGAGCTGCACGAGGGACGCATCGAGGTGATGAGCGCGGGCAAGAACCAAGGCACAACCTTCGTCGTTCGGTTGCCGCTGGCGAAGTCCGCTGACAAGTCGAGGAGGCGTCGCAAGGCCCCGCTACATACCCGGATACACGATGCCGCATTCACGGCCGGCCGCGTTGTCGACAGGCCACCAGGAAACGAACGGTCACGCTTGCGATAGAGGCGCGCGCGGCCCACCGTCTTTAGACGGGTTGACAAAACTCGAACTCCGTCGGAGGTCGTTGGCAAGCCCTCGCGCCAGGGCGCCCCAGCTTTCAAACCGGAGCCAGAACTTCAGGAGCTCGTCCACATCGAGCTTGTCGAGATCCTGATTCCGCAGGGACCCAACCACCCGATAAGCCCACCGAGCCGCCTCAGGGCTCTCAAGCGCCGCCTTACCGTACCACTTACGCACATCGTCGCCGGACGGGGCAGGTTGTCCCAGCGCCTCCAGAAGATGAGCCACCGCCAGCGCTTGATAAAACTCCCGAGGCAGACCCAGCAGCTCCCCTTCTTGATGAACCGGGATCTGTAGCTGCTCGGCTCTCGATTCGATGTACGCGATGAATTCCTCACGATTCATTAGGGCTTCCCCCCTTATTACTGCATCTTCGTCTCAATCCCAACCCCTATCTAACCCTGTCTGTATTGACGGTCAAGCCGTCTAAAGATGTACCCCACTGTCATCAATCTGTCACTAAACTAAGTCAGCCTGAAATTCGTGACGGTCCAAGGATTGAGCGCAGCGAAGCCAGTGAGGCGTGCTCGCAGGGGCAGTAGCCCCGTGGTTCCAAGGGTCAGGCGCGGCAAGCGCCGCTGGAGCGGTACGGACTATGAATCAGTTCGATGTGGTTCAAGGATTCCTGGAGTGCGGCGAGACCGGCTCGCCGTCCCCTGATCGCTTGGCAGCAGAGTTTCTCAAGGCCGTGCAGGCCCTGGGATTCCGTCATTTTGCCTGCTGCTCGCACGTCGACCCGTTTCACCCCCCGCCTGAAGCCGTCATGATGCACAACTATCCGGGCGGGCTGGGTGCGAACGTACAGCGAAGAGAAGCTGTACGAGATCGACCCCGTACTAAAGCGCGCGGAATCCAGTCCATTGCCCTTCTTTTGGGACCCGACCTTTCAATCGAGCTCCGATCACGAAATCGCAGAAGAGATGATCGCCGATGCCGCGGTTACGGCATCATCCACGGATATACGGTACCCCTGCATTTGTCGTGGCTGCCGGGCTCCTTGCGGGCCTCATGTACGGTCATTCCAGACGAACGGGCCCGTCGACGCCGTCAACTACCTCGCCATCGAGGTGGCGGCTACATACCTGTATTTCTGCGCCGTCTCGTGCTCACGCCCCATGGCTAACCGCCGCACACGTAGAACTGACCCCGCGTGAACGCGAGTGCCTGGCGCTGGTTGCGCAAGGCAAGGGAGACTGGACCATCGGTCGCGTGCTGGGCTTGGGCGAGTCCACGGTGCACTACCATATCGAGCAACTCAAGCGACGCTTGCGCGTCGCCACACGTCCGCAAGCCGTTGTCCAGGCATTGATAAACGGCCAGATATCGTTCGGGGACGTAGTCCACAGGACTGAACACAACACCCGCTCGGATGATGCTCCGTCCACCAACCTACACTAGCTCGGAACGATCAGTGGCTGCCACGACGTACAGCCCTCCGCGGCAAAATCCGTTCCGTCGGATGCGTCGGATACCTAGCACTGCTTCCCCTATTTAGCTAGTTGGCTCAGCCCGGTTTTTACGGCATGTTGCTTCTATACATTGGAAGCGGCGTGGGAACTCATGATCTTCGTCGTAGATGCTGGGCACCGCTGGCAGTTTGCTGCGGACCTCGCAGAGATGCATCGGCAACGTAAGGCCGCATTCGTTGACCGCGCCGGCTGGAACCTTCCCGTGGTAGCGGATCAGGAGATCGACCGCTATGACCTCCGGGGAGACACCCTGTACCTGCTGGCCAAGGATGAGCTCGACGGTGCCGTGCTGGCATCGGCCCGGCTGCTTACGACCATTGGGCCGCACCTTATGTGCGACCTCTTTTGTGCAGCCGATCGAGAGAGAATGCCTCGAGGATCCACAGTATGGGAGGCTTCGCGTTTCTGTACCACCCCGCGTATACACGCTAGAGAGCGACGTCATGGGCTTCTCTGGGAGATCATCTGCGGGGTCTTGGAAACAGGGCTTCTCTACGGTATCGATGAGGTAATCTTCGCCGCCAGTCGCGCCCTGCTCCCACTGGCGCTCAATTGCGGCTGGGAGATACGAACGCTGAGTCGAGACCCGAGCGACCAAGGCAATGACACCACGCCAATGGCAGCGGTCATCACTGCCGCAGGCTTGCGTCGGGTGCGTCAGCTACACCGCGTCGCAATCCCGGTCACTCAATTGCACGCATTTGCTCCGTATTCTGGTCTAGTCCCGTTCAATCGGTACCCCCGTGATGCGGCTCAAGTCGCTCCTATCGAGTGCTCGGAGCCCCTCCCATGATCGGAGAATAGACCTCGTCCGTAGCGTCCAAAAGGAACGTTTCATGGACTCTTTCGAAATTGCTCAGAGCTTCATTGAGCTTTGTCACAGTGCGAACTCACCAACCAGCTGGCTGACGGCGGCATTCCAAAAATCGGTCGAGGCATTAGGCTTTCGGTATTTCGCCTGCTGCGCGCATGTCGACCCGCTGCATCCCCCTCCTCAGGCCATCATGATCCACAATTACCCTTCGGCCTGGGTGCAACACTTCAGCAAGGAGAAGCTCTACAAGATCGATCCCGTCCTGCAGCGTGCCGCGTGCAAGCCTATGCCATTTTTCTGGGACGACGTGTTTCGGGTGGAACCGATTACCGTCGCGCAGAGAAAACTGCTTGTTGACGCAGCCGACTGTGGTCTTACTCATGGTTTTACGATTCCCATCCACCTGTCGTGGCTACCGGGCGCGCTGCGGGCCTCGTGCACAATAGTGCCCGATGCCACTGCGGGCCGGTCAAATTGCTTCATGGTCGAAGCGATGGTCACTGTCATGTACGCTGTCCTGAGCCGCGCACATTTCCCTCGGCGCGAGAGTACGATTATTGAGCTTTCCCCCCGTGAACGCCAGTGCTTGAGCCTGGCCGCCCAGGGCAAGGATGACTGGGCGATTGGAAAACTGCTGGGGTTGAGTCCAGATACCGCCCACTCCTATATGAAGCGACTCATGCAGCGACTCGGGATGAGAACGCGTGTACAAGCAATTGTCTGGGCACTGGAGACCGGTCAAATTTCATTTGGCGACGTGCAATCTGCGAGGCAACCACGATGTTCCTCGGAGACGAGCAATAGCACCAGACAACGATCGCTCAAGATGTCTCATCGTGGGGCACAGCAATCAGCGTACCAGCAAGTGCGGCGCGAGTACCCCTGATCAGGGGTATTCCCCGACTCTGCAGGTTTCCTCAAGCTCTCACTGTCCAGCGAGGTGAGGAGCGCAGGATGATCGTCGCCGTCAACGCCGAGAACCGCACACTGTTTGGGGCAGACGTCACCAAGATGTATTGCGAACGTAAGAACGTTTTCGCCGACCGTGTCCGCTAGATCATGCGCACCAGTGCGGCGCAAATCGTTGCTGTGGCCCCATGGTTCGACATCACGAACTCGTACCAGAGGTATTGGCTCCGCGCCCGTCGCTGGAGGAATCCTGAGTATTCCTCGGAATGTCGCCCTGCGCTGTTCCTAGCGCTTGCCGGCTTAAATGCTCTTCCCGACCGTGGCGTCATGCTCCAGAGAGCGGCGGGAGACCGACCTGAGGGCAACCACGCCCACGTAAGGCTGTAGATGCGTGCAAGGGTGTCTCGGATTCGTGAGATCCTGCTACTGCTTGCCCGAGAGACCACACCTTTCGTGCGACGGCGTCTCGCCTGGGTTCTACTGCTGGTAGTAGCCTCCTCAATACTCACGGCCCTCGGCCCCGTAGCCATAAAGCTCCTGGTCGACGGTTTCACGCTACACGGTCACGGCTACGTCGTCTCTCCGATCTTGCTGGTCGCGCTATACGCGGTCAGCCAATGGCTGGCCCGTATTGCCGGCGAAGCCCGCGGATTCCTATACCGGCGCATCCAGTGGCGCATGTTCCGCACTCTCAGTGAGCGACTGTTCGCGCACCTGATGCAGCTCCCCCTGCGCTTCCACTTGGACCGGCACACCGGCGGCGTCAGCGAAACGCTCACGAATGGCTTGGAGGGCCTGGAGCTGCTGTTGAATCAATTAGTGGTCACAGTATTACCGGTGATCGCAGAGCTCGCCACCGTCCTAGCGATACTTGCACGCATGGCGCCACCGCCATTTCTAGCGCTCTTCTGCGGTGCGCTGGTCTTCTATACCGGCGCCTTCACGTATTCGGCCGCTGCCGTCCTACAATCCGCACGTACGGCCTCCGCTGCGCGGGTGGACGCGGGCGCCGCGATAACGGACGGCCTATTGAATTACGAGACAGTAAAGTACTTCACCGCCGAATCCATGGTACAGGCGCGGGTCGGTAAAGCCCTAACGCGCAGCGAGATCGAATGGCTCACCTTTTCCCGGCTTTTTACGCGTAGCGGCCTCCTAGCCGCAAGCATCTATGCGGGATTCATCGGGGCGACGATATGGTACGCCACACTCGAGACGCTCCGCGGCCAAATGACGGTCGGCGGCTTCGTCCTTGTGAATACCTACACGCTCCAGCTGATGCGGCCAGTAGAAATGCTGGGCTATGCAATGCAGTCATGCTCTCAGGGACTTGCCATGCTCGAGAAATTGACCCATCTATTTCGCGAGACCCCGGAGCTTCAGCCTGCCGTCCGTGCGTGGCCCATAGCCGGACCCGGCACCCTGGAATTCGACCGAGTCAGCCTTTCCTACCACAACGAACGTCTTGTGTTAAATGACGTCAGTTTCCGAATTGCACCCAAGCGGACGCTCGGAATCGTAGGACCGAGCGGCTCCGGCAAGTCGAGCATTGTCCGCTTACTAACGCGGCTGCTCGAACCAGACAATGGGCGAATACTGCTCGACGATATATCTATCTCCCTCCTGAATCTCCCGCACCTGCGCAAAGCAATTGCCGTCGTGCCACAAGATATCGTACTGTTCAATGACACCTTGGCCTACAACATCGCCCTCGGCCGCCTCCACGCCACCTTTGCCGAAGTCCGGGAGGCGGCGCGTATTGCGCGTCTGCACGAGTTCATTATGAGCCTACCGGACGGATATGATACCCGGGTCGGAGAGCGGGGCGTCAAGCTCTCGGGTGGCGAGCGACAGCGCGTCTCAATTGCGCGGGCGGTGCTCAAGTCTCCGCGCATCTACGTCCTCGACGAAGCAACTTCCTCGCTCGATAGCCAGACGGAGCAGGACATTCTCGCCACCCTCCGCGATATCGCCAAACGCAGCTCCACTCTCGTGATTGCACATCGCCTGTCCACCGTCCTGCACGCGGACGAGATCGTGGTGCTCGACCACGGACAGGTTGTCGAGCAGGACACTCACACCAGCCTACTTCGCCGGAACGGTCGCTACGCGGCCTTGTGGCGCGCCCAGCATCATCACGATTATACAGCGGCATAGCGATGCTCTGTTGTGCGGATGTTCGCGCAAGAGCACGTAGGAATTCTCGTTGCTTCCAGCTGCAATCACCGTGCCAGCGAGCAGTGTTCGAATAACCCTGATCAGGGGCATTTCCAAACTCTCTTGGTTGCATCATGCTCCCTCCGCCATCCGGAGATTGGCGCCACTCTGAGACTGGCACATCCATCAACTCGAGGAGACGACCATGATCAGCTATCTCGGAACAGTGACCGCAGAAACCCGTGGTGGGCCGCCGACCGGCGGTGAGGTGCCCAACAACGAGAAGAGCCTGTCTCGATAGCGCACCGACTGTGACTTGACTGTGGCGCGGGGCATCATGCCCCGCGCCACTTTCTCACACCGCCAACCGATGCCCCATGATCTCGGAGTCTTACTATTGGAGTCCGTCAGTGCACTGGTGCTTCGTGCGCGAATTCTGCGTAATTCTCGACGTCGCACACAATCGCTATATCAGCGTCCCAGCCTACATAATGGAACAACTTATTCCATACATTCGCAAGTCCGAGACGGATTTCCTCGCGCATCCTACGGTCATTCCCCCGGAAGCCTTGGCCCTTTCCGAAGAGTTGATCGCCGCGCGACTATTGACAACGGCGTACTATCCGTCTGTTACGACGCCGCACTCCAAACTCCCAAGACCCGGTCGCCTTCTTTCCCAATTCCCCTCGGGCAATATGCGCCGTGAAAGACTCTTCCTCGGGCCGTCGTTCTTACGCGCCTGTATCTTTTCAGATTACCTACTGCGTCAAGTCTCTCTGAGCAGAATTGTGGAACGTGTTGCTTCCCGGCGCGATCGTCTCACGCATATGCCGGCGGAGTTGACTGACGAAAAGATTACGCACCTCGCGTCGGTTTTCGTTGCCTTGAGGCCGTATTATCCACGGCGCTATTGGTGCATGTTCGATTCATTAGCCCTCCTCGAATTCCTATCTCAGTGGAGCATAGTTCCGCGCTGGGTCTTCGGTGTGTCAACCGATCCATTCTCTGCTCACTGTTGGGTCCAGGAACGCGACTTAGTGCTTTGCGACACGCGCGATTTCTCGTCCGCGTCCTTTTCACCAATTATGACGATTTAACCGTTTGTGTAATCGCAATGCGTCAGTACCTCGTCCTTCTGTGGAGTCCGAAAGAACCTCAATCGGAGGACGAAGCAAAACGCCTCCACAAGATTGTGCGGACTAAGCTACCCGGGTGGACAGAACTTTCCACCTTACCCGGTCTCATCGCTTACGTCGGCCCCGATGGCGACTGCGCTATGCGATCCTACGCTCTTCCAGAATCCGCTGGACTCATTATCGGCCGACTATTTTCGGTCTCCCGGAATAGCGTTACTAATGAGATCTCCACCGAAGAAGCTCGCCAAATCGTGCACACGGAGGGCAAGCATCTCCTCCAGAACTACTGGGGGAATTACGTCGCAATAATCAGGGACGTCGACTCAGGAGCACGCTACGTCGTGCGCGATTGTTCGGGTCGCATACCCTGCTATTACATCAATCACCGCCGCGTCTCCATATTCTTTTCGTCGCTCACCGACATCCAACCATTCGGCCTCCGCCTCACAATCAGCGATCGATATTTGGCGCAGATGATACTTCGCCCCCCACTTCACGTGCGTAACACTGGACTCAACGAGGTCAGTGACGTTCTCGCGGGCGAGTGCGTGAAAGTATCCAGCAATGGCGTGGAGCAATACTCTCTATGGAGACCACACGAATTCGTCACTGCCAATGCGATCGACAACTACTCGGCCGCCGTGTCGGCCCTCAGAGCCTCTACGGAGAACACGGTCGCAGCTTGGAGCAATGTATACGACCGAATCTTGCTCTCACTATCCGGAGGTCTTGATTCCGCGATAGTCCTCGGCTGCCTTGCAAAGCTCGGCCTGGCCAAGAGGGTCGTCTGTATAAACCTCTTTATTCCCGGGGATCAGTCCGACGAGCGACATTACGCCCGCGCGGCGGCGGATATGGCTGGCGTACCGCTTATAGAGGTCCGTCTAACCGCCGACGGAAATGCATTTTTTGATGGTATTCAAGGAATACCCGCGCAACCGAAGCCTGACGTGTCGCACCTCGCACGGATGCTCCTGATCCACGAGTTCAATAATTTCGCTCACGCTCACGCTTGCGATAGCGTATGGACTGGACAGGGCGGGGATCATGTCTTCTTGCAGGTGCCGCACTCATATGGCGCAACGGACTACCTGCTTCAGCACAAAGTGCCTTCGGAATTCCTCAGAGTCACTTATGATTCGTCAATTCTCGACAGAAATTCGGTCTGGTCCGTACTGTTGACATCACTTCGCTATCGGTTTGCCATCCGAGTTCCCGAAGAACCGCCAGAGGAGTGTCCCGCTGATGGAAGTGGATTTCTCACTCCGGGCGTTTTGTCAACGCGAGGTCCCATTTGGGAAATGCCCTGGAAAAGGTACACATCGCGCCTGCCACCCGGAAAGCAGGTGCAGATACGCTATCTGGCGGGTCTCCTCAACCGACACAGGCCGCTGGTAGGCATAGAATCCCCATTTGAACAACACCCGCTGATTAGTCAACCCCTAATTGAGGCCTCCCTGAGAATACCTACATACCGGCTACAACAGGGAGGGCGCCACCGCGCCATGGCACGCGACGCCTTCGCCGATCGAGTGCCCCCGTGCATTTTGCAACGCGAGGATAAGGGCGATGCAACCTCTCATATTAGGGCTCAACTTCGTGGCAGCGCGCCACTGCAACGCGAGGCCCTCTTAGACGGCTACCTATGCTCACGAAGCATCGTTGACCGCACTGCGCTTGAAAAGGTTCTACTTTGCCGTGACACATTCCGAGCAACTGAAATGTTCCCCCTTCTATGTTGCCTAGCGGCTGAGATGTGGATAAGGGCCGTCGCAACTCACTGCGCCATCAGCGCGGAGGGATGTACCGTTTAAAAAACTGCACCGTCCGAAGCCAGCTATCGTGAATGTTTCCAGGACTCGCGAAGTTATGCCCTTCGCCCCAATAATATGCAAGTTCGACTGGAACTCCTCGACCGTAAAGTATCGAATACACCTCCTCCATCTCCCGCGGGGAGACGTCCAATTCCCCTTCAACCAGCAATAGTGGCGTAGAAGCGCGGCTGAGTTCGAATACCGGGTCGCTTCGAATGTATTCGGTGGGATCCTTCCATGGCGGGGTGGGCTTCGGAGTAAAGGGTTGCCCCGGATCCTCATAGAACGCTCTCTGGCTTTGCGACAAATTGCCACCACAATCCAGCGCGACGTCCCAGGAAAAGGCATGCAAGTTATCGAATCCTATCTCGGGAAAGGTATCCCAAGCGACGATCGCCTTGAAGCGACGACTTAGGGCCTCGAGTGCAAGTGCAACATAACCGGCATTGGAGTGTCCCCAAAAGCCGTAGTCGCCCGGGACGATTTCCGCCTGCCGATCCAATACATCGAGCCAAGGTAGCACGGCCTCAACGGCGGCCCGCATAGGCTGAAGGCTCAGCCTCCCGCTAATCGGAAATGGCGCATGAAAGAACGCGAATCCCTGAGCCAGCAGAAATTGTATCGGGTAGTGAACCGCAGCCCAGGTATTAGCGCGGGTGAGCGGATCATTCCTGGCGGGCATAGAGTTTGGATAAGCATAGAGAATCACAGGATGTCGCTCACCAGCCTTGTGTGCTGCGGGAAGCTGCAGCACCCCACTTCGAACTGTACCGTCGGGAAACACATGCGTAAGCACGCGGCACTGCGGCCTCAACACGCTACCAAAATATGTGTTGAACGACAGCGGCGATCTACGCGGACGTTCCCCGGCCTTAATCGATATCAAGTAACTGCCGGTATCGGCGTCGTTGCCATAAATAGCCGCGCCGTCCCTCGGACAGAGCCCAAGAAGAGCCCAATCCGCATCGGTCGCTAGCTCCTCGATACGATAGCGATCGCTCGAGATTGTGAGAAGTGATGTCTTGCCATTCCCCTTAACCGCGATCGCCCTGGACGCGGAGTTTCCCCGACACCGGTGAATATACGGTGACATAATCTCCGGGCAGCCTTATCTTCCGCGCCGGGGTTATCAGGGTGAGCGCTGGGGCGTTCCAGAACAATACCTGTCGCGGCGCGCACCTCCACGCGCCGCCTCTAATCTCGCCCACCGAGGTGTAATCATCCACTCGGACCTGCTGCGGCCGCTTATCTATCAGCAGTTCCGCGTTGAGGCTATCGCTCACGATCAAAGCGGCAAGAAGCTCAGCGTCAAGAGCTGATGATGCGCTTCGCTTACGCGCGTCGCCAGTCTTCGCCGAAATTTCCCATACGATGTCGTTTCCCGTCGACGCTATATCCGAGTAGGATGTTCGGACCGGAACGGCGATGCGCGAGCCATCATCACTCCAGCGTGGCAATCGACTCGGCGCAACGTTACCGACGTCAGTGACGCCCTCGATATCCCGAGCGCTAGTGGGCTCGGAAAGATCGATTAGAGTCAATTTTAATTCGACCATAGGCTGGTCCATGCCGGTCGATCGTAACGGTTGATCAATGGCTTTTCCCGGAGTTGGCCGATAACTGCCGGTAGCGACAAGAACGGCCGCAGATCGCTGGTTTGGGCATAGCGACACACCCCGGACGTCCCCCTCGTAGTGGGTGCCTATCTCTCCGGTATCCAAGCAGATCCCCGCTAAACGACTTCTCGCTCCACAGGTGGGTGAACGATCGTTCCACACGCGCACCGACGACCGACCTCTTTCAGTCAGATCGCGAAAGGCCTGCAGCGTGGGCGACAGGCTTGTGGACGAAAGCAAAAATTGCTGAGGCGCGGGACCGTGGTCGACGTAGAGTATCGAATTGTCATCCAACCACAGATACTGGCGCGACAACTGCGATAAGGCGGATGGTGCGGCGTACGCCGAACCGTGACTTCTGAATTTTGACAGAAATATCTCGACGTTTGGATCAGAAAATATGCGGCACGTTCCACGTGGCAGCTCCCAGACAACCAAACCCACTCTTCCCGGCCCCACCAATGTCAGTGCCGACAACCGCTGCCCGCCGGGAGAGAAGCACGGGGCCCACGCGCCTCCGGCCAATCGACTCAGCCATTTAGCATTTTCTAACTTACAATTCGTCAGCCAAATATCACCACGCACGTCAAACAGTTCACCCCACGATTCGCCGCCAAATCTGCCGCCTGCGCTCAATGGCCGCGTCACTTGAAGCGCAATCGCGTCGCCTGCCCTCGAAATTGCCACATACTCGAGGCTCGTCCGATTCTCCGCATCGCGCCACCTGAAGGGCCGCCGCACGAGTAAGTCACTTAGCGACAATTTCCCTGAGAAAGATACACTCTGCGCGGCAGCCGCTGCAGTTCCGGATAACAAGAATGCCCGGCGACGCATCATATATGAGGATTCAACCCCTGCGCGTACCCAAGTCAGCGCAATGATCTTACTCGAGCTCCATGTCGAACTCGATTCCAAACGTCCTGGGCCGGGGTCTAACTGACTCATCGTAGGTATAAAACGGACTCTCCTCACCTCTGTCATTAAGGATGTTGTGCGCAAAGAACTCGAGCGTTAGATTGCTGCTCCAATGGAGAGCGGTGCGGGCACTTAGGAAGTGCAGGACATCGGATTGACTCAGCGGCGCCCTATATTGAACCCGGCTGATTTCGTAGTAGTAAAACTCCATGTCGCCCGCCTTTCCGTTCCAGCGAAAGTGGCGGTCGACTGACGCCGTGAGAGAGTACCTTGGAGCGAATGGCAGGCGATCTCCTACGGAGTATGGCGAAATCGAACTCGCGGTAATGAAGGCGGTATTCAAGATTTCCGTGTTGATGCCCAGGCGCCATCCGTCGACGGGCTGCCATGTCAGATCCGCGTCGACGCCCTTAATTCTCGCCGCACCGGAATTAGTATCGACATAAAATGGCGCAGTTGGAATGAGGACTTCTGTGACAAAATTCGTGTAGTTCATGTAAAAGAGATCTGCGTCCATCCGCAGGCCCTCCTTCGGGTAGCGTATCTTGCTTCCAAGGTCATAGCTCCATAGGACTTCCGGTTGATATGGCGATGCCGGCGGGTCATTAAATCCCCCAGACCGAAAGCCCTTCGAGGCACTCGCGTAAGTATTTATGTGTGACGATATCCGATACTGTGCAAAAAAACGTGGATCGGTGGACGCGAAGTTCGCCGCCTCCAACGGCGGCGGGGGCGGTATCGTGGTTGTTGTTTCCCGATCTTTGAAGTAGCGCGCCCCAGCCCCGAGCGTAAGGCGATCAAAAAGCGTAACGCTCGTGTTTGCAAAACCAGCCCACGATGTCGATGAGTCTCCGTAAGAATAGCCGGAATAAAAGGGCACCGCCGCGAGCGGGGACGCCTGCGTTCCAAAGTATTCACCTCCGAAGAGACCCGAGTCGGTGAAGTGCTTGTAAAATCCACCTACGGTCCACTGCCAAGGCCCGGCTCCGGCGTGAACGAGTCTTAGCTCCTCACTGAAGTCTCTATCCTCATTGACCTGATATGGAGTGGTATAGCCATAAGTTGCGCCGTCGATGGTCTCCTCGCCGAACGTCGAGTGCATAGGCTCATCTTCGCTGAAATAGGTCGAGGAACTCATCAGCCGTCCGCCGTAGATGTCATACGTCGCAGTCAGATTGGACAAGTTCGAGCTGTCCTCTACATTTGGTGTGAGCGTGGATTGAAAGGGCGGCGCAATGTTTCCGCTGGAGTCCTCACCCGAACCGAGCCCGTAGGAATGCCGATGAATAGCTTCGGTGGCATTAACCGTTAACTGCGCCGTCGGCTCCCAAAGCGCCTCCGCTCTGCCGTCGACTAGGTTTGATTCGTTGACGTTTTTAAGGTTCGCTGCCGGCTCATCCACCCAACCGCCATCGTGTTCGAGAATGCCCGCGAACCGAAAGCCAAGCATTCCAGTGATGAGCGGCGTGTTGATCATTGTCTCCACACGCTGACTCGGCGCACCGTATTCCGTGAAAAGAGCCGTGACGTCTGCGCTCGTCTCAAACTGGTCAAGCAGCGGCTTGTTGGTGATATACCGTATGACGCCTCCCATCGAGCCGTCGCCATATAGGGTACCTTGCGGCCCCTTGAGCACCTCCACGCGATTCAGGTCATAGAGACCGCTATCACCAGAGGCATATCCCTCCTCGCCGGCAAAAGCCTCGGTCGTGATGTCGGCCTCGTCGATATACGTGCCCACCATACTGCCGTTACCTAGGCTATTGGCCACACCCCTGAGGTATATAGCGTGAGTGAAGCCGGTATCATCTACATACAGGCCCGGCACGTCGTACTGCAAGTCACTCAGGCTGGTGATACCGTACTGCTGCAACTGCTGCCCTGAAACCACGTCCAGGCTGATGGGCACGTCGAACGCGGGCTGGCTATACTTCTGTGCAGTTACGATCACCTCACGGAGCCAGCCATCCTCCCTTTTGCTGGCAGAAGCAGAATCGTCACTTGGCGGGGGATCGGACAGCGGTTCCGAGGCCGGAAAATGGATCGGAACTGGCGTGGTGTCGCGTTTGCTGGGCGTTGCAGCGTTGTTCATCAGGTCAGCCCGACCTATTTCGACTGTAACACCGTGAACGGAATATTGGAGACCGGTTCCACGAAGAAGGATAGCAAGCGCTTCCTTGCCTGTGTAATGACCTTGCAGGTTTTGGGTTCGTAGCCCCGCTTTCGTCGAGTCCAGAGAGACACTGAGCCGCACGTGCGCCTGTGCGCCGAATTGCAGGAGTGCCTTATCCAGTGGCTGGGGTGTGATGTTAAAGAGAAATACCCCGTCCAATTCGCCTGCCAATGCGGCGGTGCTGACGGCGGCGAAAATGAAAACCAGGAATGCTGATGCTCTGAGTTGGAAACGCAGAGTTGAGCCGGATAGACATTTGCGAATGCCTTTGCGTGCTCCGCCAGAGTTATTCATGGCAACCTTTCCCGTTATGCTGTTCTGTGCGTGACGCAGGCGCATGGCGCCCGCCCCGCACCCGCGTACGCAAGTCCCGTGGATGACCCACAAGTATCTAACCGGTCGCGACTAGTACCGCTTTCACTGCAGCTAATCCGGCCGCGCACCCTTGTTAAAATTCGATGTAATAACGATTCAGGCGCGCTAAGGCGACCACTGAGGGTGAAAATATTCGCGGACGGGCTGCCCGTGCACTACCGCTTAAGGGAGATAACCAGAGATAAGCTTACGGCTGCGCGCCGCGCATCACGCCGCGCACCGCGGGAGTAGAGGTGCTCATTTCAATCCGGACGACGGCCCCCTGCTCTTCTATCGTCACTGGGAAAATCACTTCCAGGCTTTGTATCCACTCGTCAATGTCATCATCGAAGATAACCCCAGTAAACCGAAGTCCACCTGCTGAAGGACTCACGACGATGCGGCGGTTGGAGTATCTGTCCACCGTTTCAATTACATAGCGCAAGGGCTGATCGTCGAAAGTCAAGTGGCCGTGGATCCACGCCGTTGCCGCTTGAGTATCTGCGGGCCTTATGTGGCTCAGTATCCCGTTGTCGCGGAGAGCAAGCTCTTGACCGCGCTTTACGCGTATTGGGACCAGCACAGACCTGGCGAGCGCACCTTGATCAAGGCTTGGCGAGATCGGCGGGGGTGGCCGTGCCGCGACTTCGACCGCCCCCTCGGTTACTGTGACGACGACCCGGTCAAAGTCACGTGTCACCAAGAAGGCGGTCCCCACGGCCGTGATCGTGCCATCACCGGCGGCGACAACAAACGGCCACCGCGAATCGTGCGCCACGGTGAACCAGGCTTGCCCCTCGACGAGGTTTATCGAGCGCCGCTGCGGCGAGAACGTGACGAGGAGCTTGGTCCGACCTCCTAACGTGATGGTTGAACCGTCTCGCAGATGGACGTTCCGTAGTTTGCCAATTCTGGTCTCATAAACGGTCGGGCTGCTAGAACCGCTAAGGAACCAAAAACGGAGCGGCGGTAAAACACATAGCACGACGAGGGCGGCCGTGACGGCGGCGCCATATGGCCACCACCACCTGCCGATTGGTGGGATTCGTCGTTGTTCCGTTTCTCGCGACCGATGAGCAGTGAGCCACTCCTCTATCGGCACTGAACAGTCATAGCAGTCATCCTCCAGTTCCGTTTTATTTGGTCTCTGGGGTACGCTGTAGCGATGGCGGTCCGCCAGCGAGCGGCTTACTCTGTCAAAGATCCGACGATTCTCGGCGTCCGCATACCAGGTCTTCCAATCGCGACCCACCTCACTGGTGAGTTCCCTTTCATCGGCCCCGCGCAGCTTGCTATACCAAGACAGCGCCGCGTCCCACCGGCCTAGAGATGCTTTATCTTTTTCGTTCACCGCTCGCTCTCTTCTCATCAGCGGCGTCCAGGCACGAATGCAGGTATTCAAGCGCCCGCGCAACGTACTTCTGCGCCACCCGCTTGCAGATTCCCATTTCGCGACCGACCTCGTCGAACGTCAGTCCATTCAGCACGTGCAGAACAAATGCCTCCAAGCACCTTGGGGGCAATTTCCCAATCGCCCGCTCCACGATCGCCAGGCGCTCGCGCGCCTCAACGGTCGCTTCCGCAGAAACGTCTCTCGTCTCCCCTTGCGGCAGAGCACGCATGTAGCGCTCGTGCAGCGCCCGTTGCCGCCCGCGGTCGACCGCCAGATTCACCGCGACCCGCCAAAGATAGGCGGCCAGGAAGCTGACGGTCCCAGGGCGACCTAGCGCCAGCATCTTCGCGAAGGCTTCCTGAACGATGTCCTTTGCATCCTCGACAGATCCGGTCCGTACCGACAAAAACCGCACCAGCGCCGCGTGGTGGTTCCGGGAAATCTGCGCGAGCACTTCAGAACAGCCCGGCCCGAGAGCCGGCGCATCGGCAGAGTCGCCTATGGATCCAGGCAGGTCGGTCGTCGACTCTTGCCGCTTGAGCTCGCCGTCACCGGCTCCCAAGGCTACGCATCCACGCACGTGTACTTAGACGGACGAGAGGCTGTTTCCGGACCCACGGGCATACCATTCTCGCAATCCCTCGGAGAGTCATGGGGTGGAAGTGCCATAAGGTGCTTGAGCGGCCGGTTGGGGGCATCCGAGCCAGTACCCTGGGCAACGCGAAGCGTGCGATCAGGCGGGGCTGGTGTGTGCTTCGCGCGCACCGGCGATATCAGCGCTGTCGTCGAGCAAATGGGGTGGCCGATCAGGTCCTCAGTCGTACGCGGCTTGGCCACGTCTGGCGTGAAGCTCGGCAGATTGGCGACAGCTTTAAAGAAGACCAGAGATACAAGCGCATTCGAGTTCACGCGCACGGCCACCCCCAATCGATCAGTCCGATGATTCCAACTGCGCGTCAGTATTGCATATCTGATGTCTGTTATATCACCAAGTCTGACATTTCCCATCTGTATGCGCCTTGTTGACTAACGCATCGTCTAACGCATGCGCCAACAAGGCAGCAGTGTCCGCAGCGGAACGTACTCAAAGCGTTCACCCCCATCTCGACGTCACACTCAAGCAGTCCACTGCCGGACTCCTCCGCTTGCGACGTGCCCACCGAGCCGCATGACGGCGGCCTCATTCTCCGTGGCTCAAACACCGGACGCTGGCGCAACCAATTTGCCCACCGGATATATTCATACCTTCAGACGTTCCGTGCTTTTCGCGTCATCACACACCAGCCCCGATATGGTTTGCCCGTCAGCCCACACCCCGAGTTTCGCTCGCCTCCGCACCTGGGCACACCTAAGGTGGCGCGCGCATTTGCGGCGCCGTCGACCCGCCCGCACAAACCAGACGACTTTCAAGTGGCCTCGCGCAAACAAGCTACGAACAGATGGACCAGCCGCTCCGACTCCACACTCGCGAGGTCTCAACACGTGGCGACCGCAGCGCTTCGTGACGATGAGCCGGCTTTCGGCGCGTTACGCGCAGCTAATCAGGATGTGCCGAAGGCGAGGCTGCTCGCCCGAGGACGCCAAGGACCTGGTACAGGAGGCTCACCGGCGCTGGTTCGATTACCAGCAAACCACCAAGGTGAGGGATGTGGACGCGTTGCTCAGGCGCATCCTTCTCAACCTCTCCATTAGCCATTACCGCGAGCTGACGAGCCCATTCACATTCGAGAACGCCGAGAGGCTCGACAGACGGGGACTTCTCGTTGACCCCGCGTCACCCCGGAGCGGATGGTCGCAGCCGAGCAGGAACTAAACAGCGTTGTGAATCTGCTGAGTGCAGTGAGCCCACGGACGTGCCAGATTTTCATCGCGCACCGGGGCGGCTATAGCTACAAGGAAATTGGGGCCGCGTATGGCGTTAAGCCGCGCAC
Organism: uncultured Pseudomonadota bacterium; assembly: GCA_963812925.1. Classification (GTDB taxonomy): domain Bacteria; phylum Pseudomonadota; class Gammaproteobacteria; order Steroidobacterales; family Steroidobacteraceae; genus 13-2-20CM-66-19. The sequence continues at coordinate 377,880 of CAWEXF010000002.1, read as the reverse complement.
CGTCGAGAAGCACGTGGCGTCCGCGAGCACGATTTTGCGGAGATGGAGCCTCGGAAGCTTTGCCGAGCCCTTGAATCGTCGTTTACCCCGCGATGTTCCGGCGGAACTGCGGAAGACAACTCTCGCGAGGACGCAGAAGAGTTAGTCCAGGAGGCGTTCTCGCATCTCGAATAGCAACGCTCCACCAGGGCGAGGAAGGCGGACTCTCTGCTGCGACGCTTACCGGCTCCGTGCGGAGATGTGCTCCTCGAACCACCCCACCATCCGCGCCGCATAATCCACCGTCGCCGGCCACTTGCGCACCCCATGCCCTTCCTGCGGGTAGGTCACGAGCACCGACTTCACCCCGTTCTCGAGCAACGCGTTATGGAACTGCACGGCCTCTTCCGGTGGCGTGCAGCGGTCCAATGCACCGCAGGTAGACAGCGTCGGGGTCTTCGTCTTTTGCGCATGCATGATGGGACTGCGCTCGTAGTACTTCCCACCTGGATTGATGTATTTGTCCTTGAGGAACAGCTCCACGAAATGCCCGATGTTGGAAATGAGGTGCTCCGTCACCTGGTTCGTAACGGGTGACACCGCCACAGCGGCCTTGAAGCGCGGGTCCTGAGTGATGAGCCACGCCGTCATGTAACCGCCGTAGCTCCCGCCAGTAACGCCCAGCCGGGCAGGATCGGCGATGCCGCGCTCGACCAAGTGGTCGAGGCCGGACAGAAAGTCGTAGGTGTCCGCCCCTCCCATATCGCCCATGACCGGCCGCACGAACTCCTGCCCGCGCCCGGTACTGCCCCGTGGGTTGGGCAGGAATATGGCGTAGCCCCGCTTGAGCAGCAGCAGTGAGCCGATGCTTCTGCGGCCCATCCAGAACGGCCGGTAATGCCACACCGGGCCGCCGTGCACATTCAGGATGACGGGATGGGGCCCGCGGCCCTTGGGCTTCAGCAGCAGGCCCTGGATTTCCAGGCCGTCCAGCGCCTGCCACTTCACCGTCTCGATGCTGGCGAGGGCGGACAGCGCCCCCTCGGCGCCGGGATCGAAGGACTTGACGCTGTGGTACTTGCCGCGGCGGATGACTGCGATTTCCGGTGCGCGCCTGAAGCCCTCGCCCACCAGCGCGCAGTCGCCGGGATCGCCGAAGCCTGCGATGACGGTGTAGAAGCCGCCGGTCGTGATCTCCTCGCTCTGCCAGACCTCGTCGAGCTCTCCCGCCTGCACATCGTAGAGGGCGACCACGGTCTCGAAGCCGCGGTGGCCGGCGAGCAGCAGGTGATTGTCGGACCGCCACTCGGTATGGGTGACGTCGATCCCGCGGGTTGCGATCTGGCGGACCTCGCCGCTCTTGGTATCGATCAGCCTCAGGTCCCCTGCCACGATCCACCGGTCGCTGCAGAGCGCCTCGACTACCGCGACGTGGCGGCCGGACGGTGAGCCGCTCGGCCAGCCGAGCTGATCCTGCGGCCCGTAGATGTCGCGGCTGGCGCCACCCTCCGTCTGGATGAGGCTCAGCCGCGCGGTGTACCAGAGGCCCTCGCTGGGTCCCGGGGAGACGACGGCCACGATCGCCTCATTGCCGCACCAGGCAGCCTCCCAGATGTTGCTGGCGGCGGGGCTGAGCTGGCTGACGCGATTCTCCTCCAGGTCATAGACCCAGGCTCGCCGCCAGCGGTAGCTCTCATCCCCCGTGTCGACTGCCGGCAGCCAGGCCGGAACGTCCTGTGCCGTCTTGCTGGCCGCGGCGCCTTGGGCGCCGGAGAGATCCGCCCCGTGCCCGGCGACGCCGAGAAGGATCCGGCGGCCGTTGGGCGACCAGTGAAGATATTCCACCCAGCCCTCGACCGGAGGGGTGGCGCGGCACTCCCCGCTCTCGGCATCGAGCAGGTAGAGCTGGAAATCGCCGGCCTTGCGCCGGTCGGACAGGAAGGCGATCTGCCGCCCGTCGGGTGCGAGCTTGGGCGCCCGGTCGGTGTTGGGGCCCAGGGTCAGCACCCGGGTGTCGCCGCTCGTCAGGTCCGTGAGGCAGATGCGAGAGGCCGCCTCGTTCGCGGAGTCGATCAGCGTGCCGGTGAAAACCGCCCGTTTGCCGTGCGCGGAGATCTCGACCGCATCGGCAATGAGCCCGCTGCCGGGCCGGCGGAAGGTTCGGTACAGGGACTCCGTCTCCCGATAGAGAGCCGTCTCACGAATGTCTCTTTGCACGAGCTATCCCTCGTCCTCACGAAGCTGGAAAGGATGAGCCCATCACCCCCGGCCGTCCAGTGGCCCAAGGAGGGTCCGGCTCAGCTCATCGCGCCGTCGAACCGGGCGAGCGCATAGCCGCCGGGGTTGACTGCCGGTGAGCCCGCCGTCATCAGGTCAGACAGGAGGTGGCCGGAGCCGACCGCCATGGTCCAGCCGAGGTGCCCATGGCCGGTGTTGATCCAGAGATTGCCGATCGGCGTCGGCCCGATGATCGGTACACCGTCGGGCGACATGGGCCGCAGGCCGCACCACGGCTTCGCCTTGGCGGGGTCCAGGGTCCAGGCAGGCAGCACCTGTCTCACCAGCTTGACGAGGTTCCCGATACGAGCTTGGGACAGGGACAGGTCGTAGCCGGTGAACTCCGCCGTTCCCGCCACGCGAATGACGTTCTCGAGCGGTACCACCACGGCGTGGAAATCATCGTCGCAGACGGGGACGCGAAACGGAATATCGGGCGATGGACGCTCGAAGGTGAGTGAGTACCCTTTGGCGGGCCGCACCGGGACCGTGATCCCGAGGTTCTGGAGCAGGAGCGGAGTGTAGCTGCCGGCGGCCACGACATAACTATCGGCCGTGAACTCCTGGCCGCCGCTGCGCACCGCCGTGATCTTCCCCTGGCGAGTCTCGATGCCGGTGACGGGTGTGCGGAACCGAAAGTCGACACCCGCGCGGCGGGCGTGATCCGCGAGACCCACGCAGAACTTGTAGGCATTGCCGATCTCATCGACCGGGTAGTTGATGCCGCCCGCGAGCTGACCACTGATGGGCGCGAGCGCCGGCTCCATCGCTGCGACCTCGCTGCCTGTCAGCAGCCGGTAAGTCATTCCCTCGGCCTCGAGCCTGTCCGCCCACGCGATTGCCCGCTGGAGCTGTGCGGGATCGCGAAACACGCGCAACGTTCCCGACGCGGCGCCGCCATATTCGATGTCGATTTCCTGGCGCAGCCGCTGCAGCACCTCGAGGGAATGCAGCGCCAGCTTCAGGTTTTTGATCGAGTTGCGCTCGTATCTCTCCCGGCTGGAGTTGCGCAAAAACGTGGCGCCCCAACCCGCGAGGTGCGGCAGGGCCTTCACGCGCAGCTGCAGCGGCGAGTCGGAACGGCCGATGGATGCGAGCAGCACGCGCCAACTCCCTGGGGCGTTCCAGGGCTCCGGCATGCTGGGTGTCAGGAGCGAGCCGTTGGCGAAGCTCGTCTCCTGTGCCGGGCCATCCTGACGGTCGAGGACGGTGACCTCCCAGCCGCGGCGCGAGAGAAAGTAAGCGGACGTAACGCCGATGAGGCCGCTGCCGATGATGAGCGCTTTCACGGTTACCCGAGCTAAGTAGTGCGAGTGCGCAGCCTACCTCGCCCACCCAGCCAAGGTCTACGCGTCCGCTACAGACGGTGCCAGTAAGCGTTCCCTACGCAAGGCACCTGCCCGATCTTCGCGGCGATCAGCGAGAGATGCCTCTCGGTCAGACCAGTGACGTCAATCCGGATGTACAACGTACCCGTCGTCCCAAGCTCCGCGACTACGCGGCGGGGCACGACGTTGAGGGTTTGGAAAGAAGTCAGGACGCGGGCGAGTGCGCCCGGATCAGCGTCAGCGTTGACGCGCAGGCAGAGTGCCTGGGTGGCGGTCTCTTCCAATAACGCTTCTGGTAGATTCATCGCAACGGATCCTCATCACATTTTCACCTCGATCGAGCGCACGGCAGCCCCGGCTTTCAGCGAAAGCCGGGTACATAATCGACCCGATCTGGTGGATGAGGGAGGCCATGACGGATGTCAGTATCGCGCAAAATTGCCGGAATACGCAATCAAATCGCCTTGACCCCCCTTGCGAAGCCGACCATGCTGCCGCCAGCGACGGTTTCAGCAGTGGTCGGTTGTAAGCGATGCGGGTGGAGGGCATGTGGACGACGTACTGAGGCGGCTTGGCACGGTCGAGACCGATATATCCGCCATGAAGGCGGATATATCAGCCATCAAAGCCGTGATACCCCATTTGGCGACCAAAGCCGACGTCAGCGACGTGAAGACTGCGATCATTCAATGGGTAGTCGCCACCACGATTACCGTTGCGGCTCTCGCCTTCAGCATCGCGAAATTCGTTCACTGACCTGACTAGACCCAGCCGCCGTCCACGATATAGTGCTGACCTGTGACGGCGCTCGCCTCCTCCGAGGCGAGAAAGACGATGACCTGCGCGACCTCCGCGGGTTCCAGCTTGCGCTTCAGGCACTGGCGGGCCACGATTTCGGCTTCGCCTTCCGGCGTCACCCATTTCTCGAGCTGGCGCTTGGTCATGATCCAGCCCGGAGCCACGGCGTTGACTCGTATCCCGTAGGCGCCAAAGTCGCGAGCGAGCGAGCGTGTCAGGCCCAACACGGCTGACTTCGACGCCGTGTAGCCGGCCATACCGCCCTGCCCGATGATCCACGAGATCGACCCCAGGTTGATGATCGAGCCCTTGCCCAGGGACTTCATGCCGGGGATCGCCGCCTGGGCGCAGAAGAACTGGTGCTTGAGATTGACCGCGATGCGGCTGTCCCAGATCGCCTCGGTCACTTCCTCGGTGGCGTGGCGCTCATCGTGGGCGGCATTGTTCACCAGCACCTGGATGGGTCCGAGGAGCTTGGCTGTGGCCGCCACGGAGCGTTGCAGCGCCGGGATGTCGGTGAGGTCGCAGGGCTCGAAATGCACCGGCGTCCCGGCGGCCTCCAGCTCCCGCACCAGCGCCCGCGAGGGTTCCACGGCAATATCGATGAAGGCAACCTTCGCCTGCTGGGCCGCGAACCGGCGCACGATCGCCTCGCCGATTCCCGAGCCGCCGCCCGTGACCAGCACCACCTGGCCCTTCAAGTCAGGATAGTTCGCCGCCATCTGTAGTCACTCTCCGCAGTCAGTTATGTGTTGGAACGGGCTCGACCGCCACCGGCCGCAACCCCGGCGCCGGCGCCTCGAAGCTGAAGAGGTCGCCCGCCAGAGGCTGCGACGCGCGCTGCTGCGGCGTCATCCCCGCCCATGCGGTGGTCACATACGCCGTGCGAAGATCCGGTCCGCCGAAGGCGATCTTCGTGACGTTGGCACACGGCAGACGCACGGTCGCGAGCACCTCGCCTTCAGGGGAGTAGCGCCGTACCGCCCACCCACCCCACAAGGCTACCCACACGCAGCCCTCCTGGTCCACCGTAGTCCCGTCGGGGTGGCCCGCAGCCTCGTCAATCTGCACGAAAACGCGCTTTCGCGCCAGCGTGTGCGGGTCCGGCCTGTCGAACGCATACACGGTCCGGCGAGAGGTATCGGTGTGATAGAACACACGCCCGTCGGGACTGAAGGCCGGACCGTTCGTAATGACGTAGCCCTTGTCGAGGCACACGACCCTCCCGTCGGCATCCAGACGGTACAGGGCACCGCTCGGCTCGGCTTCGCGATCATGCATCGAGCCGAACCACAGCTCACCCTCTGGGCTCACGTACCCGTCATTCAGCCGGTTGTCGGGAAGGTGCGGCTCGACCCGCGTCAGGAGCACGAACTCGGACGTCTCCGGATCAAATCGATGCAGTCCGGTCTTCAGTCCCGCGATGAAGCCGCCGCCGCGCCACGGCGCGAGAAAGCCCGGCTGCTCCGGCGCCGTCCAGAAGTGCTGCTCGCGCCTGCCCGGATGCCAGCGGTACGCGCGCCGCGCCTTGATATCGACGAACCAGAGCGCTTCATCGCGCTCGACCCACACCGGGCCCTCGCCGAGCTCGGCGCCCACCTGGCAGACATGCTTGGCATCCATGATGGCAAAGCATACCTGCATCCGTTTCAATAGTCTGAGTTCACCACGCTCAGCGTGACGCGCACATCGAACCGCTCTCCCGGCGCGAGCAGCTTCTGGCCGGTGATCGCCGGCGGCGCCGAGCGGTTGATCGCGTTCGGCATGTGGCTCACGGGCTCGACGCAGAAGAAGTCCAGGGCGGGGGGACTGTAGATGTGCAGCCAGTGCAGTGCGCGGCTCGCCGTGAGCGCGAGACGCAGCCGCGCCTCCGGCAGCAGAATTTCCGCCACGCCCGGCCAGCCGGTGTGACAGTGATCTACCAGCTCCGGGCGCGCCACCTCGTCGCCGCGGCCCCATTGCCCGAATCGCGTCCCGTGAGCGAGCCGCACCGGCAGGCACTCCTCGTCGGTGAGCCAGACGCCCTCCACGCGCGCCTTGAGCCGCGCGCCCTGCCCTTTGTGGAAGTAGGGATGCCAGCCGAGGCCCGCGGGCATCGGCGTCGAGTCGCGGTTCTCCACCGCAAGCTCCAGGTCGAGGCTGTCAGCGCGCAGTGTCAGGGTCTGAGTGGCGAGGTAATGCCAGGGCCAGCTGTCCGCGGGATGCTCGAAGGAAAGCACCGCGCGGTCCCGGGTGGCCGACTCGACGCGCCACGGCTGCCTCCATCCATGGCCATGGAGCGGATGCGCCTGGTTGGGAGCGTTACGCTCGATCCTGATGTCGCGACCGCCCACCCGGAAGCGCCCGTCGGCGATCCGATTGGCAAATGGCACCAGCACGAACGCCGCCGTCTCGAAGGGATCGCTCGCCCCGGGCGGCGTCGGTCGCAGCACATCGCGCCCCTGATAGCGGAGCGTGGCGACCGCGGCACCGAGATCGGGAAGAAGCTCCAGCGTCAGGTCGCCATCCGCGAGTGCCAGCACCAATCAGCCTTTCCTACTCCGCGGCCCGCGGCGAGGCGAGCGCCGCACCCTGGTGCGGGTGCCAGAGCTCCTGGATGGACTCGAGCGGGCGGCCCTTGGTCTCCGGCACGAACCGCAGCACGAAGAGCGCCGCCAGCAGCGAGCAGGCGCCATACACCCAATAGGCGAAGCCGTGGTTGAAATGAGCGTTCAGGGCGCTGCTGCCGTCCATCACCGGGAAGGTCGTCGACACGATGAAGTTCATGATCCACTGCGCCGCGACGGCGATCGACATCGCCTTGCCGCGGATGGAGTTGGGGTAGATCTCCGACAGCATCACCCACACCACCGGTCCCCAGGAGAAAGAGAAGCCCAGGATGTAGACCACCACGGCCCCGAGCGCGATGTAGGAAGATCCCGCCGCGCCGCCACCCTGCCCGACCGTCGCGGCGACCAGATGCCGATCGAACAGGAACCCCAGGAAAATCATGGCCACGGCCATGATCAACGCGCCCGCGACGAGCAGCGGCTTGCGCCCGATCCTATCCACCGTGAAAGTGGCGATCAGTGTGAAGACGGTCATGGTCACGCCGCTGTAGATAGCCGAGTCCCACAGCGCCTGGGTGGTCGAGGCGCCCATGTTCTCGAACATGTGCGGGGCGTAATAGAGCACAGCGTTGATGCCGACGACCTGTTGGAAGATCGACAGCATGATGCCGACGAACAGCACGAGGCCGCCGAAGCTGAGCAGCGGACGCGTGTGCTCGACCAGGGTGGCCTTGATCTGCTGCAGCGTCGACTGCGCTTCGCCGTCATCACCCAGCAGCCGCTTCAGCAACGCCAGAGCCTCGGAGTCACGGTCCTTCAGCACCATGAAACGCGGCGTCTCCGGCACCAGCAGCATGCAGACGATGAGAAGCGCCGCGGGAAGCGCAGCGGAAGCGAGCATGTGCCGCCACGCCGTCGTCATCAGGTACTCGCGGCTGTGGCCCGACTGGATGGCCCAGTTGACGAAGTAGACGAGCGTGATGCCAACGACGATCGCGATCTGTTGGAAGGTGACCAGCATGCCGCGCGATGCGGGCGGCGCCACTTCCGCGATGTACATGGGCGCCAACATGGAGGCCATGCCGATGGCCATCCCCGCGAGCAGCCGATAGCCCAGGAAGGCCGGCAGGGCGTGATAGCCGGTGCCGCCGAAGATGCTCCAGAGGAATTCCGGATAAGCCGCGCCGAGGGAAGAGAGGAAGAAGAGCACGCCGGCGATGATGAGCCCGCCCTTGCGGCCGATCTTGGTCGAGATGGGTCCCGCGAGGCCGGCGCCGATGACACAGCCGAGCAGCGCCATCGAAATCGCGAGCCCGGAGAGGAAGTTCGCATTGGACTCGGCGAGATGCCGCGGCAGCACGAAGTTGTTGGTGATCGCGTCAGTGACGCCGGAGATCACCGCCGTGTCGTAGCCGAACAGCAGTCCGCCCAGAGTCGCCGCGACCGTGAGCCCCGCCACGAGTCCCGGATTGCCTTTGCCGCTCATTTACCTACCCCCTCATCTATTGGCCAGCCCCATTCTCGCACTCAAAAGGTCGCGGCTGGCAAGGTTGTGCGTCGGGGCGCCGACGGCATCGTTGTTAACGCTAACATGCGCCCTCGACCCGGCCCTGTCAAGCGTGCGGCAGCCCGGCGGCGAGCTTCGGCGCCGCCGCCGACTGGCGCGAGATGAGCGCGTGCGGGATGAGCCGGTGCAGCCGCTCCGCGCTGCGGCGGCTGCCGCGCACCGCCGTGACCAACATATCGATGGCCTCGGCTGCCATGCGCGCGATCGGCTGTTGAATGGTGGTGAGCTCCGGCCAGATGGTCGAGGCAATGAGCGTGTCATCGAAGCCGACGACGGTGAGGTCGCGCGGCACATCGAGCCCGCGCCGCTGCGCCTCGGCGATGACGGCTGCCGCCATGTCGTCGTTGCTGGCGAAGATCGCGGTCGGCGCCGGCTCGGTGGCGAGGAGCTTGCGCGCCGCATCCAGCCCGGAGCGGAAGCTGAAGAACCCTTGCTCCATGCGCGGCGGCGGCCGCTCGCCGCGCTTCGCCCGCGAGGCTTCTTCCAGCGCCGCGGTGAAGCCCAGCCAGCGCTCCTCGCTCGCGCTCTGGTTGGGATGACCCTTGATGAACGCGAGGCGCTCGTGACCCAGGCTGATGAGGAAGCGGGTCATTTCGAGCGCCGCCGAGTAGTCGTCGATGCGCACGCACATGGTATCGGCCGCCGGGCGGCCCGAGGCGACCGTCACCAGAGGGAGCCGCGCCGCGCTCAGCTCGCCGCGGACGACTGCCGACTCGCAAAGCGGCGGCGGCAGCACGACACCGACGACGGCTCCGGCAAGAAGCCGCCGCACCGCGCGGCGCGAGGCGACCGGCGTCGGCTCGCATTTCTCCAGCACGAGCTGCACGCCATGGCGGGTGGCCGCCTCCAGCGCCCCTACCAGGAACTCGCTCAGATAGGCCGAGCTCGGGTTGCCATAGAGCAGTCCCAGCCGCTGACCCCGCTCGCTCGCGAGATTGCGGGCCGCGAGGTTCGGCGAATAACCCAGGTCCCGGACCGCACGCTGCACGGCGTGACGCGTCGTATTGCTCACGTACTTGCTGCCGTTGACGACGCGAGAAACCGTCATGGGTGAGACGCCGGCGTGACGCGCGACATCCTTGATGGTCGCGCCGGCACGAAGGCCCGGCCGGGTCCTGCGAGCCGGCTTGGTCATTGGACCTCGAATGCCCGGTACGAGTGCGGCGGCAGCTGCACCACGAAGCTCGTCTGCCCCTCTTCCCCGGGCGCAGGCCCCGGCACCGCCTCGGGCGCCGGCAGCACGCTCTGTCCGGAGGCGAGGTCGACCAGCTTGGAGGCCGCCCCCTTGACGAACACGCGCACCGTGGACGGGCTGGCGCGGTACGACTCCACGACGAACGTATGGTTGTCGTAGGCGAAGAGGCTCACGAGCGCCGGGGCGTCGATGCGCAACGGAAAGCGCGCGGCCAGCCATCCCCGCAGGTCATCGAGCACCGGCTGCGGCAGCTCGAGGAGCTGGCCCATGTTGGCGGGCACGTCGAGCACATAGAGCTCCCCGGGGCCATATTGGGTCGCGAGCAGAATCGGCACGGCGTTGGCCGACGCCTCGCCGCGGATCAGCGGCCAGGAGTCGTTCGTATAGAAGTGGATCTGCGGAAAGATCACCGTCGGGTTCTTGCGTCCGGCCACATCGAGGTCGCCGCCGCCATGCGGCCCGAAGGTGCCGTAGTAATGGCGTGCCGCGATGGGCAATCCGCTGTAGCTGATCTCGGCCACGTTCTCGATGCCCTTGTGCTCGAGCGCCTGCAGCAGGCCGGAGGTGATGATGACGTCACCGCCCGCCTCCAGATTGCCTTCGATCTCCTTCACCAGGTTGGGATCGAACGCGGCGTTCTTCGTCAGGAGGACGACTGGCGCGCCCTTGGGGAAGTGCGGTGTCAGGTCTATCGGGAATCCGATATTGCCGAAATAGTTCTGCAGGAAGTCTTCATCCGAAGAGGACTGGTAGGGCTTGTAGCTCTCGATGCCGATCGGCGACCCGAGCTTGCCGATGACGCCATCGACCTGGCTGAGCGAATAGCCGGCCACGGCGGCCCATCCGGGCACCGCCTCGCTGCCCGCCGGCGCCTGGAAGGACTGCTGCATGGCATCCCAATCGAAGCTGGTGTGGTCACCCGCCCACGGCCGGTCGCCGGCGATGGCCGGCGCCGGCGAAGCGAGCTGCGTCCAGCTGAAGAGCGTGATCTCCGGCGACTTGGCGAACACCGTGTCCCAGAGCTGCTCGGCATACCGATCGGCGTAGCGGGTCTCGAACGTATCCACCCAGCCGCCGCGATCGCCGCCGTTCGGGCGGATGTTGTTGTAGTACCGGTAAATCAGATAGCTCTCATACTGCTGCAGCAGCTGGTAGGTCGCGACCGGGTCACGCGTCTCGGTACCGGTGTAGATGTAGTCGAACATCTGCGCCTCGCGGTCGAGATCGAAGCCGAGGCCCTGGAAGTGCTCGTACCAGTTCGGGTACTTGATGATCACCTTGACGCGCGGATTGGCGCTGCGGGCCGTCCCGAGAATGACGTGCTGCGCCACCCAGCGCATCTTGTTCAGCCGGTACTGCGTCCAGGAGAGGGAGCCCTTGGCGCGGATGTCGGCGTCGCTGCGCGTGTTGTAGAACGTGAAGTCGTCGAGAATCACCATGTCGAAGTGGCTCGCCGCCATCCGCACCGCGCGCTCCGCGGTGGCGACGTCCTGCGGCTTCTCATAATCGAAGGACTGGAAGGGGCCTCCCTGATCCTGCGCCGTGAGCGTGAGGCCGCCGTCGACGGTGATGCCGTGTGCCCTGAAGAAGCGCGCGATGCGATCGAGCGCGGCCGGGTCGGCGAATACTCCGCTGCGATAGTCCTCGAGATATACCTTGTTGAAGTGCACCTGGCTCCAGACCCGCTCGAACTGCTGCTGCAGCACCTTGGGGTCGGCGAGCTGGCGCGTGGAGGCCACGGGTATGTAGATCGCGACGCTGAAGTTCCGATACGGTTGTTGCGCTGGTGCGGCGCCGGCCATATCGGCCGCGAGCGCGACGGCCGCAGCAGCGACGGCGAGCAGGTGAATCGCAAACGATCTCTTCTTGTGCATGTCTGAAAGCTCCCCGGACTGCCGTCCCATTTTCAAAATCGACCGGAACGCTCGCCACCGTGTCGCGGCCATTGAGCGCGGGCGTCTGATAGCGTTATCATACGACACCCGGCCTGCACGCCCGAGGGGTTTTTCATGCCGAATCCGATCTCGCGAACGAGCGTCCTCGAGGAGACCCGGCGAGCGCCGGCAGCATGGACGCTCCTCCCCTGGGTGGCCGCGATGGCGTGCCTGCTCGTCGCACCCGCCGTGCGCGCCGACACGCCGCCGGGCGCCGCCCCCGCAAGAGCTCTGCCGGCGGAGGACGGCTACCGCCTCTGGCTGCGGTACGTTCCGGTGACGGGTGATTGGCTCTCGCGCTACCGCGCCGGCGCGACGGAGCTCGTTGGCGCGGATGCCTCCCCTACTCTGCGCGCCGCGCACGCGGAGCTGGTGCGGGGACTGACGGGTCTGTTGGGAGCGCAGCCGCAAGCGGCGAGTAGCGTGACACGCGACGGCGCGATCGTTTTCGGGACTCCCCGCTCCTCTGTTCTCGTGAAGATGCTGCCGCTCGACCTGGAGCAGGCGGGCGCGGAAGGCTACCTGATCCGCACGGTCACGATTGACGGTCGCAGAGTCACAGTCATCGCCGCCAATAGCGACATCGGTGTGCTCTACGGCGCGTTCGGATTCCTGCGGCTGCTGCAGACACGCGCGCCCATCGATCATCTCGACATCGCCACCAGCCCGAAGATCAGCCGTCGCGTGCTCGACCACTGGGACAACCTGAACGGCACCGTGGAGCGTGGCTACGCGGGCGACTCCCTCTGGCGGTGGGAGAGCCTGCCGGAGTACCTCTCACCGCGCTACACCGATTACGCGCGCGCCTGCGCCTCGATCGGAATCAACGGCACGGTGCTCAACAACGTCAACGCCACGCCCTTCATCCTGACACCGCTCTACCTTCACAAGGTCGCTGCGCTCGCGGATGTGCTGCGCCCCTACGGCATCAGGGTGTACCTCTCGGTGCCGTTCAGCGCGCCGGTGACGCTCGGCAAGCTCGAGTCCGCCGATCCACTCGATCCGCGGGTGCAGGCCTGGTGGTCCGCCAAGGTCGCCGAGATCTATCGCGACATCCCCGACTTCGGCGGCTTCCTGATGAAGGCCAACTCCGAGGGACAGCCGGGCCCCGAGGACTACGGCCGCACGCAGGCGCAGGGCGCCGACCTGCTCGCACGGGCTCTCGCTCCGCACGGCGGCATTGTCATGTGGCGCGCGTTCGTCTACACGACGGGCGGCCATTCGGAGGATCGCGCCAAGCAGGCGTACGACACCTTCAAGCCGCTCGACGGCAAGTTCGCGGACAACGTGCTGGTGCAGGTGAAGAATGGCCCGATCGACTTTCAACCGCGCGAGCCCTTCCATCCGCTCTTCGGCGCGATGCCGCACACCAACCTGATGCTGGAGCTGCAGATCACCAAGGAGTACCTCGGCCAGCGGACCAGCATCGTCTACCTCGGCCCGCTCTTCGAGGAAGCGCTGCGCGCTGACACCTGGGCCAAGGGCGCGGGCTCGACGGTGGCGCGCGTGACCGACGGCTCGCTCTACGGCGAGCGGCTGACCGCGATCGCCGGGGTGGCCAACACCGGCTCGGCACGCAACTGGTCGGGATCCATCTTCAACCAGGCCAACTGGTATGCCTTCGGCCGCCTCGCCTGGAATCCCGACCTCGCGGCGCGACAGATCGCCGCGGAGTGGGTCAGGATGACCTTCACCAGCGACCCTCGCTTCGTCGCTCCCGTGGTTGCGATGATGATGGGATCGCGCGAGGCCGCGGTCGACTATATGACGCCGCTCGGACTCGCCGGCCAGATGGCTGCCGACACCCACTATGGCCCGGGGCCGTGGGTCGCGCCGGCGAAAGGCATGCCGCCCGACTGGAGCAGCACCTATTACAGCGCCCCGGGGCCGTCCGGTCTCGGCTTCGATCGGACGGCGACCGGGAGCAACGCCGTCGCGCAATACGCCCCACACGTCGCCGCGCAATTCAGCAATCTCGCGACCTGCCCCGACGACCTGCTCCTCTGGTTCCATCACCTCTCGTGGGACTACCGCATGCGCTCCGGCCGCACGCTCTGGGATTCCCTGGTGCTGCACTACGACCGGGGCGTCGCGTCGGTCAAACAGGCGCGCACCACCTGGAGTACGCTGAGACCGTACGTCGATCCGCAACGCTATGAGCTGACGGCAGACTTCCTCGCCATCGAGGAGAGGGACGCCGAATGGTGGCGCAACGCCAGCATTGCTTATTTCCAGTCGATCTCGCACCGGCCGCTGCCCGCGGGCGCGGCTGCGCCGCCCGACACCCTGGCGCACTATGAGAGCTTCTGTGTTCCTTACGTCGAAGGCTCAGCGGCAACGACGCCGGCCTGCCCGGCCGCCGATGTGGAAGTGCCGCGATGAGGTCCCGCGACCCTGTCACCAATCCCACATCGAGCCGTCTTCCAGACGCGCGATCGGCAGCTGCTTCGGGCTGTAGGGATGACCTGCCGCGAGCTTGTCATCGATAGTGACGCCGTGCCCCGGACTCTCGCCGCAATGCAACCGTCCGTCACGAAAGACGTAGTCGTGGGGAAAGACCTCGTCCGTCTGCTCGGAGTGGCGCATGTATTCCTGGATGCCGAAGTTGGGTACCCAGGTGTCGAAGTGCAGCGCCGCGCCCATTGTCACGGGCGACAGGTCCGTGGCGCCGTGGAAGCCGGTGCGCACCTGATGCAACGCGGCCAGGTCCGCAATGCGGCGGACGTGGGTGATGCCGCCGGCGTGCACGATCGTCGAGCGGATGAAGTCGATCAGCCGGCCCTCGATGAGGCGCTTGCAGTCCCAGATGGAGTTGAACACCTCACCCGCCGCGAGCGGTGTGACGGAGTGGCGGCGGATGAGCTCGAAGCCGTCCGGGTTGTCGGCCGGCGTTGCATCCTCCAGCCAGAAGAGCCTGTAGGGCTCGAGGTCGCGCGCCAGACGCGCGGCTTCGACGGGCGTCAGCCGGTGATGCACATCGTGCAACAGCTCGATCTTGCCGCCGTGATCGGCACGCAGCCGTTCGAACAGCTTCGGCACGATTTCGAGATAGCCCGGCGTCGACCATTCCGTCTCGAGCGGCAGCTCGCTTTCCGCGGGCTCATACGCGTCCTTCAAGCGCGACACACCGTACGGCTTCTTGACACCGGGAACGCCGCACTGAGCGCGCACCGCGCGATAGCCCATGGAGACGTATCGTGCCACTTCCGCGCTCGCCTCTTCGATGTCGCGGCCGTTGGCATGTCCGTACACCAGCACGCCATCGCGCGAGCGACCGCCCAGCAGGCGATAGATCGGCAGCCCCGCCATCTTGCCGAGGATGTCCCACAGCGCCACGTCGACCGCCGCGATGGCCGTCATGGTCACCGGTCCGCGCCGCCAATAGGCGCCCCGATAGAAGAACTGCCAGGTATCCTCGATGCGTCCGGCGTCGCGCCCGATGAGGTTGGGGACCACGTGGTGCTCGAGATAGGCTGCCACAGCCAGCTCCCGGCCGTTGAGGGTCGCATCGCCGATCCCGCAGACGCCCGCGCGCGTCTCGATCTTGAGCGTCACGAAGTTTCGTCCCGGACAGGTGACGATGACACGCGCGGCGACGATCTCCCGCTCACGCGAGGAGCTGCGCGCATTGGACTGAGGACTCGTCATGAACAATGACTCCAATAGGGAATCGGCGGCTGCGTTGCACCCGGACCGGCTCTTTCCCGCGGACCCGGGCACACGCGCCATCGCACGCCGACTCTACAACAGCGTGCGCGCTCTGCCCATCATCAGTCCGCACGGCCACACCGACCCGCGCTGGTTCGCGGACGACGCGCCGTTCAGCGATCCGGTATCGCTCCTGCTGACGCCGGATCACTACATCACGCGGATGCTCTACAGCCAGGGCCTCACCCTCGAGGAGCTGGGCGTATCGCCAGACGCCACCGCCAGCGATGCGGCGCGGCGCGCCATCTGGCGGAAGTTCGCGGAGCGTTACTACGTCTTTCGCGGCACGCCCACGCGGCTCTGGCTCGATTGGGTGCTGAGCGCGGTCTTCGAGGCCGAGGCGCCGCTGACTGCCGCAAATGCCGACCGCACTTACGACCGCATAGCCGAGCGTCTGGCTCAGGACGCTTTCCGCCCGCGCGCCCTCTTCGAGCGCTTCGGCATCGAAGTACTCGCCACCACCGAATCGCCGCTCGATGACCTGGCCCACCACGCCGCGATCCGCGCGAGTGGCTGGAAAGGCCGTGTCATCACCGCCTACCGCCCCGATCCGGTGGTCGATCCCGAAGCCGCCGGCTTCGCCGCCAGTCTCATCCGCCTGGGCGAGCTCACCGGCGAGGACACCGGCTCCTGGCACGGCTATCTCGCCGCGCATCGCCAGCGCCGGGCGTACTTCGCGCAAATGGGCGCCACGTCCACCGACCACGGACACCCGACAGCCAGAACGGCGGACCTGAACGATCGCGTCGCGGAATCTCTCTTCGACCGCATCGTTCGCGCCGCGCCGGCCGGCGCGGTCTCGAGCGCTGACGCGGAAGCCTTCCGCGCCCAGATGCTCACCGAGATGGCGCGCATGAGTATGGATGATGGCCTGGTGCTGCAAATCCACCCCGGCTCATGGCGCAATCACAACGCCTCACTCTACGAGCGCTTCGGTCCCAACATGGGGGCCGACATCCCGGTGCACACCGAGTACGTGAGCGCACTGCGCCCCCTCCTCAACCGCTTCGGCAACGAGCGCTCCCTGACCATCATCGTGTTCACTCTCGATGAGTCCGCCTACAGCCGTGAGCTCGCTCCCCTGGCCGGCCACTACCCGGCCCTCAAGCTCGGCCCTGCCTGGTGGTTCCACGACAGCCCCGAGGGCCTGATGCGCTTCCGCGAGCAGACCACTGAGACCGCCGGCTTCTACAACACCGTCGGCTTCAATGACGACACCCGCGCCTTCTTCTCGATCCCCGCCCGCCACGACGTCGCCCGCCGCGTCGACTGCTCCTTCCTCGCCCGCCTGGTAGCCGAGCACCGCCTCCCCGCGGACGAAGCCGACGCCGTCGCCCGCGACCTGGCCTACAACCTGCCGAAGAAAGCCTATAAACTCTGACTATGATATCGCTATCATCGGGACCTCAACGGCGCGCCCGCGCGCTGGCCCTCGCCCTCTGCCTGGCGCTCGCCAGCTTTGCAGCCGGCGCCACCGGTAAACCGGTCTACAAGGACCCGCAGGCAACGGTTGCCGCGCGGGTCGACGACCTCCTCTCCCGCATGACCCTGCAGGAGAAGATCGCGCAGATTTCCTGCATCTGGCAGCGCAAGGGCGCGATCGAGGATGCCAACGGCAACTTCGATCCGGCGAAGGCGAGCCGTGTGTTCCCCTACGGCATCGGCCAGGTCGCCAGGCCCAGCGACCGCGTCCCCCTGGAAGCCAATGACCCGCTGCAGAACGTCTTCCGTGACGTTCCACAGACGGTCGCCTTCGTCAACGCGGTGCAGCACTACTCGATGGATGACACTCGCCTCGGCATCCCGACTCTCTTTCACGGCGAAGGCCTGCACGGCTTCATGGCGCGGGACGCCACCAGCTTCCCCCAGGCCATCGCGCTCGCCAGCTCCTGGGACCCCGCGCTCATCACGCGGGTCTATACCGTGGTCGCGCGCGAGGCGCGCGCACGAGGCGTGCAGCTTCTCCTGACCCCTGTCATCAATCTGGGGCGCGATCCGCGCTGGGGACGGATCGAGGAGACGTTCGGCGAGGATCCCTACATCGCCGGCCGGATGGGAGTTGCGGAGGTGCGCGGCCTGCAAGGTGACACGCTGCCTCTCGGCCCCGATCGCGTCTTCGCAACGCTGAAGCACATGGCGGCTTACGGCGTGCCGGAAGCCGGCACGAACGTGGGTCCGGCAGAGCTCTCCCAACGGACGCTGCTGCAGATGTATCTGCCGCAATTCCGTGCGGCGATCCAACAGGCCAACGCCCAGGTGGTGATGGCCTCCTACAACGAGATCGGCGGCATTCCGTCCCATGCCAACCGCTGGATGCTGACGGACGTGCTGCGCAACCAGTGGGGATTCCAGGGCGTCGTGGTCGCCGATTACGAGGGTATCGAGCAGCTCATGTCGCTGCATCACGTGGCCGGTAATCTGACGGACGCGGGCGCGCGCGCGCTGCATGCCGGTGTGGACGACGACATGCCGGACGGGGAGGCCTTCGCCAGTCTGCCTCAGGCGCTGGCGCAAGGGAAAGTCACACAGGCCGAGATCGACACGGCCGTGCGGCGGGTGCTGCGACTCAAGTTCCTGGGAGGCCTCTTCGAGCATCCGTACGCCGACGCGCACTACGCTGAGAAAATCACGAACGACGCCGAGGCTCGCGCCGTGGCCGTGCAGGCGGCGCAGGAGAGCATCGTTCTCCTCGAGAACGACGGCACTCTGCCGCTCGACAGCCACCGCATCAGGACGCTCGCCGTGATCGGGCCCAACGCCGCGGTCGCGCAGCTCGGCGGCTATTCGGAAGTGCCGGCTCACACCGTCAGCATCCTGCAGGGCATACGCAATCTCGCGGGCAGCGGCGTACACGTCGTCTACGCGCCGGGAGTCAAGCTCGTCCAGAGCGGGGATCAATACACCGATCAGGTCGTGTTGCCGGCGGCGGCGGCGAACCGCGCCCTCATCCGGCAGGCCGTCGCCGTCGCCAGGACCGCCGACGAGATCGTGCTCGCGATCGGCACCCGCGACGCGCTCTGTCGCGAGGGCTGGGCGGACAATCACCTGGGCGACCGGGACAGCCTGGAGCTGATCGATCAGCAGCAAGAGCTCGCCGATGCGATGTTCGCGCTCGGTAAGCCCGTCGTGGTCGTGCTCATCAATGGCTGCCCGCTGGCGGTGGACGAGATCGCCCACAAGGCCAATGCGCTCATCGAGGGTTGGTACCTCGGTCAGGAAGGCGGCACGGCCATGGCGGATGTCCTCTTCGGCAAGGCCGATCCGGGCGGCAAGCTCACCGTCACCATTCCGCGCTCGGTCGGCTTCGTACCCTACAACTACGATGAGAAGCCGAGCGCTCATCGCGGCTATCAGTTCGCCGACAACTCACCCCTCTTCCCGTTCGGCTACGGCCTTTCCTACACCACCTTCGAGGTCGGGCCGCCGGTGATTTCAGCTGCCAGCATTCATTCCAACGGCACCGTGACCGTCAGCGTGAATGTCCGCAATACCGGCAAGGTCGCGGGCGATGAGGTCGTGCAGCTCTATCTGCACGAGATCGTCACTTCCGTGACGGAGCCTACGAAGGTACTGCGCGGGTTCAAGCGCGTGTCGCTGGCACCGGGAGCCTCGACCCGGGTGCGCTTCCAGCTCGGGCGGGACGACTTTGCGATCTGGAACGAGAACATGCACTACGTGGTCGAGCCCGGCACGTTTCAGGTCATGGCGGGCCTGGACTCCGTCGACCTCGAGACCGCGACGTTCGAGGTCAGTCGCTGACGCCCCTGCCTGCCGTACGACTCGGCCACCGCCCACGCCGCCGCGCTGAGCGCGGTCGAGATGCAGAGATTCACCCAGTCCTCGCGACTGGCGGGCGTGACGATCACGGCGCACAGCCAGCAGATGATCGTGAAGAGGCTTTCCATGATCGCTTCCAACGTTGCCGCCAGTCGCGGCACGACGCCGAATGCGATGGCGAGCCCTGCAGCGATGTGTCCCGCCCCGCCAAGAGCGGTCAGGGGTACGCGCCATGGCATCCAGCTCGGTATCAGGGTGGCGGCACCCTGCAGATAAACGAAATGAGAGAGTCCGATCGGCACCAGAGCGATGCCGAAGAGAATGCGTGCGATCCGGACGCTGCCATCATTCCGCCCTGCGACCGCGCAATAGATGAGCCAGCCGCCGCCGACCATGGAGGAGTCCTCGCCCACCCCCAGCCAGTTGCCCTCGACCAGAGGGTGTGCCAGCGCGTGTGGGAGTTGTAACGCCACGACCCAGAGCGCGATGAACGCCGTCAGGATCAACGCCGAGCGCTTTGCGGTCGCGGGCAGCAGCAGGCCGGCTCCGGGAACCAGCAGCAACGCGGCGGAAATGCAGGCCAGGGTCTCCCGCCAGGGGATGTTCGGCGGCACCGGTTGCTGGTGCAGCAGGAAATCGCGCGCCACCAGACTGATCGCGCCAATGGCGGCGAAACCCACCGCGAAGAAGAGACGGCCCACTCCCACTTTGCGCAAGTACACGGCGCCCCCCGGACATGACAACCGGTCCTCATCGTAGGCGAAGCGGGTCAAATGTATTGGGCCATTAACGCAGGCGTTTGGACCATTATCGGCCGGCGGCCGCCGCTTTCAGCCCACGCAGGATGACGCCGAGCTGTTCAACGCCGCGCCGTATTGCCGGCACGTCGGTGTCGGCGGCGCCGAGCACGAGGCCCGGCGGCAGCGACCGCTCGACGGCGAGCTGCGAAAGCGGCACCGCCACTATGCCCTGCTCCACCGCCAGGCGGCTGGCTTCGAGCTCCGGGATGCCGTCAGCCAGCCAGCCGACGGTCTGCAATCCCGCCGTGACCGGCGCGAGCCGCAACACGTCGCCGAGCTCCTGCTGCGCCAGCCTGACCAGCGCGTCGTGCCTCGCGGTGTAGAGGTCGCGCATGCGGCGCATGTGCAGCTCCATGTGGCCCGCCGCGATGAATTCCGCCAGCACCGCCTGATCCAACACCGAGGGGAAGCGCTGCAGCACCGAGCGTGCGGCGTCGATCGCGCCGAGGAGTGACTGCGGCACGATGAGGAAGCCGAGGCGCAGCGACGGGAACAGCATCTTGCTGAAGCTGTTGGAATAGAGCACGCAACCGGTGCGATCGAGACTGCGCAGGGCGGCGAGCGGCCGCCCGCTGAAGCCGAGCTGACTGTCGTAGTCATCCTCGAAGATCCACGCGCCCGCCGCGCGTGCCCACTCGAGAAGGGCCAGACGCCGCTGCAGCGACAGGGTCACGCCCAGCGGGAAATGACATCCCGGAGTGACGCAGGCGAGCTTCGCGACCCGCGCGCGGCGGCGGCCGCCGGCGCAATCGATGCCCGCGTCGTCGACGGGCACGCCGACCACCTCGGCGCCCACGGCCCGCAGCAAGGAAGGAATGGCGGTGTAGCAGGGATCTTCCACCCAGGCACGGTCCCCGGGGTCCAGCACCAGGCGCGCGATGAGATCGAGCGAGGCCTGCGTGCCGGAAGTGATCACGACCTCATCGGCGGAGCACTGCACACCCCGCGTCAATCCGACGTATTGCGCGATGGCTGCTCGCAACGGCAGGAATCCAAGCGTCTCGCCGTGAGTGAGGAGACTCGGCACGCCGGTGCGCAGACAGCGGGCGGCGATCCGGCTCCACGTCTTGATGGGAAACGCCTCGAGCGCCGCCATGTCCAGGCGGAAGGTGTGAGTTTTGGCGGCCATGCGTATCGGGAACGGATGGCTCACCAGCCGCTGTCCGCGTAGCGAGAGCGATGGCATGACGACCGCCGCTCGCGACCGCGCTCGCGGCGTAGCGGACGTCGATGGCACCAGCGCCGCCACGTTGCGTACGAAAGAGCCGCTGCCGACGCTTCCTTCTATGTACCCCTCGGCGATCAAGTGCTCGAACGCGGCGACCACCGTGCCGCGCGCGACGCGATACTGGCGGGCAATGCCGCGAGTGGAGGGTAACCGCGCGCCGGGGGCGAGCCTGCCTTCCACGATGGCGAGCCTGATCTCGTCATAGAGCCAGCGCAGCAGGGTAGCGCCGGCCGCCCGAGGCCGGAGACTGAGGGTCACGGTCGCTGCTGTCTTCGACACGGCAATCCCGATTGCGACGCGATGCCGAGTGGCCCACCCGACACGCCGGCAAGTGCCCGGGTGCACAGGTCCATATACTGCTCGCGGCAAGCCTAGCACAATTGACACCCGCGGTCTGATACCGCTACCATCGCGGCGGCACCTTCTCTGGATTGGAGCGCCGCGCTGTATCTCGGTATCGACATCGGCACCTCGAGCGTCAAGGCAGTGCTCCTGACGGAGCAAGGCACCGTATCGGCCTCGGCCTCGGCGCCGCTCGAGGTCAGCCGGCCGGCACCCGGGTTCTCGGAACAGTCCCCCGAGGCCTGGTGGCAAGCGACGGTGCGCGCGGTGAGCGCACTCCCGGGCGCCGCCCGGGCCACAGTGCGCGCCGTGGGCCTTTCCGGCCAGATGCACGGTGCGACGCTGCTCGATGCGCAGGACCGTCCCCTGCGGCCGGCCATCCTCTGGAACGACGGCCGCTCCGCCGAGGAGTGCCTCGAGCTCGAGCGCCGGGAACCCTCCTCCCGCGCCATCACCGGCAACATCATGATGCCCGGGTTCACCGCCCCGAAGCTCCTCTGGGTGGCGCGACACGAGCCGGAAATCTTTCGCCGCACCGCGTGCGTGCTGCTGCCGAAGGACTACGTGCGCCTGCGCCTGACCGGTGACAAAGTCAGCGAGATGTCCGATGCCGCCGGCACCGGTTGGTTGGATGTCGGCCGGCGCCAATGGTCCGATGCAATGCTCGCGGCGACGGATCTCAGCCGCGCGCACATGCCGCGGCTCGTTGAAGGCTCGAGCCCCTCCGGAGCTCTCACCGCGGAAGCCGCCGCTGCACTCGGGATTGCGCATCGCGTCGTAGTGGCAGGTGGTGGTGGCGACAACGCGGCGAGTGCTGTCGGCCTCGGCGTCGTGCGCCCCGGACAGGCATTCCTGTCACTTGGAACATCGGGCGTGCTCTTCGTGGTGACTGACCGCTTCCGTCCGAATCCGGAGCGGGCGGCGCACGCCTTCTGCCACTGCCTGCCCGGCCGCTGGCATCAGATGTCAGTGATGCTGAGCGCTGCCAGCACGCTCGATTGGGTGGCGCAGCTTCTCGGCGCCGGCGATCTGCCCCAGCTCGTCGCCCAGGCCGAAGCTCATGGCTTGAGCCGCCATTCGGCGCTCTTCCTGCCGTACCTCACCGGGGAGCGCACACCTCACAACGATCCCAGCGCCAGGGGAGTGTTCTTCGGCCTGCGGCCGGACACGACTCCGGCGGAGCTCGCCGGCGCGGTGCTCGAGGGCGTTGCGTTCGCGTTCGCCGACGGACTCGACGTCCTCACGGAAAAGAGCGACCAGCCGTCCCAACAGGTGAACGACATCAGCGTCACGGGCGGCGGCGCGCGGCTGCCCTACTGGGGTCGATTGATCGCCGCGGCCCTGCGCCGGCCTCTCACCTACCGCGCCGGCGGTGAGGTCGGGGCGGCATTGGGGGCGGCGCGGCTCGCGCGCCTGGCCGCCGGCGACGGCGGCGAGGAGGAGGTCTGCACGGCGCCGGCCGTGGAGCGTGTGGTGCAACCTGACACCGCGCTCGCGGCACTTCTCGCCGGCCGCCGCCGCACCTTCCAGCGGCTCTATCAGGATCTCAAGAATACATTCGTGGAGTTTTCCTCATGACTTTGTTTTCCAGCATCGAGCCGGTCCGCTACGAGGGTCCGGAGACGGCGAACGAGTTCGCCTACCGGGTGTACGACAAGGACCGCAAAGTCCTCGGCAAGAGCATGGCGGATTGGCTGCGCTGCGCGGTCTGCTACTGGCACTCGTTCAACTGGCCCGGCCAGGACATCTTCGGCGGCGGCACCCTCCCCCGTCCGTGGCTCGCCCCCAGAATCACGCAGGAAATGGCGGACGAGAAACTCGACGCCGCCTTCGACTTCTTCAAGCGGCTCGGCATCCCCTACTTCACCTTCCACGACGTCGATGCGATGGCGACGGCCGCAACGCCGAAGGAGCACGACCGCAACCTCGAGGCGATCGTGGAGCGGATGCAGCAGAAGATGGAGGCGACCGGCATGAAGCTGCTCTGGGGCACTGCCAACCTCTTCAGCCATCCGCGTTACGCCGGCGGCGCCGCCACCAGCCCCGATCCCGAGGTCTACGCCTGGGCCGCCACCCAGGTGCGCTTCTGCCTGGAGGCGACCCACCGCCTGGGAGGCGAGAACTACGTGCTCTGGGGCGGCCGCGAGGGCTATGACTCCCTGCTCAACACCGACCTGAAGCGGGAGCTCGATCACTACGGCCGCTTCCTCTCCATGGTCGTGGAGCACAAGCACCGCATCGGCTTCAAGGGCTCGATCCTCATCGAGCCCAAGCCCTTCGAGCCCACCAAGCACCAGTACGACCGCGATGTCGCCGCCGTGTTTGCTTTCCTGCAGAAGTACGGCCTGACGAAGGAAGTGCGTGTCAACATCGAGGTCAACCACGCCACGCTCGCCGGCCTCGACT
Organism: uncultured Pseudomonadota bacterium; assembly: GCA_963812925.1. Classification (GTDB taxonomy): domain Bacteria; phylum Pseudomonadota; class Gammaproteobacteria; order Steroidobacterales; family Steroidobacteraceae; genus 13-2-20CM-66-19. The sequence continues at coordinate 353,992 of CAWEXF010000002.1, read as the reverse complement.
TCGAGCACGAGGTGACCGCGGCGCGCGCGTACGGCATCTTCGGCTCGATCGACATCAACCGCGGCGATCCGCGCAACGGCTGGGACACCGATCAGTTCCCCAACAATGCGCAGGAGCTGGTGCCGGCGTTCATCCAACTCATCGAGGACAAGGGCTTCGGCAGCGGCGGCTTCAATTTCGACGCCAAGCTGCGCCGCCAGTCCGTCGACCCCGCCGACCTCTACCTCGCGCACATCGGCGGCGTCGACACGCTGGCGCGTGCGCTGCTCGCCGCCGCCGACGTCGTCACGGAGCGCAAGCTGGCGCAGCTCAAGCAGGAGCGCTATCAGCGTTGGGACGGCGATCTCGGTGCGCGTATCGAGAACGGCGCCCTCGACCTCGCGGCGCTGGCCGACCTCGCGGTGGCGAAGAATTTCGACCCGACGCCGAAGTCAGGCCACCAGGAGCTGGCCGAGAGCATCATCGCGCGGCACTGCAGATACTGAGGGTCAGCCGGCGAGCGGCGGTGTGAGCGCGGCCTGCAGCGGCTGCGCCAGGCCGGCGCTCGCCACGTCGAAGCGCAGCTCCTTGCGCCCGTAGTCGATCGACACCCGGCGGAAGCGCCGCAGGCAGTCCATGCCGAAGAGCAGTGCCGGCCGATCCTTCAGGCCCCAGACATCGAACACTTCCAGCGGAGCGACCACGAGCGGCGTGAACACGAGGTGCAGCTCGCCGAGATCGATGCTGTTGACGTTGATCGCGAGACCGACGACCGTGCCGCCCGTCACGCCGGAGAGCACCACCGGGCCGCCGATCAGCTGCAGATTCGAGGCCCTCTGTTCCAACGCCGCGTAGAGCGCCGGGTTGCACACGGAAACCTCGGCGCCAGTGTCGACGAAAGCGGACGCGCGCACGCCATTGACGACGCAGTCGGTGGCGCGCAACCGTCCCGAGTTGCCGAGCGTGCGCACGATCGCTTCATCCCTGCCCTCGAACCAGGCGGAGAAGAACCCCTGCCGCTGCGTGACGGTGAGCGTCTCGGCGCTGAAGTCGAAGACGACGCGATGCCTGTCGAGCACGTCGAGCCCGAGAAATCCATCGACCCCCAACATGACGCGCGGCAGTACCGGTACCTGGAGCGTGGGACAGACGAGGCTTCCCATCCTCAGGCTCCCGATCTGCACGAGCTCGCCGAGCTGGCCGCGGAGGATGCCCTGGATCATCACCGCGCTGACACTCGGCAAGGCTAGCTGTTGGGCGATCTCGGAGGCCATCAGCGAACGCTCGGCGCCAGTATCGACCAGGAAGCGATAGGGCCCCGCGCCGTTGATGCTGACAGCAGTCGTCAGGCGGTCGTCGGTCGCGCCGGCGGACCGTACCGCGCCCGAGCCGGCACCCTTCGCCGCGGCGTCCGCAGCGCTGCTGGAACTGACGTTGGGAGGACTCTCAGCCGGAGGGGGGGCGCCGAGTGCCCGTGCCAGCACAGGTGCGGCGGCCAGAGCGACCAAACCCCGGGCCACGAAGCGCCGCCGCGACCAGTCGGCGTGCGCACCCGCTGTCTCCGCCGGCCCCCGCCGGCTTGAAATGGTAGCCACCGTGGCCGACAGCATGCGCCTTTACCGGCTCCGTGTCATGGTTTACCGCATGGTTTACTAAATGGTCCACTCCTGGCGACTGGACCATTATGCGAGCCGTGCCTTCAGACCCCCCGCAGCATGTGCATGACGCGGGCGCGGATGCGGGCATAGTTCTCCGGCTTCAACGGCCCGAGGAGCCCATGCTGCTCCGGGGGCAGATGCGCGAGCGGATGTCCGTTCGGCCGGAAGACATAGTGATCGAAGAACGCCTTCCACGCCTCTCGCTCGGCCGCGGGCCGCTCCGAGATGGCGATCATGGCGAACAGCATGCTGGTGTACGGTGCGTCCGGGCCGGCGCTGAAGGCATCCCACCAGTAGTTGACCAGGCCGTTGAGCGGTGCGAGCGACTCCACCTTGTGCCACCAGAGCTTGGGCAGGTAGAGCGCGTCTCCGGCCTCGAGCTCCAGCCGCAGTGCCCGCGCGCGAATCTCCTCGAAGAGTGGGAAGTCGCCATCCTCTGGACCGTCGGCGGAGGCGGCGAGGCTGACCGGCGCGCCCGCCATGGTGTTGTCGATCGGGCCGACGTAGAGCTTGCCGATCAGCTCGGGCGCGAACAGTGTGAACCGGCGCCGGCCGGCGATCGCGCAGGCGAGATTGTCGTAGGTATCGTGATGGCAGGAGACGTTCGAGCGGGTGCCGAGCCAGATCCGCGGGCCGGCGGCCTGCCCGAGGAGCGGCATCGCGTTGGCGGCCGCGAAGCCGGGCAACGAGTCGCCCGTCGGTAGCGAGCCTACATAGACCGACGGCGCATCCGCGCGCTCCAGCGACTGCACCATGATCTGCAGCGCCTCGAGCAGCTTCATCGTGCGGCGCTCGAAGTTGAATCCCTTGAAGTCGGGCGAGTAGTAATACTTGCCGCCGATAGCGGGGTTGCCGAGGTAGGTCTCGACACGGCCGCCGACATCGAACGCGGCGAGATAATCCTTGAAGCGCAGCGGCGAGCCGCGCGCCGCCTGTACGACCGGCCAGTCCGCGACCAGCCCGCGGATGACGACGGGCTGACAGCCTGCGACCACCTCGCTCTGGAAGAGCTCGGGCGTCAGGTCCCGGCCGGCGATCTCTTTGGGCGAGAGAGTCATGGGGTCACCGCGGGAGATCGCCGGCGGGAGCTGAAGGTCAGCCGAGAGCCGATGCGTGTACGCCGGCGAGGCCTTCGGTGGCCTGCAATATGCGGCCGTTCTTCTTGCGCGCCAGCACCGGAAACTGCTTCAGCGAGCCGATCATGTAGTGGATCAGGCGCATGTAGCCGCGCCGGAAGAGCTCGACCACCACCGCATCCGGCAGGGTTCTCAAGGTGTCCTGGTTGATGGTGTAGAGCCCATCGCAGTTGATGATCCGGCCGTCGTCGAATTCCGCCTCGAGGTCCACCGGCTCGATGAGCTTCAGCTCGAGGAGGCGCGCGATGAAGAGCCGCGTCACCTCGATTCCGGGCTGGAGGTCCTGGAAGGCCCAGATGATGCGCTGCAGGTATCGCGACGGTTGCCCGTGCTCGGTGAAGAGGGCAACCCCGTCCGCAACGCCGACGCGCGGATGATCGAGGTCGATCGCAACCTCGGGCCCGTGCGCGTAGAAGGGTACGCGCTGCAGGCCGAGCGGGCGGTAGAACTGCAGATCGCGCCATTCCTCGAGAAAGAGATTCTCGCCCTGATCGAACCCCAGCATCACGCCGCAATAGAACTCGCCCGTGTTGCGATCCTTCGAGAGCAGGATCGGATAGTGCACCACGAGCTGCGGGAACTCGTTGACGATCACGTACGTGAAGTGCTGGTTGTCCCCATAGGCCGCCGCCGCCCGCGCATCGACCTTGAGCGACTTGTGGGTCTCTTTGTTCAGCGGCACGATGCGAGTCATCTGCGGCTCAATCCTCGCGGACCTCAAACGGGCTGCAGTCCGTACTGGTAGATCTTGTTCAGCAGCTCGCGGTTCGTCGGCAACCGCGCGCGCATCTCGCCCGTCACCCGCTCATTCTCCCTGAGATGGCGCGCAGCGGCCAGTGCGGTGTCGACGGTATCCTCGGGCGCGACCTGCGTCTCGAAGCCCATGCCGTAGAGCACGTATTGATAGCTGGCCGCCGGAAAGACCTCCTCCAGGCGATCGAGCTCATCGAAGAACCAGGGCGACTGATATTTCCACAGGGTCAGCAGGTCCCGCAGCCGCTCCGGCACCGTCGCCGGATCGACGTTGTCGCGCCAGAAGGCGGTGTCGGTGCGTTTCGTGAGCACGTAGTGGAGCTTGAGGAAATCGACGATCCGGCCGAAGCGATACAGCGTCACTTCGTTGAACCGCCGGGCGACGATGTCCATCACCTCGCGGCACGCCGGCATCTGCTCGGCGAGGAGCTTGGCGGAAAGCTCGACCAGGACGATGGCGGAAGACTCGAGCGGCTCGAGGAACCCGCTGGCGAGCCCGACCGCCACGCAGTTCCTCTTCCAAAAGATCTCGCGATGGCCGGCGCGGATCGGGATCTTGCGGACCGGCAGCTCATCGTGCCCGGGGCCGATGTAGCGCCGCAGCGTCGCGCGCGCCGCCTCCTCGCTCTGGTGCCGGCTCGAGTAGACATAGCCGACCCCACGCCGGGTCGGCAGGCAGATGTCCCAGGTCCAGCCGGCCTCCTGTGCCGTGGAGATCGTCTGAGAGGCCATGGGCGCATCGGGTGTCTGGTACGGCACCTGCGTGGCCAGCGCGGTATCGCAGAAGAGGACATCGCGGCACTCCTTGAAGCCGACGCCGAGCGTCTTGCCGATGAGCAACGCCTGGAAGCCGGTGCAGTCGATGAAAAGGTCGCCGAGAATCTCCCCGGCCTGCTTGGTCAGCACGCCGTCGATGTCCCCGGATGCGGATTGATTGATCTGGACGACATCGGCGAGCACGTGCCGCACGCCCAGCTTCTGCGTGCAGTGCCTGGCCAGGAAGGGCGCGAGTTTGCCGGCGTCGAGGTGATAGGAGTAGTTGGCGAGCGCGTGGTACTCCGCGTGCGTGATCGTCTTCGGTGCCAGGCCTTCGTCGCAGAGACGTCCCTGGGGAGTCACGAAGTCGCAGAAGCTGCTGCCGCCCCCGGCGCGTAGCCAGTGCGGCACGAGGTTCACCTGGGAGAACCCCTGGGGAACCATCAGCGGGTGGTAGTAGTAGTCGTCCTGCGCCCCGGTGGTCCAGCCCGAGAACTTGCCTCCCTGCTTGAATGCGGCATCGCATTCGCGGAAGAGCGCCGTCTCCGATATGCCCATCCTCTCCAGGGACGAGCGCATCGTCGGCCACGTACCCTCCCCTACGCCGATGATCTTGATGTCCGGAGACTCGATCAGCGTCACTGAGAGGCCGCCCGCCTTCATCCTGGCCTGATGGCGGGCGGCGATGATGCCTGCGGTGAGCCAGCCGGCGGTTCCTCCGCCGACGATGACGACCGCCTTTACGGGTTGTGTCACCTTAGAACTTGAGGCGGACCCCTGCGCCGAAGGTACGGCCGTAGTCGACCAGATTCAGGGTCTGGTTCGAGAACCGTCCATAGCTGTGATAGATGGAATTGGTCAGGTTCGTTGCCTGGAAGTACACGTTCATGTGACTGTCGATGTCGTATTGTGCGCTGAAATCCAGATTGGTCGAGGCCGCGAGATACACCGGCTCGTTGCCGAATGCGGCGCCGCCCTGCTCCTGGCCGAGAGTGATCAGCTGCGTGCCCTGCCACTGCACCGCGAGCCGCGCCTGGAATCCATGCGCCTGGTAGAAGCCGATGAAGTTGGCCGAGTTGCCCAGGCCGGTCACCGCGAACTGGTTCGACGTCAGGCTGTAGTTGTTGAAATTCCCGTTGGTGTGCACGTAGGTGGCGTTGATCTGCATGCCGAAGCCCAGCCACAGCATCTGCTGCCAGGTGGCCTCGATTCCGTTGACGTCGGCCTTGCCCGCGTTGGTGACGGTGGTTTCCGCGAACACCGCCGGCTTGCCGCAGTTGGCATCGGTGAAGGTGGCGGTGCCGGAGTACGAGCACGGCGCCGGATCGTTGATGCCCGGGACCGTGATGTTGACGACGTTCGCGGTCGGAAAGTCCTTCACGTCCTTGTAGAAGGCCTCTCCCGACACATAGTCGTTCGGGGCGTAGTACCACTCGGCGCCGAGCAGCAGGTTGGTCGATTCATAGGGCATCAGATCCGGGTTGTTGCCCGTTGCGCCCAGGGCGTTGACGCGCCCGCTGTAGGTCGTGTTCGGAATGAGCGAGCCGTTGGGCGGCGCGGATTCCGTCTTCGACACGTCGAACCTCACCTTGAAGTTCTGAGTGACCAACAGGTTCAGGTCCAGGGCCGGCAGGAAGTAGCTGTAGTCGTTGTGGACCGTGGTCCAAACCGGGCTCGTGCTGGTATTGAACACGTACGCGGTCGGGTCGCCGGCACCCTCCCACTTCATGCTGACCAGCGGCGCCGCCAAGCCTGAGATCTCCTCTTGCGTCTTCTGCCACCGCAGCCCCAGCCTCGAGGTGAGCGTCATGCCGCCGAGGTTGAAGTCGTGCGTGAGCACGACGAACGGTGCAATATTCCGGCGATTTACGTGCTGCTGCGAGCCTGGCTGAAATGCGACCGGATCGCCGTCGGCCTGACCCGACCAGACCGGGTAGCCGGCGGACGGCGACCAACCGGAGTCTGCCGGCTGGGTGAGCAGGTAGTTCAACACCGCATACGGGCTGTATGCCACCAGGCTGGTGGGCAGGTTCCCCTGGCCGGCGTAGCCCGGCATCCAGGAGCCGGTGCTGACGGTCGAGAAGAGCGACGATGGCAGGGCGACGCCCTGTGCCGGCGAGCCGGCCGGGGCATTGGGATCCGAGGCCGGACCGTAGCCGCCCCAGATCTGCCAGTAGTTGTTCTGGAAGGTGCTCCACTGCGAGGAGTTCCACAGGTCGTCCAGCCACTGCGCGCCGAAATTGACCTTGGTGCCGTTCTCGGAGTCCCAGGTGGCGTCGATCTTCGCTTCGTCGATCTTGTCGGAGTTCTGCTGGATCTGGATCGGCAGCACGTGCGAGCCGATGATGAACGGGTTCAGGCCGTTGGCGTTCGACGAGATCGCCGCACCCGAGCCGCTGGCCGTGGTGTTCGGTCCCACCGCGCTCCAGTACGGCAGCACGTTGCTGTTATTGTTGAGGACCAGGCCGCCGGTGTACTCGTTGACGGTATCGCCGTAGCCGGTATCGGCATCGATGTCGGTGTAACCCCCGTTCGGGTTGTACAACGACTCCGACTGGTCGGCGTCCAACTCCGCCGTCCAATGATCACTGGCGTCCCACACCACGTTGACACCCGGGGTGTTGGTGGTGATGTACTGGTCGGCGACGAAGGAATTGAAGTCCGTCGGCCCCGTGTTCATGAAGTTGACGATCGTGCCGTCGCTGTCCAGCGTCGCGTCCGGGAAACCGCCGAACCACGTGCTGCGCTGGTAGCGTTGATCGTACTCGTCGTCGGATGAGTAGTTGTCATCCACCGTAACCAGCACGTTGTCGATGGGACGGTACTGAATCGACGCCCGCGCATCCTTGCGTCTGGAATCGATGTTCTCCAGGTACATCGCCATGTCCTGCGGGTACCATACGGGCACCGCGCTGTTGCCGGTCGCCCCTGTGCCGGTCGTGGCGCAATCGGTATTGCCGAATGCCGTCGTGAAGTTAGCCGCGAGCGAGGAGCAGGGGAAGGACGTATTGCCCTTCCAGCCGACGATGTCCTGGTGCTGGTTCTGGTACTTATCGTCCAGATAGTCCGCATCGAGGAGGATGCCGAACTTGCCGTCAGCCGAGGTGTCGCTCCACAGCAGGCCGAAGGTCGGTGATGCCCGGCCGGCATTCGAATTCACGTCCTCCTGGTACGAGCCCTCGAAGTGCGCGCCCGGATTGTCGAAGGGGTTCGGGAACTTGATGTTGGTCGTGGAGGCGATGTTACCCGATGACAGGCTCATATCCGGCGTCTTCATGACGTCGATCTCGCCCACATACATCGAGCTGAAGTCCGCGAAGTTGAACACCTGGCCGTTGCCGGAGGCGATCTGCCGGCCTTCGACCAGCACCTCGTTGAACGAGCCGCCGAAGCCGTCGACGTTGACGCCCTGCACCAGGCCGGTCGCCGTCGGGGCGCCCGCCGCGCTCGAGTAATTCAGGCTGCCGCGATTGACGGTGACGCCCGGCAGCCGCGCGACCGCCTCGCCGATATCGCTGTCAGGGAATTCCCCGATATCCTCCGCCGACATCGCGTCGACGACGCCGATCGATTCCTTCTTGATCTGCAGTCCTCTCTGCAGGGATCCGCGGATACCGGTGACGACGATCTCCTGCAGCTGGTTGCCGCTGGCCTCCGCCGGCGCGCCGGTGGTCTGCGTCGCAGCCGCCGCACTGCTCGCAGGCTGGGCGTTCTGCGCCACCAGCCCGGCGCCGTTGGCCGGCAGCGTGCCGCTCGAGGCGAGCCGAGTCACCTTGGAGCGCAGGGATTTGGCTTGCTGCGCCGTCGGGGCCGTCTTCGGCTTCTTGGCGGTGGTGTTGGCGTCCTTGGCCGGGGATGCGTCCTGCGCGTGCACCCCGCTGACGAAGGCCATCGAGCCCAGCGCCAGGCTGGACAGCCCCATGCTGGAAAGGCTCAGAGTGCTGCAGGGCAGGCGTAGCGCTTGCGTGCGCTCGGCCCGGGCGTTCTTCGAAATGTTTCGCCTAGACTTGCGGCTCATCAGAAATCTCCCCCTCGAAAGAAATTGACGTTGCAAGGAAACAACAGACAGCATCGCCGCGGCGCGGCCATGCCCAGGATCAGAATTCGGAAGCCCCCTTACGCCGTGGTGCTCATCTGCTACCTTCTCAACATGGTAGCGCTACCTTAACGCGACCCGAGTATGTGCCTGTTCTTCGGCCCATGTCAACTGTCGTTGCGCGCGGCTAACGCTTTGGCTTCGCAGCGCGCGATTTCGCCTTATGTGCAGCTCGCGGCCGCCCGCGGAGTAATGGCGCACCCGCAACCGTCGTGCGCGCGGCGCCGCTCAGCGCGGAGCAATGGTTGCGTGAACACCGGTGCCGTTACCGTTGCGGCGGTCACCGTGTCACAGACACCTCACCCCGCTGGCGCCCTGCATTCTTCGCAGTCAGACGTTGTGCCAGCACCACGTCGGCGTTGCAACCGGCGTGACAGCGCTATCATTGCGCAGCAGATGACGGTTTGCAAGGCGGACGCTACCCTGCGCGCCGCCGGTTCTGGTTTTTTCCGGAAAATCCGACGATTGCGAGTCTCCATGCGAACCTGGCTGAGGAAAGCGGCGGCGGCGAGCCTGATTGCCGCCGCTATTCAGGCGGCGGCCACGAGCCTGTGCCCCGCTCTGGCCGCACCGCCCCGGATCCAGTACGCCGGCGGCTCCGCGCGGCTCCTTCTGAACGGCAGGCCCTTCCTCATTCTCGGCGGCGAGCTCGGCAATTCCTCCGCCGGCACCGCCGCGCCAGCCGCAACCGTCCTGCCGGCGCTCGCGGCGCAGCATTTCAACACCGTGTTGCTGCCTGTTGCCTGGAATCAGATCGAGCCCGACGAGGGGCGCTTCGATTTCTCGGTTCTCGATCACTGGCTCGCGATCGCGCGGCAACAGCACCTGCACCTGGTGCTGCTGTGGTTCGGCAGCTGGAAGAATGCCTTCTCGAGCTACGCACCGGAGTGGGTGTTGGCCGACACCGGACGCTTCCCGCGCGCGTTGGCGGCTGACGGCTCGTTGCTTCCCATACTGTCAGTTTTCGGCGGCGAGACCCGGCGGCGCGACAGCGTGGCATTTGCCGCGCTGATGCATCACGTGCGCTCTGTCGACTCCGGTCCGCGGACCATCCTCATGGTGCAGGTGGAGAACGAGGTCGGATATCTCGGCATCGGCGGCCGCGACCGCTCTCCCGAAGCCAACCGGCTCTTCGCCGGGCCCGTGCCATCCCCGCTCCTCGCGGCGCTGCGCAAGCCGGCTGCAGATTGGGCGCGGGCCTTCGGCGACAGCGCCGACGAGGCCTTCATGGCCTGGTACTACGCGCGCTTCATCCAGCAGGTGGCGCAGGCGGGCAAGCGGGAGTATCCGCTGCCGCTGTACATGAACGCGCAGCTGCCGGCACCCCAGGAGCGTGCGGGCGAGTACCCGAGCGGCGGCCCCTACCCCCGCACTCAGCCCATCTATCGGGCGGCGGCGCCGGCCATCGATTTCTATGCTCCTGACATCTACTGGCCGGATTTTGCAGGCTGGGTGGAGCGCTATCGGGAGCAGGGAAACCCCGTATTCGTGCCGGAATCCCGCCTGGACCTGGCACCCTATGACGCCCTTTACACTCTCGGACAGGCGCCCGGCCTGGGCTTTTCGGCTTTTGGGGTCGACACCGACACGTCGCGGCTCGCCGATGTCTATCGCGTCGTGGATGAGCTGGGCGATCGCTTCATCCGGGCGCAGGAGGACGGGCAGACGCGGGGCCTCGTGCTGCACCTGACGAGCCCCCGTCCGTCTCAGACGGTCGCGCTTGACGGTTATCTCTTCCGCGCCACGCTGGCCAGATCATGGGTGACTCAAAAGCCCCTCACCGCTGACGGCGCGATGCTCATCATGCAATCCGCACCAGGCGAGTTCTATGTTCTCGGCAGCGGGCTCACCGTGTCCTTCCTGCGGGACCCCGACGTCGACGCTCGTATTGCCGGTATTGCCGGCATTGCCCAGTTGGTCTGGAAGGACGGCGGCTGGACGGTCGCGGAGCAGATGAACGGGGATCAGAGCGATCAGGGGCGGGAACTGTTGCTGGATGCGCATGCGATCCGCCTCTACCGCGTGCGGCTCTACAGCTATCCGTGACTGATGACGTAACAGCCCGGCTCGAAGGGGCGCTCCGCGAGGCGCGTTCGCTGCATCAAGCGGGACGGCTGGACGAGGCGAGCGCCCGCTGCCTGCAGGCTCTGCGGCTGCGCCCAGGGCAGCCGCAAGCCCTGACTCTGTTGGGCATCATCGCCGCCCAAACGGGCGACTTCGCGCGTGCCCTCGCCCTCTTCGACGAGGTGCTGCTCCTCGAGCCGAGCAACGCCGCGGCACACAACAACCGGGGCAATGCGCTGCGCGCCCTGAGGCGGCCGGCGGACGCCCTCGCGAGCTATGACAAGGCGATCGCGCTGCAACCGGATCATGCGCCAACCTGCAACAGCCGCGGCAACGCGCTCTTCGATCTGCAACGCTACGAAGACGCTGTCGCCAGCCATGACCGCGCCATCACGCTGCAGCCCGACCACGCGGCGGCTCATTTCGATCGCGGCCGGGCGCTGGTCGAGCTGATGCGGTACGAGGCGGCGCTCGCAAGTTTCGACAGGGCCATCGCCCGCGGCTTCAACCACCCGGGCGCGTGGTACCTCCGCGGCAACGCGTTGTATGGGCTCGAGCGCTTCCAGGCCGCGGTGGACAGCTACGACCGCGCGATCGTGCTGGCGCCGAAGGATGCCAGCGCCCACCACAACCGCGGCAACGCGCTCTTCATGCTCGGGCAATACACGGACGCCATAGCGAGCTATGACGGGGCGATCGCGCTCCACCCCGACATCAGCTCATCGCATGGCGAGCGCCTGCACGCCAGGATGCAGATCGCCGATTGGCGCGACTTTGCGCCGGAGGTCGCGCGACTGACGGCGCGGATCGAGCGCCACGAGGCCGCATCGAACCCCTTTGCGCTATTCTCGCTGTGCGACTCGCCGCCGCTGCAGCAGCTGGCCGCGCGCAACTGGGTGCGGGAGAAGTGCCCGCCGAACGGCGTGCTCGCCCCGCCGCCCACCCGTGCCCGGCGCGATCGCATCCGCATCGGCTACTTCTCCGCGGATTTCCGCGCTCATGCGACCTCCTCCCTCACCGCGCAGCTTTTCGAGACGCACGATCGCTCGCGGCTCGAGCTGACCGCGTTTGCGCTCGGCGCGGATACCCGCGACGACATGCGCCAGCGCGTGGCGGCGGCCTTCGATCGCTGGCTCGATGTTGGGCAGCAGTCCGACTACGACATCGCGCGGCTCGCCAGGACCCTGGAAATCGATATCGCGGTGGATCTCGGCGGCTTTACCCGCGGCAGCCGGCCGCGAATCTTCGCCCTGCGGGCGGCACCGCTTCAGGTCAGCTATCTCGGCTACCTCGGCACGATGTCGGCCGACTACATCGACTACCTGGTCGCCGACGACACCCTCATTCCGGCGGCGCTGCGCCAGCACTACGCGGAAAAGATCGTCTACCTGCCGAGCTACCAGGTCAACGACTCCAAGCGGCCCATCGCGCCGCGGCGATTCACCCGCGAGGAGCTCGGTCTGCCGCGCCAGGGCTTCGTCTTCTGTTGTCTCAACTCCACCTACAAGCTCACGCCGGGCACGTTCGACGGCTGGATGCGCATACTGGCGGGAGTACCCGACAGCGTGCTTTATCTCCTCGGTGGCAGCGCCGCGCTCGAAGGCAATCTGCGTCGCGAGGCCCAGGCACGCGGCATTGCGGCCGCTCGCATCATCTTCGGCGCGCGACTGCCCCCAGCCGAGTATCTGGCTCGCTATCGCACGGCCGACCTGTTCCTCGATACGCTGCCCTACAACGCAGGCACAACGGCCAGCGATGCGTTATGGGCCGGCTTACCGGTCCTGACCTGCATGGGCGCGACGTTTGCGGGCAGAGTCGGCGCGAGCGTGCTGCGGGCGGCGGGGCTGCCGGAGCTCATAGCCTCGACGCCGCAGCAGTACGAGCAGCTCGCCGTCGAGTTGGCGAGTGACCCGCGGCGAATGGCCGGCATCAGGGCCAAGCTGGCCGACGGCCTGCGGACAGCGCCCTTGTTTGACACTGCCGCATCTGCCAGGCACCTGGAAACGGCCTACGCGCGGATGTACGACCGCTACCACGCCGGTCTGCCGCCCGAGGATATCCGCCTGGATGCCTGAGCGTTAAGCAACGAGGCGAAACAACTCAGCGCGAACCTGCCGGACGACCTCGTCCCAGGTCCCCGGCGCCTGCTGGCGAAACAGGCGCACGGACGGATACCACGGACTGTCACTGCGGTGCAGCAACCAGCGCCAGCAGCCATCGAAGCGGCTCAATATCCATGTTGGCTTGCCCAAGGCCGCGGCGAGGTGTGCCGTCGCCGTATCGACGGCTATGACGAGGTCGAGGTTCTCGATCAGCGCGGCCGTGTCCGCAAAGTCGGTCAGCTCGGCCGTCGGATCGAACAGGCGCGGGCCGCTCCAGCCCCGGCGCTGCAGCTCCTGCGGCTCGGCTTCCGCGGGCTGTCCTTTCTGCAGGCTGACGTACTCGATTCGCGGATGATCCAGCTGGCTCAGGCTCTGCAGCCCGATGTTGCGGCGCGCATTGGCCGACCAGTACTCCGGCTCGTTGGGCCTGAATCCCCCGGACCACACCAGCCCGACCCGCAAGCCGCGCCGCTCCCCCAGACGCATCCGCCACCGTTCGACGAGCTCCGGCTCGCCACTGAGGTAGCGCTGCCCCGACGGGATGGTTGCGAGCGTCGTCCCGAACGCCAGGGGCAGACTCATGAGCGGGCATTGAAAATCAACATCGGGTGCCGGCTCGTCGCGTGATATGACCTGAGCGACTCCTGCGAGCCTGCCCAGCACGCGCGCGAGCGCCGCTTGCGCCTCGAGAACCACCTGCGCTCCCCGCTCGCAGACCAACCTGACATAGCGGCAGAACTGCAGCGTATCGCCATAGCCCTGCTCGGCATGGAGCAGGATGGTCTTGCCTTGCAGAGGCTCGCGCCCCAACCACAGGGGCACGAAGCTGCGTCGCCGGTCGCGACAGAGTGCGCTCTCGGTGTTCCTCCAGCGCCACTCGTACTCGGCCCAACCCTCGGGGAAGCGGCCCAGCCGCAGCAGCGCGATGGCGCGATTGAGATGCGCCGCGACGTAGTCGGGGCTCAGAGCGATGGCGCGCTCGCAGCTCGCCAGGGCCTGCTGCGGCCGCCCGAGGCAGTCGAGAGTGCAGCCGCGGTTGGCATGCGCCGGCGCGAGACCGGGATCGGCGGCGATGGCGCGGTCGAAACTGTCCAGCGCCGCATCGAACCTGCCCAACTCCTGCAGCGCGGCGCCGCGGTTGAGGTAGGGGTTGGCGAGCCGGCGCGGTGCGGTCGCCAGCGCACGGTCGTAGCTCGCGACCGCGTCGTCGAACCGGCGGCTGCGCAACAGGGCGGAGCCGCGATTGGACCATGCGACGAAGCAACCCGGATCCAGTGCCAGGCAGCGATCGTAGGCTGCTGTCGCCTCGGGATAGCGCTTCAGATCGTGCAGCGCATCGCCCAGCGTCTGCTGCACGGCAGCGTTCTGGGGATTGATCGCCACCGCGGCTTCGCAGGCGGCCAGAGCCGCCGCGAGCTCGCCGCGCTGCACATGAATGGCTGCCATGAGATGCAAAGCGCCCGCATGCCGGGGCTGCAGGCGCAGGATCTCGCGGTACAGCTGCTCCGCGGACGCTATGTCGCCGCGCCGATGCAGCGCTACCGCGCGCGCGAACGTCGGGTCCTCACTCACGACGCGATCGTACACGGATCACCACCGCTCACATTTGTGACCGCTATTTGTGACCGCTATCAGTTTCATTTGACAGCGCTGTCTAGCGCGTGGGATTCTGCTGGACCATTATGGGGGCCATCAAGCGAATTGCGCTGCTTGCGGCGCTGTGGGCGGTTCAGGTCCATGGCGCCGAGCCTCCCGCCAGCATTCACCCGCGCATCTGGCCGCAGGTCCGGCCGCAGCTGCCGCCCGATCCCGCGCTCGAGCGCAAGGTCGATGTGCTCCTCGCCGGCATGACGCTCGAGCAGAAGGTGGGACAGCTCATCCAGGGGGACATCTCCACTCTCACCCCCGCGGATCTGCGCCAGTATCCGCTCGGCTCCGTCCTGAACGGCGGCAACTCCAAGCCCGGCGGCAACACGCTGGCGCCGCCGTCCGAATGGTTGAGTCTCGCGAACCAGTTCTATCTCGCCTCGATGGCGCCCTCCCCGGTCCCGCACCCGGTGCCGGAGTTTTGGGGCATCGATGCCGTGCATGGCAACAACGACGTCTTCGGCGCGACGATCTTCCCGCAGAACGTCGGCCTCGGCGCCGCGCACGACCCGGCGCTGATGCGCCTCATCGGCGCGGCCACCGCGGCAGAAGTCCGCGCGATCGGCCTCGACTGGACCTTCGGACCGACTCTCGCGGTCGTCAGTGACAACCGCTGGGGACGCAGCTACGAGAGTTATTCCGCAGACCCGGCGATCGTGCGTCAGTACGCGCGCGCCATGGTACTGGGTCTGCAAGGCAAGCCCGGCACACCGGAGTTTCTCGACGCTCATCACGTCATCGCCACACCGAAACACTACCTCGGCGACGGCGGCACGCGCGGTGTGGACCAGGGTGACAACACGGAGAGCGAGACGCAACTGCGCGACAACGACGGCACGGGCTACCCCGTGGCGGTCGCAGCCGGCGCACAGTCCGTGATGGTTTCCTTCTCCAGCTGGCAGGGCGTGAAGATGGCCGCCAACTACGGCCTGCTCACCGAAGTGCTCAAAGACCGCTGGCACTTCGACGGCTTCACCGTCGGCGACTGGAATGCGCATGGCCAGGTGCCGGGCTGCACGGACGCGAGCTGTCCGCAGGCCGTCAACGCCGGCCTCGACATGTTCATGGCTCCCACCGACTGGAGGCGGCTGTACAGCAACACCCTGGAGCAGGCGCGCGCCGGACAGATACCGCGGTCGCGGCTCGATGACGCCGTGCGACGGATCCTGCGGGTGAAGCTGCGCGACCGGCTGTTCGAGGAGGGACCGCCTGCCTCCCGGCCGCTCGCCGGACGGTTCGATCTCCTGGGCTCACCGCAACACCGCGCCATCGCACGCCGCGCCGTGCGCGAGTCGCTGGTGCTCCTCGAGAACGAGAACCATCTGCTGCCCTTGAAGCCTCGGGAGCGCGTGCTCGTCGCCGGCGACGGCGCCGACAATATCCCGATGCAGTCCGGCGGTTGGACCATTACCTGGCAGGGCACGGGCACCACCAACAAAGACTTCCCCCACGGCGAGTCGATCTGGCGGGGCATTGCACAGGCGGTGCGCGCCGCGGGCGGCGAGGCCGATCTCAGCCCCGATGGCACCTTCAGACACCAGCCCGACGTCGCCATCATCGTTTACGGCGAGAAGCCGTATGCGGAGTTCCAGGGCGACGTGCCCAACCTCGCCTTCAGCCCGGGTGACGACAGCGACCTCGAGCTCCTGCACCGCCTGCGCGCCGCGGGGATCCCGGTCGTCTCCGTCTTCCTCTCCGGCCGGCCTCTATGGGTGAACCCGGAGCTCAATGCCTCGAACGCATTCGTGGCCGCGTGGCTCCCGGGCTCCGAGGGCGACGGCGTCGCCGATGTTCTTTTCCGCAAGCCCGACGGCGCGATCCACTACGACTTTCGCGGCCGCCTGTCTTTCTCCTGGCCGCGCACGCCGCTGCAGTTCGGCAGCAACACTCCCGGCCGGCCGCTGTTCGCGCTCGGCTATGGTCTGCGGGACGCGAGCAATGGCAACCTGGCGAAGCTCCCTGAGACCTCCGGCCTGCCCTCGGCCGCGCTGGTCGACAACAGGATATTCTTCGTCTCGGGTCGCACCGGCTCGGGGTGGCACTGGGCGGTGGCAGACGACGCCGGCGCCAGCCCCCTGTTCCGAGGCCTCGGTGCATCCGAGAGTGGCCGGCTGACTCTCACGGCGATCGACAAAACCCGGCAGGAGGATTCGCGGCGGTTGCGCTGGTCGGGCACCGGGCAGTCCGCGGCGCAGATCAGCGGCGCGACCCCGATCGACCTGACGCGCCAGAGCAACGGCCAGATGGCGCTCGGCTTCGAGTACAGAGTGGAGGAATCCCCGAGCGCCGCGGTCACGGTCGGCATGGGCTGCGGCGCCTCCTGCGTCGGCAGCGTCCCGGTCACGGCGGCCCTGCGCGCCGCTCCCCGCGGCCAATGGCAACATCTCGACATCCCGCTCGCCTGCTTCGCCGCCGCCGGCGCGAACATGAGCCATGTGTGGACGCCGTTCGCGCTGCAGACGGCCGGCAGGCTGACGCTCGCCATCACCAACATCCGGCTGGAGAGCGGCACGGCAGGCGCCGTGACCTGCGCTCACTGAGCCGAATCGGGGAAGAGCGCCTGCAGAATCTTCACGCTCATCTCCGGCGGCATCTTTTTGATGAGCGAGCGCATGAGCTGCTTCTTCAGGTACAGGATCTGCGGCTCGGACAGCGGCCCGAGCATCCCGCGCCGCTCCGGCGGCAGGTAGGGAACCGGATCGCCTTCGGTCTGGAACACGTAATGATCGAACATCATGCGCCAGATCTCGCGGCGCTCGGCGGGCAGCGAGCGCAGCGCCAGCAGTGAGTGCACCAGCGCGCCGAAGGGCTCCGCCGCCCACTCGGCCGGCTCGCACCACCAGAAGTTGATCGAAAAATTCACCGGCTCCAGGGCTTCCACGTTGTGCCACCAGAGGCTCGGGATGAAGATGGCATCGCCCGGCCCGACCTCCGCCGTGGTCGCAACGGCGAGCGCCTGTGCGAAGCGCGGATAACGCTCCAGGTCCGGCGCCGAGAGCCTCACCATGCTGGTCGGCTGCCCGCCCGGAGAGAGCTCCAGCGGTCCGATGTAGAGATTGGCCAGCTGGTCCGGGGGAAAGAACGTGAAGCGCTTGCGCCCGGTGACCGTGCAATTGATGCCTTCCATGTTGTCGTAGTGCGTGGCTGCCGTGACCGCATTGCCCAGCCATATGTACGACCACGCCGACTTGCCCATCTCGGCCAGCATACCGAGCGTGTTTTCCCGGCCGATCCGCGGAAAAAAACGCTCCACCGCCCGCGCGCCCGTATAGATCGCGGGTGCGTCAGGCACAGTCCTGCACGCCAGAATATTCGCCAGCGCCCCGTGCAGCGGCTGCTGCTGATACTCGAAGTTGAGGCCCGCCATGTCGTCGCGGTAGAAATAGACGCCCTTGATCTCCGGCCGCCCGACCATGATCCTGATCGGATGACCCAGGTCGCGGGCCCGGACGTACTCGAGGAGGGCCTCGGGAGACTGCCTGGCCGCACGTACGATCGGCCATTCCGACACGAATCCCTTCAACACGGCCGGCTGGTCGCGCGGCATGATCTGCTCGCGCAGCGTTGTCAGATCGACATTGCGCCATTCCGCTACTTTTGCGAGCGCGGCTTGTTGCAGCGGAACGGCGGCCGACATCGGTGAGCTCCCATCGCGTCAAATCCAACAACCCGCGCGCACTGCCGGCGCGGCTGCGTGATAACGATATCACGCGGCCCCAGCCCTGGAGCGTCGCTTACATTTTGTTACGCGATGCCGCGCTCGGCGCCAAGTCAGGCTAAACTCCCATCGTCATGATGAAACACCCGTACATGAGCCGCCGCACCTTCCCCGGCGGCCGTACGATCGAAACGTACGGCCTGGCTCACCGTCCGTGGCACGACCTGTACCACATCTTCATGACCATGAGGTGGCCCACGCTCTTCGGCAGCTACGCCGGCTTCTTCGCCTTGTTCAACCTCGCCTTCGCGGGCGTCTATCAGCTGCAGCCGTCGGGCATCGCGAACCTCAGTCCTGGGGGCTACTGGGGCCGGTTCTTCTTCAGCGTGGAGACCCTGGCGACCGTCGGCTACGGCGACATGCATCCGCAGACGGTGTATACGCACCTCGTCGCCTCCGTCGAGATCTTCACCGGACTGATGAGTCTCGCCCTCATCACCGGCATGATGTTCGCCCGCTTCTCACGGCCGACGGCCCGCATTCTCTTCTCCAGCCTCGCAGTGGTCCGCCCGTTCGACGGCAGACAGACGCTCATGCTTCGCGCCGCGAACGAGCGGCAGAACTTCATCCTGGAGGCGACCGCGCAATTGCGCCTGATCCGCGACGAGCAGACGTCCGATGGCTTCCGCTTCCGCCGCATCTACGACCTGCCGCTGCGCCGCAGCGAGCAGCCGATGTTCCTATATGGCTGGAGCCTGCTGCACGTCATCGACGAGGCGAGCCCCCTGGCGGGCGAGACCTTCGAGTCGCTGCAAGCGGCGAAGGCCTTCGTCCTTCTCACCATCGGCGGCATCGATGAGACGACCGGGCAGATGCTGATATCGCGCCAGGAGTATCCCCCCTCGAACCTTCGCTGGAACTACGCTTTCGTGGACGTCTTCGTGTCGGGTGAGGACGGTATCGATCGCCTCGACTACTCGAGATTCCACGACGTCGTGCCACTCACTTCGCCTTGACGGCAAGGTCCGCGGCCGTTTCCTTGATGAGAAAGTCCACCACGGCCAGCAGCGCCTCCCGGGCGCTCGCGCCCGCGGAGCGGGCCTCGTCATGGATCTTGATCTGCCGGTGCGCGCTGGTCCCGCGGCTGAGCAGGGTATTGAGGTGCTCGAGCTCGCGCAGGCATCCGAGCTCCGCCGCGTCCTCGCGCACCAGCGTGATCAGCTCCTCGACGAGCTGCGGGAACGCGACCAGCTCGCCGCGGGCGAGGTCGAGCAAGCCTCTATCGACGCTGTAGCGCATCGCGCGCCAGCGGTTCTCGGCGATCAGCAGGTTGGGATAGATGCGCCAGCTGCGATTGGCGCGCTTCAGGCGATAGAACCGCCGTGCCAGCGCCACGATCAGCGCGGCGATGGAGGCCGCATCATCGATGCTCGTGCAGCTGTCCATCACCCGCACCTCGAGCGTCGGGTGCAGGGAGGCGGGGCGCACGTCCCACCACATTTTGCCCGCGTGCTCGATCATCCCGTTGCGGACCAGCGTGTCGAGATGGCGCCGCAGCTCGGCGTAGCTCGCAAAGCGCTCCGGCAACCCCGTGCGCGGCAGAGAGCTCACCAGCGTCATCCGAAACGACATCAGCCCGGTGCGCTCCCCCTCCCAGAACGGTGACGAGCAGGAAAGTGCCAGCAGGTGCGGCACGAAATACGTCAGCTGGTTCATCAGGTCGACACGCAGGTCATCATCATCGATCCCCACGTGCACCCGCATGCCGCAGATCATGATGCGCCGTGCCGCACCCTGCATCTCGTTGGCCAGCGCAAAGAACTGCTCGCGCTCGGTCGTGATCTGGCGAGTGACCTCGGCAAAGGGATGGGTGGCGGCGGCAATCGGGCCGCAGCCGTAGCGAGCGGCCACTTCCGCCAGCAGGGCGCGCAGCCGCGCGAGATCCGCGCGCGCCTCGGCCACGGAGTGGCACGCGCGCGTGCTCGCCTCCATCTGACTGCGCAGGAAGCGCGGATTCAGCTGCCCGCCCGAGCGGCGAGTGCACTCCTCGAGCAGCGCTGCCGCCGGATTCGCGTCGACATCGCGCGACTCGAGGTTGACGAGCAGATATTCTTCCTGCACACCAACGGTAAACGGCGGCTCAGTGCTGCTCATCGCACACGCTCCCGGAACCACGACCCCGAAGATAGTGTACTACTACAACGACAGCCGCTCGATCGGCTCGGGCCGGGCGAGGAAGTACCCCTGCGCGTAATCGATACCGATGCGTTGCAGCTCATCGAGCACCGCCTGCGATTCGACACACTCCGCCACCGTCTCGATGCCCAGCGCCTTGCCGACCTTGCAGATGGCCTCGACCATGCTGCGGTCCACCGCATCGTCGGCCACGTGGCTGATGAACTGGCCGTCGATCTTCAGGTAGTCCACCGGCAGGGTCTTCAGGTACATGAAGGAGGAGAGACCGGTGCCGAAGTCATCGAGCGCGAACTTGCAGCCGCGGGCCTTGAGCTCGCGCATGACGAAGGTCGCGTTCGACAGGTTGGTGACCGCCGCGGTCTCGGTGATCTCGAAGCACAGCGCCTGGGCCAGCCTGGCATCGCCCACCTGCTGCAGCACGAAATCGATGAACGACTGCTCGTTGAGCGAAGTGCCCGAGAGATTGACCGCGAGCAACGGCAGCGCGGCACCATCGCGCGCCTTCAGCCGCTCGATGGCCCGCTGTACTACCCAGCGGTCGATGACCGACATGACGTTGTAGCGCTCCGCCGCCGGGATGAACTCACCGGGCGCCACCAGGCGCCCGTCATCGTCGCGCAGCCGCACCGTCAGCTCATGGAACGAGGCGCCGCCGCGCGCGATCGGCCGGATGGGTTGGAAGAAGAGCTCCAGCCGGTTCTCCTCCACGGCGCGCGTCACCCGCGCGACCCAGTGCATCTCGCGATGGCGCGGATGGGAGATCCCGTCCGCCTCGTAGAGGTGCACGCGATTGCGACCTTCGTCCTTGGCGGCGTAGCACGCGATATCGGCAGCGCTCATCACGTTGGCGACGCTCTCGGTCTCCGCCGTGATCTGCACGACGCCGACGCTGGCACCCACGGAAAGCGTCGTGGCCCCCCACACGAAACGGTAGTCGCGGATCGCCTGCCGGACACCGTCCGCGATTCGCGTTGACTGCTCCACGGTGCAGCCTTCGAGCAGCACGCCGAACTCGTCACCGCCGAGCCGCGCAATCGTATCGGACGCGCGCACGCGCGACTGCAGCAGGCCCGTAACGTCCCGCAGCAGCCGGTCGCCCGCCTGGTGGCCGCAGGTGTCGTTGACGACCTTGAACTGGTCGAGATCGATGTACAGAAGCGCGTACGTGCCATCGTCCCGCTGCGCGCTCAAGACGGCCGCGTGTAAGCGGTTGTCGAACTCGCGGCGATTGATGAGGCCGGTGAGCGCGTCGTGACTCGCCTGGTAGGACAGCGCCCGCTTCAGGCGCCGTTCCTTGGTGACATCGTGGAAGACGATCACGGCGCCGATCACCTGTCCCTGGCGGTCGCAGATGGGCGCCGCCGACTCCTGAATCGCCACTTCGTGCCCGGCGCGGGTGACGAGCACGGAATGATCGGCCGGCGCGCTCATGTCACCGCCGCCCAGCACGCACAGCAGCGGGTTCTCGATCGGCTCGCGGGTGATCTCGTTGACGAGTCGCAGCACATCGCCGATGGGACGGCCGCGCGCCTCCTCGAGGGTCCAGGCGGTCAGGCTTTCGGCCACGGGATTGATGTACTCGATGCGTCCGTCGGCATCTGTGCTGATGACGGCGTCACCGATCGATTGCAGTGTCACTTGCGCCCGCTCTTTCTCCGCGAACACTGCCTGCTCGGCCCGCTTGCGCTGGGTGATGTCGGCAATCGTGCCCTCGTAATGCGTGATCCGTTCGGCTGCATCGCGGACCGCGCGCGCGTTCTCGAGAATGACCACCTGCTCCCCATCGCGCCGGCGCATCAGAAACTCCGCGTTGCGGATCTCCCCTTCCGACTCCACGCGGCGAATGAACTCGGCGCGATCAGCCGGGTTCCAATAGAGCGTTGCAACGCTCGGCAACGCGTACAGTTCCTCGGCGCTGCCGTAGCCGAGCATCGTCACGAAGGCAGGATTGACGGACCGCAGCTGGCCGTCGCGGGTGCTCTGATAGACCCCTTCGACGATGCTCTCGAAGAGCCCGCGGTATTGCGCCTCGCTCGCCCGCAGCGCCTCCTCCGCCAGCCGGCGGCCGATGGCGATGCCCGCGAGCTGCGCCGCGTGGTCCATCATGCGCAGCTCCCGCTGCCCGGGCAGGCCCGAGGTCGAGTGGTACACACCGAGGGCGCCAACCAGCCTGCCGTCCGTCGCCTTGATGGGCGTCGACCACGCGGCCTCGAGGCCGCCCGCGAGCGCGTGCTCGCGCGGCCCCTCCCAGAAGGGGTCGCTGGCAATGTCGGCCACCAGCACCTGGCGGCCGAGATACACCGCAGCGGCGCAGGAGCCGTTGCGGATGTCGACGGCGCAGCGCTCGAGGGCGGCGCGCAGCTTTGCCGGCATCCGCGGCGAAACGAGGTATGAGAAAGATTGCGCGTGCGCCGCCAGCACTGCGATCGAGCAGACCGTCCCCGCTCCCACTGCCTCGATGAAGTGAGTGATCGAGCCCAGGATGTCCGGGAGCGGTGCGGTGGCGGTGAGCTGCTCGAGTACGGCGCGCGAGGCGAGCGCGACCCGCTCGGTGAGCTCCGATTCCCGAACGCGGTGCGCGAGCTCCGCCGCCTCGTCGGCCATCAGCCGCATGGACTGCACGATGCCGCGCCGCTCGTTGTCCATCGCCTCGCACTGCAAGCTCATGAGCTTGAGCAGCAGTCCGAGGTCCGGCTCCCCTATCCCCGACCTGAGCGCCGCCTCTTTGACGATGGCGCGCACCTGCGGATGCAGCTCATCCGGCGCCGGCAGGGCGAGGCCGGGCTCCGCGCGCACCAGCGTCGTCGTCGCCGTCGCAAGCGGTTGCGTATCCTCGGGCTGCGACAGGACTGTCTGCGGCGTTGACATAGGTAGCTAGGGCTGGTTAGCCGCCGTCTGGGCCGGACCCTCCCCTGCGATGACTGGAATGTTGAAGGGCCAGACCACCGACCCGTTCGAGGTTTCGACGGCCACGGCCGCCGTCAGCGTGAAAAGCCCGGCCTTGAGAGGCCGGACGGTGACCGATCCGAAGATGGGCACTCCGGTCGCCGGCTTGATGGCCGCGAGCGCAGGACCGTGATTCACGACCTGCAGGCCATCGATGGCGCCGAATCCGAGTCGAATGGTGCCGAGTCCCCCGGTCTGCGGGATCAGCGCGTAGTCGACCTCGTCGTCCTGGCCGACCTGCGGCCGATTGCGGATGGAAAAGCGCAACTCGACCGGGGGCTGGGTGCCACTCGGCCCTACCGCCTCGACCATACCTGCCAGGGCCTGGGCAGCCGGGTCGAGCGGCTGGACAGCCTGCACCTTGGGGGATCTATGAGGCAGACCGAGGTGGTGATGGGAGCCGGAGCCGAAATAGTCGCAAGCGCCCAGCAGCCCCAAAACGGCCGAAAGCGCCCCCCAGCGCAGGACCGAGTTTGTTCTTCGCATCCGCTTGAATTCCGCACACACAGCGACCGACTTTTGACAATAGCGCGAGGCGGGGCTGGCTGGCACGCAAATCCGCAAATATTCGTGACTGCACCCTCACAACCCCGCCAGCAGCGGGGGCTCCTCGATGGCCCCCAGCTGCTCGCGGAGGTCGCCGACGTACCCCTCCCAGTAGCGGGCCTCGCCGAACCAGGGGAAGGCCCGGGGGAAGGCGGGGTCGAGCCAGCGGTGACAGACCCAGGCGGCATGGTGGAGCATGCGCAGGCCCCGCAGCGGCTCGACGAGCCTCAGCTCGCGGAAATCGAAATCGGCGAACTGCTGGTAGCCGGTGACGAGCGCCGCCCACTGCGCCTGCTGGTCCGCGGGCGGCCCGGAGAGCACCATCCAGAGATCCTGGACGCGCGGCCCCATGGCGCAATCGTCGAGGTCAACGAACAGGGGGCCGCGCTCGTTCCAGAGCAGATTTCCGAGGTGACAATCGCCATGCAGGCGCAACCGGCCGACTGGCCCGACGTCCTGGTACGCGCGCTCGATGCTCTCGAGGAGCATGCCGCTCACACTCTCGTACCTGTCCCGCAGCCCTTCCGGCATGAGGTCCGCCTGCAGAACCATGGTCCGGGCCGTAACTCCCAGGCGCTCGATGCCGATCTCCGGCCGCCGCTCGAATGGCCGGCGGGCGCCGACCTGGTGCAGCCGCGCGATCGAGCGGCCGAGCAGCTCCCGGGCTTCCGGCGCGTCCAGCTCCGGCGCGTGGCCGCGCAGGTAGGGGAAGGCGGCAAAACGGAACTCCCCATGCCGGAAAAGCGTCTCTCCCGCGATCGCCACGGGCGCCGCGACCGGCAGCTCCGCGGCGGCCATCTCGGCGGTGAAGTGGTGCTCCTCGAGGATCTGCGCATCGTCCCAGCGCGCCGGGCGGTAGAACTTGAGCACGAGCGTACCCTCGGCGCTGCCGAGCTGATACACGCGGTTTTCGTAGCTGTTCAGCGCGAAGAGGTGCCCATCCGGGTCGAGGCCCACGGAGCTGGCGGCATCGAGCACCCGATCCGGGGACAGTCCCGCGAAGGGCGTTTCGATTTTGTTTATCATCGTCTTCGAGCTTTGCTTCCCATCCATTCCACCAAAGCGTACCGCCATTTCGCATGAAACAGGCCACCATCCTCGTGACCGGCGGCGCCGGCTATATCGGCAGCCACGTCGTGCTTCAGCTCCGCGCCCGCGGCGAGCGGGTCGTCATCCTCGACGATCTCTCGCGCGGCTTCCGCCAGGCGGTCCTCGATACGCCGCTGGTCGTCGGCCAGGTGGGCGACCGCGAGACCGTGCTGAAGACCCTGCGCGAGCATGGCGTCGACACGGTGATGCACTTTGCCGCCTACACGATCGTGCCGGAATCGGTCCGGGAGCCGCTCGAATACTACGGCAACAACACCTGCTCGACGCGCTCGCTCCTGCAGTGCTGCCTGGAGACCGGGGTGAAGCATGTCGTCTTCTCCTCCACGGCGGCGGTTTATGGGATTCCGGCCGAAGGCGTCGCGGCGGAAAGCAGCCCCACCGCCCCCATCAATCCCTATGGGACGTCGAAGCTGATGTCGGAATGGATGCTGCGCGACGTATCCGCAGCGTCTGATCTCAAGCACGTCGCACTACGTTACTTCAACGTGGCAGGTTCCGACTCCCAATGCCGCGTCGGCCAAGCGACGCCCAAAGCAACCCTGCTCGTGAAGGTGGCCTGCGAAGTGGCCGTTGGCAAGCGGCCGCATATCTCGATTTTCGGCACTGACTACCCGACGCCGGACGGCACGGGAGTGCGTGACTACATCCACGTCGAGGATCTGGCGACAGCCCATCTCAATGCGCTCGACTATCTTCGCGCGGGCGGCACCTCCACCATCCTCAACGTCGGTTATGGGCACGGTTACAGCGTGCGCGAGGTGCTGCAAAGCGTCGAGCGCGTGGCCGGCGGCCGCTTGAAGGTCGTCGAGGAGCCCCGCAGGGCTGGCGATCCGCCGGCCCTGGTGGCACGCGCCGACCGCATCCGCCACGAGCTCGGGTGGAAGCCGCGCCTGGACGACCTCGACACCATTGTCCGCACTTCCCTGGCGTGGGAAAGGCGCTTGCTGCAAGAGCCTTGGGCGTAGAATCCCCGAGAATGCAGTGGCTGAGGCCCAAGTCCTTGAGCGGCCTGATGCTCTTCGGGCTGATGTTCCTAGCCCTGCCGCTTCTCGTTGCCATCATCACGGCCGCGCTGCAGATCCGCACGCTGGCGACCACCGGACAGAAGATCGTCATCGAGGGCGTCACGTCCGCACGCGCCAGCCAGCAGCTCTTTAGCCAGATCGCCTCACTCGAGCGCACGGCGCGCCTCTACGACGTCCTCAACGACCCCAAGCTCCTGGAATCGTACGAGCAGGAGGACGAGACGTTCTCCAGCACGCGCATGAAGCTCTACGTCGACGCGACGCAGGCGACTCGTGAGACGCTCACCCAACTCGCCGGGATCGAGCACGATATCCGAGTCGCTGTGCTGACCACACCCGCCAGTACCGCGGCACCGAATACAGCGGAACTGACAACGCAGTTCTCGAGGCTCAGCGCTCTTGTCGACAAAGTAGCGGAGCAGAGCAACGATCAGATCGACGGCGAGGTCGCATCATTGCAGCGCCAGACTGATCGCGCCCGCAGGCGGCTCTTCTGGTACGTGGCTCTCCTCCTCCCTCTGACCCTGATCGACATCCTCATCCTCACCCTCTTCGTCGGCCGGCCGCTGCGCCACCTCGACCGTGCCATCGAGGACATCGGCCACGGCCAGATCAACAATCCCATCACCGTCCGGGGCCCGCACGACCTCGAGCGGCTGGGCAAGCAGCTCGAATGGCTGCGCCTGCGGCTGCTCGAGGTCGCCACGGAGCGGAACCGCTTCCTCCGTCACATGTCGCACGAGCTGAAGACGCCGCTGGCCAATATCCGCGAGGGGACGGAGCTCCTGATGGATGGCGCGGTGGGAGAGCTGGACCCGGGACAGCGGGAAGTCGCCGCCATCCTGCGGGATAATGGCATCAAACTGCAGCGAATGATCGAGAACCTGCTGTCATTCAGCGCCTGGCAGGCCTCGAGCGTCGGCCTGGACGCGAGCGAGTTCCGCCTCCGTCCAGTGGTCAAGCAGGTACTGGAGAACCAGCAGCTCACCCTGCTCTCCCAGCGGGTCCGCCTCGATGTACAAGTCGAAGATGTGACCCTCGTCGCCGACCGCGGCAAGATCCGCCTCATACTAGAAAACCTGGTGTCGAATGCCGTCAAATACTCCCCGAAGGGGGGCACCATTCACATCAAAGCCTCTACAGCCACGGGCTCGATCGTCATCGACGTTGCGGACAACGGCCCCGGCATCCCCAAAGAAGACCGGGATCACGTCTTCGAGGCCTTCTATACCGGCCGCGCCGCCAAGAGCACCGCGGTCAAGGGCACCGGCATCGGGCTCTCCGTCGTACTGGAGTTCGTTGCCGCCCACGGCGGGACGGTACAGATCATGGACGGGGAGTACCCGGGCGCGCACTTCCGCATCCGGTTGCCGACCAACCTGGCCCGCGACGGCTTGCCCGGCGACAGTCCCCAGCGCAGGACCCAAGCCCATGCCGCGTGACACTCTGGCGGCGCTGGCCCTGATGGCGGCGCTGCTGGTGAGCGGCTGCACGGACAGTCTGTTCGCCCAGAAGCCCCCGCCGCCGCCGAAGCCGGTCATCGATCACAAGGCTGCCTCCTCCGAGGCTCTCGCCGACGACTTCGCGGTCCTCGACAGGCTGATCGAGGCGCCCGCGCAGCAGCAGATGCAGATCGTCGGCTCGGCGGAGGAGGACTTCCGCACGACTCCGACCCAGAGCAAGAAGCTGCGACTGGCGCTGATCCTCGGCACGCCCGACCAGGCCGGCTCCGACCTGACGCGGGCCGAGGAAATGCTGCAAGAGCTCTCCGACGACCCCCAATCCTCTCTCCTCCCCGGAGAACGGACCCTCCTGTCCCTGCAACTGAAGCAAATTGGCGACTATTTGACGTTGGAAGCGGAAAACCGCACCCTCCAGGCTGACGCCGCCCGGGCCGACCAGCTCGCACCTCTCAAGCATCGCCTCGACGGCGCGGCGGGGGAGAACGCGAAGCTCAAAAAGGAGCTCCAGGAGGCGCAAGCCAAGCTGGCGGCCATAGCCAACATCGAAAAGTCGCTCAACGAGCGCAAACCCGGCAACGAGGGAAAACCCAAGTGACCCTGACCACTGGCAGCGTACTGTCCGAGCGCAAGATGAGCACTCCCCCAAGCACCTTCAGTCAGAGCGGGCGGCGCAAGGCCCGCATCCTGGTCGTCGACGACGATCCCGGACTTCTGCGACTCCTCACCATCCGCCTGCGCGCGGAAAGCTACGATGTCGAGGCCGTCGAGAGCGGCGCCCAGGCGCTCGCCGCCTCGAGCCGCTTCCGCCCCGACCTCGTCATCACCGACCTCAAGATGGACCAGATGGACGGCATCGGGCTGCTCAAGGAGCTGCAGAACCGCTGGCCGGGCTTGAAAGTCATCCTTCTCACCGCGCACGGCACCATCCCGGATGCGGTACAGGCCACGCAGATGGGCGCCTTCGGCTTCCTGACCAAGCCGGTCGACAAGCAGGAGTTGCTCGATCAGGTGCAGAAGGCGCTGCGCATCTCCGGCTTCGGCGCCTCGGACGAGGACTGGCGCGCGGAGATCGTCACCCGTAGCGCGGTGATGGAAGAGAAGCTCGCCCAGGCGCACATGGTCGCGGGGACCGATGCGCGCGTCCTCATCACGGGTGAGAGCGGCACCGGCAAGGAGCTGCTCGCCCGCGCCATCCACCTGGCGAGTCCGCGCCGCCACAAACCCTTCGTTGCCATCAACTGCAGCGCCATGGCGGAGAACCTCCTCGAGTCCGAGCTCTTCGGCCACGAGAAAGGCTCCTTCACCGGCGCCACCCGCGCCCACCGCGGCCTCTTCATGGCGGCCGACGGCGGCACGCTGATGTTGGATGAGATCGGCGACATGCCGATGCGACTGCAGGTGAAGCTGCTGCGCGTACTGCAGGAAAATGTCATCCGCCCCGTGGGCAGCACCGACGCCCTGCCCGTCAACGTGCGTGTCATCTCCGCCACGCACCGTGACCTGCAACAGCTGATGACCTCGGGACAGTTCCGCGAGGATCTGTACTACCGTCTCAACGTGGTGCACATCGAGATGCCGCCGTTGAACCGCCGGCGCGAGGACATCCCGCTGCTGGTGGCGCATTTCCTGGCGACCATCGCCAAGGAAACCAGCCAGCGCAAGATCTACGCCCCCGAGGCGGTGGAGCTGCTCGCCACCGCCGACTGGCCCGGCAACATCCGCCAGCTGCAGAACGTCGTGCGCCAGAACGTCGCGCTGTCGCAGACTCCCATCATCCCGGTGGAGCTGGTGCAACAGTCCCTCGGAGGCTCCCCCGGGCGCCTGCCCTCCTTCGATGAGGCGCGCGATGAGTTCACCCGCAGCTACCTGTCGCAGATCCTGCAGATCACCGGCGGCAACGTGAGTCAGGCGGCGCGGCTGGCGAAGCGCAATCGCACCGACTTCTACAAGCTGCTGGCGCGGCACCAGCTCACGCCGGAAGAGTTCAAGCAGAGATAGGCGCGGCTCATTTCGCGCGCGCGAACGAGGCCGTGATCAGCTGCTCGACGGCCGCCGTGTAGCTCCGTCCCCGATCCAGGAACTGCGCCGCCGCGGCCGGGCATGCGGCTCGCAGCCGCTCGTAGCGGGCGGGCTCCTCCGCGATACTGCGCACCGCCTCGGCGTAACTCGAGACATCGTCGGGCTGAGCGACGGCAATGGCGTCTCCGAGTAACGCCAACGCGTTGCTCAGTCTGCTGGTGACCACCGGGCGCCCGGACAGCACGGCCTCCGCGCAGACCAGCGGCATTCCTTCGCAAAACGTGCTGCGGGTGGGCACGATCACCGCGTGCGCACGCCTGTAGGCCTGCAGCAGCTCGGCTCGCTCCAACCTTCCTCGCACCGTGATTCTGTCCGCCTGCCCGCTGGTCGCGACCGCCGTGCGCAGGGCGCTCAACGCGGAGCCGTCGCCGCATACTTCGATGGTGACCGGGATGGCGCATCGCTGCCGCAAGGCCGCCGCGATGTGCACGAGGTCGAACACACCTTTGTTCTCCTCCACTCTTCCGGCAAACAACAGGCGAAACGGCGTGCGGTCCGCCTCCACGCTCGCGGCGTCGAAGCCTTCGGGCTCGTACTGGGCGCACCAGCCGAAATACGGCAGCGCCGTGGCGCCATCGGCCCGCGCCTGCACGCCGCATTCCGGCGAGCATCCCATGGCGGCCAGTATCACGTGCCGGAACGTCCATGAGTCACATGCCCGCACGGCTCGCGCGGTGAATCCGCTCGGCTCGAAGCCCTGCGGCCAGCGCACGTTGTGAAAGTTGACCGCCACCGGTATTCCCAACAGGCGAAATGCCGTGAGAGCGAAATGGTGAGTGGTTCCGGAGTCGATCAGCGCCAGGTCGGCCCGGAAGGCTGTTGCCATTCGCGCCAGCTTCATGCCGTAGGCGACGCGGCTGGCATGGAAGCGCCAGCCGCCGAGATGATCCCCGGCCCGGGGGACGTTCACCAGCCGGACCAACGGCGTGTCGAGGGAGTCGACGCGGCCGCAATGGCTGGTGAAGAGCCCCTGGTGCCCCTGCTCGGCGCAGTACCGGTAGAGCTGCCCCGAGAATGTCAGGCTGGTCTGACCCACCTTGGAGTCCCCCGATAACTCCTTACCCTGGGCGGCGACGATGTCACCCTCTCCCAGGGCGGCAAATATTCTCATTGCGTCTCACTTCATATTACAAAGGTCGGTCAACCGTCCGCCCCCAGAGCCGTTAAATTACAGTTTGACATCATTTCGGGCAACGGCGCCCGGGAATCCATTTGTGCGCGTTCTGTGAAACGGCTTGTTGCGGCCACGCTTCAGGTACGGGCATACTCAGACTATTCCGGCCGGCAGGCGACACCCAGTTCGCTTCCAGGCCCTTCCGGGGAGCCTCTGGCCGAGCGCATGAACGAGCCATCAAACTCGAGCGTACCGACTCGGATGATAGATCAGCCGGTGTTCCTCATCGGCTCGGAACGGTCCGGTTCGACTCTGCTGCGTCTGATGTTGGATCATCATCCGGACATCGCGTTCAACATGGAGTCCGAGTTCCTGGTTGCCGGGATCTCCGACGCCGGCGTCTTTCCGGACGTGGCCGCATACCGGCGCGCGCTCGCCAGGAACCGCATCTTCCGCCACAGCCGTTGCGACATTCCGCAGGGCCTCGAATTTCGAGCGCTGGTGAACGATTTTCTATATCAGAGACTCGAGCGCGATGGCAAGCGCATCGTCGGGGCGACGGTGCACCACGCCTTCAGCAAGCTGCGATATCTCTGGCCGCGGGCGAAGTACATCTACATTCTGCGTGACGGCCGCGACGTCGCCCTCTCCGCGGTCAAGATGAGCTGGGCGGGCAACGCCTACATGGGCGCCGACTGCTGGATCAACGCCGAACGCGAATGGGCGGAGTATCAGAAATCACTGGCACCCGAGCAATGGATCGAGGTGCGGTACGAGGAGCTGGTGGCGGATCCCAAAGCGCAGTTGACGCGTATCTGCGAGCTGGTGGGAGTGGAGTTCAGCGATCACATGTTCGATTACACCAGCACCTCGAGCTACTCGTTGCCGGACCCAAGCGCGGGCTCCTGGTGGCAGGCGAAAACGCAGCGGCGGGAGATTTGTCTGCTGGAGTCGCGAATTGGGCCGCGGCTCCTGGCGCGCGGCTACGAGCTCTGCTGCGAAGCGCCGCGCCCGGTCAGCCCGGTTGGCGCCGAGCTGCTGCGGTGGCAATCGCGATTCGGGGTGCTGCAACGCCGCACCGTCATGTTCGGGTTCTGGCTCGCCGTGCTCGAGCCTGTTACGAGGCGGCTCGGCTGGACGCTGGTGCACAGCCACGTCCGCGCCGCCATCGACACGATCATCGATCAGCAGCTGAAGTGAGCGCGGCAAGGCATGATTCCTGCTTCGCCCCCCCATGGCCGCCACCATTCTCATCACCGGCGCCACCGGCTTCACGGGTGGCAAGCTGGCCCGCAGGCTCGTCGCTCAGGGTACGACTGTACGCGCGCTCGTGCGGAGCCGCGCCAGAGCGCAGTCGCTGGTCGCCGACGGCATCGACGTTCGCATCGGGCAGCTGACATCTCTCAATGACGTAACTGCGGCCGCGCGCGGCTGCGATCAGATCCACCACGTCGCGGCGGTGTTCCGCACCGCCGGACATCCCGACAGCTACTACCACGAAGTCAACGTGGGCGGCACGCAGAACGTGCTCGAGGCCGCGCGCCGCCTCGATTGCGAGCGCGTGGTGCACTGCTCGACCGGCGGCGTGCACGGGCACATCGCCAACCCTCCGGCCAGCGAGACCTATCCTTTCGGTCCGGGCGACATCTACCAACGGACCAAGCTCGAAGGTGAGCTCGCCGCGGCGGCCGCCGCCCGGCGCGGCCAGCGCGTCGTCATCGTGCGGCCGGGTCCGATCTATGGCGAGGGCGACCTGCGATTCCTCAAGCTCTACCGGGCAGTGGACCGCGGCGTCTTCGTGATGATCGGCAGCGGCACGCCCAGGCTGCACCTGGTGCACATCGATGACCTCGTCGAGGGCATTCTACTGTGCGGTACCTCCAAGGCGGCCCTCGGCGAAGTTTTCATCCTCGCGGGGCCGCAGGCGCCGACACTGAACGAGATCGTCCGCGATATCGCGCAATCCCTCGGCGTACCGGAGCCACGATGGCGGCTGCCCGTATGGCCGGTGAAAGCCGCCGGCCTGCTGTGCGAAACCATCTGCGTGCCGCTGCGCATCGAGCCGCCGTTGCACCGCCGGCGTGTTGCCTTCTTCACCCATCATCGCGAGTTCGACTGCTCCAAAGCACAGCGGCTGCTCGGCTACGCGCCGAAGGTCAGCCCGGCGGAGGGCATTGCACGGACTGCGCAGTGGTACCGCGGCGCGGGCTACCTGCGGCCGCAGTCAGGTGGTTCCCAACGCCTCGAGCGTCCGGTAAGCAACGCGCACCTTCTCCCGAAACGCCTCGACTGAATATCTCTCCACGGCACGCCGGCGGGCAGCCGCCCCGAGCCGCGCCCGCAGCGCCTGGTCGGCGGCGAGAGTCGCGAGGCCCTGCGCCAGCGCCGGCGGGTTCGGCTCGGCCAGCAGCGCGCAGCTGTCGTCGAGTACCTGCGTGTGCGAGAGAATCCGGGTAGCGAGAATGGCGCTGCCCGAATTCATGTACGAATACACCTTCATCGGCGTGTTGCTGCCGTGCGAGCGCGGCGACACCAGGATGTCGGCCTGCTCCAGAAAGCCGGTGAGCTGCGCCAGCGGCCGCGGCCCCAGCAGATACACCCGCTCCTCCAGATGGAGCTTGCGCACGAGGGCGCGCAGCCGCGCGATGTCGCTCTCCGCGCCACCGATCAGCACCAGGGTGAGATCGAGCGCCTGCGGCAGCTCCGCCATCCCGCGCACCAGCTGCTCCACGCCCTGGTAGCGCTGCAGATTACCCACGTACAGCGCGAGCGGACCGTTGATATCCAACAGCTCGCGCAGCGGCTCCGCGCTGCCGCAGTACTGCTGCGATGGCAGCGCCACGTCTTCGATCAGAAACACCGGCACGCCGGGCGCGTCCATGGTGACGTGGCGCGCGAGGTCGCTGCATACCGCGAAGACGGCATCGGCTCTGCGTATGACCGCGCGCTCCATCGCACGCAGCCCCCGCTGCAGCGGGCGCAGCAACTTCCACTTCGAGACCAACTGCTCGCCGAGCATCGAATCCATGTCGTAGACGACCCTGGCGTGCGCCGATGAGCGCAGCAGTATCGCCGGGAATACCGCCTCCTCGACCGCATGTATCACATCGTAACGCCGGGTCAGCGCGAGGGTCATCAACCGCGCCGAGATCAGCAGGTCACAGACGAGCTTCTTCCACGAGATGCCGATCGGCACGTGGCGCAGCCCAGGCAAGGCCGGCGTACGCAAAATTCTCAGGCCCTCGATTTCGAGGTCCGCACCCTCGTGGTAAGTCAGGAGATCGACGGCATGACCTTGGCCGCACAGCACCTCGACGAGCATGCGCACCGCGATAGGTGTCCCTCGCTCCTGGTAGAACGGCTGTGGCGCAACGAGCAGTATCCGCATGCCCAGTCAGATCGAGCAAAGCCCATACCCAAGCCGCCGATCGCTGTCGCCTATTTGAGCCAGTGGAACCCTTCGGCCATCGTGGCAAGCAGGGCTGCGCCGAACGCGATCATGGTCGTCACAATCCAGGTGAATTTGGTGTCCAATGATCTGCGCAGGTCGCCCAGATCGGCATGCAGTCTCTGATCGAGCTTCTCGAAGCGGTCATCGATCTTCCCGAACCGGTCATCGAGCTTCTCGAACCTGTCGTCGATCTTATCGAACCTGTCGTCGATCTTATCGAACCTGTCGTCGATCTTATCGAACCTGTCGTCGATCTTATCGTCGAGACGATCGATTTTGTTATCGAGCCGAGTGACCGTCTCCTTGAGATTCGCCATATCGGCCTCGATCCGCGCAACCCTCGGCTCCAAACCGCCCGCGCACTCCTCCATATATACCTCCGACATTGTTGCCGACATGACCCCTTGACCTCTTCCCGACCATACCGTCGCATTACAGCACGAGCCAAATCCCGAGGGAAGCGGTCAAATCTCGGTAAATCAGGCAATTATTCGGATGTCACTCAGCCGAGTCTTTTCGTCACACGACGACATAACAGCCGTTGTTCGGCACGTCAGAGATGACGTCAAGTCCGCGTGTGTTGCCCGACGCGTTCCGCGCCGAAAGTCCAGAGGCTGTTGCTTATAAAGCCGAAGAAGAGCACCACGCTGGTCGCGCAGACTTGCGCAATCAGGTACTGCACCCCCGCTCCGGTCATCAGGTGCATGATGGCGGCATTGATCAGGAGCCCGGTGCCCGCGAGCACTGCGAATTTCGCCGCCGCGGGCCCGTGAGGGCGATTGCTCTGGAAGGTAAAGCGATAATTGAGCAGGTAGTTGACGCCAGCGCTGAGGACGAACCCGATCGTGGAAGCGGGGGTCGGCGCCATCCCGAATGCGCGCACGAGGAGAACCAGGATGACGTACTGGATCGCGGTGGCGATGCCGCCGACGACGATATACCGCAAGAACCGGGAGAGATGCGTCCAGCCACCGCCACGCGCGGCGCGAGTCAAAGTACCTTCTCGATGATGTACCGTGGCCGGCGCTTGGTTTCCTGATAGACCTTGCCCATGTACTCACCCAGGATGCCGACACACAGAATCTGCAGGCCGCCCAGGGCATAGATCGGCAGCAGTGTCGAGGTCCAACCCGGGACCGCCCGCTCGGTGAACAGTCGCACCCACAGCGTCCAAACCCCCATCGCGACGCTAAACAGAAACACCAGCACCCCCAAACCCGAAATCATCCGCAGCGGCACCACGGAGAACGAGGTCACCGCATCCAACGCCAGCGCGAGCATCTTGTGCAGCGGATACTTCGAGACGCCGGCCACCCGCTCTGTACGTGCATAGTATACCACCGACGACTTGAATCCGATGAGCGGCACGATGCCGCGCAGGAACAGATTCACCTCGCCGAAGTCCTTGAGCGCATCCACCGCCCTGCGGCTCAACAGCCTGAAGTCCGCATGGTTGTATACCGACTCCACACCGAGAGCCCGGATCATCCGATAGAACCCCTGCGCCGACGCCCGCTTGAATACCCCATCGCTCGCTCGATCGTCCCGAACCCCGTAGACGACCTGCGCGCCCTGCGCATGCTGCTTCAGCATGTCCTCGATGATCTCAATGTCATCCTGCAGGTCGGCATCCACGCTGACCAGCACATCGCCGTCCGCGGTGAAGAGGCCTGCGAGCAGCGCATTCTGATGGCCACGGTTGCGCGAGAGCTTGATCCCTCCTATCCGCCCGTCTTCCCGCGACAACGCCTCGATGAGCTGCCAGGTTCGATCGTGGCTGCCGTCGTCGACGAACATGATGCGGCTGTTGACGGCGATGCGGCCATCCTTGCGCAGCCGCTCGAGCAGGGTCGTCAGCCGCAGCGCGGTTTCTGGCAGCGCCTCCTCCTCGTCATAGCAGGGCACCACGATCGTGAGCCGCGGCAGCGGCAGCGCGGGCGAAACCCCGGTGGCGCGCATGTCCGCGGGAATCTGCTGCCGGTAATGGTAGGTTGGCTCTTTGAGCCAGGTGGACATCAGTGATGCTCCACCCGAAAGGCCTCCAGCCAGTACTTGTCCCCGGGTTTGCCCACCTGGCCGAGCGGTTTCAGCCAGCCGGCGGCGACACCCTGGCGCGCAATCCTTCCCCAGCCCCACTGGACGAAATCCGTGTCGATGACCAGGACGCTGATTCGCTGCCAGAGCGCCGTGTTGACGATACCCGGATCGGAGCGCTGATCGACTATGACCGTCCGGCCGCTCTGCGGGACGTACATCCAGATGGAGGTCGGACCGACGGCCCAGGTCACGCCGGTTCCTGGAAAGACATTCGTGAGCAGACGGCTCACGGCAGCCCGGCTGACGCCCTGGTGAATGCCTCGATCCACGTCGACGGCCGCTTGCGCAGTCCGTAGCCCGAGACACAGCAACGCCAGCACTGCGAGCGCAAGCACTCCTTGCGTCCGCAGTACGGGCTGGCGCCGATCGAGCAGCAGAGCCCAGCCGACGCCGGCCATCACGTATCCCATGGCGACGAGCGGGATGAGGTGAGTGGGCACGAAATGCGGGTCGGTCACGGTCAGAACGACGACGCCGGCGAGCCAGCCGGCCGGAAGCAAGAGCCACGCGGCCATCTCCGACCGGCGCCGCCAGGCCGCGCGCAGCAGCGCGAACAGCCCGGTCAGCAGAAAGAGCAGCTGCGGCAGATTGCCCGCCAGAAAATAGCTGGTCCAGCGCTGGCGCTCCTGCGCGAGCTTCCAGCCCACGCCGCGGTGGGCCATGCCGAGCACCATCGCCGGCAAATCATGGCGGCCGAGCAGCTGATCCGCCAGCGGTACCTTGGTTGGAATCAGGACGTCGGCAATCGGCTTGCGAAAGATGAAGACCGCCAGAGTCACTGCAGCCAACGTCGCGCACGCCAGCATGTACGGCTTCGACAGACGTCCGTCCCTTGGTATGAGCGCGGACACCGCCACACAGGTCAGCATCATGGCCGCCGGCATGACGCCGGTCGTGTGTACGAGCGGCAGCAGTGCGGTGAGGAGTCCGCAGGCGATGAAGCTCACCGGCGAGCGCCCCCTGAGGAAGTTGACTAGGAAACAAAGAGCCGCGAGCCCGATCAATGCCAGCGGCACGTCGGGCCGGAGGTCCGCCAGACTCTCGTAGACGAGCTGTACGTCGCTCAAGGCTGCCAACGCGGCCGCCCCGGCCGCCCAACGGCTTCCAGTTGCGCCCAGGACTCCCCAGCCGACGAATGCGGCGAGAGCGAGCCACTGCAGCACCCCGAAGGCCACGATGCTCGTCTCTCCAGTGCCCGGCAAGATCGAACCAGGCCCAGTCGATTCGCGTCAGCAGGAAGCTGCGGTTCTCCCACGGAAAGAGCGATCGCACCCCGGGCGTGGCGAGTGACAGCCGCTCCGGCGGCAGCATGTTCTCATCCGGATCGCGACCCTGTGACAATGCATAGCCGGGGTAGGAGTACCAACCGCCGTCCATGCTGATCACCCGCCAGATCACACGTCCCGCTCCAAACACGCAGGTTGCGATGACGAGGCCGATCGTCAGTACCATGACGGCGCGACGCAGCCCGAGCGGGACTGCCGTTACCGCGGCCGATCGCGACTCAGCCGCTGCGCTCGCCGGCGCGGCGGTCAGTGTCACCCCCGCATCCTCTCGATGGCGCGCGGCTCCTCGGGCAGCAACGGCGCGGGATAGCGCACCACTTCCTCGATCTGGTAGTCCTTGATGTCACGCGCATGCGTGAAGATGACCAGCTCTCCCAGGAGCCCGAGCGCAAAGAGCTGCATGCCCAGCACGACGAGGAGCGAGGAGAGGAGCAGCGCCGGCCGATCGGCCAGCGGATGCCCGAACACGAGGCGATCGATCGCGAGCCCGGCGACGAGCACGGCGCCCACGAAAAACGTGCTCACACCCACCATGCCGAAGAAGCGCAGCGGCTTCTTCGTGAAGCGCACCAGGAAGAACACGGTGCAGATGTCGAGTGCGCGCCGCACGTACTCGCGCAGGGCGTAACCGCCGGCGAACCGGTCGAGCGGCGACTGCTGCAGCTCGATCTCCATGATCTTGAAGCCGTTGCGGCTCGCGAGCACCGGCAGGAACCGGTGTTGGTCGCCGTACAGCGTGATCTCCTCGAGCACGCGCCGCTTCATGGCGCGCGCGCCGCAGCCGAGGTCATGCAGGCGCTGGCCGGTCACGGAGGCCAGCATGCGATGGAATAGATTGCGGCGCAGCGCCTCGAAGCGCCCTCCCACCCGCGGCCAGCGCCGGCCGATGGCGAGATCGACGACTCCCAGGGCCCGCACGAGCTTGCCGATCTCGCTGCCGCGGATCTGGTGATACGCCGGCAAGGTGACGATGATGCGGCCCCGGGCCCGCTGAAAGCCGGCCACCAGCGCCGTCGCCTCGCCGAAGCGCCGCGTGAGGCCGATGACCGCGATGCTCGCCCCCGAGGCGAGGAGCCGCTGCACATCGGCGGCCAGCGCCGGCCGCGGCCCATCCAACACCACGATCACCTCGTACTTGACGCCGAGCGCATCGAGCGCCGACTTGTAATCCGCGAACAGCGCGAGCAGATCGGTGGCGTGCCGCTTGCCCACCGGAATGATCGCGGAGATCTCGACGTTATCGTCAGCGCCGGCTGACTCTTTCATGGGCGCCTCCCGGAGGCGAGTAGCAGGCGTTGGGTCAGGCCCGAGAACTGGTGCTCGCGCACGTCGCCGAGCTCGTAGATCAGCTCGCCCAGGGCCCCGGCGGCGAGCAGCATCACCGTCGAGGTGAGGAAGATGACTCCGGTGCCCGCAATGGACAGCGAGATCTTTCCCGTCGCGACGAAGTTGAAACAGGACCAGCCGAGCGCCAGCCCCGCGACGGCGAGCGTCGGCAGCGAGAGCATCGCGAACCAGAGCATCGGCCGGGCGGTGAAGGAAGCGACCGTCTTGATGACCATCAGATCGAGCAGCACCTTGTAGATGCGCGACAAGCCGTACTTGGAATGTCCGAATGCCCGGGCATGATGGCGCACGCGGATCTCGGCGATGCGCGGGACCGGCGATCGACGCCATCGCGGGAATGAACCGGTGCATCTCGGAATAGAGCGGGATGCGCTTGATCAGCGAGGCGCGATAGGCCTTGAGCGAGCAGCCGTTGTCGCGGATCGGGACGCCGGTGACGCGCGCGATCAGCGCATTGGCGATGCGCGACGGGACTTTGCGTGTCCAGAGCTTGTCCTGTCGCCGGTGACGCCAGCCGACCACGATGTCGTGGCCCTCGTCGATCTTGGTGAGAAGCTGGCCGATGTCGGCCGGGTCGTTCTGCAGGTCCCCGTCCATGGTGACGATGATCTCGCCGCGCGCCTCGGCGATGCCGGCCGCCATGGCGGGGGTCTGTCCGTAGTTGCGGCGAAACTTCACCAGGCAGACCCGCGGATCGGCGCGCGCGATCTCATCCGCGACGCGCACGGTGCCGTCCCGGCTGCCGTCATCGACGAGCACGATCTCGAATGAGACCGCGAGCGGCTCGACGCCCGCGACGATCGCGGCGTAGAGCGGCCGCACGCTCTCCTCTTCGTTGAAGAGCGGCACCACGATCGAAAGGTCGAGCGGCATCAGTAGTAGGGGCTGTCGTTGCGCTCCGTGGAGCGGTTGAGAACCACGCCGAGGATGTTGAGCTCCGAAAGCATTTCCTTGGCGTTGGCGAGCGTGCGGCGCGCGGTGAGCCCCTGCGAAGCGACCAGCAGGAAGCTGTCGACACGCGGCGCGAACGCCAGCACGTCATCGCTCACCAGCAACGGCGGCATGTCGAGGACGATGATCCGCCGCGGCGTCTGCGCCTCCAGCGCGTTGATGAAATCGGCCATTCGGGCCGAGAGCAGATGCTCCGACGAGGTCTCGATCGGGCTGGCATTCGGTACCACCGCCAGGCGCTTGAGGCCGATGTCGTACACGACCTGATCGAGCTCCGCCTGCCCGGTGAGGAAGTCGGTGAGGCCGTTGTCGTAGCTCATGCCGAGATAGGTGCCGAGCTGCGGTCGCTGCAGGTCGAGATCGACCAGGTACACCCAGACGTTCGGGTCCTGCGCCAGCGCGATCGCGAGATTGATCGCGGTGACGGTCTTGCCCTCGCCGGCGCCGGTGCCGGTCACTCCGAGAGTGGTCCACTGATGGTCCCGCATGCGGTGCAGCACGCGGGTGCGCAGGATCTTGTAGGCGCGCGAGACCGCGACGTCCTGCACGCGCAGCAACACGCGGTTGCGCTCCATCGCCTCGGTGTCGACCGGCGCCGGGCGATACTGCTGCACCGCCGCTTCGGGCACGGGCGCGACGATCGGTCGCGCCGCGCGCGCGGCCGAAGGCGCTCCACCCCCACTCGGCGCGATTTTCGGCATCGCGCCGCGCTCGTGCGCCTGCCGGCGCATCACTTCCTCGATCAGGCTCATGGGTCGCTTCTTTACCTTAGGAGTAGAAACTTCGCGCCGCCATCAGCACCACGGCGGTCCCGACGAACACGCACACCGTCAACATCACCACCTGCAGGCGCTGCCCGCCGCGCCGTGGCCGAGTCCTGTATCTCCGGGATGACGCCGAGAGGCGACAGACCCAGCACCCGGCGAATGTCACGGCTGCCGCGTACGCTCTGATCGACGCTCTCGGCAATCACCACCGCTGTCAGTCCGAGCAGGATCGCAAGCATCAGTCCCACGGCCGCGATCGCGGTCCGCTTGGGCTTCCCGGGCGTGAGCGGCTCGGAGGGCTGCTCCACGACGCGGATCCGGTCGCTGCGGCCGCTCGCGATCGCCTGGCTCGTGAGCTGGGCGTCCATCTGATACTTGAGGAGCTGGTTGTACTTGGTCTGAGCGAGCTGCAGGTTCAGCGCCAGCGACTTGTACTGCCGCTCCACCTGGGGCGCGGCCTCGACGCGTCCCTCGAGCTGCATCAACTGCTGGCGCATCTGATCCGACTGCCGCTGCAGCGCCTCGGTCTGGGTCTCGTTGGCGTTGAGCTGCGTCTTGAGCTGGATCACCGCCGGGCTGCCCTGCGCGTTGCCCGCATAGTTCTCGCCGTGCGCAATGCGCGTCTTCAGGATCTGGATCTGCCGCTCCAGCCGCTTGACGTCCGGAAAGTTCTCGCTGTAGCGCAGCCTGGACTGCGCCAGAGCCTGCTCGTCGGCCCGAAGCTGGGCCGGCAGCGACAGGCTGTTCTCGGCGCCGCCGCCCTCCTGCAGCTCATCGATCTGCTGCCGCAGCGCGATCATGTCCGGGTAATCGGGATCGTAGGTGGCGAGCTTGCGGTCGTACTCCGCCTGCAGCTGGGCCAGCAGGCCCTGGTCCTGGCCGGCGTTCCTGGCCGTGGCGAGCTGTTGCTCCAGGAAGATGCGGTTCTGACGCAGCGCCCCGATCTGCTGCGTCAGGGTGTCGATCTGCTGCTGCGTGGTCTGCATGATCCCCATGTTGAGATTGGTCAGCCCCGGCAGCTGGTCGTAGTTCTGCGACTTGAAGGTGGCGAGCTTCGACTCGATCTGGGCGATCTGCTGCCGGTAGACCTGCGTCTGGGTGTCGTAGAACTGCTCGGCCGCCCTGGCGCTCACCAGGCGGCTCTGGCGGTTCGCCTGGATGTAGGCGTCGCTCAGCCACTGGGCGCCGCCCGCCGCGACCGTGGGATCGGCGCTCTCGTAGGAAACGGTGAAGGCGGAGATGATGTCGAGATTGCGACCGGTGTTGGGATCGAGCACCGGCGTGCGCACGGTCTCGACCTGCGCCCGGCGCTGCACCTCCTTGACCGCGACCCCCATGGCGGTTCCCGGCGCGACGACTCCGGGGACGTCGTGGATCATCGCCTTGATGCTCGCGTCGCCCATCACGGTGCTCGAGAGGCTGTCGACGTAAGCGTCGCGGTACTGCTCCTGCAGGCGCTGGATCCCATCCGTGTTGGCATTCGCCGGCATCTCACCCGGTACGGTCGCATCCGTGAAAGTGAAGAGGCCCGTGGAGACATAGATGTTCGGCAGGCCGATCGCGAGCGCCGTCGCGATCGCGATTATCGGCAGCGCTATGCTGGCGAGCAGCATGCGCCGCCGCTTGATGGCTGCCAGATAGTCCGACAGGTCCAGACCCTGGCTCAGTGCTTCATCGTGCTCCGCCATGCTCATCGCTCCTGGGGTGGAATGCCGGTGAACTCCGGCAACGGCTCGTAGCGGCTCAACGGCTGATAGATGACCGCCACTCTGACGGCGTTCGAGGTTGCCGTCGGGCTGTCCGGGAATTGCTGCCACGCAAAGTCGTACGCGCACTCCATCCGGTAGTTCTGGCTGAACTGATAGTCGACGCCCGCCTCCGCGGTGGCGTAGTCCTCTGATGTGACGCGCAGCGCGGCCTGACCCGAGGTGCCGCTCAAGCGCATGCCGCGCACACCGAGGAAGCCGGAGAAGCGCGGGTAGAACGCACGCAGCACCCTGAAGCGCACCTCCTGATCGGTCATCACCACGCCCTCGGAAGTCGGAATGAGCGAGCGCAACGCATCGATCGTGACCTCTGTGACCTGATAACGCAGATCGACGCCGATGCCGCCCGTCACGCCATTGTTGCTGACGGTGCCGACCGAGGCTGTCTGCGCCTGGGAACGCTCCACACCGAGCCGCGCGTAGAACTTCGCGATCTGCGACTCCTGCAAGTCCCATTCCCCCTGTACGCCGTAATCGTTCGTATTGTTACCGCCGCTCTCCGGGGCGAAATGCGTCCCGACACCCGTCACGGTGAAGACCGAGCGCTGGGAGACGTCGAAGCCGACTCCGGCGCCGCCCGTGTAGCTGGAGTACCCGATCTGCTCGACCTGGCTCTGCTGGTAGCTGGCATGCTCGACGTCGGCGTTGAGATCCAGATGCACGCGCTGCGTAAAGTCGTACTTGTATTCCGGCACCGCGCGCGCGAGCTTCTGGCGCGTGCTCACGGTGATGTGCCCGCTCGGAGCGGTCGACGCCTGGCCGAGCGCCAGCCCCGGAAACGTCGCGGGCAGGTAATCGGAATAGAAGATCTGCTCGTCCGAGTACTGCAGCACGCCGGTGAGATCGGAGCGTAGCGTCTTGTGCTCGCCATCGATGTCCAGATAGCCGTCGGTCGACTGGTCCGTATGGTCCGTAGGAAAGTAGTCCGAGCGCACGCGCGGGGTGATATCGAGTTTCGATGTCTGCGACACGAAGTCCGCGGCGAGCGCCGCGTCGATGTACGGCCCGTATACGTCCAGCTCCTGATCCGGGATGTCGGCCAGCCGATAGTTGTCGTTCCAGGTGCCGCCGACCTCGATGCGCGGCAGCAGCTCCCAGTTGTCGGCGCCCGCCGCGGCCGTCAGCCCGAGGAGCGCGCCCGCTCCGAAGGCGACGTACAGCCTACGGCACGACGACGACATCGCCGGCCTGCAGGGTTATGTTCTGCGACAGATCATTGCCGTGGAGCACGTCGTTGTAATTGAAAGGCAGCGCCTCCTGCGAACCGCTGTCGGTGCGGCGGATGATCTTGATGTTGCCGAGCGAGGCGAACGGCGTCGTGCCCCCGGCCATGCTGATGGCCTGCATCACATCGACCCGGGGGTTGACGACGAAGGCGCCCGGCTTGGTCACCTGTCCGATCACATAGACGCGATTGCCGGAGATCTTCTGCAGCGACACGGTCACTACGGGGTCGGTGATGAAGCGGCCGAGGTGTTGTGCGATCTCCTGCTCCAGCTGACCAACCGTCTTGTCGTGCGCGTCGATCTGGCCGCTGAGCGGGAACGAGAAGGTCCCATCCGGCTCCACGAGTATCAGGCGATTCAGCTCCGGCTCCTTCCATACCGACACCCGCAGCGTGTCGCCGGGCTGCACGGTGTAGGGCGGGTCTGGCGGAGACGCGAAGGCCGCGGCGGCGGCCACGGCAAGCAGAGCCCCGCCTGCCCAGCGGGAAATAAGCGATCGCATCGGTCGGTCTCCTCGTTCTCTTAAGGGGAAGTTCGCCGCGTCAGATATGCGCTACTTGGGCCAGACCTTGAGCAACTTCCGTGCCCGGCTACGGCGTGAGCATGAGGGGCCGGGCCGCGCCTGGAACGTTTGGCTATGGCCCGCGTTTGATTGCGGTCGTGATCGCACGAGAGTCCATGACGCCCCCGCACATCTGTATTGTCGGGCTCGGGAACCTGCCCGTGCTGGCGCCCGAGTATTCCGCACGGCCGGCCGGCGGCGAGGAGCTGCAACATACGCTCCTCGCCCGCGCGCTCGCGCGGCGCGGCTGGCGAGTGTCCATGGTTGTCGCTGATTACGGGCAGTTGGACGGAGCGACCTGGGATGGCGTCACGACTTACAAGGCGTACCGGCCCGATGAGGGCATCC
This sequence comes from uncultured Pseudomonadota bacterium, assembly GCA_963812925.1. Lineage (GTDB taxonomy): Bacteria > Pseudomonadota > Gammaproteobacteria > Steroidobacterales > Steroidobacteraceae > 13-2-20CM-66-19. The sequence goes on along the minus strand of CAWEXF010000002.1, from coordinate 309,863 downwards.
CCGTGGTGCGCTTTCTGCATCCCCGCTGGACGAAACTGCAGCATGCCCTGCGGCGGGCCGACGCCGACATTTACTACACGAGTTGCGCCGGCTCGCATCTGGCACAGATCGTGTTGTTCGCGCGTCGCCATGGGCGCAAGGTCGCGTTCCGCGTCGCCAGCGACTCCGATTGCGACCCGCAGGCGCTCCTGGTGCGCCATTGGCGCGACCGCCAGTTGTACCGCTGGGGAATCGGCCGCGCGGATCTGGTGCTGGTGCAGACCGTCCCGCAGCAGCGCGCACTCGCCCGCAACTTTGGCTTGCAAAGCCGAGTCGTGGGTCCTGTCGTCGAGCCTGCCGGCCGACGCCGCGCCTTCCACCAGCGCGACATAGACGCGTTGTGGGTGGCCAACATGCGCGCCTTGAAGCGCCCGCACCTCTTCCTGGAAGCGGCGGCGCGGCTGCCGAATCTGACATTTCACCTGGCGGGGGCGCGCGCGCCGCGCGAAGAGGCAGTCTATGAGGAGGCGCGCGCCCGGTCCGAGTCGCTGCCAAACGTCACGTTTCATGGCTTCGTGCCGCAGCACCAGATCGGAGAGCTGTTCGAGCGCGCGCGCGTGCATGTCAGCACATCGGATACCGACGGATTCCCGAACACTTTTCTTCAGGCCTGGTCCCGCGGTACGCCAGTCGCTACCTTTCTCGACCCAGGACGGATCGTGAGCAGCAACGGCATGGGCGCTGCTGTCGGCAACACCGAGGAGTTGACCGCGGCAATCGCGCGGCTCGCGCGCGATCCGGGTGACTGGCAGGCGGCGAGCTCGAGCAGCGCACGCTACTTCGATGAGCAGTTGAACGAGCCGCACACTGTGAGCGCGTACGCGGAGGCGCTCTCCGGATTGCTCGCGCCCTCGCCTGCCTCTTCGGTCGCGCTGGGCACGTGATGGCGGAGCGCCCCGCAATCACTCCCTCCTGCCGCTCCGTGCTCATGGTCGGCACCGACCTGCGCAGCATTGGCGGCATCAGCACGGTCGTCCGTGGATACATCGATGCGGGCCTGTTCGACCGGATCGACTGCACCTATGTCGCGACGCACCGTTCCGGAGCCAAGTGGAGGAAGCTGCTCGTCGCTCTGTCCGGCTGGATGCGGGTTCTCGTGCGGCTGCACACGCTCGCTGCGCCGCTGGTGCACGTCCAACTCTCCTCGCGCGCCTCCTTCTGGCGCAAGGCGGTGGTGTGCCTGCTCGCGCGGCTCGCCCACCGGCCCTATCTGCTGCACGTGCATGGCTCGGAATTCGCCGACTTCTACCAGGAATGCTCGCCGGCGGCGCGGCGCCTCGTGCGCGCGGTCCTCGCCCGGGCAGCTCTGGTCCTGGCGCTGTCCGAGGCATGGCGCACGACCCTGCAGCAGATTTCGCCGCAGGCGCGTATCGAGGTGTTGATGAACGCCGTGCCGCTGCCGCCGCCCGATGGCGTGCCGGCTCCGGGTCCGCAGCCGACCCTGCTCTTTTTCGGCGAGATCGCGCGGCACAAGGGCGTCTTCGAGCTCGCCCGGGCTTTCGCCCGGGTAGCCGATGAGTTGCCGGAGCTGCGGCTGATCTATGCGGGCACGGGCAGCGGGGTGGAAGAGACGCGCCGGCTGGTCGAGCAGTTCGGGCTCGGCGGCCGTGTCGAGTTCACCGGCTGGCTGCAAGCGCAGCGCAAGCGGGCGACGCTCGCGGGCGCAACGATGTTCGTGCTGCCCTCCTTCGTGGAGGGCATGCCGATGGCGCTGCTCGAGGCCATGTCCTTTGGGCTGCCCGTCATCGCCACGCCGGTGGGCGGCGTCCCCGAGATCGTCACACACGAGCGCGACGGGCTGCTGGTGCCGTCGGGCGACATCGATGCCCTGGCGGCGGCGATCACCCGGCTGACGAGCGACCCGGAGCTGCGCGAGCGGCTGGGACGCGCCGCGCGCGAGACAGTCGCGAGGCGCTTCTCGCTCGACGCCGCCGTCGAGCAGCTGCTCGGAATCTACGGCCGCTTCGGCATTGAACCGCGCCAGGCGCGGCCCAAGGAGCAGGTGCCTCTCGGCGCCGTCGTGGCCGGCCGATGACGGCGGCCGCGGCAAGCTCGCGGCTCCCGGGCCTGCTCTTCATCGTCAACTCGTTGGAAACGGGCGGCGCCGAGAAGCAGGTGGTGACCCTGCTCAACCACATCGACACGCAGCGCTTCCGCCTGCATCTGGCGTATCTGAAGCGCAACGAAGCGTTGCTGGAGCAGTTGCACACCGACAGGCTGGACGAAGTGATCTGCTGCGACGTGCGCCGCAGGATCGACCGTGGTGCCGTCCACCGGCTGCGCACACTCATCGCGCAGCGATGCATCGACGCCCTGATCTGCACCAATCCTTATTCGATGCTCTATGGTCACCTGGCGCGCGGCGCCCGCGCGGGTACGCGCCTGGCGGCCGTCTTCCACAGCACCATGCTGCATAGCCTCGAGGAAAGGCTGCAGATGCTGCTCTACAAGCGGCTCTTCAACAGGTGCGACCTGCTGATCTATGTCTGTGAGAGTCAGCGCCGGTACTGGCGGCAGCATGGCCTGCATCCCCCGGATACCGTCATTTACAACGGCATCGATGCCGATTTTTTCACTGACGGATACACCTCGGAGCAGCGGCGGATGCTCCGCAACTCTCTCGAATTGGACCACAAAGACTACGTCGTCGGACTCTGTTCGGCCTTGCGTCCGGAGAAGGCGCCGGTCGATCTGCTGCACGCGATCGCGAATCTGCGGCGGCACCGGGTACCGGCGAAGGCCCTCTTCATCGGCGACGGGCCGGAGCGCACGCGGGTCGAGCAGACCGCGGAAACGCTCGGCCTGCGGCCGCACGTGCGCATTACCGGAATGCAACGCGACATCCGTCCCTTTGCGGCCTGCTGTGACGTGATGACCTTGGCGTCCCATTCCGAGACCTTCTCGCTCGCCGCCCTGGAGGCCATGGCGCTCGGCAAGCCCGTGGTCCTCAGCGATACGGGGGGCGCCGCGGAGCTGGTCGTCCCCGGTGAGCACGGGTTTCTCTTCGAGCCGGGAGACACGGCGGCGCTGGCAGCGCACCTGACGACACTGACTTCCCACTCCATCCGGGCACGGCTCGGCGCCGCCGCGACGCGGCGAGTCAGGGAGCGCTTCACGGTGCAAGCCATGGCCGCGGGGTTCGCCGAGCGCATCGGTCAACTGCTGGAGAGTCCGACGGCACACCGGGAATGGACGTTGCTGGAAAAGCTCATATGGAAATGATGCCGCTGCTCCGAGGCATGGGCACCTGGGCGCCGGGCATATACCGCCCCGAGAAACGCCAGACCGGCGGCTCCGTGTCGGCGCGCTACTGCTATTCGGTGTTCCTGCGGCACCTCTCTCTGCTGCACTCCTGCGGCCTGCCCACACGCTACGACTCCATCGGCGAGCTCGGCCCCGGCGACACCGTCGGCCTCAGTCTCATGGGCCTGCTGCTCGGTGCGAGCCGCGTCGAGGCGCTGGATGTCGTTCGCTACGCCAACAACACCCGCAATGCCCGCATCCTCGCCGACCTCGTCGACCTGCTGCGCGAGCGCGCGCCGATACCCGATGAGCGGGAATTCCCCGAAGTCTATCCACGGCTGCCGGACTACGGTTTCCCGTCCTTCCTCGACGATGCGAGCCGCAGCGCCGCGACCGACTCCGGGCGGGTCGCAGCCATCGCGGCGGCCCTGAGAGGCGAGCCGAGCGACATTGGCATCCACTACTACGTGCCCTGGCAGGAGTGCTGGGCCCGGGCCTCCCCAGGAGTCGCCCTCGTCATCTCGCAGGCGGCTCTCGAGCACGTCGAGGACATCGATGCGGTCCACCGCGCGCTCGCCGCCGGACTCAGGATCGGCGGCCTGGTGAGCCACGTCATCGACTTCAAGAGCCACGACATGACCGCCAACTGGGACGGTCACCTGCAGTACGGCAACCTGACATGGCGGCTGGTGAAGGGGCGGCGGCCGTATCTGCTCAACCGCCGCTCCCCCGCCGATCACCTGCGCGCCATGGCGGCGTCGGGATTCGAAATCGTGCGCACCTGGCGCGCAATCGTCCCGCCAACCCTCACCCGCTCCATCCTGCCGCCACGCTTTCGCGACTGGAGCGACGAGGATCGCTCCACCACGACCATGGTCGTGGTCGGCAGGCGCATTCGCTAGCTAGCTGCCTGCGTTGACCCCTGTCGGGGCCTTCGGCTGCACGAGCGCGCTCTGGCGCAACAGAATGATTCCGTCCCGGTCCTGCAACGTCACGGATGTGACGGTCTGCCCGCTGTTGATCGCCGGCGCCTGCGTGCCCTTGAGCTTCACGAAGGTGCCGCCGAGCTGCACCGTCTGCGCGCCGTTGCCCTTCGGGTTGACCAGCGCGATGCCGTTGGTGAAATCACGCCGCCACACGCCTTTCTGCCAGGCCGCGGTCGGCGGGTTGCCCGCCGACTGCCCGAGGTTGGCGTTGAACTCGTCGAACCAGTAGAACCCGGAATAGGTGCTGGTGTTGCTCGTGAAGTTGTAGTAGCCGTCGTTCATCAGGCACGACGTCAGGCCGTAGCGCATCGACTGGTAGTTGGTCGGCACGTCCTGCTGATTGAAGATGACGAGCTTGGGCGCGTTGACGGCGGCCATGATCTGGAAGTACTGGTTCTCCATCCCCTGCCAGCCGTCCCAGGTCTCGGTCGACCACGTCTGGCCGATGAGTCCCTCGATCTCGCCACCGTCGGTCATGCCCACAAAGCCGGCGGGGACGGCCGTGGCCCCGGGTGAATACCAGGTGGCGATGTTGCCGATCTGATACTTGCCCGGCATCAGCTGGTGCGCCAGGCTGAACCAGCGCTCGTAGCCCGACTGTATGGCCGCCTGTGCCTTGGGGTTCGACGGCTGCAGGACCGTGCCGTTGCGATACCAGTCGCCCGCCACCCGCGGCGTGGTGAACACGTTGTCCATGAAGAAGCCGTCGATGTCCGTGTTCGGCGTGTATTCGTTGGCGACGAAATAGTTGACCATGTAATCGATCGAGTCCTGGCCCTGCGCATTCTTCGGCGTATTCGGCGTGTTGTTGATCGTCATGCCGCCGTTGCCGTAGAAGGACGACACCGCCGAGTTGAACGCGGTGTCCGTGTACAGCCACCATTTGTTCTCGTTCAGCGCGTTGATCAGGGTCGCCCAGGCGCTGCCCGACGGGTTGGTGAACTGCTCGTCCGAATCGGTATAGAGAAATACCAGGGCGTTGGGATTGATGGCCTTGATCTGCTGCACCACGGTGGCCATCGACTCGCCGCCCGGGTTCATGCCGGGCCAGTCGTTGAGGACCGTGATCGACTGCTTCGCGAGCTGGGCCTGGAAGCTCGCGTCGTTGTAATCGAAGGGCGCCGAGATCTGGATGCCGGCGATGCGCGGAAACGGTGGTGCTGTGAAAGCAAAAGCGCTCGCGCTACCCGCAAGCGCGCCAATGGCGGCAAGAGCCGTCGTGCGTCGACGAAAGGCAATATGACTCATCATCTCCCCCCGGGAGCTGAAAACTGACCGCTCGACGAAGTCGAGGTGCTTCTCCGGTGAGGCCGACAGACGGCGCGCACAATTTCGTGCCGTGACTGCTCTCGTGGTGATCCGCGCGTGTGCGAGACGCTCGGATTGCACTGCGGTTCGATGACCGCATGCACGTCCACACCGGAAGTCTCCGGGGCACCTTGCAACGAGGCAAGCCGACTCCGTGCGACCGGGCGATATTTTTACAGCGTTCCCCAAAACGTCAAGAGTCGCGTTTGCAAAAAGCTGGAAATTCGTTCCTTTGTCTGCGATCCCAGACGGCTCAGCGTCTCAATTCACCGACATGCGCCGCGCCGGCGTGGCGCGGGTACGCACGATCCGGCGGGATCCAACAGGCGCGAGCGTTGCGCCACGGGGGAGACGATCTCGGCCGCGGCGCGCAGCGAGAAGCCGACATAGATCCAGACGTACGACCACGGCTTGTCCATATTGTCGAAGAAAATGGACACCGCCAGCCCGAGCATGCCGAACACCAGCGCGATCATGTACGGCCGCAGCGGCCCCGCCCCGGCCGCGACCGCGCGCAGGGCGGTGGCCACGGTCTGGTACTGGATGGTCAGGAGTGCGAACAGGCCGATCAGGCCGAGCCCGAACCACTGATCGAGATAGTAGTTGTGCGTGACCAGCACGAACATCGTCTGATAGACGAGGAAACCGTAACCGGTGAGCAGCGTGATCGGATGCGCCATCATGGTGGCGATCGCGGTCGCCCAGATCTCCGTGCGGCCGGATGAGGCGACGTTGATCGAGCCCGCCATCGACTGGTTGAAGATGCGCTCGGTGATCACTTGCGAGAATTCCGGCAGCAGCACCACCGCCAATGCCGCGGCGATCACGACGCATGTGGACCCGATCAGCACCCAGGCAAAGACCCGCGATGTCGGCAGATGCCGCCGGCAGAGCCACACCGCCGCGCCATAGCCGACCACGACACCGACGTAAGCGCCGCGCGAGACGGTGAGAAGGAGCACTGCCACCGAGGCGAACGCGCCCGCGTACCAGAAAAGTCGCGCCGTGCCGCGGCTCGACATCGCCACGGCGACCATCATCGGCAGTACGCACACGATCAGCGCCGCCGTATCGTTGGCGTGGCCGAACACTCCGAATACGCGATCGGCCTCGACGCCGTTCGAGCCGACGGTGATGCCGAGATGCACTATTCCGGCCACGTCCGCCAGTGTCAGGATGTTGGCGATGCCGATCCAGAAGGCGAGCGTCTTGGCGATCAGATGGAAGTCCCGCTCGTTCTCCATGCCGTAGAAATAGACGAAGAAGAACAGCACCGAGTCGAACAGCTCCGACTTGAGCGCGATGCCCGCGTCCTTGGCGTCGTAGCCGGGGTAATGGAGCATGGTCACGCAGGCGACCCACGTCAGCAGCGCGTAAGTGATCCACAGGATGAAAGCTACGTTGACGATGGGGAGCCGCATGCGGAAGCGCCCTGTGAGCGCCATGCGAAACATCAGCCCCAGCGCGATGGGATAGAGGAGCGCGTTCTTGACGCTCAAGCCGGGACCCAGGCTCATGCCGACGGAGAAGATGTCGCTCAGGGCCAGAGTCGAGATGAGAAGAACGTAAAGCAGACGCATGTGTCAGGCCTTCCGGCAGACGGGTCCGAGGGGCGGCACGAGCCGTCTCGCCCACGCGAGCAACGCGTACGCCTCGGGCACACGCAGCACGAGCAGGAGCAGCGCGAACGCCGCGAGATATGCCAGGGTGCCGAGCACCATGCCGCCCGGCCCCCGGATCTGGCCCCAGGCGGAGGCCGCCAGCACGACGGCCGCAAGGAGCGCGGCGGCGGCGACTTTGCCGGTGCTGGCCCAGGGGATGAGATCACCGAAACTCACGCGGTAGCTGCGCATGGTGGCCCTGCCCAACCACACGGCTTCCACCAGTGTAGCCAGCACGGTCGCTGTCATCGCGCCGGCGAGCCCACCGACCGGAATGAGAGCTGCCAGCAGGACGCCACAGGCGATGATGGAAGCCACGTTGCCGCCCACCAGCGGGCGCGTGCAATTGATGGCGCGCAGCGCCGGCGCGAAGTCGAAGCATTCGCGCAGCACCGCGAGCATGTAGATCTGCAGCACCAGTGCGGCAGGGGCGTAGCTCGCGCCGAACACCGTTGCCACCAGCGGCCGCGCGAAGCGTATTACCACGACCACCACCGGGAAGAGCAGGATGGCGTTGGTCACGGTTGCCTGCTTCCACAGCGCGAGCGAGTCGTGGCGCGAGGTCTCGCGATCGCGCCGCACCATCTCCGGCAGGACGACGGCGGAGACGGAGTTGCGCAGCGTCACGACGATCGGCTCGCCGTACCTTGCGATGGTGTACTGCGCGAGCGCGACTGCACCGAGTGCCTTGGTGACCGCGAGGCCGCCCAGGCTGCGATTCAGGGTCGCCAGCACCGAAGCCGCGCCCGAGGGCACGCAGTATCGCAGTTGCTCGCGCCAGGGATCGGGGAGCGGCGGCTCCGCCGCGCCGCGGTCCGCGGCCGCCATGACTACCGCGGTGCCGAGAAGCCGGACGCCCTCGAGGATGATGAGCGCCCAGATGATCGCCTGCACACTGTGCGTCAGCGCGGCCGTCACGATCACCACCGCGACGCGGCTCCCCAGCCGCAGGGACGTGTAGAGAAAGATCAGTCCGGGGCGCTCCGTCGCGACCCAGTAGAAGTCCCAGAAATCGAGGTTGCAGGACAGCAGCGTGTAGAGGCAGAGCGGCAGCAGCAGCGAGCCGACCACACGGCCGCCGCTGGCGCGATCGAGCACCGCGAGCACCGCGACGGTGAGCAGGCTGCTCAGGCCGATGAGGACCGCGGTCTGCCGCACCGTCCGCCAGCGGCTCGTCGGGTGGGCCGGGATGCAATACAGCAGACTGTCATTGATCGCGAAGATCGCTATCGTCTGCAGCAGCGATGCATACAGCAGGAATTCGCGGTAGCGGCCGAACTGTTCCACGGTGAGCAGCCGCACCAGAATCACGGGACTGATGAGCAACAGCCCGTAGTTGGCCAGGCGCGACAGCGTCAGGACCGCGGCCCGATTGCCTACACCGGCCATGGCCTCACCCGCGGCGGGCGGCGCCGCTCGCCGCCGTCAGTGTATGTTGGGGCGCATCGACCTTCCATACGTCCGTGAGGTGATCGCGGCCGACGTAGATCAGATGGAAGGCCGGCGAGTCGAGCATCCTTTCGATGCCCTCCCCCTCCATCAGGTCCGCGTGCGGCTGGATCTCGCCGCTGCCGATGACGTAGATGGCGCCCCGGTCGCGCCGCGCCACGAGCCGCTCGAGCTGGCGCCCGGAGCCGATCAGCGGCGTATCGGTATAGATATCGGCCCACCGGCCGTCGACCTGGTGCAGGTAGGGCGCCGCCATCGCCTCATCCTGCAGCCAGTAATCGACGTGGCCGAGATAATAGGTCTGCATCAGAGCATCTTCGGCGACGACGATGTCGTGCGGGGCCGGGTGCAGGGACTCCACGAACTGCGCGGCTCCCTCGTGATCCGGATACCGGGCATATGTCGGGTCCGCCGCCGCCCGGAGCCGCGCCGGGTCGATGACGAGCGCACACACTACGACCGCGATCGCCACGCCTCCAAAGCGCGGGAGCCAGGCGGTCGCTTGCGTGGTCGCCGGCAGCGGCCGCGCGGCGCGGGCGGCCCATTGCGCAACCGCAAACGCCGCGAGTAGCAGCGGCAGCATCTGTCCATCGACGTAGCGCTGCATAGGGTCCCACTGGAAGCAGCCGATCTGCACCAACGGCAGCCAGACACCGAGCGTCAGAAACAACAGGTGGTCAGGGATGCGCTGCCGATGCGCGAGCCGCCAGAGACCCGCGGCGAGGCCGCAGCCCGCGAGCAAAAGGGTCGCCAGCGAGTAGCGCGAGACGGCTATGTACACGCGCACGCTCGGCCAGCCGAGCAGGAGACCTGCGATCTGCGATGCCGTTCCCGCCCGGTGCGCATGCAGGTCGAAAAACTGCGCGGCCGCAAGCGCGACGCACGCGGCGAAATATACAGCGAGTCGCCCTGCGGGCAGCCTGCCGTTGCGGCGCGCGAGCACCAAAGCGGCAATGATGAGAAGAGCCGCTACGTGGTCGAGGCGTGATACCTGCGCCACCAGGCTTGCGGCCAGCAGGAGCACCGGCAGCCGACCGCGCTCGCGGATCACGTACCACGAGAACGCGAGCGCCGGGAGTGCCATCGCAAGGGGCCATAGCAGATGCAGCGGCGTCGCCACCGCGCGTGGAGCATTGGCCGGTGTGCCGGCGAGCGCGCCGAGGGCGTGAGGATATTGCGTCGAGATCCAGTGGTTGAGCGCGACGAATTCGACGGCGATGGCCGCGAAGGCCACGGTGCCCTGCCATAGCTTACGGCGCTCACCGCTCACCAGGCCTGGCAGGAAGCAGAGCCACGCGGCGAAGATCGACAGGGTGTGGAACTCGAGGCTCACCGCCATCTCGAGCACCGCGCCGAGCAGATAGCCGCTGCGCCCGGTGCGCTCCCACGCGAACAGCAGCGCCATGAATCCCGCGACTCCCGTCACCAGGAAGACATACATCCGCGCCGTCTGCGCATCCTGTATGAACGCAGGGAGGAGCGCTACGGCGGCCGTCAATGCGAGATTCCAACGCGGCTCGAGAAAGCGCCGCCCGGCGATCCAGGTCAGCACGATGAGCAACACGCCGCAGATCGCCGACGGCAGGCGGAACGTCCACTCGCTCGGACCGCCGAAAGCGAGCGCCGAGCCCGCCATGAGATAGAGCTGCGCCATCGCCCGCGGGTAGGTGAACCCGCTCGGCATCTCCGGCGTGCCGTATTGCAGCAGGTGCATCGCCGGCAGCGCCATCGTCTTCTCGTCGCCGTGCAAGCCGACGTTGCCGAGCCCCCAGAAGCGCACCAGGATTCCCACCGCCACGATGAGGACGAGGAGCGCGATCGTCAGCCGGTCCGCTGCCACGCGCGGCCGCGTATCCTCGAACAGTGAGGAGACACCCCGCAGCAGCCGCTCCATCAGTACGCCTTCTCGTCCCGCAGCAGCAGGAGCGCGGTGAGCAGCAGGATCTTCAGGTCGAGGAGAGGTGTCCAACGCCGCAGGTACTCGAGGTCATAGTTGACACGCGCCTGCATGTCCTCGACCCGCGCCGTCTCGCCCCTGCAGCCGTTCACCTGGGCGAGCCCTGTCATCCCCGGGGGCACCTTGTGGCGGATCATGTAGCCCTTGATCAGCTTGCGGTACTCCTCGTTGTGCGCCACCGCGTGCGGCCGCGGCCCGACGAGGCTCATGCGGCCCTGCAACACGTTGAAGAGCTGCGGCAGCTCATCGAGCGAGTAGCGCCGCATGAACCGTCCGACGGGGGTGATGCGCGCATCCTCCCTGGTCGCCTGGACGATCTGTGCGCCATCCTCCAGCACTGTCATGGTGCGGTACTTCCACACCGTGATCTCCCGACCGTCGAGGCCGTACCGGCGTTGCGCGAAGATGATCGGGCCGGGAGACGACATGCGCACCGTCAGCGCGAGCGCCAGCATCAACGGCGCGGCAATCACGAGAATCGAGAGCGCCAGCGCGATGTCGGTGATGCGCTTCACTACGCCGCGATAGCCGCAGAAGGGTGTCTCGCAGAGCGCGACCACCGGAATACCGAAGAGCTCGCCGCTACGGGCCTGGATGAGGTCGAACGCGAAGATGTCAGGAACGTAGTAGATGGAGACGGTGGTGTCGCGCAGCTCATCGAGAAGCTGCATGACGCGCCGGATGTGCCGCACCGGCAGCGCCACGAACACGACGTCTATGCCGCGACGCTTCACGAACGCAGCCAGCTCCGGCAGCCGGCCGAGGAGGCGCGACCGCGCCCCGGGCAGCCCCAGCCGCTCGGCGCTGCGGTCATCGAAGAATCCTTCGACCTTGAGGCCGGTGAGATCGCCGCTCTCGCCGATCCGGCGCGACAAGGAGACGCTGATGTCGTTGCAGCCGGCGAATGCGACGCGACGAACCATCTTGGGGTCGAACATCAGGCGGCGCCTGAGCTCCTGCAGGCCGAGCATCACCAGCACGAGCGCCGCCGGGGTGACTACGATCCACGTCAGCACGACTTTGCGCGAGAAGTGTGACGAGTACTTGGTGACGAAACCGACGACGAGCAGGATTCCGACGATGACCATCCAGCGCGTCAGCACCTTGCCGGCGACGCCGGCCAGCGGCCACGGCGGCGACAGCAGTTGCCGCTCCCCCTGGGCCCGCGAGCGCTGCGGCGGCAGCAGTAGCGACAGCGCCGCCACCAGGATCGAGAGCACCTCGAAGAAGCCCCTGAAGTCCGCGCCGTAGAGTACGCACAGCCCATACAGCAGACCGACGGATGCCGCCGGCGGCGCCATGGCTTCGAGCAGAGCCAATAGCGCGAGGGAGAAGCTACGAGTGAACGATAGGGCTTCGCTGGTCATCCGTCTGACACCCAAAGCAAGCTTCGCTCCTGGTAAAGTTTACCCGGTCAAGCTCAAGCACAAAGACCCAACTCCCGGTGCCATACCTCCAGGCTCAACAAACACCACAGCAGCTTCTCGTGGTTCTGCCGCCCCGTTGTATGCTCGTCGACATAACGGCGCAGTGCCTGCGGGCGATAGTAGTCACGGGTCCGCGACTCCGCTCCCAGCAGCTGATCGCTCAGATAGCCGCGCATGCTGCCGCGGAACCATTCGTTCACCGGCACGCGAAAGCCGATCTTCGGCCGCTCCAGGATCGCCGCCGGCAACACCCGGCGCATCGCCTCGCGCAGGATGCGCTTGGTGGTGAGGCCGCGCACCCGCCACTCGTCCGGCAGTCCGGAGACGAAGGCGGCGAGCTGATGATCCATGAAGGGCATGCGCGCCTCCAGCGACGCCGCCATGGTCATGCGGTCGCCGCGCTCGAGCAGGTTGTCCGGCAGCCAGCTCGTCTGATCGAAATAGAGGATGTCGCGCAGCGCGGAATTGCCGCGCAAAGAGTCGAAGCCCGGCGCCGCCTCGGAGTTGGTCCGCGGCGCCGCGAGCCGCGTGAGCCGGCATCGCTCCGGGCCAGTGAGCGCGCCGAACCAGCGCGGCATGCGCTCGCGCCGGTCCGCCAGCCCGAGGTTGGCGACCGCCGTCTTGGCGCGCCGGAAGCCATAGGGCAGCGACCGGCAGAGCGGCTCGATCAGGCCGTGGCGTACCGCCGCGGGCACCTGCTGATAAGTACCGACGTAGCGCTCGAGCACGTGCTTGGGATAGCCGCCGAGAAACTCATCGGCGCCCTCCCCGGTCAGCACCATCTTGACCGTGCGCCGCGCCTCGCGCGCCAGCAGGTACATCGGGATATCGGACGGCTCCGCCACCGGCGCATCGCGATAGCGCACCAGAGCCGGCAGGTGCTCCATCAGGTGCTGCTGCGACACCTGCAGCTCGTGGTGGTCGGTATGAAACTGGTTGGCGATGGTGCGGGCGTAGTTCAGCTCGCTGTAGGCGGACTCGGTGAATCCCACCGAGAAGGTCTTGACCGGATGCGCGCAGTGCCGTGACATCATCGCGACCACCGCCGAGGAATCGATACCGCCCGATAGAAAAGCTCCGAAGGGCACGTCCGAGATCATGCGCACCCGCACGGCCTCATCCAACTGCGTCAGGAAAGCCGACACCGGCTCGTCTCCCGCAAGTCTCGCCGTCGCGGGCTTGCCGTCGTCCGGGGCGAAGTAAGGCGTCTCCACCACCTCGCCACGCTCGCACACGACGTAGCATCCCGGCATGAGCTTGCGAACACCCTGAAGCAGCGTCGCCGGCGCTGGCACGTAACGATAGGCGAAATAGTCCCACAGCGCTTCGCGGTCGACCCGCCGCGGGACGCCGGGAAATGTCAGGATAGCCTTGATCTCCGACGCGAACAGCAACAGGTCGTCGGTCTGATGGAGAAACAGCGGCTTCTTGCCGTAGCGGTCGCGCGCCAGCAGCAGCCGCTCCCTGTTGGCATCCCAGATGGCGAAGGCGAACATGCCGCGGAAGCGCGTCACGCACTCCGGCCCCCACTCCTCGTAGGCATGCACGATGGTCTCGGTATCGGAGCGCGTGCGGAAAGCGTGTCCCTTCGCGATGAGCTGCTCGCGCAGCTCGGGGAAGTTGTAGATCTCGCCGTTGAAGACGATCTGCACCGTGCCGTCCTCATTGCCGATCGGCTGATGCCCGGTGTCGAGGTCGATGATGGCGAGGCGCCGGTGCGCGAGGCCCACGCGGCGCTCACCGTCGCGCGTCACGGCCTCGAGGAAACCCTCGTCGTCCGGACCACGATGCGCCAGCACCGCTGCCATCCTGCGCAACGAGGCGCCCAACCCGTCACGATGTCCGGACGCGAGGTACCCCGCTATTCCGCACATGTCATTTAGCTTCCCGCGGACCTGCCAAGCAGTAAGCGGAGCAAGCCAGGTGCCCGCGCGTGACACCATGCGACGCCCCTGTCGGCCATCCGCGACGAGCGATTTATCCGGTAGATTCAGATATTTAGTTAAATCGCCGCGCTGAAGCAGACGCCAACTGTCTGCGACCGCAGACGAGTTTCGCCCGTCAGCCCTTCCGCGCCGCTTGCGCTCGCGCCAGCCGGACCCCCGTAGGGACGCTCGCGGGCCCTGGCACAGCCGTTGCACCGGGTCAGGCGCGCCGCCAATCGCACGGCGGCGCGAACGGCACAGTCCGCCGAAAGGCGGGCCCTGCCGGGAACGGGTCGCACAGTTCGGAGGATGCATGACGAACGCCAAACGGGGGCGCGGGTTGCGCCGTGGGGTTTATTTTTGTGCCGCAGCGCTGGGATTCGCACTCTCGGGCTGCGGCGGTGGCAGCTCCGGAGCCGTGGGCATCTCCTCCGCCGCCACTGCCAACACCAGCGCGACGGATCCGCCGGCGGCGAGCAGCAACGCCGTCACTCTCAACTGGACGCCACCGACCGAAAATGTCAACGGCACGCCGCTGACGAATCTCGCCGGTTACAACATCCATTACGGCACGGCGTCGGGCGACTACACGCAGACGATCTCCGTCTCCAATGCCGGCATCGCGACGTACGTCGTGGATGATCTGACGCCCGGCACCTACTATTTCGCCGTCGGTGCCGTGAATTCTCAGGGGACGGAGAGTCCGGTGTCCTCCGAAGTCAGCGCGACGGTGAACTGAGCTGTCACCGCTGGCACAACCTTTGCAGTAGTTTCGAGGCGCCGCCGACTCGCACTCGGCGGCGCGCCGGCACGGCGCAACGTGCCGGAACGGGTCGTACGGTTCGGGGTAACATGAGAAACGCCAAACGGGGGCGCGGCTCGCGCCATGGGGTCTATGTCGGTGCCGTCGCAGCGCTGGGATTCGCACTCTCAGGTTGCGGCGGCAGCGGCACGAGCGGCGATACTTCGGCCGCAGCCGCGGGGCAAGGCTCGACGACGACGCAGAGCACGGCACCCGCTCAGAGCTCATCGGGCGGCAGCGGCGCATCTACCGGCAGCACTCCGCCCACGGCGAGCGCTGACAGCGTCACGATCAACTGGATGCCGCCGACGGAGAACACCAACGGCTCGCCGCTCATCAACCTCGCCGGCTACAACATCCATTACGGAACGTCGTCGAGCAGCCTCACGAAGACGATCTCGATCTCCAACCCCGGCATCGCAACCTACGTGGTGAGCAACCTGACACCGGGCAGGTACTACTTCGCGGTCGCGGCGGTGAATTCCGCAGGCACGGAGAGCCCGCTTTCCGCCCAGGTCAGCGCGACGGTAACAAACTGATGGTCGTTGGCTGGCATCCCCGGCCGCCTCGATCTGCCCCCGAGCTCACGCCTTCACGCGCTGGAGCATCTCGGGCACGATCAGGTGCTGCACGGTCGATATGAGCCTTGCTTCACCGCCCAGGAATATGCGGGCCGGCTCCGGACAGTCGGCGTTTTCGCCCTCGATGCGCTGCACCAGAACGCTGAGCGCGCCGGGCAAATTTCGGGTGAGGCGATCGAGCTCGCGCTCGCCGACCCGCCGGGGCAGACCCAGGGCCTGGCCGGCGCTCAGAATGGAATCGCGGGTCACTTCAGCGAACGTCGTCGCGCCCGCCAAGGGGATGGCCAAGTGGACAGCGGCCCAGTCCGCGCGCTCGTTTGCGAAGGCACGGGTGTGATATGACCCGGTGCTCAACAGATCGTAGGCGGGAGCGAATTCTATGCCCTCGGCGCTCACGAGGAAGGACAGGTTCTTCAGGTGGTTGTCACTGTTGGCCACGAGCAGGTTGAACACGAGCCATCGATACAACTCCAGTCGGGTGCTGACGCGATTGCGACAGTACTCGACGATCTGCGCGAGGGTTGGCAGCGTCGCGGTCTGATATTTGAAAACGCGGGACTTGTTGAGCAGCTGACACGCATCGATGATGTGGCGGCGCCGCGTGCGACCTTCAGGATCAACTCGGCGATCGAAACGCTCGGTGAGGTAAACCGGCTCGGGTGTGTAGCGTCGGAAGACCGGTGGAACTGACAGTCCGAGGTCGTGAGCCAGGCTCATCACGAGGTATTCGTTGATAACTGACGCGGGATAGTCATCGCTCACGTGGTTGGGCTTCAGAATGTGCGTCGAGGGTTCGCTACCGATGGGTTCAAAGAGTGCGCCATCGCGGTAGACGACCAGGAGTTTGTCCTGGGCGCCAGCCAGCGACATGCGCTTGGCGGCGCCGCTGCTGAGGGTCGCGCGGGGCAGATTGCGAATACGCCGGGTGATCTCCTCGTCAGAGAGGGGTCTCAGGCCGCCGGGCTCGTTGAAGTCCTTGTCGGGCCGGAGGAGGACGAGGGAGCCGGCCGACTCGGCTCCCAGATACTCGAGCAGCGCGAAGGCATCATCGCCATGGATCCTTGCTTCCCGGCTGAGCGCTTCGCGCAGCTGCTCTTCAGGCAGGAGATTGTCGAAATACCATTGGACGGGGCGTTCGGTGCCGCCGTCCTGGTGCAGGAGCTTCGAGCGCGGCAAGGCTGGCGAGAGATCGAAGCTGTCCGGCGCAGCCGCCCATGTGGGGTCGTACCGGAAGTTCCAGAGATCGTTGCCTTCGCTGAGAGTACCTATGCGACGATCGTTCAGGTACCCGACGAGTGTGCGCATGAAGGATTAGGCCCTTGGCTTCGAGGGCGGCAGGGGCGTGGTGCTGGATGCGGCTGAGCGCAAGGTGGCAAGAGCGCGCGCCGCTTCCTCTGTGATGTCGATTTCAAGGGCTACGCCGAGCTCGGCGAGCAGCTTGAGGACGAGGCCGAATTGCGCCGTCGGCTTGCCGTGCTCGACATCGGAGGTGAATTGCTTGCTCACGCCCGCGGTTACGGCGAGGTCGTCGATTCGGACGTGACTGCTTCGCCGCACAGCGCGGATGGCGAGGCCTAGGTCAGCAGGGGACCGGATAGGGATGCGCATCATGGAGTTCCTATGATCGTAGGAATTCTAGATGACCGGGCATCATCTGTCCATTAAATTCCTACGATCATAGGAATTACGCCTGCCGACCAGCCTCCTCGCCCCGGGATTCCTACGCACGCAGGAACCTGCAAATCAGCGCGGCGGAGTCCCAGGCTCGGCCTGCGCGTGCGGGTTCTCCCCGAGCCGACGGGCGAGACGGTCGAGGTAGAGGTAGATCACCGGCGTCGTGAAAAGCGTCAGCCACTGCGACACGGCGAGACCGCCCACGATCGCAACACCCAGCGGCCGGCGCAGCTCCGAGCCGGCGCCGGTCTCCAGCGCGAGCGGCAGGCCGGCGATCAGCGCGCAGAAGGTGGTCATCATGATCGGCCGGAAGCGCAGTAGACAGGCCTCGTGAATGGAATCCCGGGGCGACTTGCCCTCGACCCGCTCGGCCTCGAGCGCGAAGTCGATCATCATGATCGCGTTCTTCTTGACGATGCCCATCAGCAGAATGATGCCGATGATGGCGATCAGCGTCAGTTGGAAGTGGAACACCATCAGGATCGCCAGGGCGCCGACGCCCGCCGGCGGCAGCGACGACAGGATCGTGATCGGGTGGATGAAGCTCTCGTAGAGCACGCCCATGATCACGTAGATGGCGGCGATCGCGGCCAGGATCAGCAGCGGCACGGAGGTCAGCGACTGCTGATACGCCTGGGCGGTTCCCTGGAAAGAGCCGATGAGCGTATCCGGCACTCCCGCCTGGGTGCGAAGCGCATTGATCGCGGTCACCGCCTGGCTGAGCGCCGCGCCGGATGCCACGTTGAATGACAGCGTGACCGCCGGGAACAGGCCCTGGTGATTGACGGTGAGCGGCTCCGCCTGGGTGACGAAGTGCGCTACTTCTGACAGGGGCACGGCGCCGCCGGTGCTGCTCTGCAGAAAGACCTCGGACAGGTTCTCCGGGCGCGACAGAAACCGCGGCGCCACCTCGAGGATCACCTTGCTCTGGTAAGTCGGCGAATAGATCGTTTGGACCTGCGCCTGGCCAAACGCATTCTGCAGCGCGGTGTCGACGTCCGACATGTTCACGCCGAGCCGGTAGGCCGTGGCGCGATCGACCACAACGTTCAGATTCGGCGAGGCGACTTCGAGGTCTGACGCGACATCGTTCAGAATCTTCAGCTTCTGCATGTCGGTGAGCAGGATGGGCGCCCAGTGGTTGAGCTCATCCGAGCTGGCATCCGTGAGCGTGTACTGATATTCCGCCTGCTCGAGGCGGCCGCCGATATTGATGTCCTGGAAGGCCTGCAGATAAACCTTCACGCCGATCACCTGTCTGAGCTGCGGCTCCAGGCGCGCCATGACCGCCTGGATCGAGGGTCGCTGCGAGAACGGCTTCAGCTGTACGATCATGCGCGCCGTGCTCTCGCTCGCATTGGAGCCGGTGGCGCCGGCGAACCCGACCACCCCCGACACCGCCGGATCATGCGCGACGATGCGCGCGATCTGGTTCTCGATCTGGCTCATTTGCGCGAACGAGGTGTCCTCCCGCGTCTGGATCGAGCAGAACATCTGGCCGGTGTCCTGTTCCGGCATGAATCCCTTCGGAATGACCAGGTACAGCACGACGGTGAGCACCATCAGGCCCAGCGTCAGGAGCAGCGTCAGCAGACTGTGATCGAACGTCCATTTCAGTCCGCGGTCGTAGGCGCCGCGCACGCGGTCGAAGGTACGCTCGAACACGTTCGGCTTAGCCTTGTCCGCCTCGTTCCGTTGCTTCAGAAACTTGGCGCACATCATCGGCGTCAGGGTGAGCGAGACGATCATCGAGAAGATCAGAGTCAGCGTCACCGTCATCGCGAATTCGTGGAACAGCAGCCCCACCACTCCCGACATGAAGAGGAGCGGGATGAACACAGCTATCAGCGACAGCGTCATCGACACGATGGTGAAGCCGATTTGGGCCGCGCCCTTGACCGCGGCGGCGAATGGCTCCATGCCCGCCTCGATGTAGCGGACGATGTTCTCGATCATGACGATGGCGTCATCGACGAGAAAGCCCACCGCGAGCGTAAGCGCCATGAGCGATAGGTTGTCGATGCTGTAGCTGAGCGCGTACATGCCGGTGAATGCGGCAATGATGACGAGCGGCAGCGTGATGCTCGGAATGATCGTCGCCCACAGGTTGTTCAGGAACATCGCGATGACGATGACCACCAGAACGATGGTCAGAATCAGGGTGAATTCGACGTCCGACACCGAGCTGCTGATGTTCAGAGAGCGGTCCGATACCAGGTCCACCTTCACGCTCTGGGGAATCGAGGTCAGGAGCTGCGGCATCTTCGCCTTGATCTCTTTGACCACCTTGAGCGTATTCGCGCCGGGCTGGGTCTCGATCAGCAGCAGCTCGCAAGGGGTGGTGAAATACCAGCCGCCGGTGCGGGGGCTCTGCGCGGAATTGATGACCTGCGCCACGTCCTTCAGCTCGACTGGAGCGCCTTTGCTGTAGGCGACGATCACATGCATGAACTGCGAGGCGTCGAACAGCTGATCGTTGGTCTCGATGGGGTATTCGATGTTGCTGCCCTCGATGTTGCCCTTGGCCGAATCGAGGGTGGTGTTCGTGATGGCGGTGCTCACCTGGCTCAGGCTGATGCCGCGCGCGGCGAGCGCCAGCGGGTTCACCTGCACGGTCACCGCCGGCTGCTGCTGGCCGGCGATGATGACCTGTCCGACGCCGGTCACGGTCGAGAGCTGCTCCGCCAGCATCACGTTGGCGTACTCGTCGACCTGGTAAAGCGGCATGGCGGCGGAGTGGATCGCGTAGATCAGCACCGGCGCCGAGGACGGGTTGCTCTCGCGATAGGTCGGCGGCGTCGGCAGGCTCTTCGGCAGGAATCCCTGCGCCTCATTGATCGCGCTCTGCACGAACTGCGCATCGGCGTTGATGTCGCTGTCCAGGTTGAATTGCAGCGTGATCGAGGTCGAGCCGAGACCGCTCGACGAGGACATGAACGTCAGACCCGGGATGTCGGTGAAATATTCCTCGAGCGGCGTCGCGACGGTGTCGGCCATCGTCTGCGGGCTGGCGCCGGGGAGCGACGCCGACACCGAGATCGTCGGCAAATCCACATTGGGCAGCGCCGATACCGGCAGGAACTGGAAGCAGATCAGGCCGAAGGCGACCAGCGCTGCCATCAGCAGCGCGGTGGCGATTGGGCGGCGGATGAAGGGGTCGGAGACGCTCACCGCGGCTAGTGCCCGGCCGCCGCCCCGGTGGGCGCGGACGTCGCGCTCACCGCGGCGGCTGATTGCGCCGGCGCCGCGCTCGCCGGCTGCTGGACACTGACGAGGGTCCCATCGTCGAGCCGGTATTGGCCGGTGGTCACGACCTGCTCTCCGGCCGTGACTCCCTTACCGACGACGGCGATACCCTGTTGGTTGGAGTCCACCGTGACGACGACCCGTTTCACCTTGTGGTCGCTGCCGATGACATAGACGTACTCGCCGTCGGGGCCGGTCATGATGGCGACCGCCGGGACGGTGACGGCGCTCTGGCGCACGAACTCGGTCAGCTCCACGGCGACGAACTCGTTCGGCCACAGGCGTTGCTGCTCGTTGGCGAAAGTCGCTTCCAGCAGGATCGTGCCGGTCGTGGTATCGACCTGGTTGTTGATCAGCGACAGCTTCCCGGTGGCGAGCAGTTGGCCGTCGGCGCTGTAGGCGCCCACCGCCAGAGGCCCTTTGGCCTGATTCTCGAGCACCGTGGCGAGCTGGTTCTCCGGCACGTTGAAGCTGACGAAGATCGGCTCCATCTGGGTGACCGAGACCAATGCCGTCGAGCCTCCGGAGGAGGAGCCGGAACCGCTTCCGGCCAAGCTCGAGCCGCTACCGCCGCTGCCGCCGCTCGAGGAGCTGGAATTGGTGCTCGCCGCCTGCGCCGCCGCGCTCGAGGGCTGCACGAAATTACCGAGATCCACCTGAATGACGCCGGTGCGTCCGGTGACCGGTGAGGTGATCTCGCAATACTCGAGATTCACCCGGGCCGCGGCCAGGTTGCCCTCATCGAGCGCCACCGTGCCCCGGTCCTGACCGACCACGTATTCCTGATCCTGGGCGGTCTGCAGCTCGATGGAGTTCTGCGCGGCGAGCTTGCGGTAGCGGGCGAGATCCATGGTGGCCTCGGCGAGCAGCGCCTTGTCCCGCGCGAGCTGTCCCTGCGCCTGCTGGAAGGCCGCCTGGTACGGGCGCGGATCGATCTCGAACAGCTTCTGCCCTGCATTGACCTCCTGTCCCTGCTTGAAATAGATCCTGGTGATACGGCCGGTCACCTCCGGCATCACTTGCACCACATCCATCGACAGCACGGTGCCGAGAGCCGGCACGAGAGCCGGCACGTCGCGGGTCGTCGCGACTGCCGCTGTGACGGGGACGGCAGGGGGAGGCGGGGGAGCGGGCTTGCGCTCGATGAAGCGCGCGTAGATCCACCATACCAGGAGGACGGCGACGATGACGGCGCCAACAATCACCAGGCGCCGCGGGGGCGTCCGCTCAGCCACGGCAGGCATCAAGGCTAACCATCGTCACCCCTTTCGGGCCCGGGATGGCCCGGGGAAGCAATTACTGGACCGTGCTCTTGAGCGTCTCCGTGACACCGTAATCGTGCGCGTTCAGCTGCGCACTGTCCCAGCCACCCCCGATGGCGTCGACGAGATCGGCGCTCGCCACCAGGCGCTCGCTCTGAGCGCTCAGCGCGGTGATCTGAGCGTTGAAGAGAGTCCCGTCCGCGACGATGACGCTGGTGTAAGCCACCGTGCCGGCCCGGTACTGATTCAGGGTAAGAGCGGCTGACTTCTGCGCATCCACTACGGCGGCCTCATCCTGCGCATACTCCGTTTCCAGGTGTCGCAGCGTTGCCAGGTCATTCTCGACCTGCTGGAACGCGGTGAGCACGGTCTCCCGGTAGGACGCGACCGCGGAGTCGTACAGGGCACGCTCCTCCTTCGTCTGCGCATACGTCGCGCCAGCATTGAACAGCGTCTCCGCCAGCGAAGGACCGAACGACCACACGTTGTTGCTCGCCCGGATCAGTGTGGAAAGTGAAGAGGACTCGTACCCGTAGGAGCCGGACAGCGTGAGGCTCGGGAACCATGCCGCTTCCGCCACACCGATCTGCGCGTTGGCGCTCTCGAGAGCGCGCTCCGAGGCGGCGATGTCGGGCCGGCGCAGCAACAGCTGTGAAGGCAGCCCTGCCGGCACTACGGGCACGGTCTCGGTGAACTCCCCGGGCGGTATCGCGAGCTGCGAGGGCGCCTTGCCCACGAGCACGGCGATGGCGTGCTCCATCTCATCGCGCGTCAGCTCGACCGAATTCTCCTGGGCAATGGTGTTCTCGAGCTGCGTGCGTGCCGAGTAGACGTCCGCCAATGTCGTGGTGCCCGCGTTCACCTGGTTCTGCGCGATCTTCAGGGATACCTTGTATTCCTGCACCGTGGTCTTCAGGATCCGCAACTGCTGCTCCGCGGCGCGCAACTGGAAGTAGTCCGCGGCCAGGGTGTTCTGCGCCGACAGGCGCGCCGCCGCGATGTCGGCGGCGTCCGCCTGCGCTTTGGCGATATCGCTTTCGACCTCGCGGCGCAGCTTGCCCCAGATGTCGATGTCCCAACTGGCGTTCGCGTCGGCTTCGTAGACGGTTCGCGTCGTCGAGCCGATGTGTTGGAAACCCGAGACCTCGCTGCTGAATTGCCCGGCGCCGCCGCTATGGCTGCCGGTGCCGCCGAGCGTGATTTGCGGTAAAAAGCCGCTTTCGTCGACCGCGGTCGCCTCGCGGGCGGCGTAGTAGTTGGCCACCGCGGCCTTCACGTTCTGATTCGACACCTCTACCTGCCCCTCGAGGGAAGAGAGCGTCGGGTCGTTGTAGATCGACCACCACTGCGCGTTGGTCACCTGCGCCGGCGTCGCGGGCGCCCAGCCCTGCCCCGACTTGAAGGCCGGGGAAGGCGGCGCCGAGGAGCGGTGATAGTTGGGTCCGACCGCACAAGCCGTCACTGCCACGGCACACGCGGTGCCAATCGCCATACGAACAGATCTGTGCCAAGTCATGTCGCAGGGCTCCCGATGGGCGAAGGGGGCAAAGGCCGGCGCCGAGTGAACGTGCGCAAACACCAGAGCCGGAATCGGTCGAGGTAGAGATATACCACGGGCGTCGTGTAGAGCGTCAGGATCTGACTGATGAAGAGTCCGCCGACGATCGCGATGCCGAGCGGCCGGCGCATCTCCGAGCCCTGGCCGCTCATCAGGGCGAGCGGCAGCGCGCCGAGCATGGCGGCCATGGTGGTCATCAGGATCGGCCGGAAGCGCAGCAGACAGGCATCGTGGATCGCCTGCTCGGGCCTGTCGTGACCCGCGCGTTGGGTCTCGAGCGCCACGTCCACCATCATGATGGCATTCTTGAGAACGATGCCGATCAGCAGAATGACGGCGATCAGCGCAATGAGAGTGAAGGACTCGCCACAGATGAGCAGCGCGAGCACGGCACCGATGCCGCTCGAGGGGAGCGTGGAGAGAATTGTGATCGGTTGCACCAGACTCTCGTAGAGCACTCCGAGCACGATGTATACGGCGATCAGCGAGGCCAGCACGAGCAGCGGCTCCTCGGCGACTGTCTGCTGGAAGATCGCGGCCGTGCCGGCGAACGTACCCTGGATGGTGATCGGCACATGCAGCTCTTGCATCGTGTTGTTGATGGCCTTGACCGCGGTGCCGAGCGGCTCGCCCTCGGGCAGGTTGAAGGAGAAGGTCGTTGCCACGAAGGGCCCCTGATGACTGACGGAGAGCGGCGTGATTCCCGGACCGTAGGAGCTAAACGCCGAGAGAGGCACCATGGTTTCGACGCACGTGCTGACCGCTGAGCCGGTGGAGGCCTTGCCGGCACTGTTGGTGAGCTGATTTTCGGCGTAGTTCTGCGCGGCATTGTTCGCTGTCGCGCTGGAGCTCGAGGAGCTGCTGGAGCTCGAAGTGGTCGCAGTGCCGGTCGAGCTCGAGCTGCAGCTGCTGCTCGTGCTGGCGGAGGAAGCGGAGCCCGTCTTGAATGAGCCGGCCCCGGGGGCGGTCGATTGCGTGCCGCCCAGCGCCCCGCCCTGCGTACTGACCCAGATGTCCTTGAGCGTCTCCGGGCTCTGCCAGAACTGCGGCGCCACCTCCATCACGACGTAGTACTGGTTCATGTCCTCGTAGATCGTGGAGACCAACCGCTGGCCGAAGGCATCGTACAGCGTGTTGTCGACATCGGACATGTTGACGCCAAGGCGGGCAGCGGTGGCGCGGTCGATCTGCAGCTGCACGTCGAGGCCCGCGGCCTGGCGGTCGGAGCTGACGTCCTGCAGCGCGGGGTTGTTCTGCAGTGCCGTGGTGATCTTGGGTGTCCAGGCGTCGAGCGTGGCGAGGTCGTCCGAGAGCAGAGTGTACTGATAGGCCGCGTTGCCCTGCCGGCCGCCGAAGTGAATGTCCTGGGCGGACTGCAGGAAGAGACGCGCGCCCGTCACTCCGGAGAGTTCCCGCCGCAGACGCGCAATCACCGCGGCATCCGTCAGCTTGCGCACGTTCAGGGGCTTGAGCGCGGTAAAGAGGCCGCCGGTGTTGGTCGTACCGCCTCCCGGGCCACCGCCGCCGCCCGTGAAAGCGACGACATGGTCGACCGCCGGATCGCGGCTCACGATGCTCACGATCTGCATCATCTTCTTCTGCATTGCCTGGAAGGAGATGCTCTGATCGGCAACCACGTTGCCGAACAGCGAGCCCGAGCTCTCCTCCGGGAAGAACCCCTTCGGCACCTTGGCAAACAGGTAGAAGTTGAGGACTACCACGCCGAGCAGGATCAGCATCACGGCACGTGGGTGGCGGATCGCATCGGTCAGCGTGCGGCCGTAGAAACCCCTGAGCCACTCGAAGCCGCGCTCGAAGGTGCTGAGGACCGGCCCGAGGCGCGGTGGTCGGCGCAGGACCTGGCCGCAGAGCATCGGGGTCGTCGTGAGCGAGACGATCAGTGACAGCACCACCGTCACCGCGAGCGTCGTGGCGAACTCGCGCAGCTCCCGCCCGACGAGACCGCCCATCAGCAGGATCGGGATGAACACTGCGATCAGCGAGCAGCTCATGGACAGCACGGTGAAGCCGACCTCAGCCGCACCGTCCAGAGTAGCTTGCATTCGCGAGGCACCAGCCTCCACATGCCTACTGATATTCTCGATCACGACGATCGCATCGTCGACGACGAACCCCGTCGCGACCGTGAGCGCCATGAGCGAGAGATTGTTCAGACTGAAGCCGAGGCCGTACATGACGGCAAAAGTGCCGACCAGCGACAGCGGCACGACGATGGCCGGTACGATGGCCGCGCGAGGGTTGCGCAGCATCACTACCACCACCGTAACGACCAGCGCCAGCGCGATGAGGAGCGTCGTCTCTACGTCGTTCACGGAAGCTCGGATCGATGCGGTCCGATCGTTCGTGAGAATGATATTGATCCCGGCCGGGACAGATGCCTGGATCTCAGGCAGCACGGCCTTGATCGAGTTCACCGTATCGATGACGTTGGCGCCGGGCTGTTTGCGGATGATCATCAGCACCGCGCGATTGGGGCCATCGGCGAGGCCGAGATTTCGTACGTCCTCCACTCCGTTGGTGATCTGGGCAAGGTCACCCAGCCGCACCGGCGCGCCGTCGCGATAGGCGATGATGAGCGAGCGATACTGTTCGGGGGTCGTAGCGGTATCGTTGACGTAGACCTGGTAGCGGCGCGCGCTGTCGTCGACCGCGCCCTTGGGACTGTTGGCGTTGGCCGCGGAGATGGCCGCCCGCACGTCCTCGAGTCCGATCCCGTACTTGAAGAGCGCCTGGGGATTCAGGTCGATGCGTACCGCCGGCAGCGAGCTGCCACCGAGCGACACATCGCCGACACCCTCGAGCTGCAGCAGCTTCTGCTGGATGACGGTCGAGGCGGCGTCATATATCTGACCGGTGGTCAGAGTCTTGGAAGTCAGCGCCAGGATCAGGATGGGCGCATCCGCGGGATTGAAGGCGCGGTAGCTCGGATTCTGGCGTAGCGCGGTAGGCAAGTCCGCCCTTGCCGCTTCGATCGCCGATTGCACGTCGCTCTCGGCGCCGTGGATATCGCGGTTCAGATCGAAGACCAGGACGATACGCGCGCTGCCGACCGAGCTCGATGAGGTCATCTCGTCGACGCCCGCGATGGCGCTCAAATGCCGCTCCAGCGGCGTCGTCACGCTGGTCGAGACCGTATCCGGACTCGCGCCGGGCAGCGACGCCTGCACGACGATGGCCGGAAAATCCACCTCCGGCATGGAAGCGACGGGGAGCAGGAAATAAGCGACGATCCCAACCAGCGCCAGCCCGCACGACAGCAGCGTCGTGGCGACGGGACGCTTGATGAAAAGCGTCGAGACGCTCATCCGCGCGAGCCGGCGGGCAGCGCCGGCGGTCCTCGCTCCTCGCGCCCATGGGCCCAGGCCTTGGCCCGCCTCGCCAGCTGATCGAAGTAGAGATAGATGACCGGCGTCGTGAAGAGCGTGAGCAGCTGACTCAGCAGCAGTCCGCCGGTGATCGAGAGGCCGAGCGGCGAACGGACTTCCGAGCCCGTGCCGGTGCCGAGCATCAGCGGCAGGGCCGCGAAGAGCGCCGCCACCGTCGTCATCAGGATCGGCCGGAAGCGCAGCAGCGCCGCCTCGTAGATGGCATCGAACGGCGACTTGCCGGCCTCGCGCTCGGCCGTGAGCGCGAAGTCGATCATCATGATCGCATTCTTCTTCACGATGCCGATCAGGAGCACGATGCCGATGATCGAGATGATGTTGAGGCTCTGCCCCGCGATCATCAGCGCGAGCAGCGCGCCGATACCCGCCGACGGCAGTGTCGACAGGATGGTGAGCGGATGGATGTAGCTCTCGTATAGCACGCCGAGCACGATGTAGACGACGGCGATGGCGGCGAGCAGCAACAGTACCTCGCTGCTGAGCGAGGACTCGAACGCCAGCGCCTCACCCTCGAAGGTCGTGCCGATGCTCACCGGCAGCCCGATGTCGTGCTCGGCCTGGCGGATCGCCGTGACCGCGGCGCCGAGGGAAGCCCCCTGTGCGGTGTCGAACGAGAACATGGCCGCCGGGAATTGCCCGAGGTGATCGAGAGACAGCGGCGCGTTGTGCACGCTGACGTGCGCGACCGCGGCCAGAGGAACCTGGCCGCCGCTGGCGGACGGCAGATAGATGTAGTTGAGGGAGTTGACCGTATTGTCGAGCGAGGGGTCCGCGGTCATGATCACGCGGTAGTCGTTCGACTGACTGTAGATGGTCGTAATGATGCGCTGGCCGAATGCGTCGTACAGCGCATTGTCGATCGTGGCGTCGGTGATGCCGAAGCGCGCGGCGGTGTTGTGGTCGATGTCGACCTCCGCCGTCAGACCATTATCGAGGTAAGTCGTCGAGACGTGGGCCAGCGCGGGCGATTTTTGCAGAGCCGCCAGCAGCTTCGGCACCCAGGGATCGAGGATCTCGCGCTCCGCGGCGCCCAGGATGAACTGGTACTGGGCATTGCCCACGATGGAGCTGATGGTCAGATCCTGCACGGGCTGCAGCGCCAGCGTGATGCCCGCAACCTGCCCCGCCTCCTGGCGCAACCGCTCCATCACTTCGGTGAGTGAGTCGCTGCGGTCCTCCTTCGACTTGAGGTTGATCAGCATGCGCCCGTCGTTGACGGTCATGTTGGTGCCGTCGATTCCGACGTAGGACGTGAGGCTCTCGACGTCCTGATCCTTGATGAGGACCTGGGCCAGTGCCTGCTGGCGGCGGGTCATCTCGTGGAAGGAAATGGAGGGCGGCCCCTGGATGGTCGCCTGCACGAGGCCGGTGTCCTGCAGCGGGAAAAAGCCCTTGGGGATGAGCACATAGAGCAGCACGGTGAGCACCAGCGTGCCCACCGCGACCCACAGCACCAGCCGCTGATGCCTCAGAGTCACATCGAGCGCCCGGCCGTAGGTGGCAATCAGGCGGTTGAACGACTCCTCGGCCCTTCGGGCGAGCGCCCCCTGGGAGCGCTCGGTCTCCTCGTGCGTGCGCAGCATCTTGGCGCAGAGCATCGGCACCAGGGTGAGCGACACCACCGCGGAGATGAGGATCGAGACGGCGAGGGTGATGGCGAACTCACGGAACAGGCGCCCGACGACCTCCTGCATGAAAAGCAGCGGGATCAGCACCGCGATCAGGGAAATCGTGAGTGAGACGATGGTGAAGGCGATCTCGCCCGAGCCCTTGAGCGCCGCCTCGAGCGGCGCCGCGCCTTTCTCGATGTGGCGGGAGATGTTCTCGATCATGACGATGGCGTCGTCCACCACGAAACCGGAGGCGATGGTGAGCGCCATCAGCGACAGGTTGTCGAGGCTGAAGCCGAGCAGATACATCACCGCGAAGGTGCCGATGAGGGACACCGGCACCGAGAGGCTCGGGATGATGGTGGCCGGGACGCTGCGCAGGAAGAGGAAGATCACCATCACGACGAGAGCGACAGCGAGAGCCAGCTCGAACTGCACATCGTTGACCGATGCACGGATGGTGTTGGTCCGATCCGTCACGACGGTGAGGTTCACGTCGGCCGGCAGTGAGGCGCGCAGGTTCGGCAGCAGCGCCTGAACGCGATCGACCACCTGAATCACGTTCGCGCCCGGCTGGCGCTGGATGTTCACGAGCACCGCCGGGGTGTTGTTCACCCAGCTCGAGAGCTCCGTGTTCTCGGCGCCCTGCTCCACCTTGGCGACATCCTTGAGATATACCGGCGCGCCGTTCTGGTACGCGACCACGAGATTGGCGTAGCCGTCGGCGGTCGTAATCTGATCGTTGGCGTCGATCGTGTAGGCGTGCGCGGTGCCGTCGAAGTTGCCCTTCGGTGCATCCGTCGTGGAATTCGAGATGGTCGTACGCAGATCATCGACATTCAGCCCGTAGGAGGCGAGCTGCTGCAGGTTGGCGTAGATGCGCACCGCCGGCCGCGGCGCGCCGTTCAGGCTGACCAGACCCACGCCCGAGAGCTGGGAGATCCGCTCCGCGATGCGGGTGTCGGCCAGGTCCTCCACCTGCGTGATCGGCATGGAATTGGAGGTGAGCGCCAGCGTCAGCACCGGCGCATCAGCCGGGTTCACCTTGGCATAGATCGGCGGTGCGGGCAGCGTCTGCGGCAGGAGGCTGTTCGAGGCGTCGATGGACGCCTGTACTTCCGCCTCAGCCACATCGATGTTGAGGTTGAGAGCGAACTGCAGCGTGATGACCGAGGCGCCGGCCGAGCTGCTCGAGGACATCTCATTCAAGCCCGGCATCTGCCCGAACTGCCGCTCGAGCGGCCCTGTTACCGTCGTCGACATGACGTCGGGGCTCGCCCCGGGCAGGAAGGTCTTCACCACGATGGTCGGGTAATCGACCTCCGGCAGCGTCGAGACGGGCAGCAGGAGATAGCCGATCGCCCCGAGGATGACGATGGCCACCATCAGGAGCGAGGTGGCGACCGGCCTCAGGATGTAGAGCCGGGACGGATTCATCGTCAGCTCGCCGGGCTGGACTTCTGACCCGAGCTGCAGCCGAGGCGGGAATACATGTGGGCCAACCGCTTGGCCTTGGTGCCGGTGGCTCCCTTCATCATGCCCGAGATGCGCGCGCATTTTTGCGCAGTCGATCCGCCCTGCGCACCACTGGCGATGTCCTCGGGGGATTTCTCACCCGGGAGCAGCACCTTCGCCCCGTCGCGGAGTTGGTCCGCGCCGTCGGTGACCACCGTCTCGCCGGCCGTCAGGCCTTTGGTGATGGCGATCTGGTTGCCATCCGTCGGGCCGGTCTCGACCGTCCGCATGGTCACCGTGTGGTCGGGGTTGAGGATGTAGACGAAGTTGCTCGAGGGACCGTTCTCCACGGCGGAGCCCGGCACCACGATCTGGTTCTCGAGCGTCGTCACGACCAGCTTGATGTTGACGAACTCATCCGGGTAGAGCTGGAGGTCCTTGTTGTCGAACATCGCCCGCATGTTGAGCGTGCCGGTGCTGGTGTTGATCTCATTGTCGACGCTGGAAAGCGTCCCGGTGGCGATGAGATGCTGCATGTTGCGGTCCCAGGCCTGGACGACCAGCTTCTCGCCCTGGTGCAGCTGCTGGAAGACCGGAGTGAGGCTGTTCTCCGGCACGCTGAACAACACCGACATCGGCTGCATCTGCGTGACGGTCACCAGCTGCTGGCTCTGATTCGCCTGCAGGAGGTTGCCGATGTCCACCTGCCGCAGCCCCACCAGGCCGGTAACGGGCGAGGTCATGCGGGTGAAATTCAAGTTGAGCTGGGCCGTCTCGATGGCGGCCTTGTCGGCCGCCACCGCGGCCTCGTTCTCGTTCACCGAGGCGATCTGGTCGGTGTAGGTCTGTGCCGCGACGGCGTCCTCCTGGAGCTCCCGCTTGTAGCGGGCCAGGTCGATATTGGCGCCGGCGAGAGTGGCCTGGTCCTTCTGCAGCTGGCCCTGCGCCGAATCCAGCGCGGCCTGATAAGGCCGCGGATCGATCTGCGCCAGCACACCGCCCGCCTTGACGATCTCGCCCTCCTGGAAGTCGATCTTGACGAGATATCCGGTCACCTCCGGACGGATCTGCACGGTCGCGAGCGGCGTCACGGTGCCCAGTGCCTCGAGCACGACGGGCACGTCCGCCGTCCCGACCTTGCCGACGCCCACGGGCATCGGGCCGTTCATCATGGCCCCGCGGCCGAAGTGCTGCTGCTTGCCCTGCGAGGCGATGCGGTGGTGGATCAGCCACGCGAGCCCGAGGACGAGCACCACGAGCCCGATGATCCAGGTGAGGCGCCTGCGGCGGCTAACCGGCTGATGCTGCTGGGGAGCGGAGACCGAGCTCGACTCGCGGTCGACGGTCGACTGTTCAAGAACGTCTGGGGTCATGCCCTTGTCCATTGCGAATCAACTGCTCGCCGGCTGCGGCTGCCAATCAGGCCGCTCGACCGCCACGCGCGGCCGCCAATCGTCGTCTCATCGCCTCAGGATGGTGGAAAGAATCAGGTGCTGGCGGTGCCTTGGACAGTGGTCACTGCGTCGTGTTCCAGGCGCGCAGCCTACCACCTCTCCTCGCGCCAACGTCCCGGGCCGAAGGGGAAATTTCCAAAGATATGTCAATGGATTGCAACAGCACAAGGGTGGTGCTGGCCCTGCCTGAGACGTGACCGTGACGGTCTATTCCAGCTCGCGATAAAGGCGCCGCAGGACATGCAGCGCAAGCCAGGGTTTCGCCCACGGGACTGCCCGGGCACAATCGAGCCAATCCCTCGGGCCGAGGGTCCGCAGCGTCGGCCAGACGCCTGTCCCGGGACTGCGAGCCAGCAGGAAGCCCTCGACTACCACTTGCGAAGCGCCCACGCGATATCTCTGCAGTGGCGCGACGGTCCTGCCGGCTAGGCTCTCCGCAAAGGCTCGGCAGATGTCCGCCCCGCTGCGCTCGGCAACCTCGAGTGCCGCCCATGGGCGCGGGTTCATTTCCATCAGAACGAAGCGGCCGCGCTCGTCCCGAATGAACTCGACGCATGCCATGCCGGACCACCCGAGGTCCGCAACCAGCGTCCGAGCGCTCTGGATCAGGGTTTCATCGGTGCAGGCTCGCACCCGAATCGACGGCCCGGTGACCGCCGGATGCTGATCGAGGGTCTCCTGCGCGAAGAGGCGGATGGCCTCGCCGCGAGAAAAGAAGCCGCCGACCAGGTGGCGGGGACCCCTGATGAACGCCTGCGCGAACGGCTGGCCGGGTGATGCGGCGTTGAGCTCGCCGACCGCCACGGCTGCCTCGCGGGATGAGCTCACGACCCGCACTTGGCTGCCGGCAAGGCCACGCGTCCCGCGAAGTACCAGGGGGTAACCGAATCGCCGCGCCGCCTCTTCGAGGTCGGCCGCGTTGCCGATGGGCATCCAGAGCGGCACCGCGATTCCCAAGGCGGCGGCGCGCTCGTAGAACTTGCGCCGGTCGCGAAGGACGCTGCGCAGATCCTCCGTCATCGGCGGATAAGCCGGCACCTCGAGCGCCGGCTCGAGCTCCCAGAGCAGCTCCATGATCGGCTCGCAGAGCGGTATCAGCAGATCGGGCCGGACGGTTGCGATCTGTTGGCGCAGGAACGAGACATAACCTGGCGAATGCGGCGCCGGGCCCTCGATCTGGGCGCAATAGTGGCCGAGCCCAAGGTGATCCGGGCGCAGAGTGGTGACGAGAGTGGTCGCAATACCGCTGCGCGCGAGCGCTGCGGCGACGTAAGGCGTCTGCTTCCAGTTCAGATCGAGGAGCATCACCCGCGACGGCGGCGACGTCCCCGGGCTCGCTGAGCCTGAATCTACCGTGGTGCCTCGGCGCAGCGCTCCTGGAGCGATGATGTCCTGTGTCTCTGCCGCCATTGCGTCCCCTGCGCCGTGAACGAGTAAGTGTAAGGCGCTGTGCCCGCGGGCCTGTGCTTCAGGTCACACATTCATCGCACGCTTTCAGGGCAGCGCATTGGCTCCCGCGGCGGCAGCGGGATCAACCAGATCGGGCTCGGACTCCGGTAGGTCCACCGCCGGCGCGCTGCTGCGCCCAAAGGACGCGACGTCGATGCGGTGGCGCTCGATCAGGTCGTAGAGCGTGGGGCGCGTGACCCCGAGAAGCTCGGCGGCACGCGACAAGTTACCCCGCGCGACCGCCAGCGCCTGGCGCGCCGCCTGCACTTCCGCGCGCTGGCGCGCCACCCTGAGGTTGAGATATTCCGGATCCTCTCCCGGATCCTTCAGGCCGAGGTCGTTCGCGGTCACGACCACGCCTTCCGCCATGATGACCGCGCCTTTGATGCGGTTCTCGAGCTCCCGCACGTTCCCGGGCCACGGGTGCGCCTGGATGGCGCGGATGGCATCGGGCGCGAGTCCGCGGATCGTCCTGCCGAAGCGCTCCGACATCTGCTGCAGGAGTACTTGCGCGATCAGGAGGCTGTCGCCCTGCCGCTCACGCAGCGCCGGCACATTGATCGTGACCTCGCTGATGCGGTAGTAGAGGTCATCGCGAAAGCCGCCAGTGCCGATCAGCTCCTTGAGCTTGCGGTTGGTGGCGCAGACGAAGCGCAGGTCGAGCGGGATCGGGGTACGGCCGCCGATGCGCTCCACGGTACGCTCCTGCAGAACCCGCAGCAGCTTCGCCTGCAGCGACGCGGGCATCTCGCCGATCTCATCGAGGAATATCGTGCCGCCGTCGGCCGCTTCCAGTTTGCCCGGGGTGCGCCTGGCCGCTCCCGTGAAGGCGCCCTTCTCGTAGCCGAAGAGCTCGCTCTCGAGCAGATTGTCGGGGATGGCCGCGCAGTTGATGGCGACGAAGACCTTGTGCGCGCGCCCGGAGAGGCGGTGCACCGAGCGGGCGATGAGCTCCTTGCCGGTGCCGCTGTCGCCCAGAATCAGCACCGTGGCGCCGGTGGGCGCGACCTTCTCGACCGAGCGGCAGAGGCTGCGCATCGCATCGCTCGCGCCGATGATGCCCTCGAGCGCCATGGATCCCGTGCGCTCGCGCAGGCGGCTGTTCTCCTCCTCGAGCTCGCGCATGCGGAACGCGCGCCGCACGACCAGGGAAAGCACCCCGGCATCGAGCGGCTTGTAGTAGAAGTCCGCCGCCCCGAGGCCCACGGCGGCGACGGCGAGCTCGCGCGCGTCGTGCTCCGTCATGGCGATGATCTTGGTGTCCGGGGAGAGCTGCAGGATCTGGCGCAGCAGATCGAGGCTGTGAGCGGATACGGCCGGCTGGCGCGCAGCCCCGAGGTCGAAGAGCACGACGTCCGGCTCCCCCCGGCGCACCAGCGCCAGCGCCTGCTCGGAGGTCTCCCCGCTGGTGACATCGAGGTCGGAGAACATCCGTTCGAGCTCCCGGCGCAAGTTCCGGTCGTTCTCCAGGATGAGCAGCTTCCTGCGCAGAATCTCGGCAGCCATCGATACCCCGATATCTCCCGCACGCGCGTCGTGCGACTTTACACTCCAGTGTAAAGCTTTTGATGCGTTCCGTTGTGCTCTGGGTCACACGCCACGTCGGTCTCGCCGTCTCACGCTCCCGGCGGCGGCACGGGCTTCTTTTGCAGGAAGTCGCCTTTGGGCAGGGTCACCACGCGGAAGTAATTGCTCTCCGCCAGCGCCTCATAGAGCGGCGGCGTGAAGAAGGCCGAGATGCGCGAGGCGACGAGGGCGGTTGCCATCATCGGGATCACCATGCCGCTGCCGTTGGTCATCTCCATGACGATGACGAAGGACGTGATGGGCGATTGGGTGACCGCAGCGAGGTAGCCGGTCATGCACAGGGCAATGACTGCCGCCATGGGCGCCGTCGAGAAAACCGCGTGCACCCATTGCGCGAGACCCGCGCCGATCGACAGTGAGGGCGAGAAGAGCCCACCGGGAATACCGGCCATGTAGGTCACCACCATGGCGCCCCACTTGGTGATGGCATATCCCTCGGAGAGAGGCCCCGTACCCGTCAGGAGATGGCGCGCCTGGTCGTAGCCGCTGCCCCACGTCTCGCCGTGGGTACAGACGCCGAGCGCCGCAGCGACGAGCCCGACGACCAGCGCGTAGATCAGGGGCCTGCGGCCACGTAAAGTCACGAGCCAGCCCGGCATCCAGGTGTGCCAGCGCAGCAGCGCCAGGTTGAATGCCGCGCCGAAGAGTCCACACAACACCGCCGACAGGATGACCGGCAGCGCAAACGCGATGCCTAAATTCTCCGGTACGTCGATTTTGCCGAAGTAGAGATAGTTGCCGGCGAACGCGAGCGAGGTCAGGCCGGAGAACACCACGGCGGTGATCATGATGCCGTTGGTGCGGCTCTCGAAATCCCGCGCCAGCTCCTCGATGGCGAAGATGATGCCGGCGAGCGGCGTGTTGAATGCGGCCGACAGCCCCGCGGCCGCGCCGGCCAGCAGGAGCCCCCGCTCGAGCTGCGGATCGCGACGCGGATAGAAGCGCCGGACCTCCGCCATGATCGCCGCGCCGATGTGCACCGTCGGCCCTTCGCGACCGATGGTCAGCCCGCCGAGCAGCCCGATGAGGGAAACAAGGATCTTTCCGACTATCACGCGAACGCCGAACAGGCGCCGCATCAGCGTGTCGTCTCCGGTGGACGGCGCGTGAAGCGCCGCAATCACCTGCGGGATACCGCTGCCTTCGCTGCCCGTGAACCAGCGCTTGGTGAGAAAGAGCGATAGGGCCGTCAGCGCGGGTGTGATGACGAACGCGAGCCAAACGTGGCCCGCGATGATGCGAAGGAAGGCGTTGGACGCATACGTGCTCCAGTCGGCGTACAACACCGAGACCAGCCCGACCAGAAGCGCCGCGCCCCAGGGCAGTCCCACCTGCAGGAATAGTCGCCGCGATCGTAGGCCGAGCAGACGGCGCCTTGCCCTGTCACGGAGCCTCTCATGCGGGGCGGGTGTCCCGGCGCTCAATAGAGTCCGCCACCTCCCATCCCCTTCGGCAAGCCGGTGCCGGAGGTATGCGGGTAGTAGCCGACCATGACGAAGATGCGATTCTCGTCATAGCCCAGGCCTTGCGCCGTACCGGAAGCGGTCCGGAACTGGTGATCGTAACGGCCGTAGACCACGACCCACTTGCCGGGACGATAGATCAGGCCCGCCCCCGCGGTGCCGTAATTGTTCGTGAAGCCCTGATTGCCATACTGACCACGATCGACGGTCGTCAGGATGTTGGCGGAAAGTCTCGGAGTGAGCTGTCGCCGCAGACTCACAGCAATGTCGGAAGTTGTGTAGTTGAACTTCGACGCTACATCGTACTTCTGGCTCTCCCAGCCGCCGGTAATGTCAATGCCAGTCCGTTCGCGGTGATAAGCCCAGCTCAGGTTTCCGTAGGTGTGGAGCGCATTCCCAGTGGTTTGCGTCGCGGCACCGACCGGGATGCCGCCCGTCGCGCCGCTATCAAGGGAGGCGAAGCTACCCATCGCATTGCTGTAATCGCGCCCGCCCGCCAAGGAGACGGTCGAGAACGGAGAAACACTGCGGGCGAGGGAGATCCGCAGGAGTGGGGTCGAGCGAAAGGAGCCCCTGTCGTTCGCCTGAGCTACGCCTGCCTGAAGGTCAACCCTCGTCCTCGTGTCCGTGAAGGCATAGCGCCCGTAATATTCACGAACCTGGTAATCCAGGTTGACGGTGGTATTGTCGAAGCGCTCCTCCTGTACCTGCCCCACGAGCGAGATGGTCGAGGCCGGTGAGATCTGATGACCTACCGTGAGCGTGCCCGTCTCCGTGCTGCCACTGAAGGGATCGTCTTGCCAGGTGTTGCGCGAGTAGATGCCTTGCATCTCTACGAAGCTCGTAGGCGTCGGGTCCAGCTTCAGGTCTGGACCCGTGGAGAAGACGTTGATCCGCTGCAGATTCGCCGGCGTCAGCGATTGCAGTATGTCGATCTGCTGATCACCGTAGTCATCCCGCACCAGCCACGTGAAATGGCGGTCCCAGAGCGTCAGGTCGGCGAGTCCATCAAACCGTCCCAGCACCTGATTGCTGTAGTAGCCCTCCAGGTAGTCGGTATCGCTGAAATTACCGACTGCATTCAGGTCGAAATGCGAGCCGCTGCGGATGAGATCGAAAAAGGCATTCACCGCGGATAGCGTCTGTGCCTTGGGATGGTTGGCGGATAAATTGATGTTGTCAGACTCGCCGAGCCCCGCGGAGACGTCGTAGTTGGTGTAATTCCGCCGGCAGCGATGTAAGTCCAACGAGTCCCCTCAATCGGTACGGCCATACCCGGCAAGGAGGTACCCGGCAGTATCGCCACAGGAGCCGCCGCGCCAGGTAAGTCGGTTACAGCCGGCGTATTGGAGGGTTGCGAAGCATCCCCTCCCGTCGAGCTGGCCTCTTGCCCCAGGCAGAGTGCCGGCGCCGCCAGCGCAAGCGCCAGCAAGAGGGGCCGTCCCCCTATCCCCATGATGCGCACTAGAACCGACTTTCGGGTACGACCAGGACGTCGCCCGGCTTCAGGAGCACGTTC
The DNA here is from genome assembly GCA_963812925.1 of uncultured Pseudomonadota bacterium. Taxonomy (GTDB): domain Bacteria; phylum Pseudomonadota; class Gammaproteobacteria; order Steroidobacterales; family Steroidobacteraceae; genus 13-2-20CM-66-19. The sequence continues at coordinate 272,801 of CAWEXF010000002.1, read as the reverse complement.
TGCGTCATATCACCGCCGTTCACGAGCGCATTGAGGCGCAGCGGGATGTTCGTCTCCTTCCCGTCCACCATGCGAACGATGTGTGCGCGGTTACCGGCGGCATACTCGCTCAGGCCCCCTACCGCGAGCACCGCGTCCAGCACACTCATGCCCTGGCGATAGGCGATCGCCTGCGGGTGCACCACCTGTCCGATCACCTTGACCTGGCTGAATACGCTGTCCGGCCTGACGATGATCACGTTGACGTGCGGCGAGCGGACGTATTCGGACAGTTTCATCTCGATGTCGTGCGCGAGCTGGCTGGGGGTCTTGCCCACCGCCACCATGTCCTCATTGAGAGGCGTGGAGATCTTCCCATCCGGTCGCACAGGCACGTTGACGCTGAGATCAGGGTTCTGCCACACGAACACTTCGATCTCGTCTCCGGGACCGATGATGTAGTCGGGCGACTGCTCGGCCTGGGCGGTCTGGGCGGCAGGTGTCTGGGGGGTCTGGGCGCTGGCGACGAGCGCCAATGCCCCTGCGAGCACGCCGAGGAGACAGGCGAGCCGGGTAACGGAGATCTTGTGCATCATGTCTCGATTGCTTTGCTTGGGTTGCAGGACTCAGCGCGCCCCCTTGCCCAGGCAGACCACCTCTACGGTCTGCAGCACGATGGCAAGGTCGAAGAGAAGCGTGTGGTTCTTTATGTAATAGAGATCGTACTGCAGTTTCTCGAGCGCGTCCTGCTCGGAAGAGCCGTAGGAATAACAGAGCTGCGCCCAGCCGGTAAGGCCCGGTTTGACGCAGTGGCGCTCTACGTAATAGGGAATGCGCTCCGCCAGCTCGCGCACGAATTCCGGCCGCTCCGGGCGCGGCCCGACGAAGCTCATCTGGCCGCGCAGCACGCAGAGGATCTGCGGCAGCTCGTCTATGCGGGTCTGGCGGATGAAGGCACCCACCCGGGTGACGCGAGGGTCACGCTTGGCGGCCCACCGGGCTTGCCCGTCCCGTTCTGCATCGGTGCGCATGCTGCGAAACTTGAGCAGCTCGAATTCCTCGCCCAGAAGGCCCACCCGCCGCTGCCGGTAGAAAACCGGCGCCCGCCAGCCGTCTTCCAGCTTGATGGCGATCACGGTGAGGAGCATGACCGGGAAGCTCAGCGCCAGCACCACGAGGCTGGCGGCGAGATCGAGCGCCCGGGCGCTGATACGACGCACGGCATCGCGGCGAAAGCCCTCCCCGAAGATCATCCAAGTGGGGTTGAGGATATCGACCCGAACCCGCCCGGTCTCCCGCTCCAGGAAGGTGAGGAGCTCGGTCACATCGATGCCCGCCAGTCGGCAATGCAGCAACTCGCTGATCGGGAAGCCTCGTCGCCGATCGTCCATGGCCACCACGACCTCGACCACCTCGAGCTGCGTGCAGAGCGCCAGCAGTCCTTCGGTGGGCTTGAGAAGCCGACCGCTCTCGACTACGCGCGGCTCCCCGGGAACGGGTACGAAGCCGACCAGGGAGAAGCCCCTCTGGTCCGACCGTCTGCGCAGCTCTGCGATGGCCGTCGCGGCCCCGCCAGCGCCATATACGAGCACGCGCCGCTTGAAGACGCTCTCGTCGACCACGCGAGCGAAGATGAAGCGGGAGGCGGCCGTGCCGCACAGGCCGCCGAACGCCGCCAGCGCCATCACGCCCCGGCCGATCCAGAGATTGGGAATTAAGTAAAATATCGTCGAGGTCGCTGCGAGCCCGGTAGCGAGCGCCACGCCAAGACGAAGGACGATCCCCGCGAACTTCGCACGCTGTCGTGCGCTGTAGAGTCCGAACGCCAGCAGGCACGTCACCATGACGACAGTGAATAGCAGCGCGCGCGTCCAAAGCGGGCCCTGCACGTCCCTGAAGTGTGCTATCGAGCCGTAATCTGCATCAAACCGCGCCAGAACTGCGCCGTAAACTGAGCCATAGAAGACGATCGCTTCGATGATCGTGAGGATCGCGATCGAGAGATAGACATATTGTCCGAACACGCGAATGCGCATTAACCCACCGTGATCAGCGCTTCCTGCCGAAGGGTTCGGAAAAGGCCCACACGCCCCTCCGATCAGCCGACCAAATCTCCGGAAGCTTCTTGCGATTCTCGCGCCGGAATCTTACAGCGGACTGTAAAGGGATTCCAACCCGAAGCGATGTGTTACGCGTCACGCATCATGTCGCTGAGAAGAGACGAGCGGCTGTTCCCTCGCCTGAATTGGCAGCTACGCGCACATTCAAGGACAATCGCCCGCCGATGAGCGCCAATCCCTTGCCTAACCTCAGCCCGCGTACCGCAGTGTTGCTTCATCGCGGGGGAGCATTTGTCCGAGGAACGGAGGCCATACTCATCCGCTCCGCGAAAGCGCTGGCGGCCGCGGGCTATCGGCTGGTGATCTGCCGTAGAAACGCATGCATAGACGGTCCCCTCGCTTCGATAGAGCCTCGCCCGGAATTCGTGGACTTCGAGTTTCCGGAGCTGATGATCTCCGGCATCAAGGAGACCTATTTGCCGATCGGCTCCTACATCGCGGCCTTTCACAAACTCACGGAGCTCGTCACGCGCTCCGAGGCGACACTGCTCTATTGCAGCGGTGGCCTTCCCTGTCAACTCGCGGTTCCCGTGGCGCATTTTGCGAAGATTCCAGTGCTCTGTCATTTCCATCATCCGGCGCCCCGACGCGCGCATTACCTCTGGCTCTCGCGGTTCGCGGACAGGAGGGTCTTCCCGAGCGATTTCGTAAAGCGACATTCACCGTCGGATCCGCGAAATCCCGGAATTGTCGTCTACAACGGCATAGATGTGACGCGGTTCCGAGCCGCCCCAATTCGCGATGAGCAGTGGAGGCGGCAATGGAGCATTCCGGCGGAGGCCACGGTGATCGGCCAGGTCGGGGCGCTCGCGCCCAACAAGCGGCCGGATTTTCTCATTTCCACCTTCGGATCACTGGTGAACCAGACGGAGCGGAAGTTCCACCTCTGCCTGGTGGGAGCGGGTCCGATGGAAGCGGGGCTTCGGACGCTCGTCGACAAGCTCGGAATCGCGAGTCATGTGAGCCTGACGGGCTACGTAGACGATGTGTTACCGTACTATCAGCATGTGTTCGATATCAACGTGCTCGCATCTTCCGAGGAAGGTCTGGGGATCTCTGTGATCGAAGGTTCGGCGTGCGGCCTGCCCGCGGTCGTGTCCAACTGCACCGGACTGCCGGAGACCATCATCGACGGCGAGAGCGGCTTTCTTTTCGACCTCGACGACGCCGAAGGTCTTCGGCGACACCTGCTGCGCCTGGGGGAGGATCCCCCGCTTCGCGCATCCATGGGACGAGCCGGCAGAGCGCTGGCCGAAGAACGGTTTTCCGCAACTTCCTACGACGAGAAGTTCATGGCGGTAGTCGATGACCTGCTGAAATGATCGGCTTTCTGAAGAATATCGTTCGCGCCACGGTAGGCCCGCGATACACCTGGCGTCTCGCCTCCCAGACTCGGAGTGAGGCAGCGGACCTACGAGCGCGATTGGATCAGGCGCTGGGCTGGATCTCTGCGGAAACGCGCATGGATGACGAGCAGCCGGTATTCGTGCTCTCATCGGGATGGCGCTCCGGATCGACGCTGCTGCAACGGATGATCATGGAGAACAGGAGGGACCTTCTCATGTGGGGCGAGCCCTTTCCCCACTGCAACATCCATGACGGCCTGGTCAGTCAGTTCCGTGCTTTCACGTCCTCTTGGCCGCCAAGACCGTACTTTCTCTCCGGCATGAAACTGCAGGATCCATCGGACACGTGGGTGGCCAACCTATATCCAGACGTCGACGACCTTCTCAAGGCCCACCGCAGCTTTCACCACACACTTTTCGCCGAGCCGGCACACAAGGCGGGATGGAAGAGTTGGGGGCTGAAAGAGGTTCGATTCACGATCGATCATGCGAGCTATCTTCGCGTCCTCTACCCGAGAGTCGCAAGATCATACTGTTGTATCGCAACCCGTACGACGCATATCTTTCCTACAGCCATTGGAACACCACCGTGTTTCGCACGTGGCCTGATCGTTTCGTCGCCACGCCTTACGCCTTCGGCCGCAACTGGGCCGAGCTGACACGCGGCTATCTCGAAGGGCACGAGAAAGTCGATGCGCTTCTGGTCAAGTACGAGGATCTTGACAGTCCCGAAGCTGTCGGGCGAATCCAAACCTATCTCGGGTGGCCCGTGCCGCGCTCGTCGGAAATGCGCCGGATCCGGGAGCCCGATTACTCCAAGGCGGCTCGGAAACCCAAGCGGAAGTCTCTGCGGGCGACAGAGCGGGCGATGCTCAATCTCGCGACCGGCTCGGTTCTCCGTGAAGCGGGCTATGGCAGCTAGACTCAGGCGCGACGCAGCAGGATTTCCAGTCCCAACTGGTGCGGCGTGGCAAACCAACCGGCTACGTTGATCCGGTTCAGGTGGAAGGGATCGGCTATCGGGGGATTGACGCCGCCGAAGGCGCCGAGACAGCACTGGAAGCCCGCTTCGCGCACCAGCTCGAGTGACGGCGGCGATATGTTCTCCCGCCCGCCGAACGGGTAGGCAAAGAGAGTGGGCGGCACTCCCAGTGCCTCCTCGAGCTTGGTCCGGCATCTCGCCAGCTCAGCGCGGATCGCTTCGGCGTCCTTGGTGGCCAGATCGATGTGCCCGTCGGTATGCGCGCCGATCTCGAAGCCCTGATCACGCAGCGAGCGCACCTGATCCCAGCTCATCCAACCGGGCTGGCGGCTGAGATGTTGATCCCAGGGCGGGCTGTAATCGGTGCCGATGAAGCCGGTCGCCACGAAGAAAGCCGCTGGCAAGCCGAGACGCCGCAGGATGGGGGCCGCGACCTCGAAGTTATCGCGGTATCCGTCGTCGAACGTGATCGACAACGTGCCACCCATATGCCGGCCTTCACGGCAGCCGGCGACCTGCTCCGACAGGCGCACTACCCGGAAATGCTTGCGAAAGAACTGGCAGAACGCCTCGAACTTCGCCGGGCTACAGGTGATCGAGTCGTCCTCCATCCAGTCGTTGATGCGATGGAAAGTCACCACCACCATCTTGGAGCGGAAGTCACGAGCAAAAATGCCCGCCGCATCGGCTGCGTGTCCCAGGAGACTCTTGATTTTCTTTTTGGCGGGGGCGTTCATTCGCCATCGATCTCGGGCACGGGTCCGAGAAGAAGGGGCTTTAGGTGTAGGTATCGTGTGGCGCGGCGTTTGGCGCCGATATCATCATAGACGCGTCCGGCCCTCTCCGGCGACATCCCGAGGGCCTCAGCCAGCTCCTCCTTTGCGATTCCGTGATTCAGTGCCCAAAGGGCCAGATCCATCTCCCGGTACGGTAGCGCGAAATAGAACTCGTCCTGACCTTGCGACAGGGTGTAGGTGTCGGTCGTTGGCGGCGCAGTGGCGATATCAGAAGGCAGCCCAAGATAGCGCGCGAGCGCGTACACCTGGGTTTTATAGAGGTGAGCAATCGGTTTGATGTCCGCCGCGCCATCGCCGTTCTTGACGAAGAAGCCCTGGTCATATTCCAGCCGATTGGGGGTGCCGATCACGGCGTAATTGAGGCGGTCGGCGTGGAAGTACTCGATCGACTTGCGCACCCGCTGCTTGAAGCTGGTGGCGGCCACGATCTGCAGATATTCCGGCAACTTCAGCCGCGCCTCGCGCGTTGATCCATCAGGGGATTGCGCAACCAACCTGAAGTGATTGATTCGCCCCTCGAGACCGCCCGATACCGTGATTTTCATCAGCCAGCCGGCCCCGTACTCGGGCAAGACGCGCCGTACCGCTTCGTCGCGCCAGCGGTAACAGCCCATGGCCTCGAGCGTGGGGCCGATGTCGTGCTCTAGTGGAGTTATGCCGAGATGAGAGGCCAGGGATATGCCGCGTACGCGGCTCTCCGGCGAGGACTCCCGCTCCGGCAGGATCAGAGCCAGCACACGCTCAGGCCCCAAAGCGCGAACTGCCAGCGCCGCGCAGACGGCACTGTCGACTCCGCCCGATATCGCTACTACCCCGCCCCTTTTATGTAACGCCGTTGCCGCGGCCTCGCGCAGCTCGCGGCTGATCCGCTCGACCTCCGAGCGCGCGTCGATCTCGAGCACATTCCAACCGAGTGTCACGTACTGATCGGCGAAGCCTTCGTCGCCCGCCCCCCAAAGAAGTGCTCATGCATGAGCAGAGTCGACAATACCCCCACGAACGCCATGTTGTCCCCCGCTCCAAGCGCACGGCCTGTCCTACACTTATCGAGCAACCGGCCCACGGCCTGCGGGTGGAAGTAGCCGCTGCGCCGCAGATTCGACTCGCTCAGCAACTCCTCAACATACGGCAGAGGCCTGTCGCCCTGGAAGAAGGAGCGGCTGTCCGGTGCGCGGTAAGGCTGCTTCACCCGGTTGCGGATGGACTCGGGCAGGATGGGGCTCAGCGCGCGGCGCAGCAACACCTTCTCGTGCAGGCCGCGCAGCTTGTAGCGCGGGCTGAGCGAATTCAGGAACTCGACCACCCGGTGATCCAGGTACGGAACACGGCCCTCCACGGAGTACGCCATGGAAGCGCGGTCGCCCTGGGAAGTGAGCAGATAGCCCTCCAGCAGGGTCTTGACCTCGATGTACTGGTCGCGGCTGAGCGCGCTCCAGGTGTCGAACTGCGCCGGGAGGTGCCGCGTCAGCTCGTCTTCGGGCTTCGCGCTCGCCAGGCTCTGCTGCATCTCGGGCGAGAGGAGCTTGAAGATGCCGCGCGTGGTGCTCCAGCGTGTCATATGAGCGTAGAAGGGATTCTCGAGCTCGTGCAGACCCTGACCAAAGAAAAGGCGCGCGAAGTGCCTGTTGGCCACCGGCGACCGGGAGAGATACGGGTAGAGCCTCGAGAGCAGCAGAGGCCGCCAGGCGGAGTCCGGCTGCCGGGCCCAGAAACGGCGGATCTTGCCTTCCTTGAAGAGGTCATAGCCCCCGAACACCTCATCGGCGCCCTCCCCCGTCAGGACCACTTTGAAGCCTTCGCTGTGCACGTGCCGCGCGAGCAGCATCAGCGGCGCAGGCGCCGTGCGCAGCAGGGGAGCTTCCGTGTGCCAGATCAGTTCCGGAAAGACGTCTCCGATGTCCCGTGTGGTGCAGCGGATTGAGGAATGGCGGACGCCCAAATGCTCGGCCATCCGGCGCTGGTGGCCGCTCTCGTCGAACTCAGGGTCTTCGAAGGTGAGCGAGAAAGTTTGCAGCGTTCCGACGCTCTCCCTGGCCAGGGCGGCGATGCCCGAGGAATCCAGGCCCCCGCTGAGATACGCACCGACGGGGACATCCGAGCGCAATTGCTGCCGAACCACGTCCGTAAGAAGGGCGTGCAGCTGTTCAGCCGCCTCTTCCATGCTGAGGTCCGTCCGTCCTTCCCCCTGCGGGAAAGTCCAATCCCAATATTTCTCCAGCCGCTCGGCGCCCTTCTCCACGATGAGTAAGTGCCCCGCAGGCAGGCTTCGGATGCCCTTGAAGACCGTCCGCTGGCCCACGGTGCCCCAGAAGGTAAAGACCTGGGCAAGCCCCTGCTCGTCCAGAGCCGCAGCCGCGGGCGCGACGGCCAGGATGGCTTTGACCTCGGACGCAAACAGCAAATGTCCGCCGATTCGGGCGTAGAAGACCGGACGGATGCCCACGCGGTCTCTGGCAAGAATCAGGCGCTGTCGCCGCACATCCCAAAGGGCGATCGCGAACTGGCCGCTCAGCCGCTCGACGAATCGGTCCCCGTATTCTTCATAGGCATGGACGATTACTTCGGTGTCGGAACGGGTGCGGAACTGGTGACCGAGACCTTGAAGTTCGGCGCGCAGCTCTATGAAGTTGAAGATCTCCCCGTTGTGGACCGTCCAGACGCTTTCGTCCTCGTTGGCCAGGGGCTGATCGCCGGTCTGGAGATCGATGATGCTCAGGCGGGCGCTCGCCAGTGCGCATGCCGCGGATCGGAAGTAGCCCGTTCCATCCGGGCCGCGATGCCCAAGCGTCGCGATCATGCGCGCAGGATCGGGAAGCGCGTCCTGCCCCGAGACGAGCAGTGCGCCGGCGATTCCGCACACCGGGGCTACATCCCTTCGGACAAGCAGCAGGTCAAGGTCGGGCCCCCAGGCACTTCAGGCACGCTTGCGCTCAATGAAGGCGGCAATCCGGTCGATCGAATCCAGGTTATCGGGGTGCAGCTCTTCATCCTGTACTGTGACGCCGTACCGCTCCTCCAGATGGAGGGCGAGCTCCAGCGCGCCGGTGGAGTCCAGAATACCCCGGGCGGTCAGAGAATCGGAATCGCTCAGTGCGGATTCGTCCCGCGTCAGCAGATAGTTTTCTAGAATAAATTGCCTGAGTTCGGCGTGCAGTGTCATTCGAACCCGTTTCCTTGCGCCCCGTGGCCTGAAAGTATACTGAAGCGCCCTATGCTCAAGGACTTATGTCACACGCCCGGGAGAGTCCCGGCGTGACCGATCGACCCATGAAGGCCCAACGCCTGCTCCACGATGCCCTTTTGCAGTCTGGCGTTGCGGAGACGCGAGACCGGACTGCACTGATCGTGGACGGGCGCTCCTACGCCTTCGGGGAGCTTCTGGACGCCTCTCAGCGACTGGCCGGCGTCTTACGCAGCCATGGCGTTACCCGGGGTGATCGGGTCGCCATTCAGCTCGAGAACTCCTGGGCCTGCGTGACGGCGATCTTCGGCACGCTGATCGCAGGCGCGGTGTTCGTCCTCATCAACCCTCAGACCAGGGCCAGTAAGCTCGAATTCATCCTGCGGGATTGCGGCGCGCGGGCGCTGGTCACCGAAAGCGCTCTCGAGCGGGTCTACCTGGAAGCATTGCGGGGACTCGAGCACCCGCCGGTGGTGCTGTGCTCAGGCAAGTGCGATGGCCCAGCCGAGTCGCTCGAAGCGGCGCTGGCAGTTGCGCAGCCGCTTGCCGAGCCTGTGCCGGTGATTCCCCTGGATCTCGCGACAATCATCTATACATCGGGTAGTACCGGCGCACCGAAAGGCGTCATGCAGACGCATCAGGCCATGGTGTTCACCGTCGGGAGCCTCATCGAGTACCTGTGCCTGACGCAGGACGAGAAGATCCTCTGCGTCCTGCCGCTGTCGTTCGACTACGGCCTCTATCAGCTCCTAATGGCGGTCGCCTTGGGCGCATGCCTCGTGCTCGAACGGTCATTCACCTTCCTCGGACAGGTGCTGGGACGCATGCGAGACGAGGCCACGACAGTGTTTCCGGGCGTGCCTACCGTCTTCGCCACTCTGCTGGCTGCACACCGGCGCAGCGCGCTCTGCTTTCCATCGGTTACTCGGCTCACCAATACCGCCGCGGCGCTTCCGGATGAGTTCACGGGCGGACTGCGCGAGATCTTCCCCAATGCGCTGATCTACAAAATGTACGGCCTCACGGAGTGCAAGCGCGTGAGCTATCTGGACCCCGACCTCATCGACGCCAAGCCGGGATCGGTGGGCAAGGCAATTCCGGGAACAGAGGTCTATCTGCTTTCCGCGGAGGGGAAGCCGGTTCCGTCGGGCGAAGTTGGCATCCTCTACGTGAGGGGGCCTCACGTGATGGCCGGCTATTGGAACCGCCCAGATCTCACGGACGAGATGCTCGAGCCCGGGAAGCTGCCGGGCGAAAGAGTGCTCTGTACCCATGATCTTTTCCGCATGGACGACGAGGGGTATCTCTATTTCGTCGGGCGGACGGATGACATCATCAAGACCCGCGGCGAGAAGGTGAGCCCGGTCGAAGTTGAGAATGCGCTGCACCGCATTCCGGGAGTGCGCGAGGCAGCCGTCGTCGGCGTTCCCGATGAGCATCTGGGTCAAGCCATCCGGGCTTACGTGGTGGCGGATCCTGCGGCCGGCTTGACCGTTCAGTCGCTGCGAGCCGACAGCGCCGCGTTTCTCGAACCTTACATGGTGCCGACCCAGGTTATCCTTTGCGACAGCCTGCCGAGAAACCCCAACGGAAAAGTGGACAAGCGAATTCTATGACCCAAGCGCCCAGGCCCAACCTCTTCATCATCGGCGCGATGAAATCCGGGACGACGTACGCTGCACGAGTACCTGGACACCCACCCGCAGATTGCGATGAGTCAGGAGAAGGAGCCCGGCTATTTCGTCGAGGAGCTGGGACTCCACAAGGGCGAGGAGTGGTACCTCAGCCGGTGGCAAGCAGGACGGCGGCGAGTATCGATATCGCGGCGAGTCGAGCACTCACTACACCAAGCTGCCCATTTTTCAGGGCGTGCCGGAGCGCCTGTTCCGCTTCAATCCGCAAGCGCGCCTGATCTACATCATGCGCAATCCGTTCGACCGGGTCGTGAGCCATTACTGGCACGCACTCAGGGACGCGTACCACGGTGGCGAATTGCGGCCCCTGCTCAAGGCCGTACAGGAAGACCCTGGCTACCTGGCCTTCAGCGACTACGCCATGCAGCTCGAGCCGTACTTCGAACGCTTCGGCAGAGGCGCCGTTCTGACTCTCACCTTCGAAGCGCTGCTAGAGGATCCGCAGCGCGAAGTCGATCGGATCTACCGCTGGCTCGGGCTCCCATCCCATCCGATCGGCGACAAGTCCGGCAAGGCACACAACCAGAAGCCCAATGACATCACCGCTGTCGCCGGCGCCGGAATCCTGAACCGAATTCAATACTCCACGGCGTGGGACCGGATCTCCCCGCACGTTCCCGCCTGGATCAAGAATCTCGCCAAGAAGCAGGCTTATCGGCCGGTAGCCGAGCAGGAAGTGGAGAGGGATATTCCCCGCCTGAGAGAGGCCATCGCCGAATTGCAGCGTCGGCAAATCGACAGTCTTACCCGACTGCTCGGCCGCGATTTCCCCGAGTGGCGTGCGCAGGATCGCAGCCGCGCGAACGCTCAGCCTGTCTCCGAAGAGACGTGACGATGCCTCAGATCGTTGAACGCATCTTCCGGCGGCGAGATGACCACGAGCGCAGCACAGAGACATCTGCCGCGGCGAATCGGCTCAGGTTTCCCGCCCCGTCAGGGTGCTGATCGTCGATACGGCCATCGCATTCGGCGGAACCCTAGCCGTCGCGAGAAACCTGCTCAAGCACCTGGACAGCAATCTGATCGACGCCTCCCTCGTGAGCGCCTGCTCCGACGGCTTCGTTTCCCACGGCTTCGCGGGCGAGGCGGACATACGACTGCTCGCGCCCCGCGGTCAACTACGTCACGCTGCGGAGTTGGAAACAGGCGATCCGCAGGCGATTTCGCTGGACGCCCCTACGGCGCGCCTTTGAGCTCATGGCGATGGCTGCGGAATTCCTAGCCAACACATCCTACGTGATACGCCTAGCCCATCTGTGCCGGAAGAAGCGTGTCGATGTGTTGCACGCGAACAACTTCGCGTTGGAGCCGCTTTGGGCGGCGCGTCTCCTCGGTATCAGCATCGTGAGCCACCTTCACGGGTTCCTCTATTTCCCGATGGAGCGCAGCCGCAGGCGGAGCTATTCGCCATGTCAGAGCCTTCGTTTCCATCTCCCGAGCGGTAACCGAATCCGCCGTCCGAGCAGGCGTCGATCCGGACACGAATTCACGAGATCCCGAATTTCGTGGAACGCGTGCCCAAAGCCTCGCCGCCTCCGATGCCTACCGCGCTCGCGATCGGCATTTTTGGCAGAGTGGCTGCAATGGAAGGGTCAGAAGGAATTCCTGCATGCCGCGATGCGGGTACTGCCAAGATTTCCAGGACTGCGAGTATACGTCGTCGGCGATGCCTCCGACGGCGACCCCAGGTATCTTGCCGAATGCCGCGAGATCGCGCGGTCGTCACCCTTTGCGCGACCAAATTGAGTTTACCGGGCTGGTGACCGACGTCGCGGCGCTATTACAGAAAGTGCACCGTTGTCGTGCACGCCTCGATCGAGCCGGAACCGTTCGGAATGGTAGTGATCGAGGCGATGGCGGAAGCAAGACCCGTCGTCGCCTCGATGTTAGGTGCGCCGCCTGAAATCATTCAGGAAGGCGTCGAAGGCTACCTTGTCAACCCGAAGGATCCTGACGCCATGGCGGCCCGGATCACCGCGCTCCTCGCGGACCCGGCACTGGCAGCCGACATGGGACTCCAGGGCCACAAGAAGGTGCTGACGAACTATGATCCCAGCGTCGCGGCGCGCCGCTTCGAGCGCCTGTACATGGAAGTTGCGCGTGTGAGAGCTCAACCGGTGGAAGAGCGTTAAGACACGCGCTTCCTCATCACGGCGATGAACATATTCGTAAAGAGCTCGTTCACATAAGGGATCTTGGTCAAGACGTCGAGCTGCTTGATGGCGTTCAACTTGAGATAGGGAAGCTCCAGGTCGAGCGCCTTGACCATTCTGCGAAAGCTTGCGATCCCTACTTTGTTCAATCCTCCTGGTACGTCCTCGAACCTCATAGCTCCATCATTCCGGTACTTCTTTCGGACCGTCATGATCGTCTTCTCGGAAAAGACGTATTGCACCCACGGCACCTTGGTGAAGAACTGCATATGAGAGCCGTAAGGGTGCGCCCAGACGCTCGAGGTGAGGAAGATGAGTCCTCCGGGGCGCACGACACGCACACACTCCTTGAGCACCGCGAACGGATCCGCGAAGTGCTCAAAGGCGGCGTAGGTAACGGCCGCGTCAAACTCGCCATCGTTAAATGACGTATGCGTCGCGTCCATGACTGAGAATTTGATCTCGCCTGCAGACTCCTTCCGCACCGCCTCATTCCGAGGCGCATCGATGTAAATATCGATGCCGTGGACGAAAGCGGCGCCCATCCTGGAAAGCGCCAGCGCCTCCATTCCCTCACCGCAGCCGATATCGAGGACTTTCTTCCCAGCTATCTGCCGAGTGATGTCCGGGAACCAGCGCTGGAGCTCTGCAATACAGAAACTCGGGTCATTATGCTTCGACTCGAAGCCTTCATTGAGATAGTCGCCACCCGCAGGGTCGCGACTCAGCCGCCCAAGGATATACTCGCCGAGTGTGCTCATTGCTATAACCTAACCGAAGTCGTGTGGATCTGGATCCAATCAGGCCGCGACTGGAGTCACGCTGGGGCGCTCGCGAGATGCATGGCAGCGCTCGATAGCGCTCACGAGCCGGCGCCCAATGAAAGAGTAAGAGTAGGAAGACTCCGCCAAGGCACGAGCGTTCAACGCCAGCTGACTTTTAAGCTCCGGACTGTCCAGCAACCTCGCGATGCTCTCGACAAACTCGTCCGGCTCGCGGGCAAAAATCACGTCCCGCCCATCCTGTACGTCGATTCCCTCGCAGGCAATCGGGTGAGCGACGATTGCTTTCCCCATTGCAAGCGCATCCAGAATCTTCAATTTCGTCCCCCCTCCGTCCATGATGGGGCACACGTATGCTGCGGCCCGTCCGATATACGGTCGCACGTCGGGAACAAAGCCGCGGACGCGAAATTCCTTGTCTCGCGCCGCTAAGGCCGACAGACGTGGTGGCGGACTTCCGCCAATCACGTCCATGGTCACCCCCGGGAGTTTTGCTTTCAGCGCCGGCCAGACTCTGTCCGCGAAGAAGAGCATCGCTGCCGCGTTCGGATACCAAGACATGTTTCCCGCAAACACGAGACTGCGCGAATGCTCGAGATCGGCATTCGGGCGGAAGTATTCCGTATCGACACCATTCGGCACCTCCGCTACTGCCACGCCCGGCGCGACGCGCTCGAGCCGTTGTGTGTCGAGGCTCGAACAGGTGATGTTCAGGTCAAAACGCGGGCAGACGCGACGCTCATATCGCCGCAGTCGCAGCCCCTCCTGCCAAAAATACAGCCGCTTCAAAGGATGCTCCTCGATCCGAGCTCTGCGCAGCATCATGTCGGATTCAATGTTGTGATGGTCGAGGGACGTTGCCGACGCGCGCGAAGATCGTGCGGTAAGGCGCTAAACTCAGCGTGTCGAAATGCACTACGTCGAAATCGGTCGAAGCACTCCACTCTGCAGCCGCCCGGCGGGCAGGTTCCGACTGCAGCCACCTGATAGTGTAAGGGTGGGCGCCCATCAGGCTGCGCGCGGCAAGCCACGTTCGACGCCACCGCGAAGAATCAGAAGGGATGGGGAGAAATTCTACCCTGGCGCAGTACTCGCCCAAATGCTGGCGCGCCCGCTCGAGCCCCTCCTCCACGTCACCCAGCAAATCCTCGATGATCTTGCGCTGCACGAAAGCCAATAAGTAAACCTCATGCGCTCGGGAGAGCTCCCGAACCAGGTGGTAACTTCTCTGCAGCACGCCCAAGCCCGCCTCGGGATAAGGCACGAGATGAGAGAACCATAGAACTTTCATAATCCGGGCTACCCATTTCCCCTAGGCTCTGTCCCCTTTATGATAGCGAGTCTTTTCAAGAATTTACTCATTAACCTCAATGTACCTTTTGCGGTATTCCAATGAACCCCGGCGACCGGGCCGCTGAGCTCATGATCGAAGCTTTTGTTCTGGTTCTGTGTCGTCGCGGCCGCCTACAGCTACTTCTGGTATCCAGCGCTTCTGCTGATCCTGCCGCCGAGGAAGGCTGATCGTCAGTCTGCCCGCGCATCCCCGTTCGCAAGGTCGCAATCGTCATTGCCGCCCGGAACGAGGCCTCGAAAATAGTCGAGAAGCTGGAGAATACTCTGGCTCTCGAGCGAGCGGACGTCGAGCTCGACCTGATTGTCGCCTCAGACGCTTCGGACGACGCTACCGACAGCATTGTTCTCGGCTACGCTGACAAGGGGATCCGACTCGTTCGCTCGCCCGTGCGAAAAGGCAAGGAACATGCGCAGGAGCTGGCGATCGCCTCGACCGACGCGGATCTGATCGTGTTCACCGATGCCGGCACCATATTGCCCAAGGATGCGCTGCTCCATCTTTTGGAAGCGTTCCGCGACCCGACTGTTGGGCGCCGTCTCGAGCGTCGACCGGTTCATCACTGCGGATGGCACGCTGCAGGGTGAAGGCGCCTACGTCCACTACGAGATGTGGCTGCGCGATCTGGAAACCCGCTTTCATTCCCTCGTGGGCCTGAGCGGGTCGTTTTTTGCAGCACGCCGCAGCGTCTGCCAAAAGTGGGATGACCGCGTACAGAGCGACTTCGGCACCGCCCTCAGCTGCGTGCAGCTGGGAATGCGAGCCGTCTCCGACCGGCGAGTCATCGGCTATTACAAAAACATTTCGGATGCCCGCAAGGAATACCAGCGAAAGTTACGGACCGTGACTCGGGGTATGGGCTCGCTGCGCATCCGTGCCGAGGTACTCAACATCTTCCGCTATGGCCGGTTTTCCTTCGAGGTATTCAGCCACAAAGTAATGCGATGGGCTACGCCCTGGTTCCTGCTGGGCGCCCTGGGCACCAATGCCGCCCTGGCCTTTCAGAATCCATTCTATCGGGTGCTACTCATCATCCAGCTCGCCTTGTACCTCTCACCTGTCGCAACCCGGATCGCACCCGGCCTGCATAAGATCGGCCTGGCGAGAATTGGCGCCTACTTCGTCGAAGTGAACGTAGCTATCCTGCACGCCGCCCTTCTGACACTGTCCGGGCGCACCATCCTCACGTGGGAGCCTTCCAAACGGTGAGGTTTTCCGCGCTGCCACCGGTGCGCCGGGCCGTGCCGCTGAAGACGGGCGATTCGGGGGCTCGCGGCTCCATGGAGCGATTCTTCGGGAACCGCAAGATCACGCTTTACGCCTCCGGGACGGCAGCACTTGCGCAGGCGATGGCCAATTGCGCGTCGCGCAGCTCAGTAAAGACTCCGGAGATCATCATCCCGGCGTACGGCTGTCCTGATCTTGTTGCCGCGTGCGTACATGCGTCCGTATATCCACGACTAGTCGACGTCGCTCCAGTCCGTGTGGTCCTACGACCTTGAAGCTCTCAAATCCAGCCTGTCCGCCAACACAGTGGCAATCGTTGCAATCAATCTCTTGGGACTCGGCGATAGCGTCCGCCGAACTGATCCGCGTCTGCAAAGACAGACACATCCCACTCATTCAGGACAGCGCCCAGTATCTTCCACGCGAAAGCACCGACTGGCCCGGCGAATATGTGGTGTTGAGCTTCGGCCGCGGCAAACCCCTCAACCTGCTGCATGGCGGCGCGCTCATCTCACCATTGGCAGACAGAGATTCAACGTCAGTTCAGCCTGCCCATTACACCGCGAGAGCACGTCTGCTCAGCAGTCGCGCAGCGGCAGTGGCATTCAACGCTCTCACGCTGCCCACGATCTACCGGATTTTCTCCGCTCTACCCGGAACGGGGCTGGGAGAGGTGGTCTACAAACCACTTACCAATCCGGCTCCGCTGCCTGAGCGCGCCTGGCAGCGAGTCGCTACCGCCTTCGAGCTGTACCGCCAAAAGCCCTCCTATCGGCGGGATATCTGGACGGCCGCGATAGAGGAATGGTCCGACTTCGGAATCGTGGCTCTTGGACTCTCCCGGCTCGCCCCTCCAAGCCGAGCCGCTGCGCCTCCCGCTGCTAGCGCCCGATCGTGCCGCACGCGACACGCTCGTAGACAACCTCAACCGCGCGGGCTTGGGCGCATCACGCTTTTACGGCACCGATCTCACCGGGGTGGCAGCAATACCCGAGATGGTCAAGCGCCAGGGGCCCTTCCCCAACGCGAGCGCGCTGGCGAGTCGACTCTTCACCCTCCCCACGCATGGCTTGGTGAATGCGGACACGGTCAGCACAACTCGCGAACTCGTGCTCGCATGGCATCGCCAGAACGAACGCGGTCACCCGCCGCCTCGTCCTCGATAACCCTGGCCGAACCCGTAGCGTTCTACATGGGTCTTTTGGTGGGTGCTGTGTAAGCGACTGGTGAACCCTGGAGTCTCCGTCGCGGCGATACCCCTGGCTCGAGGACTGAACGCTAACCTACTGCGCCGCTGTGCTGCGGGCCGAGAGAGGAACCCTGGGATTGTCCTCACGATGAGTCTCGGCTTATCGCGAGCCAGCGTAAGAGTTCCCTACCACCAAGCCTTGCTGGAGGCCGACCTGCCGCGCGCAACTACCTGACGATCAGACCCTCAATCCGACGTCTACGGCGCCAAGCAGCTATCCCGAGGCCCATGAGCCCGCACGCAAGCAGCGTGAGCGATGATGGCTCGGGCGCCCGGACGCCAGGAATGTCGAGTTCTGATGAGTAGGTCAACTCGTCCGTACCACCAAATAGAATGTAACTGATTGGAGTCGTTGAGCTGACAGTTACCTCATCGACGTTGAGGCATCCCGGGGGACCTTCGCCGAAGTTCGTCCACGATATGCAGGAGTAGGGGATGTTGTCGCCATTGTTGATTTCAAGGTCGAGCAGCTGACCATCGCTGCCGTAGGCAGCCATGGCTGAGGGAATCGCATGCTCTGAATAGCCAAGCTCCGTAACACCATAAACGGGGACAGTGAATTTGACATAAATCGCGTTCCACCCCTGGCCGTATGTGTCACTTGTCGCGAAGTACTGCCCGGGGTTCGGGCCTTGGGCACTGTAGGTCTGGCCAAATGTATTGAATCGCCCCGCCCCGTCGCCTACGAAAACCGAGTCGGTGCCAACCACAAGCGGAGAGGTCGTGAAATCCTGCCCTTCTCCGCTGTATACGGCGTACTCGAGAATCGCGCCTGGAAAGGCGTCTGTAAGATTTGTCCCAACCGCATAACTATTCGCATTTATCACCACAGCGTGTGCACTGGATGCGGCTAGCAGAGTGCACGCGATAGCGAGAGCTGAAGGCAAAGCCCGAGATTTGGCATTCATGGCAGTGTTCCCCTGCGGGCCGTGATGGCCCGGTACTCTTAAGAGCTGTCAAGACGTAGCCTACTCCTGTCGACGCCAGATAACGTAGGGGATCATCCAGCAGTCGGCCGACGGGCTTGCTCGTACCATGCCTTGGCCGATATCCTGCATACCGCCGTTGCTATAGAGGAAAGCCTGTTCCTCCGTACCACCTGCGGTAACAGACCATGCCCGGATTTGCGAACGAAGGCGCTCGCAGACGAACCCTCTTAGAATCCCTGCAGACTCGACAGGAAGCGATCCGGGTCCGACCTCAGGGAATCCGTGATTTTTGCAAGAGTGCGCTCGTTGGACGTGATATATCGCTCTTCGAGCCACGCACCCAAGTGCCACAGCATTGGAACTTTGCTGAGAGCCGGCTTGATTCGAAGCGATAGTCGCGTCTGATAGTCAAAGTAGAACCACGGTCGGCGAGACGATGCCCCCAGATGGAAAAAGACATCGCCATATATCCCGGCCATGAGAAAGTGAGGATTGCGCTGGTTGGAGCGTAGGAGCGGAAGCCATGGCTCCTTCGATTCCCAAAGGGCGTGTCCGTAGCCTATGCCCGTATCGGTTCGTTGGGCACGTCTCTTTCAGAAATTCGCGAAAGGAAGCATTCGAGAGGATCTCGCTCCTTGGTGGAAGCAGGCGTGGCGCGTGCTCCAGCAGGAAAGACCGGTCCATGAACAAACCGGATGGATGCGGCAGGTTGGTATCGAGATTCTCGGACCGCAGCACGCCTGCAAAACGAATGCTTCCCATTCTTTGCAGCAGAACGTTGGGCCAGTCCGGTAGCACGGGAAAAGAATCGGAGTCGACCGCGGCCAAGTGCGTGCAGCCGTCATCCGCCGCTTCGCGCAACAACAGGTCGAGGTAGAACGCATGCTCGAAACTGGCTTCCATCCAGGGCTCGTCGACCGCATTGCCCTCATACTGAGGAAGCGAGACGATTCTTACGTGTGGCGTAGCCTCCAGGGTACGCCGCAACTCGGGCTGCAGCCGATTCGCTGCCGCGTAAACCGTGTAATCGTAGCCGGCAAGCGTACTGGCGATATACCGCAGTTGCAGATCGAGGAGCCAGCCGCTGTCCGGTCCGTAGAAGTAGACGCAGCAGAGGCCAAGCTTCACAACCGCTCCTTCATTCGTTCAGCCCCACGTCTACCATAATTATGCAGCCCAATTCTGCTGCCAAATCATCACCTTAGGGCTATTCGCCGTTCCTTCGGAATTCTGCTAAGCTCAGGATCAATATGGAGAGCACCGACCGCATCTACGTTTGCCCGGAATGCAAACAATCCCTCGACAACTACTTCTGCCGGCACTGCTCGGTACTGTATCCCGTGCGCGACGGGATCCCCTGCTTCATTCCCGAAGCCCCACCCACTGAACGGCCGGATGTCCGTCAGGTTTACGACGAAATCTACAGTAATCATCAGGATGCCTGGGTCGACCAGGGTCGCTCCGACGATTTCGTATCCTATTTTTGCGAGCTAGCCCGATCCCGCACACAGGATCGGATTCTGGAAATCGGCTGTGGCGAAGGCTCCTTGCTCGCGGCCATGACTGCAACCCGCAAGTTTGGGGTCGACCCCTCGATCAACGCCCTACGCCGAGCGAGAAGCCGGTCGGACGCCGAGTGCTCAGTTGCTCGCAGCGAACAGCTCCCTTTTCCGTCCGCATCCTTTGATCTCGTAGTAACTGTAGGTGTGATGGAACACTTCGAAGACCCGGACGCTGCAACACGGGAGATTTATCGAGTTTTATCGCAACCGGGCCACTATATAGCGCTCATCCAGACCGACCTGAGTACGTCAGCAGCGCATCCTCCTCAAATTCCGCCAATTCGTTTTTCCGAGATTCAGGCCAATTGAATTCGCAAGATGGGTTCGAAAGAAGCTTCACAACCCAATCGTGCAGCCATTTCGAAAATCGCACACCATCGAAAGCGCCCGCCAGTGCATTGAGCGGAGCGGCTTGAAAGTCACCGAAGTCATTACCCGATCGACGCATCCCGGCGCGCCGCTCGCTGGCCCGCATGTGGTCATCTTTGTCGCGTGTAAGTAACGAGTCTTAGCCCTCTAACTCCCCAAAAGCCGTCCAAGCTGCAGTCGCCCCAATCTATCCAGCGGCGAAGGCAAGCTCTCCAACAGAGAGACATCCACCGCACCGATCGCCCGAAGGGCGACTACGGCCATGAGCGTGGTCGCGATCAGCACCACGACACGTTCTCAACATCAGGTCAACACCCAGGTTTGGAATCCGCGATATGAGGCTCGCAACAGCGAAGCCTCCCACGCTGACCAGCGAGAAAAGGCCCACCGGCATAAGGCTGATTTCCGGATCGAAATAGCGTTTCGAGATGATGTACACGTAGATGAACGTTCCCACGAACGTCAGGCACTGTGCCGCCGCCGCCCCCATCAATCCAAATCGTGGAATGAGCGCTACATATGCAATCGTGATGACCGCTGCCGTAGCGTACTGATATGCGCCGCGCATCTTGGTGCGGTCAGTGATCATGAAGCTGAAATCGAAGAACGTCCTCAGCCTGTCCAAGATAGCGGCCAACGTGAGTATGGGCACTACGCTCTCAGCTGCGTAGAACGACTTGGCAGCCATCACCTTGATTACCGGCTCCGCGAAGATGCTGATCCCCAATCCGCCGATGAACATCAATGCGGAAATCGCAATGAACGCCACCTGAAACTTCCGCTTGCCGTTCACCTCCTTGTAATAGCGAAAGCTCATCGGCTCCCAGTGCTGCAAGAAAGGCACCCACAGGAGCATGCCTACGGTGGTTGCAAATCTCAGAGCCAATTGCAGCCGCCCCACGTCGCTCAGCGTATCGAACGTCCTTAAAAATAGCGCGCCCGATGCGCCGATATAGATTCCGGCAATGGCGGACAGCCATAGAGGCCAGCAGAATTGCATCATCCTGCTTCGTCAGTTGCCAGTCAAAGGCCGGCGCTTCATGAGCCGCGACGTAGAGGCTACTTCCAAGCGCGATTAGCACGGAGGAAATTACTGCGCTCAGCACTACGCCCAGTACCGCCCCCCTCCACCACACCACCAGGAGAAGGTTAAGCACAAGCTGCAAGAGCAATTTGGACACGCTGAAGGTCAGGAACAAGCCCGAACGCTCCCGCAAGCGGAGATACGTCATCCCGACCTGTTCGATCGGTTGAGTCAAAAGACTTATTGAAAACAGCCCCAGACGCAAGCGCGTACTTACGATTTCCGAACAGGATCTCAGCCGCGACGTTACGGAACAGCACCAGCACGAGCTACAGACAGCGCGCTCGCGGCGCCGGTGAGAATCAGCGCGCCCCAGATCACCTGTCCGCCTGCCGCGATGATCACGGGCCTCGAAGTAGAACTTCGGAACTGCCCACCCTAGTCTGGCACCGAGAAGAGGCTCCATCAGAGCGAGCGCAAAGGTGAGCAGACCAATGACACCGTAGTCGGCTGGGGTCAAGAACCTCGTGTAGATCGGCAGCATTACGAAGCCGACGAACCTGCGCGCCATATTTCCAATTGCGTAGGTCGCCGCGTGACTTGCGAAACTGCGTGCTCGCTGATCAGACCCCATCGATTGCGGTGCCTCGGCCATCATTCCACCCTCTTACTTTCTTTGATTGTTCTGTCACTGCCTTTCCTGTCAGCATTTCTTCGTAGAGCGCGCGTACTCTCTCTGCGTTTCGCCCAGCCGAAAAGCGCGCGATCGTATCAGTGGCGCGCTTCGCGGCGATGACGCGACCATCTGCTCGAAGAACGCGCAGAATCCCGTCCTTATAGCCTCGAGCCTCGTGTCGGGAGACAAGAAATTCCTCCGGCACCACCTCGATCAATCCGCCGACGGCATGCGCGACCGTAGGTACTGCCAGGATCGCCGCCTCGAGCGAAATCATCGGTAGGCCCTCATGGTCAGAACAAATGACGAGAGCGTCCAATCCGCCTATACACGTCTCGATATCGCTGCCGATGGCCGTGAAACCTTATCGCTGTCGGCCAATCGCAGACGCCCCGAGAGCTCCTCTAAGCTCCTGCGCGCTGGGCCATCGCCAAAGACGTGGAATCTCCAACGGCGCTGCGGACACTCTTGGAGCAGGAGCGCCGCCGCTTCTATGAAGAGATCCACTCGCTTGACGTCCGCGAGGCGGCCCGCGATCCCTACGTGTGTGGCACCAGGATCCTCCGCCCTGAACTCAGCAACACCACTTTCCGCCCGAACTGCCTCGACGTCGACGCCGTTTTCGATCACCACGATTTTCTCAGCCGGGAACTCGCCCTTCACTCGTACGCTCAGTTCCCTGGTGACTGCGATGACTCTCTGCTGCAACGCGCGGCCACACCAGCGGTCCAATGCACGTACTGCGCGCCGGCGTGCGCCCTTCCATCCAGTCGACCCCGAATCCTCCGGTCCGCCGTGGATGGTGCGAACCGACGGGACATTCCAGCACAAGCGGTTCGCCAGTGACCCAAGGATATTTTCCTTCTCGCGATGCGTGTGGATCACATCCGGCTGCCAGGTGCGCAGGATTCGCGCAGAGGCCACGCGAGGATCCGAGGTGACGCCACCTTCTGCTCATCCAACACATACACCGGGACGCCGGCCGAACGCAGCTTATAGGCGAGTGTTCCCTCGTTCATCAGAGCCGTCGCAACCTCGGTATTGGGAATTCGCGCGAGATGTGAAATCAACGTAAAGGCTTGAACCTCGGCCCCCGCCCAAAGATCACCCGACGCGATGTGCAATACTCTAAGCGCCCGCGTCATGGACGCTTCGCGAGGCTGGCAGCCCACCGGAGGTCGACCACGTTGATCCGACTGCCGCTTCGCGTGGCGAGACGCGATGGCGGGCTGGAACAACGGTCGCACGCTCTTCAGCGCTTTTCTTCACGATACTTGCCAAAGAGACGGTCAGTGCCAAGTTCATCCAAAGAAAGGGATAGTACGCCACGGTATTGAACTGACCCGCGATGACGAACCCCCAAGTCGTAATTGTCAATCCTCGGGCCACGCTAGGTGCAAATGCCGGCACTTCCGGATCCTTCGCGCACGTACGCCGAATATCTCTGGCGACCTTGAGATTCCGGTAGATCAGCATCAGAAAGATTCCAAGGCCGATCAGACCCGCATCCGTGCCCACCTGGATGAAAATATTGTGCGGTAGCTGCGCCTTGCCATGCCAGAGGTGGGCCCGGTCATGTGCCGCGTAGACCGGCGCAAAATTGTAATATCCCACTCCAAGGATGGGATGGGTTCTCGATCATCTTCAATCCCGCCTTCCAATAGTCCAGGCGCTGTACGGAAGTGCTGTCCTTGCCGATGTCCGTGAAGCGCGCCTTTTCCGCGGCCGGCAATAGTACGTAGCCGACTCCGGCGAGCAGCACGATTCCGACCAGCACGCTCACTCTGAGCTTACGCTGAATGGCTATCCACCCTGCCTGGAAGGCCAAAGCGACCTGCGAGCCACGGCTGCTGGCGCCAAGAACGGACATTGCTCCAGTTATCGCACCGCCCATTACAAACCAGTAGGTCACGCGGCGGGCAAACGGCTTGATGAACAGCGCCAGCTCGAACGCAATGGGCGCGAACATGAGCATTTCCGAGGAAAAGTCCGACGAATTGTTGAAATACCCCAGAGGACCTTCGAGACCCCAGCTGGTAAAACCGAATCCGCGCGCCGCCCAAGTGCGCGCGCCGAAATAAGAGAGCTTGAAATTGGCCAAGAGAAAAATGCCCATGAAAATGAAATATCGCTCGCCAGTCGTAACCATGTTGATGATGAGGAAATAGATCACGTACCAGTCGAGGAAATCGAACCAATGACTCCAGGATATCGCGGGGTAGATCGCCAACGCCGACGATACGACGATCACAACCAGAAATAGCGTCATCCAGATGTTGGCTGAATCGCGCACCCAACGTCGGTGCGGATCCATCGGCCACGAAAGTACGGTGAGGCCCAAGACAATCTTGTCCCAGGGAAGCACGTCGAGAGCCGTATAGATCGTCGCCGGATCGAAGTACTGCAAGATCAAGATAGACACACAGCATCCAGAAGGCGAAGTGCTCCTGCCTGAACTGCGACCAGAACGCCTTGGGGCTAAATGTGTACAATTTGTCCATTGCCGACCGTCTGGGAATCAATGTTCTCTTCCGAGGACGGATTTCACGACCGTGCCGCTCCGCAGTCAACTGAATATGTCTAAAATCGCGCGGCCGGACAGCTTCAGCCGGACTCGTGTGACGCGGATCACGGACGCTGCGTCGATCAACGCCTTTCGCGCGGCGCAGCCACCGGAGCGCGCCAGCGGCCAGGACCGTCAAATTTGAACAATTCCCGTTAGACGGCACCCGGATCGGCATTGAGCATTACCTTTGGAGAGGAATTCGCGCGAAACGCGCTCCACGCAGTCTTGAACTCTTCCATGGGAAACACACGTTGCAACAGTGGTCTCAAATCGAGACTCGGGAGCGTAGCAAGGGCCTCCACGAAATCGTCTCTACCACAGCCAACAGTACCAACAATTGCCTTGTCGTACGCCGACGACCTGCTCGACACTAATGGTCTGATGATCATACGAGGAATCCAACAGAAGCAAGCGTCGCACCGGGACGAGACTGCCGCAATACTGTTGTGAGCACGCGCTGATCGCCAGTGGTCTCTACTATCAAATCAAAGGAATCGAAACCGTCCAGCTCTCGCCTAGTTTCGGTTATTCCTCTCAAACAGTTCGAGCTGGGCAGCCTCAGTCCCAAATACGACCACATCATGGCCTCGCAGCAGCAAAATCTTCGCCGCGAGATGTCCAACCGCATCAGCGCCAACGACGGCACAGCGTCGCAATCCACCGACTGAAAGTGCTCGGATCCCAGACGACGCAATCCTTTGATGACAACCGCCGCCGGTTGCGTCGAGCGCAGCCTCGCGCAGAGTCAATCCCTCGGGGACCTTGAGCGCATAGCGGGCCCGGGTTACACAATACTCGGCAAAGCCGCCGTCGACGCCGAACGATCCCAACTCCCGACGATCCTGGCAGTATGCCGCCCTATCCTGCGCACACGCCGCGCATGCGCCACAACCCTGGACCGGCAGGACAACGACCCGATCTCCTTCTTTGAGAGAGGTCACTTTGTCGCCGAGCGATACGATCGTACCGGAGAATTCCCGGCCAGGCACTACCGGGAACGTCGCCGGCGGACCTATGGCCGCCCGTACGCCCATCGAATAGCTCGACGTCACTCCGGCAGATCCCCGCGTAGGCCACCCGCACCAGAATCTCGCCAGGCTTAAGGCTAGGGATCGAGCGAGGCTCGATTGCCGCGGAATGCGCATTCTGGATCACCACGGCCGAGAATCCCTTATCGAAGTGAAGCTTAGCGCGCTTTGAAGGATTCGTTATCGTTCTACTGTCCCAGATCCCCTTAACGATACCCAGCGTTTTGTTGTATCGATACCGCAGTATCTCTCCTGTCAAACGTGCAAAGTTTCCCTGCCGCAGCGCCAAGCCGATATCCTTCACGCCCCACCAGAGCTCCCTGGCTACCTCTCGCGGAATGTGCCGGATGATGCGCACCGCCGTCCAACGGCCTGCGATGCCCTCTCGGTGGAACCGGTGGCGCACCTGCGCCCAGCTTTCAGTATGAACGTGGTACACGCAGGCACCGGGCTCATAGAAGACCTCGAGTCCTCGAGGAATCCAATATTTGGCCCACTCGGCGTCCTCCAGGCCGGGTAAGCCCTCATCGAACCGATGCTGTTCCCAGAGATCCTTTCTGATGGCCGAGTTCGCGTTGTTCACGAACACGTGATCATCATCCATGCTCATGGGCTTCGAGTGAAACACGCGCTCGAAATCGCGAGCCTCGGAAAACTTCGAGACCGCGTGACCGCGTTGTCCGCCGAAAACCATGGCGGTGCCAGGTCGTCGGAGGGGAGCGATCAGACGCGATAGCCAGTGTTCGTCGGTCGGGATCGCGTGGGCAGAAATAATGGCAATGAACGACCCGCGTGCGGCCTCGATCCCGATGTTCAGCGAATATCCGAACGTAAAGTCCTCAGAGCGCAAGCGCACGAGTCTGGCGCCATTTGCAGAGGCGATGTCTCGAGTCCTGTCTACAGAACCTGAGTCGACTACCAACGTTTCGAAGTCCCGATACTCCTGCCGGTGCAGCGACTCGAACAGCTCAGGCAACCACCGTTCCTCGTTGAACGCGCGGATGACGATGCTGGTTTCCGGTGCACGCGACGTCATGGTCTCACCGATCAGCCGCGAAGCATCCGCGAAACAAAAGCTCCTGCCGTGACGTACAGCGTCTCCAGGGAATAGCGCCAGTCACGCCAATCGAGATCGTAGTACGCCTTCGGCCCTCGATACGAACGCAGGACCTCGCGCCACGTGATCGCGCCTGCGCGCAGATACGCAGGCACTGCACGAGCGTCTGCACGCAATACTATGTGACGGAAATGCTTGCTCGAAGGCGAGACGGGAGCTGCAGTCCGGCCAATCAGATCCAGGTAGTGTAACCAACACAGGTCTACACCCGCATATGGCGCGGCATCGCCCCCGCCGGTGAGGCGCGGGTTCGCCTCGATGAGCTTTACCCGTCCGTCACGCGTATCGCGTTTGACCTCGATTTCACAAAGCCCACGATAGCCAATGCTTTGCAGGAAGTTGTCACATATTCCGTCAACTTCCTGATCAAGGAATGGCTCGGTGACGCTTGCAGGACCGAAATACATGGGGTCGCATCGAAGCTCGCGAAACATCGCATTCGCGATACGGCGTCCCTGGCTGTCATAGCAGGAAAGGTACACCGACTTGACCGAGTCATCGCCTTCAATCATTTCCTGGAGAATTACCTCCGGCGTAACTGTACTCGCCAGCTTGTAGGTCTCGCAAAGCTGTGACGCGTCGTTAACAACCGCGACCTTCTGATAGCTGAGCGGGTGATCGACCGGAAACTTCTGCCACTCGCGAAAGTGATTCGGCTTTATCACACAAGGAAAAAGTGCTTTGCGCGCGAAGGCTTGAGCTTCATCGAGAGACGAAGCAAATTCTGTGCGTGGCATGGGCATTCCGTGCTCCCATGCCAGCTTGTATTGCGCGCGCTTTTCAGCCAGTGCGGCGTGGAGCGCGATGCCACTCGAGAAAATATAGTGAGACTCCAGGATGTCCGCGTGCTTGGCAATCGCGGTGACAAACTGGTCGGCGCTCGCAATCAGCACCGGACGCTGCCCGTATTCCTTCGCGAGCTTCAGCATAAAGCGCAACCACGCGTCCGGTTCGAGGTCGGGATTGGGGCACAGGCGGGCGGGACCATATGCCGACTTGAAGCCAGGCATGCCGCCGTCGCAATCGAAAAGCGTGGCGCGCACGTTCCGTCGTACCAAGCTTCTCACGCCAAGCACGCCAGTCCGATACGCCCCCGCAATGACGGCGGGAGGCCAGCTCGATTCGGCTTTCAGGTCCGAGGACAATCAGCTTGCTCCGGCGCCATTTTCGCCGAGTCTTGTAACCATTTTATGCATGCCCTTGTCCGGATACCCGTCACGTAAATTGAGAGAAGCATCGCAATTGGCACAGGTAGCCTTTTCAAAGCCACCTGTACTCCGTTAGCGCCATACTAATCGGTGGAAAGCTCATATTGACACGGCGAGAAACCAGGCACAAAAAGGTCGCATTTCGGCTGGCTGTGCGATTGACCGGCTGGGACGGGCACACTTCGGAGGCAGCGCAGTTCACTGGCCCTCCTTGTCCTCGCCAAGCGTCTCCGCTGGCGCTAAAATACAGCGTTACCAAGGCCGCAAGGAAGGAAAACGTGGCACCGCGTCTGTCCGATTTCCGCGGTCGGGACAACAATTTCAATCTGATCCGGATGCTGGCCGCGTTTCTGGTCATCGAGGCACATTCGTGCGCCGTGACGCATCGCGCAGACTTCATCCGGTCATTCCTCGGGGTTGGCGGTGGCGACCTTGGCGTTGATATATTCTTCGTCCTCAGCGGTTATCTGATTGCCAAGAGCTGGACGGGAAAGAGCTGGCAGGAGTTTACCTGGGCCCGGATCATGCGAATCTATCCGGCGCTTTGGGTGTCCACGATCCTCTCGGTTCTACTGGTCGGCTTCTTCTTCTCCGAGCCCGGATTTTTCGCGCGCCCTACTACCCTGAGCTACCTGTGGCACAACGCCACCATGCTGCCACACTTCTCGGCGCAAACTGACCTTCCCGGCGCATTCGGAACAGGTCACGACTTCAACATCTCGCTTTGGACGCTGCCGTTCGAGCTCCAAATGTACTTGACGCTCGCGGTGGTAGGCGCAATCGTGGGGCTGCGCGCGCCATACATGGCTGTCATCGTACTCGCTGGCGCATGGCTGATGTTGCATTTTTCCGGATCCGGCGAACCCAACCGCGGCCGCCTGCTCTTTTTCTTTTTTTCCGGTACCCTGGCATTTGTGCTGCGCGAGAGAATCACACTCGACGGCAGAATCGCCCTGGCACTGGCAGGTGCAATTGCAGCGTCATTCGCCCTGGCTCCCGCATGGCGTGAGGGGATGCTCGAGTTCACCCTACCGTATCTCGTCCTCTGGTGCGCCTACATCCCATCAGGCTTTATTCGCTCCTGGAATCGCCTTGGCGACTATTCCTACGGAAGCTACATCTTTGCTCACCCGATTCAGATGGGACTTGCGGCGTACGGATTGACCACCATCTGGTGGTCAAACATTCTTGCGTCCGTCGCTATTATCCTGCCGCTCGCAGCGCTCTCGTGGCACTTCCTCGAGAAGAAAGCCCTAGCCCTCCCATTTCCGAGAGTGTTCGGCCTCGCCTATGGGACGCCCAAGTAAGTTCGGTCAACCGAACCGTAACCTGCGATCTGGTTGGTTAGGATTGTTGGGGCTATCAAGCCCGGCGAGCGGCAGTGAAGATCGCAGCTTTGCATTCGACGGTGCCCGTCCCGCTGCGAATGTCATCTCGACACAGTTCGGCAGCCCATCGGGGGCGACATGGTTCAAATTGGTGCCGTGCAAATGAACGATGTGAAACGCGCGCTGCCATCGCTTGACCGCACTGCAGAAGGTGTCGCGGAGCGCCTCCGTGTCATGGAACTCAATCGCGATGCACTTTATTCGCTCCGCGTAGCGCAGAACGTCATCGATAATGGAGTATTCGCAACCCTCGATATCGATCTTGAGGAAGATGCGCTGCGAGAGCGTCCTGCCGAACACCTTATCGATTGAAGCGTAGGTGGATTTCGTGCCTCCGTGGTGAATCTCCTCCTGAAAATGCGTCGCCTGAGAGGGGAAGAACGCTCGGTAGGATTGCCAGGTGCGCCACCGCTTGCGGACGTCCGCAAGCGAGGTGCGGACGAGTAAGAACTTTACGAGGCCACGCTGGTAGTCGCGTCTGAAGCGCAGCTCACCTACCGTGTGATCGTACGCATGAATCTCAGCGGCGGGGTTGAGCTGCTTGAAGTGGCTCTCAAATGACCAATGCGTGCCCACGCCAAATGAAATTAGCGTATCCGATTCTCTCACTGCGGCGCGCTGGTACTACGTAGCCCCCATCCCGATGCGGGCTGCCCACTCGAGCTAAGCCGTCTGACTCAATGGGCGCCAGGAACATGAGGTCCCGGGGCAGTCGTTGCGGAGTGGTGATCTCCATGCGTTCTCCCGTAGACCTGGCGAAGGCGGTTGGCGATCGTTCTCAGGCTATCAGGATGTTGCCGCCTTGATCCAGGCTTGGCCAAGCCTTGGCAGGCTGATCAGCTCTCCATTCGCCATTCAGGAAAATCCCGATCCAGGAGATGACGCAACCTGTCGATTTGGCGTCGCCTGCAAATCGCCGATCTCAGCTCTCAAGCGAGCGATATCCTCGCGCGACTGACGCTCGTCCACCGGCCGATAGGCCCGCCTCTTGGCCCATTCCTTGATCCAAATGGGGAAGTATGGGGCCATCCGATGCCACGTCTTCGAGAACCGTATCCTGTACAGGAGGCCCGCGCCGGCGGCGCCAGCTATCTCCTTGGGTCGTTGATTGTGCGCCTGGGCGGATTGGTCTCCGAGCGGGTGCGGCGGCAGACCGAGCCATTGGTAGATATGGTCGAGCTCACGCTGCGGGTCCCGGACGAGCGTTTCGAACGTAAGGGCATACAGGGCTTTCCGCCCAAAGCAGTTGATGTACGGCTCGAGTTGCGTGGCGTAATCGCCGAAGGCCAAGTACTGAGGGTCCTCCCTCACTGCTTTCAACAGCGGGCGTGGCTCACCGCCTCCATGCTTGAAGTCCCGTATCTGCGTGTTATGCCAGTAATGGCTCACGACCCGCTCGAGCGGATTTCTCATGATGTAGATGAGGCGAGCATCGGGATTGAAACGGTATAGACGTTCTGCCACGCCCTGGAACACAGGAAGTCGGGTGTAGTGGGTGCTCGATTCGCCGAGGTATCGATATCGTTCGTCGTTCTCGAACAGACTGAGATACCAATCCTCACCCCGGCGCAGCGTCAGTTCCTCGACGAAAAACGCGGGTTCTTTCCACCCGCTCATCGCTATCTGCGGATGAGTGTTCAAGTACTCGTGCAATGAGGTGGTTCCGGACTTCATCGCGCCGATGACGAACAGGTTCGGTTTGCGCCGCACGTCAGTCATTCAGCAAGCCCCACGTCTATCGGCCGCCATAGACTGCCATATCGCCGACTGTTCGTCAGCCGGCGCGTACCCCAATAAGCGCCTCTGCTGTGTAGTCCCGCTATCAGACCGGCGGCGACGCCGACAAATCAGCTAACCGGCTCCCCGGCAGGCTTGCCGCGACGTTCGCCGGGGGATCCGGCAGCGGTTGGGACAAGAAGCCTCCCGTCGAGATCCGGATATCGTCATACCAGAGCTGGAATGGCTGAGGATCCTGTTGTGCCCAGCCAAAGAGCTCTACGTTATGGATGGGACCATTAGTCGGGATTTCGGTTGTAAAGACCCGTCGCATCCACGTACACCTTGCCATCGATCTCGAGGTAGATCTCACCGTCGGGCACTTCGTTTTGCGACGTGGTGCCGCTATTGAATTTGACATGAATGCGGAAATGGTGCCACTGCGGTGCCCCAATCTGCCGAAGAAAAAGCAGTCATTTGCGGTGTAAGTACGGTCGCCGTGCCATACGAGCGACCGATAGCCTGAGGCTTGCTTCCATCAAGATTTATTCCGTGCTGACCATCGTTGGGAAGGACGGATCCGTCGCCGAACGATCACCTGGTAAAGTGAACCGTAATCGCCACCACTGTAATTTGTGGCAACCGTCAAGTCGGCGAAGTTATTGGCAGTTGGGCGGTCGCCAAAAATCTTCACGAACTTGCAGCCTCCTTTTACGCCGGGCATCTTCGCCCAGAATTCGATGTAGATATCCTCGGTCTGCAGGCTCGCGAGGTTGTAACTCGCGATAATAAACTGGCCGCCGGCGCCCGGCACGGGATATGAACCTTCCAGAGCATTCACATTGACCCCACTCACGGTCGGTGACACCGTGGATGCAAGGCCAAGGGAACCACCTCTCAAGGTGCTGAAGTTCCATCCCGGAAGACCAAGGTTCGAGAGGCTGAGTGCTGTCGAAGCCAGCGCAGTCGTCGCGCTGCTGGACTGCCGTGTCGAAGTTGAGCTGGGTCAACAGCTGCGGGGTACCATCCGCATTGGCCGCCGAAAGCGTGGCAGCCATTCCCTGGGGCGAAGAGACCGCGAGCGATGCAACAGAAAGCCCCGCCATCAGCCCGCCGCGCAAGAATTTCATGAGCACATTCTCCGAAATAGTTCCTACAACCCAACACGCATGTCCTCGCGGAGCCTCTTCCGCGACACCGCTCCCGGACACGGTTCACCGGCCCTGGCGTTGATCATCCTAGTCCATGATCTGATCACTTCCTGTGACCGACAGCACACAGCCGCGGACCCGGACTTTACCTTTAAACGGCCGTCGATAGAAGGCTGCGTCCGGAGACCGTCTCTCATCTGCGACGTCGCCCCGCGATGTTGCTAAGATGCGTCACTCCCGAGTCGCTGCAACATAGCCGAAACCGGGCCGATCACTTGATCAGCGTACTGCACGTCATCGACACCGCCGGTCCCGGCGGCGCAGAAACGGTATTTCTTCAGACCGCTACGCGTCTTGATCCCGCGCGATTTCAGCATGCCGCGGTGATCGGCGGCGCAGGATGGCTCGCGAAGCAACTTCAGGAAACCGGACTACAGCCCCACATCGTGCCCGCAAAGGGCTCGTTCAACGTCCGCTATCTCTCGACGCTGTTGCGGCTCGCGCGACAGCACAGAAGTGATGTGATCGTGGCGCACTTATACGGCTCGTCGGTCTACGCCAGCCTCGTGGGCACGCTTCTCTCGATTCCCGTCGTCTCGGTACTGCACGGGCAGTCCGATGTCCCGGACGCGGAGCGGTTCGCGTCTACCAAAGCTGCCATTGTCCGCAGGGGATCCCGCAAGGTCATATTCGTCTCCGAACGCCTGCGGGATCACCTCCAGGCGCGGCTTCGGCTGACCGCATCACATTGCGCTGTCATCGCAAACGGCGTCGACACCGAAGGCTTCCGACCCGATCGCGATCGATCCCTGCGAGCGGAGCTCGGCCTCTCGGATGACACGGCCCTGATCGGCGCGATCGGCAATGTCCGGCAACCCAAGGCTTACGATGTACTTATCCGTGCCGCGCGCGCGTTGTTGGATCGCTCGCAACGATTCCATATGGTCATCGCGGGCGATTGCGCCAACGCCCTGGGCACGCAGCTCCAGCAGCTCAGCAGAGATCTGGGCACTGAGCGGAACGTGACCTTTCTCGGGCTCAGGCCGGATGTGTCGCGGATACTCAATAACCTGGACGTCTTCGTGCTGAGTTCCGATACCGAGGGCTTTTCGATCGCATGCATCGAGGCGATGGCCTGCGGTGTCCCGGTCGTGGCCACCCGCAGTGGCGGTCCGGAGCAGATCCTCGAGGGCGGGGCGGGACTTCTGGTGCCGACCGCCGATCCTGCGGCGCTGGCGCTTGCGGTCGCAAAGGTCCTGTCGTCAAAAGAACTGACCGCTGAGTTGACCGCCAAGGCAATGAAGCGCGTTCACGAGCGGTACTCGCTGACTACGATGCTTTCCCGGTATGAGGCGCTGCTCGAAGACGTGACGCAGCACTCGCGTCGAGCTAAAGCCAGCCGCTGAGGCGCTCGAGAAACGGATCTCGGGCGCTGCTCACGTCCTCGTGCACGCCGATGCGGCGGATCAAATACGGGTCGCCGCTCGCGCCGTGCCATCCCCTGCGGGTGGTGACCGCGCCGAGGTAGTGCCGGCGGACCAGCTCGATGGCCTCCGGGGAGGTCTCGCCGTTCGGGTAGCAGAAAAGACTGACGGCCTGACCGCATAGGTCGTGAAGAGCGGCGCGCGAGCCGACGATCTCGCGCTCCAGGTCCTGCGGGGATACCCGGCCGCCGAGTCGAAAGTGCGTCGCGGTATGCGAGCCGAATCGGACCAACCCGGTCGCCCCCATCTTCATGACCTGCTCGCGGTCCAGAATCTCTACCTCGTCGCGGCTTTCGCCACAACTCCCGGCGGCCGTCTCGACCAGGCCGCGGATCTCCTCCTCGCTCCACTCCTTTGCACCCTGCACCACGGCATCGGCATCCTCCGCACGCAGCTCCCCGCGACTGGCGGCCTGAGCCAACACGGGTTCCGCGATGCGGCGCAATGGCTCGGGAAAGCTCACCGAGCCGGGCTCGGTGAATGACTTCTGCAGCAGAGTCATGAGCCGGTTCGGCCAGAACTGATAAGTCGTGCCGATGTAGCCCGAGACGAGAAAGATCGTGGCCGGCGCACCGTGCTTCACCAGCACCGGCAGAGCGAATTCGTAATTGTCCTGCCAGCCATCATCGAACGTTATGGCACAGGCGAGCCGCGGCAGCGACGCGCCTTGCTTCGCCCGCTGCAACCACTCGTCCAGATGCACCAACTCGAACCGCCGCTTCAGTTCCCGCAGGTGCAGATCGAAGGTTTCGGGGGACACGTACATCCCCGGCTGCTCTGTCCTGCGCGCCGGCGAATCCGCCGGCAGTACCCGGTGATACATCAGCACGACCAGCGAGCCCGGCCCGCGCCATCGCCAGGTCAGGGGCGCGGTTCGGGCCACGGTGCTTACCACTGCCCGCTTGGCAAGTGTCTTCAGTGCGCTCACCAAGGCAGGGCTCCGCTGATGAGGGGGCCGAGAGTATTGGCGATACCGAGAGGAAGACGTTGCCAGATCGCAGTCGCCATCTGCATCGCTTTGCCCGTCTGCTCGCCTGTTGCGACTTCGCGCCCACTCCCCTGCCGCTCCCAGCGGTACCAATGGAGCGGCACCGGCTGCGCGCCCCACTGCTGTTTGAATCGGTAGGTGCCGCTGTCAACCGTTGAGCGGCCGAAATCGAACGACTTGCAGCCACGAGCTATTGCCTGGGAGAGCAGCTCCCAATAGAGCCTCATGTTGGCACCCAGGGGCTTCGCCCTGGCCCGGCACGATGCCCAGGGAACTTCGGCGCCGCCCCGCCAGAACACCAGGAAGGCAGCCGCCCACGGCTCGCCCTGCGATTCGATGATGACCAACTGACAATATGGCTCGAAGCGTTTGAATATCGCCTCGAAGAACCGCTTGGGATAGACGGGGGTGCCGAGATCACGCATGTTCTCGGCGAATACGGCATAGAACTCATCGAGCAGTGCCACCGATCCGGTCCGGCACTGAACCCCTTCGCGCTCCGCCCGCTTCACTTGCGAGCGCAGTTTCGACCCCAGAGCGACTTCGACAGTGCGTCCACGGTATCGGGAAGATCCAGTCGCAGCGTTACTTTGTCCGTACGCCGGCTCCACTCGCCCAGTCGCGGCTGAACGTCCCGAAACTCGAGATACCGGCAGCCGAGCGCCTCGGCCGCCTCCGCGGCTCGGACCATCAACTGCTGGGCGACCAGAGGATCCGCGGCGAGTGCGCCTCCGGAGTTGAAGAATGCCAACGAGGTAGCGAAATTCCCGAGCAGCCAGCTTCGCTGCCGGATCACGGGCAATACGCCCGTCAGCGATCCTGATGAATCGCGCGATTCCACGAATAGCGCACGATGGCCAAACACCTCGCGCGCGATCTCCGTCCAGCCGCTCAAGTGGTAGATACTCGAGTCCGGAGAGCCCATCACGAACGGGTCCCAGTCCGAGCCCGGAGCTTCCAGCACGTTCACTCGGTGTCGGGATTGCGCGATTTCGGGCTCAGCCGCCATCACAGCCCCGCCGCCGTCACAGAACCCTTCCCAGGCGCTATATGGGGCCCTCTGGGCCGACCGCATCGCATGAAAGCGCCTCCCGTCGGGGGTCGGACAGGCAGCCCGCGTCGCCACGCTCTCACGCCCATAGCTCGTTCCCGCCGAAATGAGAGGTAGAAGGCATCGCTATCCAGCATCTGCACCCTCATTATGTCGTGCGGAATCGCCGTGCTCTCCGACGGCTCGCAGCGACATCGGCAGACTGAGGCGCTCGTGAAATCCGCAGTCGTCGAGAATCTGCGACAGACTCGGATCGCTCGACCAGACGATGAGCTCCGCGAGGCCTTGCTTGCTCGCTGGCTTGATT
Source organism: uncultured Pseudomonadota bacterium (assembly GCA_963812925.1). Lineage (GTDB taxonomy): Bacteria > Pseudomonadota > Gammaproteobacteria > Steroidobacterales > Steroidobacteraceae > 13-2-20CM-66-19. Next base: position 237,376 of record CAWEXF010000002.1, on the reverse strand, counting down.
CACGGCCGCATGAACGAGCGCGCGCCAATCGGCGGGGTCGTTCGGAGGCGATCCACATATCGGCAATGCGGGCCTGCCCTGGCGCGTAACTCAGCAGGAAGTAACCGCCGATGCGCCCACCCTTCTCGAGCCCGTAAAGCTCGATCGGCACTATGGGGCAGGCCAGCACGTGCCGCAGGAGCGCAGGACGTTCGCTCGAATACAGCCTTCCCGGGCGTTGGCGTGGGAAGAGGCAGGTCTATCCGCTCGATCTCGTCCATCTCGATCCGGCGCGCCTGCCAGCCCGCCGTATCCGCCCTCGGCGCCGCGAGCGACCAGAGGAGGCTGCGCGCCATGCGCGGAATGAGTTTCCAGCGTGACGGAATGGGCCTGTTGCAGAATCCCGAGCGGCGACAGGGTCCGGGCGTATCCCGAGATCCTGCCGCAGTCGACATAGCCGATCATCGGAAAGATCTTTCGAGTGTGGTCACTGCCGCCGGTGGCGAGCGCAAAGTCGCTCATGCGAGCCACGTGCTTTGCCAGTCGGATGCCGGCGCCAGCCGCCTCACGTCGCGCAGCCCAATCGATCATGTGAGTCACGCGCGCGCGAGTGTCGCCAAATCGGAACGCCCCTGGCACCACGGCCAGGTGCGCAAGCAGCTTGCGACCGTCCGTCATGACGAACGAGCGCGGTTCGGACCAGTCGGACCTCTCCTGCCAATACTTCCAGTGCAGGTGCCGGGGATCGCTGTGAGGCTCGAGGCCCGCCGATCTCATCAATTCCACGATGGCGGGCGCGTCCTCCGGGGTCGAGGGCCGCACCCAATCGCGTGCCGCGACACGCTGGGCGAGCTCGCCCGGCGCGATTGACGCTCTGTGCTCCTCGTCTACGTTGGACAACTTTACAAATTCCGGCGGGCTGGTTCTCGCACAATTCTATGGTACAAAATGGGCCCATCGAGTATTGGTTCATCACAGCGTTTGCCCCTATCCCACCTCACCACTCCAGAGACTTGCGATTCCGGCGCTGCGGCCCAGGCGCGGCCTCTGCGGCCGCTGGCTCTCGTGCTCTGCTTCTGGGCAGCCGTGGCCCTTCTGTACTGGCCGAGCGCCCTCGCGCTCCACAGGCTCTGGACGGACTGGCCCGGCGAGACCTACACCCACGGCTATCTGATTCTCCTGCTCTCGCTCTGGCTCGATCGTTCGCGACCGTGAGCGCCTCGCCGCGGCCCCCATCCGCCCGGAGCCTCTGGCGCTGATCCCGCTCGCCTTGATGAGCGTGGCATGGGTCTGGTTCTGGCGAGCGGCGATTCAGGAGCTGCAGCTCCTCCTGCTGCCACTGATTCTCTACACGGCGCTCTTCTCGGCCTTCGGCCGGCGCTTTGCGCGGGCAGCCGCGTTTCCGATCGGAGTGCTGTACTTCGCGATGCCGCTATGGGGCGACATCAACGGTATCGTTCAGGCGTTGAGTGCCAAAGTCACTGGCGCCCTGATCTGGACGACGGGCATTCCCGCTTACATGGATGGCGACTTCGTCCGCCTCCCCGCCGGCTCGATCGAGATTGCGAGGAGCTGCAGCGGCCTGCATGAGCTGATCGTCGGGCTGGCCCTCGCCGCGATATACGGCAAGTTATCGGGGGAGCCGTGGCGGCGAAGATTGCAGTGGCTGGGACTGATGGGCGCTCTCTCCCTGATGGTCAATTGGGTGCGAATCTTCACGGTCGTGATCGCCGCGTACGAGACCGACATGCGCAGCTCGCTCGTCAAGCATCACTACTGGCTTGGGTGGTGGCTGTTCGCTTTCGTGTTCGCCGCGTTCCTGTGGTGGGCCGGCCGGCCTGCGCCGCTGCATCGCGCTCCCTCCTCCGATGAAGATCGGCGCGCCTCCGGCACCGCCATCCGATTTCACTATTGGCGGTGCGCCTCTTGCCTTGACTCTCGCAGTGCTCGCAGTGGTGCCGGTGCTGGCCTACGGCATGGACCTGGCAAGCTCACGGGCCGGCACAACAACACTGACAGTGCAGTGGCCCGCAGCACCGGCGGGCTGGACAGGGCCTGCGAAGGCGAATGGCAGCGAATGGCAGCCGTACTTCGTCGACTCGAGCGGCGAATCGCTCACGCGATATGCCGATCCGACCGGAGAGCCGGTCGAAGCCTTTGCGGTCGCCTATCGCGTGCAGACGCAGCGCGCCAAGCTCCTGGGCTACTGGAACGATCTGCTGGGCCACCCTGAACGGATGCGGCAACAGTCGTTGCACGTGGTGGCTTCCACCGTTGGGCGCTGGCAGGAAATCGTGGCGCTCGATCCTGACGGATCGCGCTCGCTCATCTGGATGAGGTACCGCATCGGGAGCCACGTCTTCGTGCAGCCGCGCTTGTCGCAACTTTGGTATGGCCTCGCAGCGGTCGTGAAGCCACCTGTATCGTCCTTGACGGCCTTACGCACTGCCTGTCTGCCGGACTGCGACGCGGCCCGCACGCGGCTAGACGCGGCCGCAGCGTGGCTGCAACCGAAGTTACGCTAGCTCGCGGGGCCGATTACTTGCTGCCGCCGGCATCCACGGGCGCGGCGCCGCTCCCGCCCTTACTTTCGTAGCCGTAGTAGTAGTAGGGCGCCGTACCCGATTGCGTACTCTGGTTCAGCACGAGTGACACAGCGGCATGCCCCTGCAAGGTGTTGAGCGCATCGAGCAGCACCGGTTGCGGCGTGCTATCAGCCCGCACGACCACGACGATCTGTCCCGCTGCTCGAGCCAGTGCAGGCGACTCGGTCGTCTGCAGCAGCGGCGGTGAGTCGAAAACTACGATCCGGTGGCTGTCGCGCTGCCCCAGCAGCGCTGCCGCGCGCTCCATGCGCGCGCTCGACAGCAGCTCGGTTGCATCGTCCCCACCAACGCCCAGGGGAAGGAACGACAGGGACCGAACGTTCGTCGGGTGGATGAGCGATTCCACGTCCTGCTGCTGATCCCGCAGGACATCCAGCAGTCCCGGCGCATCGGCGAGCCCCATGACGCGGCTCAAATGCGGTTTGGGGGCGTCCGCGTCCACGAGCAGCACGGTGAGGTCCTTCTCCAGCGACAGGCTCAGCGCGAGATTCATGGCGGTGAAGCTCTTGCCCTCACCGGACATGGCGCTCGCGATCATGATGAGAAAGCCCTTGGGCTCGCGCGGCACGCCTCGACCCATCGCCCGGGCGACGAGCGGATGTTTGATCTTGCGGTATTGCCGCGTGATCATGTCGAGCTCCTCTTCCGGCGGCATCAAACCGGCGGCTCGCAGAGTGGCGCGATCCAGAATGACGGTTGCCTGACCGGCCGCCGGTGCGGCTGCGGCGCGCGGCTGAGCCGGCTCGTTTGCCTGCGGCGCTGCCGAGGCCTGGCTGGGCGCCGAGGCTTGCGACTCGTCTGCGGACTGCTCCCGCTCCTTCCGCAGCTTGCGAATCGCCTTTTCCACCACGCTCATGTTCACAGGCTCCCGAACGAGATCGGAAAGAGAGTAAGGGTAAATATGATTGCGCCGAGCACCAGGAGTCCCGTTGAGAGGAATGCGTAGCGGACGGAGCTCTGATGCGTCTCGACGCGGTGTTTCTCCGCCCACGCCATGCTCACCGCGCCGAGGACCGGAAGACCGGTCGCGGCGGTGAGCTGCCGCGTGCTCACGATCACCGGCCGCAGCATGTGCAGCATGTAGGCGGAAGCAATTCCCGCTCCCAACGCCAGGAAGAACACGCCAGCGATGAACAGCGGCCGCTTGGGGAACACCGGTGTGTAGCTCGCCGCGGGTGGATCGATCACCTGAAACTTCACCAACCCGGTGGAGGCAGCCTGCGCCCCCAGGCGCGCGCTGTCCAGACGCGAGAGGAGCTCATCGTAGTTCTTCTTGGTGACGTCATAATTGCGAGTCAGCTGCGCGTATTCCGCCTGTACCTGCGGCGCCGAGCCCATCTGCGACTTGAGAAATGTGATGCGCTTCTGCCGGTCGGAGATCTGCTGCTGCAGCGACGCGATTTCGACCTGCTCCGAGTTGTACTCCTCCTGCAGCCTCATGTAGACGGGACTGGCGGAGAGTCCGAGCGACGACGCGGCGCCGAGGTCACCACGTTTCGCGGCCGCCGTCTCCTCCTTCTCGCGAGCTTTGAGCGACTTGATGGTTTCGCGCAGCGAGATCACGTCCGGGTACTGGTCGGTGAATTTCAGCAGCATCTCGTCCAGCCGCTGCTCATCCTGCTGGATCTGCTGCTCCGTATCGAGCGGGGTCGCACCACCACCCGGGCCTTCCACACCCGCCGCGGTGAACTGTTGCTGCGATCTCAGCTCGGCGGCCAGCTCTGCACGCTTGCGATTGGCGACGTACAGGTCCTCCTGCAGTCCGGTGAGCGCATGCTCCTCCTCCTGCAGGCCGGCGAAGAAATCTCCCGTCGCGCCCGGCACCAGGCCACTGTTGGTCCGCTTGAAATCCGCGAGCTGCTGCTCGGTGACCGACAGCCGGCGCCCATAGTCGCCGATCTGCTGGGTCAGGAACTGCTCCGCCTCCAGCGAGCCCTGACTCTTGTCGTTCAGCGAGCTCTCGACGAACGCATTGAGCAGCCGATCGACCACCCGGATGGCGCGCAGCCGGTTGCCATCGTCGTACGTGATCGTGAACTCCTTGGGCGGAGCTGTCTTATTGGGATCGTTCGGATCTACATCGGCAATGATGTTGATTTTCTCTCGCAGATCGTCGATCACTTCCTGCTGCTGCTTGGTGGTGACCGCGCCGACGAGGAGATTCGTATCGCTGGCGACCTTGCGCAGCTGCGGCGTCCCGAGCAGTGCCGCAGCTGACCCGCTCGATCTGCTCGGTGACGTTGTCCTCCAGACTGATTCCCTTGGTCGCCTGGCTCAGGGTGGTTCCGGTGTCGACGTAGATCGTCGCGCTGCCCTCGTAAGTGCTCGGGATCAGAAATACCACCGTCCACAGGACGAGCGCCACGGACCAGGCGACGATGATTGCTATCCGCCTGAATCGCCATATGCCCCGGACCTGGTCCTGCAGGGCTGCTACATCGGAAAATACCGAAGATGTTGCCATCGTGCCTCTATCTCAACTCTTGACGGTGGTCATCAATTGCCGTGCCTCTGACCGGCTATCAAACGGTTGACCGCTCGACAGGATCCTGGTCAGGATCTCTCGCGCCTCGGCGGAGTGTCCGGTCTTCGCCAGCGCGTAGGCCAGGTGATACTCGACGTCCGGGTCGGTTGGATCGAGTTTCGCCGCGTGCCTGAGGTGATCGACCGCATCGGCTGCCTGGCCGTTGCGCGTCAGGACCCACCCGAGCGTGTCTTCCACGTCCGGGGCGTTCGGGGCCAATTGGTAGGCGCGCTGCGCAACCGCCACCGCTCCCGAGTCGCCGACCAGATTCAGCGCCCAGGCCAGATTGTTCAGTGCCACGACGTCCTTCGGCTGCTGGGCAACGACGGTCTTGAACTCGTCCGCCGCGCGGCGCGGCGATTTGCCCGCTCCGAGATAGTACTCACCAAGCAGATCACGCACCGGCCAGCTCTGCGGCTGGCGCGCCAGCCACTGCTCCAGAGGCTGTTGCGGCTGCGGTGTATGGGCCATGACCCTCACCCGGTATAGATTGGCCGCCAGACGAGCGCTCGGGCGCAACTGCTGAGCTTTGGCATAGGCTGCCTCGGCCGCCGTGGGTTGCTGCAGATACGCATCCGCGTCGCCCTCCAGCTCCAACACGCCGGGATCGTCGGGGCGCTGGGCGAGCAGCGCCTGGATCCGCGCGAGCGCCGCCTGTCCGTTACCCTGGTGCATGTCGAGATACGCGAGCGTCGCGACCACCGGCAGCCATTGCGGCTGCAGCTGGTCCGCCTGGTTGAGCGACGAGCGTGCCGCCGCAGGCTGATTCAGCGCGAGTTGCGCACGCGCGGTATTGAGCCAGTAGCTGGCATCCTTCGGAGCGAGCTGAGTTGCCTGAGTGAACCGGGCCAGTGCCGCGTCGGACTGATTTGCGTTCATCAACAGCAGCCCTGCGTCCTCGACCAGCATGGCCTGCCCGGGCTGCGTCGCAAGCGCCTGATCGATAGCCGCATTCGCGCTCTTCAGGTCTCCACTCGCCAGCGCCACCTGCGCCAACGCGAATTTCACCTCCGGGCCGGAGCTCGGTCCCGCTGCATCGAGCAGCCTGCGGGCACTGTCATATTGCTTCGTGCGTACCAGCACGTCGGCCAGCGCGAGGCGGATGGGAAGGGCTTCCGGATGTGCCTTCAGCGAGTCCTGCAACCGACTTTCAGCCGCGCCCGTATCGCCGGCGGCCTCGTCGAGCCGGGCGAGGTCGACCTGGGAGCTGATGTCAGCCGGATCGACGGCAAGCGATGCGCGCAGCATCGTCCTGGCATCGTCGGTGCGCCCCTGGGTGACGTAGTAGGAAGCCGCCAGGTCGAGCACGCCCGGATCGCGGGGGTGCGCGGTAAGAAGTCGCGTGACCTCCGCATCGGCCGCGTCGGGCCCTTGGGCGCCCATCATGGCAGCGATGAGCATCCGGTCGCGCTGCGCATTGCCGTTGTCCTGAGTCTTCTGCAGCACCCCGAGCGCCTGCTGCGCCTGGCCCGCGGCAAGATACGCCGCTCCCAGGTTCAGCAGCACCGTCTGGTCGTCGGGATGCTCCTCCTCGCTGCGCTGCAGTGCCTCGATGAGCGCCTGCTTGTCGCCCGTACCGCTGGCAGCGGCGCCGTAGAGTGATAGGAGCTGCGGGTCGAGGCTGCTGGTGGCGAGCGCCGGGCTAAGGACGCTGAGCGCCCCCTCGGGCTGGCCAAGCTTGAGCTGGACCTCAGCAAGGAGTTTGCGCGCCGCGAGATCGTCGGGCGCATTGTCGACCACTTGCTGCAACTGCTGCTGCGCCTGTTGCAGATCTCCTCTCTGCAGCAGCGCCGCGCCCAGCAGCAACCGCGCCTCGTTGTAGCCGGGAGCCTCCGACACGACGCTCTCGAGCTCCGCGACGGCACCCTGCAGATTCTTGCGGGCGATCTTCAGCCGAGCGTCCAACACCACGGCGGCGGGCGATTGCGGGTCGAGTTTCACGACGTCCGCTTCGCTCTGCGCGGCGGCCTTGATATCACCTAGCGCCAGGCGCACCTGGGTGAGCGCAATCAGCGCCTTCACCCGGTGAATCATCGGCTCCGCCGGTGGCATGCGCTTCAGCGCAAGCATGAGAGCATCCTCGGCCGAGGTATCTTGTCCCTGCTGCTGCAGGATGAGCCCCTCGAGCAAGGGCGGCTCGGCAGATTTGGTGTCGCGCCGCATCGTCCCGTCGAGCTGCTGCAATGCCTGTGTCAATTTGCCCTGAGCCGCCAGTGCTTCGGCGATCACGTCTTGCGCTTCGGTCAGGTCCGGCTGCGACGCAACTAGCGGCTCCACCTTCGCGAGCGCCGCGTCGGGCTGTCGCAGCTCCAGCAACGCGCGAGCGGTCAGGATTGTTCCATCGGGCTCCGGCAGCTGGATGGCCCGCTGTGCTATCGCATCCAGCAGCTGCTGTGGCTGGCCGCCCTCGACCCAGACACGTGCGCGCAACTCATCAACGTCCGGGCCCTTGGCGCCCGCCGCGATGGCATGCGTCACTCCGGAGTTCGCGCCAGCCAGATCACCGGCGTCAAGGGATATTCGCGCGAGGAGGAGCCATGCCTGCGAATTGTTGGGCTGCTTCTGCACGACGATCCGCAGATCGACGGCCGCGGCCTGCCACTGCCCCGCCTGAATCTCCCGCTGAGCGCGCTGCAGCCTGTAGTGCGGCGTCAACAGGACGCCGCAGCCGGCGATGAGCAGGGTTGCGGATGCCACGCAAATCGATCCTGCTCGCGTCAACGACATACGTACCATTCAGAGCGGCTCTTGGGTTCAGCTTGTGTTCAGCTTGGGGGAGATCTCGATCTCCCGGGAATCAGCTACCGGATTCCTATGGGTAATATTACCAGTCCGCGACGGCGAGCGCGCCGATTGGATGTGGATCAGATGCGCGAAAGCCACGGCCGGACCCGGAACTGTGTCGCACTTCAACGTCGCTTCGCGGCCGCGAAAAGACAGCGCCGGAGCCGCTTGCGCGGCTCCGGCGGAATCATTCCATCGCCATTCAGACTGACTGCGATTGCCGACGGCGCCGAGCCGTCCAGCCGAGCGCGGCAAGTCCCACCGCCATGAGGGCGAGAGTACCCGGCTCCGGCGCAGCGACGCTGAGGTATTCCTGGCTGCTGGCTGACCCAGGCGTGTCATCCAGCGGCGTGTAGATATTCACCTTCGAGAAATCGCCCGGCGTGTCGCCGGCCACCGCGGCGACCGCATCGTCATAGTCGCTCACGGCAGCGTTGTAATCAGTCGACGACAGCCCCGTCAGTGCGGCCGAATCGAACACGTACCAGAGCGCATAGCTGTCCTGCTCCGCCGTCAGCTGTCCTGCAGGGAGGTTCTGGTTCTGGGCCGCGATCTGCTCCACGAGCCATGCCGCCGCCATGTAGTCCGACGCCTGCTGCGCCGGAGTCATGTCATGGAACATCACCGTGGTGTTCAGCGAAGTCGTCGACAGCGCGCTCATGTTCGTGACCGTCGCCTGCCAGACCTGTCCCGTCGAGACGTCATCGTAGAAGTCGTCACAATAAACCGCGGTCGGCTGGGAGCCGATCTGTGCGTTGTAAGGCTCCGTGTAAACCCCGTTCAGCGACGCATTGTTGAGCCCCGTGAGCTCGATCGACACGACCGGGTTCGCCTCCGCGGCCAGCGGCGCGAGGCACGCGCCCACCAGGAGCCATCCCAGCACGGTCAGATTTCTGTTCTTGCGCATCTCTCCACTCTGCGACCCACCGTCGCGTTTGATCCAAGTCACCCAGGTATTGCAAGCGGCGTGCACACCGACAGATATCGATTCAGAATCAATGAGTTGGATAAATTCCGCGGCTGGATTACGTAAAATGACCTGCCGGCGCTGTAAGGCTCATCGACGAGACCTGCGTCACAACTCCGTGAGCCGACGATCTTATGTTTGATGTGTTATGTCAGGATTGCGCCGACGCCCTCTGGAGCGGCCTCGAAGTTGCCACTCCTGCGCACTTACTGACGCTGAATGACAACACGACGGCGTCTCGCGCAAATCACCGTAAAAAACAGCGATTCGACACGATGCGCCGCACGCGTTGCGGATTCTCCGTCTCTGCGCGCAGACAACAAAACACCGCAATATGTTGTCACCTTTGAGCTAAGTTGCTGAAGAAGAAAGGAATTCGAATCTCGGCATAGCTGTTGCTCTGTCCCGCCACAGGCGCCGCCTGACCGGTTTCATCGCTTGCCCGGTTGCGGCGCCAGATTGACGGAGGGTCAAGGTGGGAAACTTACGAGCTCAGCTCGGTCGTGTGATTGGCGCGAGAGAATTGATCGCTTGCTCCCTGCTGCTCGCTTCGGGCCTGCTTGCCGGATGCAATGACTCGAGCACAACGAGTGCTGCGAACGCCGCGGCGAGCGCGACCAGCCCGCCCGATTCGATATCCAGCAGTACTACGTCAACAGCCGCGCCGTCCGGCTCCACGTCCACTGGATCTACATCCACAGCGTCCACGACGTCCACGTCGCCCCCTGCGGCGACCGCCAAGAGCATCGATGTGACGTGGTCTCCCCCGACCGCGAATACCAACGGATCTGCGCTCACGGACCTTGCCGGGTACACCATCTACTACGGCACGAGCCCCACCGCGCTCAGCAAGTCGGTCAGCGTTCCGAATGCCGGCGCCACCGATCATGTCGTCCAAGGCCTGAGCGGCGGCACGTGGTACTTCGCGGTAAAGGCCTATACGAGCGCCGGGCTGGAGAGCAGCTACTCGACCGTCATCAGCAGGACGATCACTTAATTCCAGGGCCACAAAAGAAAGTGCCGGGGCCGCTTGCGCGGCCCCGGCACTTTTACGTCACTCGCGAGTAAGGAAGCTCGCGGTCGGTACGCTTCAGACCGACGACTTCGCCTGCCGACGGCGCCGAGCCATGAAGCCCAGCCCGGCAAGGCCCATCGCCATCAGAGCCAGCGAGCCCGGCTCCGGCACCGAGGCCTGTCCGATGTCGAACTCGAAGGCCGACAGCTTGGTCGTGTCGCTGAAGGTCAGCGAGGTGAACGGGTTGAGGCCGGTGATGTCCACCGCGAAATTGGTCTTGCCGCTGTCAGAGCTCGGCAGTCCCGCAGCCGCCAGGATCATCGCGCCGTCGATCATGTTGCCGCCGCCGGTGACGACGTTGTAGCCCGCCGCGACGTCAGCAGTGCCCCACTCCAGCAGGATGGAGGTCTGCGGGGCCTTGAAGGTCACGGTGACCGAGCCGCCGTTCGACTGGGCGACCAGGTAGTTCGCCATCGAGTTGCCAGGCGCGCCGGCCGGGAACGGGGTCGTCGCGACTCCCTTCACCGTACCGCCATAAACGCCCGACGCGTCGGGTGAGCCGCCGCTGAAGGTGATCGAGGCGATGTCGGCAAAGCCCGGATTGGTGATCGTCGTGCTGTTCTGCCAGCCGTTGGTCGTCGCGGTACCGAGATTGAGAACCGCGAAGCTGGGTCCGGTCGTGGAAGCACTGATGATCGGGCTCGCCATCGCGGTGCCGGCCAGCAGCGAACCCGCAGCAAGAGCAGCTGCTAGCGTTCCTGTCTTGAATACGTTCATTTTAATATCGCTCCAGATAGTGTTGTCCGGCCTAATCTCTGGCCGCGCTGGAAATAAAGCAAAAAGCAGGCCATCGGCGTTTTATGTATTCAGATCAAAAGGTTGCAAGCTTTCTCCAATGAGCGACACGAGCGTTTGTAAAACCCTTCGACACCTCATTTCGCGCCCGGAACGGCGGTCCGCTCCATCAGATCGTAAAGAGTCGGGCGGGTCACGCCGAGCAGCTCCGCTGCCTTCGAGATGTTTCCGCCGGTGATGGCGAGGGCACGCTGCACCGCGGCGATCTCGGCCCGCTGGCGCACCTCGCGTAGCGGCAGGATGTCCGCCTCCCCTACCGCCGGCGCCGCCTGCAGATTGAGATCCGCGGCATTGACCATCTTGCCCTCGGCCATGATGGCCGCGGCGTTCACCCGATTCTCGAGCTCGCGCACGTTGCCGGGCCAGGGATACTGCTCGATGGCGCCGATCGCATCCGGCGACAGCTTCAGGAGGGGCTTGCTGTTGCGCCGGCAGGCCTGCTGCAGCAGGAAATTGGCGATCAGAACCGAATCGGAGCCGCGCTCGCGCAGCGGCGGAATGGTCACCGCGACCTCGCTGATGCGGTAGAAGAGATCCTCCCGGAAGCTCTTCTCCGCAATCGCGACTTTGAGGTCGCGATGGGTCGCCGCGATGATGCGCACATCCACCTGGATCAGCTCGCGGCCGCCGACGCGCTCGATCGCGCGCTCCTGCAGGAAGCGCAGCAGCTTCGCCTGCAGCGCCAGCGGCATGTCGCCGATCTCGTCGAGGAAGAGCGTGCCGCCATCCGCCGTCTCGATCTTGCCGATCGTGCGCTTCACCGCGCCCGTGAACGCGCCGCGCTCGTAGCCGAAGAGCTCGCTCTCGAGCAGGTTCTCCGGGATCGCCGCGCAGTTGATGGCCACCATGGGCTTCGATGCCCGGTCGCTCAGGCCGTGAAGCGCCTGGGCGAGGCGCTCCTTGCCCGTGCCGCTCTCGCCCAGCAGCAGCACCGTAGCCTGGGTGGGCGCGAGCCTCTGGATCAAGCGGGATACCTTGCTCATAGGCTCGCTGGCGCCGATCACGCCCTGGAGAGCCTCGGAGGAGCGGGCCTCCGCCAGACGCGCGTTCTCGGCCTCGAGCTGGTAGATCAGGTGTGCCCGATCGACGATGAGCGAGAGCACCTGGGTATCGACGGGCTTCTGGCAGAAGTCGTAGGCGCCGAGCCGAATGGCACGCAGCGCGTGCTCGCGCCCCTCACGGCCGGTGACGACGATGATCTTGGTACGCGGCGCCACATTCAGGATCTCGCTGATAGTGGCGAAACCCTCCTCCACTCCGTCCGGGTCCGGAGGCAGGCCGAGGTCCTGCAGCACGATCGCCGGCTCGAAGCGCCGCATGGCGTTCAACGCCTCCGTGCGCGTCGCAGCGCAATCGACCTCGAACTGATCCAGGGCCCACTTGAGCTGGCGCTGCAGACCGGGATCGTCTTCGACCACCAATAATCTAGTTCGCTTGGAGCTCATGACCTCTCGAGGCTGCTGCGATCAGCGCCGGCGCGAGTGGCAGCCGGATGATGAATCTCGTGCCCTTGCCGGGTGCGCTCTCGACCTCGACGCCGCCGCCGCACTTGCGCGCGAACTCGCGCGCCTGGTAGGCGCCGATGCCGAAACCCTGCTCCCCCTTGGTGCTGTCGAAGGGCCGGAAGAGCCGGTCGCGAATGAACTGCTGGTCCATGCCGCACCCGGTGTCCACGACCTCGAGGATCGCCTGCTGGCCGACCTGGCGAACCGATACGGTAACTGATCCGTCCTGCGGTGTCGCCTGCTGCGCATTGCGGATCACGTGCTCCAGCACTTGCAGCAGCCGCTCGCGGTTGACGATCACCTCGACGCTGCGATCGCGGACCTCGAGCAATGGCTTGGGTGCGGCGTCAGCGCAGCGCCGCACGGCTTCCGCGCATATCTCGTTGAGATCGCCGCGATGCGCCCTCTCCTCGGAAAGCACGCCATTGCGCAGCTCGTCCATCAGGCGGGTCATCCGCTTCACGGAGTTGTCGATCGTCAGGATCGCATCGTCGAAGAACTCCGGATTGCCGCGATGACGGCCCGCGTTCTGCACGACCAGCGCCTGCTGCGCGATGAGGTGCCGGAGGTCGTGCATGATGATCGCGGACATCCGGTTCATCGCCTCGAACTGATGCGCCTCCGCGAGACGCTTGGCCGCCTGCTCGAAGGCGAGGAAGCTCGCCACCTGGCGCCCGGCGGCGCGCAGCAGATCGATCTCCTCCCACGTCAACGGCGTCTCCGCGAGCGGATGCGCGATGGCCACGAAGCCGATCAGCGACCCCTCGCAGATGAGCGGTGCGATCAGCCACATCTGCGCGCTCGCCAGCATCCACGGCGGTGGCGCGACCGGGGGCCCGCGGCCTTGGCTGTCGCGCGCCTGATCGAGGTCGTAGATCCACTCGTTCTGCAGCAGGTAGTCGAGGAACTCCCCGGCGGCGGCCTCGCGCGGCGCATCGGGTGGCGCCAGCTCGCCCCCGGCCGGGACATAAACGCCCTCTGCATCCCGCAGCCAGAACCCGCCGTTCGGTGCATTCATGAAACCGGCCATCACCTTCACGATCCGCTCGTACACCGGCGTCTCGTCCGCCTCCGAGAGCGCGCGCGTGAGCTTTTGCCACTCACTGCGGTAGTCGTAGCGGTACGGAAAGAAGTGCTTGGCGAGGGTCACGCGCGACCAGGCGCGGAACTGATCCGACAGCACCGCCACCGCCAGCACCAGGATGCCAGCGGTGAGGAAGAGGAGCTGACCCGCCGCGCCCCACGTGCCACCGAGCTGGCGGACGTAGTAGCTGCCCAGCGCCATGACGAGCACATAGATCGACGTCCCGAGCAGCGTCGCATTGAAGAAGACGATGCGCGGCGAGAGAAAGGCGGCCGACTCCCACCGCGGGATCCTCCGCAGCGCCACCGCCAGGAGACCCGCCGAGAGCACATTGACGAAGCCTCGGGCCAGCCAGAAGTCCTTCGCCGCGCTGCCGTGCAGCATCGCCACGGAAAAGAGGGCCAGGTCCCAGGCGAAGTTGAGGCCGATGCCGAGCCAGAGATACTTCAATTGCCAGCGCTGTGCGGCGCGCGTGTTGCGCGCGACCTGCTCCACCAGCACCAGGCCGGCAATCGCCAGGAAGAGGCCTCCCCACAGCCAATCGTGCTGCAGATAGAGCGAGAGAGTCGCCCCCGACTGCGGGAAGAGCGAGGCGGCGGCGGCGACGACGACGACCATCACCAGAGCCCCGGTGAGGCGTTGCGCCGTATCTGCCGACTGCGAGTCGCCCGGGCGGCTCAGGCATCTCAGCAGCACCAGCACCCAGGCGAGATCACGCAGGTATTCGATGGCGACGAAGAGGCCGACGGCGATCGGCACTCCAGCCGCCTGCACTGCGCTCACCAGGGCCCAGGCGACCTGCGCGCTCAGCGCGGTCGCCAGGCCGGCGCCCGTCAGGCGCCGCCGCCACAGGGTGAGACAAGCGGCGAGCAGGAGGGCTGATGCCCCCGCGGATAGGAAATATCCGAACACGGGCGCGATCGTAGTGCAATCGCGCCCGGATTGCTCCTTACGGGGCGATCACGCGGATCGAGTTGTTTACGTCGTCGCCGACGTACAGGGTGCCCGAGTCGATCGCGATGCCGAACGGATAATCGAACTCGGCAGCGCTCGAGCTCCCATTGACGTAGCCAGCGGTCGTCGAGCCGGCATAGGTCGAGACCACCGCGGCCGGCGTTATCATCCGAATCTCGGAATTGTTCGTATCCGCCACATAGAGATTCCCGGCGGAATCGATTGCTATTCCGGAGGGGGCTGTGAACGTCGCCCCAGTGCCCGTGCCATTGCCGTGGCCGGAGGCCCCGCTGGCCGAGCCCGCGAACAGGGTGACCGCGGTCGTCGATACGTTGAGCTCGCGAATTTCGTTGTTGCCGTGATCGGCCACGAAGAGATTGCCCGAGACGGGGTCCACGGCTATGGCCGTCGGTGCGTTGAACTCCGCCAGAGTGCCGTTGGCATTATTGGTTCTGCCTGCGGTGCCATTTCCGTACGGAGTCGTCACCACGGCGCCCGGGGTGGTGATCTTGCGGATCACGTTGTTACCGGAGTCGGTCACCCATAGGTTGCCCGACGAATCTATGGCGATACCGTTGGGCGCACTGAAACTGGCCGCTGTCCCCGTACCGTTGCCGTTGCCGGCCACACCACTGGTCAATCCTGCAAATATGGTGACCGCCCCGCCAGAGGTGATCTTGCGGATCTGGTTGTTGCTCTCGTCCGCGACGTAGACGTTGCCCGCGGAATCCACTGCTACACCGGTGGGGTTCCAGAAGCTCGCCGCATTTCCAGTCCCGTTGGCATCACCGGCGGTCCCGCTGCTC
The DNA here is from genome assembly GCA_963812925.1 of uncultured Pseudomonadota bacterium. GTDB lineage: Bacteria > Pseudomonadota > Gammaproteobacteria > Steroidobacterales > Steroidobacteraceae > 13-2-20CM-66-19. Next base: position 222,297 of record CAWEXF010000002.1, on the reverse strand, counting down.
GAGCCCGCGAACAGAGTGACTACTCCACTAGGCGTGATCTCGCGGATGTCGTTGTTGCCGTACTCGGCCACATACACGTTGCCAGATGAATCCAACGCGACGCCTGCAGGCGCGTTGAACGTCGCAGCGGTTCCGGTGCCATTGCCGTTGCCCGAGGTGCCCGCGAGCGATCCGGCAAAGGTGCCCACGGTGACGCCCGAATCGGCGCAGGCGATCGCCACTGAGGTCACATTGGCTGAAGCCGTGCCCGTGTTGGCGGTGGCGGTACAGTTCTCTCCCAGAGGCTGCGAGGCGACCGTCACATCGTAGGTGGCACCACTCGTCAGCGCCGTGGCGAAAGTGAACGTGGTTGCCCCGGAATTGACCGTCAGCGTATCCCCGCCGTTGTCATCCAACGTCAGCCCCGACTCAGTCAGGCCTGTGATCGAGCCGCCGATGGTGTAATTCGGAGAAGCACCGCAGGAGACCGCCACCGAAGTCACGTTGGCCGTCGCGGTGCCCGTACCGGAGCTCACTGTGCACAACTCTCCGTTGGGCTGGCTTGCCACCGTCACCGCGTAAGCGGTCCCGCTCGCGAGCGCCGTGGAGAAGGTGAACGTGGTCGCCCCGGAGCTAACCGTCAGCGTATTCCCACCGTTGTCGTTCAGCGTCAGCCCCGACGCCGCGAGACCACTGACCGTGCCGCCGATGGTGTACGTGGTGGGCGGCGGCGTTGTTCCACTCCCGCCACCGCCGCCGCCTCCCCCGCCGCAGGCGGTCAGCATCACAGCGGCGAGCGCACAGGTAGTCGCACGGCCGGCCATTACCAGGAGAGAGCGGGGATCGCGCACATCAGACTCCGATGTCATACAAAAGTCTTTCGAGGGTACCCCGGGGACGGAGACTCCGCCACCCTCGAGCTCGCGACTGTCGACGCGCTTTACAGTGAGCCGCGAGCGAAATTCCTAACCGATTGATACTCCTAACACTCTTCGCATGGCACGGAGCTTGCTTCTGGCTTGACATAAGTAGGTTCGAAACCCGGGATGGGTTTACTTCAACGGCCCCTTCGGGGGCCGTTTTCTTTTTGTGCCTACAATGTCGCGCATGGATCAAGTGAATGCATTCACCGTCGACGTCGAAGACTACTTTCATGTGGCCGCCCTCGCCGCCGCGATCCCGCGCGACAGTTGGCCGGATCGGGAATATCGCGTCGAGCGCAATACCGAGTGTCTGCTGGAGCTGCTGGCGGAGCGCGGTGTCCACGGGACTTTCTTCGTGCTGGGCTGGGTGGCGGAGCGATCCCCGGGGCTCGTGCGCCGCATCGCGGCCGCGGGCCACGAGATCGCTTGCCACGGTTATTCGCACGAGCTCATCTACCGCCAGTCGCGACAGGTATTCCGTGACGAGACCGCGCGCGCCAAGGGCATGCTGGAGGATGCCATCGGCCAGCCGGTCCTGGGCTATCGCGCCGCCAGCTTCTCCATCGTTCGCGATTCGCTCTGGGCGCTCGATGATCTGATCGATCTCGGCTTCCACTACGACTCGTCCATCTTCGCCATCCGGCACGATCGCTACGGCATTCCGGACGCGTCGCCTTTGCCGGGCAGAGTCACCGCCCCCTCGGGCCGCTCGATCCTGGAGTTCCCGATGGCGCCGGCCAATTTCTTCGGGCTCAAGATCCCGGTGACCGGCGGCGGGTATTTCCGCATCCTTCCCTACCGGCTGACGCTGGCGGGCCTCAGGCGAATCAACGCTGCCGGCAGGCCGTTCGCCTTCTATCTCCACCCGTGGGAGATCGATCCCGGGCAACCGCGCATCGCAGTGGGAACCTTCTCGCGGTTCCGTCATTACACCAATCTGTCACGCTGCCAAGAGCGCCTGAGACGCTTGCTCAAAGAGTTCACCTTCGGTCCCATGGGCCGGATAGTCGCCGCGATTTGACTTAACCTCGGAACTTCGCTAGGCGAGTGCCTAAGCGTCGCAACTCGCCGACAAACAAGCAGTTACACGCTTTTTGTGACTACCTTTTCACCTTATTCTGACTATAATGTGACCGGCTTCCCAGGATCGTGGCCTTCCTGGGGACATGGAGCACAAGCAAGTCAGGACTAAAAAAATATGTTGGCCTCAGGATTCGGAAGATAAGGCGATGAGTACTCGATCAGATTCCGTTCTGCCGCCTCTCGTCATCGAGCGGCGCGCTCCACGCGCGCAGTCCAGGGAGACGGCGCCTGCACTTCCGCCCCGTGAGCGGATGATGCGCAAGCGTACTCAATCGTGGGACCCCTACGAGGTCTGGAGAACGCGGGTCAAGAGCCCAACCAGCCCGGAATAACCCGGCTGTCGGCGCAGCCATAACGTGCGCTGCGTCACATCACGAATCTGCAGGTCCTGGATAGGGTGACGCGCAGTCTAGACTGCGCGCCGTGAGCGCACTCGAGCCGACCTCGCCCCTCGCCAGCGCCGCGGCAAGACCCGCGCGGATGAGCCTTGCGGCGCGCACGGGCGCCGTCGCCCTGGTCCTCTTCGCCGAGAAGTTCTTTCTCAACGGCTTCGTCAACTTCCGCGCGGCGCAGGCGGCGACAGGGCTCGCCACAGCCGTGCGGCTCATCCAACATTTCGGCTTTCGCTTCGCGGTCTCTTTCGCAATCGCGCTGGCGCTCTTCGTCTACGTTCGCGGCGATGCTTCCCTGGCCGCGGTCAACGAGGAAGCCCGCGCCGCGCCGGTTCGCTTCCGCTGGCTCGCTCTGCATGCGGTCCTCCTCCTCCCGATCGCTGCTGCGCTCTACAACTTCTACGGCACCCACGGCGTTCACCTGCCGTTCGCTCTGCTCGCGGCCGCGGCACTGGCGCTGACGATACTGTCCGTGGCAGCGCTCGTCGTCGGGCTCGCGCCGTGGCCCATCTGGCGTGACGGCGCGGCCGCAGTCGGCCACCGGTGGCTCTATGCCCTGGGAGCGGCTCTCGCCGCGACAGTGGCGATCGTCCTCAGTCAGCAGCTCTGGGTTCCGACGGCGCAGATCACCTTCGATCTCGTGCGCCTGGTGCTGCGGCCGTTCCTGCCGACGCTAGTGGCTGATCCGGCGACGCGCGACCTCTTTGCGCCGCACTTCGCAGTCGGCATCGACCCGATCTGCTCGGGTCTCGAGGGAATGGGCCTGATCATTGCCTTCTGCGCCGCGTGGCTGGTGTTCTTTCGGGACGAGTACCGCTTTCCGCGTGCCCTGCTGCTCATTCCGGTGGGCGTCGCGATCCTCTTTGCTCTGAACGTCCTGCGCATCGCGGTCCTGGTCCTCATCGGCAACGCCGGGCATCCCGCCATCGCGGTCTTCGGTTTCCATTCGCAGGCGGGATGGATCTGCTTCAATGCCGTTGCCTGCGGACTCGTCTTCGTCAGCCGCCGCAGTCGCTGGCTCAACGCGGCGGCGGTGGCGCGGATGAGCTCCGTCACGCCCACCGCCGCTGCGAATCCGACGGCGGGTTATCTGGCGCCGTTTCTCCTCGTCCTCGCGGCGGGCATGATCTCCCGCGCCAGCTCGGGGCGCTTCGAGACCTGGTACGCGCTGCGGCTGCTTGCGGGAGGCGCGGCGCTCGCCGTGTACTGGCCACGGCTGCAGAGGTTGGACTGGCGCTTCTCCTGGCGGGCCGGCGCGGCGGGCGTGGCGGTCTTTGTGCTCTGGCTGTGGGCCAGTCGCCTCCTGCTACCCCCGCAGGGCATGCCGGCCGCCCTGGCCGCGATGTCAGCCTCGAGCCGCGCCCTGTGGATCGCGGGCCGCGTCGCCACCGCCGTACTCGTAGCGCCGCTGGCCGAGGAGTTGGCTTATCGCGGCTATCTCCTCCGCCGGCTGGTGGCGGCCGATTTCGAGTCAGTTTCCTTCGCGGCCGTCGGCTGGATCCCGGTGCTCGTCACCGCCGCCGCCTACGGAATTCTCAATGGACCGCTGTGGTCCGCCGGCATAGCGGCCGGGATCGTGTTCGCGCTGCTGCTGACCCGCACCCGGCGCATGGGTGAAGCAGTAGCCGCGCACGTCGTCGCCAATGCGCTGCTCTGCGCTGCGGTGCTCCTATCGCACCAATGGCAGCTCTGGTGAGCGGCGCTTGACATAACATGCCATTTGGGGAGTGAGCGGGTTCACACTTCGGCGCGGCTTGTTTGCATTTGGCGACAGGGCCGATATGATATCTCTCGCGTGCTGGTCCGGGAGTTGGGCGAGACACGCGCAGGATTCGTTGGATCAAGAGGAATAAGAACATGTACAAGCTTCTTGGAGTGCTGGCTCTCTCCCTTTCAGCCACGGCTGTGGCATTCGGCGCCGCCAGAGTCAGCGCGCCGGAGCTCGACCCTGCAAGTGCGATCGCGGCATTGACCCTGCTCTCGGGCGGCGTGGCCATGCTTCGCGGCCGCCGGCGTCGGAGCAAGCCGGAATAGTTTGACTCGTTTCAGAAAAATAGGCCGCAAAGCGGCCCGACGATGAAGGAACCACCACGATGTTGAAGTCTCTCGCCATTGGTTTGCTGTCGCTGACCGCGACCGTCTCGACCGCGGCATTCGCAGGTACCACCGGCAGCGCGGCTCCCGGTGAAAGCATCCTGTGCTACATACTGCCGTTCCTCTGCGCGGCCCCGCCTGGCAGCGGTGGCGGCAAGGTAACGTCCGCGCCGGAAATCGATCCGGCCAGTGCGGCTGCTGCGCTGACCCTGCTCGCCGGCGGCCTCGCCGCGCTGCGTGGGCGCCGCGCCAGCAAGTCCGACAAGAAGGACGCCTGAGAGCTTGATCCGCGGAGCGCCGCCAGCCGATGCTGGCGGCGCTCACGCGTGTCGCAAACGCTCTTCTTCGGCCGCGTCCGGGGCGGGTGGTGTCTCCTGCCTGGCGTACAGCTCTTCACTCAGCACGTTCTCCAGCACTTCGCGCGGGCCACTGCGGCTGAACGTGTGATCGGCGCTGTCGATGATGACGATGCGGCAGCGCTCGCCCAGGCGCCGCATCCTCGACCCGGCCTCTATTTTCAACAGATCGAGCCCGGGCTCGCCGCGCGCAAAGACGAATACCACGCGAATCCCGCTCGAAATGACATCGTCGAGCTCGCGTCCCAAGTCGCGATGCAGCCGGATGCCGACCGCCCGCGCCGCATCGCGCAGCTTCGATTTCAACTCGACCACCGGGCGGCTCAGGTAGACCCGGACGATGCGCCAGATGTTGACCTGCCCCGTCAGGAATCGCCGCCACGCCCATGCTGAGAAGATGCGCTCGCGGTACAGGCCCGGATTGCGCACGGTCTCCGTGGCCTGCAGCGCCTTGAGCAGCGACATGCTCGAGTCCCAGTAGAAATTCCCGATGTTGACCATCAGTATCCGCTTGACCGGCAAGCCGGCCACGGCCGCCCGCAACGCGTGGTACGCGCCGGAGCACACTCCTACCAGGTTGACCTCGCGGATCTCGTAACGCGTCAGCAGGAATTCGATGGCGGTGCGGATATCCGCCAGCGCTTCCGGCGGGAACACCTCATTGTCGACCCGTCCGGCGCGAGTGGGACTGTCGCCGAGCCCCGCCATATCCAGCCGCAGCACGTAATAGCCGCGGCGCGCCCAGCGGCGGGCGAGGGAGACATACATGCGGCTGGCGCCCATGTGGTAGTCGGCCCCGGTATTGAGCAGTATCACCGCGCGTCGGCGGCTCTCGTCGTGGCACGGCGTGGCGACGATGCCGAACACCGCCTGGTCCGAGCCGAGGAACACGCAGCGCTCGGTGATGGCTTCATCGGGATGGTCGCTCTCACCTTGCAGTGCGAGCTCAGCGGGCGCGCGCGCGGCCTCTGCAATGCGCGCCGGCGCCGCGTTGGTTGTCCGATCTCGAAGTCGTTCCAACCAGGTGCGGGTCGCTCGCAGCATCTGCTCGGACAGCACCGCAAACTGAGGCGCCGTCATCATCATCTCGACGAACCCCGGCAGCGCCTGATATTCCGTCTTGACACCCGCGGCGCTCAGCGCCTGCGACCACGCCCGCGCGACGGGCAGGTCACCGCGATCGATGACCAACAGGTCGGCGACGGTCGGTGCAAGCGCACCGGCCGTGTCCGCTTGCGACAGGCTCGCGAGGCTTGCCGCCGAGAGCGAGTAACCGCTGACTTCCATGCCGCCGCCCGCAGTGGCGGCCGCGGGCTCGGGCCGCCTCTCGCCGGCGGCAGGGGCCGCCTGGGCGGCGGCATCGGCCGCCAGCTGCAGAGTGCGGATTTCCTTCAAATAGCGCTTGCCGCTCAACACGGGCGCGACCAGTGCCAGGGCATCCACCGCACACTGTCGGCTCGCGAGCACGGCCAACAGCGCGCCCAATCGGAACCCGAGCAGGCACACGCGCGCAACGCCCGTCAGCCGGCGCAGCTCCGCCACCGCGCTCGCGATATCGCGCGTCCACAGCTCCACTTGCCCCGCGTTGGGCTCGATGTCGACGGAGTCCCCGCTGCCGGCGTAGTCGAACCTCAGAACCGGCATGCCGAGCGCCGCGGCCGCGTCGGCGAACGCGCGCACGGAGCGGTGGGCGCACAGAGCCTCGTAGCCGAACGGCTTGCAGACGACGACGCCCCAATCGGATGCGCCGCCGGCCGCCGGATGGTGCAGCCAGCCGAACAATTGGTGCTCGCCCGAGGGAAAATAGAGCGGCTGATGCGAGCCTGAGAATCCGCCGGCGACCGCCCGCTCGCTCGCAATCGCGCTCATATCACGCCGGTACGAAGAGCTCGACGTAGGAGGTGATACGCCCGTCCCGCGTCGCGACGATGTCGACCAGCTCCGTCGCGACGACTGCGCCGGTGATTCTGGAGTGAATGCTCGCCCGCCACTGCACCGCGGCCCGGGGGCTTTCGATCACCATGGACGCAATCTCGTAGCGTGTGATGCGGAAGCTCTTCACCATCACGCCGAGCCAGGTGCGTATCTCCCGCTCCCCGTTGGCGGCGATGGATATCGGCTTGCCGTCGCTGGAGCCTTCGATCTTGAAAACGGCATCGGGCGCGAACAGGCCGCAGAGCCGGTCGAGATCGCCGCCGGCCCGGGCGGCGTAAAGCTCGCCGAGCAGGCGCTCGATGTGGGTACGCTCGGTCATGGCTTCGTTCAATGGAGCACCGTGCGGATGTCCGCACCGATCAGACGGTAGGCTTCGGTAACATACGGAATGACTGCGCCGAGGCCGTAGAACAGATGGATCATACCGGAATGGCAGCGGTAGCTCGTGGCAACCCCCGACTGCTCCAGCCTGTTGGCATACGCCACGGCCTCGTCCCGCAGCGGATCACACTCCGCGCTGTGGATGCAGGCCGGCGGCAGTCCCTCCAGGCGCGGCGCCCGCAGCGGCGAGACCCGGGGATCGTTGGCATCGCTCCCGGGCGCAAGGTAGTTCATCAAATCGTGCTCCAGGGTTTCCCGGTCGAGCAGATAGCCGGCGGCAAAGGCCTCCCGGGAAGCGGTCGCCCCGCGGTAATCGAGAATCGGACAGAGCAGGAACTGCAGTGCGAGCCGCGGCCCCCCTGCCCCGAGCAGACTTTGGCAGACGGCGGCGGCCAGAGTCGCGCCGGCGGAATCGCCGCACACCGCCAGACGCTCGGGGTCCAGAGCCAGCTCCTCCACATGATCCGTGATCCAGCGGGTCGCCGCGCAGGCGTCCTCGACCGCTGCGGGGAAGCGCCATTCCGGTCCCAGCCGATAGTCCACTGACAGCAGCCGACAGCTGCTCGCGTTCGCGAGCGCGCGGCAGATCCCATCGTGCGTGTCCAGACTGCCGGCCACCAGGCCGCCGCCATGAAAGAAGACGAGTCCGGGCAGGACCGGCGAGCGCGGCGCGGTCGGCGTATACACCCTGATGCGGAGCGCGCCGCCGGGTCCGGGAACGAGCCGCTCTTCGACTGCCGCAACCGGCTCCGGCTCTCCCCCGAGACTCAACAGTCGCTCCAGGGTCGCCCGGCGCTCCGCGACGCTCAGCTCGCCCGTGCTGCGCGGTGCCGAAGCCGCCAGCCGGTCGAGAAAACGCCTGACATGTGGGTCGAGTGCCACGGCAAGCCGGCAGCGCTACAGCCCGAGCGCGCGTCTCGTCGGGGCCGGCCAGCGGGCGGTATCGATGCCGTGAACGCAGAACAGCGCGACTACCAGCCGGTCCATCCCGAAGGCGACGCAGGCGGTGTGCGCCGGCTCACCCTGCGCATCGCGCAAGTCCCAGGTGAGGCCGAAGTGATCGCGGTGATAGTTGAAGCTCATGCACGCGGTCGGGGTCGCGCCGGCGTGATAGGGGATCAGCAGCTCGAACTTCAGCGACTGCTGTCGCTGGGCCACTGCCATCACCTGGCCGACGCGGCCGAAGAACGGGTCGTTGGCGATATCCAACTGGCACGGCAGCCCGAGCTCGGCTGCGAGCTCCTGAGCGCGGGCCATCCATTGCTCGCGATAGGCCTGGATCGCCTCCGGCGAGCCGATGCGCACGAACTCGCGCATGCGGAAGGACTGCAGCCGGTCGAGCGCGCGCGAGGGCTCGTGGCGGAAGCAGTCCGCCTCGACATCGAACAGCCAGCCGCTCTGCGGCAGGGGTCCGCGCGCCGCCGCGATCGGATAGACCGGATAGCAGGCCGCCGGCGAGAGCACCATGTCGGAGGGTGACAGCGACTCCGTCCAGCTGCCGCCGCTCTCGTGTGCGTCCGCCGCCGCGCGGATCTCCGCCTGCGTGCCATGCAAGGCGCAGACGCAACCGAGCAGGTTGGGAAAACTCTTGAGGTACCCGGATTTCTCGAGCTGGGCGCGGCTCATCACGGGCGGGAAGCGCAACACCTCGGCGCCCGCCGGGCGATTTCGCGTGACGAATGCCTCCAGTCCCTCCAACACCTGGGTGTAGAGGCCGCTGCGCGCGTAGACGCCGTCAACGCCCAGAGGGCGAAACAACGCGGTCCAAATCGCTTCGCTGGCATCCGACCCCATGGACGCTGATCTCTGCTGTTCTGAGCTTGCCATCCTACGCTTTCCGGTCAGTCACTGACAGTTGTTGCAATGGGCGCCATCAGGGACGTGGTAGCGAGGCTGGCGAGGATGCGGTCGTTGTTGATCATGAGCGGTGAGGAGAGCACGTCCCTGAGCTGCCGCTCCACGGTGAAATCACCGTCGGTACGATAGCCCGAGAGACCGCAAACCCGCAGCGCGATCAGCACGGTCGCCACCGCGAGCTCCGAGGCCTCGACCTTGGTGAGAGTGATCTGCGACTGGAACTCCAGGGAGTCGAGCGCGGCCGGATCGTCCATCCGATTCTCATAGGCCCGCAGCGAGCTCGCCATCATCCCGCGCAGCGTTTTCAAGGTAGCAAGCGCTCGCGTGAGCTGCGCAGCTCCTGGCGGCATCTGGCCGGCGCTCTTGCGCGCCGCGATGCGGACGAAGGCCTGCGCGCGGGCGGTGGCGGCCGCGGCAATGCCCGTCCACACCGAGCCCCACAGCAGATGCGCGAACGGCACCATGGTGCGCGCATGAATCGACTCATAGGGCACGGGCAGGATCTGATCTTCGGTCCCGGTCGCCCGCAGCGTGTAGCCCTCGCTGCAGGTGCCACGCATCCCGAGAGTATTCCAACCCTGGAGCGGGGTCAGCGTGTAATTCTCTTTCAGGAAAGCGATCAGTACCTGGTCCGCCGCGTCCGCGTCCGCCGCGCGGCGCGCCGTCGTCACGATACCGTCGGCGTAGGCCCCATAGGAAATAACGCTTGCCTGGCGCACCAGGCTGATCCGCCCTTCCTGGCGCTCGACGGCGGCCTCGCTGGCGCGCACGTTGCCTCCGCCCTGCCCCTCGGTGGTGGAGGAGGCCAGCAGGAGCTGCTCGGCGCAGAGCCGTTGCAGCAGCTTCTCGACGGCGGCGCTCCCCTGCCGGTGGCGGACCAGGCACGCGACCTTCACCTGGTGCATCGCATAGATCATCCCGGTGGAGGAGCACGCCTGCGCCAGTCGATAACACACGTCGGCCAGCTCGTGTACTGACACGCCCTCGCCGCCAAGAGCCCGCGGCACGAAAATGCCGAGCAGGCGATGTTGCTTGATGGCCGCAAAAGCCTCGGCGGGGAATCGGGAAGCGCCATCCACTTCGCTGGCATGCTGAGCCGCGACCTTCGCGGCAGCCGTACTTCGCTCGGTGGGGGGTGCGACGGAGGAGTCGTTCACGCAAGCCTTCCCGTTAGTCAGGTTGTATTTCTTTCCAGGCGCGCCGGCAGCGCGGCTGCCGGAGCGGCCTTTGATAATGGCGAATTAATGCCACAAGCGCCACCGGCCTGCCGGACCGGGGTCACATATTTGTTTACACCGGGGGGACGGGAGAATCGCGGCCCAGGTATCATGGTCGGGGCATGAGTATCACAGTCGCAGATCAAGAAGCCTCGGCCCCCAACCCCCGTGAACGGCTGCTCGGCCTCATTCGCCGGATCATCGGGGCGCCGGCCGCGAATCGGCCCCTGGCGGTCGACGCGCGCCTGAACGAGCTCGGCATCACCTCCATCAAAATGGTGACGCTGATGCTGGCGATCGAGGCGGAATTCGACCTCACCATCCCTCAGTCCGAGATCACTCCGGAAAGCTTTGCCACCGTAGCGTCCCTCGAGGCGCTGGTGGAGCGCATCAAGCCCGGCGCCTAGGGGCGGTCTGCGGCAGCGAGCGCCTGGTCGAGGTCGGCGAGGATGTCGTCGATGTGCTCGATCCCGATGCTGAGGCGGATGGTTTCCGGACCGATTCCCGCCAGCCTCTGCTCCTCCGGCGACATCTGCCGGTGGGTGGTCGAAGCCGGATGGCAGGCGAGCGACTTTGCATCCCCGAGGTTCACCAGGCGCTTGAAGAGCTTGAGCGCGTCGTAGAATTTCGTGCCGCCGTCATAGCCGCCGCGGATCGCGAACGTCAACAGCGAGCAAGTCCTTCCCCGCAGATACTTCTCCACCAGCGGGTAGTAGGGACTGTCGGGAAAGCCCGCGTAGCTCACCGAGGCCACGCGCCGGTCCGCGCGCAAAAACTCTGCCACGCGCCGCGCATTCTCGACGTGCCGCTCGATGCGCAGAGCCACCGTCTCGATGCCCTGCAGCAGCAGAAAAGCGCTGAGGGGTGACAGAACCGAACCCATGGTCCGTTGGAACACACTGCGGCAGCGGCCGATGTAGGCGGTCGGCCCGAAGTGATCGGTGTAGACGAGGCCGTGATAGGACTCGTCCGGCTGCGTGAGCATCGGGAAGCGCGCGGCGTGGCGTGTCCACGGAAATTTGCCGCTGTCGATGATGACGCCGCCGAGGGTCGTGCCGTGGCCGCCCAGGAACTTGGTGAGCGAGTGCAGGACAACGTCCGCACCGTAATCCATTGGACGGACGAGGATCGGGGTCGGCACCGTATTGTCGACGATCAACGGTACGCCGGCCCGATGCGCCACGTCGGCCAACGCCTCGATGTCGCAGACGTTGCCCGCGGGGTTGCCAACCGTCTCGCAAAACACGGCGCGGGTGTTCTCGTCGATGAGCGCGGCAAGCGACTCCGGGCGATCGTCCTTGCCGAACCGCGTGCGGACGCCGAACTGCGGCAGGATGTGGGCAAAGAGGGTATGGGTGGTCCCGTAGAGCTGCGGCACCGAGACGATGTTGCGTCCCGCCTCCGTCACCGCGAGCACCGAGAAATGCAGCGCCGACTGTCCCGAGCTCACGCACAGCGCCTCCATGCCGCCCTCGAGCTGCGCCATGCGCTGCTCCAGCACCTCGGTGGTCGGATTGCCGATCCGCGTATACCGGAACCCCTTGGCTTCGAGGTTGAAGAGCGCCGCGCCGTGCTCGGCGCTGTCGAATGAGTACGCCACGGTCTGGTAGATGGGAACCGCAACCGACTTGGTTGTGGGATCGCAGTCGAAGCCGCCGTGCAGGGCTATGGTCTCGGGTCGCATCTGCATCCTTCAGGTTGTGTTGCCGGCATCCACGGTGAGTGTGATGCCTGTGACATTACGTGCCTCCTCGCTCATCAGGTAGGCGACGGCAGTGGCCACGTCGTCGGGGCCTACCATGCGGCGCAGGGCGCTTCGGCCCATGATCCGATGGCGGTCATCCTCGTCGAGCTCCCGCGTCATCTCCGTGTTGACGAACCCGGGCGCAACCGCATTCACGGTGATGCCGAGCGGGCCCACCTCACGGGCGAGCGAGCGCGTGAATCCCTCGAGCGATGCCTTGGTGGCCGAGTAGGCCGACAGCCCCTTGAAGCCGTTCGTGGCCACGATGCTGGAGACGCTGACGATGCGGCCGCCCCGCGCGGCCATCATGGAGCGCAGCACGTACTTGGTCAGAATGAGCGGCGACAGCGTGTTCAGGCGCACCAGCGACTCGATGTCCCGGTCGCGCATCATGGAGAGCAGGCCGCCGGTCCCGAGACCCGCGTTGTTGACCAGACCGTAAACCGGCCCGGTCTCGCGCCGCAGATCCGCGACCATCCCGCCGATGGCAGCGGTGTCGGCCAGATCGAAAGCCCGAAAGAGCAGCTTGTCGGGCTGCGCGTCCATGGCCTTGCGCAGCTCATCCGTGCTGGAGCGCGCCAGCGCGATCACCCTGAAGCCCCGGGAAACGAGCGTCGTGGCGATCGCGAGCCCGAGCCCCCGGCTGCCGCCGGTGACGAGGACGTTATGCATCGTGGCGCACCAGCTTGCCCGAGGCGGAGACCTCGAGCGTCGGGACTATGTGGATGAGCGCGGGAACCTTGTGAGCGGCGAGCCGCGCACGGCAGGCGTCGAGGATCTCCCGGCAGATCCGCTTCGAGGGGGCCTCCGCGGCGCTTTCCCCGCCCTGCTCCGAGCCGTCGACCAGCACCACTTCCGCGGTGACCACGGTGCCGGTGATCGGGTTGCGGCGCGGCTTGACCAGCGACATGCGCACCCGCGGGTGAGAGTTGATCACGGCCTCGACCTCCTCCGGATGCACTTTCAAGCCACCGACGTTGATGATGCCGCCGCTGCGTCCGACGAAGTACCAGCGCTCGCCGCGCCGTTCGAGCCTGTCTCCCAGGTCGACAAACCCCTCGGCGTCCTTGATGGGCGGCACGGCCTCTCCGAGATAGCGCGTGGCGTTCCCCGGGGACTGGATCCGCAGGGTCCCGCGGCTGAGGTCGATCCGGACGCCTTCCCCTGAGATCCCGGCCAGCGATGCCGGAAAGCCCGCCAGGCCGTCCCGCACCTCGAAGGCGACCCCCGCCTCCGTCGAGGCGAAAGCGTGCGCCACCACGGCCTGCGGAAAGGCTGCGTGCAGCGCATCCAGGATGGGCTGGTCGGCGATCTCCCCGGAGAGGCGGACATAGGCCGGCCGGAGCACCTGCGCCGCCCCGCTCATGAGCGCCTTGCGCCAGTGGGAGGGGGTGCCGGAAATGTGCGTCACACCGGCCGCGGCGGCCCGGGCGAGAAGGTCGCTCGGCTGCTCCTTGGGACCGGGCAGGAGCAGTGACCCGAAAAGAAGGCCGCGCAGCAGGATCTGCAGGCCACCGTAACGACGAACGTCGTAGAACGTGCTCCAAATGGGCGCGCCCGTCTCGAGATCCCCCGGCTGCGCGAAAGCGGCGGTGAGACTGGCCAGCGTGTGCAGGACCAGCTTCGGACCTCCCGTCGTGCCCGACGTGAGCAGTACCCACTCCGTAGCGGATGTCTCGCCCCTGCGATCGACCTTGCACTGTTGCGGCTCAGGATGGGCCGCGACACACAGAATCGACGCCAATCCCGGAGGCGCTCCCCCCGCGGCGGCGTCTGCGACCCAGGCATCCGCCTGCGCGTCACGGACGACCTGCGGGAAGTGCTCCGGAGCAACCCCCGGCGGACAAAGCACCATGCGCCGGGCCACGCCGTCGAGCTCGATGACGGCCAGGACCGCCGTGAGCGCCTCTTCGGTCGCGATCACCACCGACCGGCCGCGCAGCGCCTCGAGTCGCCCGCCCAGGACCGAGGCCCCGGCGAGCGATCCCAGCTCGACCCGACGCCCGGCGTCGAGCCAGGGGCCTTCGGGGTTGCGGGCTCGCCGGGCGATCGCTTCCCAAAGGGTCATCGCACTACTACCGCGCGTAGTTCTCGTAAAGCTTGACGAAATCGCCGAATGTGACCGGGAAGCTCTCGGCGGTATCGAATGGATCGTAGCCGAGCGCTTCCTCGAGCCGCGCCACGATGAGCGCGAAGCTCAGGGAGTCGAGTCCTGACTCGAGCAGCCGCAGATGGTCGGTCAGAGGCGCGAGCTTGCGCTGCTGCTCGCGGGCGACCTCCTCAAACATGGACGTGACTTGTGCTCTTACCGGCATGGTTTTCTCACTACCTTCTATCGCGAGCGTGCCCCTACGGCACTCCCCCGCTATCGTAAATCATAGCCGGACCCCCCGATGAGACCTTGCGCTCATGGCGTCACAGATTCCAGCCATTTCAGGTGGTAATGTAGTTCGGGGGGAAGGTAAAGCGCGGATGTCGATCGACCTCAAAGAACTGATCGTAGTACTGGGACTGAGCATCCCGCTGTTCGCTTTGGCGAAGTCCACGGCGCTCCTTTTCATGGATGAGGCCGATTTCAAGCTCCGGCGCAACGTCTGGCTGACCCTGACCATCGCGGCCTTCCTCAGCCCGACCTTCTGGCTCTGGGTGGCGGTTGCGGCCCCGGTGACGTACTGGGCAGGCAAGCGGGACAAGAACCCCATCGCCCTCTTCCTGATGCTGATGAACGTCATACCGCCGATTGCCGTGTCGATTCCACCGCTACTGGTCAAAGAGATCTTTCCACTCACGATCTTCCGGCTCCTCTCCTTCTGCGTGCTCATACCGGCCGCCCTGCGGATTCGCAAGTCCAAGGAGGCGCAGCAGATCAAGGGACTGAAGTTGATGGACGCCGCCCTGCTCGGCTTCGGAGCGCTGACGCTGGTGCTGTACGTGCCGCCTGATTTCGGCCCCAACATCATCCTACCGAATTCCGTCACCAACGACGCACGCACCGCGTTCCTATATATGGTGGACATCTACGCGCTGTACTACGTCGCCAGCCGCTCATGCACGGACCAGCGCAAGCTGCGGGAGGCACTGGCCGTGTTCTGCGTGGCCTGCTCCCTGCTGGCGATCATCGCGGTCTTCGAGGGTACGAAGCACTGGCTTCTCTACACGGGAATCAACTCCCGCTGGGGCGGCAACAGCGTCCTGGACGAGTACTACATGCGCGGCGACTCCCTGCGCGCTCAGGCCTCCACCGGCGAGCCGATGTCGCTCGCGTCTCTTCTGGTCTTCGCGTTCGGATTCTGGCTTTACCTCCAATCCCGCGTGAAGGACACTCGGGCCAAGATCGCGATCACGGGCCTGCTGTGCCTGGGACTGCTGGTCACTTTCTCCCGCGGCGCCTGGATGGCGGCAGTGCTGGTCTATTTCGCCTACGGCGCCCTTGATCCCCGTGGCCGGATCTTCCGCTCGATCGCGGTCTTCGTGATCATCGGCGGCGTCGTGCTCGCTTCGCCCCTGGGCGACAAAATCAGCAGCGTAATTCCTTTCCTGGGCGGGACGGTCGACACCGATACCCTCAACTATCGCGAGCGGCTGCTGGATCGGTCGTGGGAACTGATCAAGGCAAAGCCGATCCTCGGCGATCAGCTGGCGATGCAGAAGATGCAGGATCTGCGTCAGGGCCAGGGAATCATCGATGTGGTCAATGCCTACGTCGGTGTTGCCCTCTTCTACGGATTCACCGGCCTCGGCGTCTTCCTGACTTTCGTCCTCACGCCTCTGGCCAGGGCGGTGCGCAAGAGCAGGCTCGTCTTCAAGACCGATCCGGACTCGGCTCTCCTCGGGGCGAGTCTGGCCGCGGCCATCGTGGCGAGTCTCCTGCTGCTCGCCGACGGCAGCCTGGGCACCGGTCCCCAGCAGATTTTCTACATCCTCATGGGTTTGGCGGGCGCTTACGCCGCGGTTATCGCGCCGCGTGCGACCGTCACGGCCGGACAACACTCCGCCAGCCGCGCAGTGATCGATGCGTCGCTCGGCAACCGGGCCCGCTGACCCCGCGCGCGGCGCTCACTCCATGGAGAAGACCCTACGCTGGCCGTTTCGCCCGCTGAAGTTCAGCTTTCGCAGCGATCTTTTCTCGTCGACTTTCACTTATGGGTCGCTGGCTTTCGTTCGCCTCGGCAGCAGTCTCGTTCTCACCCGACTGTTGACGCCCACGACGTACGGACTGTTTGCGATTCTGCTCTCGTTCGCGTTCACGATCGAGATGCTCTCGGACGTCGGCCCGACTGCGCTCCTCATTCGTCATCCTCGCGGCGGCGAGGTCGCATTCGTCCATACGATCTGGACCATACGTCTCTGCCGCGCCGTCATGAACTGCGGCATCCTCTTCCTCTGTTCGCCGCTGGTCGCAGCCCTTTACAGGCAGCCCAGCCTGACGGCGCCCTGCAGGCTCCTCAGCGTCGTTTTCCTGTTCACCGGCGTGGAATCGATGTCGTACATTCTGGCGCAAAGAAACCAGAAGGCGCGCCTAGGCAACTATGCGGAATTTTTCTCCAACATCGTGTCGACCTTCGTCGTCATCGGCCTCGCCTTCGCCCTCAGAAATGTATATTGCCTGATCTTCGGCTTTCTCCTGCAACGCGCCATCCTCGCCGGCAGCAGCCATTTCTTCTACCGCGAAATCGGGGTCGGATTCGCCTTCGACCGCGAGGCGGTCAGGGAGCAGTTCCGCTTCGCCCGTGTGGTGACACCTTCCAGCATCATCACCATGCTGCTGAACCAGTACGACAAATTGGTCTTTCTGCGGCTCTTCAGCGCCTCTCTGCTCGGCGTCTACAGCATAGCGGGAAACATGCTGGCGCCGGTGAAAGCCATCATAAACAACAACGCGCGCCTGATCCTCTACGCACGCTGTGCAGACTACTTCCGGAGCGACAGGAGCACGGCCCGGGAGCGCTACTACGACGAGAACAAGAAGCTGATTTTCCTCGGCATACTGCTGCCGGTGATCGTCGCGGGCTTCTCGCAATCGATCGTTTCCGTGCTGTACGACCCGCGCTATGAATTCGGAGGCTACGTGCTCATGGTGCTCGGGCTCGCCACCATGATTTCAGCGTTCCTGATTGCATCGCAGAACGTGCTTTTCGCCGCGGGAGTCACTCACTCCATACTCGTCGGCAACGCGCTCACCCTGGTGTCGCTGGTTCCGGCTTCGCTGCTCGGCTACTACTTCTTCGGGCTGAAGGGCTTTCTCTGGTTCAATCTGGGCGCCTCGTTCGCACCCTTGATCTGGGCCCATTGGAAGCAGCATCAGCTCGGCCTGTTGCACCTTCGCACCGAGCTGCGCTGGCTCGGCCTCGCCTTCGGCACGTTCTTTTTCTGTCTGCTGCTCAGCCATCTGTTCCTGGCCATCGTGCCGCACAGCTGGCTGCACTTGCACCTCCACCGCCATCATTGAATGCTCTGCCAGGAGCCCGTATGAACTCGGTTAGAGATCTGAAGATCGACTCCTTTCTGCCTCTCGCCCGTATGCAGGCGGAAGCGGACTCGGCCCGCGCGGCATATGTCGCCGCGAAGCCCTATCCGCACGTGGTGTTCGACGACTTCTTCAACCCTGCCCTGGTCGATGAGGTGCTGGCGGAATTTCCCAGGCCCGGGGATATTCCGTGGCAGAAGTTCGACAACGACCGCGAGATCAAGCTGGCATCGGCCAAGGAAGCCTCCTTCGGCCCCGCCACCCGCCTCTTTTTCTATCATCTGAATTCGGCGACCTGGCTCGACTTCCTGAGCCACGTCACCGGAATTCCCAACCTGATACCCGATCCGGGGTTGGAAGGCGGCGGGCTCCACCAGATAGTGCGCGGCGGCAAGCTGGGGGTACACGCGGATTTCAACAAGCACGGCCAGTACAATCTCGACCGCAGGCTGAATCTCCTGCTGTACCTCAACAAGGATTGGAAGCAGGAATACGGCGGCAACCTCGAGCTGTGGGATCGCGACATGACGCGGTGCGAGCGCAAGGTGGCGCCGCTATTCAACCGGGTCATGATTTTCGGCACCACCGACTTCACGTACCACGGCCACCCGGAGCCGCTGCAGTGCCCGGAGAGCATGACCCGAAAATCGATGGCGCTGTATTACTTCAGCAACGGCCGGCCGCCCGAGGAGATCAGCGGGGAGCATTCGACCCTCTTCCGCGAGCGCCACGACGGTGAATTCAAACTGACCCTGCGGCAGCGCGCCACGGCGGTCGCGAAGGATTTTCTACCCCCCATCCTCATGCGGGGACTCAACAAGGTCTTCTAGCGGCTGGTCACCGACCCGGCACTGCGGAGCATTGTGGCCACCAGCAGGGCGTATTGGTGATGAAGTCCTGAATGGCGGCCCATTTCGGCGGCGGCTTGCCGGCCGACTGCTGCAGCTGCATCCGGGATTCCAGCGCGCCCCACTCGCCCGACTGGCCGAATCCGCTTATATCATTGAACAGTACGAACAGCTCGCCGCCGTTCGCTTTCCACTGTCGCAGGTATTCGGTATAGGCCGGGCCCATCCGCGCGTCGCGGTTGGCGGCGACAAAAAGCCCGACAGCCGCGTCGGAGTTGCCAACGAAGCCCTGGCCGCCCTCATAGGCGATCAGGGGCAGGTGATAATGCGCGGCGACCATCGCGTACGACGTCTCATCTCCCGCGCTGTGATGGAACCAGCTGCCGTCCGGGGGCATCAGCGACGCGAAGAGGAGAGCCAGTCCCCCATCCGGTTGCGCGGCCCACTCCGCGGGCAGGTCCCTGTCACCGAAATAGGGTGCGATCGCAATCGCATCGATCCCGTGCCGCGAGCACGGCGCGCCGGCCGCCCAATAAGGACAATCGAGCGCCTCCGTCGCCGAAGCCGTGTAACCCGCCTGAGCCCCCAGCACACAGATCACGCGGCCGTGGTCGGACCCCCACGTGGACTTCCATATGTCGCATACGTGCACGCTGTGCATGCCGTACCAGTTGCGATTCCAGTCGTAGCTGTTGTTCTCGGGGCGATTCGGCCACGCTTGCCTGCCTCGGTCCACCGCATACTGGTACTGCGGAAACGAGTTGTTCCAGACCTCGTTGCTGTACTCCACGTAGACCTTCTGCGTGGGCCCCAGTTGCGAGTGCACCAGTGCGGCCATCTGCCTGATGTAATCGTCATTGGCCCGCGTCGGCACGTTCAGCCAGGCATCGGCTGACACGGCGTTGGCGAGCTTCACGATCACTTCGAGCGGCACACCGTTCGTGCCCCAGCTGTAATAGCCGGGCACCGCGCGGTCGGACCAGGACGAGACCGTGCTGTCATTGGTGAGCAGCCAATCCATGAACCGCAGGACACGGAAGCGCGCCAGCAGCCGCAGAAAGGCCGGATCGAAGATCTGGCCCGCCTCGAAGGCGGCCAGGTTCTGCTCGCTCACTACCCTGATGTTGCGGATATAGTTGCCGTTGTGCCGGGGGTCAGTCGCGGTGATCTGGAGTTGGATGCCGTCGTCGCCGGACGGCGTCACATCGATGACATCCCGGCCGCGAGAGGAACTGACCAGTCTGGCGTTTATTCCATAATTCAGCGTCCCCTCGCCGTCGTACAGCACGACATACCTGCCGCCGGGGTACATGAACGGCGCCGGCACCCGATCGAGAACCACTCCCACGAAATTGAAATGCTGCGGCGACTGGGGATCGGACGGCGCCGCGACCAGTGTCTTCGGGTAGCCGTTGGCATCGAGCTGAAGATACTGCTCCTCATGCGTATCCCACGTGTAGTCCTTACCTTGCGTCAGCCAGCCTCCATTGGTGGCGAATACGTTCATGAACGGCTGCTCGGTGGAATAGTAGCTCACGCCGTTCAGATTGATTCCCAATGGCGATGTCGCGTTCGCCGGTGTTACGGCGATGGCCGTACTCACGCCCGCGACCAGCAGCGCGGCGAGGACGCCGCCTGCCAGCAGGAGGCGCGATGTGCGCACTCGATACAGCATGGCTCCGGCCATCTTAGCAGAGCGGTCTAGAGCGCGGCGGCGATCTTGGGTGCGACACGCAGCGCATTGGCCGCGATGGTCAGGCTGGGATTGACCGCGCCGCTGCGCGGCATGAACGCGGCGTCGACCACGAAGAGATTGCTCAGGCCGTGCGCCCTGCAGTCCCGGTCGAGGACACTGCTGCGTGGGTCATCGCCGAATCTGCACGTGCCGCACGGGTGACCCTGGTTCATCTCCAGGGTCGTGGACAGGCGCGCCAGCCGCCACGGCCTGATCGCCGCCGCGAATCTATCGCGCAGCTCATCGGCGCGGCGGCGCACATCGTCGGTTATCGTGTAAGTGAAGCGGCCGCCATCGGGTTGCGCGGGATCGACCGTCACCCTGTTGTCGGGATCGGGATCGTCTTCCGTCATCGCGGCGAACAGTCCGGCCTTGCCAAAAAACGCCGCGCCGACGTGCGACGGCACCTTGGCCAGCAGCGACAGCAGTCGCTCATTCGTGATCCCATGGCCGCGCATCACGTTCTTCAGGTGCACCGCTATTGCGCCACGCCCGATTTCGAGGCCCATGCTCTGCACATAGCCCAGGCGCTCGCCCTGCACGACATAGAAGTCCCTAACCGAGATGGCTTTCTTCTGCCTGCCGCGCCGGTCGTAGCGCTGCGGCGCCCAGAGCGCGAACAGATCCGAGGTGTGGAACGTGAGATTCCTGCCGACCTGGTCCAGTCGGTTTGCCAGCCCCGCGGGCCACGCCGGACTCACGGATCGCAGCAGGATCAGGGGCGAGCGGAATGCGCCCGCGGACAGGACGACGGTCCGACCCTGAATCAGGATCTCCTTGCCGTCGCAGACTGCGCGCACGCCCTGCACGCTCGACTCCGATGCCTCGACGGACCGAACGTCGCAGTTCTGAAGCAGGTGACAATTGTCCCGCTTCAGTGCCTCGTCGAGGCACGCCGACAGGGCGTCCGCCTTGCAATTCCTTGGACAAACCCTGCCGATGCACTCCTCGCACCGGTCGTCGTACCGCATGCCGACATGCAAGGCATCGGGCTGCAGCCCGTTGCGGCGCAGCCGCTCCATGAGCGCCCGGTCCCACTCACTCATCCTGCCCATCGCGGCGTCGAAGCTCAGCTGCACGCGATAGAGCTTTTCCGCGGCATCGTAGCACGGCAGGAACTCGTCATACGGCACGGGCCATGCCGGCAGATTGTGCGCGGTCGACCCGGGCTGCTGAAAATCGGTCGCCGCCATGCGCTCCAGCGCCGCCGCATAGTGGATGGAGGACCCCCCCACGGCGCAGCCCACCGGCGCGAAGATGCTGGCATATGTCCCATCGCTCTTGATCCTGCTGATGGGCATCGGCCACCAGCCGCGCGCCAACCGCTCCTGCGGCGCCACGCCCTGCTCCTGATCGGGGGGCGCCGACACGCGGCTGCCCTTCTCCAGGACGAGGACTTCCAGCCCCCTGAGCGCCAACGCATAGGCCAAGGTCGCCCCGCCCATGCCGCTGCCCACCACTATGACGTCCCATTTCCTGGACGCGTCGATCAGGTCAGCGGACATGCCACATCGCTCTACCCCCGCCGAAAGTCACCGGAAAGTCACCGGCATCAAAACTTCAACGTTTTCATCGCAATTCTCCCGTTACCTGAGGTAGGGCGCAAGTAGCGCGGTTTTACTTATGCCACCACAGGTGTATATCGATGCGAAGTTACATAAACTAGCGCGCGAGGAGCCCGGTGCCGGCAGTAATCGCTCCACCAACAGGCGCGATTTCACTTGAAATGTCGGGGTTCGGCGACGAGTACGCACTTCATCTGATGTCGGTTGTTGCCGACGAGTTGCGGACTGTGAAGCGCCACGATATTTTGGCCCCGGTCCAACTGTTATAAGTGCTGCGTTGCATGAGGCAAACCCGCCGCGAGGCGGGGACGCAAAGCCTCCGGTCTCGAGCCATCGTGCTGAGATAGCGGGGTTGCCGACGAGCTTCCGGTTGCAGTGCCGCACTCATCGTCTCCCGTTTTCTTCGCCCGGTTTCGACTCCGGAGAGTTTGAGCTCTGGGATCGCAGTCAGGTAGAGGTAACGCGGATGTCACGCCAAGCCGTTAGAGTAACTCTGAGAGCGAGCATGTTGGTGCTCGGCGCTCTCCTCCTTGCCACAGTAACCGGTTGTAACGGATCATCCTCAGCGGCCTCGCAGGGAGCCTCCGCAACGGGCTCCAGCGGTTCCGGCGCCACCGGCTCATCCGGCTCCACGGGTTCTTCCGGTTCTGGCGGCTCCACAGGCTCCGGCGGCTCAGGCGGCTCCTCCCCGACGACGATCAGCGGCACCCCCTCGGACAACGCTCAGGTGGGTCAGCAGTATTCATTCGTGCCGACCGCCAGCGCTGCGAGCGGCCAGACGGTGAGCTTCAGCATCCAGAACAAGCCGGCCTGGGCCACTTTCAACAGCACCAGCGGCTTACTCTCCGGGACGCCGGTCGCCGGGGACGTCGGCGCGGATAAAAACATCGTGATCGACGCCAGCACGTCCGCGAGCACCGCCGCGCTGCCGGCGTTCACCATCATGGTCGCCGCAGCCCCGCCGCCGCCGCCTACCACTGCGACCTCGGTTTTCAGCTTCGCCAACTTCTCGTCGCAGCCCAGCAGCGTCAACCTCAATGATGCCGAGGGTGTGGTCAGCGGTGGCGCGATCCAGCTTGCCGGTAACCAGGTGCACGATGCCGGCCAGGCCTGGTACACGACCAAGCAGAACATCACCTCGTTCACGACCGACTTCACGTTCACGATCACCGCGAACGGCTACGGCGAAACCTTCGTCATCCAGAATGACCCGCATGGCATGAACGCCGGCGGCGATTCCAATGGCCTGGGGTATTTCGCGTACTCCGTGAACCCCGCCGGCACCGCGATCGGCAACAGCGTAGCGATCGCCTTCAACGCCACCCCCAACGGCTCGAGTGGCTCGGAGTCCTACACCGGCCCGACACCCAGCATGACTGGACTTTATCTGGGCGGCGGGTTGCTCATGGACAACGGCATCATGCCTGTCCAGGACCTGATGCCGCAGGGAATCGATCTCCGGAGCGGCGATGAGGTGTCGGCGCACGTCGTTTATGACGGCTCCATCCTCTCCATGAACCTCACCGACATGGTGACGGGTAAGCAGGCCTACTTCCAGTGGCCGGTGGACATACCCGCGGTCGTCGGCGCGAATACGGCGTACATCGGGTTCACCGGCGGTACGATCAACGCGGTGCCGCTGTTGATCGATTCATGGGCCTGGTCGGAGGGCTATAACACCCGCCTCGCCCAACCCACCTTCAGTCCGGCTGCGGGCGCCTACACGTCTTCGCAGTCGGTCACGATCAGCGGGCCTTCCGGCGCGACGATCTACTACACGACCAACGGCAAGCCGCCGACGACCGCCTCCTCCGTCTACAGCGGCCCGATCACGGTCGGCACGAACGAGGTCGTGCAGGCGATCGCGGTCGAGAGCGGCTATACGAGCAGCGAGCCGGCACAGGGCAATTATCAGGTCCAGGCCGCCGGCAGCCCGATCATCAACTTTCCGACCGGCTTCGACAGCGCCAGCGGCCTGGTGATGACCGCCGGAACCGCGACCATCACCGGCTCGAACCTGCAGCTCACCGACAGCTCGAACAGCATCGAGATCGGGTCGGCATTCTACGCCGTGCCGGTGAACGTCCAGTCGTTCACGACGCAGTTCACCTTGAACCTCTCCGGCAACGGCAGCAATCAGAACACGCTCCTCTTCGTCATCCAGAACCAGCCGCCGGCCGCCGCCGATGCCAGCCTCGGCTCCGGCGCCGGCACCCTCGGCCCTGTCGGCGGTGCCGTCAGCGGCGGACCGTACGCCTTCGGCTTCGAGAGTTACGATGTACACGCCCCGGACGGCGGCTACGCCGGCCTCGCGGAGAGCGTCGCCGTGAAGTTCGACGGCTTCAACGGCAACACCACCGGCGAATTCACCAACGGTGAGACTCCATACGAGCCGCAGACGACCACCGGCAGTATCGATCTGAACAGCGGGCACCCGATAGCCTGCACGCTCACATACGACGGCACGACGCTGACTCTCTCGATGAAGGATACGGTGACGAGCGCAACGTACTCGACGCAGTGGACCGTCGACATTCCATCCGAAGTTGGGGCCGACACGGCTTACGTCGGATTCACGGCGTCGCTCTACACGGCTTCGTCCACACAGGATGTGACGGCATGGACGTACGCTGTCAATTAAGGATCGCTCGTCAGCCCGACCGTTCCATCATCCTCCGCCCGTATATAACATCTAACACCACGGGCGGAGCGGCATCCGGGCGCCGGAATTCAAGCCGCGGCGCGCTGAGCCTCCATCGAGTTTGTCGTGTTGTGGCGACGACGCGCGCTCATCGCTGTCGCCCGTTTGAGACGGGTTGCGCGCTGCGCAGCGACGCGATACTTTCCTCGCGGTCCTGCTTGTTTTTCCTTCTGCGTTGCATGAGGCAAAACCCCGCCGCAAAGCGGGGACGCACAGCCTCCGGGGTCGAACCACGGCGTGAGGTAGCGGGTGACGACGAGCGTCCAGCGACAGCGTTGGGCACTCACCGTCTCCTGGTGCCATCGTCTGCCTCGACTCCGGCGGAGAAATAAAATTTCGAGCCCGGGGTAGTCGATGAAGAAGAGACTGGAGAGGTAAGTCGCATGTCACGTAATGCCGCAAAGGTAATCCTGCGGACGAGCACGCTTGGGCTCAGCGCGCTGTTTCTCGCCACAATGGCCGCCACCGCGGCCAGCGCTGCCACGATGACCATCAGCGGTAAACCCGCTACCACGGTCGTCGTGGGCAAGCCGTATTGGTTCGCGCCGAGGGTCAAGGCCCCCAAGAGTGCCAAGGTGACCTTCAGCATCCAGAACCAGCCTGCCTGGGCCTTTTTCAACAAATCGACCGGCTCGCTCGCAGGGTATCCGGCCGCCAAGATGGTCGGCACGGATAAGAACATCGTCATCAAGGCGAGCGCCGCCAAGGCCTCCGCTTCACTTCCAGCTTTCAGTATCACGGTCAGCAAGGCGGTGACTACGTCGTCGCCGCCGCCGCCTACCCCGCCGCCGCCGACGCCGCCGCCGCCGACGCCGCCGCCGCCGACGCCGCCGCCTACCCCGCCGCCTACCCCGCCGCCGCCTACCCCGCCGCCGACGCCGCCGCCGAGCGGAGGCGCTACCTCGGTTTTCAACTTCCCCAATTTCTCGTCACAGCCCAGCAGCATCAACCTCAATGATGCCGAGGGTGTGGTCAACGGTGCGATCCAGCTTGCCGGTGAGAAGGTGCACGATGCCGGCCAGGCCTGGTACACGACCAAGCAGAACATCACCTCGTTCACGACCGACTTCACGTTCAAGATCACCGCGAACGGCTACGGCGAGACGTTCTGCATCCAGAATGCCTCGCAGGGCATGAACGCCGGGGGCGACTCCAATGGCCTGGGATATTTCGCCTACTCCGTGAACCCCCTCGGCACCGCGATCGGCAACAGCATCGCGATCGCCTTCAACGCGACCCCCAATGGCTCGAGTGGCTCGGAGTCCTACACCGGCGCCACACCCAGCATGACCGGACTCTATGTAGACGGTGGGCCGCTCATGGACAACGGCATCATGCCCGTCCAGGACCTGATGCCGCAGGGAATCAATTTCCAAAGCGGTGATGTGGTGTCGGCGCACGTCGTCTATGACGGAGCCATCCTCTCCATGAACCTCACCGACACGGTGACCGGTAAGCAGGCCTACTTCCAGTGGCCTGTGGATATACCGGCTGTCGTCGGAGCGCGATACCGCCTACATCGGGTTCACCGGCGGCACCATCAATCCGGTACCGCTGCTGATCGACTCCTGGGACTGGTCGGAGGGATATGACACCCGCCTTGCCCAGCCCACCTTCAGTCCGGCGGCGGGCGCCTATACGTCCTCGCAGTCGGTGACGATCAGCGGTCCTTCGGGCGCGACGATCTACTACACGACCAACGGCAAACCGCCGACGACCGCGTCCTCCGTTTATAGCGGCCCGATCACGGTCAGCTCGAACGAGGTCGTACAGGCCATCGCGGTCGCGAGCGGCTACACGAACAGCGAGCCGGCACAGGGCAACTATCAGGTCCAGGCCGCCGGCAGCCCGATCATCAACTTCCCGAACGGCTTCGCCAGCGCGAGCGGCCTCATGATGACTGCCGGCACGGGCGCGATCAGCGGCTCCGCCCTGCAACTCACCAACAGTGCGCAAAGCATCGAGATCGGGTCTGCATTCTACGACGTACCGGTGAACGTCCAGGCGTTCACGACGCAGTTCACGTTGAACATGTCTGGGAATGTCGACCAGAACACCATGCTCTTCGTCATCCAGAACCAGCCACCGGCCTCCTCTGATACGAGTCTTGCCGCGGTCGCTGATACGACTCTTGCCAAAGTCGGCGGTGCCGTCAGCGGTGGCCCGTACGCCTTTGGCTTCGAGGATTACGGCGTCAACAGTCCCGACGGCGGCTACGCCGGCATCGCATCGAGCGTCGCCGTGAAGTTCGATCTCTGGAATGGCGGCACCACCGGCCTCTACACCAATGGCGAGACGCCGTACGAGCCGCAGACGAACATCTCGAGCATCGACCTGTCCAGCGGCGACCCGATAGCCTGCACGCTCACGTACAGCGGTACGACGCTGTCCCTCTCGATGACGGATACGGTGACGGGCAAGACGTTCTCGACACAGTGGAGCAACGTCAACATTCCGTCCCAGGTGGGGGCCAACACCGCCTACGTCGGGTTCACCGGGTCGCTCTACACCGGCCCGTCTACCCAGAACGTGACGGCGTGGACCTTCGCCAACTGAGTCCACGATAGGCCGGAACGGATCGATTGCGGGATCGCAGCACGCTGTGCCGCAGGAAGTCGCGATAGTAATGAGGAATCGCAGTCGATCCGCGCCCTAGCGCGAGGCGTTTGAGCAAGCCGACGGGATACGCCAGCACGACGATCAGATCTATCAGGATCGCGTGCGGCACCCCGAAGGCAACGGCAAAGTACCGGCGTCTGGATTCGAACCAGTACGCCGGTAGTCGTTTGAGGCCGCCCGTACGTTCCATCGCCTTGGTGCTGTGGCCGGCGACGTGCATGACGCGGCTCTCCGGTACGTACCAGGTCGGAAAGCCGGCATCACGGGCCCGGCGGCAGAAGTCGGTCTCCTCGTAGTAGAGGAAGTAGTTCTCGTCGAGACCGCCAATGGTCTCGAAGACCTTCGACCGGATCAGCATCGAGGCGCCGGAGATCCAATCCACGGGCTGTGCCGTGCGGCTCATCTGCCGCGGCACCTGCCATCTTCGGAAGAGACGGGACACGAGCCCTACGTGCAGGGCGGCGCAGAATTCGCTGATGAGCGATGGGAAGCGAAAGGCGATCGGCCAGTCGCTGCCATCAGGATTCTCGAAGCTGCTGCCGGCGATTCCCACGGTATCGTGAGTCTCCAGGAACCTCACCAGCGTGGTGATGCCTCCCGGCCTCACCTGCGCGTCCGGATTCAGCAGATGCAGATAATCGGGCGCGTGCTGGTCGCGCGCCTCCCCCAGAGCCAGGTTATTGCCGTACGCGAAACCGCCGTTTTTGGGAGCCAGGATCAGCGCCACCCAGGCCCCCCAGCCGTTCTCCTCGATCGCTCGCTGCAGAATCGGGTAATCGCCGGAGGCGTTGTCGACGACTATCGCGCGAATGACGATGTCGGGTGCCGCGCTCAGGACCTCCGCATGAACCGATCGCAGGCACTCGATCGTGAGCGGCGCCGATTGATAGCTGACGATCAGGACGGCGACATTGACGCTGCGCATGGCGTTCGGCTCGCTAGCGCTTCGAGCGCACCCACTTCGACTGCGGCTTCAGCAGGAAGCGCAGGTAGAGCGGCAGCTTGCAGATCGCGTAGACCGACGCCAGAGCCAGGTCTCTGCCCGAGACCGTTCGGCGGCCGAACCGTCCCCAGGACAGCATGACGGCGCTGCCAAAGAGCACCGCCGCGGCCGTTGCGACCAAGAGAGGCAGGCTCACCCGCGCAGTCAGCTCGAGCAGCAGGGAGATTGCCCAACTCGCCGCAATCAGCATCGCCAGCAACGCCAGCGGCGGCACGCTCAGGTCCAGAGCCATGGCGGCCAGGTTCGCGTCGCGGCGGACGACGGCCTGAAGCAGCAGTTTCGGGCCGTCACTCAGGATCGATCGCAAATGGCCGTGCTCCCATCGGGTGCGCTGGCTGCGGACTCCTTCGCTGGACGTGGGAAATTCGCTGCTGACCATGGCGGCGGTGCAGAACCGCGGTGCGCGACCGCGCCGCGCCAGGTCGATCCCGAGCTTGAGGTCCTCGGTGATGTGGCCCGTGGCCAGGGTCGTGGCCTGCATGCAGGCCCATGGAAACGCCATTCCGGTGCCCATCAGCTGACAGGGCAGCCCCATCCGCTGCAGCCCCAGCGGCCGCACCTTGTTCTTGATGAGCCAGGCGAACTCCGCGATCCGCACCGCCAGTCCGGCCCCCTCGGGCGCTCGCATCAGGTCGACGGATTGAACCGGCACTCCCAACGCCTGGGCTGTTGCGGCCAGGACCGCCACGGACCCGGGCTCCACTACACAGTCGGCGTCGACGATGATGACCACATCGGGCGGGTCCTTCTCGAGATGGCGCACGCCGTAATCGAGCGCATAACCTTTGCCGCGCAGTTCCGCGCTCTCCCGCCTGATTGCTTCCGCGCCCTCATTGCGCGCGATCTGCTCCGTCTGATCCGAGCAGTTGTCCGCGACGACGAGCATTCGATCGGCCGGCCCGAGCTGCGGCGCGATCGAGCGGAGAGTCCTGGCGATCGTAGTCTCTTCGTCATGCGCCGGGATCAGGACGGCGACTCGCCGTGACCCATTTCCGACGGCAATCGATCGCGCCTCGCCGGGCATGATCGCAGCGGCCACCTCGACGAAGAGCACCGTTGCCGGAACCAGCAGCAGCGCGCCAACGAGGGTAAGGAGGATGGCGGTCATTTTGCGCGGAAGAGGTCAGCCAGCTTGCGCGCTTCCTCGTCGATCGAATGGAGTCCGATGACGCGCCGGTGAGCGGCCTCGCCCATCCTTTCGATCTCCTGCGGCGGGCACAGCAGGCACTGTTCCATCGCCAGCGCCAGATCCTCGACCGACCCCGCGGGAAACATCCAACCGGTCTCCCCGTGCGTCACCAGCTCCGGAATGCCGGCCACGTAGGTTGTCAGTACCGGACGACGCAGCGCCATGGCCTCCATGATGACGACCGGAAGTCCTTCCGCAAAGCTCGGCAGCACCATGGCCCGCGACGCCAGCAGCTCCTCGCGCACCTGGGCGCCGCTGATCCAGCCTGTTATCCGCACCCGATCGCCCAGCCGGAATCTCTCGATGAGCGACTCGAGCGTGGCGCGCAGCGGCCCATCCCCCGCCAGCACCAGTTGGAAATCGATGTTCCTGGCGGCCAGCAGCGCTGCCGCCTGGATGAGCAGCGGCTGTCCCTTTGCCTCGGTGAGCCTGCCGACGCAGCTCAGGCGAGGGGTGGCGGCGGCGGCCAGCCTGTTGTCGACGTCCTTGTGGAACGCCTCTTCCAACCCGCAGCGGATGATGCGGATTTTCGCCCACTCCTCATAGGGGGCCCGCAGGTAGAGTTGACTCCTGCAGAAGTTGCTTATGGCAACGACCAGGGATGCGCGCCGAATCTTTTCCGTGAGACCCAGCTCGCGCATGAACTCTTCGGGGCCATGCACGGTGAAGCTGTAGGGCGGACCGCCGAGCGAACGGACGAGCATGGCCACTTCCGCGGAGTTGGTGCCGAAATGGGCGTGCAGCCGGTCGACACCGTCATGCGTCACCCAGCGGAGAATCCGGCAGGCCTCGGCAACATACACGAGATGGTAGACCAGCGGCCGATCGCTGCCGCGCGCCATCTTCACCGCCAGCCACAGGGTGCGCAACAGGCGCCCCGGAGATCGCAGCAGCGTCTGCAGCAGAGGCAACAGCAGCGACCGCGCGCCGCCCCGAAGCACGTATGCAGTGCGCTGCCGTTCCCTCTGGTCCTCCTCGTCGGGAAGCGGCCCATCCCAGCCGCGTAGCGCTATGCGCTTCACCTCCAGTCCCTGTCGTTCCAACGCGTGGATTTCGCGACGAATGAAGCTGTGGCTGACCTTGGGATACGCGTTGATGAGGTAAGCGATCTTCAAACGGGCTTACTTGTATTCGATGATGGGCGACTCGACCTTGCGCAGCAGGTCCAGGGTGAACTTCATCTGACCCAGCATCTCGGGAAACTTGCCGAGGATCAGGGCGCTGGCGCGCAGCCAGCTTTGAGCGGTCGGCCTGCCGTCCTTGGCCGCAATACGCACCACCTGCAGCGGATAGAGCAGCAATGCCAGCAGCGTCCACCGGCTGATCAGAGCCGCGCCCGCGACGGCGATGAGCGGCAGCCACAGCCCCCAGAGCCATATGCGCCGTGATTCGGCTACCCAGTGTCGCTCCGGCGGCTTGCCGTGCAGGCGCGCTCCCTGGGCATACGCGTAACCACTCCTGACCGCCCGCTTCCACCACTGGGAGAATCGCAACAGCGCGGCATCGTGCAGGGTCATCTCGGTGTCGACGTGCCAGATCTGCCAGCCCGCTTTGCGCAGCCGCACGCAGAGCTCGGGCTCCTCCCCGCAGATCAGCCGCGGATGGAAGCCATTCACCTGGCGGAAGGCGCTGACGCGCATCACGACGTTGCCTCCGCACGCAGTCGTTTCCCCTATCGGAAAGGCGTTCCACTCCATGTCACAAAGGAGATTGTAGATGGACTTCTCGGGATATCGTTCGCGCACGCGTCCCCACACCGCGGCTGCCTGGGGATGGTGCTCCATAAACTGTACGGCGGCCGACGACCATCCGGAAACCACCTCGCAATCGCCGTCCACGAAGAAGACGTATTCGAGGGACGCGTGCAGCTCGAGGAGCTTCTGAAAGCCCTCGTTCCTTGCCCGCGCGGCGGTGAAGGGGACGTTCGTGTCGAGCTCCACGACGCTGGCGCCGCGCGCCGTGCTCATTGACAGTGAATCATCGACCGATCCCGAGTCGACATACACGGTTCGGCTCATGAGCCCACTCAGGGATTCGAGACACCGCTTCAGGCGGTCGCCCTCGTTTCTGCCGATGACGACGATCCCGAGGTTCCCTGGCGCGCGATCAAGCGTTGCCGCTTCCGTCCCCTGAGGGTCGGTGCGGGCGGGAGGCACCATTTGTGTGCGGGCGTCCTGGCCGACGGTCAGGTCATTGCTCACGGGTCAGCCGGCCGATCCGCCCTGGCCGCCCTGCTCACCGTAGCCGTAGTAGCCGTAGTAGCCCTGGCCGCCGGTTTCGTGCGCCTCGTTGAGCACCAACCCGTAGAGCTTGGCTTTGTCCACTTGCGCGATGGCATCGAGGAGAGCCTGCCGGGGAGTTTTGCCGGCGCGCGCGACCATGAGAATCTGCCCCGGAATCTGCTTCAGCGCCCGCGCCTCGCTCGATACCAGCAGGGGCGAGGAGTCCATCAGGACCAGCCGGCGCGGGCGCAGCGCCGTCAGCCGCGCTGCGATCTGTGCCATACGCGCGCTGCCGATGAGCTCGGACGCGACGCCCTCCGTGGCCTTGCCGGCCGGCAACATCTCGAGCCCCGGGATGTCGGTTCCAAAGACCATCGATTCCACATCCACCGCGCTGTTGGCGAGCGCATTGAGCAATCCAGGCTCGCCATCGACTCCGAGCGAGTGGCTGAGATGCGCCTTCGGCGCATCGCCGTCGACGAGCAGCACCGAGACGTCGCGCTCGCGCGCCATGCTGAGCGCAAGATTCAGTGCGGTGAATGTTTTACCGTCCGCGGGCAGCGCGCTGGTCACCAGAATGATCCTCGCCTCCTGCCGCGCATCGGTGGCAAGCGCCCGCGCGATCAGAGGACGCTTGATCTCGCGGTAGTAATCCGCGAAGCGCCGCTCCTCGCTGGTTTCGGGGATTTCGCCCCGCGCCCGCAGCAGATCGAGATCGACCTTGATGCGCCGGTGTGCCACGGTCCCCTGTGACTCCAGGCGATCGCCGGAGGGTATGCCGGTCGGCCGCGGCACATCCGTCCGCCGCAGCCTGTCGATCGCGTTCTCGATGATGCTCATGCTGCCCTTATACCGGCGGTACCCCGCCCAGTCGAACTCCCATATAACTCAGCACCACGACCAGGAAGAACCCGGCGATGAGAAACAGCATCGCCAGGGCGAATCGCGCCACATCAGCGCGTAAGGCTCGCGTCTTTCGCGACGGGAAAGCGGTCCCGACGACCGACACCGGGATTCCCGTGAGCTGCTGCAATCCGCTCGCGGAGCCGATCACCGGCTTGTGCTGATTGAGCCAGTACGCCAGCCCGAAGCCCGCGCCCAGCGCGGCCAGCAGAACCATCCCCAGAAGCTCCCCCCGCTTGGGCGATACCGGCGTGTAGCTCACGGTGGGCGGCTCCACCAGCTCGAAGCGGACCGCGCCGGCGTTGCCCGCCTGCTGCCCGAGCCGCGCTTTGTCATAACTTGCGAGCAGCGCCGAGTACTGCTTCTTGTTGATGTCATAGTCGCGGCTCAACTGCGCGTATTGCGCCTCGATCTGCGGCGTGGAATCCAGGAGCTTTCTCAGGTCCCGCGCCTTCTGCTCGTGATCGCCCAGCTCCGTCTGCAGGTCCGCGATCTCGACATCCGTCCTGTTGAGCGACAGCACGATTCCCTGGTAGATGGGATTCGAGCTGGCGCCGCTGGAAGCGGCGGCATCGGCATCGCCGCGTTGCAGCGCCGTGACCTCCTCGGCCCGGCGCTTCTTCAGCTGCGCGAGCTCCTGCTGTGTGGCGATCACGTCGGGATATTTGGCCGTGTATTTGAGCAGCAGTTGATTGAGGTGTGCCTGCGCCGCCTGGATCTGCGACAACGTATCGCCGCCGATCACGGCGCCATTGGGCCCGATGACCGGCGTGGCGTCGGTGGATGAGATCGCCGAGCTGCCATGGAGCTGTTGTGTCAGCTCCCTGAGACGGCTCTGTTCGATCAACAGCTTGGTCTTGATGTCCTCGGTCGCCTGGCTTTCCTGCTCGAGCT
Source organism: uncultured Pseudomonadota bacterium (assembly GCA_963812925.1). Lineage (GTDB taxonomy): Bacteria > Pseudomonadota > Gammaproteobacteria > Steroidobacterales > Steroidobacteraceae > 13-2-20CM-66-19. The sequence goes on along the minus strand of CAWEXF010000002.1, from coordinate 189,190 downwards.
GCGTGAAATAGCTGCCCTGCTCGCTCGGCAGCAGTCCGAAATGCTGCGACTTGAAGGCCGCGAGGCGGTCCTCGGCATCCTGCAGACGCTTTTCGTAGGCATCGATCTGCGACTTGAGGAATGCCTGCGCACGCTCCGATCCCTGCTCGCTGCCGCCCAGGGTCTCGTTCACCAGATCGCGCGTCAGGAGCTTCACCAGGGCAAGCGCCCGCGGCTGATTGACGTCCGTGTACGTGATGCCATACGTCGCGCTGCCGGCCTGGCCGCCATCGGATTGGCCCTGGTCGATCGTGATGTCGATGCGCTTGGCGAAGGCAGCGAGGGTGATCGAGCGACGCTTCGCGGTGACCCCGGTCGCAGGCAACAGGCCAACCTGCTGGGCAAAGTTGCTGAGTTGCGGACCCGACAGCAGCGCCTGGCGCACGTAGTCCAGCTCACCGCTGACGTCCGGAGTAGTGACGAGGCCCTCCAGCGCCGGCTGCAGGGCGGTGCGGGTGTTGACCAGCACCTTGGATTGGGCCTGGTATCTGTCGGGAATCGCGAAGACCATCACCCAGCCGACCAGCGCAACCAGCATCATCACGCCGAACGCCTGCCAGCGGAAACGCCAGCCGCCGCGGACCTGGTCGAGAATCGGATCGAATTTCGGGTTCATCGGCCTTGGAGCTCTTATCGTCCGACTAGCCTAGCGCGCGCCAGGTTGCCGTGCGAGGGCATATACCTCAAAAGGCGGGTATTATGTCACCCTGCCGCGAAACCGCAAAAACGTGCGCTGGTTCTCAGGTTCCAGCACCTGCGAAACGAGGCCGCCGCGTCGTCGTTATGATGGAAATTGCATCCACGGCACCATAACCAAAAAAACGCTCGCCTGACGTGAATGATCCTCGGTGACCCCTCTCTGACGTCGCAGCTGCTGCTGCTGTCCGCGGATACGCAGGACGCGCTGGAGCAGGCGACCATCGACTTACGCCAGAAGCTTCTGCAGTCCGACACGAGCCTGAGGGAGCTCGTCGACGCGCAGCAGAGGGTCAGCAGGGATGCCGCCTACAGAAGGATGCTGGTCTGTGGTGACCGCGAGGATGCGCGGGCGGCCCTCGATGAGAAGCGCTCAAACCGGGTGCTGACGGGCCGCGTCGACGGTAACGTTCGGCCGACGGTTCTGCTGCTACCCGGGATTGGCGACCAGTACGTTGGCATGGGCTACGGCCTGTATGCGACACGGGCGGTTTTCAGGGAGGAAGTCGACCGCTGCGCCGGCATTCTGCTGGAGTACCTGGGAACGGATATCCGCCAGATCCTCTACCCGCCCGGGGACGCATGGAAGACCGTCGCCGCGGCGCCAGGTGTCGATCTCAAGAGAATGCTCGGGCGAACGGCAGCGGAGCCGCCGGATCCTGACACCGCGCGATTGAACACCACCTTGTTCGCTCAGCCCGCGCTCTTCACCATCGAATACGCAACGGCACGGCTGTGGTTGTCGCTGGGGGTCACGCCCGACGCCCTTCTCGGGCACTCCATGGGCGAGTACGTGGCCGCATGTCTCGCGGGGGTGCTCTCGCTGCGGGACGCCCTGAGACTGGTCGCGACCCGCGCCAGGCTGGTCAACGACCTGCCCGAAGCGGTGATGCTGGCAGTGATGCTGCCGGAGGAGGAGCTGCGTCCCCTGCTGCCCGACGACCTCGAGGTCTCACTGCTCAACGGCCCGGCCCACTGCGTGGTGGCGGGCGCTCCCGAGGCGGCCGCCCGGTTCGAAGAGACGCTGACCGGCCGCGGCGTAATCTATCGGCGCGTACAGAACGGCCATGCATTTCATACCCGGCAGATGGAGCAGATCTCCGGGCCATTCCGCGCCGAGCTGCGGACAGTCAGCTTGCGCGAACCGGCCATCCGCTACCTCTCCAATGTGACCGGCGATTGGATTACGCCGCAGCAGGCGACCGACCCTGACTACTGGCTGCTGCATGCAACCCGGACTGCACGCTTCAGCGATGCTCTGGGTCGACTCTGGCAGCTCGCCGACCCCATTCCGCTCGAATGCGGGCCGGGACGCACTCTGAGCGTTCTCGCCATACAGCACCCGGATCGCAAGATCACCCTGCAAGGGGCGATCTGGTCCATCAGGCAGCGCTATGAGAACGAGCCGGACGAGCAGGTCCTGCAGCGGGCGATCGGCAAGGTCTGGCTGGCGGGCGGCTCTGTCCTGCGCAGTCGGATTCAGCCTGACGGCGATCGCCACCCGACTGTCGAGGCAGACGGCGCTCACGAGGAGCCCAGCGCCGCCGCCAGCGAGCCCACTCCGGCGGCAGAGCTCCCCGTCACGGCTTTCGCCGCCACGGACGAGCCCGCCAACCCCCGCGAGCAGGAGCTCGTCGAAATCTGGCGTTCGGCACTCATTCGTCCGCACATCGGGGTGAATGACAGTTTTGGCGCTCTGGGCGGCGACTCGTTGAGCTCGATTGGCGCCATCATGGCAATGCAGCGCGCCGGCGTGCCCGATCACGTGGCTCGGGGGCTCTACCGCGGACTCACCATCCGCGAGATGGTGCAGCAGGAATCGGCCGGCAGGTCCGCGGCCTCCAGCACGCTCGCTTCGCTGGATACGGCCGTGTTCGTCAGGGCGATTGCGATATTCATCGTGGTCGCAGGCCACTTCGGCATCGGCACCTGGCTCGGCAACACCTCCCTGATGGTGGTATCGGGCCTGAGCTTCGCCAAGTTCCAGTTGCGGGCGATAGAGAAGGCAGGGAGCATCCGGCCCGTGCTCCAGCTCATGCTGAAGCTCGCGATTCCCTGCTTCATCTTCACGGTCGGCCATCAGCTCATCCACGGAGTGGTGCAGCCCAGATCGTGGCTGTTCATCGACAACTACTTCGATCCCCACCCCTACGGGAAATACGAATCCCCCTACTTCATCGACCTGCTGCTGCAGGTCTGGCCGCTGGCCGCACTGCCGCTCGCGATTGGCAGCGTACGGCGCTTCGCCGCCCAAAAGGAGTATTCCTACGCGCTCGCGCTCCTGGCGGTGACGTGGCCGGCGAGCGTGATCTTTACGCTCCTCTTTGACCCCGGGCGCCACTGGCTCACGATGCCATACCTGTACATTTATCTGTTCGCCATCGGCTGGTGCGCCGCATACAGCGCCACCACCAGGCAAAAGGTCATTACCAGCGTGGCGTTCTTCACGCTGAACGCCATCGATTACTACGCGCACATCGGGCTGCCGGTGGGTTGGTATGTCGTTGTCGCAGGCATCGCGATCACATGGTACGAGGAACTTCCCGCGCGCTTGCCGCCGCTCGTGGTCAGGATCCTGGTCGGCGCCGCCGCGGCATCGCTCTTCATCTATCTGACGCACTACCAGTCCGCCGAGCTGTTGCAGATTCCGTTCACGCTGTTACATCGAACGGCGCCCGCCCCCCTGCGCATCGCCGCCGGCATGCTGGGCGGCTACCTGGTCTGGGTGGGGTGGAATCGCCTCTCGCAGGTCACATTGAAGTGGCTGCGCAAGCCGGGAGGCTGGGCCGATCTTCGCTTGAGCGAAAGTGACGTGTAGCTCTAATGCGTCGGTGAGTTGCTGTACCGCAGAATCGACTGTTGGTATCGATTGGAGCGGAACAGGACCTCAAAGCCCAGGCGGCATACCGTGGCGCGGTGCAAGTCGTTACCGTAAGCAATCAGGGAGCGGTATTTCCTGAAGTGGTCGAGATTCGACATCAGGAACCTCTCCACGATGACTTCATTGAATGGATTGTTGAGCAAGACGAGGCTATCCCCGTCGGGAAGCTTCCAGGTCGTCGCGTCAGCCACCAGGAAGTGCACATTCCCGTAGCCCGTCTTGGCCAGGTTTCGTTTGGCGATCTCAATCAGGGGGGCGGAGAAATCGACGCCGTATACGCTCGCAAATCCGAAATATCTCTTGGCGAATATGCATGGATGACCCTTGCCGCAGCCGACATCCACGAAGGTTCTGAAAGGTATGCCGGTTTGCAGCCCCTCCCGCAGCAGGCGCTTCAGGTGAAAATTCGTATAGCGTTTGTAATTGTGTGAATTTGCCAGTGAATCCGCAGATTCCGCTACCAGTTGTTCGCGCGGAATGAACCCATCGAAATCCAATGAATATCGCCGCGTGAACACGAAGTACTCAGCCTGATGGTAGTACCAGGACAGTGCATCGAGGTTGTCGCTCATCGGTCGTTTGACCAATTCACGTATCCGCTTGATGGAGCTTTGCGACAAGGCGGTTTCCCCTGGAAGAGGCCTCGCCTAAGGCGAGCCGGTGTATCTAAGTACGGACTGTTGGTGCTTCGGATCGCGAAAGACGATCTCGAACCCCAACTCGAGCATCGTCTCCCGGCAGTCGTCGGTTGCGTACGCGATCAGCGAGCGATGTCGCGTAAAGTGATCGATGTTCAGCCTCAGGAACCTCTCCAGGATGACCGCATCGAAGGGATTGAACATGAAAAAGAGAGTGTTTCCTTCAGGTGCTTTCCAGAGCGCGGCGTCGGCGACCACGAAGGATACGTCTTCCCAGCCGAGCTTGGCCACGTTGCGCTTGGCCGCATCGATCAGAGGTTCCGAAAAATCGATCCCATAAATCTTCGCGAAGCGAAAGTACTTCCGCGCGAACAGGCAAGGCAGACCCTTGCCACAGCCGATGTCGACGAAGTTTTGAAACTGAATCCCGGTCGACAGGGCCTCTTTGATCAACACCTTCAGCAGATGGTTGGAGTACGGCCGATAATTATTCGAATGCGCCAGGGAATCCGTCGCGCTCGTGGACAGCTCGTCACGGGGAATGAAGCCGCCGAAATCCAACGAGTAGCGGCGCGTGAAGCGCACCAGCTCCTTCCGATCGTACCACCAGGAAAGGGCTTCCAGTTTGTCGCGCAGCGGCTGGGGGAGCAATTTGAGCATTTTGCCCTCAGGGGAGGTGTTGTTGAGCGGTGCGGGCAACGCCGCACACGTACGGGTCCGCGAGCATACTCAGGTGTCCGCCGGGAACGTCGACGATGGATAATTTTCCGCCGACGTACCGACGCCATCCATAATCCTCTGCAGTGGCGTAACCCGGCACCCAGATGTCACGGAGACCGGCCCGAAAGAGCACCACGGGAAAATCCAGCTGCGACTGCTCCGGGTTCCACTGCCTGTAGGCTGCGCGGAAGGCAGTTCTTTGCTGCTGGATGAATTGCTGGTAATAGTCGCCCGTTCCCGCCGCCTGCGGCGGGGGAGCGGTCGCGCCCGATGTCGAGCGCCGAACTGCAAGCCTGGACGACAGCTTGCGTTGCAGCTTGCCAAAGTCGCGCAGCAATTGCCGAAACCCCTGTTGCGTGACCGACGCCTTGAGGCGTAACAGCACCCACTTCCACCATATGCGTCGCTGCGCCTCCGGCAGCAAGGTGTCGAACAGGAAAACTGTCTCCACTTCGATCCCCGACTGCCGCAGCTTGCGCGCCAGAGCGATGGCCAGCAATCCTCCGAACGAGACGCCCGCGAAGCGATAGGGACCTTCGGGTTGAAAGCGAATGATGGCGTCATGGTACGCCTCCACCAGACGATCGATGGATACGCCGCTCATGTCTCCCCGAAGGACGTCGGAGATGATCGCCTGTTCTTCGGCGACATAGACTCCGTACACCGGCTGATCCTGATCCAGCTCCAGGGCAAAGCGCCTGTAAAGATCGATTCCACACAGGCAGAACATCGGAGGTTTCGTGCCCCGCGGCTGCAGGGGGACGACGATCGAAGCATTCTTCGCGGCCGTACCCAGGTGTTCGACCAACTGAGCCACCGTCGGAGATCTGAAGACTTCACCCAGGTTGATATCGAGGCCCGTGGTTTGCTTCATCTCCATCACGAGCTTGATCACCGCCAGCGAGTGACCGCCGAGCTCGAAAAAATTATCGGTGATCCCGACGCGAGGCAGGCCGAGAACCCGCTCGCAGGCACTGGTCAGGCTGATCTCCAGATCATTTCGGGGCGCGACGTACGAGGGCGAGTCGTATGTCGAAGCGGAATCCGCGGGCTGCGAAATTACGGCCAGTCCGTTGAGCCGAGCCTTGCCGACCGCGGTCAGAAACACTTTCTCGTCCGCCACGCCCTCATAGCGCCCGCGTAGCGGCAGGATCGCTTTGCGGGCGGCGGCTATCTGCCGGTCCGGGTGCTGCCCGGCCAGAACCGTGAGCGTGCGGCCAGGCCCGCACTCGATCAGTACCGGATCCTTCAATTCCCAGAGACGGCGCAATGCATCGTTGAAGCGGGCCGTACAGGTCAGATGCTTCACCCAGTATTGAGGATCGGATATGTCCTCAGGGGCGATCCAAGCGCCGGTCACGTTCGACGTGTAGGGAATCTTCGGGGCGGAAAGCGGGACTTTGGCAACGTGAGCGGCGAATTCCGCCGCGATGGGCTGCATCAGACTCGAATGGAATGCATGGCTGTTGCGCACGCGCACGGCGATTACGTCCCGTGCGGCGAGAGCGCGCTCGAGCTCATCGATCGCGGCCGGCGGCCCGGCCACCACACATAGTCTTGGGCCGTTGATCAGCGACAGGAAGACATCGGCCGGGAGCGAGGCCTGCAGTTCCTGCTCCGACAGAAGGACGGAGAGCATCGAGGCCCGCGGCAGCGCCGCCACCAGTTTCGCACGCGCAGCGACCAGCGATATCGCGTCTTCGAGCGAAACGACGCCGGCAATACAAGCGGCGACGTACTCGCCGAGGCTGTGGCAAACCATCGCCTGCGGCTCGACGCCGAGCGACTGCCAGAGACGAACCATCGAGTATTGGACGGCAAATAGAGCGGGCTGCGCGACTGAGGTGCCCGATAGGGCGGCGCTAGCGGCGTCCTCCGGGGCGTCGCCGCTCCGGCCAACCATCGCCTTGAGATCGTATCCGGCCGGCTGCCCGCTCTGCAGCCATTTATGGTCGGGCGGATACAGTAGTTCGCGGATGTCCTGCTGCAGATGCTGCTGGAACAGCAGAGCGCAACGGTCCAGTTCGTTGCGAAAAACCTCCCACCTTTGATAAAGGCCATGCGCCATACCGACGTATTGGTCGCCAACGCCCTGCAGGAGAAACACCGCCGGACCGGGATCCTCGACTGTCTCTCTGTCCGGTGCCCGAGCGATTGCTTCAGCAGCCATCTACTCAGAGCCCGCTATCGTTCGGCAGCGCCGGCACAGCTCGCCAGCTCACACCCATCCTTCTGAGCGATCGCAGGACCACGTCCGCGACGAAACTCCAGACCCGCCACACCAGGAAGCCAGTTACCATCGTGAATGCGACTGAGAGCCAGGGCCACGGCAGGCTGCCGTGCAGCTCGAATGCCAGCAGATGCTTCAGCAGGGAGCGGAACTGAAAGTGCGTGAGATAGATGAAGAGCGACGCGCCGGCCGCGCCGGTGATGACTGGGATCAGAAACCGCGGCAGGCGCAGCGGAATCACCTCCAGCCATACGATGCAGACCGCAACGAGCGTGGTATACCAGTGGACGCTGTGCCCCAAGCGCCAATTGATCAGGCTGAAGCAGATGATGGCGGCCGTAGCCCACAGCTTTCGCGGGACAGTGTTGCTGAACGAGGCAACCCAGCCAAAGGCAAACAGCCACAGCCACATGTGAGGCACACGATCGTACAGGTAGGTGGTATTCCAGAAGAACGGGACGATGACGTTGGCGAGCCATGCCGCCGTGAAGAACGCCAGGGCGTAGGTGTACGGCTGCCGTACCGCAAACCTGCGTATCGGGCGGAACAACAGCGGGATGGCGGTGATCGCCAGGTTCTGCAGCAGCAGATCGATGAAATAGGGTGATCCGAAATGGGCATCCCAGTACGGGCCGCTCCAGTTGTCGAGGAAGAGCCACGAGCGCGGATGCAGCCTGTGGAATGCGATCTCTTCGAGCATTATCCAGAGAAGGGTCGGAATACCTATCTTCGCTATCAGCCGGAAAACCGGGCGGGCGCCGTCCTCCCTCTCGATGGCCTTGAGCTGAAACTTGCCGAAGCTCAGGCCCGACACCGTCATCAGGATGAAGGCGCCATAGATGTCGACGGCGGCAAAGTGGCCCGCCACCACGATGAAGATCGCCGCGGCCCTGATGAACACCGGAGTCTCGATGAGAGAGAGCTGGAACGGGCCCCCGTCCTTGGCAGGACCCGCCACCTTCTCCCGGGCCGCGATGTCACGGATCGTCAGGTGCTGATAGACGCCCCGTGCCAGCGAGTCGGGCACGCCCGCACGCTTCATGTCCATGATCACGGCAATGGAGCTCAGTGAATCGCCGCCCAGGGCGCCAAAGCTGTCGTTTATGCCGATGTCCTCACGTCCCAGCGCCCTGCTCCAGATCGCCAGCAGCTCCTGCTCGCGCTTGCTGACTCCAGCGTCATCCGCCGCCGGCGCGATCGCGCTCTCGTTTGCGGGAGGCGGCGCGCTCCAAACCGAGCTGGGAGGCGATGCGAAACTGATGTTGTCCCGCGGCAGCCCCTGCCAGCGTATGGCGGTGCCGGCAAGCCACGCTCTGCCGGTCGCCGCGAGCAGCACCTGGATGTCGCTCTCGTTCTCGTAGCGCTGGCGGATCGAGCTGATCGCCCCGCGCAGCGGCCCTTTGCGCTCAGGATGCTGATTCGCCAGGATGGTGAGCGTGCGCCCGGGGCCGCACTCGAGCATCACCGGATCCGGCAGCTGCCACATCTCGTGCAGCGCCTCGCTGAAGCGGGCCGTGCGGGTGAGGTGGCGGACCCAGTAGGTTGGATCGACTGCATCCGCGGCGGTAATCCAGGTCCCCGTCACGTTGGAGATGTACGGGATCTGCGGCGCGCTCAGGCTGACCTTTCTGACTTCCGCCTCGAAGGCGCTCGCCACCGGCTCCATCAGACGCGTGTGAAACGCGTGTCCGTTCTGCACCCGGCGCGCGATGACTCCCTTCTCGGTGAGCGTACGCTCGAACGCGGCGATCGAGTCGGGCGGCCCGGCGACCACACAGTGGGCGGGCCCATTGATGAGTGAGATCGACAGATCCGCCGGCAGCTGCGGCAGCAGCTCCTCCTCCGACAGCATCACCGCCAGCATCGGTGCCTGCGGCAACTCATTGACGAGCTTCGCCCGCACCGCAATCAGCCGCAGGGCATCCGGGAGAGAAAGCACGCCCGCGAGGCAGGCGGCAACATACTCGCCCATGCTGTGACCGATGATGGCCCCGGGGGTCACGCCGAGCGCGGCCCACTGCCGCGCCATCGCGTACTCGATCGTGAACAGCGCCGGCTGGCTGTAGAGCGTCGCGCTGAGGCGCAGGGTGTCCGGATCCGGCGGACCATCGGCGGCGTGACCCAGCATTCGCTTCAGGTCGATTCCCTTCGCCTGGGTGGTCTGCTTCCAGCTCTGGCTGGCCGGATAGATCACCTGCCGGATATCCACTCCCAGCAGCGGCTCGAGGATCTCGGCGCAGCGGTCGACTTCCGCGCGGAAGGTCTCGCAGCCCTGATACAGGCCATCGCCCATCCCGACGTAGTGATCGCCGATCCCCGGCAGCAGGAACACGGTGGTGTGCGGCCCCGCGGCGACCTGACTCGAAGGCGCCCGCTGCGGCTTGGGCTCCGCGAGCACCGCCAGCGCATCCTCGCGCCCGCGGCACACCAGAAACCTTCTATATGGCAGATCCTCTACCCGTCGCCGCAGCGCCTCCGCCACATCCGCCATGTCCACGACGTTGCCAGCGAGAAACTCGCGCAGTTCCCCGCTCGCCTGCTCCAGCGCCGGCCGTATTGGCGCGGACAGAAGCAACAGCTGCGGCTGCGAGCCCTCGGCAGCGCTCACTGCCGCGGCGGGGCGGTTGCGGGAGACGACCGAAGCAAGCGCTTCGGCGATGGTGGTGCTGGGAACTGCGGCCATTCAGGTCGACCTCATGGAAGGTCCTCGGGGGAACCTTGTTCTATTTTCCGCGGATTTTATCAGCATGGCGTCGGCTCAGTCGACGGACCAGGACATAATTCCGGCGGCGTCACGAAGCCGTCACAGAATCACCACGACCCGGTGGCTGGGGCGGGTTCGGCGGGCCTGGCGCGGCCCAGCCATACGGGTATCGAGCGCATGGCGTACTCCCACAGCCGCCAGATGCAGTAGCCCCCCGCCATGGCGATCGGGACGGCCACCAGCAGCGGCAGGCGCGGCCACGCGCCCGGCGCGAGATGGTTCCAGGTCCCCTCCACGACGTCCTTGAAGGCGATGTGAGTCAGGTAAATGAAGAGCGATGCGGCCGCGACGGCATTTATGGCCTGCACCAGCACGGTCGGAATCTGCGCCGGGATCTCCTCGAGCCAGATGAGCGCCAGGGTCGCCACCACGACGTACTCGTGCATGCCCCGGGCGGGAAAGCCGTTCCAACCCAACCGGCCGCCGACGACATAACTGATCAGGTTGAGCCCCAGGAAGGCGCCCGTGAGCAGGAGCTTCTCCCGGCGCGTGCTGCAGAAGGCCGCGCACCACCCCAACGCCAACAGCCACAGGTACGACTGCGGCACGAGTGTCCACGCATGAGTGGGGTCGAAGAAGAACGGGGCCAGGATACTCACGACCCAGTAGGAAAAGAGCGCAATGACGCCGTACAGCAGCGGCCTGGCGACGGCAAATCTGCGAATGGCGGGCACGGCGAGCGGCACGGCCGCGATCAGCAGGCTCTGGATCAACAGGTCGATGTAATACGGCGACTCATGCGCGCCGAACGGGTTCGGCTCCAGCAAGTTGTCGATCAGCAGGAAAGACAGCGGATGAAACGAATGGTGCGCGATCTGGCGCACCATGGTATCGACGATGGCCGGCAGGGCGATCTTCCACGAGAAGCGCACCACCGGCATGACGCTGCGCTCCTTCTCGATGGTGCGCAGTTGGAACTTGGCGAAGCTGAGGCCGGAAACGACCATCAGCACCGGATTGCCCGCGAAGTGCGTGATGCCATAGTGGCTGGCGATGACGAAGTAGATTCCAAGGGCGCGGAGAAATACCGGCATCTCGATGGTGGCAACCGGTATGCCGTTCACCGCCGCGACCCGGTGCGAGGCGCCGCCGGCATCGGCTTCCTCGCGGACCATCTGCCGAATGGTGAGGCCGCGGTAGAGACCCCGGGAGACGCCGTCGGGTACCCCGACACGCTTCATCTCGAGCAGCGCCGCGATGGAGCTCAGCGAGTCGCCGCCGAGCGCGCCGAAGCTGTCATTTACGCCGATGTTCTCGCGCCCGAGCGCCCTGCTCCAGATCGCCTGCAGCTCCTGCTCGCGCTTGCCGGCCGCGGCATCCTCCGTGGGCGGGTTGATAGCGATGTCATTCGCAAGAACAGTTGCGAAAGTGATGTTTTCTCGAGGCAGCCCCTGCCAACGGATGGCGGTGCCGGCAAGCCACGCTCTGCCGGTCGCCGCGAGCAGCACCTGCGTGTCGGTCTCGTTCTCGTAGCGCTGGCGGATCGAGCTGATCGCCCCGCGCAGCGGCCCTTTGCGCTCAGGATGCTGATTCGCCAGGATGGTGAGCGTGCGCCCGGGGCCGCACTCGAGCATCACCGGATCCGGCAGCTGCCACATCTCGTGCAGCGCCTCGCTGAAGCGGGCCGTGCGGGTGAGGTGACGCACCCAGTAGGTTGGATCGACCGCGTCCGCGGCGGTAATCCAGGTCCCCGTCACATTGGAGACGTACGGGATCTGCGGCGCGCTCAGGCTGACCTTTCTGACTTCCGCCTCGAAGGCGCTCGCCACCGGCTCCATCAGACGCGTGTGGAACGCATGACCGTTCTGCACCCGGCGCGCGATCACTCCCCGCTCGGTGAGCGTGCGCTCGAGCGCCGCGACCGAGTCGGGTGGGCCGGCAACCACACAGTGGCTGGGCCCATTGATCAGTGAGACCGACAGGTCCGCCGGCAACTGCGGCAGCAGCTCTGCCTCCGGCAGCATCACCGCCAGCATGGGCGCCTGCGGCAACTCATTGACCAGCTTCGCGCGCACCGCAATCAGCCGCAGCGCATCCGCAAGTGAGAGCACCCCTGCGAGACAGGCGGCAACATACTCGCCCATGCTGTGACCGATGATGGCCCCGGGGGTCACGCCGAGCGCGGCCCACTGCCGCGCCATCGCGTACTCGATCGTGAACAGCGCCGGCTGGCTGTAGAGCGTCGCGCTGAGGCGCAGGGTGTCCGGATCTGGCGGACCATCGGCGGCGTGACCCAGCATTCGCTTCAGGTCGATTCCCTTCGCCTGGGTGGTCTGCTTCCAGCTCTGGCTGGCCGGATAGATCACCTGCCGGATATCCACTCCCAGCAGCGGCTCGAGGATCTCGGCGCAGCGGTCGACTTCCGCGCGGAAGGTCTCGCAGCCCTGATACAGGCCATCGCCCATCCCGACGTAGTGATCGCCGATCCCCGGCAGCAGGAACACGGTGGTGTGCAGCCCCGCGGCGACCTGACTCGAAGGCGCCCGCTGCGGCTTGGGCTCCGCGAGCACCGCCAGCGCATCCTCGCGCCCGCGGCACACCAGAAACCGTCTATATGGCAGATCCTCTACCCGTCGCTGCAGCGCCTCCGCCACATCCGCCATGTCCACGACGTTGGCAGCGAGAGACTGCCGCAGTTCCCCATTCGCCCGCTCCAGCGCGCCCTGCGTTGGTGCGGACATCAACAACAACTGCGCCTGCGAGCTCTCGGCTGTCGCCGGCATCGAGCGTTACCTCACTTGTGTATCGATGGCTCTGGGAGTGCCTTGCGATCGGCCTTCCCGCTTGGCGTCAGCGGCATCTCCGCAATCTGCTGAAAATGATTCGGCACCATGTAATCCGGCAGCCGGGTCTTGAGGAACTCCTTGAGGTCCCGGACCTCGAGATCGCCCTTGCACACGACGTACGCGACGATGAGAATCACCGTCTCCGAATACTTCTTCACCACCGCCACGCACTCGACCACGCCGGCGTACTGGCGGATCGAGTTCTCGATCTCGCCGAGCTCGATGCGCAGGCCGCGGATCTTGACCTGGTGATCCTCGCGGCCCAGGTATTCGACATTGCCGTCGGGCAGCCAGCGCGCGATGTCGCCGGTGCGGTAGATCCGCTCGCCGGGATTGGCGGGATTGTCGGTGAATTTCTCGTCCGTGAGCGTCTTGCTGTTGATGTAGCCCCGCGCCAGCTGGACGCCGGCCAGGCAGAGCTCGCCGACATCGCCTATCGCGACCTGCCGGCCCTCACGCAGGATGTACAACTTCGTGTTGTCGATGGGGCGCCCTATCGGCACGATGTTGAAATCGTCGTTCGTGGGGCAGTCAAAGTACGTTACGTCGACGGTGGCTTCGGTCGGCCCATAGAGATTGATCAGCCGCGCGCCCGTCTTGCCGCCCCAGAAGCGATTGAACCGCTTGACGTGCTCCGCGGAGAGCGCCTCGCCGCTTGCGAACACGTAGCGCACGGAGGCGAGGTTCGCAGCGGCAGTATCGCCCTTGCTCTCCACGTACTCCAGGAAGACGCTGAGCATCGACGGCACGAAGTGCAGGACGCTGACTTTGTTCTTCTTGATCGTGCTCACGATCCCCATCGGATTCCGTTCCGCCCCCGGCGGCAGGAAGCACACTTGCGCGCCTTCCAACGCCCACCAGAACTGCTCCCATACGGAGACGTCGAAGTAGTACGGGGTCTTCTGCAGGATCACATCGTCCGGGCCGAGCGGATATGCGCGCTGCATCCAGTGCAGCCGGTTGATCACGGAGCGATGCTCGATCATGACGCCCTTCGGGCGTCCGGTCGATCCGGAAGTGTAGATCACATACGCGAGGTCCTGCGGACCATTCACGTTGGCCAGAGGAGCGCCCGGGCCGTCATACAGGGTCAGGTCATCGAGATTGATCACGGTGCCGTTGAATGCCGCCTTGCCGGCCGTCTTGCCGTGAACCAACAGAATCCCGACCCCGGCCTCCTTGAGCATGTACTCGGTGCGGTCCGGCGGATTCTCGGGCGGCAATGGCAGGTAGCCCGCGCCCGCCCTGATGACCGCCAGAATGCCGATCGACATGGCGAACGAGCGCTCCACCATGAGAGCGATGACCGTGTTGGGCTTCGCGCCGGCGGCGCGCAGGCGGTGTGCGAGATGCTCGACCTTGTCGGCAAGCTCGGCGTAGGTCAGTGAAGGCTTGCCGAACGTTCGATCGTGCTCGCAGAGCACGGCCGTGGCATTCGGGCACTGACGCGCCCGGGCCTCGAGCAATTCGCCGAGCGTGGCGAGGTGCGGGAACTCCGCCGCCGTATCGTTGAAAGAGGCGATGCGCTTCAGGTCGTCCGCAGTCGCCGGGCGCGAAACCTCGGACTCCGTCATGCGCCGCCTCCGGATCTCGTGAGCGTGCCGCTGCGGCCCAGAATCGCCTTGCCGAGCAGGTCTTCGTGGATCTGGGTCGTGCCTTCGATGATCTCGGTGATCTTGGAGCTGCGGTAATACATGGACGTGGGCGATGACTCGTGAACTCCGGCGGCGCCTTTTATCTGGACGGCATCGGAGGCGGCGCTGACCGCGGCGCGAGAAGCAAAGTACTTCGCGGTGAAGGCGTCCTCGAAAGCCTCCGCCGCATGGTCGTCCTCGGACCGGCAGGCGTTCATGCAGACGAGGGTTGCCGCCTGCAGGTCGGTCGCCATCCTGGCGATGAGCGTCCGGATCATCCCGAACTCGCCGATGGGCTGATCCCCGATCTTGCGGCTGGCCGCGTAGGCAACGCTCTCCTCGACGCAGCCCCGCAGCATGCCGAGCGCATGGCAGGCGGTGCTGATCCGGCCCCAATGCAAACCGACGGGCGCCACGTGGGAAAACCCGAAACCGGCCTTGCCGACGATGTTGGCGACAGGAACCTCGACGTCGCGGAAGGTGATCATGCCGAGTCCCGCGGCGCGAAAGCCCATGAGCTCGCGAATCGGCTCGACGGTGAGACCGGGGGACTCCCGCGGCACGATGCAGGCGATGGGCTGCTCCTCGACCTTGCCGAAGACCAGGAAGACGTCGGCGATCTGAGCGCAGGTGATCCAGCGCTTGACGCCGTTCAGGCGCAGGGAGCCGGCGCCCGCGTCGCGGCTGTAGTTCGTCGTGAGATTGTGCAGCGCGCTGCCCACTCCGGGCTCGGTGAGCGCGATGGCCGCGAGCAGCTCGCCGCTTGCCAGGCGGGGCAGCCACTTCGCTTTCTGTTCCTTGGTGCCCCAGCGCACGATGGGCATCGCGTGCATCGCCTGCACGGTGAGCACGCTGGTGACGGACGGAGACCCCCGCCCGAATGCCTCGTTCAGGAGGCCGAAGGTGACGGCGTCCCAGCCCTTGCCGCCGTATTGAACGGGCAAGGTGGCACCCAGCCAGCCGGTAGCCGCGAGTTGCGACAGTACCGATTTCGACAGCGTCTGCTCGCGCTCCCAGTCAGCCGCGAACGGCTCCACGTTCGATCTGACGAACTCCTTGAACTCCGCGTAGCGACTCTGCTGCGCGTCGTCCAACCAGTGCGGCACCGGACGCGTCATGATGTCAGGTCGTCGCCGCGCTCTTCTTCAGGACGAAGTCCGTCGCAGCGCTCACCGATCTGAAGTTCTTGATGTCGAGGTCGTCCGCGTCCACCTCGACCGAGAAGGTCTTCTCGATGAACGTCATGAGCTGGATGGCGAACAGTGAGTTCACCAGCCCGGACTCGAACAGATCGTCGTCGTCACCGAGGTCGGGGAAGTTGATGGAGCGGGTTACGAAACCCCTGAGGGTCTCTTTGACATTGCCGGTATTCATTGCCTAGCTCTGTGGGTAAACGTAGAAACCTTTGCCGGATTTACGCCCGAGATGTCCGGCGTGCACCAGCTTCCTGAGCAGCGGGCAGCAGCGGTATTTCGGGTCCTGGTAGCTCTCGTAGAGCACATCGAGCGAGCGCACCACGGTGTCGAGCCCGATGAGATCGGCAGTCTCGAGGGGGCCCATGGTGTGCCCGAAGCATTGCTTGAAGATGGCGTCGATCTTCTCCGGGGTCGCCACCTGATCCTGCAGCACGAAGGCCGCCTCGTTCATGAACAGATGCGAGATGCGGTTGGAAACGAAGCCCGGCATGTCTTCGACGATGACGGCGTGCTTGCCGAGTTGGGAGAAGAGGCCGAGCAGGGTGTCGATCGTGCGCTGCGTGGTATGGAACCCGCGGATGACTTCCACCGTGGGCTTGAGGTGCACCGGATTCATCAGGTGAATGCCGACGATATCCTGCGGCCGGCGCGTCACGCTGCCGACCTGCGTGATGGATATGCACGAGGTGTTGACGCCAAAGCAGACTCCGTCCGGAACGATGGTGTCCAGCCGCCCGTACAGCTCCCGCTTGACCTTCCAGTCCTCGTAGACGTTCTCGATGACGAAGTCACAGCGTCCGGCAGCGTTCAGATCGGTCGTCAGGGTCATGAGCTCTTTGACCCGACTCTTCGACATTTTGGGCAGCGACTTCGACAGCACCGGCGCGAAGCGCACGTTGCGCAGGATCTCCTCCTCGGCTCGCCGCAGCGCCTCTTCAGTGATGTCGACGCCGACCGCCTCGATTCCGTGCAGCACGAGGTCGGTCATGGCACCTATGCCGATGTTTCCAACTCCGATCACGGCAACTCGAGTCATCATCGTGGATTTCCTTCGGCGAATAACCGATTGTGGGCGGTCACGCTCTGGCGAGTGCCGCTTCGGTTTGTTATGGCGCGCGGGCGCCTCGCAGGTATCTTAAGGGAGGTCCCGGGCGACTGCAACGCGGCCCCGGGCGGTATTCCGTCACACTTTTGACGCTTTTCCGGCGCCCGGCGCAGTGGAGTGTTTTTAATAGCCGATGCCGCTCGAAATCGAGGATTACGGCCCGGACCACCCGCGGGACGGCGCGCTCGTCATCGCCCTCGTGAACAACATGCCCGACGCGGCGCTCGAGGCCACCGAGAGCCAGTTCGGCGCGCTGCTCGCCGCCGCGGCGGGCACGCTCCCGGTGCGGCTCCGCCATGCCTGGCTGCCCGGGGTGCCCCGAGGACCCCAGGCACTGGAGCGCATCAACCGCCGCTACTTCCCCATGGAGCGGCTGCTGGCCGATCCGCCCGATGCGCTCATCGTCACCGGAATGGAACCGCTCGCCGCCTCCCTCGAGGAAGAGCCCTACTGGGATCACATGGTGCGGCTCCTCGAGTGGGCGCGGACACACACCGCCTCCAGCATCTGGTCGTGTCTCGCCGCGCACGCGGCCGCTCTGGCCTTGCATGACGTGCGGCGGCGGCGCCTGCCGGACAAATGTTTCGGTGTCTTCGAGCATCAGACCCGCGGTGATCACGCGTTGCTCCGCGGCGTCGGGCCCATGTTGCCGACGCCACACTCGCGCTGGAACGAGTTGCCCATCGACAGGCTGCAAGCGGCCGGTTACGAGATTCTGAGCCTCTCGAGCCAGACCGGCGCGGATCTATTCCTGTGTCCCGGCCCCAGCCTCCTCATCTGCTTCCAGGGTCATCCCGAATACGACGAATTGGCGCTGCTCAAGGAATACCGGCGGGATGTCGGCCGCTATCTGCGCGCCGAGAGGGACACCTGGCCCGCGATGCCGCAGGGCTACTTCGCCGCCTCGGGTGTTGCCACACTGGCGAAATATCGCGCCGCCGCCGCGAAGACGCGTGATCCGGCGCTGCTCGGCGGTTTTCCGCTGGCAGAGCTCGCAGCCTCCATCGCCGCATCCTGGCGCCCCGCCGGGGTGGCGATCTACCGCAACTGGCTCACTCACCTGGCCGCGCTGCGGGCACGCTGAGGCCGTGGCGCAATCAGCGCGCGGCTTCCAGAGCTGACACCAGCTCATCGACATCCGCGATTGTTATCTCGCCGTGGGTGGCACAGATTCTGACCACCTCGCGTCCTTCGAGCTTTGCCACCGCCACCCAGGCACGGCCTGACGCCAGCACCCTGCGCACGATCTCACGCAGCGGCGGCGAGCCCGCCGGCGGCAGCACGCAGAGCACGGCGAGCCGCGAGTCGTTGGCGATGCTCCAGCCACGCGCGGCGAGGCGCTCCTTCGCACGATCGATCACCTGCACGGCGCGATCCACGTGCGCGCCGTAGCCCTGCCATCCCGCCGCGCCGAGCGACAGAAACAGCTTGAGACCCATGAAGCGGCGCGACCACTGTACGCTGTTGAGATAAGGGTCGATGCTGGACGCACTCGAGGGCATGAACTCGGCGCCGACCCGGAACGCCTCGTTGAGGATCGCGGCGTCCCGCGCGATGAACATGCCGCAACCCATGGCCGTCGCGAGCCACTTGTGCGCATCGATCGTCACGGAGTCCGCAAGCTCGATGCCGGCGAGCTCCGGACGCAAACGGTCGGAGCAGAGTGCGGCGCCTCCCCACGCGGCATCGACGTGATACCACACGTTGTTCTCACGGGCGACGGCCGCGCAGCGCTGCAGCGGATCGATCATGCCCGCGCCCGTCGTCCCGGCGGTGGCGGAAATCAACACCGGGACGGTGCCCCGGCGCCGATCCTCCCGCAGCGCCTCGGCCAGCGCGTCCACGTCCATCCGGCCCGTTCCATCGGTGGCGATCAGCTTGAGCGCCGCGCGCCCTACACCGGCCTGGTGAGCGATCTTGTGCCACGCGGGCTGGCACTCGCACGAGGTATAGAAGGCAACAGGGCCGCTGAAGGCCCGCACTCCATCGGCGGCGAAGCGCGGCTCCGCACGCGTGAGCGCGCACAGGAGCGCCGTGTAGTTGGCCTCCGAGCCCGCGGTCGTGAAATGGCCGGCGGACTCCGGCGGCAGTCCAGCGCGCTGCGCGAGCGCGCGGATCACGTGCTGCTCGATCGCGACCGGCGCCGGCGAGGAGCCGGAGCTGGCGAGCTGGGGATTGAAAGCTCCGCTGATGCGGTCGGCGCACTGCGAGGGAAAGTTGGCCGGCGGATTGAAGAGGCCGAAGTAGCGCGGATGGGTCATGTGCACCGCGCCATGCTCGAGGCGGTCGATGACCCAGTCGATCAGTTCATCGAGTGGCCGGGGCGTCGTGAAGTCGAACGTGGCGAGGTCACGGCGCAGCTTCGCCATGTCGATGTCCGGCATCACGGGTCCGCGCAGCACGCGCGCCGACGCCTCAGCAAGCGCGCGGGTGAGACGGTCCTCCACGTGCTGGCGCGCACCGGCGTCAGGGAATAACGCCGCTACGGGCGCCGGAAGTTCGTCACGAGAGGTCATGATGTGTAGCGAGCGCTACGACGGCCATGCGGCGAGCACTTTGCGCAGCTGCTCCGACTCCCGCAGATAGGCGTCGTGCCCATATATGGAAGAGATCTCGTGCACTCGGGCGTTGCCGAGCCGCGCCCCGAGACCCCTCACGTCCGACAGCGGCACGAGCTGATCCTCCCGCGAAGCGACGGCTGCCGTCGGCACGAAGATCCGCGCCGCATCGACCCGATGCAGGTCCAGGGATTCCGACAGCGCCAGGAACGCCTCGGGCCTGAAGCCGGCGACCCACTCCGAGCTGTCGGCGAACAGGTATTGCTCGACGGGAAATACGAACTTGCCGCCCTCGAGCCGCGGCAGCGCCGGAAAGCGCGCCGCAAACTCCTCGGAGCTGCGATAGGTCGACATCCCCACCGCGCGCGCGAGCTGCAGCCCTTCGGACCCGCGGCCGCAACCGATCGCGAACCGCACGATGTGGCGTTGGATGCTGTGCCATGCAACAGCCATCGGATGCGGCACGTCGGCGGCGGAGATGGTGACGAGCGCGCTCACGCGCTCGGGGTAGCGCTCCGCGAAGGCGAGCGCCACCATGCCGCCGTACGAGCCCCCGACGATCGCGCGGACTTCGCGCACTCGCAGATGATCGAGCAGTCTCGCCAGGGCATCCGCCTGATCGTAGGTGGAGATGCTGGGAAACTCACCGCCTGGCTCAGGCCCGGTCGACTCACCCTTTCCGGCCAGATAGTCGAAGCTGAGGATGCGGTACCGGTCCGCATCGAGCGGCCGTCCGGGGCCTACGATCTCCCGCCAGCAGCCACGCCGCGGATCGCCTGGCTCAAACAGGCGCCGGTCGCACCAGACGCCGCCCATCGCGCAGATCAGCGGCGCGTCCGCGGCTCCCGTGAGCCGCCAGGCCAACCGCACGTCGCGCAGGCTGCCGCCGTGATGCAGCGCACATTCGCCGGCTATTTCCAGCGTCCCTTCGGTAACGGATTCGAGTCGGCCGCTCATGACACCTCCACGATATCTGCTATCGTAAATCATGCCTGGATCGCCGGATGAGAAGTCCCGCTCGCCGTTGCAAGCTTGGGTCAGAGCGCTGGAGCGCAGCGCCGCGATCGAGCGCAACCCTCGGATCACCCTGCCGGTCCTGATGGACTCCCTGGCGGAGCGCTTCGAATCGGCGCCGGCGCTGGTCTCTCCAGGAGCGGCGCTCAGCTACCGCTCGCTGTCGCAGACCGCCAACCGTTATGCCCGGTGGGCCGTGGCGCAGGGATGGGGGCAGCGCGGCGAGAGCGCCTGTCTGCTGATGGAGAACTGTCCGGACTACCTCGCGATCTGGCTCGGCCTCACGCGGGCGGGGGTGACGGTAGCGCTCATCAATACCCATTTGACGGGTCCGCTGCTGGCGCACTCCATTCGCGTCGCCGCGCCGCGCGCGATCATTGCGGGCCCGGGCTTCGCGGATTCCGTCCGCGCCCTTGGCGCCGAGCTGCCACACATTGCGTGCTGGGCGCACGGGACGAACGGCTCCGGCCTGCCCAGGATCGACCACGCGATAGCCGATCAGGCCGGCGACCCCGTGCCCGACGCCGAGATTCCGCTGCCCTCGCTTTCCGACCGGGCGCTTTACATCTATACCTCCGGGACCACGGGCCTGCCGAAGGCGGCGGTCGTCAGCCACCACCGGCTGCTGCAGTGGAGCTACTGGTTTTCCGGGCTCATGGACATCACTCCCGCGGACCGGCTGTATGACTGTCTGCCCATGTATCACAGCGTGGGTGGCGTCGTGGCGACCGGCGCGACGCTGGTCGGCGGCGGCACGGTGGTGCTGCGTGAGCGCTTCTCGGCCAGCCGCTTCTGGCAGGACGTAGCGGAAGAGCGCTGCACCATCTTCCAGTACATCGGCGAGCTGTGCCGCTATCTGCTGAGCAGCCCCCTTCGGCCGGAGGGCGGCGACGGGGCGCACGGTCTGCGGCTGGCGTGCGGCAACGGTTTGCGGTCCAACGTCTGGAAGGCCTTTCAGGACCGTTTCCGGATCCCGCAGATCCTCGAATACTACGCTGCCACCGAAGGCACTTTCTCTCTCTACAACTGCGAGGGCCGGCCCGGCTCGATCGGTCGCATCCCGCCGTTTCTTTCGCATCGCTATCCGGTAGCGCTGGTGCGTTCCGACCCCGCTACGGGATTGCCGGTGCGCGACACTGAGGGGCGGTGCGTGCGTACTGCCCCGGGCGAGGCTGGCGAGGCGATCGGGCGCATTGCAGAAGGGGGCGCAGCCGGCGCGCGCTTCGAGGGCTACGCGGACGCCGACGCCACCCGCGCAAAGGTGCTCCGCGATGTCTTCGCGTCCGGTGACGCTTGGTATCGCACCGGCGATCTGATGACTCGGGATGACGAGGGTTTTTTCTATTTTCTCGACCGGATCGGCGATACGTTCCGTTGGAAAGGCGAGAACGTCTCGACGACCGAAGTTGCATCAGCGCTGGAAAGCTGCAGGGGCGTCACCGGTGTCGCGGTGTATGGAGTGTCAGTTCCGCACGCCGAAGGTCGCGCGGGAATGGCGGCTCTGGTCGTCAACGGCGATTTCGATCTCGCCGCTTTCAGGCAGGAAGCGTCCGCGCTGCTTCCCGTCTACGCGCGTCCGCTTTTTCTGCGCATCGTCACGGCTCTCGATCTCACCGGCACGTTCAAAGTCACGGTGCAGGAGCTCGTGGGTCAGGGATACGATCCGGATCGGGTGCGCGACCCGCTCTTCTTCGACAACGCCCGGGACGGGTGCTACGAGAAGCTTGACGCGCCGCTCCACCAGCGGATCATTCAGGGGCAGGAGAGGCTCTAGCCTCGCACTCCCGTACCGGCATGGCAGACGAAGACAACCCCGACCACGGCCGCCGCTTCCGCAGCGCGCTCGGCGCCTTCGCCACCGGGGTCACGATCGTCACCACACGCGATGCCGATGGCAAGGACGTCGGCCTGACCGCGAACAGCTTCAACTCCGTGTCGCTGACGCCGCCCATGGTCCTCTGGAGTCTCGCCAAGAGCGCCCTGAGCCTGCCGGCGTTTCTCGCGGCGACTCATTTCGCCGTGCACGTGCTCGCGTCCGATCAGGAGGAGCTGTCGCTGCGATTCGCCGCCCGCGGTTCCAACAAATTCGCCGGCCTCGATCTCGAGCGCGGTCCGGCGCAGGTGCCGCTGCTGCGCGGCTGCTCGGCGCGGTTCCAGTGCAGCACCGCCTTCCGGCACGAAGGCGGCGATCACGTGATATTCGTCGGGGCGGTGGAGGCGTTCGATCACTCCGACCGGCCGCCTCTCATCTTTCACGGCGGCCGTTACGCGCTCGCGGTACAGAAGGAACCGCAGCTCGAGTCGGCGCGGGAGAGCGCGGACTCCGACAGCAGCTTCAGTCAGGACTTCCTCGTCTACCTGCTCGGCCGCGCGCAATTCCAACTCTTCATGTCATTGCGGCGCGACCTCGAGCAGCATGGGCTCACCGAAGCGCAGTGGTTCGCGCTCAGCTTCCTGGCCGTATCCGACGGCCGCAGTGTGGCGGAGCTCGATCGCCTGCTCTGGTCCACCGGTCACCGGGTCACACCCGAGCTGCTCACCAGCCTGGCAGCGGCTGGCTTCGCGGAATTGCGCGGCTACGATCCCCACATCCGCGTCACTCTGACCGAAGCCGGCCGGCAGGCCGTGATCGAGCTGGTCGCGGCGGCAAAGTCGGCCGAGGCGCACGCCGAGCGTAACCTTGGCACTGCGGAGATCCGCATCCTGAAGCGGGCACTGCGCGCCATCGCTCGCGAGACCGACACTGGCGCGCCGCCACCGGTGTTGTGACGTACCCGACAGTAACGGCCCGGCAAGGTTGGAAACGGGCTACCGCTGAGTCATACTCGGTCAATCGCAGGCGGCGCGAGAACCGCCCAAAAGAATCAGAGTTTCCATGTGAGCGCCAATCCGACGGGGGGTCAGGGAAGTACCTGCATTCACCAGCTCGACGATTTCGAGCTGGAAGGCTTCCTCGCGGTCGCGGCCCGATTCGGCTCCAGCCGCTTCGGCTTCGTGGTCACCCCCAACGTGGATCACATGATCCGCTGCCATGAGGATGTGGCCTTCCGCTCGCGCTATGCCTCAGCCGATTTCGCCCTGCTCGACAGCCGTTTCGCGGCGCAGCTGCTGCGGCTGGTGAAGGGCCTGCGGCTGCCGGTCTGCACCGGCTCGGACCTCACGGCGGCACTCTTCCGCCGGATAATCGCCCCCGACGATCGCGTCGTCCTGATCGGAGGCAGCGCCCAGCAGGCCGCCACGATCGTCGCGACCTTCGGGCTGCGCAACGTGCGCCACTACAATCCCCCGATGGGATTCATCACCGACCCCGAGGCTGTCGAGGAGTGCCTGCAGTTCATCGAGAGCGCGAGCCCGTTCCGATTCTGCTTCCTCGCGGTGGGCTCGCCGCAGCAGGAGCTGGTCGCGGCGGTCCTCAGGCAGCGCGGCATCGCCCGCGGGCTGGCACTTTGCGTCGGTGGCTCGCTCAACTTCCTGACGGGAGAGGAGCGCCGGGCACCCCTGTGGATGCAGCGCCTGTCGCTCGAGTGGCTCTACCGCCTGCTGCAGGATCCCCGCCGCCTATGGGTGCGCTATCTGGTGCGCGGGCCCCGTTTCTTCGGACACTTGCGCCAGGCGCAAGTCGTGCTGCGCAAGTCGAGTCCCTTCCCCTTGGGAGATTCTCCCGGCTGACGGAATGCCGCTATGAGAGCGCAGACACCCCGAGCGAGCCTGTGGATGGGTGGCGCTCTGCTCGGCGCCCTCCTCATCGGCGTCGGCACCCTTTTGTACTTCGGCATCGGCGAGAAGGGGACGTACACCGCAATACGGCTGACCGCGCGCTGGTCCTATGGCTTTTTCCTCCTGGCCTACACGGGCGGCCCGCTCGCCGTCGTGTTCGGACCGGGCTTTCAGCCTCTGGCCAGGCGCGGCCGCGAGCTGGGTCTCGCCTTCGCGGCCGCGCACCTGGTGCACATGGGGCTGGTGGCATGGCTGTACCACATCTCCAGCACCCCGCCCATACCGACCTCCGCGGCGATCTTCTTCGGCGTGGCTCTGGGCTTTACCTATCTCATCGCCCTGCTGTCGATTCCGCGGCTCGCAAGCGCGCTTCCCCGCTGGCTGTGGCGAACCATCGTGATAGTGGGCATGGAGTTCATTGCATTGGCCTTCCTGCGCGACTTCCTGCGCTATCCGTTCGGCCACGGCATCGCTCGCATCCTCTTCATGCTGCCCTTCACCGTGCTCGCCATCGCCGCGGCGCTGCTGCGGCTCACCTCATATGCGCTGAAGCTGCGCCTCAGCCTGCGCCACTCCCGCGCAATACCGCTGTAATTGCAGCGTAGCCGTGAGATTACATAATCCAGCCATAGCACAAAGTGTGCGCCGCGTCCCGGTAAGCAAGCGCGATTGCCCTGATACTGTCTCCATGCACCGACGCTCGGCTGGGTATGTGTGTTACGATTGGCTCCGGTCCAGGGAAGTGTCCGCGGTCTTGGCGGCCAAAGTACATTCCGCGCACACGCGCCCTACGCCAGGCCATTGAAGCAGCAGCGTCCACGCGAGCTCCGCCGCAGAAGCGATACAAAAGCTGCAGTACGAAGCAAAAGAATTTCAAACACCATCCAAGTCAGAACACCGAACCAACAACAACTTTACGTGTCGATACGGGTTCACCGAGTGTGCCGACAGGCGCGCCGCGGTGAGCTGACAAGAATACGAAGACTGTTTTGGCGGCCATTGGCCGCGAGAAGTAAATAGCGATGTCGTCCGTTGCTGAATCGTTCGCACACCGGCGGGTCCGGCTCGGCAATGTCGAGCCGGCGGCCGTGGCACTCCTGAGGCAGCTCGACCCGCTGATCGTCGTGCTGTCGCTCTTCTGCTGTGAGCGCGCCTTCGGCGAGCAGCCCTCGCCCGCCTTCGTGGCGCTGGCCCTGCTCACCTGGATCATCTCGGGCCAGCTCTTCGATCGCGTCGGCGCTTCGGAGGCGGCCTCGCTCGGCTACTGGGATTTCGGCCGAAGCTACACGCGGGTGCTGCTGCAGTGGATCACCGTCGCCGGCATGCTGTTCCTCGCGGGCCTGACCTTCAAGGCGACCGACATCTTCGGGCGCGACGGGATTCTGACCTGGTTCGTCGCGACCCCGGTGGCTCTGTCCGCGACTCACCTGCTGCGGCGGCGCGTGCGCTGGCGCCGGGAGAACGGACAAGCCGCGCGCTACATCATCATTGGCGTGAACGAGGTTGGCGTGGAGCTCGCCCGCCGGCTGCCTCCGGCCGGCTTCATGGGCTACTTCGACTTCCGCACCGCCGATCGCGTGGCGCAGGTCACCGACCCGAAGAACCTGGCCGGCCACTGCCGCGACACGGCGAATTACGTCCGTGAGAAAGGCGTCAAGGTGGTCTACATCGCCCTGCCGCTCGCCAACGTGCCGCGGATGAGCGAGCTGGTCAACGCGCTGCGCGACACCACCGCTTCGGTGTACTTCGTGCCTGACGCCTTCGCGTTCGACCTGATCCAGGGCCGCCTGGTCGAGATCAACGGCATGCCGGCGCTCTCGGTCTGCGAGACGCCGCTCCATGGCCTCGAGGCGGTATTCAAGCGCGCCATGGACATCGTGTTTTCGAGCCTCGCGCTGCTCCTCCTCTCACCGCTCCTGCTCGGCGTGGCTGCCGCCGTGAGGCTCACTTCGCGGGGACCGGCCCTCTTCCGGCAGCGCCGGTATGGCCTCGACGGTGAGGAAATCGTCGTCTACAAATTCCGCTCGATGCGGGTCTGCGAGGACGGCACGGTGGTCACCCAGGCGACGAAGGGGGATCCGCGCGTCACCCGGGTCGGCGCCTTCATCCGCAAGACCTCGATCGACGAGCTGCCGCAGCTCCTGAACGTGCTGCAGGGCAAGATGAGCCTGGTGGGCCCGCGGCCGCACGCCATCGCCCACAACGAGCTCTATCGCAAGCTGATCAACGGTTACATGATTCGCCACAAGGTGCGCCCCGGCATCACCGGCTTTGCGCAGGTGCACGGCTTCCGTGGGGAGACCGAGACGTTGGAAAAGATGTCCGAGCGGGTGCGCTACGACCTCGAGTACCTGCGCAAGTGGTCGCCCTGGCTGGACATCAAGATCCTCTTCAAGACCTTCCTGGTGATCCTGCAGGATCAGCGCAACGCGTACTAGCGCGCGCGACGGCGATTCAAACCAAAGCCGAGAGCGAGCAGACCTGCGCCCAGCAGGGCGAGCGTGTCGGGCTCCGGCACGCCACCCCCACCGGAAGACGTCACGCCTGCCGTGGTAATGGAAAAGTACAGGCCGGCCTGACTCGGATCCATGTCATCGTAGAACAGCTCGAGACTGTGGGTGCCGGCGGTAATGTCGAACGGCGAGGAGCACGTGCCGTTGGCAAATGCATGCACGCCGCCCAGGTCGCAGACGACCTGACCGTCCAGATACGCGAAGGCCGAGTCGTCGGCGCCAATGCTGAAGCTGATCTTCTCCGTCGTCGGCACGTCGATGGTCCCGGAGTAAACGGCGGTCAGCCCACCGCCATCGTCGTTGGTTCCCGTTCCATTGGGCGGGAAGAAATTCACCGTATGGTCGATGGGTAGCGTCACCGAACCGGTACCCGTCTCCGTCACATGGGAGTTCAGCGACGGGCTCCACCAGGTCAGTTGGCCGTTGTAGACATCCTGAATGCTCGGCATGGTGCCCGAGTAGCCAGGATTCAACTGCGGCAACCCGTTGGGTCCCAGAGTGTTCAGCACCTCATTGTCATAGGTGCCGCAGCACAACGTGCCGTAACTCGGATCGGTGTTGGAGACCTCGTAATAGGTCACTGACAGGGTACTGGCATGGGCGAGCCCGCACGTGCCCAGCGCGAGACCCGCGACTGTCAGACAGGGTCTGGCCGCACTGAACAGGGACATGGTCATTCTCCAAAGTTTGTGATCAGGCCTGGCGCCGTCGCGACGCCAGCCCCACTGCCAGCGCGGCCAGCCCCAGACCCAGCAGGGCGAGCGTGCCGGGCTCGGGCACCGGCGGCGAGGTGGTGCTCGGCGGCGTCAGCCCGAAGCCCGAGTAGGAGAGCGTCGTGCCGTTCGACAAGGTGACGGAAATGTTGTCCGGATCGATCAGAGCGCTCACGGGCGCGTTGGTATAGAGCACGTAGCCGTCGGTCGCCGGCAAACCCTCTATCGAGATCGATCCCAGCTTGGAGAAAGTGACGGAGTTTCCCGTGCCGCTGCTGCGCGCCGCGGTGCCCGCGGTGGCCGCGCAGCCCTCGAACTCCGAGCCGAAAATCGGGCCGCAGGCTTCCACCGCTGTCGAGTAGCCCGCCAGGGACGAAAGCGTGACTGAGCTTACGTCGCCAGACTCCGCGCCGCCAAAAATGAAGGCCAGTGCGACGTCGGATGAGCCGTAAGGATTGAGGTCAGTCGTCCCCGCTGCCTCGATGAAGCCACCCGAGCTGAGCAGGATGTTGATCCCGGTAGACTCGAGTGCTGACGTTGAGGTGCCCGTAGTGCACGACGCACCGCTGAAATAGCCGCAGGCGGCGTCGAGCAGAGTCGTGTTGGTGGGTGTGCGACCGTCATAGTTGGGTACCGGCCCCGAGGCCCCGGGGCCAATGGCCAGAGGGGTGGCGAGAGCGGTGCCGGTGGCGAGGCAGGCGGCGCCGATGGCGGCCCGGAGTGCGTGCGATCGTTTCATTTTGGCTTTCTCCGCGGAGCGAAGAGCGGCGGATGCGTTCTTGGCACCGTCGGCTCCTCCCACGAATTGTGGGACAAGCCTACGTTTGCATAATCCGTGCCGAGGGAAATAAATTCAACAGAGTCAAATCACTACGAGAGCGATACCCCAGGGGTGCCCCCGAGTGTAAGAAACCGCGACAGTGTGGTTACGCGGCCGGCGAACCTCTAGAAATCCAAAGAAACGTGAATCGGCTCAACTTCGGGCGGGTTCGTGCGTCTCACCCATTGAGGATTGAGGCACACACGTTTGCGTTGTGATCCCGGTGTGCCGGTCGCGCTCGAGACTTCCCCCTCCCTGAGACTCGAGCAGCGCCGGTATGAACTCGCCACTTGCGAGCACCGTTGGAAGCCTACCGCCTTGGCAGCCCCAAGGCGGTTTTTTTTGGGGGTAAAAGAGTGCTCAGGCGGCCTGGGCATCCGCCGTTGCGGGAGTGCCTGCAAGCTTTCGCTCCAGCGCCGGCAAACGCATCGAGACTTCCAGGCCGCCGTCGGGGACGTTATGCGCCTCTATGCTGCCGCCGTGGACGACTATGGCGCTGGCGGCAATCGCCAGGCCCAAGCCCTCGCCACCGCCGGCACGGTCACGCGCAGCGTCGACGCGATAGAAGGGCTCGAAGATCAGCTTCAGGTCCTTCTCCGGGACGCCCGGTCCGTGGTCCCGCACCGTGACCTGGATCCAGTCCTCCCGCCCGGCGGTGACGACGACTACGGAGCCGGACGGACCGTAGCGCACGGCATTGCGGATGACGTTCTCGAAGGCGTTGCGCAGAAGCTCCGGGTCGCCGGAGACCTCCAGCGCGCCCGTAATGCGAACGGACACCGTGCAGTTGCGCGCTTCGGCCTCGATACCCACGTCCTCCGTGATGGTCTCCAGCAACTTACCGACGTCCACCGGGACACCCTGGAAAGCGCTGGCGGGACGCTCCAATCGGACGAGCTTCAGGATGCGGGCAATGAGCTGCTCCAGGCGGTCGGCTTCGTTCTCGATACGCGTAAGCTGCCGCTCCACTCCCCCATCCTCCCGCCGCGCCAGAGATAGTGCGAGCTGCAGTCGGGTGAGTGGCGAGCGTAGCTCGTGCGAGACGTCGCGCAGCAGCTGCTGTTTGGATTCGAGCAGGCTCTGCACCCGCTCCGCCATGTTGTCGAAATCCGCGGCGAGAAGCGCAAGGTCATCCTGACGTCCTTTGAGACGGGGCGCCATGCGTACACTGAGATTCCCTGCTGACATCTCCCGCGTGGCCTGACGCAGCCGATCGATTGGATTGACGAGATGCCGCGTCAGAAAGAAGCAGATGACGGTGCTCACCAGCAGCGCGATGGCCAGTATTGCCCCGGCCACCCCGGGCAGCTGCAACTCACCAAAGAGCAGCGCATGCTCACGCAAAGGTCCGACGATGACGTGATAGGTGCTTCCGTCCGGCGCCACCAGGACGAGTGCTCCCCCCACGGGGGCGATGGCGCCGGAACGCACCGTCTTCGTCCCGTGTTTCGTGCGCCCGTTCAGTGGCACCTGCAGAAAGTGAGGCAGCGGTCGATCGAGCAGGTCATGACCGTTCGGGCCGACTACGTAGGTGCGTGAGAACGCCGGGTCGTGCGCGAGGCTCTCGAGCCACTCGCGCAGTGCATCCGGGCCGCCGCTCTGGAAAGCATCGTCGGCCTGCCCAAAAAGATCGCCCCGCTGAACCCAGGGCACCTCGTCGCGGCGCTGGATGGAGGCGCTCACGGCCACGATGACCGTCCCCGCCAGGATCAGGGCGATGGCGAGCCAGAATGACCGAAAAATACGCCAGTACAAGGAATGCATGTGCGCAGCGACTTTCAGCCCGTTTTCACCGTGAGCGCGTAGCCGGAGCCCCGCACACTTTGGACGGAGACCCGGTCCGTCAGTTTCGCCAGCTTACGCCGCAAATTGCTGACGTGGGTATCGAGGCTGCGGTCCGTCGGCAGCAACCGCCTACCTAAGGCCTGCAGCATCAGGTCCTCGCGGCTCACGGTGCGGGTATCGGCCCGCATCAGCAGCTCCAGGATCCGCAGCTCCGCCGCCGTGAGCTCGAGGTCCTCCCCTTCGACTTCCGCCCGCCTGGCGCGCAGATCCAGCCGCAACGGCCCCCAACTGACGGCGCCCGCCACCGGCTGCGGCTCCGCCGCCATGCGCCGCAGCACCGCCCGGATACGCGCCACGAGCTCCCGCGGGCTGAAGGGCTTGGCGAGGTAGTCGTCGGCGCCGAGCTCGAGGCCGATCACGCGGTCGACCTCCTCCCCGCGGGCGGTGAGCATGATGACCGGAATGCGGCTCACCGAGCGCAGGCGCCGCAACACCTCGAACCCCGACAGCTCCGGCAACATGACATCGAGCACCACGAGATCGAGCGCCCCGCGCCCGACACGCTCCAGCGCCGCGGTGCCCGTACCGGCCGTCTCGGTAGTGAAGCCCTCCGGGCCCAGGTACTCCACCAGCATGGAGCAGAGCTCGTGATCGTCGTCGACGATGAGAAGGTGCGTGCGGGCGTCGGCCGCCTCGGGGAGTCCGCTCAAGCCGGGTTCTCGAGGCTGAAGACCTGTCTCTGATCGTCGTAGGCGAAGGTCTCGGCGTAGCGGCCCCAGCTGATGATGGTGCGCAGCGTCTGCTCGGCCGACTCCTCGGCCATGTAGTCCTCGAGCTCGTCGAAGAAGCGGCTCTTCGGGGCGGTGTGGCTGCTGCGCTCATCGAGAACCCTGCGGATGTGCGCGGCGAGCGGGACGTAGGTCAGCAGGTGTCTCGCGAAGAGGTGCTTGCGCTCGTCGCTCTCGCCGCGGGCGAATGCCGAGCCTGCCTCCGTCAGGCGGATATCGCCGCCCTCCACCTCCGCGAATCGCAGCATCTGCAGCGCCTCCGCGACCCGCAGGAGGTCGTCGACCTCCATGTGCAGATCCTCGGCGATCAGCGGCAAGTCCGCTTTGCCGTTGTAGGGCGATTCGTTCACCGCCTCGACCAACCCCGACAGCAGGTTGGAGGAAACGTGAATCAGCGCCGTGCCGATGCCCGTTCCCGCGAAGCGCTCGGTCTTCAGTCCGCCGCCGCGCAGCTCGCCGCGTGGCTTCGCGGTCATCTCGACATACACCCGATCCACGAGGGCCTGGAAGCGCGGATCGACCGTGGATCGCGGGTGGGCAAGATCGACCGCGAGCTCGCTCACCACTCGCCCCGGATTGGTCGAGAAGATGAGCAGCCGGTCGCACATCTGCACCGCCTCCTCGATGTTGTGAGTGACGAGGAGCACGGAGCGGATGGGGAGCTGGCCCTCGCCCCAGAGGTCGAGGAAGTCGGTACGCAGCGTCTCCGCGGTCAGTATGTCGAGCGCGGAGAACGGCTCGTCCATGAGGAGGATGCTCGGGTGTACCACCAGCGCGCGCGCGAAACCGACACGCTGGCGCATGCCGCCCGAGAGCTCGCGCGGATAGGCGGACTCGAAGCCGTCGAGGCCGATGAGGTCGATGGCCTGGAGCGAGCGCTTGCGGATCTCCGCCTCCGGCAGCCGCAGCGCCTCGAGACCGAGCTTCACGTTCTCGAACACGGTGAGCCAGGGAAAGAGCGCGAAGCTCTGGAAGACCATGGCGATGCCGCGCGTCGGGCCTGCGACCGGCCTGCCCTGGTAATCCACCACCCCGCTGGTCGGCGCATCGAGCCCGCAGATCAGCCGCAGCAGCGTCGATTTGCCCGAGCCCGAGCGTCCGAGCAGGCCTACGATCTCGCCGGGCCGAAGCGTCAGGCCGACATGGTCGAGCACGACGAGCTCGTCGCCGTCGGGCTTGAGGAAGGACTTGCACACGCTCTTGACCGTGAGCAGCGGGGCGAGATTGAGCGGCTGAGGGTTGGCATTCATGGATGGCAGGTCTCGATTCGGTTCAACTCAGGCGGAACTTGCGCTCGGCGCGCGCATAGAGCTGCCGCCAGAAGAAACGGTTCACTGCCACCACGATCACGCTCATCACCGCGGTGCCGAGCACCGTGCGCGGGAAGTCCCCGCCGCTCGTGGCGTCAGCGATGTAGGCGCCCAGCCCGACGGCGTGGAGATGCGTAGTGCCCCATTCCGCCACCTCCGCGACGATGCTCGCGTTCCACGAGCCGCCCGAGGCGGTGATTGCCCCCGTCACATAGAACGGAAACACCGCCGGCAGAGCGATCTTCCGCCACCAGAGCCAGCCCCGCACGCCGAGGTTCTCGCCCGCGTACTTGAGATCGGGCGAGAGCGAGGAGGCCCCGACGATGACGTTGAAGAGAATGTACCACTGGGTGCCGAGGACCATCAGCGGACTCAGCCAGACGTTCGGATTGAGCTTGTACAGCACGATGCCGGAAACGACGATGGGAAAGAGCAGGTTGACCGGGAACGCGGCCAGGAACTGCGCGATCGGCTGCACGGTGCGCGCCAGCCGCGGGCGCATCCCGATGTACACCCCGATGGGCACCCACACCACGCTCGCGAGTGCAATGAGAATCGCGACGCGAAGCAGCGTCAAGCCGCCCAGGCCGACGACGTGCCCGACTTCCGCCAGCGGGACATGGTCGAGGATGAAACGCGCGATGCGCCAGACTGCCAGCGCGATGAGCGCTGCAATGACCGCATACCACGCCATATCTCCCAGGAACGTACTCGAAGCGGCCCCGCTTTCGCGCGGCCGTAACTGACGCACCCGGCCACGATTGAAACCTAGCTGGATCGCCGAGCCGAAGAGTCGCCCGCCGAAGGAGAGCAAGCGCGAGCGCCTCATCATGGTGAGCGCCCAGGAGCGCGACGGCGTCAGACCCGCCTCCTGATCCAGGCGGAACCAGTCGGCGCTCGCGGTGAGCGGCCGGAAGAGGAGCTGGTCGTAGATCAGGATGACGATCGCCATCGCCGCGATGGCCCAGCCGATCGCGCCCAGGCTGCGCACCTGGATCGCTTTCGCGATGTAGGAGCCGACGCCGGGCAGCGTGACCGTGGTGTTCCCGACGCTGATCGCCTCCGCCGCAACCACGAAAAACCAGCCGCCTGACATCGACATCATCATGTTCCAGATGAGCGGGGGCATGGCGAACGGCACCTCGAGCCGCCAAAAGCGCATCCAGGGGCCGAGGTGGAAGCTGCGCGCGGCCTCGTCGAGCTCATCCGGAATGCTGCGCAGCGAGTGAATGAAGCTGAAGGTCATGTTCCACGCCTGGCTGGTGAAGACGAGGAAGACGGCGGCGAGCTCGGCGCCGGCGACGCGGCCCGGCGTGAGTTGCAGGAAGAACACGATGAAGATGGCGAAGCTGAGGATCGGCACCGACTGCAGGATGTCGAGCAGCGGGATGAGGACGATCGCGGCTCGCCGGCTCTTGGCGGCGAGCGTGCCGTACGTGAAGGTGAAGACGAGCGAGGCAAGCATCGCCACGAGCATGCGCAACGCCGTCCGCGCCGCGTACCCGGGGAGGTAGCGGGGGTCGAGCGAGATCGTCTGCGCCTCGAGATGCGCCAGCGATCCGGCGAGGCCGTGGGCCGCATCCGCCAGATAAGCGAAGCCCGCGAAGACGAGGATGAACGCGGCCACGTCCCAGGGGCCGGGGACGTACCGGGGCTTGACTACGGATATCGGCAGCTCGAAGCGCATCCCGTCAAGTTTGCCCGAAGGTTGTGACATTTGGCACCACAAACCTCCCTGCGGCAGTGCGCTGACGCTTGCGGTACCATCACAACCCTGCAATCACGGCAATCACGGCCCACGAGCCAGCACATCATGAAAACCTCGATCCTGGCGCTCCTCCTCACGACGGCCGCCATCGTCGCGCTCGCTCCACTCGCCGCGACGCCGGCCCGGGCGGACGACACCACCATCAAGCAGAAGGCACAGCAATTTGGCCACACGGTCTCGCAGAGCGCGCAGCATGTCGGCCATTCGATCGCCGATCAGTCGCGCAAGCTCGGCCATGCGGTCGCGAAGCAATCGCGCGCGGCCGGGCACAGCATCGCGCACGGCGCCCACCAGGTGGGCTCCAAGGCGCACCACGAGGCGCACAAGGTGAAGACATTCATCGAGGACCCGCCCGCGAGAAAGACGGGCTCGCAGTGATCGCGAGATGACTTCGAGCGACTCGGAAGCTGATGTCGTCGTCATCGGCGGCGGCCCGGCGGGATCGACCGCAGCGGCCCTGCTGGCGGAGGCGGGCCATCGCGTCGTGCTGCTCGAAAAGTCCCATCATCCCCGCTTCCACATTGGCGAGTCCCTGTTGCCCGCGAGTCTGCCGCTGCTGCAGCGGCTCGGAGTTGCCTCGCAGATCGAGGCCATCGGCATGCCCAAGCATGGCGCCGAGTTCTTCTCCCCGTTGTATCGCCGCTGGCAGCGCTTCGACTTCGCGGAGTGCTGGAACAAGACATTGTGCTATGCCTACGAGGTCCGCCGCTCGAGCTTCGACGCCATTCTGCTGCGGCGCGCCGGCAGTCTCGGGGCGCAGGTCGTCGAAGGCTGTCGCGCGCGGGAGATCGAGTTCCTCGGCGAGGATGGTGTCGCGGTGCAGTCGCAGTACGAGGACGGCGCGCGGCAGTGCTGGCGCGCGCGTTATCTCATCGACGCCTCCGGCCGCGACACGATGCTCGGCACGCATCTCGGCACCAAGCGCCGCAACCGCCGCCACAACAGCTCGGCCATGTACGCGCATTTCCGCGACGCATGGCGGAGCGATGATCCATACCGGGCCGGGGACATCTCCGTCTTCTGGTTCGATCACGGCTGGTTCTGGTTCATCCCGCTCGCGGACGGCGTCACCAGCGTTGGTGCGGTGGTGTGGCCCCACTACATGAAGGACCGCGCCATCCCGCTGAAGGAGTACTTCCTGCAGACCATCGCGCTGTCGCCGCCACTCGCCGAGCGACTCGAATCCGCGACGCTTGCGACCGATGTCGAGGCCACCGGGAATTACTCGTACACCTGCGACCGCGCGTACGGCGACAGATTCCTGCTGGTTGGGGATGCGTACGCCTTCGTCGATCCGGTGTTTTCCTCCGGCGTCATGTTTGCGATGCATAGCGGCCTCGCGGCCGCGGAAGCGCTCGACGAGACGCTGCGGCTGCCGGCGCGGCGCCGGCAGGCCTTCCGGCGCTTCGAGCGGCGGACGCGCCTCGGCCCGCGCGTCTTCTCCTGGTACATCTATCGCATGACCGGGCCGGCGATGCAGAGCCTCTTCATGGCGCCGCGCAATGTCCTGCGGATGAAGGAAGCGCTGCTGTCGCTTCTCGCCGGCGACATCTTCGGTACGACGCCGATCTGGCCATCGCTTTGGGCCTTCAGGCTGGTGTATTACGTGGTGAGTCTCGCGCACCCGCGCGCCACGCTCGCGGCGCTGCGCAACCGGGCGAGAAATATCCGGTCCATTGAGCCCGAGCGGGCGGTCGCCGGCGGATGAGCCCCGCGCAATCCCTGCGGCTCGAGTACGTCACGCCCTCCGAGTCGCAGTTGGAAAAGAGGCAGGGAGTGCTCGGGGCGGCAGCGTTCGAAGCCGGCGCGCGTGTCCTTGGGGACAACGGGGTCGACTTCCCGCTCGCTCATGTGCACACCCCGGTACTGAGCGATGCGCGTGAGATGCTGGAGGTCTGGTGCGTAGGCGAGCGCGCGCAGCCGGGCGCTCACGGTCGCGTGCGTTACGCCCGCGGTGGTGACTTCCTCTTCGGCAGTCTCGCGGTGCAAGAGACGGAGCTGACGAGCGCTCCCGGCTCTGCCCCGCGCACGCCACTCGAGGTCGCTACCGACCTCGCCTACCGGGACATGTACGCGGCGCTTGCAGCCACCGGCAACCCGCCGCTCGTGCGCGTCTGGAACTACATTCCGGACATCAACGTCGACACCCACGGCCTGGAGCGCTATCGGCAATTCAACACCGCGCGGCACGAGGCCTCGCTCTCGTCCGGTCGCGCCGTCACCGGCAGCGTCCCCGCCGCCAGCGCTCTTGGCGCCGCAAGCGGCAGCCCGCTCACGATCTACTTTCTGGCCAGCCGCCGCGCTCCCGCCTTCATCGAGAATCCGCGCCAGGTGAGCGCCTATCGCTACCCGACGCAGTACGGACCGCGCAGCCCGGCGTTCTCCCGCGCCACGGTGCTCGGCGAAGGCAGTGCAGCCACACTCTTCGTGTCCGGCACCGCGAGCATCGTCGGCCACCGCAGCCTGCACGCCGGCGATCCCGCGGCTCAGACACGCGAGACACTGGTCAACATCGAGGCACTGATCGAAGAGGCCGCCCGCCGCTCCGGTAACCGGGCATTGCGGCTCGAGACGCTGGCCTACAAAGTCTACGTGCGCGATCCGAAGGACCTGCCCGTGATCCGGGCGGAGCTCGAGTCCGCCCTCGGCCGCGGGGCCGCGCTGCTCTACCTCAAGGCCGACATCTGCCGGCGGGACCTGGCCGTCGAGATCGAGGCGGTGGGCGGTGGCGGCTGGCGGCACAATGGCTCCGGCTGACCATCGAGCTCCGCGGTGAAGCGAGTCTACGAGTACCTCGCCACCTACGGCCTGCTGGCGATCCTGGCGATGTTGATTTTCGCCTGGACGGTGCCGGCTCTCATTCTGCTGACTCCCCTTCCCCGCCGCCGGCGCCGGACGGCGGCCCGCTACACGATGATGCTGGGCTTCCGCTTCTTCTCGTGGGCGCTCACCACCGCCGGGGCCTACCAGCTCGACCTCGATGCCATCGACACACTGCGCGGCGGGCCTCCCCTGATACTCGCGCCCAATCACCCGTCGCTGATCGACGCCATTCTCTTCCTCACGCGACACCCGGACCTGGCCTGCATCCTCAAGCCCGCGCTGATGAGCAACATCTTCCTCGGCGCGGGCGCGCGGCTGGCGGGCTTCATCCGCAGTGAGCCGCCGCGGCGCATGATCCGGGAGGCCGTGGCGGAGCTCAACCGCGGCGGCGTCGTGCTCCTTTTCCCGGAGGGCACCCGCACCACGCGCGCCCCGCTCAACCGCCTGACCGGCAGTGCCGGCGTCATCGCCCGCCATGCGCGCGTGCCCATCCAGGTGGCCATCATCCAGACCGACTCGCCGTACCTCAGCAAGGGCTGGCCGATGTTCAGGGTGCCGCGCCTGCCGATCCGCTACCGCGTGCACCTGGGCCGGCGGCTCGAGCCCGCCGGTGACGCGGCCGACATCACCCTGGCTCTCGAGCGCGAGCTCACCCGCGAGCTGGCGTGAATCCCGCCGCGGCCCCATCCAGCACGCACCTCGTGCTGATCCCAAGCTACAACCCGGGCCCGAAGGTCTTCGACACGGTGCACGCCGCACGCGAGCAGTGGGCTCCCGTCTGGGTCGTGGTCGACGGCAGCACTGACGGGACCGGCGCCGGGTTGGCCTCGCTGGCACGGGGGGACCCCGGCCTGCGGGTGTTGGTCCGGCAACGCAATGGCGGTAAAGGAACCGCCGTGCGCGACGGCCTCGAGGAAGCGTCGCGGCAGGGGTTCACACATGCGCTCGTCATGGATTCGGACGGCCAGCACCCGGCGGACAGAATCCCGGCATTCATGGCGGCGTCCGCGGCTCGGCCGGAGGCGATGGTGCTGGGCGACCCCGTATTCGATGCCAGCGCGCCGGCGATTCGCGTCAAGGGGCGGCGGATCTCCAATTGGTGGGCGAACTGCGAGACCCTCTGGGCGGGCATTCACGACTCCCTTTGCGGCTTTCGGGTCTACCCCATCGCGGCGCTGGCACGCGAGATGCGAGCGAGCCCGGGAATGCGGCGGTTCGATTTCGACGTCGAGGCGGCGGTTCGGCTCTCGTGGCGGGGGCTGCCGGCGCTGAACCTGAGCGCCCCGATACGGTACTTCAGTGCCGCGGAGGGAGGCGTATCACATTTCAATTACTGGCGCGACAACGTACTGCTGACCTCGATGCACGCGCGCCTGTTCTTCGGCTTCCTGATCCGGGTACCCTGGTTGCTCGCTCGGCGGCTGGCCGGACGGCGGCCCGGTGTATAAAATTGTGCGCCCATAAGGGGGGTCGAGACGTTTTCCTGTGAGCTCAATGTCCAATCACGCTTCACCTGTGCGGCAGCCCCGTGCGGCCGATACTGATACGCTCACGCGCGAGCTAGCCGAGCTCATCGTCCAGGCGCTCAATCTCGAGCTGAGCGCGGCCGCGATCGATGCCGATGCGCCGCTCTATGGCGAGGGCCTGGGCCTCGATTCCATCGATATACTGGAGATCGCGCTCGTGGTCTCGAAGCGCTATGGCGTGCAGCTGCGCGCCGACAGCGCCGAGAACGAGCAGATCTTCCGCTCGCTGCGGCGGCTCGCCGAGTACATCACCGCTCACCGGACGACTTGAAGCCTGGCCACCTACCCGCTGATCTCGCACGCGACGGCTGATGCGGTAATCGCGTACCGCGCGGGCGCACCGCTCCTCGCTGGGGATTTCCTCAGTGATGCCGCATTCCTGGCGCAGCGGCTGCCGCCCGGCGAGCACGTCATCAACGTTTGCGCCGACCGGTACCGGTTCGCGGTGGGTCTTGCCGCGTGTGTACTGGCGCGGAAAGCCTGCCTGCTGCCGCCGACGCGCACGCCGGAGGTGATCCGCCAGCTCGCCGCCTTCGCCCCCGATGTCAGCTGCCTGACCGATGAGGATGACTGCGACATCGCGCTTCCGCAGGTGCTCTTTCCGCAGCAGCCGACCGCGGGGGCCGGTACCGCCGGCGGATCGTGGCGCGTGCCTGAGATCGACGCCGATCAATTGGCGGCGTACGTCTTTACGTCCGGGTCGACCGGAGTCCCGGTGCCCTACCCCAAGACCTGGGGCAAGCTGGTTCGGTGCGTACGCGACGGCGCGGCGCGGCTCGGCTTTGCCGATGGCCGCCGCCATACCGTGCTCGCCACGGTGCCGGCCCAACATATGTACGGTTTCGAGTCCAGCGTGCTGCTCGCGTTGCAAAGCGGTGGCGCGCTGTGCGCGGAGCGTCCCTTCTATCCAGCCGACGTCTGCAGCGCTCTCGCTGCGCTGCCCCGGCCCCGCACCCTCGTATCGACGCCCATTCATCTGCGTGCGCTTCTCGCCTCGCAGGCGGAGCTTCCTCCGGTTGATCTGATCGTCTCGGCGACGGCGCCGCTGCCGCGGGAGCTCGCAGCGGAGACGGAGCAGCGCTTCCAGGCGCCGCTTCTCGAGATCTACGGCTCCACCGAAAGCGGTCAGCTCGCCACCCGACGGACGGCTCGCGATGAAGAGTGGCAGCTGTGGCCGGGCGTATGCCTGACCCTCGAGGAGGGACGTGCCTGGGCGCGCGGCGGTCATCTCGAGCAGCCGACGCCGATGTGCGATGAGCTGGAGCCGATCGACGCGGAGCGGTTCCTTCTCGGCGACCGGCTGGCCGATCTCGTCAACATTGCGGGCAAGCGCAGCTCCCTTTCCTACCTGACACATCAGCTCACTTCCATTGAAGGCGTCGAGGACGGCGTCTTTTTCTTTCCCGAGGAGCCGCACCCCTCGCAGGCAGGAGTTGCCCGGGTCGCGGCGGCCGTAGTCGCTCCCGGGCTCGATGCGGCGCGTCTCACCGAGGCGCTGCGCCGGCGGATCGATCCGGTCTTTCTGCCCCGGCCGCTGCTCGTGGTGGAGCGTCTGCCGCGTAACAGCACCGGGAAGCTTCCCCGCGAGGCTCTGCGCTCGCTCGCCGCGACATCGGCAACGGCACCGGTCTCGGCGCCCGCAGCCGCGGGCCAGCGGGCGGAGTAATGACAGCCATCGCGCTGCCGATCGCAGCGACTCACCCGGCTTTCGACGGCCACTTTCCAGGCGCACCGGTTTTGCCGGGGGTGGTGTTGCTCGATGAGGCGATCCGCGCGATCGAGCTTGCGGACGGCGGCGCGCCGCGGTGTTGGCGCGTTGCCGCGGTGAAGTTTCTGCGGATGGTCGGGCCGGGCGAGGCGCTCGTGCTCGAGCAGGAGCGGCTGGCAAGCGGGACGGTGCGTTTCACGGTCCGGTGCGCCGGGCAGGCGGTAGCGACCGGCGCGCTGTCTCTTGAAAGCTGAGTGGGCAACTCAGCGGGAGCGCGGCAGCGTCTGGCTGTTGCGCCTCATGGCGATGTTCTCGCTGGCCTTGGGGCGGCGCGCGGGGCGCGTAATCCTCTATCTCATCGCGACTTACTTCTTCCTCTTTGCGCCGCGCGCGCGGCGTGCCTCGATGGCGTACCTGCGCCGGGTGCTGGGGCGGCCGCCGACGATGCGGGACCGCTTCCGGCAGGTGATGGCGTTTGCCACGACGATTCATGACCGGGTGTATCTGCTCAACGATCGGTTCCAGCTCTTCGACATCGAGGTGGCGGGAGAGGAGCTGATGCAGGAGCGGGTGCGCGCGGGACGGGGCGCGTTCCTGGTGGGGGCGCATCTGGGGAGCTTCGAGGTGACGCGGGCGATGGGCAGGCGGCATCCGGGACTGCGCGTCGCGATGGTGGCCTATGAGGACAATGCGCGGAAGATCAACGCCATGATGGCGGTGGTCAATCCGACGCTGGCGGACGGAACGGTGGCATTGGGGACGCCGGAGGCCATGCTCAGGGTGCGCGGGTTGCTGGATGAAGGGGCGTTCGTGGGGATGCTGGGGGATCGGACGCCCGGTGGGGAGCCTACGCAGGTGGTGGAGTTTCTGGGTGGGGCGGCGAAGTTTCCGTTGGGGCCGATGAGGCTGGCGGCGTTGTTGCAGCGGCGGGTGATTTTGATGCTGGGGATTTATTGCGGGGGGAATCGGTATCGGGTGGTGTTTGAGCCGATTGCGGACTTCTCGGGGGTGGAGAGGCGGGACCGGGAGGAGGCTATTCGGCGGGCTGTGGTGCGGTATGGGGGGAGGTTGGAGAGTTATTGTCGGGAGTATCCTTATAACTGGTTCAACTTCTTTGACTTTTGGGGGGAGTGAGGAGGATCGCATGTTCGGGAGTTACATTCGGGGCGCGCGGCGGATCGATCGCAAAGGCGCTTTCCGGGGCCGCCGCGAGTACGTCCATGTAGGCTGCGCGAAAAACATCCCTGTTTTTCACGCCCCCGGAAAGCGCCTTTGCGATCGATCCGTCGCTTGGCGTGCTGGCGGGATGGTCGCGTTGGTGCTGCTGATTACGCCGGGAGGGGCATTTACCGCGGAGGCGGGGCAGGCCGGGTTTACGGTGGAGCAGCTCATGTCGCTGTTGGCGCAGCGTAGGCAGGGGGAGGTTAAGTTTTCGGAGACGGATTACCTTCGGGTGTTGGATCAGCCGGTGAAGTCGTCGGGGGTGTTGATTTATCGGGCGCCGGATCATTTGGAGAAGAGGACGCTGGAGCCTAAGAAAGAGTCGATGATTCTCGAGGGGGATCAGTTGACGGTTCAGCGGGGGCATCGGACCCATCAGATTCAGGTCAGTGCTTATCCGCAGGTGGCGCCGTATGTGGATGCGATTCGGGACACGCTGGCGGGGAATGAGGCGGGGTTGGAGAAAGTGTTCAAAGTGGGGTTCA
The DNA here is from genome assembly GCA_963812925.1 of uncultured Pseudomonadota bacterium. GTDB lineage: Bacteria > Pseudomonadota > Gammaproteobacteria > Steroidobacterales > Steroidobacteraceae > 13-2-20CM-66-19. The sequence goes on along the minus strand of CAWEXF010000002.1, from coordinate 147,752 downwards.
CGGGGACGCGCGCGGCGTGGAAGTTGGAGTTGGTGCCTTTGGACGAGGCGGCGGCGCGCAAGGTCAAGCGGGTGGAGATCGAGGGCGGCAGCGATGTCATTCGGTCGGTCGAGATACTGCAGGCGGGTGGGGACCGGTCGGTGATGACGCTGGCAGCGCCGACTTCAGGGGCGCCATGAGGGGACGGCGCGCCGCGACGGTCCTTATCTGGGTGGGGATCGCGGTGCTCGCGGTGTGGGTTCTGGTGCGGGCGCGGTATTCGACGGATCTGTCGGCGTTTCTGCCGCAGGCGCCTACGGGGGCGCAGCGGTTGCTGGTGGAGCAGCTGCGGCAGGGGGTGACGTCCAGACTGATCATCGTCGCGATCGAGGGGGCGGATGAGACTGGGCGCGCGCGGCTGTCGCAGGTGATGGCGGCGCGGTTGCGGGCGGACCCGGAGTTTCTTGCGGTCGAGAACGGCGACGCGGCGGCGGCGCGCAGGGATGAGGCGTTTTTGTTCGCACATCGCTATGTGCTCAGCGGCTCGGTGACGCCGCAGCGATTCAGCGTCGCGGGACTGAAGCAAGCCATCGGCGATACGATCGATTCGCTCGCCTCGCCGGCGGGCGCGCTCACCAAGGACCTGGTGCCGAGCGATCCGACCAGCGAGATGATGACGCTGCTCGATCAGTTGAGCCACAATCAGCCGCCGCGAACCGAGTATGGCGTGTGGGTGTCGCGGGACGGCAAGCGCGCGCTGCTGTTGGTGCGCACACGTGCGGAGGGGTCGGATACCGACGGGCAGCAGCACGCTGTGGAGGCAATTCAGGCAGCCTTCCGCGGGGCGCCTCCTGGAGCGCGGCTGGTCATGTCAGGGCCGGGGGTGTTTGCGGTGGAGGCGCGGGCGAACATCAAGTCGCAGGTTGCGCGCCTTTCGATCGTCAGCTCGGTCCTCATCGTCGCCCTCCTGCTCCTCGTCTATCGGTCGGTGACGGCGCTGCTGCTCGGCCTGGTGCCGGTAGTCTCGGGGGCGCTCGTAGGGATAGCGGCTGTGGCGTTGGGGTTCGGCGTCGTGCAGGGCGTGACGCTCGGGTTCGGCGTGACCCTGATCGGTGAGGGGGTCGACTACTCGATCTATCTGTTCGTTCAATCGACCTCCGGTACGGACTGGCGGCGCTCGGTGTGGCCGACGATCCGTCTCGGCATGCTGACTTCGGTCTGTGGCTTCGCGGTGCTGCTGGCGTCGAGCTTTCCGGGGCTGGCGCAGCTCGGCCTGTACTCGCTCACGGGTGTGCTGGCGGCGGGGCTGGTGACGCGGTTCGTGCTGCCAGAGCTGCTGCCGCGCGATTTCAGGATCAGGGACCTGACGCCAATGGGGCGCCGGGCGGCGCGCGTGCGCGAAGCAGCCTCGGCGGGGCGCGTAGTGGTCGCACTCATAGCCGTCTGCGCCGCCGTCGTGCTCGGGTTATATCGCCATCGGCTCTGGAGCCATGACCTCGCGGCGCTCAGCCCGGTGCCGGTGGCGGCTCAGACGTTGGATGGGCAACTGCGGGCCGATCTCGGCGCGCCCGACGTGCGTTACCTGGTAGTGGTTTCGGCGCCCGATGAGCAGTCTGCGCTCGAGGGTGCGGAGCATGTAGGTGCCGAGCTCGATGGGCTCGCCGACAGTGGCGTCATCTCGGGATATCAGAGTCCGGCGCAGTACCTGCCGAGTCTCGCGGCTCAGCGACAACGGCAGGAAAGTCTGCCGCCACCCGATGTGCTGCGCACACGCCTCACTCAGGCGTTGTCCGGCCTGCCGCTGCGGGAGGGTCGGCTGGCGCCTTTCCTTCATGACGTGGAGGTTGCGCGCACTGCGCCGCCCCTGGATGCGGCCTCTCTCGATGGCACATCCTTCGAAGCGTTGGCGGGCGCGCTGTTGGTGAGAGAAGACGACGGCTGGCGCGCGTTGATGCCGCTGGAAGCGCCCTTCCTGCACGGACGCGCGCGCGACGTCGATATCGGACGTGTACGGCGTGTTGTATCCGTCGGCGCTCCGGATGATGTCACGGTGTTGAATCTCAAGGACCAGGTCGATGCAATGTATTCGAGCTACCTTGCCGGCGCGGTGCGGCTGTCGCTGGCGGGCTTTGCCGCCATCGTCGTCCTCCTGCTGATCGCGCTCCGCAGTCTGTCGCGCATGCTCCGCGTCGTATTGCCGTTGGCACTGGCCGTTCTCACTGTGGCAGCCTGCCTGCGGCTTTTTGGGGCCCCGCTGACGCTGCTGCACGTGGTCGGCATGCTGCTCATCGTGGCGGTCGGCTCGAATTACGCGCTCTTCTTCGACAAGCGATTCTCCAGCTCGTCGCCGGACACCCGCGGGGCGGGTGCCGGCAGGGCCGCGACGAGCGAGCTCACGCTCGCCTCACTGCTGGTGGCGAACTGCTCTACAGTGGTGGCATTCGGCGTGCTAGCCCTCTCCTCGGTGCCGGTGCTGCACGATCTCGGCGAGACGGTAGCACCGGGGGCCCTGCTGGCGCTGATATACGCCGCCTTGCTGGCGCGGCAGCCCGGCGGCATGACCCGATCCGCCGCTTCACCTTAAACTTCCCCGATGCCGTCCCAGCCACCACCCTCTTCCCCGACTCCCCAGCGCTGGCGGCCTTCGCCGCTCGTGCGCGCGTCGCTCGGGCTGCACGTGGGTGCTCTTGCCCTGCTGGTGGCGCGGCCGTCCACCTGGCCCTGGGCGGTAGGCGCGGTGATCGCCGACCACGCCCTGCTCACGGCCGCGGGACTCACGCCGCGCAGCGCATTGCTCGGGCCCAACTGGACCCGGCTGCCCGCCGCCGCCGCCGAACACCGGCAGATCGCCATCACGATCGACGACGGTCCCGACCCGCGCGTAACCCCCAGAGTGCTCGACCTCCTCGACGAGCACGGAGCCAAGGCAACTTTTTTCTGCATCGGAGAACGCGTTCAGCGTTGCGCAGAGCTTGCACGTGAGATTGTGCGTCGAGGACACGCTGTGGAGAACCACAGCCAGCGGCACGTGAACTACTTCTCCCTGCTCGGTCCGCGCGGTCTCATCGCCGAGATCGAGCGCGCGCAAGACACCATCGGCATCACTACCGGCCAACATCCGCTCTTCTTCCGTGCGCCCGCGGGATTTCGCAGCCCGTTCCTCGACCCGGTGTTGAGTCGCTTCGGGCTGCGCCTGGCAAGCTGGACGCGGCGGGGCTTCGATACCGTGCGCGCGAGCGCCGAGTCGGTGCTCGGCAAGCTCACCCGCGACCTCGGGGCGGGCGATATCCTCCTGCTGCACGACGGCCATGCGGCGCTCACCGGCAACGGCGTGCCCGTGATCCTCGAGGTGCTGCCGCGGCTCCTCGAGGCGCTGGCGGCCGCGGAGCTCGCCCCTGTGACGTTGCGGGCGGCCCTCTCACCATGACTCCTCTCGTCCTGCGCCACTTCACCGCGACGAGCTGCATCGGCCGCGGTCTGCAGGCGACCCTCGAATCCCTGCGCGCGCAGCGCAGCGGTCTCGCGCCCTGCGCCTTCGAGACAGTGACCGTGGAGACCTACATCGGCGAAGTGCCGGGAGTCGATGAGATACGACTCCCCTCAGCGCTGCAGCGCTTCGATTGCCGCAACAACCGCCTGGCGCAGCTCGGGATCGCGCAGGATGGCTTCATCGATGCGGTCGCGGCGTGCGCGGGCCGCTGGGGCAGCCGGCGCGTGGGGCTCTTCCTCGGTACCAGCACCTCCGGGATGCTCGAGACCGAGCTCGCCTACCGGCGGCGCGATCCCGAGACCGGCGCGCTCCCTGCCGACTTCGATTACGCCGGCAGTCACAACTCCTACTCGGTCGCCGCGTTCACGGGCGCGATCCTCGGGCTCGACGGGCCGTCAGCGGTGGTCTCCTCCGCCTGCTCCTCGAGCGCCAAGGTGTTCGGCTCCGCCCGGCGAATGATCGCCGCCGGAGTCATCGATGCGGCGGTGGTCGGCGGCGTCGATTCACTCTGCCTGACGACCCTCTACGGGTTCCATTCATTGCAGCTCGTCTCCCGCTTTCCCTGTAGGCCCTTCGACGTCGCCCGCGATGGCATCTCCATCGGCGAGGCGGCAGCCTTCGCGCTCATCGAGCGCGCCCCGCAGAGCCTGGATGACGGCGTCATTCTGCTGCTCGGCGTCGGGGAGTCGAGCGACGCCTATCACATGTCATCACCTCATCCCGAGGGACGAGGCGCACGCGCAGCGATGCTCCAGGCCCTCGATGACGCCGCTGTCACCGCCGCGGACATCGACTACATCAACATGCACGGCACCGGCACGCAGAATAACGACAGCGCCGAAGGCAACGCCGTCGCGGCGGTGTTCGCCGACCGCGGGCGGCCCGTGGAGGCAAGCTCCACCAAGGGTGCGACCGGTCATACGCTCGGGGCAGCGGGCGCGCTCGAGGCCGTGATCTGCGCGCTCTCGCTGCGGCATGGGCTCCTTCCCGGCAGTGCCAACACACAACGAGTCGACGCGACCCCGGGCTTCGAGTACCTGTGCGCCAATCGATATCGGCCGATCGCGCGCGCGCTCAGCAATTCCTTCGGCTTCGGCGGCTCCAATTGCGCCTTGGTGTTGGGGCGGACGTAATGCTGACGGCGTACATCCAGGGCGTCGGCCTCATCGGACCCGGCCTCGCGGATTGGCAAAGCGGTGCGCGCGCGATTGCCGGCTACGAGCCCTACTCGCCCCAGCCGACGATCGTACCCGCGCCGGAGGGTTTGCCGCCGGCTGAGCGCCGTAGGACCGGCGTCACGGTCAAGCTCGCGCTCTGCGTGGCGCACCGGGCGGTCGCCGCCGCGGGCGTGGATCCGACCGGAATACCGGCGGTATTCAGCTCCTCGGGTGGCGATGGCGTCATCTGTCACGAGATCTGTGAGACGCTGGCCTCCGCGGACCGGCAACTGTCACCGACACGCTTCCACAACTCCGTACACAACGCGGCCGCGGGCTACTGGAGCCTCGCCACCGGCGCCACCGCTGCTTCCACGGCGCTCTGCGCTCACGACGGCAGTTTCACCGCCGGTCTTCTCGAAGCGCTTGCCATCGTGAGTGCGGACCGCGTTCCCGTCCTGCTGAACGCATATGATACGAGCTACCCGGAGCCACTGCGCTCGAAGCGGCCGTTGCCCGACTCCTTTGCCGTGGCCCTGATCCTCACTCCTGACCCGACGACCGGTACCAGCGCGAAGCTCACCGCGAGCCTCTGTTATACCGCTGCAGCCGCAGACCGTCTGACGGAGCCGCAGCTCGAGGCGCTGCGAGCTGCGTTGCCCGCCGCGCGCAGTCTGCCCCTCCTGCGTCTTCTCGCCCGCCGCGAGCCCGGAGAGGTGGTGCTCGATTATGTTGGCGAGCAGCGCGTGCTGGTGGAGGTGAGCGAGTGTCGCTAGGTACGACTCCCTGCGCCCGTCTGCCGGACGGCGCGCACCTCGATCGCGACTGGATAGGGCGCCACATTCCTCATGGCGGGCGCATGTGTCTCCTCGACGAGGTGTTGAGCTGGGACGAGGTCCGCATCAAGTGCCGCGCGACCAGCCATCGCCTGACTGACAATCCGCTGCGCGCTCACGGCCGGCTGGGTGCCGCGTGCGGAGTGGAGTACGCGGCGCAGGCCATGGCGGTGCACGGAGCCATCATCTCGCGCCTGGCGGGCCAGCAGCCGCGCGCCGGAGTTCTGACCAGCGCCAGGAACCTGGTCTTGCGGGTCACTCGTCTGGACGACATCGACACCGATCTGATTGCCAGCGCCGAGCGTCTGGCGGGCGATTCGGGCAGCACGTTGTACGAGTTCACGGTATCGGGCGGTGGCCAGGAACTGCTGAGCGGCCGCATCAGTATCGTGTTCGGAGCAGGGCCGATATGAGCCAGACGGTCAAGCGAGCGCTGGTCACGGGCGGCAGCGGCGGCATCGGCGCCGCGATCTGCCGCCGCCTGGCGGCCGATGGACACCACGTGTACGTGCATAGCCGGAAAAGCATCGATGCCGCGGAGAAGCTGGTCCAGGAGATCACCGTTGCGGGCGGCAGCGCCGCGGCGCTGCACTTCGACGTGACCGATGCGGAGGGGACGCGCAAGACGCTGGAGTCCGCGCTGAGCTCGGGACCCATCCAGATCCTGGTGAACAACGCCGGCGTCCACGACGATGCCGTGCTGCCCGGTATGCGCCCGGAACAGTGGCAACGGGTCATCGACGTCGCGGTCAACGGCTTCTTCAATGTCACCCAGGCGATCCTGATGCCGATGATCCGCACCCGCTGGGGCCGGATCATCAACATGTCGTCGGTCTCCGCCCTCATCGGCAACAAAGGGCAGGTCAATTACGCCGCCGCCAAGGGAGCGCTCAACTCCGCCACCAAGGCGCTCGCCCTCGAGGTCGCCACCCGCGGAATCACCGTGAATGCGGTGGCACCCGGCATCATCCGCACGCCCATGAGCGAAGGCCTCTTCGATGCCGAGGCGATCAGCCGGCTCGTGCCGATGAACCGCGCGGGGCTGCCCGAGGAAGTGGCCCATGTCGTCGCTTTTCTCGCCTCGGAACAGGCCGCCTATCTGACTTCGCAGATCATCTCGGTCAGCGGCGGGATGGCCTGATACACTATTGCCATGCGCGCCTCACTCATCGCCGGTTTGGTACTCATTGCCGCGGGAATCTTCCTGATCCTGCGCCCAGTTCACTACCCGTCGGACCGCAGCGTGGTCAAGCTTGGCAGCTTCCAGGCCAAGGTGCAGGAGGACCGGACGGTTCCCGAATGGGTAGGCGGGATAGTGCTCGGCGCCGGCGTTGTGTTACTCGGGGCCGGCCTCTTCAAACGCTCCTGACGGCGTTACTCCGGCCCGTCGAAGAACTCGACTTCCCCGGTCTCGAGCGAGTACTCCGCGCCAACGACCGTCAGCCCCTCACTGCGGATCAGTTTCTCCAGCACATCCGATCCGTATCGCAGGTGACTGACGGAAACGCCCACATTGGCGCGCACTGCGTGCCTCAGCAGAGCTTCCTCGTCGTATTGCAGGTCGGTCTTGAGCAGGACCTCGACCGACGGCCGCACGCGGTCGACGATGGAGCGGATGTTGCGCGATTGATTCTCCGCCGGCTGTCGCAGCTCCTCCAGCGTCGCGCGGATGGCGCCGCATTGGGAGTGGCCGAGCACCACGACCAGCCGCGTTCCGAATCGCGAGGCGGCGAACTCCACGCTGCCGATCTGTGAGGGCGACACTATGTTGCCGGCGACCCGGATGACGAAGAGATCGCCCAATCCCTGATCGAAGACTATCTCCGCTGGAACGCGGGCATCGGAACATCCGAGCACGATCGCGCAAGGCTCCTGGCTCTGGATGAGCTCGAGCCGTGCCGAGGCGTCGAGCAGTGCACCGTGGTTGCGCACACGCTCGACGAAACGGCGGTTACCTTCTTTGAGACGCTTGAGCGCCTCCCCTGCGGAAATCATTGCGACCGGACTCTCGTTCTTGGCTTCGCCCGGCAAGCGTAACACGCCGGTTCGCACGATCAACCAGGCCCACCCGAATTCCGGGGGCCCGCGCCACCCTGCTAGAATCCCCTCCCCCCTCCCACTCCGGCGCAACCCAAAAGGAGCGACCATGGCGATTCGCGAGCGGCTGATCGAGTACCGTGACGGCTCGACCCTTTTCGAGGGCTTCTTCTGCCATGACGACTCGCGCCCCGGCCCGCTGCCGGGTCTTCTGATCGCCCACGATTGGAGCGGGAGGGGCGAGTTCGTGGAGCGCAAGGCCCGACGCCTCGCCTGGCACGGCTTCGCGACCTTCGCGCTCGACATGTTCGGCAAGGGCGTACGCGGCGCCACCAACGAGGAGCGCTCGGCACTCATCACTCCTCTCGTGCAGGATCGCGCCCTGCTCACCCGCCGCGTCAACGCGGCGCTCACCACCGTCAAAGGGCTATCGGAGGTGGACACTCGCCGCGTTGCGGCGATGGGATTCTGCTTCGGCGGGATGTGTGTGTTGGATCTGGCCCGAAGCGGCGCCGACCTGCGTGGCGTCACCAGCTTCCATGGACTCCTCAAGCCGAACGGCCTGCCGTCGCAGGGCAAGATCCGCTCGAAGGTTCTCATGCTCCACGGCTACGACGATCCCATGGGCCCTCCGGAGGACGTGCTCGCCGTTGCGAAGGAGCTCACCGCGGCCGGCGCGGACTGGCAGCTCCACGCTTACGGCAACACCATGCATGCGTTCACGAATCCGCAAGCCCACGATCGTGCGCACGGCATGGAGTATGACGAAGCGGCCGACCGCCGCGCGTGGCACACCCTGCTTCAGTTCCTGGACGAAGTGCTGCGCTAGCGCGCTCTGTCACCACTCCGTCGCGAGCACCGTGACGATCCGGGCCAGACCGGCGACATCGTGGGTGCTCGAGGTCTCGGTCGGCGAGTGGGAGTTGATCGCAGGCCACCCCAATGCGACGGCGGTGGTCCCATAGCGGGTGTACGCGGCGCTGTCGTTGCCGCCACCCGTCGCGCCGTACTGCACGGGTATGTTGTGCTCGTGTGCCATCCGAACGACGCGTGCGACATCGGCGGGCGGAACAATGTTGGAATCGTCGAGCGCGCGCACCACAAAACCCTGACCTAGAGTCGCATCGCCGTAGCGCTGCGTCTCCAGCGGGGAGTCGCTGCTGACGAACATATCAACGGCAAAAACGACGTCCGGTGCGTGCCCGGCCTCTCCTACGCGCGTAGCGTATGCAATGGCTCCCTTCAGACCCAATTCCTCGCCTGTTGCCCAGACGAAGGTCAGCCGCCGACCCGGCCACTGGTGCGAAAAGTCGGGACCCAGCGCACGCACCGCCGCAACCAGCGCGGTACAGCCGACTCGGTCGTCGAGACTGCGAATCATGGCCAATGAGCCGACAAGCGGGCGGTAGACCTTGGGAATCGTCAGATAGTCGCCCACATGGATGCCGAGTTTCGCGGTCTCGGCCGCACTGCGGGTGCCGACAAAAGCATGAGCCGGCTGGCTGAGAGTGCTCAAGGCGGGCGGCCATTTGAAATCCGGCCGATCCCAACCCGACGGCAGCTGCAAAACGCTGCCGATTGCGTGGCCATCTCGGGTATGAACCAACATCACGTGGCCGAGGTAATACCGGCCGTAGAACCCACCTACCTCCTTCACTTGCAGGCGACCGTCGCCTTCGATGCCCGTCACCTCATAGCCGATCTCATCCATGTGTGCGTCGAAGACTAGGTCGGGTCCGTGCGCGCCCCGCGCCACACTCCCGAGCGTGAGCACCAGATTGCCCGCCGGGTCGGTCTTCGTCAGGCGACGCGCCCAGTCGGGGAGCTGCGCCCGGATCGCTTCTCGCACCCCCTGCTCATGCTCGCTGGCGCCGTAGGCCGTCGTCAGTGCTTTCAGTGTTGGGACGACCTGCTGATCGGTCGTCGTGTCTGGCGTGGGACGGTCAGTGTCAGGCCGGGCTGCATCGAACGGATCGTCCCCCGAGCTCATCTGGACTGCGGGCTCCCTGAGGTAGGCCTCGAGCAGCCGGGTGAGCTCCCGCAGATCCCCGCGCGAGAAGGTCTCTGCGGGAGTCACCGGCAACAGGGTCGGCACGCCGAGCTCAGCCACGCGCTGCGGCAGCTCGGGAGAGGTACCTTCGCCGGCCATGCGCGGCGGCGCGGCGTTCATCGGCCGGAACGGAATGTGTCGTTCTCTGGCCAGAGATTGCAGCGCGACCGCAAGAGTGGCCGGCGATTGCATCCCGGGCGGCTCACCGATGAGGACTCCCTCTCCAGGCGCGGGCGGTACGACTTCCGCCGGGCTCGCGGCAGTCCCAACAGGTGTCATCCGGCCGACGAAGACCATTTCGTCGGCCGGCAACTCCGTCAAGAGCCGAATGAGGCCGCGGCCTCCGAGCCACTGTTGTGTCACGAACGCGATCGTCGTCGTGCCCGATGCACGCGCGTGGCTCAGGTTTCGGGCGGCTTCGAGCAGCGCCTCCCAGCCGAAGCGATCACCCGCGCCGGCACCGGCCTCATCGTCGGCGCCGACGGTGATCGGCGGCTGTGCGAGAGTCACCGGGTCGAGGAGGTCCGCACCGGCGGCACGCGCCACGTCCCCTGAGCGGGCGCCGATATCCAGATAGAGCTCGTCGATCTGAGTCATGCTGGGTGGATTCAGGCGTCCCGGCGAAAGATGGATGCTGAGCCCGATGAAGCCGCCGTCGAGGCTGCCGTTTGGAGTCTGCACCCGCACCGGCTGCGCGAAGCTCAACGTGTCGAACACCGCGTTCGGTGGTTTCTGCGGCAATCTCTCCACCCGCAGGTACCCTTGCGGTGTGATTCCGCTCACCGCGTATCCGGGTTGATCGATTGCGGCGACGATCAAGCGGTGCGGCGAGCCGCTGCCGACCGTCACCCACACGTCATCGAGGTTGTCGGAGTGGGGATGTAACCCCATCGAGCCGAGATCGTGCTGGAGCGCGGCCGCGAGGGTCTGCTCATAACCGGAGACCGCGGGGATGCGGCTGAGTGCCGCCAGATCAGGCGCCGTGCCGGCCACCGCCACGGCGGCAGAGCCGAGCGCGGCCGCAAACGCCGCGGAACCGATCGCATGCGTGAGTCTTCCCATCGAAGCTCCCCTCTGGGGCCGTGCTCATGGCTTCGATGATATCGATGCCCCGCCCCGGGCGGCCATCCTGGCCGCGACGGGACGAGGGTTATCTGGCGCTCAGTGCCAGTCGTTGCGGGTCCGGAACTCCTTTGCCTGACGTTCCGCTTCTTCGCGCTCGAGGCCGTATCTCTCCTGCAGCTTGCCCACGAGCTGCTCGCCGTGGCCCTCGAGCTGGGTGATCTCGTCGTCCGTGAGCCTGCCCCACTGCTCCTTGATGCGGCCCTTGATCTGCTTCCACTGTCCGGCCGTACGATCGCTGTTCATGGTCTCGATCCTCCGTTTGTTGCGGGTCCGGGGAAGATCGAGCAAGCGGCAGTCCCACGCCAAGCTCACGCCGGCACCGTGACCAGAGTCACCGTGTTGGATTCCGGATCGAACAGGATGCGCGCCAGACCGCGCTCGAGCTGGGCGCGCACCTGCGCGACCTTCTGCTCCAGGGAATGCTCGCGCTCGCCGTAATCGGTGCCCTCGCGCAGCACGAAGGACTCGATTACCCCCCGCAGCGCTTCGGCGGAGAGCTCCGCGTGGGGAATCTCGACGGGCTCGCTCAGTTTCGTCGCGTCAGGGCAAGGAGGCGCAGCATCTCGAGGTAGAGCCACACGAGAGTGACCATCAGGCTGAAGGCGCAGTACCACTCCATGTACTTCGGCGCCCCGCCGGCGACGCCCCGATCGATCAGGTCGAAAGCCAGCACCACGTTGAGCGCGGCGATCCCGACGATCACCAGGGAAATGCCGATGCCGAGCGGCGTGGGCGCGTACAGCGCCTGCAGGGAGACGTGGAAAAAGCCGAGAATCAGGGTCGCGACGTAGAAAAGCATGATGCCGAAGGTTGCGGCGACCACCATCGCCCGGAACTGCTCGGTGACCCGGATCAGGCGAGTGCGGTAGGCAATCAGGAGGGCGAAGAGTACGGCAAACGTCAGGCCCACCGCCTGGATGGCAATGCCGTGGTATCGCTGCTCGAAAATGGCGGAGATGCCGCCGAGCGCCAGGCCCTCCAGCGCGGCGTAGGGAATCGCCAGATACGGCGCGGCGGTGACCTTGAAGCGGATGATCATGGCGACGACGAAGCCGCCGAGCGCCCCGAGCAGCGCGGTGGACGAGACCGCCTGGAGGTCCCCGCCCGCCAGTTGCGACCAGGGCCAGAGCGCGGCCGCCATGAGGACGACGAGGAGCAGGAACGACTTGTCGATCGTCCCCTTTAGGGTCATTCCTCCGAGGCCGATCCCCGTCCGCGGCAGGTCTCCGAAGGTCCTTTCGTTCAGCATGGGGTTGCTGGTACGGCGCACTGGAAGGGGCATCTGGGGTCTCCTGGGGATACGAGAGACCCCATTTTAGCAGGTTGAGGCCGCAGCACCGGTCCGGCTGGCGGCGGCGAGCGCCGCGCCGGCGATTATTTCCGGGGGTTCAGGGCCTTAGGGGCCGCCGGGCGGCTCGTCGGGGGGCGCCTGCGGGTCCCGCAGGGCGGCCTCCTCGCGCTCCCGGTGAATCCGCTCGTAGATCTCCTCCCGATGCACGGCGATCTCCTTCGGTGCGTTGATGCCGCATCTCACCTGGTTGCCTTTGACTCCGAGCACCGTGAACGTCACCGTGTCGCCGACCATGATGGTCTCGCCCACTCGTCGTGTGAGGATTAGCATACTCTCCTTGCTCCTTGTTATTTCACCCTAGGCGCGTTGGTGCGCCGATAACATCCTACAACATCCGACCTGCCGCTGCACGCCTAGGTGGCGGCGCGGTTATCCCGCCACACCCGCTCGAAAGGCAGGCGCCAGGCGTGGGGCGCGACCAGCTGGTGCATGGAGTTCGGGCCCCAGGAACCGGGCGCATACAGGCGCACGGGGGGCGGCGCCTCCAACAACGGGGTCGAGACCTCCCACAACCGCTCGATGCCCTCAGCGTTGGTAAACAGCGTCCGATCACCACGCATCGCATCCAATATCAGCCGCTCGTAGGCCTCGAGGACATCGCCGACGTGACCGGTGTCGTTCATCGCGAACTGCAGACTCAACTTGTCCAGGCGCATACCGGGCCCCGGACGCTTGCCATAGAAGGAAAGCGACATCTTCGAGACGTCCGCGAGATCGAACGTCAGGTGATCAGGGCCCTGCGCTCCCACCCCGGAGTCGGCCGGGAACATGCTCTTCGGCGGCTCGCGGAACGCGATCGAGATGATGCGCTGTCCCTCGGCGAGACGCTTGCCGGTGCGCAGATAGAAAGGCACGCCCGCCCAGCGCCAGTTGTCGATGAAGCACTTGAGGGCGATGAAGGTCTCGGTGTCCGACTCCGGGCTGACACCTTCCTCGCTGCGATAACCGTTGTACTGACCGCGCACCACGTCCGTCGGGCGGATCGGCATCATGCTGCGGAAGACTTTGTATTTCTCCTCGCCGATCGGGGCCGGCTCGAGCGCCGTCGGCGGCTCCATCGCCATGAAGGCCAGGATCTGGAAGAGGTGCGTCACCACCATGTCGCGAAAGGCACCGACGTGGTCGTAGAACGCCGCCCGCTTGTCGAGCCCAAGCGTCTCCGGCACATCGATCTGCACGTGATCGATGAAGTTGCGGTTCCAGATGGGCTCGAAGAGACCGTTGGCGAAACGGAAGGCAAGGATGTTCTGCGCGGGCTCCTTGCCGAGGAAATGGTCGATGCGGAAGATCTGCTCCTCCGCGAACACTTCGTGCAGCTTCGCATTGAGGGAGCAGGCGCTCGCGTAGTCGGTGCCGAACGGCTTTTCCATCACGATCCGCGAGCGCTCGACGAGACCGGCCTCGCCGAGCATGCGCACGGCGGAGAGCGCCGCGCTCGGCGGCACGCTCAGGTAGTGCAGACGCCGGCTCTCCGTGGCGAGTGCCGTCTCCGCGCGCTCCACCGCAGCTCGCAGTGCAGCAGGGCCGGCTCCCAGGGAGACGTAGTCCAAGCCGGCCGCGAATGATGCCCAAGCCGCGTCGGAGACTTTGTGTGGGTAGAATTCGTCCAGTGCGCTACGTGAAAGCTTGCGGAAGCCCGCCGCGTCGATATCGTCGAGGGAGACGCCAATGATGCGGCAGCCCGGGATGAATCCAACGTCAGTGAGATGAAACAGCCCCGGGAAGAGCTTGCGCCGGGCAAGATCGCCCGTGGCGCCCACCAGAACCAAGACCTGCGGATATCGCGGACCCACTCCAGGAGGTATCTTTGCCACCCTGCTCCACCTTTCGCCTTGACCTTGAACCGAGGCGACAGGATAGCGGGCCGTCCGCAGCGATTCCATGGGCATACCACCGGCCTGCCACCCCGGACGGCCAGTGGCGCGCCCCAAGCCCCCTACCTCAGACGATCAGGCGGTAGGCGACACCACCACGCCGATTTCCGGCCGGCCCGGGCCCAGACGCAGCAGCTTGCCTCCTTTGGTGTCCGATGGTGATCGCGAGGTCTTCTGCGGCCGGTCGCGGCGCGGCGCACGCGGCCTGCACAGGGAAGGCGTTAGCCTTGAACTTCCCGTCGGCAGGAAAGTTCCGGGGTGCGGGTTGCGGTGGTCTTGCGGCGTGTCGCAATGACGACCACGCTGACCAGCACCAGTACAGTGCCCAGCGCCGTGCGCAGATCCAACACCTCGCCACCCAGGAAGTGTCCGATCACGACCGCGACCACGGGGTTGATATAGGCGTAGGTGCCGACCTTGGTCGGGGACTGATGGTGGATCAGCCAGGTGTAGGCCGTGAAGCCGACGATCGAGCCGGCTACGGTCAAATATGCCAGGGCGAGCCAGGCGCCGTTCGAGACGGCAGCCACACGGAAGCCGTGCCCCTCCCCCGCTGCCGCGGCGACGATGCAGAGCAACAGGCCGCCAACCAGCGTCTGCGACGCGGCGCTCATGACCTTGGACGAAGGCATCGGCAGCTTCTTGGAGAGCACCGACGCCAAGGACCAGGCGATGGCGCTCACCAGGAGGCCCGCGGCTCCGAGGGCATACACCGGCGCCCCTGCCGTGCCGAGGGAGGGGTCGACCAGCACCGCGACGCCCGCGAACCCGATCAGAAGCGCCCAGCCGAGGCGCAATGTCAGCCGCTCCGTGCGCAGGATGAGGATCTCCGCCAGCGCCATGAAAGCCGGAATCGTTGCCAGGATCACCGCGGCAGTGCCCGATGGCACGCGCTGCTCGGCCCAGAAGAGAATGCCGTAGTCCACCACGAAAATGAGCAGCGCCAGGACCGCGATGGGCGCCCACTCGCGCCGGCGCGGCGGGCGGTCGCCTTGCGCCACGGCCCATACAAACAGAACCGCGCCCGCGATGGTGAAGCGCGCGGCAGCGAGCAGCAGCGGCGGCACGTCGTGGACTCCCACTCGGATCGCGTAGAACGTAGAGCCCCAGACGAAGTAGATGATCGCGAAGGCGATCAGGGTCTTCCATCGGGGCGGCTGGGCGTTGTGCACGAGGGCGGGACCTTGACGGGAAGGGGCCCTGCATTCTGCCGGTCACGCGCCGGGTTCTGAAAGATACAGATCCGAGGGATTCGTACAGTCCAGAAGTCGTGAGCCTGCGGCGAGCTCCTCAGAGCGGGTAGCCGCTTCTCGCCAGCACATCAGTGACGCGGCGCAGCTTGTGCGGCGTCGGAATCGTGAAACTGAGCGCGTTCACGTACTTGGTAATGAGATTGAACACGGTGCCCACGGCGATCGCATCGGCCAGCGACTGCTCACTGACGCCGCTGTCGAGCACAGACCTGGCGTCCCACTCGGACAGCTCCGCAGGCCGCAATGTCATGGTCTCCAAGAACGCCAATGTCGCTTTCAGCCCTGCGGATATCGGCGCCGAGGAGTAATTTACAAGTACCGCATCGACCGACGCTTCGCCGAGGTCCGTAGCCGCCACAACGCTGTGTACATCCGCGCAACACGCGCAGGCGTTCCACTTCGACACCAGCGCGGCCATCAACTCGCGCTCACCTATGCTCCAGGCACTTGGACCTCGCATGGCGGCTTGAGTCCAGGCCCCCATGGATGCCCCGAAATACACCTGATGATTGAGATTGGCGCGGAACGTGCTCCTGCCCCGGCGTCGCTTCCCGGACGCCCAGGAAATCATCCGCAGCAGCAGCCGGTCGTTGACGCGCCCGCTCAGATCAACCTGATTCAGCAGCATGACGGCGCCGATCCATCCATAGGGTCACAGGCCTCGCTATACATTACCAGTTGGTACACTATACAGGCTGGCCGATGCCGGTCAAGCACCGAAGAGCCAGGCCTATTCAGCGCATCGCGCTGGCTACGGCGTGGCCTGCATGACTCGGCGGGTTTCTCGCACCCAGAGTGAACGCCTCGAAGGCCCATACCTCGGCCGTCTGGGCAATCTCCTTGTCCGTGGGCATGTAGGTATGACTGGTGGCGCCTGTCGTCCGTAACAGAATCGGGTTGCCGCAGGACTGCGCACGCTGAATCGCGGCGGTGAATTTGAACTCGTGCATCGGCACGACGCGGTCATCGTCCCATGACGTCGTGATCAGCGTCGGCGGGTAGCATGTACCGGCACGGACGTTATTCAGCGGTGAGTAGGCATAGAGCCGTTTGAACGCGCGCGCGTCGCTCGAGGCACCGTATTCGGGGGACCAGAGCGCGCCCCCCGAGAAATCCTGATAGCGCAGCATGTCCAGCACGCCGTGTCCGATGTAAGCGGCGCCGAACAGCTCGGGATGCTGCGTGATCGAAGCGCCCGTGAGCAGACCCCCGTTGGAGTACCCCTGGATCCCGATGTGTCGGGCATCGGTATAGCGGTGCGCGATCAGGTATTTCGCGGCCCAGGCGAAGTCGTCGAACACGTTCTGCTTGTGCGCGAGCATGCCAGCCTCGTGCCACTTCTCACCGTAGGTGCCCCCGCCCCGCAGGTTGGCCTCGACGTATACACCTCCGAGCTCCAGCCATACCGGTATGATCGGAGAGAAGTCGGGCTGCAGCGTGATATCGAAGCCACCATAGCCGTAGAGGATGGTGGGATTGCGGCCGTTGAGCTTCAAACCCTTGCGAGCGACGATGAACATCGGCACACGGGTGCCGTCCTTGGAGGGGTAGAAGACGAGCCTCGTCTCATACAGGCTCGAATCGAAGCTCGGTTGCGGCGCGAAGACCGTCTGCGTGCTCGCCCGCTGCAGGTCGTAGCGGTAGATCCGCCCCGGATAGAGATAGGAGGTGAACCCGAAATAAACGCTGTTGGAGTCATTGCGTGCGGACACGGCGGTGACGGTGCCCAAAGTCGGCAGCGGCAGGTCGCGGATTGCTTTGCCGTCGGGCGCGTAGAGCGTGAGGCGACTGGTGGCGTCGATCTGGGAATGTACGACGACATTCCCACCGGCCATGTCTGCCTCCTGAATCACCCCTCTCCCCTCCGGGATGACCGTGCGCCAGTGCGCGGGCGCCGGATCGGACAGCGAGGCTGCCACGACACGCCCCTTGGGCGCATCGAGCGTGGTTTGTAGATAAAGCGTGCCCCTCTCTACACCGACGACAATGTACGCGGCATCGTTGCGGGTAAAGAGAGGCTCGAGCTTCGCGGCGACATCGGGCCGGGCCGGGTTGCCGAGGTCAGCGTAATAAAGCTCGTTTTGCGGCGCCGTGCCGTTGATCAGGGCCACGAAGAGATAACGGCCATCCTCGCTCACCTGTCCTTCCATGATCCATTGCGGCAGATCCGGCCGGCGGTAGATCAGCCGGTCCGCGCTCTGAGGCTGCCCGAGAGCATGAAAGTAGAGCTGCTGATCGACCACCTGCTGATTGATTGCATTGCCTTTGGGCGGCGTCGGATAACGGGAGTAGAAAAAGCCGTTGTCACCGTTCGTCCATGAGATGTTGGAAAATTTCACCCACTGCACGGCGTCCGAGAGCGTCTTGCCCGTCGATACGTCGAGCACATGTAGGGTCTCCCAGTCGGACCCGCCTGATGAGAGCGCGTAGGCGAGATACCGTCCGTCGGGCGATGGCGCAAGGTCGACGAGCGCCACCGAGCCGTCCGGCGACAGCTTATTGGGATCGATCAGGACCCGCGGCTTTGCCGAAGACGAGTCCTGCACGTACAGGACCGACTGATTCTGCAAGCCGGCGTTGCGCCGAAAGAAAATCGGGCTGCCGGCGACCTGGAGCGGCGCAGTTTGCTTGGGGAAGTTCCACAACTGCGTCAGGCGACGGGTGATCCAGCCTCGCACCGGGATCTTCGCGAGATAACCATCCGTCAGCCGATTCTCCGCCGCCACCCAGTTGTGCAGGGCGGGGCTCTGCATGTCCTCCATCCATCGATACGGCGCCGGCACCTGGGTGCCGAAGTAATCGGTCACGGTCTGGTCGCGGGGAGCCACTGGGTAGTCCAACGTGCCACGCGCCGGCGCGGCGATGCTCGCGGCGGTGGCGAGCAGCAGGGACGCAAGTGCCAGGGCGGTCGTTTTCATCGCTGAGCACCCGGTGTCTGATAACTACCATCGCCCGCCACCGTGCCGTCTTTACCGTACGTGTTGCGGGGTCGCGCCCAGTCGGCCAGCGAGTGGTGGGGACCCGTCTCGTTGCGGCCCTTCGGCATCGAATCCAGGATCGCGTAGATGCCGAGCACGCCTTCGCTGCCGCGCGCGAAGCTGGAATACGTGTGGAAGATCTCGCCGGCCGGGTTCCTGTAGAAAACGCTGTTGCCCGACAGCTCCTGCAGCTTGGCGGCCCACTCCGGAGCACGTCCGTAGTTGTATTCGACGCGCCCGGCGGCGACCTCATCCGGCCTGAACGAGACCTCGAAGTCGTAATTGAAGTCGTTGTTGAACGAGGAGACCCAGAGAAACTGCCAGTCCATCCGCTTGCGGACGATTTCGATTTCCGCGATCGGCGCGCGGGCCACGACGGCATAACTGACGTCATGGTTCTCGAGGTGCGGCAGTATGCCGATTATGTGATCGACCTCGAGGGAGCAGCCCACGCACTGGTGCTTGGCGCCGGGGCCCATCATGAAATGTTTGACGTAGAGCTGACTGCGTCCGCGGAACAGATCGGACAGGCTCAGCATGCCATCGGGGCCATCGAACACGTAGTGTTTTTCGACACGGACCCACGGCAGACGCAAGCGCGCGTCCGACACGAGGTCGCGATGCCTGGTCAAAGCCTTCTCCTGTTTGAGAAGCTCGATCCTCCGCCGGCGCCATTCTTCGCGCGGTACGACCTCGTGCTGCATCTCGGCCCCCTTCTATTCAGGTTTGCCCGCTCACCCCGAAGGTAGCGGTCGTCAGTGCTTTTGGGAAGACACGCCGCTGACTCGACGCTTGCCTTCCTGGAACAGGAGCTCGATGTACCGCCGCAGATGATCGAGGGTCGCGGCTGCGACCTCGGCGCTTCCCTGTGCTTTCGCCAGGATGAAGCCACCGTGAATCACCGCCATGATGTGCAGTGCGAGGCTCTCCGCCGTCCAGGCGCCCCGAATGCCGTGATCGCGCATTGCCGCGCGGATATCCGCTTCGAGCGCTTTGGCGTGAGTGGCTATGTTACGCGCGCAGGCAGCACTCACGTCCGGATGAGTCCGATACGCTTCCTGGACGATCGTGCCCGCGAAGCAAGTGAAATCGGGTAGGTCGCCGGTCAGGATCGCCTTGCGAAACTCGACATAGGCGATCAGCCGGCTGAGTGGATCGGCAGCGCTGTGATAGGGCGCGGCAGCGAAAACCTGTGCCGAAAGCACGTCCCAATGGGCCGCCGCGGCCAGGGCCAGATCTTCCTTGCTCTTGAAGTGATGAAAGAAGCTTCCCTTGGTCAGCCCTGCTTCGGCACAGACGTCTTCGATCCGGGTCGCGCTGTATCCCTTGGTGCGCACCACCTTCAGCGTCGCGTCGAGAAGCTTCGTTTTGGATTCGTGCGGAGCCTGAGCCACCAGCCTAGTGTACCAACCAGTGGGTATGGGTCAAGAGTACTGCCTCGACATTGCGAAGCGAAGTGCGGCTGCGACCCCGGCCTTCGTATCCTGTACCGCGCCCTGCAAACCGCCGTTCTCGCCGCCCTGCCAGCGTTAGGTTAAGGTCCTGCAAGCTCATCGACAAAATCAAACCACGTGGCGAGCCGATCGACCTGTCGCGGATCAGCCCCGAGGCTGCGCAAAGTCTCCCGCCAGCCCTGAGCGACGGTCGTGCCAATCCGATTCAGCAGATTTTCTGCGTGCCCACGATCGAGGCCAAATTGTCCCGGGCGGGAAAGGAGATTCTCCCGGCTGATGCGCCTGCCATCCTCTCCGAAGGCCATGGCGAGATCTTTGGCTGGAAGGTCGGTCGAGGCGACCGGATCGAACAGCGGCGCCAAACGATAGCCATACTCAGGGCGATCGAGCACCAGGCCGTGGTTGGCGTCGTGGTCATCGCCGTTGCCAGTGCCGGCATTGAATACGATTCGCTCGTAGAGCGAGCGCCGATCTTCGGCCGGGTTCCGTATCCAGCGCGCGAGCTCCTGTGAGATGCCGGTATAGGAGGCCATGTAGCTGTAGCGCATAACCTCGGGGTTAGACCATGCCACGGTACGCGCGCTGGCATAGGGAAGGCGCTCCCTCCCCTTGCGATCGAAGCAGCGCACGAGGAGGGCCGGCACTCCACCGGCATCGACGAGGTGATGCTGCGGCACCTCGATACCGCAGCGCGCAGCGAGATCGAGCGCTGCGCATTCGCGCAGCGGCATCGAGGGATATTGGAGGGAGTCCTTCCGGGAGGGGAGTTTCGCTATCCAGAGCTCACCCTCGTGTAAGAGCGTGAACTTCGGCCGCGCTCCGCCGTTTGAGGTGCCGCAGGCGAGGAGGTGTACAAACTTCCGTGGAATCTCGCCGCCGCTTTCTGCTGCGTGGGCCGCACGTGCAGCTTGTGCAAGCTCATCGATGCCGTTTAGAACGAGCGGCGCGGGGGGAAGCGTTTCGCGGGCTGTGGAGAAATCGAGCGTGCCGGTTCGCTCACCCGCGGCAAGCAGCAGATACCCGAGCTCGCTTTGAGGCCCGCGGAGCCGCTCTATCAGGAACCGACCCCAGGAATCGGGGCCGGCGTCGTGGAGCGCCGAAAAGATTCCACCGAATGTGGTGGTCGTGAATTCAGTATCCCGAAGCGGTAGCAGCACAGGATCGACCGGTCGGGCGTCGGACCGGTCCAGGTACGCGCGAGCATAGACAAACCTACCGACACCGGAGCCAGCAGGAGCGCCCGGCGTTGCTGTCCGCTGCTCTGCGGCTCATAGGCAGCAGTATCACATATTACGTGGTTTATAGCCCGCGTATGCCTTGGATTCGCGGGGCGAGTCGAGGCTGCGCGCCCGCCTGTGAGGGAGTTCGCAACTACGACTGCGCCCTCCCGGTAAGTCAGCGCCCTCGGGGTACACTCATGCGGCCAGTCACTCGCCCGATGCTTCCATGGTAATTGGGTTCGGCAACGCCGCCATCATGCCTCTCGGCACCACCGCTGCCCACACAGCGTCGTCGGTTGCATCCTTGAACGGTCAAATCCGTCAAGCCAAGAGTCAGCTCGACGACTGGACCACCTGCGTCTCCTCGAAGACGACTAAAGGCCAAACGGAGATCCAGCGTCTGTCCGGCGAAATCAGCGCCGCCAAACAGCAAGAGCAACATATCGAGACTTCCCCAGGTTCGCTCGACGTCTGGGCGTAACGGCGCTACTACGCAGATCGCGGACCGGATTTTCGATCCGTTCTTCACAACGAAAGCCCACGGCACTGGCATGGGGCTTCGCATCTGCCGCTCAATCATCGAGGCCCACGGTGGCAGGTTGTGGGCGGTCGGCTCCCAAGGGCGTGGCGCGACCTTCCACGTTCAACCTACCCGCCGCAATACGAGATTAGGGCGAGATTCTGTCGGGCCAGCGCCGGGGAGGGAAGGCCGGCTGTCACGGGCCGGCGACGGTGACTGTGCTGCAGCGCAAGGCGTCGAGGCGCTTGGCGGCGAAATTCCTGGGACTTATCGTCGTGCTGCTGTTGGCCGGCCCTCTTGGCTGCACTGCTCTTCTTCGTACGACGCGGGATTCGAACCCGTGTTACCGCCGTGAAAGGAACCGATCCGAGCGCGGTCGCTTGATGCTGCGACCCGCGCCCGCGTAGCTGCGCCATGCCTCGAGCTGATCGGACAAGCGCATCGCGCGCGCCAGCCTATTCAACCTGCGCAAGTCGAGGCCGGCCAGCTCGAGTTCCGACGGCGGCGCGGACATCCGGCTGCGGGGCGAATGCGACAGGTAGAGCCAGTGCAGCAAAGCCGCCTCAGGAGTGGCGCGCCGATAGGGGGCGCCGGCCGTGAGCCGATCCTGCTCGCTCCCTGCCTCCAACACCCGCTCTGGAATACCCCGGAATACAAACGTTCCTGCGGCGGCTTCGAACTTCCCGAGCGAAGGGATCGCATATCGGCGCGATAGCGGAACGACCGCCGTCACCCACCCGGTGTAGTTATTCCAAACTCCGGCGTCACCGAGGACGGTCTGCAAAGAAATCACCGCACCCGCTCGAAGCCATACCGCCGCCTCGGCAAGTTGCGCCGGTGGACTGATCAGGCAATTGAGGTACAGCCCGCGGACGACCCGCTGCAGGCGATCCGCGCCGACTGCGTCCTGAAGCCATCGCTCCACCGTCGGCTCGGAAACCCCCCGCCGCACGCCCTGGGCCAGTCCGACGATCGACTTTTTATCAAGCACGCGCAACGCGTGAGGCTCCGCGAGAGCGAGCTCGAGACGCGTCGTCCACTCGAGCTCCTTCACGGCCGCGTCTCCGCGCGGCTCTCGCTCGCCAGGCACCGCTCGAGCGATTCCAGCAACCGCACCTTCATCGCCAGATACTCGTGCTCATCGACGTGTGCCTGAATTTCCTGCGGCAGCGCCGGAATCACTTGATCGCGAAAAAGCGGCCAGCCCATCAGGTCGAGCTTCTCGCCCGCGCGCCGCAGCAGCGTTGCCCGTCCGCCGACATGCTCCACCACGGTGCTGCTTGGGCAAGCGCCTCGCGCGAGCAGTATCTCGAGATCGTAGATGTCTCTGGGTGCAGTGCGCCGTTCGTCGAGCAGGGCGGCGAGCTTGTTGTCAGCAAGGGCCTGCTCGTCATAAACGCTCACGTATACGCGCGGCAGCGTCCGGTCGCCTATTTGGACGGGGATCTTGACCACGTGACCAAGATCACGAATTCCGCGGCGCGACATCCTCAACTGATTGGAATATTAAGTACGATACCATCATTATGAGATGCTATCGCACTTAATTCAAGCGCTGCGGGGCGCGCAGCCATGGTGCGCTGAGGCAAACAGGCTCAGCGCCGCGCCCGCATAGCCTCCATGCCCACGTAAGTGCGCGCGGCACCGAGCCGTTACGATGGATTCCGGGTCGGTCCTCGAAGGCGCCGACCCTCAGCCCACTGCCAGGACGCGAGCGACGGCAGGCCGCAGAGCACCTCGCGCAGACGCTTGGCCATCGAAACGGCCAGCGCCAGTTCGCTATTCACGCCCAGTGCATGGCCGAAGAGCACCAGGGCGCCTTCTTGCACGCCGAGACCACCGGGTATGATGAAGGCCAAATGGCGCAGGGCCTGGGTCATGCTCTCCATGACGAGGGCGGCGCGGACACTCGCTGGGTGCCCGAACAAACGCAAGACAAACCAGATCTCGACGGAACCCGAGACCAAAGCCATAAACTGTAGGCCGCCGGCGACCAGCAGTGCTCGGCCTCGGCGCAGACAGGCGCGAACCTCGTGGTCCAACGCCGTCGCTCCTGCAGACATGGCGCTCGCATCTACCAGGGGGCGCAGAAGCCCTGCGAGGCGCTCGAACACGGAGCCGTAGCGGAGCAGCAACGCGGTTACGACGGGCATCGGAAGGCTGACGAGCAACGCGAGGATCAGATGACGGTATTGGAAGCCGGCATCCCTGGCATCGACGAGCAGGAGCAGACCCACGACCGCGAACAGATAGGACGCGATCAGTGTCAATAGAATCTCCACGATGACGGTTGCGCTGGCGGGCGTCGCCGCAATCCCCCGCCAGCGCAGCAAGCGAACACCGACGACCCCACCACCGACACTGGCAACGGGGAGCAGCCGGTCGATCGCCTCGCGCACAGAGGTGACCCAAAGTACATATCCGAGCCCGGCGTGCCGGTTCGGATCGTAGGGCCGGATCAAACTGAACCAGCCAATGGCATAGAGGAGAAAAAACAGCGCGCGATAGGGGATCAGCCAGAGCAGCCTCCAGCCGGCTAGTCCCAATACCTGAAGCATCCCGATGAAGTCGGAGCGAACGACGAGAACGATTAGCAGTGCGAGCCCGAGCACACCGCCGATGTATGCGGCGATCTTCAGAATTCGCTCTCGATCACCAAGCTCGCCTCATGCGGCGCGTGTGGAGCGCTTGGGTACTTCAAGGAGTCTGATGCATGATGCCGTGGGCATCAACCTCAAACTCCCGGCCACGCCAGGTAACGCGGGAGGTGAAGAAGCTGCGCCACCATGCCCAGCAGATGAGCAGATCCCGCACAGGAATGAGCCATAGGTCCGAGAGCAGGCTGCGATCTTCACGCAGCCGATACACGCCATATAACGTGAGCCGCGCGACGACCGTGAACTCGAAAAGTGCCCAAGCTGCCGTGGAGAACACGGGGTCAGCGGCGTTCAGGACGATCGCCAAGGCCGCAAGCGGCAAGCTGAAGCTGAAGAAGATCAAGCGGAAGCTTCGGGGTCGCAGGATACGTATGGTGCTCATCCATCGTAGCTCGTGGCGGCTCAACGAGTCGAAACTGGCCTCATCGTGCTCGACGGTCGGCAGGTAGTGCGACAGCACGATCCGTAGTCCCAATCCTCGAACCCGTTCACCCAACTGATAGTCGTCGGCGAGGTGATTCGCTATTACCCGCAGGCCGCCCATGGCTTGCAGCGTCTCACGCCGTAAGCAGATGGTTTGACCGGAAACATAGCCTTGGTGACCGAAAAGCCGCGCGAGCAGCACCGAGGGCATATACCACTCATTGATGTACATCGCGCCGAGACGCGACCAGAGCCGCGGCATGGCAATTCCGCGGAATATGCAGGTCACGAGGCCAACTTCTCTGTCGAGCAGCGGCGCCGACACCGTCTTGAGATAGTCGGGTCCAACACGGGCATCGCTGTCCGCCATGACGAGCACGTCGTGCCGTGCTTGCGCTAGCAAGTTGATCAGGTTGCTGGTCTTGCGATTGCCGCCGTGCAGTTGCGAATTGATCACGACGTCGATCGGCAGGGAGGGGAATTCGGCTACCAATCGTTCTACCACCGACAGCGCCGCATCGGCCGGATCGAGCACGCCGAAGACGATCTGAAACTCGGGGTAATCCTGCTCGCAAAACGAGCGCAGATTCTCGTACAGGCTCGGCTCGGCGCCACATAGCGGCTTGAGTATGGTGAGCGGCGGAAACAGCGGCCGGCTCTCCTTCGGCATCCTTCGCATCTGCCACGCGAGCACAGCTATGACGGCGAGCAGGGCGTATCCGGCCGCGATCGTCAGGCCAGCGAGGCCGACAATCCCCATCAGGGGATGAATCAAGCCCATCGATGTCTCCGCGAATGACCCCAGGTTGATCTTCGGTCCTGATACCGATCATGCGAGGCGCACGTCGGCACCAGCACTTTGCGCTGCAAACTACATAGTTCCAAGCCGCCAAGCAAGCGAAAGCGTATCTGCGGAGCCTGCCGAGGAGCGCCGCCGTCGACCTCATGTACCGGATGCGCGCGTCGCTGGTGAAATCCCCATCAATGCCGGCTGAAACAGCAGCGCCGAGACCAGCGTCCATACCAGCGATATCATCAATAGCTTGCCCATGCTGGCCGTCCCCGGATGGCTGGAGGCCCATAGACTGCCGAAACCCGTGGCGGTTGCAAGCGCACTGAAGAACACGCCCCGCGCCAGGGAAGAAGTCAGCAGGTGTGCTGCGCCGCCGCGCCAGGCCATCACGAAGTAAATGTGAAAGGCCACCCCGATCCCGAACAGCAGCGGCAGCGCAATGATATTGGCGAAATTCAGCGGCTGGCCGATGATGACGCAGCTGCCCATGGTCATTAAACCGGTCAAGACGATCGGCGCCATGGTGATGGCCACATCGCGCACGCGGCGCAAAGTGAGCAGCAAAAGGCCGGTGATTGCGGCGAACGACAACACGCCGGCCTCGGCGAAGGCGCCCACCACCGCTCGTCCGGCCTCTTGGATGCTGAGCGCCGCACCGGTCGCTTCCGGGACTACCTTGACACAGGCGGCGATGAACCGACTGAGTACCTGATCGTCATTGGCATCTCCCTTTGGCGTGACGGACACCCGCGCGCGTCCGTCGGGTGCCAGCCAGGTCCGCACCAACTCCGGTGGCAGCGTGGTGATGGTGATCGGTTGCGGGTGCAGCGAATCACGGACCTGTCCGAGCACAGTCAAGAGGCTGGGCATCAACATCTGGCCCGCCTGGACTCGCATCGCAGGTATCGCCGTCGCCAGATCCCTGAGGTCATCGGCGAGCCGGACCGCGGCAGCGCCGCCCGAGGCGTCGTGGGTCGCGGCTTGGCGCAGCTGGCTGGATGTCTCGAGCAGGCTGTCGATCACCTGAGCGTCGTTCGGCGGTGGCGCAACGACGACCGGATTCAGCACGAAGTCGAGCAGGTTCGACGCATCGGCGATGATCGAGATCTTTGCCGCCTGACCCGCCGGTACGAAGCTGGAGAGCGTCCGTGCAAGGGACACCTCCGGGAGCGCCCTGACTCGGGCCGCGAGCTGGTCGGCCGCACCGAGGTTGGGAAGGATTGCCTCGAGCGTGTTTGGCGACCGCAGCGGCTCGCTCGTCAGGTCGTACAGGGTGGCAACGGATTCGGTCCTGGGGTTACGCAGGTGGAGCGGATTGAAGTCGAAATGCAAAAGCGGCAATAGCGCAGCGGAAACTACCCCCAAGGCAACACCGATCCCAACCACGATCACGCGCCTGCGCAACACGAAATCGTCCACCAATGACAGCCGCGGAGCGGTCGGCCGCACCGGCGTTCGCGCCGGCCGTGTGAGCTGAATGAGGGCGGGCAATAGAGTCAGATTGAGCGCGAGCGCAATGAACATGCCGAACCCGGCTATCACTCCGAGCTGAGACACACCAACGTAGGCGGTGGGCGCAAAAGCAAGGAAGCCCGCGCCGACGGCCGTGGCCGCCAACGTCAGCGACCGACCCATGGCACGCCCGGCCGCCTCCAATGCGCCGCGAACATCATCGTGGGTTCCCCGCTCGGCCCGAAAGCGAACGGTGAATTGGATGCCGAGGTCGATGCCCAGACCGACGAACAGAGGAATGAACGCGACCGAGATGACATTGAACCGGTGGAAAACGGCAAGGCCCAGTGCCGCCGCGCTCACGAGACCTGTCAACGTGGTCGCGAGAATGGCGGTGACGAGCCGAATCGAACGCACCGCCATCCACAGCATCATGCAAATCGCCACGAATGCGAGTGCTGCAATCAGGGGAGCGCGCTCCCCGAGCGTGGCGATTTCCTCGTCCTGTAAAGCCACGGGCCCGGTAATGCGCACACGCACACCGTGAGCGGCATCCAGCTGAAGCGCCTTTGCCGCCGCGCGTATGGCCGCGATGGGTAGCTCGCCTGGCTCGAGCCGTGCAAAGTCGAGGATGGGATCCACCAGGATCAGGTGACGCAATTCCTGTTTGTCCGGAGCGCCTCCGGCGATAAGGTTGCGCCATGAGAAGTAGACTACCTTGCCATCACGCAAGCCTTCCAGCGTCTCAGCCAGTCGCCGCATGGGGCCAAGGATGCGCTTGAGCGAGGCCTGCCCACTATTCACGCCTTGCAGAGCGAGCGACAGCGCCCCCATCAGGCCGCGAAGTGATGGGTCAGCGGCCATTGGACCGAGAAATGGCTCTGCCTTGATCAACTGGCCCATGGTTGCTTGCACCTCTCGAGTGGAGGCGTAAAGCAGGCCATTGTGGTCCCAAAAGGCTCCGGAGTCGGGGCGGTAAACGGAGCGGAAAAACCCATGCTGGGTGCCCAACGCTTGCGCAAGGTCGGTCGTGGCCGTCTCTGTGACCTCAGGCGTTTCGCCGTCGACGACCACGACGATCGGCGGACCGGCTTGCGGGAACGTTGCGTTGAATTCCGCTTCGCGAATTCGCCATGGCAGTTTGGGCGAAAGCAACTCGAACGTGTTGGTGCTGATGGCGAAGTGGTCAACCGCGTACGCCGTGACCGACGCTACGTATACCAAAGCCAGGATCACGATGATCCAGGCCCGGTCGGCGCACAGGCAAACCAACCGAGCGGCGAGCGACGCCCGGCTACTCACCGCGCCCTACACCCCGGTGTACGCGCGTGGCCGAACTCGTCGCTAAAGTTGCGTTGCTTATCGGATCCGTCAAGTTGTCGAAATACCTTCGTGTCGGATAGCGCATGGGCAGCCGCGCCGGTCGCATCGGCAGCGGGCGATCCTTGGGAACGGCAGAATCGTCGCGCCCATGCGATTGAAGGCGCGCTCGATCGCCACGTGATCGGACCGGTGGCGAGATTTTATCATAAGGTCACCCGGGCCCGATCGGGCCTGGCATTCACAATGTGCTCGTCAAGCTGTCGGAGCCGGTGGTGATCATCAACGACCTGCGATACGCGCGTGATGACCGAGGATCAGCTCAACACTCTGCTCAGCGGGCATCGGCGCTCCGCCGGCCCCACATCCGGAAAAATAGCTGGACGCTCGGCGTTGTTACGTCTCTGTGACCAGTGAGTGATGACGAAACGCAAGTACCCAATAGCTGGTGAATTTGGCGGAGAGAGGGATTCGAACCCTCGAAACTTACCCACATCACGATACACGCCAAGTAAATCACGTAAGTAGCTGATTAAATTGGCGTCTCCGACGGGATTCGCGCCCGAGAGCACGACGCCGATCGCCGCTTCGGCGCGGCTGTCCGCGAGTGAGACCATGAAAGTATCGATTGGATGAAACGAACCGCTCTCGCGCGGGCCGAGGTGAAACCGATCCTGACTCAGGGTGAGCGCACTGTTCGGCGGGATGACATAGACGTGGGCGGCCTCGATGCCCAGGCCCTCGTGAACCGCAACCACCGGCATCGTAGTTTTTCTTGCCAGCAGCTCGATCAACAGGCTCGGGTGATCGGGATCGAGGTGCTGGATGACGACATACGCCATCTCCCCCGCGCGCGGCAGGGCCGAGAGCAGCCCGGAAAGCGCTTCAGCATGGCCTGCCGATGCGCCCCCCGGACTCGATCACAGCTCCCCACGCGCGGCCAACGTGCGGATGCGGTCCGCGGTGCGCATGGCGATGCTCGTGATCGTCAGCGACGGATTCACTCCGCCCGTCGTTGGAAAGATCGAGCCGTCGCAGACCCACAGATTGGGGATGTCCCAGCTGCGGCAATCCGCGCTCACCACGCTGATCGCTGGGTCATCACCCATGCGGGCCGTGCCGGCCAGATGGTTGGTGTCGTCCTCCTGCCGAAAGATGTCCGTCGCGCCGACCGCCTCGAGGCTCACCTGCATCTGGCCGAGCGCGTGCTGGATCAGCGCCTTGTCATTGTCGCCCCAGCCGTACGTGATGCGGGCGACACGCAGCCCGTAGCGATCTTTTTCTTCGGCCAGCGTGACCCGATTGCGCTCATTCGGCAGCATCTCTCCCACCATCTTCAGGCCGACCTGGTGATTGTATTTCTCCATCTCATCGCGCAGTGCCCGGCCCCAGAGGCCTCGAGAGCTCGTCTGCACCGTCACCCATTCGACCGGCAGCGGCCCCTGTGCCATCCAGCAATAACCGCCCGCGAAATCCTTGCGATCGTCGTAATTCCAGTGCTCGGTGATGGCGAGCGACGGCGGCCCCTTGTTCCAGCGCACCTCTTGCTGCATCACGCCGAACACGGCCTGGTTGGATTGCGTCATCAGGTTCCTGCCAACGAGGCCGGAGCTGTTGGCGAGGCCATCCGGATAGCGGTCGGTGGCCGACGCCAGCAGCAACCGTGGCGTCTCGATCGCGTAGCCGGCGACGACAACATTGCGCGCCTTTTGAAAGTGCCAACGTCCCTCGCGGTGATAATGCACGCCCTGCGCGCGGCCATCCGGCCCCATCTCGATGCGGCCAACCATCGCGAGATCGCGAATTTCCGCTCCGGCCCGCAACGCCCGCGGGATGAAGGTCACCAGCTGGCTCTGCTTGGCATTGGTGGAGCAGCCAAAGCGGCAGAAGCCCCGATAGACGCAGGGCGGCGATCGTCCATGCGGTGCCGACACGGTGGCGAGCGGGGTCGGCGTCCATTTGATGCCCATCGCCTCCGCCCCGCGGGCCAGCAACTGCGCCGCACCGTTCAGCTCGTGGGCCCGATAGGGGTAGCGCGGACGCTTTGGGCCCCACGGATAACTCACGGGCCCGGAGATGCTGAGCGCTCGCTCGGCGCGGGCGTAGTAATCCCACATCTCCCGCCAATTGAGCGGCCAGTCGGCACCGTAGCCGAGGACGCTGCGAGATTTGAACCATTCCGGTCGGAAGCGCAGCGACACCATGGCGAAATGAACCGTACTGCCGCCCACCGCCTTGCCGCTGTTCTTGCCTCCCATGGTGATCGGGTTGGTTCCGTCCACCACGCGCTCGTCGGTCCAGTACAGCTTCTCCTGCTCGAGCTCGTCGGAAGCGAAATCCTCGAGCGGCCGGAAATAGGGGCCGGCGTCGAATCCCACAACCGAGAAGCCCCCCTCTGCCAGCCCGGCGAGCAGCGGACCGCCGCCGGCACCGGTCCCAACGATGACGAAATCGACGGCCTCGTCGTCGCTGAATTGGCGCATCGGCACCCAGCCGCCGCGCTTGAACACATCCGGTGCACGGCCGTTCGCGGCGCGCGGGCCAGCGAAGGGATCAGACGACACGGAAGTTGTTCCGTCGCGCATCGGCTTCTTCCTTGCCGGAGGTTGCTTCGACGGCTTCCCACGGGTCGCGCCGATCCAATCCCATGCGCACATACCCACGGGGGCTCGCCGGACCCCCGAAGCCGATCTCGTTCCAGGCGGTTGGATGCGCGTAATACGCATGAGTGATGTCGGGAATGACCCGGTGCTCGAAAAACAGCTTGCACGGCATGCCGCCCCATGCCTCACCGGTGAGATCACCCTGCTGCATGCGATGCAACAGGCCGTCCTGCTCCTCGGCGGACAGGGCATGGAACGAGCCTCCATGGGCTTCCCGGGACGCCGCCTCGAGCGCGGCCAACCCCCGTCGCCACGCCTCGCCCTGCGGCGGAATCTCGGCATAACGGTACCCATCCAGGCGCCCATCCGCGATCTTCTGATCGACATAGGCCGGCAGCGGAACGGGCGCACGATCCTTCGGCTGTGGCAGGATCCGATCGCACAGTGCGCCGAGAGTTCGCCACTCACTCGCAGAGAAGAATCGCGGCTCGCGCGTCACGGCGAGGCGCCGGTCGATCACCTTGCGCGTCACTTCGTTCCAGGATTCGGTCCAGCGCTTGGCGAGCACGTCATAGGTCGGATAGCGATCAGTCATCGGGGTGGTCCTGCATCAGGCCGAGTGCGGCAAGGCCCGCCAGAGCGAGCCCCGTGAAGCTCGGCGGCGCCGGAATGGGCGGTCCATTCAGCACGTTCTGCCGCCAATTGCGCCAACCGCCCATGTTGCGCGCAACACCCACGATGTGGAATCCGGTACCGGCGAAGCCCAGCAGCGTCGTGAAGCGCAGCCAAAACCGTGTCAACGAGCGCCGCCGATGGGTTCGGCCGAGCGCCGCGTGGCCGATCGAGACAGCGGTCAGCGGCGGAATCGTCACCGGCAGGTACATGAATGGATCGTGGTAGGCGCCGCGGAAATGCAGCAGGCCGGCTTCGGCCACCGTCCCGAGAAGACCCAGACTGGTCGCGGCAGCCACCACGCGCCCGGCCGAGAGGCCGCCGATGGTCGGCGCCTGACCGGGAACCGTATCCCGAACGCGTTCCGCCAGGAAGCCCATGAGCCCTGACAGGATCAGCGCCGCAGGTGCGCCGAGCGGAGCGGAATAAAACAAGTTCTGCCAGGAGAAGCCGCCGGGCTTCTGGCGGATGTTGAAGAGATGGAAGCCCGTGCCCGCCAGCCCCGTCAGCGCCGCGGCGGCGTAGACGCAGTCGCGCAGCCGATGCGCCGCCGCCTGTTTATCCGCATTGCCGTGCAGGCTAGCGGCCAACGACAACGTCGCGGCCACGAGCGGCGTCACCATCGCCTTGTTGTGAAACGAGCCGCGATAGTGCTCGATGGCGCTGTCCGCCAGAACCGAGGCTGCGATCACACCGGCCGATCGATTCATGCGCCGTGCCGCGTGGACGGCAGCTCCGGGATCAAGGATTGGAGCGCGAACGCGCAGGCGGCTCGAGGCGGCTCGCGCGCGGGCGGGCGGCCGGGTCAGCGCCAGAGCCGCAACGCCGAGGATCGCGCCAAGCCCAAGGCCCGCTGCCGGCGAGAGCCGCACGTGTCAGCTCTTACCGCGAGGCAGCACGCTCGCGAGGATTTGTTTCAAGCTGCCCTTCAGCACGCTGGCCAATTCCGGCTCGCTCGCCATCATAGTCAAGAAGTCCCTCGCGTCCTTGAGTGTGATGTGCGGCGGCAACGGGGGCACGTTCGGATCCGTGTAGCATTCCAGGATCACCGGTCGATCGGCCGCGAGCGCCTCATCCCAGGCCGAGCCCAGCTTCTGCGGGTCGTTGACGAAGATGCCCTTCAAGCCCAGGAGCTCCGCGTATTTGTGGTACGGGAAGTCGGGGATGCTTTGCGTCGACTCCGTTTTACCCGCACCGAGCTGTATGCGCTCCTCCCACGTCACCTGATTGAGGTCGCGGTTGTTGAGCACCATGACGATCAACCGCGGGTCGGACCACTCCTTCCAGTACTTGGAGATCGTGATCATCACGTTGAGGCCGTTCATCTGCATGGCGCCATCACCGATGAAGGCGATGACCACGCGATCCGGGAAGGCCATCTTCGCCGCCATCGCGTAGGGCGTCGCCGCGCCCAGGGACGCGAGGCTCCCGGAAAGCGATCCCATCATGCCGCGGCGCATACGGATGTCGCGAGCGTACCAGTTGGCCACGGAGCCGGAGTCGCCCGTCATGATGCAATTCTCCGGTAGCCGCTTCGACAGCTCCCAGAAGACGCGCTGCGGGTTGATGGGATTGGCAGACATCATCGCCCGCTCATCGAGCGTCTTCCACCACTTGGCGACGCCCGTCTCGATGCCACGCCGCCACTCGCTTGCCGGCTTCTGCTCGAGCAGCGGCAGCAACGCGCGCAAGGTAACGGCGCTATCACCCACCATGCTGACCTCCATCGGGTAGCGCAGGCTCAGCATGGTGCCGTCCAGATCGATCTGCACGCCGCGCGCGGCACCTGGATTGGGCAGAAACTCGCTGTACGGGAAGGCAGAGCCGACCATGAGGAAGGTGTCACAACCCTTCATCAGATCCCAGGACGGTTTGGTCCCGAGCAAACCCAGCGAGCCGGTGACCCAGGGCAGCTCGTCAGGCAAAACGGCCTTGCCGAGCAGCGCCTTGGCGACACCTGCCTGAAGTTTCTCCGCCACGGCGATCACCTCGTCCGTGGCGCGCAGCGCTCCGGCACCGACCAGCATGGCGACCTTGCCGCCTGCATTGAGCACGGCGGCGGCCCGACGCAGCAGATCTTCGCTCGGCAATTGCGCGGGGCCGGCGTAACCTACACCGGTATGAGTGGTACCGTGGACTACGGGCGGATCCTCGTAGGCCAGCTCCTGAAGATCATTGGGAATGATGACGCAGGTGACGGTTCGCCGGGTGGATGCGATGCGTACTGCCCGGTCGATGAGGTGACGCATCTGACTCGGCACGCTGGCAGTCGCGACGAAATCCCCGGCGACATCCTTGAACAGCGATTGCAGATCCACTTCCTGCTGATAGTGTGCGCCGATGCAGGTCCGCGCCTGTTGGCCCACTATGGCGACGACGGGCACGTGATCCATCTTCGCGTCATACAGGCCTGTGAGCAGGTGGATCGCTCCGGGTCCGGAAGTGGCGTAGCAAAGTCCAACTTCGCCGGTGAACTTGGCGTGGCCCGACGCCATGAAGGCCGCCATCTCCTCGTGCCGCACCTGGACGTACTGCAGCTTGTCCTTGACCTTCTCCAGCGCCACATCGAGACCGCCCACGCCATCACCGGGGTAACCGTAGACGCGCTTGATGCCCCATTCCTGGATGCGATGCCAGACGAAATCGCTAACGTTCATGCTCATCTAGACTCCTTACCCGCGCGTGAAACCTCCACGTCGAGCCTGACGCCGTGACAAGAGAGCATGTGCCGTGCCGGGGTTTCAGCGCAGCAGGCAAGGTCGGGCGATACCCGTCTCGCCGGGTCGAAGGCGCAGCAGCGCGCCGGCAAGCGGCTCGCGTTGCCGCTGCTCCGGCGTCAGCTTTTCTGCGGCGCTGGTGACATACAGCACATCGAGTGCCTCGCCGGCGAAGGCGCACATCGTCGGCTGGCTCACCGGCAACGCGATGTCCCGGTCCACAGCGCCCGCCGCCGTGTACCGCCGCAATCGGCTGGCGCCGTGCAGTGCACACCAATAGCCGCCTTGGCTGTCGACGGCTGCGCCATCCGGCAGGCCAAGCGCCTCCGGCACCTTTGCGAACAGCGTGCGCTCCCCGAGCCGGCCGCTGATCGGGTCGAACGCGTGGGTGAACACCTCTCGTCTGAAGCTATGCGACAGATAGAACCGACGGCCGTCAGGGCTCCATGCCATTCCATTGTGCAGCTCGGCGGCATCCAGTTCGCGGCGCAGACCTTCGCGCAGGGTGAAGCTGTGCAGGGATGACGTCTGCGGAAGAGCGGAATCGTCGAGCGGATCGAACATGACACCAACCCAGAAGCGACCGGTAACATCGCACGCTCCCTCATTGAAGCGGAACAGAGTCGGGTCGTAGGGCGGGGGCGCCAATCGCGTCAGTGACCCGGAGGCAAAATCGAGCCGGTAGATCCCTTCCCGCAGGGCAACGACGGCTCCCGGCGGCTCGAGGACCAGGCCGAAAGCTCCAATATCGCTCGGCATGGGCCATGATCGCTGGCTTCCCGTCGCCGGATCAAAGCGGTAAAGCGCGGGCTTCTTGATGTCGATCCAATAAAGCGCGTGCTCGGCAGGCGCCCAAGTGGGCGATTCCCCGATTGTCGCGTCCGCAGCGAGGACTACTTCGATCTCCATCCGTTACCTCATGCCCATGCGCGGCGCGAGACCGCCCATGATCCATACTGTGCCGCCCACCATGATGATCAACACGACCGTCGAGAATAGGATCAGCTGCAGATCTTCCCGCCTGCCTCTTTAAGAGCAATGCGCATGCCTGCGAAGACATTGCCGCCCCCCCGCTCTCGATGATGTAGCATGACTAGCGGATCAGATTTTGCTGCAACAGCAGCCTTACTGCGTCCCACATCACGACACACCAAGAGCACGGCCGTCAGCGATTTACCTTTTAAGCGTGAAATGACGCCGACCCGCCGCACCGTGCCGATCGAGCGGATCAATGTGTCGGCCTACAAGATTCCCACCGACGCCCCGGAATCGGACGGCACTCTCGCCTGGGACTCGACGACATTGGTGCTCGTCGAAGCGCAAGCGGCGGGAATTACAGGCATCGGCTACAGCTACGCTGACACGGCAACCGCAACCCTGATCAGGGACAAGCTTATCGACGTCGTCCGCGGACGCGATGCGATGTGCGTCCCGGGGAGTTGGATGCAGATGGTGCAGGCAATTCGCAATCTAGGCCGGCCCGGCATCGCCTCGATGGCGATTTCCGCAGTGGATACCGCGCTATGGGATCTGAAAGCGCGCCTGCTCAATGTACCGCTCGCGGTGCTGTTCGGCGCCGTCCGTGATGCGGTACCGATCTACGGCAGTGGCGGCTTTACCTCATACACGATCGCCGAACTTCAGAAGCAGCTCGGCGGCTTGGCGGAAGCTGGTATTTCGCGGGTGAAGATGAAGGTCGGCCGTGATTCCGGTGCGGACATCGAGCGAGTACGCGCGGCGCGCGACGCGATTGGGCCACGCACGGAGCTCTTCGTCGACGCGAACGGCGCATATGGGCGTAAGCAGGCACTTGCCATGGCTGATGCCTTCGCCGACTTCGGCGTGAGGTGGTTCGAGGAGCCGGTGTCGTCCGATGATCTGGCCGGCCTCAAACTGTTGCGCAACCGCGCGCCGCCCGGCATGGACATCGCCGCGGGGGAATACGGATATGACTTGCGTTACTTTCGGCGGATGCTGGCGTCGGGAGCGGTAGATGTCCTTCAGGCCGATGCGACCCGCTGCGCCGGCTTTTCCGATTTCTTGCGTGTCGATGCGCTCTGCGAGTCACACTGCGTGTCACTCTCCAGCCATTGTGCGCCGATTCTGCACCTGCATCCGTGTTGTGCTGCCTTGCGAGTGCGCCATATGGAGTATTTTCACGATCACGTGCGCGTCGCGACCATGCTGTTCGACGGAGTACCGGCGCCCGTTGACGGTTTGCTCCATCCGGATCTGAGCCGTCCCGGCCTAGGTCTCGAGTTCAAGCATGCCGACGCCAGACAATACGCGGTCTGATCCGCAGCGGCCACGCTATTCCTTGGCTTGGGAACAATTCATACGCCGCGGACTTAAGTTGGATGGCATATGCCGCTGCTTCCGGACGACGAGAGTGAGGTCGAGGTGACTGAGCGTGGAGTGAACACAGTGGTCATCACCGGGGCCTCAGCCGGCGTCGGGCGCGCGACGGCAATCGCCTTCGCCCGGAACGGATTCAACGTCGGCCTCATCGCGCGTGGCCGCGATGGTCTCGAGGGCGCGAAGCGAGACGTAGAAACCGCGGGTGGCCGCGCCCTCGTTCTACCCCTCGATGTCAGCGATGCGGAAGCAGTGTCGGCCGCCGCTGACCGAGTGATCGCCGAGTGGGGCAACATCGATGTCTGGGTCAACGATGCCATGGCGACCATCTTTTCGCCTGTTCACGAGATCAAGCCGGATGAGTTCCGGCGGGTGACCGAGGTCACCTATCTTGGGCAAGTCTACGGCACGATGGCCGCTCTCAAGCACATGCGGCCGCGCAACCATGGAACCATCGTGCAGGTCGGCTCGGCGCTGAGCTATCGCGCCATCCCGTTGCAATCGGCGTATTGCGGGGCGAAGTTCGCGATCCGCGGCTTCACCGACGCACTGCGCAGCGAGCTCGCGCACGACAAAAGCCGCGTGCGCCTGTCCATGGTGCAACTGCCGGCGGTGAACACGCCGCAATTCGACTGGGCGCGCAGCCGTATGCAGCAGCGGCTCCAACCCGTGCCGCCGATCTATCAGCCGGAGGCTATCGCGCGCGAGATCGTGCGTGCGGCTCGCGACGCGCCGCGCGAGCTCTGGATCGGCCCCTCCGCGCTGAAGGCGATCATCGGAACGATGATGCTGCCGCGGTTGGGAGACCACCTCCTCGCGACCGAAGGCTATAGCGGTCAGTTGGCGGCAGAGCCAGCGCGCGCCAACCGGCCCGACAATCTGTTCGAGCCGGTTTCCGGTGATCCCGGCGCGCATGGGCGGTTCGATGCGCGCGCCCGTCATAGGGTGACCGGGTTCAACCCCGCCTGGCTCCGAGTCGGGGCAGCGCTCATGCTTCTCGGCGTTGTCGCTGGCGCCAACGCTCTCGGTCGTGCTCGCTGACACCGAGGTGCCCGCGCGGCGAAAAGCGCGCGGCTCCTGGGGCGCCGTATGCAGTCCCGCGGAGTGATCCAGACTTACCCGGAAGTTACCCGGAGCGGAATTCGCGCGGCTCGTCGCGTCGTAACCCGTTGATTTTATGGCGTCCCCGACGGGATTCGAACCCGTGTTACCGCCGTGAAAGGGCGATGTCCTGGGCCTCTAGACGACGGGGACGCTGCTGTGGAAGAGAGGCGCGGTAGGCCGGCCGCACCGGGCGCGCAAGATTACACGGGCGGCGCCCCGGGGACAATCGCAGCGCCTCCGTGGATATGCTTTCGATGGCCATGGAAGGATCAGAGCTCGGAGAAGTCCTCTTCCCAGAATTCATGCGGGTTGCGCCCGGACGCGGCGTCGCGTCCCTGCTCGGCATTGCGCAGCTCGACGCGGCGGATCTTCCCTGAGATGGTCTTGGGCAGCGTATTGAACTCGATACGCCTGATGCGCTTGTATGCAGAGACCCGCGTCCGGATGTGCACGAAAATCGATCGTGCGGTCTCAGCGTCCGGGTTGTATCCGGCCACCAGTGTCACGAACGCCTTGGGCACGCAGAGCCGCAGTGGATCGGGGCTAGGTACGACTGCGGCTTCCGCCACCGCGACGTGCTCGAGGAGGACACTCTCGAGCTCGAAGGGACTGATCCGGTAGTCGGACGACTTGAACACATCGTCCATCCGGCCGACGTACGTGAGGTAGCCATCGGAATCCCGCTGGGCCACATCGCCCGTGTGATAGTAGCCATCGCGCATCACCCCGGCGGTTCGCTCCGGATCGTCGAGATAGCCCTGCATGAGGCTTGCAGGGCGCCGTGTCAGATCGATGCAGATCTCGCCCTCTTCCTGAATGCGCCCGTCGAGGCCGCGCAGGACGATGGAGTAGCCCGGCAGAGGCCGGCCCATGGACCCGGCCTTGAGCGGCTGGCCGGGCGGGTTGCCGATCAGTGCGGCCGTCTCGGTCTGGCCGTAGCCGTCGCGAATCGTCAGACCCCAGGCTTGCCGAACCCGCTCGATGACCTCGGGATTGAGCGGCTCGCCCGCGCTCACGACTTCCCGCAGGCTCACTGACCAGCGCCGCAGATCCTGCTGAATCAACATGCGCCAGACGGTGGGAGGGGCGCAGAACGTGGTCACGCGGCAGCGAATCAGCTGATCCAGCAACGCCCGGGAATCGAACCGCTCGTACTGATAGGCGAGCACGCAGGCCTGAGCATTCCAGGGCGCGAAAAAGCACGACCACGCATGCTTCGCCCAACCCGGCGAGCTCAGATTGAGATGCACGTCCCCGGGCTCGAGGCCGATCCAGTACATCGTGGAAAGGTGCCCGACGGGATAGCTCGTGTGTGTATGCGCAACGAGTTTGGGCGCGGCCGCGGTTCCGGAGGTGAAATAGAGGAACAGCAGGTCATCCGCCCGGGTCTTGCGGGCGGCAACGAATGCTTCACCCGCGTGTCGCGACATTGCGTAGTCGGCCCAACCCGCCACCGGCTCGCCGACGGAAATCCGCAGCGGTATCTCACGGATGCTGTCGAATCGGCTCGTCAGCCGCGAGTGCGTGATTGCCGCCGTCACCTGACCCCTGACGATACGGTCCGCGAGGTCCGCCTTTTCCAGCAACGTGGTCGCCGGAATGACCACCGCGCCGATCCTGATGGCCGCGAGCATCGTCTCCCACAGCACGAGGACGTTGCCCAGCATGACGAGGATGCGATCGCCATGCCCGACACCGAGGCCGCACAGCCAGTTGGCCACCTGGGATGACCGCCGGGCGAGCTGCGCGAAAGAGAGCGTGTCCCCGTTGCCCGCATCATCTACGACCCGCAGCGCCGGTTGCTCGTTGTCACGGGCGATGACGTCGAAGTAGTCGCTCGCCCAATTGAACTCATCGAACTGCGGCCACGCGAACTCGCGCTGCGCCGCGGCCAGATCCTCCCGCAACCGCAGCAGGCGGTCTCGTGCCTCGATGAACCTCAATGGGCTGAAGACTTCACGCCCGGTGGCGGGAAACCGGGGCTCGAAGGCAGCCGGGCCAGAAGATCGGTGAGCGTCTCGAGATCGAGCGGCTTCACCAGGTGAGAGTCGAAGCCGGCCTCGCGCGAGCGGCGCCGGTCGGAGTCCTGGCCCCAGCCGGTCAGCGCCACCAATGTGATCCGCTGGCCCCAGGGCTGCGCACGGATGCGTCTCGCGACCTCATAGCCGTCCAGCATGGGCATGCCGATATCGAGCAGCACTACCTCGGGAAGATGCCGCTCGATGCTTTGCAGCGCAGTACCGCCGTTGGTCGCGGTGAAGACCTCGTGCCCGCTGAGCTGCAACAACGTCGCCAGACTCTCGAGAGCGTCGTTATTGTCGTCCGCGATGAGAATTCTGCGAGCCAGGCGCGCCGTGCTCGCCGTAACGAGCGGCGCCACGACCGACGCCATCTCACGCTCCGCTGCAACCACCTCGACAATCGGCTCGGGCTCTGCTTCGAGCGGCGCGCCTTCAGCCTCGTCCTCTTCCTCGCGCAGCCGCGGCAGCCGGATCACGAACTCGCTCCCTTTGCCCGGCCCGTCGCTCGCCGCCGAGACATCGCCGCCGTGCATCTGCACCAGCCGCTGCACCAGCGCGAGACCGATGCCGAGGCCGCCTTGCGTCCGGCCATCGTCGCGATCGAGCTGAGTGAAGAGCTCGAAGACGTACGGCAACATCTCCGGCCGGATGCCGATCCCATTGTCGCGAATGTGTATCTCGACATCCGCGTCGCGGACCGCCGCGCTCACTATGATCCGGCCGCCTCGATCCGTGTACTTCGCCGCATTGCCGAGCACGTTGGCGATCGCTTGCGTGAGCCGCGTGGGATCGCCGAACAGCTTCACTCCGGGCTCCGGCAGCTCCAGTGTGAGCTGATGCTTCTGCTCGTCGAACAGGGGATGCACCGTCTCGATCGCACGCGAGATGAGCGCTTCCAGCTCGACCATCTGGCGCGTCAGGTTGATTTTCCCGCGCGTGATGCGCGAGACGTCGAGCAGGTCGTCGACCAGGCGCGTCAGGCTCGTGAGCTGCCGCGCGATGACGTCGCGCGCCCAGTTGAGCTGTGGATCGACGAGCGGCTTGATGCGCATCAGCTCGATCGCGTTGTGGATCGGCGCCAGGGGGTTGCGCAGCTCGTGGGCGAGCATCGCCAGGAACTCGTCCTTGTGGCGGTCGGCCTCCTTCAACGCCTGCTCCGCGCGCGTGCGCTCGGCATTCTCGCTCTGCAGCGAGCGGTTCGCCGCCTCGAGCTCGGAGTTCGCGCGCTGCAGGCTGCGGTTGAAGACCTCGAGCTCGCGCGTCTTCTCCTCCTGCAGCGCGATATTGGCCTCGGACAGGCGCGCGTTCGCCGAGGCAAGCTCCTCGTTCGCCCGCTGCAGCTCCTTGCGCTTGCAGTAGAGCTCGACCAGCACCGACACCTTGCTGCGCAGGATCTCGGGCACGATCGGCACCGACACATAATCGACCGCGCCGAGCGAGTAGCCCTTGAGGCGGTCCAGGTCGTCGAGATGCACTCCCGTCACGAAGATGATCGGCGTCTTCTCGAAACGCGGGTGCTCGTGAATGAGCTTCGCGGCCTCGAAGCCGTCCATGTCGGGCATGCTGACATCGAGCAGCACGACCGCGAACTCCTGGTCCATCAGGTGCTCGAGCGCCTCGCGTCCGGAGCGGGCGCAGACCAGATCCAGGTCGAGGTTGGCGAGTATCGCGCGATACGCCACCAGGCGCTGCGGCTGGTCGTCCACCAGCAGGATACTGACCTTCTCTGCGAGCTCTGTAGCTGACATTCGATTGACCCCTCGGCCGCCGGCGCCGTTCAACGACGCAGCCACATCCGGACCAGGGAGAGGAGCTGGTCGCTGTTCACGGGCTTGGCGACGTAATCAGACGCGCCCGCTTCCAGACATTTCTCCCGGTCGCCCTTCATGGCCTTCGCCGTGAGCGCGATGATGGGCAACAGCTTGAACTGCGGTTTGGTGCGGATGCGCCGCATCGTCTCGTAGCCGTCCATCTCCGGCATCATCACATCCATCAGCACCAGTGAAAGCTCATCGGTACGCTCCAGCAGCTCGATGGCCTCGTACCCGTTGCTGGCGTTAACCACGTGCATCTCGTGCCGCTCGAGCAGGCTGTTGAGCGCGAAGACGTTGCGGATGTCATCGTCGACGACGAGGACCTTGCGGCCGCGCAGCGCTTCGTCGCTCTCGTGCAGCGAATGGATCATCTCCTGCTTCTCCGGCGACAGATCGCCCACCACCCGGTGCAGGAAGAGCGCCGTCTCATCGAGCAACCGCTCCGGCGAGCGCACGCCCTTCAACACGATGCTCTTCGCCTGCCGTCGCAATTCCCCCTCTTCTTCCAGCGTGAGCTCCCTGCCGGTGAAGACGACGATCGGCGTCTCGCGGAGCTTGGCGTCCTTCTGCACTTCCGCCAGCAGGTCGAATCCGGAGATGTCAGGCAAAGCGAGATCGAGCACCACGCAGTCGAACGAGCGCTCCCGCATGAGGTCGAGCGCCGCCCTGCCGCTCTCGGCCGTGGCGATCTCGATATCCTCCGACCCCAGCAGCTCCGTAATGCTCAGACGCTCGGCCGCGTTGTCCTCGACCACGAGCAGGCGCCGCGGGCGCGCGGACGTAAAGTTCTTCAGCCGGTCGAGCGCCTCTTCCAGGCTCTCCGTGGTGACCGTCTTGGTGACGAACGAGAAGGCGCCGCGCTCCAGGCCGTACTGGCGCTCGTCCTCCACGGTGAGCAGCTGCACCGGAATGTGTCGCGTGTCCGGATTGCGCTTCAACTGATTGAGCACCGTCCAGCCGAGCATGTCGGGCAGGAAGATATCGAGCGAGATCGCAGTCGGTTTGTGCTTCGCCGCCAGCGACAAAGCCCGCTCTCCGCTGCCGGCCACCACCACCTTGAAGCCCTTGTGGCGAGCCAGCTCGAGCAGGACCCGCGCGTAGTGAGGATCGTCCTCGACGACCAGCAATACGGAGTCCGACGGTGCGATGTCGTCGCGATCGTCCGCGATTTCCTCCACACGAGCCACTGCCGCCCGCACGGCCGGCGCCAATGCGGTTTGCGCCGCCGGCGAGGCGACGCTGACGGCCGCGGCCGACTTCGCATGCGTCAGGGTGGTCTGTGATTGCGGCAGATACAAGGTGAAGGTACTGCCGGCGCCGGGCGAGCTGCTCAGGCGAATCTCGCCGCCGAGGAGCTGCGCCAGCTCGCGGCTGATCGCCAGGCCGAGGCCGGTACCGCCGTACTTGCGTGCCGTGCCCGCGTCCGCCTGTTGGAACGCCTCGAAGATGATGCGCTGCTTCTCGAGCGGAATGCCGATGCCGGTGTCGCTCACCGAGAACTCGACCACGCCGCTGCTCTGATTCAGCGACGGATGGTCGAGGCTCCAGCCGCCGGTGGCGGTCGCAACGTGCAGCCGCACGCCGCCGCGCTCCGTGAACTTGAAGGCATTCGACAACAGGTTCTTCAGGATCTGCAGCAGGCGCTTGGAGTCCGTGGTCATCGAGCGCGTCAGATGAGCGTCGAAGTCCAGCGTGAAAGCCAGTTTGCGCGTCTCAGCCTCGTGGCGGAAGCTGCGCTCGATCGTCTCCTTGAGCGTGCCGAAGCTCAGCTCCTCGTACTCGACGGTGACCGTTCCGGATTCGATCTTCGACAGATCGAGGATGTCGGTGATGAGATTCAGCAGGTCCGTGCCCGCGGAATGGATCGTGCGGGCGTACTCGACCTGACGATTGCTGAGATTGCCCTCGCTGTTCTGCGACAGCTGCTGGCCCAGGATCAGGATGCTGTTCAAGGGCGTGCGCAGCTCGTGCGACATGTTGGCGAGGAACTCGGACTTGTAGCGCGAGGTCAGCGCCAGCTCCGCGGCCTTCTCCTCGAGCGCCTTGCGGGCGAGCTCGATCTCGGTGTTCTTCCTCTCGACCTCGACGTTCTGGTCGGCGAGCAGGCGCGCCTTGGTGGCCAGCTCCTCGTTCGTCTGCTGCAATTCGCGCTGCTGCGTCTGCAGCTCGCCGGCGAGCTGCTGCGACTGCTTCAGCAGCTCCTCGGTGCGCATCGTCGCCTCGATGGTGTTGAGCACCACACCGATACTGTCGGTGAGCTGCTCAAGGAAGGCGAGCTGCGAGGGCGTGAAGTCGTAGAGTGAGGCGAGCTCGAGCACCGCCTTCACCTCACCTTCGTACAGCACCGGCAGCACGATGACGCTGCGCGGGCGTGCGGAAACGAGTCCGCCGCGCACCTCGATCGAGTCGGCCTGCGTATCGAGCTCGGTGATGAGCATGCGCCTGTGGTCGGCGGCCGCCTGACCGACCAGTCCCTCGCCGATCGCGAAGAAGCGCGGATCACTCGTCTCGTGCGCGCCGTCGGCGTAGCTCGCCAGCTCCTTGAGGCACGAGGAGCTGTTCACACCCTCCATGACGTACATGACGCCCTGCTGACCGTTGACCAGCGGCGCGACCTCGGAGAGCAGCAGCCGTCCGACCGTCACGAGATCCCGCTGGCCCTGCAGCATGCGGCTGAACTTCGCGATGTTGGTCTTCAGCCAGTCCTGCTCCGTGTTGCGCTCCGTCGTGGCGCGC
The DNA here is from genome assembly GCA_963812925.1 of uncultured Pseudomonadota bacterium. Taxonomy (GTDB): domain Bacteria; phylum Pseudomonadota; class Gammaproteobacteria; order Steroidobacterales; family Steroidobacteraceae; genus 13-2-20CM-66-19. Next base: position 103,761 of record CAWEXF010000002.1, on the reverse strand, counting down.
AGGTTGCCGATCATGGCGTTGATGTTGTCCTTGAGCTCCGACACCTCACCGCGCGCGTCCACCTGAATCGAGCGCGTGAGGTCGCCCTGGGTGACGGCGGTGGCCACCTCGGCGATCGCGCGCACCTGGGTGGTGAGGTTGGCGGCGAGCAGGTTCACGTTGGCCGTGAGGTCCTTCCACGTGCCGGCGGCGCCCGGCACGTGCGCCTGGCCGCCGAGTCGCCCTTCCACTCCCACTTCGCGCGCCACGCTCGTCACCTGATCGGCGAAGATCGCGAGCGTGTCGGTCATGCTGTTGATGGTGTCGGCGAGAGCCGCGACCTCGCCCTTGGATTCGACGGTCAGCCTCTGTCTGAGGTCGCCGTTCGCCACCGCGGTCACCACCTTGACGATGCCGCGTACCTGGTTCGTGAGGTTGTTCGCCATCACGTTGACGTTGTCGGTGAGGTCCTTCCACGTGCCGGCGACCTCCGGCACCTCGGCCTGGCCGCCGAGCTTGCCTTCGGTACCGACTTCGCGCGCCAGTCGCGTCACTTCCGCGGCAAAGCTGTTCAGCTGGTCCACCATCGTGTTGATGGTGTCCTTGAGCTGCAGGATCTCGCCCCTGACGTCCACCGTGATCTTGCGCGACAGGTCACCGCGCGCCACGGCTGTGGTCACTTCCGCGATGTTGCGCACCTGACCGGTGAGGTTGCGCGCCATGGAATTGACGTTATCGGTGAGGTCCTTCCACGTGCCGGCGACGCCCGGCACGACGGCCTGGCCACCAAGCTTGCCCTCGGAGCCCACCTCGCGCGCCACGCGCGTCACTTCCGCCGCGAAGCTGTTCAGCTGATCGACCATCGTGTTGATGGTCTCCTTGAGCTGCAGGATCTCGCCGCGCACGTCCACCGTGATCTTGCGGGAGAGGTCGCCGCGGGCGATGGCGGTCGAGACCTCGGCGATATTGCGCACCTGGCCGGTCAGATTGCCGGCCATGAAGTTGACGTTATCGGTAAGGTCCTTCCAGACGCCGCTCACGTCCTTCACCTCGGCCTGGCCGCCGAGCTTGCCCTCGGTGCCCACCTCGCGCGCCACGCGCGTCACCTCGGCCGCGAAGCTGTTGAGCTGATCCACCATCGTGTTGACGGTGTTCTTGAGCTCGAGGATCTCGCCCTTCACGTCCGCGGTGATCTTGCGGGAAAGGTCGCCGCGGGCGATGGCGGTTGCCACCTCCGCGATGTTGCGCACCTGGCCGGTGAGGTTGCCGGCCATGGAGTTCACGCTGTCGGTCAGATCCTTCCAGGTGCCGGCAACGCCCGGCACCGCCGCCTGGCCGCCGAGCTTGCCTTCGGTGCCCACCTCGCGCGCCACGCGGGTCACCTCGGATGCGAACGAGCGGAGCTGGTCCACCATCGTGTTGATGGCTTCCTTGAGCTGCAGGATCTCGCCGCGCACGTCCACCGTGATCTTGCGCGACAGGTCGCCGTTTGCCACTGCCACCGTGACCTCGGCGATGTTGCGCACCTGGCCGGTCAGGTTGCCGGCCATGGAGTTCACGCTGTCGGTCAGATCCTTCCAGGTGCCGGCAACGCCCGGCACCGCCGCCTGGCCGCCGAGCTTGCCTTCGGTGCCCACCTCGCGCGCCACGCGAGTCACCTCCGCCGCGAAGCCGTTGAGCTGGTCCACCATCGTGTTGATGGTGTTCTTGAGCTCGAGGATCTCACCCTTCACGTCCACCGTGATCTTGCGCGACAGGTCGCCGCGCGCCACGGCCGTCGTGACTTCCGCGATGTTGCGGACCTGGCCCGTAAGGTTGGTGGCCATCGCGTTGACGCTGTCCGTGAGGTCCTTCCAGGTGCCCGCGACGCCCGGCACGATCGCCTGACCGCCGAGCTTGCCCTCGGTGCCCACCTCGCGCGCCACACGCGTCACCTCGGACGCGAATGAGCGGAGCTGGTCCACCATGGTGTTGATGGCTTCCTTGAGCTGCAGGATCTCGCCGCGTACGTCCACTGTGATCTTGCGCGACAGGTCGCCGCTCGCGACGGCGATGGTCACCTCGGAGATGTTGCGCACCTGGCCGGTCAGGTTGCTCGCCATGGAGTTGACGCTGTCGGTCAGATCCTTCCAGGTGCCGGAGACGCCGGCCACCGCCGCCTGACCACCGAGCTTGCCTTCCGTGCCCACCTCGCGCGCCACGCGCGTCACCTCCGAGGTGAAGGCGCTCATCTGCTCGATCATGGCGTTCACGATGCTGGCCGAGCGCAGGAACTCACCCTGCAGCGGCCGTCCGTCGACCTCGAGGCTCATGGTCTGCGACAGATCGCCCTTGGCGACCGCCGCGATGGCGCGGGTCACTTCGGTGGTCGGCCACAGCAGATCGTCGATCAGCGTGTTGACCGAGCCTTCCATCGCGCCCCAGGCGCCGGAGCGGCGATCGAGTCCGACGCGATGGCGCGTGCGGCCTTCCTTGCCGACGATGCGCCCGGCGTGGTCGAGCTCGCTTGCCAGCCGCTCACTCGAGCTCACGATTTCGTTGAACGTATCGGCGACCTTGCCGGCGAGCCCCGCCTTGTCTCCGGGCAGGCGCACGGTGAAGTCCCCGTCGCGCACCGACTGCAGCGCGCGCAGGATCTCGCGCAGGTCGAGAGCATCGGCTTCGCTTCGCCCGGCGCCGTTCGTCTTACGGCGCTTGGGTTCGGCTCCTTGTTGTGACGAATGCATTCTGATTCTCCAGCGTGATAGCCGGCCGCGCCCCCGGGGCGCGGGCCTCAAAAAGATACTGAGTTTTGGCCGGTCGATGCCGGCAAAGCGCTAGCGCCGACGCACCAGGCGCCGGGCGGATGCGTGTTCTGCCAGGCGGTGGCGACGGTTCCAGTCGCCGCTTCGCCGGCAGTCCGCTGTGCACCACGGACAGTCTCCCGCAAGCTGCGTCCGGAGTTCCGTGCGACTCAAGCCCCGACAGAAAGTTTCTAGTAATAAGTACCGGCTAGCCTTCAGACGGCTGATCCGTCGCTAAACCATAGCGGAAAGCCGCCAGCGAGGCAAAGTGTATTCGAGGACCCGGCGGGGTGCGTCACACGTCGCCACTTGCGGACGGCTTGGGATTAGGTGGTGTATACTTTACACGCGGGAACAGGTCCGGGTCGCACGCTTGGCCACCCCGCCGGCCGAGCAGGATGTCAGCAGCAATGAGTGGGTCGCAATCGGCAGGGCTCAATGAGCCGGCGCCGGAACAACGGTCCGAACGGTTGACGGTGGCTGCCTTGCGCAGCGCCATCCCCGGCCGCATGTGGGGCGGCAAGGGTTGTGGCACGCCATGCGATTACTGCCGCGTGCTGGTGAGCGCCGAAGAGATCGAGTACGAGGTCGAAGCCCGGGTCGACCGCGAGATCTTCATTCTTCACTTCCACCCTCGGTGCTATGACGCCTGGCGGAGCAGCCAGGAGCCGCAACCCGCTCAGGCGCCGGCCCCCACGCCCCCCACGCCGCAAGAGTGAGCCGTACTGCCCAGCTCGAGCCTGAGCTCGATCACCCTCACATGCTCCAGCCCCCGTCGATGACGTGGATCTGCCCGGTCGTATAGGGCGCCGCTGCAAGATAGACCACCAGGTCCGCGATCTCTTCCGGCCGCCCGAGCCGTCCGATCGGCTGGCGCGCGATGAATGCGGCGCGTGCCTTTTCGTATCCCTCGTCGGTCTTCCCCACTGTCTTCAGGCGCTCCTCCAGCGACGGGGTCTCCACCGTGCCCGGGCAGATGGCGTTGCAGCGGATGCCGCGGCTGACGAAATCGGCGGCCACGGACTTGGTCAACCCGATAACGGCCGCTTTGGTGGTGGCATACACGCAGCGCACCGGGACCCCTTTGATGCTGCTGGCCACGGACGCCATATTGATGATGGAGCCCGATCCCTTCGCCAGCATGCCGGGCAGCACCGCACGAATGGTACGCACCATGGCTTTGACGTTGAGGTCGTATCCGAAGTCCAGCTCTTCATCCGTGCAATCGAGCACCGTGCCGTGATGCACGAACCCGGCACAGTTGAAGAGGACGTCGACGATGCCCGCGAGTGAGATTGCCGACGCCACGCTGGACGTGTCGCGGACGTCCATACGGCAGACTTCAATTCCACTGTTCTCCTCTCGCAACGCCGCGAGCTTTACGTCGTCGATGTCCGTAGCGATGACGCGCGCGCCCGCTGCGGCCAGCGCCAGCGCGCTCGAGCGTCCAATTCCCTGCGCTGCCGCGGTAACCAGTGCAGTCTTGCCTTGCAGATCCGGTGATGTAGTCATGTTTGTTGGTAGCAACTTTCCACAAGAGCCATCGTGTGCCACGCATCCTCGACGGACGTTCTCAGAACCTCATCCTCCCCGGCGGCGAAGCGCTGCAGGTTGGACATCGTGCCAATGAAGGCGTCTGGAAACCAGCTCCCTGCCAGCTCGATGGGGCGCCAGGGTCCGCCACGCGGCGCCAGCCACAGCTCGTCCGGCTCCCCGCGCGGGTAATCGAGCAGCAACCCCAGCTTCACCAGGGCGGCGCCACGATCGCCTTCGATGCGGAAACTGGCGTCCTGGAAGCGGGGGCCGAAATCGTGATGATGGTTGAGGGAGAGCGTCACACGCAACTCGTTGCCGTAGTCGAGAATGGCCGACGTGCGCGTGTCCGTGAGCCCGCTCCCCGGAAAATGATAGGTGCGGGCGAGGACCTGGCGCGGCTCGCCGGCGAGCGCACGGATGGTATCGAGATAGTGGACGGAGTGGGAGACGATCTCGACCCTGGGGTTGGACTTGAGATGCGGAAAGAGCTCCCACGGTGTGCGCAGGCTGAGGTGCACTTCGATGTCGAGCAAACGGCCGAGGAGCCCGCGCTCGAGCGCATCGGCCACGGCCAGCATCATCGGGGCGAACCGCAGTTGGAAGTTGACGGCGGCCACCAGCCGCCGCGCGCGGCACACCGCCCGGATGGCCGTCGCCTGCCGCAGGTCGAGTCCCAACGGCTTCTGGATGAGCACCGCGGCGCCCGCGGGCAAGGCGGCGAGAATGGCCTCGTGCGCGACCGGCGGCGCGGCGACATCGAACACACAGCCCGGCACGGCCGCCGCCGCTTCCTCCACGGAGCGAAACACGCGCTCGATGCTCCAACGCTGCGCCGTCGCGCGGGCTTTCTCGGGATCGAGATCGACCACACCCACCACGGGAAAGCCCGCCTTGGCGTAAGCCGGCAGATGGGCGTCGTTGGCGATGCCACCGGTGCCGATCAGGACGATCGGGCTCGGGACGCTGGGGAGCGGATGGCGCTGGCGCAGAGGGAGCGATGCGGCGGATGAGCTCATGCGACGATATTCCCGATCCGATCCTGCGCCTCCTGCAGCAGAGACTCCAGCGGCAGGCTCGTGGCCGTCGCCTTGGCCAGCAGGTCATCGATCACGTGCGCGATGTCCGCCAGCCGCGGATGCGCCGGCAGCTCGCGCGCATGCTCGTGCAGCACCTCGAGCTCGTGGAAGAAGGGAATGAGTCCGTTGACCTCGGGATCCGCCCAGGTGGAGCGGCGCACGCCGATGGCACCCTCGAGCGTCGTCAGCTTATCCATCGGGGCCGTGGCGATGTGACGCATCAAGGACCACGCGAGATCCTTCTGGCGGGAGCCCGACGCCAATGCGAGCACCCAGAACACGTTCAACGACACACCGCGAGGCAACGGCGCCACGGCGATGCGGCCCTTGACGCGGCTCGCCTCCCAGCGCTCGCCGAGCGCCGCGAAACCGAACCAATTGCTCATCAGCGCCACCCTGCCCTCGCAGAAGAGCAGTCCCGACTTGACGCTGTCGAGATCGCGCGCACCGGGAGCGATAGCCGCATCGTCAGCGGCCAGACGGCGCAGGAACTCCAACGCCTCCATCGCCGCTCGCGAGCAGAGCTGCGGGCGGGCGCCCTCGCCGAACGGCTCGCCGCCACGGCTCCACACCTGGATACAGAAGTCGTAGAAGCCGTTGTGTCCGTCCGGAAACAACGCCAGGGCGGTCCCGTAGCAGCCGCGCTGCGGCGCATGCAGGCGCCGCGCGGCCGCATGGAAGTCTTCCCAGGTCCGCGGCACTTCCAGTCCCGCCGCCGCCAGCAGATCCTTACGGTAGATGAGACACGCCGGGCCGTCGTGATACGGCATGCCCCAGAAACCGCCGGCGAAAGACTGCAGCCCGAGCAGCGACGGGCTCCACGCCTGCGGGAAGTCGTCCACCGGCGCCCGGGCGAGGTGGGGGGTCAGATCGTCGATCAGCCCCGCCGCCTGCGCCTCGGCCAGCCAGTCGGTCGAGAGAAAGGCGATGTCGAGCGAGCCGTCGCTCAGGCCCCGCTGTTCGAAGAGACGCCGGTGAAGGTCGTTGAGCTCGAGCGGCTCGAGCTCGATCCCCACCTGCAATCCGGCGGCGCGCGCGAAGTCGGCGAGCTGGCGCCGGATCGCGCTCTCGAAGGGGTCAAACTTCCGGACCGCGATTCTGAGCGTCGGCACCAGGCGCCTCCTCCTCGCGCTTCAAGCCCGCCTGCACCGCGATGACCTCGGCGCATGCCTGCAGCGCCGGCAGCATGGTCTCGAGATCCGGGCCGTTCTTCTCCTTGAGGGTGGCGATGGTGAGCGCCGCCTTGATGGAGGACTCGGCGGGGCCCACCGGCACGCCGATATCCAGTCCGCCGACGAACCGCTCGCCCTCGGCGCGCTCGTAGCCGCGCGCGCGGATCGCCGCCAGGCGCTTGATGAAGGCGGCGCGCAGGGCCGGTTTCTCCCGCCGCCACTCCAGGTCGCGCACCAGGATCTCCTCCCGCGCCTGCTCCTCCATGCTGGCGAGCAGCACGCGGCCCGAGGTCGTGTGCAGCGGTGAATGCAGCGAGCCCACCTCCACCGACAGGCGGAAGGGCCTCGGGCTCTCCTCCTGGGCGAGAACCAGCACGCGGTCGCGGTGCAGCACGCACAAGTGGCAGGACTCGCGCACTTCCTCGGCCAGGCTGCGCATGAGGGGCTGCGCCGCCTTGAGGAGCACCTCGTAGGGTGAGTGCGTGCGCGACAGCTCGAAGAGCTTCAGGGTGAGCGAGTAGCCGCCGGTGACCGGCTCGCGCCGCAGGTAGCCGCGGCTTTCGAGACAGGCCAGCATGCGGAAGATCTCCCCCGCCTGGCGCTTCAGCGCCCGGGCGAGCTGCGCCTGCGTGAGCGGCACGGCCTGCTCGGACAGGTATTCGAGGACATCGAGAGCCTTCTCGAGCGCCGGCACCGAGTACTTCGTGCGGCGCTCCTCGAGGCTCGTCAGCGAGTCTTGTGGCATAAGGCCTCCGGGATCGCCCCAGAATTATAGTGAGGATTGCCCGGCGCGCAGCGCGGGAAGATCGGCGCCGGGCCGCCGCGGACGGATGCGGCCGCCCCGCCGCCCACCGAGCGTATAGATCGCCGCGGCGGCGATCAGCACCGTGCCCTCGATCAGCCCCTGGTAGTTCGCCCCCAGGTTCAGGACGTTGAACCCGTTGGTCAGTGTATAGAGCACGAGCGCGCCGGCAACGGTCTTCAGGACGCTGCCCGCGCCACCAAAGAGCGACGTGCCACCAAGGATTGCCGCGGCGATGACCGTGAGCTCCTCGCCCTGCAGGGCGGTGGGGTTCATGGCACCGAAGCGCGAAGCGTAGAGCACTCCGGCGAAGCCAGCCGCCAGCCCGGAGAGCACGAACGCGCCGATCCGGTAGGCATTGACGCTGATTCCGCAGAGCCTCGCCGCCTCGGCGTTGCCGCCGACCGCATAGGTGCGCCGCCCGACGGTGGTGAACTGCAGCACCAGCCAGACGAGCAGCGTGAAAGCCGCCATGTAGAGAATGGGATAAGGAAACGGCCCCGCGCGTCCGCTCTCGAAGTTGGTCATGGCGGTAAGGGCCGCGGGTGTCTGCACCATCAGCGAGCGGCCGCCGGTGACGACGAGGACGAGCCCCCGGATGGCTGTCAATGTTCCCAGCGTGACGATGAAGGCGTTGATGCCGACGAGCTGCACCATGAGGCCGTTGAGAAGGCCCACCGCCCCGGCGGCCAGCAGCGCGAGGAGGAGCGCGGGCCAGAAGCCGACCGCGTCCACCGCGCCGATCTGCACGGCGGCGGCAAGCGCCGCCACGGACGCGACGGACAGATCGAAATTGCCCGTGATGAGCACCACGGTCATCGCAACACCCATCAGTGCGACCGGCGAGGCCTGGTAGAGGATGTTGATGAGGTTGACGGCGCTGAGATAGCTCGGGCGTCCGAGAGCCGCGCAGACGGCGGCGAGCGCAAGAATGATGAGGATCAGCGCGTAATAGACCCCCGCCTCGCGCAAAGCCAACGCCCGCCTAGCCTGCAGTCTCATAGGACCTCCCCCTCCACCTGACGGCCGGCTGGGCTCGGGCCGCGCCCGAGGCGAGGAGGACCAGCTCAGCCTCGTCCGTCTCTCCGGCGTCTCGCTCGGCGACGATGGCGCCCTCGCGCATGACGAGAATGCGGTCGGCGGCGGCCGCCAGCTCCGTGAGATCGGAAGAGACCCAGACGATCGCGAGCCCCGTGGCGGCGAGCTCGCGTACCAGAGCGAGGATTTCCGCCCTGGCGCCGATATCGATGCCGGCGGTGGGCTCATCGAGGAGGAGCAGGTTCGTCGGGCCGCACAGCCAGCGTGCGATGCTGACCTTCTGGGCGTTGCCCCCGGAGAGCTCGGTGACGGGTGTCGCGACACCACGAGTCTTGATATTGAGGCGCTGAATGGCCGCCTCGGCGGCCTGCGTCTCGGCGCCGCCGCGTATGATGAGTCCCCAGCGCGCGAACTGCCCGAGGTGCGCCAATGTCAGGTTGCTGGCGAGCGGAAACTCCGGCACCAGCGCCTGGCGCTGCCGATCCTCCGGCACCAGAGCGATCCCCGCGCTCACGGCAGCCCGCGGCGAGCGCCGCACACGCCTGCCGTGGAGCCGCACCTCGCCCCGGGCGGAGCGATCGGCGCCGAAGATGGCGTGCAGCAACTCGCTGCGCCCGGAGCCGAGGAATCCCGCGATCCCGAGCACTTCGCCGGCGCGGACCTCGAAGGAGCACGGCGCCAGGCGTCCCGGGCTCTCGAGTCCGATGATCTCCACGACCCTGTCCCCGCCCGCTTCGTTGGCGGCCGCCCGGGCGGCAGTCTCGCGCAGCGGGCGGCCGACGATCGCGGCAGCCAGTCCCGGCTCATCGAGGACGACCGTGGCCGCAACCAACACGCGCGCCCCGTCGCGCAACACCGTGACCTCGTCGGTGAGGGCCAACACCTCATCGAGGAAGTGGCTGACCAGCAGCACTGCCCTACCCTCGCCGGCGAGCCGCCGGATGGTGCGATGCACGATCCGCCGCTCGGTGGCCGCGAGCGAGGCGGTCGGCTCGTCCATGACGATGAGGCTGGCATCGGCGGCGAGCGCCTGCAGGATGCCGACCATCTGCCGCTCGCCGATCGCGAGCGTCGCGACGGGCGCATCCATGTCTATCTCGTATTCGATCGCAGCCATGAGCCCGCGCAGCCGCGCCGCGAGCTGCGGTCCCCGCCGCCCGCCGCCGCGCTGCGCCAGGAACACGTTCTCCAGCACGGAGAGCGTGCCCACCAGTGGGATCTGCTGGTGCAGCGTCGCGATGCCTGCCGCGCGCGCCTGCGCCGGCCGGCTCCAGCTCACACGCTCACCCAGCCACACGATGTTGCCTGCGGTGGCGCGCGCAGCGCCCGAGAGAATGCGGATGAGCGTCGATTTGCCGGCGCCGTTGGCCCCGAGAAGCCCATGCACGGTGCCCTCGCGGACCGTGAGATCGACACCCCGCAGGGCCGCCGTTCCGTTCGGGTAGACCATCTCCAGGCGCTCGAGCTGCAGCAGAGGGACAGGCCTTGCGCTCATGCGGATCCCGCTCACCACTGCGCCGGGCAGGCGCCGACATTCGCGCGCGTAATGCCCGGCGTGCGGTAGGTGATGAATGCCGCATGCAGCGGCTTTCGGCCCGTGACATCCCCATAGAGCGCATCGAAGGCCAACGCCCCGAGCTCGCGCGGCTCGTAGCAGACCGTGCCGTCGATCCTGCCGGCCTGCAGCGAGACCATGGCGAGCCGCGAGCCGCCGATGCCGAGCTGCCGCGCAGCGGAGCCGGCCGAGCGCGCGGCGTGCGCACAGCCCACCGCCATGTCGTCGGCCTCGTTGAAGAACAGATCGATGTCCGGGTGCGCCGCGAGAATGTTCTGACAGGCGGTGTCAGCATCGTCCGCCGTCCAGTTGCCGGGCTGCGAGGCCACGATACGGTAAGGCGCATGCGCCGCATCGAGCGCCTGGCGGAAGCCTTCCGCCCGCTGCAGGACCTCGGGGAAACCCGGCGCGCCCTCGATGATTGCGATCCGCGCGGGGCGACCCCGCGGCAACAGCGTCATCGCGAGCCGTCCCGCCTCCTGGCCCGCAACGACCTCATCCTGCGTGACCAGCGCGGTGAGCCTGGGATAGACCTCATGGAGCGGCCGGGTGTTGGGATCGCCCACCTGGGAGCCCACCGCCACGACCGCAATTCCGGCCGCCGCCGCCCGGTCCACCCAGCTCTGGGCGATGACGGCATCGAGCGGCATGAGCACGATGCCGTCGACCCGCTCCGACAGCAGGTCGTCGAGGTCGTTCGCCTGCTTCTGTACCTTGCCTTGCGCATCGAGCACGATGGCCTCGACGCCGGCGCGCGCGGCCTGCTGTTGGAATCCCTGCGCGATGGCGGCGGCGAACGGATAGCTGAGCCCGGCGCTCGAGAGCCCGAATCGCAGCGGCGCGCCGTGCGTCGCGCCGGCAGCGGTTGCGGATTGCCCCGACGCTGCCGCGAGCGCCAGGAGTACTGCCACCGCCGCCATGCGCGCGCTCACGACATGTTGCCGGGCGAGGCGATCATGGCGCGGCGCTGCGGCGCTCCACGAGGTACAGGTGCTCGCAGACCAGCACGGGCTCGGCACGCTGATTGGCGATCTCGACCGCCTCGACCACCACGCCATGCGTCTTGCGCTTGGGATGATCGCGCTTCTCCGTGATGCGTGCGGTGACGGTGAGCGTGTCGCCTATGAATACCGGCCGGAGGAAGCGCACACGGTCATAGCCGTAGGACATCGCTCGCGGATTGATCGTGCTCGCCGTCATGCCGATCCCGACGCTGAGCACCAGCGTGCCGTGGGCAATGCGCTGCTTGAAGTCCTGGGTGGCGCACCACTCCGCATCCATGTGGTGAGGAAAGAAGTCGCCCGTCTGGCCGGCGTGGATCACGATGTCGGCCTCGGTCAGCGTGCGCCCGAGCGAGCGGCGGCTGAAGCCGACCGCGTAATCCTCGAAGAACTGCTCGACGATCACGCATCACTCCCGGCGGCGTCCGGCTCGATCCGGCGCAGGATCTCCTCGTTGTCCGCGCCGAGCGCGGGCGCGCCGCGGGGAGAAGTCAGCACCTCGCCGTCCACTCGCAGCGGGCAGCGCGTGGTGCGCATGACGCCGTGCTCGGGGTTCTCGATCTCCTGGGTGAGCTCGAGTGCGGCGAAGCCGTCGTGGCGCACCAGTTGCGGCCAGTCGAGCACCGGCGCGCACCAGATGTCGGCCGGCTCGAGCAGCGCCAGCCAGTGTGCCGTCGGCTTGCGCGCCAGATGCGCGGCGAGCAGCGCCTTGATGCTGGCGCGGTCCTTGAACCACATTGCGGGGTCGGCGTAGGCCTCGAGGGCCTTGCAGCCGGTGAGCTCGGCGAGCTTTCCCAAGGGCGCCATGGCGAGCGCCAGCCAGCCGTCAGCCGTCTCGTAGATACCGTAGGGCGCGCCGAGGTAGACGCTCGCGTTGTTGACGGCATCGCGCGGCGGCTGCCGCCCGTCGCCGTTCAGAAAGGCCGTGAGCTGCTCGAACTGCATGTCGATCGCGGATTCGAGCAGGCTCACGTCGACGCGGCCTCCCCGGCCCGTGCGGCCGCGGCGCACGAGCAGCGCGAGCACGCCCTGGCACAGTTGCGCCCCGGCCATGAGGTCGGCCATGGAGAGACCCACGGGCACGGGCCCCTGGCCGGCATCGCCCGAGAGCCACGCCAGCCCCGACATGGCCTGCACCAGCAGGTCCTGCCCCGGCTTCTCCCGCCAGGGGCCGCGCGCGCCATAGCCGCTGATGGCGGCATAGATGATCCCCGGATTGAGGCGCGCGACCGTATCGAAGTCGAGACCGAGCCGATCCATCACGCCGGGGCGGAAGTTGTGCACCATGACGTCGGCGCGCGCGATCAGCGCCTTCACCCGTTCGAGGTCAACCGGCGATTTCAGGTCGGCGGTGAAGCTCTTCTTGTTGCGGTTGATGGTGTGGAAGAGCGCGCTGTCGGCGCCGAAAGCCTGGTCCGCGAGCTGCAATTGGCGGGCGAGGTCGCCGCCGCGGGGGCGCTCCACCTTGATGACCTCGGCGCCCAGATCGGCGAGCCGCAGGCAGCAGGAAGGTCCCGCCAGGAACTGGCTGAAGTCGAGTACCAGCACTCCCTCGAGAGGACGTTCCCCACCTCCCGCCTGCTGCTGGCCTGCGTGCGCTACCGTCAACCCCACTCCTCGCGTATAGTTTATCTATAAATGCTATGTTCGTTGACAAACGATGTCAATCCAATCTAAGGGGCACCTGCGTGGCATGACCTGGGACCACCCGCGGGGCTACGATCCGCTCATTGCCTGCTCCGCGGTCTGGGAAGCGCGCACCGGGGTACGCGTCGAATGGGACCGCCGCTCGCTGCAGGACTTCGAGTCGTTCCCGGTTGCGCAGCTGGCGGAACGCTACGATCTCATCGTGATCGATCATCCGCATGTCGGTCAGATCACACGCGAGGAATGTCTCGTACCGCTCGACGATGGAACAGACGTCGCGCCCCCGCGCGAGGACTACGTTGGCGCCTCGCTCGCAAGCTATGTCTGGGAAGGCAGGCTCTGGGCGCTCCCCATCGATGCGGCGGCGCAGGTCCAGGCGTGGCGGCCGGACCGGCTCGCGAGCCCGCCCGCCGAGTGGCGCCAGATGCTCGAGCTCGCCGCCGCCGGTGCCGTGCTCTGCCCGCTGCGTCCGCCACACAACCTCATGGCTCTCTTCACCCTGAGCGGCCTTTCGGGCAGCCCGCCGCGAGTCGACGATCCCGCGCTCTTCGCGCCGAGCGCCTGCATCGCCTACGAGCTCCTGCGGGAGCTCACCGCGCTGGTCGACCGGACCTGCCTCGCCATGGACCCCATCGCGGTGCTCGAGCAAATGTCGCAGCCGGATTCCTCCTGTAGCTCGTCGCCGCTCATCTATGGCTATGTGAGCTATTCGCGTCGGGACAGCGAGCCCGCGGCCGGCCGCGCGGCCATCGCCTTCGGCGACCTGATGCCGCTCACGCCGGGCTCCCCGCCCAAAGGGTCGGCGCTCGGCGGCACCGGCATCGCGGTCTCTGCCCGCTCGCCGCAACGGCAGGCGGCCACCGAGTTCGCCTACTGGGTGGCGGGACGGGAGGCGCAGCGCGGGCCTTATCTTGCAGGCGGCGGTCAGCCCGCCAGCGCCGCCGCCTGGGAGGATGCCGCGGCCAACAGCGCCGCGCTGGATTTCTATCGCAACACGCGCGCCACCCTCGACGGCGCGTGGCTGCGCCCACGACACGCAGGCTACATGCGGTTCCAACATGCGGCCGCCGAGCGGCTGCGGCAGGGGCTCGAGTCCAGTGAGCCGGCACGCAACGTCATCGGGGCGATCAATCGTCTGTTTCACGGAGTGCCAGCATGAGCCGACCAACCTCCAGGCGCGGGTTCCTGCGCGGTGCCGCATCGATGGCGGCCGCCGGCGCGCTCGTTCCGGGATTGCGGCGGCCGCAGGCGCGCGGTGCGGTGGCGGCAGCACCGCCGTCACAACGCGGTGAGCGGCTGCGGGACCTCGACTACGGCAGCGTCGAGCTCACCGGCGGCCCGCTGAAGTCGCAATACGACTTCATCCATGCCCATTACCTCGGACTCGACAACGACCGCCTGCTGAAGGTCTATCGCCAACATGCCGGCCTGGCCGCGCCCGGCCTGGACATGGGTGGCTGGTACGGCGCGGACGGCTTCATTCCGGGCCACTCCCTCGGCCAGTACATCTCCGGTCTGGCGCGCCTCGGGCGCAGCACGGGAGACACCGCCTGCCACCGGAAGGTCACGGAGCTCGTCGACGGCTTCGCCGCCGCAGTCGCTGCCAACTCCGTTCCGTACGCGGGAACCGGCGCGCAACAGCTCTGGCCCGCCTACGTGCTCGATAAGCACATCGTCGGCCTGCTCGATGCCTACACGCTGAGCGGCGTCGAGCGCGCCCGCTCTCTGATACCCGATGTGGTCCGAGGCGCCCTGCCCTTCATCTCTCCGGTGAGTCGCGACCGGGTCGGCGTCAAGACCCCGCCTTACGATGAGACCTACATCCTGCCGGAGAACCTGTTCGCGGCCGCGCGGCTGACAGGCGATTCCCGCTTGCGGCAGCTCGCCGTCAAATACCTTCTCGATGCGCCCTACTTCGATCCGCTGGCACGCGGTGACGACGTCCTGGCCGGGCGGCATGCCTACAGTCACGTCATGGCGTTGAACTCGGCCGCGCGGGCGTATGTCGAGCTGGGTGATCCGAGATACCGCGCGGCCGCCGCGAACGGCTGGAAATTCCTCGAGATGCAGAGCTACGCCTCCGGCGGCTGGGGTCCCAATGAGACACTGGTTCGACCCGGCACCAGCGCTCTCGCCGCCAGCCTGACCACGACGGACAATCATTTCGAGACGCCCTGCGGCTGCTACGCCACGATGAAGCTGGCGCGCTATCTCATGCGCTTCAGCGCCGACGCGCGCTACGGCGATGGACTGGAGCGAGTCATGTACAACGGCTTGCTGGCAGTCAAGGCGCCGGACTCCGACGGCAACTCCCCCTACTACTCCAGCTACAACCCCGGCGCCACGAAAGTCTTCTATCCCGCGAAGTGGCCCTGCTGCTCCGGCACGCTGGTACAAGGTGTTGCCGATTACGTCCGCAATGTCTACTTCCAGGCGCCAGGCGCGATATACATGAATCTCTTCACGCCATCGCGCGTCAGGTGGTCAGTTGGCGGACGCAGGGTCAGTCTCACGCAGGAGACCGACTATCCGGCCGGCGAGCAGGTCGCATTGGCCGTGGACACCGATGCGCCCACGGCATTCGCGGTCATGATCCGCATCCCGGGGTGGCTGCAGCACGACCCGGAGATTCGCGTCAACGGACGGCGCGTGGTATCGGTAGCCGTACCAGGCACTTTCGCCGCGCTGCGGCGCACCTGGAAGCGCGGCGATCGGATCGAGCTGCGGTTGCCGCAAACCTTTCGAAAAGAGCCGATCGACACCTCGCATCCCGAGACCGTGGCGCTGATGCGTGGCCCGCTGATGTATGGCGCACTCGACTTCGGCGGCTCGGGCGCAGCTGCGCCGGGCAGGCCGCTTGCACCGCTCACCAATGCGCCGCTCGCGCCGGTCGCCGGCGCCAGCCAGAGCTACGTGCAAGCGAACGGCGCGCGGCAGACGATCTTCGTACCGTTCTACAGCGTTGAGAACGAGTCCTACGATGTCTACTTCCAGCGGACCTGACAGGGCCGGGCGCGTCACCGCGCGCTACTGGATCGAGACGGCGCGCCCCCTGCTGGAGGCTGCGGCGGTGATGGCAGGGGAGCAGTCCACCGGAACCTTCGTGCGGGTAGCGGGGGAGACCGATGAGCTGCGCGAGCGCTGCGGCGCGCGCATCGAATCGCTGGTCGAGCTCGGCGAAGCGACCGCGCCTTCGCTCCCGGGCGCCTGGGCGCCGCAAGCCACCGCCGACCGCCGCCGCACGGCGGAAGTGACACTGTCCTGGCCGCTGCACAACTTCGGCCCGTCGCTTCCCAACCTCCTGGCGGCGATTGCGGGCAACCTCTGGGAGCTCAAGCCCTTTTCCGGTATGCGGCTGCTCGACGTAGCGCTGCCGCCGGAGTTTCTCGGGCGCTACCGCGGCCCGCAGTTCGGCATCGCGGGCACGCGCAACCTGACAGGGGTGCACGGCAGGCCTCTCATCGGCACGATCATCAAGCCGAGCGTCGGCCTCTCGCCCGCTGCCACCGCCGAGCGCGTCGCCGAAATCGCCGCGGCCGGCATCGACTTCGTCAAGGACGATGAGCTGCAGGCCGACGGGCCGCACTGTCCCTTCGAGGAGCGGCTACGCGCCGTGGTGCGCGTTCTCAACGCTCACGCCGACAGTACCGGCAAGCGTGTGATGTACGCGGTCAACATCACCGGCGAGATCGACGAGATGCTGCGCCGCCACGATCAGGTCGTGGCCGAGCGCAACACCTGTGTCATGGTCAGCCTGAACAGCATCGGCCTGCCGGCTCTGGTGGCACTGCGGGCACATTGCCAGGTCGCGATCCACGGCCACCGCAACGGCTGGGGGCTTCTCGGCCGCTCACCGGCGATCGGCATGAGCTTCGTCGCCTGGCAGAAGCTCTGGCGCCTGGCGGGCATCGATCACGTGCACGTCAACGGCCTCGACAACAAGTTCTGCGAGAGCGACGCTTCGGTGATCGCCTCGGCGCGCGAATGCCTGACACCCATGTTCCCCGCGCCTCACCGCGGCTGTGAGATCATGCCGGTCTTCTCCTCGGGACAGTCGGCGCTGCAGGCACCGGGCACCTACCGTGCGCTCGGCTCCGTCGATCTCATTCATGCGTGCGGCGGCGGCATCATGGGTCATCCCGGCGGCATCGCCGCGGGTGTCAGGAGCCTGCATCAGGGCTGGGAAGCCGCCGTCGCCGGGGTCCCGCTCACCGAATACGCGCGCCGCCATCGTGAGCTCGCCGACGCGATCACGGCGTTTGGTCGCTGAGACCCGCCGTACAGTCGACTCGCGAAAACACCACGGCCGCGATCAGCACCATCAGCGCAACGATCTGCAGCGGTAGCTCGTAATTGCCGCTCGCGGCCACGATGTAGCCGAACACCAGCGTACAGAGCACTCCACCCGCCTGGCCGGCGGTGTTCATCATGCCCGTCGCGAGACCGCCCTGCGGGCCGCCGATGCTCATGCACATCGCCCACGCCGACGGCAGCATGAGATCCATCACGGCGAAGCCGGCACTCGAGAGCGCAACCACCGCGCCATGGCTCCGTGCGAGGCTCATGCAGAAGAGGAGTGTCGCGCCGACCGCGAGACACCCGAAGGTAATGGCGCGCGAGGCCGTGCGCAGGCCGATTCGGACTCCCAGCCGGTCGCAGAGCGCGCCGCCGATGAGATTGCTGCACATGCCGAGAATGAAGGGAAACGAGGCGTAGACGCCCATCTGACGCAGCGAGAAATGACCCGCGTGCACCAGCCAGCTCGGATACCAGTTGAAATAGAACCAGGTGCCGCAGCCGTAGCAGCCATAGGCGAGCACGATCAGCCAGAGCTGGCGCAATCCGAGGAGTTCTTTCCAGGCACCGCCGTGGCGGCCGCGCTCGCGTGGCGCGCCGATCTCCTCCAGTTCCGCGGCCGAGATGCCTGGCTGGGCTGGCGGGATCGTCGCGATACCATCGCCACCAGAACACCGCCCAGACGGCCCCTACCGCTGCCAACGCCCAGAAGGCCGCGCGCCAACCGAGACTTGCCGCGAGCGGCACCAACAGGAGGGGCGCCAGCGCCCCTCCCAGGCGGCTCGCACCCCAAACGACACCCTGGCCGCGCGCCCGCTCCCGCGCCGGCAGCCACCGCCACAGAACCCCGGCGGCGTTGGGATAGGCTCCCGCCGAGCCGATGCCGAAACAGAAGCGCACGACTACGAGCTCGATGAAGCGCGAGCTCGCGCCCGTCAGCGCCGTGAACGCCGACCACCAGGCGGCGATCCGCGCCAGCTCGCGCCGCTGGCCGTTGCGATCTCCGAGCGCGCCCGAGGGAATCTCGAAGATGCCGTACGCGATGACGTAGGCGCTCAACACCCAGCCCCATTGGGCAGCGCCGATCCCGAGGTCCTGCCGGATCCAGGGCGCGAGGACCGCGATCGCCGTCCGGTCGATGAAAGTGATGACCGAGACGACTCCGAGCAGCGCGACTACCGCGTAGCGCTTGCGCATCACTCAGTTGGGACGGAGGCGAGCCAGTCTCTCGCGGATGTAGTCCATCGCCAGCCCGGGGCTGGAGAGCACGGGCGCGGTGAGGGCCTCGGGAGGCAGCCGGTCGATCACACGCGCCATGGATGCCTGCGCCAACACGATGACATCGACGTCGGCCAACTTGTTGATCATGGCTTTGGATACCAGCGCGTCGTGCGTCTCCGTATCGCCGGCGATCACTGCATCGAAGGCGCCCTCACAGAGACACTCGACGAGCTCCACGTCCTTGCCCGCCTCTTTCGCCTTGCGGAGCAGGAGCTCCGATGTCGGCTCGAGCGTCGTGCGCAGCGTCGCCGCGACGCCGATCTTTCTGCCCTTGGCCACGGCCGCCTCGGCCATCGGCTCGTCGACACGCAGCACCGGCTTCTGGAACCGGCTCTGGATGAGGTCCACCGCGGGGCCGATGGAGGAGCAGGTTACCATCACGAGCTCCGTCCCCATCTTGAAACATGCGTCGGCGAAGATGACGAGCGCATCGATCGTCGGCTGGCGGACTCCGCCCGCCTCGATCGTGTCCTTGATCATCGACTCATTGACGATCTGAGTGACCTTGACGTCGGGCAGCCGCTCGCGGCAGAGCGGGGTGAAGAGCTGCACCATCAGAGGCGCGGTGTGGATGAGGCAAATCCTGCGGGCCGTCATACTCGTCTCCTCAAGTCATATCGTCCGGAGCCGAGCTCGACCACGAAATGCGAGCCCTGGCTGCCGATGAGTCGCCGCGCCGCGGTTCCGAGGGGGCGGGCGCCCTCCTGCCAGTCGTGCGGCCGTCCCGGCAGGCGCACTTCCGCGACCGAGTTGGCGGGTAGCTCGAGTGCAAGCTGCGTGAGGCCGTGCCGGCCTCCCTGGATGTCGGTGGCAATCGGTCCCAGGCAGGAGTCATAGCGGGCGCGCACGCGCCCGATGCGTTGGTCGTAGATCGGATCGACCGCGATGCGCCGAAAGCCCGGCGCCGCCTCGGCGATGCCGGCGAGACGCCGGTACATGAAGCCCACCACGGCACCGAAGGCGTAGTGGTTGTAGGAGTTCATCGCTACATCGCCGACGTCGCCGTTCCACCGCTCCCACATGGTGGTCGCGCCCTTCGCGATCATGTATCCCCACGAAGGATACTTCGTCTGCAGCAGCAGCGAGACGGCGAGCTGCTCGTGCCCGGTGTCAGCCAGCGCATCGAGCAGGTACGGTGTGCCGAGAAAGCCGGTCGAGAGCCGCGTGCCGCGCCGCTCGATGTCGGCCGCGAGCCGGGCGCCCGCGGCCTCGCGCAGCGCCGCCGGCACCAGCCCGAAGCGCAGCGACAGTGAATAGCTGGTCTGGCTGTCGTTCCCCACCCTGCCGTCGGGCTGAACGAACTCCCGCGCGAAGGCCTGCTCGATGTTGGCTCGCATGTGCGCGTAACCCGCGGCCTCGTCGCCGAGTCCGATCGCCGCGGCCATCTCTGCCATGAGGGTCGCGCAGCGGGCCCAGAACGCGGTCGCGACCAGCGCCTTCGGCGTAGTCTCATCCGAGGGGCTCTTCGCATCCACCGACAGCCAGTCACCGAGGTCGAGGCCGCGGCGCTGGCGCCAGATGAAGTCCGGGTTGGCCTCGGATACGTAGTCGAGCCAGCGCTGCATGGGCAGCCAGTTCTCTTCGATCACGGCCGTATCGCCATAACGGCGATAGAGCGTCCACGGCAGGATCACCCCGGCATCGCACCAGCCCGCGGTCACCATCTCCGGAAAGGAGCGCGGCTGCGGAGTGACGATCGGAAACGCGCCGTCGGGTGTCTGCGATGCCCGCACCTCGCCCATGAAACGGCGGATGAATGCGTCCACGTCCATGTTGAATGCCGCGGCATCGAGGAACACCTGGATGTCGCCCATCCAGCCCATGCGCTCGTCGCGTTGCGGACAGTCCGTCGGCACGCCGAAGAAGTTGGAGCGCTGGCTCCAGAGCGCGTTGTGCCAGATGCGCTGCGCCAGCGGATTCTGCAGCGCCAGCGTTCCGGTCTGCCGCGCATCGGTGTGCGCCACCAGCCCTTCGAGCGAGTCGACCTCGGGCTTGCCGGGGAAGCCCGTGACCTCGACGTAGCGAAAGCCGTGGTAAGTGAAATGGGGCTCGTAAGCCTCCCCCGCCGGATCGCCGCGCAGGGTGTATGTATCGGTGGCGCGGGCCCCTCGCAGATTGGACTGGTCGACGTCGCCATCCGCGCGGAGAATTTCGGCGTAACGCAGGCGCACGACGACGCCCGCCGGACCCTTCACGTGCAGGCGGCACCAGCCGGCGAAATTCTGGCCGAAATCGAACACGAACACGCCCGCGCGCGGCTGCGTGATGCGGCGAGCGGCCAGCGACTGCAGCGCCCGGATCGGCGGGTCGATCTGAGCCACGAGCCGCGTCGGGGGCGCGGCGCCCAACGCCGCAGCCCGCCACGGACTCGCCGCCGCGTGCTGACCCGACTCAACGCACCCACAGGTCTCCGCCCGCGCGTCATAGTCCTCACCGTTGTAGATCTCGGAGGAGCGCACGGCCGACGCCGCGAGACGCCAGCTCGCGTCTGTCGGAATGACCTCGCGGCTACCATCTTCATAGTCCAACACCAGTTGCGCCAGGAACCGGCGCGGACTGTCGCCGAAGCAATAACGCACGTTGTTCCAGGCGAAGGATGACGCGTACCAGCCGTCTCCGATCAACGCGGCGATGTCGTTGGATCCTTGCTTGAGGAGCTGCGTCGCATCATGACATTGATAGAGCACGTGGTCCGTCGCCACAGAGATTTCGGGCGCCAGGCGCGCCGTGCCCAGTCGCTGGCCATTGATCTGGATCTCGTAAGCCCCGAGCGCAGTGGCGTAGAGTCGGGCGCGCGCCAGCGGCTTCGCAATATTGAAATCGCGGCGCGCCCACTGCGCCGGCCGCGGCGGCCGTGGATCGCAGGGAACCGGGACCGCTCGCGCGTGCGCCCAGGACCGGTCGTCGAATTCCAACGCGTGCCAGCCCGAGGGCGCATCGCTCGAGGCGCGCCAGTCCTCGCCCGTCGTCAGCCTGCGAACTCCGCCGCCGGCATCACGCACCTTCACCAGCGCCACGACGCCCGGGCCGGTGCTCGGCATGAACCCGCCGATCTGCCCTTGCGCCTGCACCGCGATGACGTGTGCGCCGGCCGCGGTTGGCAGCGGGAAGCGCAACATCGTGCCCCAGTAGATCTTGGCCGGCAGGGTGGCGGCGTTGCCGTCGATCCACACACCGAGGAGATCGTCCTTGGCGGTGACGAGCAGCTCCGCCGCGGCCGCCGGCTCGCGCAACTCGAGGCGGTAGCGGAACTGCTGCGGCCCGGAAACGACGCGGCTGGCGTCACTCCAGATCCATTGTGCGCCCGCCTCCCGGTCGGCGCGCTCCTCGGGATCCTCGATGTCGAGCCACTGTCCCTGCCAGTCCGCCGGCGAGAGCAGACCCATCTCGAACCAGGTCCCCGCGCTCGCGGCCGAGGTGTTGCCCGCGCCATCCCACACCTGCACGCGCCACCAGACGCGCTGCCCCGTGTGTAACACCTTGCCGTCGTAGGCGACCTCGAAGCAGCGATCGGAGACGACGCGCCCGCTGTCCCAGAGATCGGCTTCGCCCGCCTCGAGGCGCTCACGGGTCGATGCGGCCGTGACGCGGTACGCGCTCTGCCTGGCGTCGCGACCAGCGCTGGTGACCGACCAGGAGAGGCCCGGCCGGGCGATTTCCAAACCCAACGGGCACTCGATCCGCTCGGTCCAGAGCTCTGCCACGGCGAGCGTCGCCTGATCGGCGGGCGCATCGGCGGATGTTGCGGCGGCTGCCGGCGTGGTGCGCAGGAGAGTCGGCGCGGCCGCGAACAGGCTGGTGCCGAAGAGGAGGCGTCGCCGGTCGATCTTCGCCATGAGCGCCGCGCTCAGCCGGATCGATGCGAGCGGCCGCTGCGCGCCCGCGCCAGTGGCGCCCGGGCCGATCCCGGTGCAAACAGGCGTTGGAAAGCCGCTTCAGCCATGGCTGCGTAGCCGGCGTCGTTGGGATGCAAGTCATCACCGCATTGATCCGCGCCCAGGTAGTGCAACGGACTCGCGGGATCGCGCAGCGCCGCATCGAAATCGACGACGCCATCGAACCCCTGTCCCTTGCGGATCCAGGCGTTGACCTGTTCGCGCACCTGCTCTCCCTGGGGACGCGAGTAAGTCGCCCCGTCATACGGGGCCAGCGTGCCCAGAAAGATCTTCAACCCGCGCGCGTGCGCGCGCCGGATGAGATCCTGATAGGCGCCGATGATGTCGGCGGCGGCAAGCGGGCCGCCATTGCCTGCCGGGTCGAAGGCCCAGCCGATGTCGTTGATGCCCTCGAGCAGCAGGACCGCCCTGACACCCGTGATATCGAGTGCATCCCGCCCGAAGCGGTCGAGCGCCTTCGGCCCCGCGCCATCGTGCAACAGGCGGTTGCCGCTGATGCCGGAGTTGATGACGACCCAGGAGTGGTCGCTGTCGCGCTGGGCGGCGAGCAGCGCCGTCAGCCGCTCCGGATAATCGCGGTGCATGCCTTCAGTGGCGCAGGCGCCCTCGGTGATGGAATCACCGAAAGCCACCAGCACTTGTGGCGCCACCTCTTGCACAGTAGCCGTGTCTACATCGACGCCATCAGCGAGCCCCGGCGCCTGCGCGCGGCTGCCCTGCGGCCAGATCGATTCGGCGGTGTGGTCGCCGGGGGGCGAGATCTGGAGGTTGAAAAGGTGGCCGGCAGGGTCGGCGCCGCTCTGATAATAGACGGAGATCGCGAGGTCCTGGAAGCGGCGGACTTTCAGCTCGACGGGATCGCTGACGAGCGCTTCGCCTGTCGGAATGGTTGCGCCGGGCTTGCCGCCGAACGTGACGGAGCGGTCCGTCGCAGGCTCCGTCACCCCGTTGGGCGACGAGAGCGCTACGTGTACGGCATCGAATTGCAGCGGGCCGAGGCCGAGCTCGTTGGTGAGGCGGATGCGCACGCGATCACCGGCCGCCTCGAGCTGCACGACCTGGCGGACCGTCTGGTGGCTGAACGTGCGGACCTGATTGCAGCTCCAGACCGCGGTCGGCGGAAACGGCGGCGAGTACCAGGCGGCTACCCAATGGCCATCGGCCGCAAACGCTGCCGACGCGGCGCAGCACAGCGCGGCACCAAGAAGCAGCCTCATCCGCTCACCACCAACTTGTTGCCGAAGCCGATGATGACGGTGGCGCCGATCAGGATGGCCAGACCCAGCGTCATGACGGCAAGGCTACGCGCGCTCGCACCCTTCCACTCCTTCAGCGCAAGGCCCCACAGGGTCGCAAAGATGATGATGCTCGACATGTGCAGGGTCCAACTCGAGAACGCGTACCGGCCCATCTGACTTTCCCCCATGGTGTAGAAGAAAAACTGCAGGTACCAGGCGGTGCCGCCGAGCGCGCACAGCAGGAAATTGCGGCCGAACGGCGCCGCCGCGTCCGCGCCGGCCGACTTCGCAGCACGCTCGAGCTTGCGCGCACCGGCATTCCTGACGATCAGATAGGCGCACCAGACGGCATTGGTCGTGAACCCGCCGAGGAGAACGACCACCAGCACCGGCAGTCCCTGCGACAGAGGATTCGTGCCGTGCGCGAGCGTCAGATGGCGGATCGGGTCGCCGGCATCCAGTCCATAGGCAAAGCAACTGCTCATGATGCCGGAGAACACCGCCACGCCGATCCCGCGCCGAAAGTCTTTCGCCTGCGGCTGACCCGGGTCGCCACGCGGCGGATCGGGCCGCCGCGCCGCCTGCTCCTGCTCCTTGTCGTGCCCCGCCTTGCCGACGATGGCGATGCCGCCGAGTGCGATCGCGACGCCACCCAACACGACACGGCCGCCCAGCGAATGGATCAGGCTGCCAAAGAGCTGACCGCTGACGAGTGGCGGGATCAGCGTGCCAAATGCCGCCGTGAGGCCGAGAGCAATCGCGGTGCCGAGCGAGATGCCGAGATAACGCACGCTGAGACCGTATGTGAGCCCGCCGAAGCCCCACAGGAAGCCGAAGAGATAGCACAGGCCGAGCGTGCGCGGCGGAGTGGCGGCGAGCACGGCGAGGAGGTCGTGGCTGCGCAGTCCGGCGAAGAGCCAGGGGGCGATGATCCAGCTGAAGATGCCGCCGATCAGCCAGAACACTTCCCACGGCCAGCCGCGCACGGAGCGGTACGGCACGTAGAAGCTGGCGGAGGCCAGGCCGCCCAGCCAGTGGAAGAAGACGCCCAGCAGCGGATTGGGAGTCATCTCACTATCAGGTGCGGCGCCAGGGGATGACGGTTTGGTGCTGCTCGCCCAGTTTGGCGATGCCCAGGCGGATGGTATCGCCGGGCGCAAGATAGACCGGCTCGGGCTTCTGGCCCATGCCTACGCCCGGCGGGGTGCCGGTCGTGATGATGTCGCCCGGCTCCAGCGTCATGAACTGACTGACGTAGCTCACTATCCTGGCCACGGAGAAGATCATCGTGCGGGTGTTGCCGGTCTGCTTGCGATGGCCGTTGACGTCGAGCCACATATCGAGGTTCTGCACGTCGCCCACCTCGTCGCGCGTCACGAGCCAGGGGCCCACGGGTCCGAAGGTGTCACAGCCCTTTCCCTTGTCCCAGCTGCCGCCGCGCTCGATCTGGTACTCTCGCTCCGAGACGTCGTTGACGACGGCGTAGCCGGCAACATACTCCAACGCGTCACGCTCCTCGACGTAGCGCGCGGTAGTGCCGATCACAACTCCGAGCTCGACCTCCCAGTCGGTCTTCTTCGAGCCCTTCGGAATCATGACCTCGTCGTTCGGGCCCTGCAGGCAGCTCACCGCCTTGGTGAACACCACCGGCTCGGTGGGAATGGGGAGGTTGGATTCCATGGCGTGATCGGCATAGTTGAGACCGATGGCGATGAACTTGCGGGTTCCCGCAAAGGGCACGCCGAGCCGCGGGTTGCCGGGCGCGGCGGGCAGCGAGGCCGGATCGATCGCAGCCAGCCGCGCCAGGCCGGCGGGCGAGAGATGCTGCGCCGAGAGCTCGGGAATCGTGCCCGCCAGCGAGCGGATTCTGCCGTGAGAGTCGAGGAGTCCGGGCTGTTCGTGACCGGCGGGGCCGTAGCGCAGCAGTTTCATGGTGGAATCGGGCCTTTCAGGCGTGGAGTTGCGAAACGAGTGTTGTCAGGTGGTAATCTGACCGAGCAGCGGGATCGTGAATCTCATATGATAATATGGGTACCATATAATGAGAAGTGGGCGGGTGAGCGGACGGCTCGATTTTCCTGAGGCAGCGGGAGATGAGAGTCGCGCGCCTCTCGGCAGCCAGACACTGCTGCGCGGACTCGATGTGATCGACGTGGTGGCGCAGGGTCCGATCAAGCTCGCGGATCTCGCCGCCAAACTCGGCCTCACCCGCAGCACCACCCACAGGCTCGCCTCCGCCCTCACCGCCCGTCG
This sequence comes from uncultured Pseudomonadota bacterium, assembly GCA_963812925.1. GTDB lineage: Bacteria > Pseudomonadota > Gammaproteobacteria > Steroidobacterales > Steroidobacteraceae > 13-2-20CM-66-19. The sequence continues at coordinate 78,208 of CAWEXF010000002.1, read as the reverse complement.
CTACCTGACGTTCGTGCCGCACAGCGGCTACAGTCTCGGCCCGAAGCTGCTCACGCTCGGATTTCGCGTGCGCGATGACCTCGACCTGCCGCGGGTCGCCGCCCCGCACCTCGAGCGTCTGGCGCTGCTCACCGAGGATACCGTGCACCTGGGCGTGCTCGAGCGCGGCCACGTGCTCTACCTCGACAAGATTCCGGGCAAGCGCCGCATCAACATCATCTCGCGCATCGGCGAGATGCAGCCGGTGACCACCACCGGCCTCGGCAAGGCGCTGGTTCTCGATCTCGACGAAGGCGCGTGGTGCGAGATGTTTCGCACCGAGCGCGACATCGCGCCGGCGCGACATCTCCCAGCAGGAGTGGCTGGAGCGCATGCGCGGCTACGCGCGGAGCGGTTACGCCTTCGACCTCGAAGAGAACGAAGAGCAGATCCGGTGCATTGCCGCGCCCGTCCGTGACGTTGCGGGCCGCACGGTGGCGGCGATCAGCATCTCGAGCGCCTCCCAGTACATGAGCGTCAACAGGATGCACAAACTGAGCAAGGACGTCGTCGCGACCGCGCGCCGCATCAGTCAGGACCTCGGCTGGGTCGGGCGGCAGCCGGCCGCGACCAGCGCCGCGGTGCGCCCGGTGCGCGCCACGCCGCGCGCTCGCGCCCGCGGCCGGGATCGCCGCGCCCTCCTCAAGCAGGATTGAGCCACCGTCGCGCTGCCTCATGGCACCGGTACCACCGCGACGCTCCTGACGACTACCGGCCCCAGAACGCCCGCGGGCGATAGCGTGCTTCCCGGGCCTCCAGGCAACCATGGCTGACCCTTGCGCAGCATCGGCACGACATAGGTCGTGCGCTCGGCCGCGGCTTTGCCGTAATCCCCGATCAGACGGTTGCGCCACGTGTTGGTGACCTGCAGCTCGAGGACGTTGCGGCCGAGGCGCGCGGCACTGGTGATGTCGACCGCGAAGGGCGGCTTCCACACCACGCCGAGGTCGACTCCGTTCAAGCGGACCTCGGCCATCTCGTGTACGACCCCGAGGTCGAGCCAGAGCGCGCGCTCCGGCCGCAGGAGTCCCGCGGGCAGCTCGAACTCCGTCTCATAACCGGCGGTGCCGGAGTAGTAGCGGGCTTCGGGTTGGGTCAGCTCCGGCCACGAGACCAGGCCCTGGAGCGGGATGCGAAGGCGCGGCAAGCTGAGGATCCAGGGTCCCTGTACTTGCAGCGCAGCCGGCAGGTCCGGCACCTCGAGCCGTGTATGGCCGCCCCCGGCCTTGTCGAGAAGCCAACTTCCCGGCGAAGAGACGATCGCGCGCACGCGTCCACCCGATTCCGACAGCTGGACCGCACTCGCCTGCGCGGCCGCCGATGCGGGATGCGCGGCGATGAAGTGTGCGCCTGCAGGCCGAGGTCGGGCGAACAGGACGAAGAGCGAGCCGCAGGGATCGAGGTCGAGCGGCACGAAGGTTCGCCCGCCCTCCTCGCGCCAAAGCGCCAGCGTGTCGGTGCTGCCCGTATCCGGATGCCAGATCTCGGGCACGCGGCCCGCGACCCTGAAGGCCACCTCCAGCCGCAGCGACCGGGCCGACTGGTTGCCGAGGAAATACAGGTCCCAACTCTCGCCGCGCCGGTGCGTCCACTGCACGGAACCATCGCTGTCGGCAAGCTCCACGTCCGGAGCCAGACCTATCTCGTGTAACACCGCCTGCAACGGCCGGTCGCGAACCACGTTGCCCGCGCCCGCATCACTCCACAACTCCCGCGCGACCTCGCGCACCGTCGCGTCGGCCGCCGGATAGTCAGTCAGGCCGGGCGAGCGTGTTGGGCGCGGTCCGATCACGATCGCGCCGGCGCGCACGAGATCGCGCAGCACGGTCGCGATTTCCGGACTCAGCAGCTCGGAGTCCGGCAGGACGAGCACCCGATACCGGGCTCCCGTCGACAGGCAGATGTAGCCATCACGGACGCTCGCGAGGCGCAGCAGCGCATCGCGATTGATGGAATCGAACTCGTATCCCGCCGGCGGCGGCATGCCGAGCTGTCGTCGCAACAACGCCCGCGCGGGAATGTTCTCGCCCGTGAAATAGGCGATGTCGGCCACGGCCAGGCCCTGCTGCAGCAGCGCCTGGCAGCGCCGCAGGTAGTCGAACCACGCCTTGCCGGGTCGCCACCAGGTCTGGGTGCGGCCGAAGAAGCTGCCGATGCCGCTCAGGGTCATTCCCGGCGCGCGATCGAGCCAGGGCTGCTGCGCGTAGACGTGCAGCATCAGCCGCCCGATGCCCTGACAGTAGTTGTGGTCGGCGAGGGGCTTGAGCATGTAGGGATGCTCGTCCCAGGTGATCAGCCCTTCCGTGAAGGACTCGGCCTGCGCGAACGGCTTGCCGTAGAGCCGGGCGGCGCAGACCGCATCCTTGATGTCCGTCGGCTTGTCGTTTCTCGGTGTATGCAGCCAGAACTCTCCCATCGGCTGGTCGACGTACTGGAAGTGCTGCATGCCATCGGCCGGAAACGTCGGGTTTGGCGGCTCGGCACTGAAGATGCAGCCGCGCCGGTGCGCCAGCTCACTCATGGTGCGGAAGAAGGCCGTGTCCATGAGGTCGTTGATCGTGCGCCTCACATCGTGCAGTACCCGCTCCGAGACGTCGGCGCTGACGAGCGGCACGCCCGTCATCACCGCGATGTACGGCATGAGGTCATAGCCGCGGAGCCGGCGGAAACCCGCGGCAAATTCCGGCGACCAGTTCTGCGCTCCGGCTTCCCAACTGTCGACATGCATGACGTGCAGCACTTTGCCGGCGAGCCTCGGCCCCACCCGCCGCAGCGCCTGTGCGAACCAGCTGTCGAACTGCAGCGTCGCGGCAGCCGGCGACAGCTTGTCGCACTCGAGACCCTGAGCGCCTCCGGCCGCGGAATTTTGTGCTCCCGTGGTGGTGCAACCGATGCGCAGGATCCGCCAGCGCCCCGCGGGCGGCGTCCAGCTCAGGGAGTCATCGGCGCGCAGCCGTCCGGCGAGGTCGATGACAGCATCGAGCGGCACGCAAACATCGTCCGGCACGTCTTGCGCCGTGGTGCGCCGGCTGATGGCCCATTGCTCACCGGACTTGCCCGGCAGCTGATGGATGCGCGGCTCGCTCGCGAGCACGATGCTGAAGAGTCGCAGGCGCGTATCCTGCCCAAAGTCGTATTCCTCTTCGTACGGCTGCGGCGGGATCCGCCGATGCACCAGTCGGAACCAGCGCGCCGTAGTCTCGGGAACGGCGTGGGTGAGCACCGTGAGATCCGTCTGCCAGCCGTGCCGCGGATATTCGAGGGTGCCGATGCGCCTGAAGCTCGAGCCGTCATCGCTCGCCTGGACATCGAGACTGTTGGCCGCCCTATAAACGCCAGGTGCGAAGCCGGGAGGCGACGGCGTACGCACGGTGATCGAGCGGAGCGTAAACGGCCGCTCGAACGCGTACTCGATCCAGGATGGCCGCTCGTTCGGCACCGCCGCCCAGTCGATGGCCTGCTCCGTGTTGTCAGGATCGCCGATGCGGGCGGGATCCCTCACCTTTAGGGGCAGACTGGTCGTGATCCGCGCCTGCTCCGTGTAGCTGGTCCGGTCCCACTGCTCGGGCCAGGGCAGCGCAATGAGCGCGATGTCGCGATAGTAGCCGAGCTTCGCGGCCGGTTGTGGCACGCGGCTTCGCACCGGCTCCGCGCCGTCGACCGTGGTGCCGCTCCACACGAGGCGCTGCATCGAGAGCTCCGGCGTGATCCACGGCCCGCTCGCGGTCGCCCAGCCATCACAATCGTTGAGCGCGAGCGTGAGACCGAGCCGCCCGCACTCGGCGGCGGCGTGCTCCACCAATTCCCACCATAGCGGCGTCAGGGCATCCGCGGGCGGTTGTATCGGCGTATCCGGACCGCTCTTGCCGATCGCAAACAACATCGGGGTGGCGATACCGACGGCGCGCATCGACTCGAGATCGGCCGTGATGCCCTCGCGAGTGACATTGCCGCCGAGCCAGTACCAATAGGCGCCGGGGCTGGCGCCCGGCGGCGGACGGGCGAAGAGCTCGGCCAGACGCTCACGCCCGTTGCCGGCCGCGGGGAGCATCGTCGCGGCGCGGCTCTCGGGCATGGCACCGAATCCGACGAGGGGTATGGCCATGCTCCCGGCGGCGAGGCGCAGGAACTCGCGGCGATCGACGGCGTCGCTGGCGGATTCTTCGGGTGTTGTGGCTCTCGCGCTCATCGATCAAATGTGGTCTGATATTGGCGGAGGGATAATGTACGACAAATCACATCGTCATCGAATCCGGCGCGCGCGGCGCGCGGTCCGCGTTCGCCTTGCGCTGGCGCTCGCGCTGCTGGCGAGCGTGTTTCCCGTTGTCAGAAGCGCATGCGCGGCGGCTGCGGCGCCGCTCCTCGTCGGCACGGCCTGGTACCCGGAGCAGTGGCCGCAGTCGCGCTGGCCCAAGGATCTGGAGTTGATGCAGGCCGCGCATCTCGATGTCGTACGCATCGGAGAGTTCGCCTGGAGCACGATGGAGCCGCAGCCGGGCAAGTACGATTTCGCGTGGCTCGACCGCGCGATCGCGGCGGCTGCGAGCCACCATATCTATGTCGTGATCGGCACGCCGACCGCGGCACCGCCCGCGTGGCTCACGAGCAGGTACCCGGATACCTTGCGCGTGGATGAGGACGGAACTCGCGCGGAGCACGGCAATCGCCAACAGTTCTCCTTCTCCAGCCCCCGCTACCGTGAGCTGGCACGGCAGATCGCGACGCGCCTCGCGCAGCGCTACGGTCAGAACCCCGACGTCATCGGCTGGCAGATCGACAACGAGCTCGGACCGCCTTCGTTCGACGATGCGACCCGCCGCCAGTTCCACGCCTGGCTGCAACGCAAGTACGGCAACATCGCCAGCCTCAACCGCCACTGGACCACCGCCTACTGGAGCGAGACCTACGACAGCTTCGACCAGGTACCGATGCACTCGCACGACGAGAATCCGGGACTGCTGCTCGATTTCAAGCGCTTCGTGACCGATACCTGGGCGAGCTACGTCGCCAACCAGACTACCGCCATCCGAGCGCACGCCGATCCGCGGCAGTTCATCACCACCAACACGACGCATTGGGGCGATCCGTTCGATCAATACATCCTCAGCCGCCAGCTCGACATGGCGGCCTGGGACGAGTACGTGCCCGACGGCCACTTCGCGTGGCTCGAGGATGCGGTGCAGCACGACCTGGTGCGCGGCTACAAGAACGAGGATTTCTGGCTGATGGAGACCCAGCCGGCATTCGTCAACTGGGCGCCCATCAACAGCCCCCTGCCCCCTTACGCCATGCGGGAGCTCGCCTGGCAGGCCGTGGGACACGGGGCCAACGCGGTCCTCTACTGGCAGTGGCGCAGCGCGCTCAACGGCCAGGAGCAGTATCACGGCACGCTCCTCGGGGCGGACGGGACACCGGTTCCCGCGTACGGCGTCGTCCGTGAGATAGCTGCGGAAATGGCGCACGCCGCACCCGCGATCGCCGGCACTTCGCCGCACAGCGACGTCGCCATGCTCCAGTCCTACGACAGCCGCTGGGCGCTCGAATTCCAGCGCCAACAGGTCGACTTCGACGTGGTGAAGGAGTTCGACGCCTTCTACGGGCCGCTCGAGCGCTATGCGCAGTCGGTGGATGTGGTGTCGCCCGATGCGCCGCTCACCGGCTATCGGCTGGTGGTCGCTCCGGCGCTCAACGTCCTCTCCGCAGCCGAGGCACGGCATCTGGCGGACTACGTGCGCGCCGGCGGCCATCTCGTGTTGGGTCCGCGCAGCGGCATGAAGGACGCCTACGATGCTCTCTGGCCGCAACGCCAGCCCGGGCCGCTCACGCAGCTCCTCGGCGGCCGGGTGGAGCAGTACTACGCGCTCGACTCGTCGGTGCCGCTCGCCGGCATTCTCGGCTCCGGCCAGGCTTCCGTCTGGGCGGAGGTGCTCTCCGTGCGCAATCCTGCCACTCGCGTCCTCATGCGCTATGACCGCAGCAACGGCTGGTTGGACGGCAAGCCCGCGATCATCAGTCGCCAGGTTGGCAAGGGCAGCATCACCTACGTCGGGGCGTGGCTCGATCCGGCCCTCATGCAGAACGTACTGGACGATCTTCTGCGTTCGGCCCACGTGACACCGCTCATTCCAGGCGTGTCGGCGAACGTCGAAGTCTGTGAGCGTGTCGGAGCGGGCAAGCGGGTGTGGATACTGATCAATCACGGCGATCTCGCGCAGACCATTCGCCTTGCTGCGCCCGCCACGCCGGTGTTGGCTGGCGATGCGACCGGCAGGACCTCGACAGTGATGCTGGCACCGCATAGCGTTCACGTGCTCGAGGCACCGCTGCAATGAGGCGGCGCCGATTGGCGCGCCCGTTCGCACCGCTCATCGCGGGCGCTCTGCTCGTCGCCGGCTGCGCAACGCCGCCACACCACCCGCCCGAGTCCGCCGGCGCCGGCTCTCCGTCCTCGCCGGTCTCGACGTCCCTGCTCGAGCAGCTCGGCGCCGCACCGGAGGCGAAGCCCGCTCGGGTATCGCCGGCGTTGGCAACGGCCCTCGGCCGCCTGTGGCTCGGCGCCGCGTGGTACCCGGAGCAGTGGCCGCAGAGTGCGTGGGACCGGGATCTCTCGCTGATGCAGGCGGCCGGAATCAACGTCGTGCGGGTGGGCGAGTTCGCCTGGAGCCGGCTCGAGCCGGCCGCGGGGCAGTACGATTTCGACTGGCTGGCCCGCGCCATCCGGATGGCGCAACGCCATCACATCGCGGTGGTGATCGGCACGCCGACCGATGCGCCCCCCGACTGGCTGACGAGCCGCTACGGCCAGGTGTTGCGCGTCGGGCCCGATGGGCGGCGCGACGAGCACGGCGGCCGCCGCCAGTTCTCCTACTCCAGCCCGCTCTATCGCAGCTTCTGCCGCGACATCGTCACCCGCCTGGCGCAGCGCTTCGGTCACGATCCCAACGTCATCGGCTGGCAGATCGACAACGAGTACACCGACGAGTCCTTCGATGCCGCCACGCGCGCGCAGTTCCAACGATGGCTGCAGCGCAAGTTTCATACGCTTGCCGCGTTGAACCGTGCCTGGACCACGGCTTACTGGAGTCAGACCTACACCGCGTGGAGCCAGATCCCGCTGAACGCCCTGCCCGGCAACCCGGGGCTGATGCTGGCCCACCGGCATTTCGTCACGGCTACCTGGCGCAGCTATCAGAGCAACCAGATCGCGGCGCTGCGCCCCTACATCGCGCCGCGGCAATTCATCACCAGCAACTTCGGCGGCCTCGGCTGGAGCGACAACTGGGATCATTACGCCCTCGCGCACGACCTCGATCTCGCCTCCTGGGACGACTATGTCGGCCAGGGACACCTCGACGCTTATCGCAACGGCGCGACCAGCGACTTCGTGCGCGGCTGGAAACGGCGCGACTACTGGGTCATGGAGGCGCAGCCGGGCTTCGTCGACTGGGCGCCCATCAGCAACTCGCTCGCTGCGGGCGAGGTGCGCGCCATGACGTGGCAGTCGATCGGTCATGGCGCCGACGCCGTGCTCTTCTGGCAGTGGCGCAGCGCGCTCAACGGCCAGGAGCAGTATCACGGCACCCTCGTGGGCCCGGACGGCGAGCCGGTGCCGCTCTATGACGAAGTGGCCCGGGTCGGGCGCGAGTTCCGGCGCACCTCGGCCGCGATCGCCGGCACCGCCCCCGTGTCCCGGGTTGCGATCCTGACCAGCTACGACAGCCGCTGGGCGATCGAATTCCAACAGCACGCGGCGGACTACGTGCCGTTGGACGTGCTGCTGGACTATTACCGGCCGCTCGAGGACCTGACGCATTCGGTGGATATCGTGAGCGCCAACGCGCCGCTCGCCCGCTACCAGCTGGTAGTCGCGCCGGGGCTCAACCTCATTCCGGCCGGCCTCGCGCGTCATCTCGCGGCGTACGTGCGCGGCGGCGGCCACCTCATCCTCGGGCCGCGCAGCGGCATGAAGGATCGATATGACCGCCTGGACGCCCATCGGCAGCCCGGGCCTCTGGTTGCGGTGCTCGGCGGCCGCGTGCAGCAGTACTACGCGCTCGACACCCACGTGGCGGTGTCCGGTCCCGCCGGCGCAGGGACAGCGTCCATCTGGGCTGAGGCGCTCCAGCCCCTGACGCGTCAGACCCGTGTCATCCTGCGCTATGCCCCCGCCTCTTCCTGGCTGAGCCGTCAGCCGGCGGCGCTGCGCCGCGGGTATGGTCGCGGCGAGATCACCTATCTCGGCGCTCTCTTCGATCCGCGGCTCACACGCAGCCTCTTGCGCGGAGCGCTCCTGGCGGCCGGCGGCCGCCCATACATGAGCGCGCTTCCTGCTGACGTCGAGCTGATGCGCCGCTATGGCGGCGGTCGCGAAGTCATGATTCTGATCAATCACGGCGCATCCCCGCGAACCGTGGCGTTACCGCATGTCATGCAGGACCTGCTCCACCCCGGCGTGAAGGTCCGCACGGTCACCCTCGGCGCGCAGGGCGTCGCCGTACTCGAGGAGGAGAGATCCTGATGCGCTCGTCGTTTCCAACGCTGGTGGTGGCCGCGCTGGCGGTACTCTCGTGGCCGTTGCCCGGCCGGGCGGCAGCGCACGCCTTTCCGCCGCTTCAGGACGAGCCCAAGGACTACGAGCGCTCCCTCCAGCGACAGCTCGGGCAGATCGATGCGCGGATCGCGCACGGCCCGTTCAAGGCGAGCTGGCAGTCCCTCGAGGGCTATCGCGTACCCGCTTGGTTTCGTGACGCCAAGTTCGGCATCTTCATCCACTGGGGCGTCTTTTCGGTGCCCGCCTTCGACAACGAATGGTACTCGCGCAATATGTACGTGCGGGGCTCGCTGCCTTACGAGTATCACCGCGCGGTCTACGGACCGCAGTCGAAGTTCGGCTACAAGGATTTCATTCCGCGCTTCACCATGGCGAAGTTCGACCCCGACGCCTGGGCCGATCTCTTCGTCCACGCCGGTGCCCGCTATGTCGTGCCGGTCGCGGAGCACTCCGATGGCTTCGCCATGTATGACTCGAAGTTCACGCTCTGGGACGCGGCACGCATGGGGCCGAAGCGCGATGTCGTCGCGGCTCTGGAGAAGGCGGTACGTGCCCGCGGGCTGCGATTCGGTGTTTCGTCGCACCGCGCCGAGCACTGGTGGTGGTATCACGAGGGCACGGAGTACAACTCCGACGTCAACGATCCCCGCTACGCGGGCCTCTACGGACCCGCGGAGCCCATGGATCTGCCGGGAGACGACACCCCCGGGGAGCCGGACCCCAGCCATCTGGAGCGGTGGTTGCCACCGTCGCAACCTTACGTCGAGGACTGGCTGGCCCGCAGCACGGAGCTGGTGGATGACTACCATCCCGACTTCATCTATTTCGACTGGTGGATCAATCAGCCGGCATTCACGCCGGGCTTGAAGCGCATGGCTGCGTACTACTACGACGTCGCCGCTGCGAACCACCAGGACGTGGTGCTGACGTATAAGCTCGAGGCGTTCCCTCCCGGGGCCGCCGTGCTCGACATCGAGCGCGGCAAGCTCGACGCGCTGCGATTGCGCCCCTGGCAGAGTGACACCTCGGTGAGCATCAGCTCCTGGGGCTACGTCAAAGATGACACCTACCGCACGGCGGGATCGCTCCTCACCGATCTGATCGACATCGTGAGCAAGAACGGCAATCTGCTGCTCAACATCGGGCCGCGCGCCGACGGCACCATTCCCACACAGATCCAGACCGTGCTGCTGCAGATGGGCGCGTGGCTGCGCGTCAACGGCGAGGCGATCTACGGCACCAGGCCGTGGGTACTCTACGGCGAAGGCACTACCAACGCGCCGTCTGGCCACGAAGCTGGACAGACGTATACGCCCGCGGACATCCGGTTCACGCAGAAGGATGGGACCCTGTATGCAATGGGGCTGGCGTGGCCGCGCGACGGCAAAGTGCTCGTGAAGACGCTCTATCGCGGTACGCCGTATCTCAGCGCGCCCATACAACAGGTCACGCTGCTCGGGGACTCTGCGCCGGTGGCCTGGACCCAGACCGCCGAGGGCCTGGCGGTGCAGCTCCCGGCGACTCACGATGACCTGCCGTACGCGCTCAAGATCATCACACGGAATTAGGCTGTCCAGGGCTGTGAGCGGGCTACCGAGATCGCGCGGGTGTCGTGGGGCCACTTGCCGCTGACGCAGCAGTAGAAGTGATAGAGAGCGCCGCGGGAGTGGATCAGCGCGGGCTTGTGCGCATAGTCCTCATCGATCGAACCGGGCGGCCCGACGTCGACCATGATCTCGGGGACCTTGGTGAAATGGAAAGGATCGGGACCCAAGGCGAGCAGGTCGCGGGCGCGGCCGTCGGCCGCCAGCCCATAATAATAGAGAGCCCACCAGCGGCCGTGCCGTAGGACGCAGGGGTCGCTGGCGAAGCGCGTGTCCCAGGCGTCGGCGGGGCCGTTGCGCACGATGGGATTGCCGGGATGGCGCGTCCAGGTCTTCAGGTCGGGAGAGATCGCCAGGCCGATCTGCTCGTGCCAGCGCTTCTCGTCGGTCTTGGCGTTATAGAAGAGATAGTAGAGTCCGCCGCTCTTGACCAGGTAGGGTTTGTAGAGGCCGCCCCGCTCCCATGCGGCGCCATCATCAGGCCGCAGGATCGGCTCCGTGCGCTGCCAGTGATGCAGGTCGTCGCTCCAGGCCAGGCCGATGACCGCCGGCCCCTGCTCGTAGCCCGCGTTGGGATAGGCGTGCCAGGCGCCGAGGTAGCGGCCGCCGACCTTGGTGAGAGCTCCATTCGAGTCCAGCGCGTCGTCGCGCAGGATGCACATCAGGGCGATGTTGTAGCGGGTGATCGGGTCGGCCGGATCGCGGGCCAGGATCAGTCCTTCGCGCTGCCAGTGGACCAGATCGGCGGACTGGGCCAGGCCGGTCTGATAGCCGGTTCCATCGTAGCCGACGTATGTCATGTGGAATCGTCCGTTCGCCGAGAACAGGAACGGGCAGTCCACGGAGCGCTCATCGAAGCTGCCGGGGACGCCGGACTTCTCGAGCACCCGCTTGCCATATTTATGAGGCGTGCGGAACGGCGCCAGGTCAGGCAGCGCCGGGTTCCCCTGCCGCCGCAACGCGCCGCGGGCAGGCGCGGCGCGGGAGGCGAGCCCCGCGCCGACCGCTGCCAGGAGTCCGGAGAGCAGCGACCGGCGCGAGGGATTGAGCATCAGCCGCCCGAGAACTTGACGCGGAATCCCAGCGTCGCCTGCCGGTCGTCGATCGTCTGCGACTGCTGCAGGGTCTGCACGCCGTAGAACTCCGTGATTCTCGTCCGCAGCAGGTTGGAGCCTTGCGCATACAGCGCCAGCCACTTGTTGACGTCGTACTCCAGCGACGCGTCGAGCCAGCCGTAATCCTTGGTGTAGATGGGGTTGGCCGCGAGCTGGGCGTTCGAGCCATTGTAGATCGTCGTGTAGAACTGGCTGCGCCAGTTGTACGCCGCTCGGAACGACACCGGGCCGAGCTCGTAGATCCCGATCGCGTTGAAGCTGTTCCTGGAAAGACCCGGCAGCGTCGTGCTCTGGCCCACCACGGCCGTGGGCGCGTTGGCGTCGATATAGGTGTAGTTGAGCTCCGTTCCCAGCCCGCTCAACAGGCCGGGCAGATCGCGGTAGAACTGCTGATACCCGACCTCGACGCCCCTGATCGAGCCGTCGCCGCCGTCGATGGCACCCGTGAGGTTGTAGGTCACGGTGTCGATCGTGAACGCGTTCTGTTGCGTCTCCTGCAGGATGAAGTCAGTCAGCTTCTTGTAGAAGATGTCGCCCGTCAGCGCCGCGCCGGGGGCAAAGTACCACTCGAGCGAACCGTCGACCTGCTTCGCCTGGGTGGGCCTCAGGTAGGGGTTGCCTCCGCTCGCGTTGCCCTGAGCCGGCAGCAGGCTGATCGACGGACGGATCTGGCTGAAGTCCGGATAGCTGACCGCCTTGGAGGCCCCGAGCCGCAGCAGCAGGTCCTGCGCCAGCTTGAAGGTCAGGTTGAGGCTCGGCAGAGGGTAAGTGTTACTCGTGTCGAAGACGGAGGGAGTGTAGACGGCTCCATTCTGGAGCTCGCCGCTCAGGTCGGTCTTGTGCTCGACGACCCGCAGGCCGATGTTGCCGGTCATCGGAATCGCCCAGCTCTCGGCGCCGAAATCAATGCGGAAGTAACCGGCGTAGTCGTGCTCCAGCACGTGATAGTCCGCCGAGCCGTTGTCCACCGCCGGCGCGATCCCGTAGGCCTGATCGACACCAAGCAGGTCATAGTGCAACAGGCCCGGATTGAACACGACGTATTGCGGCTGGACCGCATTCGTCTCGGTCGCGGAGAAATACGGCGACAGCGGCACCTCACCGTACCACGCGGAGGTGCCCTGGATGTCCCCGGTCGTGACGGCGCCGAAGTCGGACCACTGATTGAACGCGTCCATACGCCCGGAGACACGCGTACCTGCCTTGAGGTCGGTGATGAAACCGCCCGGCAGCGCATAGGTCACATCGAGGCGGCCGGCCGTCTCGCCGCCGCGGAAGTGCTGCTCGGTGTCATACATGTAGCTCTGGTAATTGGAGGTGGTGCCGCCGTAATCGGCCAGGTCGGACGTATCGACCCCGCTCACGATCGATTGTGTTACGCCGCTGATGGAGCTCAGCTGCGTCAGCGTCCCGACGGCGCCGATCTTCACCGCCGGGTTGTTGAGGCGCTCCGTGGCGCCCGTATAGCTGATATCACCTTCGACGGTCCACGGCGCCGGATTCCACTTGGCATGCAGGGAGTACTGCCGATCGACATCTTCAACCGTGCGCCAGGCCCCGACGGTTCCGATGCCGGCGCCGTCCCAGGTGATCGATTGCACATCGCTCGTGCCCGGGAACAGAGTCGTGGAGCCGGCCTCGGGCGTACCGGCCGAAGTCGTGAAGGTGTACTGGTTCTGCGCCCAGACGAAATCCTCGCTCGAGGCCTCGGCATATGCCTGGAAGTCATCGGTGGGCTGCCATTGCAGGACCCCGTCGACGCCGGTGCGCTTGCGGTCGCCGACGAACATCGTGTTGTAGACGCCATTCGTGTAGGTGGCGGTCTGGCCCGGCACCGCGGTGGTGGTGGTCGCGATCGCGCTGTTGGTGGCGTTGTCCTCGCGGTAGGAGCGGTCCTGGTAGGACAGCGTGAGCAGTCCGCCAACCTTGCCGATTCCCGTGTCCCACGTATTGCTCAGCAGGCCGGTGAAGTTGGGCTTTACCTGACCGATGAGGTCGCCGTACTGCTCCTCGGCGCTGCCTTCCATCTCCAGGCCCTGAAAGTCGAACGGCCTGTGCGTGCGCAGGTCGACGCTGCCGGCGATGCCGCCCTCGATCTGATCCGCGGTCGGGTCCTTGTAAACATCGATGCCCGCGAGCAGCGCCGAGGGGATATCGGTCAGGTCCAGCACCCGACTGCCCTGGGCGCTGAAGACCTCGCGGCCGTCGAGCGTGGTCTCCGCTTGCGGCAGGCCGCGGATCTCATAGCCGCTCATGACCGCCGAGCCACCGATCGTGACCGTGCCGCCGCCCTCGCCGAGCTGCCGGCTGATCTGGATGCCCGGGATGCGCTGGATGGCGTCAATGGCCGTGACGTCCGGGAGCTTGCCGATGTCCGAGGCGACGATCGAGTCCTCGATGGTATCGGCGAATTCCTTGATGTGCAGCGCGCTCTCCATGCTCTGACGGATGCCGGTAACGACGACTTCCTGTAGTTGCGTACTCTGCCGGCCGCCCGAGCTCTGGGCTGCGGTGCTCGCTGCCTGTGCCAAATGCAGCGGCGTTGCGCGCACTGCCTGCGTCGCGTGAGCCGCGCCCGCCGGCGCCCGCTGCGGCTGCGACGCCGAATCCGTCGAGACTTGGGCTGCGTGCGCGGCGGAATCCGCCCACGCAGGTACGGTGCCCGCCATCGCGAGGGCGACGGCCCCGGATACGAGCCTTGACGTAACTTTGATCATCTTTCCCCCTCAAACGGTTAGTGCAAGGTAGCCAACCAGCCGCCCCAGCGGCGCCCCACCGTCCGCCCCTGAGTCCGGTCCTACCGGTTCTTCGTTTACTGGCGGACGAAGCATTTGTGTATAAATACCACTACTGCTCCGGCTGGCGCAAGCGGAATCCCATATGATGAAATCCCTTACAGTGGCCGCGCTCGCGGGCAATCCCCCGGAGAGTGGGCGATGACCTCCAGACGGGCACTGTTGCGCTTAGTCGCCAGCGCCTCCCTCGGGCCTGCGCTGGCGCGGGGCAGGCTCGCGTGGGCCGGCGCTGCCGTCACAGGCGAGACTCCCGCCTCGGGCGATGTCCACCCCCAGAACCTGCGCGTCGAATGGCGACGGGCGCCGCACGGTATCGACACATCGCGCCCGCGCTTCACCTGGACTCTCGCCGCCCGCTCGCAGGAGATGCGCTCGCTCGAGCAACGCGCCTGCCAGTTGATCGTTGGCTCATCACCCGCCGCCGCCAGCTCCGGCCGCGGCGACATCTGGGATAGCGGCCGGCTGACGACCGCGGAGCCCCGGGCGGTGGCCGATCACGATCTGCCGCTCGCCTCGCAGACGCCTTATTGGTGGGCGGTGCGGGTCTGGGACGGTCGCGGCGGCGCGAGCGCGTTCAGCGAGGCCGCCAGCTTCACCACCGGCGTCATGAGCGCAGCCGACTGGCGCGCGCGGTGGATCTGCGGACGGGCCCGACCGGGCCGCCTCCCCCGAGCCGCCGCCGGCCATCAACCGCGAGTCCGCCGGTGCAGCCGCGGCCCCTGCCGCTGCTGCGCCGCGAGATTCCGCATCGACAAGCCACTCCAGCGTGCCGTCCTGTCGCTCTGCGGCCTCGGGCAACACGAGCTCAGAATCAATGGCCGCCGCGCCAGCGCGAGCGTGCTCGATCCGGGATGGACGGATTACCGGAAAACCGCGCTGTACGACACCCTGGAGGTGAGTCACCTGCTGCGCGCCGGCACGAATGCGCTCGCCGTGATGCTCGGCAACGGTTTCTACAACGTCGAGAAATATCCCGGCCGCTATACCAAGCTCGTCGGCTCCTTCGGCCGCCCGCAGCTCATCCTGCAGCTGCGACTCTCGTTCGCCGACGGCACCGAAGAGCTCATCGTCAGCGACGGGCAATGGCGCACCCGCTCGGGTCCGATCGTCCTCTCCTCCGTGTATGGCGGCGAGGACTTCGATGCGCGCCTGGAGCCCGACGGCTGGGACCGTGCCGGCTTCGCCGATGAGCACTGGGTACCCGCCACCGAGGTGCAGGGCCCCGGGGGCGTACTCCGTGCGCAGGCAACTCCTCCCATAACAGTCGCCCGCACGCTCGCGCCGGTGGCCTGCGCCATCCCCCGGCCGGGAGTCTTCATCTATGATCTCGGCGAGAATTTCGCCGGCCGCCCGGTCATCGCCGTGCGCGGCCCCGCCGGGCGCATCGTCAAGTTGCTGCCGGGAGAGCTGCTCGATGCGCAGGGCCTGGTCAGTCAGCGCAGCGGCAACGCGAGTCCGGGCAACGAGGTCTCCTTCTCATACACGCTCGCCGGCACCGGCGTCGAACGGTGGCGACCTCGCTTCAGCTATTACGGCTTTCGCTATATACAAATAGAGGGAGCGCTACCAAAAGGGCTTGCGGCTGGCTGGAGAGCCGGAGCTGCTGGAGGTGCGCGGCGAGTTCCTGCATGCCGGGCTGGACACGGCCGGCGTGCTCGACACCGGCAATCCCCTGCTGCAGCGCGTGCACGCACTCATTCTTCAGGCGCTGCTCAGCAACACCTGCAGCGTGCTCACCGACTGTCCGACGCGCGAGAAGCTGGGCTGGCTCGAGCAGACCTACCTCAATGCCGACACGGTCTTCTACAACGAGGATGCGGTAGCGCTATACGAGAAGATGCTCGGCGACATGATGGACAGCCAGCTCGCGGACGGACTGGTGCCCGCCATCGCGCCGGAATACGTCGCCTTCCTGGATGCCGACGGCGGCAACTCGGCGTTTCGGGACTCACCGGAATGGGGTGCGGCGGTCGTGCTGAGCCCGTGGGCGACCTACTGCTATACGGGCGACCGGCGCATTCTCGAGACGGGCTACGGCGCCATGTGCCGCTACGCGGACTACCTGACAGGGCGCGCCCACGCAGGCCTGCTCGATTACGGGCTCGGGGATTGGTACGACATCGGCCCGAAGCCCCCCGGCGAATCCCAGCTCACCAGCAAGGCGCTCACGGCGACCGTCACTTATTGCCGGGTGCTGATCACCCTCGCCGCGATCGCCCGGCTCCTCCGAAAGAGCGCGGACGCGCGGCGCTACAGCCGCCTGGCGGTGCAAGCCCGCCGCGCGCTCAACACCAGACTGTTCGATCCGGCGACCACCAGCTACGACCGCGGCAGCATGACCGCCAACGCGATGCCGCTTGCGGTGGGTCTCGTGCCGCCGCGCTATCGCGCGGCCGTGCAGCACAGACTCATTACCGACATCAGAGCCCACCGCAATCACGTGACGGCGGGCGACATAGGATTTCATTATGTCGTGCTCGCCCTGATGCAGGCGGACCGGGGTGATGTGCTGTACGAGATGCTGACGCGCGCCGACCCCCCGAGCTACGGCGCGCAGCTGGCGCGGGGCGCTACCGCCCTCACCGAGGCGTGGGATGCGAATCCCCAACACTCGCAGAACCACTTCATGTTGGGCCATGCCGAGACCTGGCTCTATGGCGGGCTCGCCGGCATCAGGATCGACATGCATCGGGCCGCGGAGGAGCGCATCCGGATCGCACCCCAGCCGGTGGCCGGCATCGATGCGGCCGCGGCGCGCTACCACTCCGCTCTGGGGATGGTCGCCAGCGCCTGGAGAAAGGAGAGCGGCAAGCTCCTGTTGCACGTCGAGGTGCCCCCGGGAGCCAAAGCCCGCATAGAGCTGCCGGCCGGCGCGGCCGCCGCCATTCGCGAGAGTGGCAAGCCGCTACACCAAGCCCACGGCATCCACCGCGTCCGGGAAGCGGCGCGGAAGGTGTTCGTCACGGTCGGCTCCGGAGTGTTCGAGCTCGAGCTGCCCCTCGACTCCTAGGCGCCGCGCGGCTGATCCGGCAGGCGCCTGATCCACTTGTACACGCGGGCCGAGTTCTGCCAGAAGAACTTCTCGGCGGCCGCTCGTGACCTCGTGGCCATGAAACGCCTGGCGAGCCCGACCTCCTGCGGAATCGTCGCCACGCCGTAGCTGTTCGGATAGTCGGTGCCGAACATCACCCGGTCTTCACCGAAGGCATCGTAGAGCAGCTCCAGCCGATCGCGCAGGAACGCGTAGTCTTTGACGATGGTGCCGTCCGGACGCGGGTGATACGCCTCGGTCAGCTTGACGAAGATGTTGGGACGCGCCGCCATCTGCCGCACCAGTGACTGGTACATCGCCTGGCTCTGCGGCGTCGGATCGAACGCCGGCAGATGATCCATGATGATCCGCAGGCTCGGGATGGCATCGGCCAGGAGCACATTCGCCTGCATGAGATCGAGGCTGGGATTGGCGGTGTCGAGCGCGAGATCGGCCTGGGCCAGCAGCTTCAGGTTGGCCACCTGGTCGGGCTTGAGCCGCACTTTGCCGGCATCGGACTCGTAGAAGTGCCAGACGCGAATGGCGCGAAACAGCGGGTCATCGTGGAAGTGCCCGACGTACTGGCCGAAATCGGCGGACGCGGGGTCGAGGGTGCCGCACACCCCCACCATGATCGGGTTTGCCCGACATTGCTCCAGGTACCACAGGTTCTCATCCACCCAGAAGCTCGACTGCACGACGATCGCGCCCACGATGCCCGCGGCGCGCGCCACCGGCGCATACATGGAAGGAAGCGATCTCTTGTACCTGGCTGCGTAGGCCCGGGAACCCAGGTAGCCCTTGCCGAAGATCGGCCGGGTGCCGTCGAAGAGATGGATGTGCGAGTCGATGATCGGGATGTGGTCGACGCTCGCCGACTGCGCGAGCGCACTGCCTGCCGCGGCGGCGCCGACCGCTGCCGCCGCGCCTGCCAGGAAGTCACGGCGATTGAGTCCCGGGGGCGTGAGATCGCTCTCTGTCATGATTGGGATGTTATTCCATATTTTAGACAGGTGGCAAGCCGACCGCGTATCATGCCCTTCCACTCGCCTTCACTGACCTGAGGTTCCTCCATGCGCCGACCACTCGCTCTCGTCTCTGTGCTGGCGATCAGTCTGCTCGCTGCGGTTGCGCCCGCCGGCGCGCAGCAGGTCGGGCCGCGTCCAACACCGGACTCGCCCGGCATACGCACCTCCGCCGCCGAGCTCGCCAGTGCGCTGCGCGCGTCCGCGGTGCAGCATCCCGAGCTGGCCTTGGCGGCCATCGGCGTCACGGACCAGTATCAGATCCACGAGGTGCGTCGGACCAGGCCGAGCGGTGCGCCTGCGATCCATCACGGCTGGACGGAGCTGCAGTTCGTTCTTGCGGGAAGCGGCACGCTGATCACCGGCGGCAGGATCGAGGTGCAGCCCGGCAAGCCGCAGGGCGTCATCGTCGGCGGCAAGAGCCAACGCCTGCATGCGGGTGATGCGATCATCGTGCCCCCGGAGACCCCGCACTGGTACAGCAGCATCGGGAGCAAGGGTCTCACCGTGCTCGAGGTGCGCTTCGCCACACCGCCCTAGCGTCTGAGCTTCACCTGCAGGCGATAGTGGTGCAGCAGCGGCTCGGTGTAGCCGTTCGGCTCCCTGGCGCCGTCGAAAATCAGCGCGCACGCGGCCTGAAAGGCGAGGCCCGCCTCGAACCCGGGAGCCATGGGCCGGTAAGCGGCATCGCCTGCATTCTGCCGGTCGACTTTTACCGCCATCCGGCGCAGGGCCTGCTCGACATCCGCGCGCGTGCAGATGCCATGCATCAGCCAGTTTGCCAGGTGCTGGGCGCTGATGCGCAGCGTCGCGCGGTCTTCCATCAGACCCACGTCGTTGATGTCCGGTACCTTGGAGCAACCCACTCCCTGGTCGATCCAGCGCACGACATAACCGAGGACGCTCTGAGTGTTGTTCTCGAGCTCGCGCTGCATCAGGGTCGCGGTCACCGCGCCGTCGCTGGCGAGGGGGAGCGTCAATAGTTGCTCCAGCGCCGGAGCCGGCTCGCCCGCGAGCTCGCGCTGTCGGGCACGCACGTCCACCTGATGGTAATGCAGCGCGTGGAGCGTCGCAGCGGTCGGGCTGGGGACCCACGCGGTGTTGGCACCCGCCTGCAGCTGCCCGATCTTCTGCGCCAGCATGTCTGCCATGCGATCCGGGGCGGTCCACATGCCCTTGCCGATCTGCCCCTGCCCCTCCAGCCCGCAGGCGAGACCGATCGCCACATTGCGCGCCTCGTAAGCCTTGATCCAGGTCTGGTTCCGCATCTCTCCCTTCGGCACCACCGCTCCCGCGCGCATCGAGGTGTGAATCTCATCGCCGGTACGGTCGAGGAACCCGGTGTTGATGAATACGATCCTGTGCTTCACGGCAGCAATCACCGCGGTGAGGTTCGCGCTGGTGCGCCGCTCCTCGTCCATCACGCCCACCTTGATGGTATGGCGTGGCAGACCGAGGAGATCCTCCACGGCATCGAACAGCCGGTTGGTGAACTCGGCTTCGGCGGGGCCGTGCATTTTCGGCTTGACGATGTAGATCGAGCCCTTGCGGCTGTTGCGCAGGCGATTGCGCCCATCGCGGTCGTGGAGCGCAATGAGTGAGGTGACCACGGCGTCGAGAATCCCCTCCGGCGCCTCCGCGCCGTCGGGCAGGCGCACCGCTGGTGTGGTCATGAGGTGGCCGACGTTGCGGACGAAGAGCAGGCTGCGGCCTGGCAGCTCGAAGGGCCGCCCCTGCGGCGAGACATAGCCGCGGTCGGGCTCCAACTTGCGGGTCAGGCTGTGTCCATCCTTGGCAAAAGTCGCCTGCAGCTCGCCGCGCATGAGTCCGAGCCAGTTGGCATAGGCCGCAGTCTTGTCCGCGGCATCGACCGCGGCGATCGAATCCTCGAAGTCGATGATGGTGGTGAGCGCGGCTTCCACCACGACATCGGCCAGGCCGGCGGGATCCGACTTGCCCACGGGATGTTGCCGATCGAGCAGCAGCTCGATGTGCAGCCCATGATGCCGCAGCAGCACGGCCCGTGGACTTCCAGGATCACCAACATAGCCGGCGAATTGCGACGGATCAGCGAGCGCGGGTGCGAGCGCACCGTCCGTTACGGACCAGCCGGTGACGTCAGCGTGCCGGCCGCGGGCAAGCGGAACGGCTCGGTCGAGGAAGTCCTTCGCATGAGCGATGACCTCGGCGCCGCGGGCCGGGTCGTAGCCGCGCGCCGCTGCCGCGGGCGGAGCGATCGCATCAGTACCGTAGAGAGCGTCGTAGAGGCTGCCCCAGCGCGCGTTCGCGGCATTCAGGGCGAACCGCGCATTGAGTACCGGCACGACGAGTTGCGGGCCGGCGCTGATGACCTCGTCGTCCACGTTTTTCGGGTCGACTCGAAAGGACGCCGGCTCGGGGACGAGATAGCCGATGCGGACCAGGAAGGCGCGATAGGCTGCGCCGTCGAAGGGCTGGCCGCGGCGCTGCTCGTGCCACTCATCGATCCTGGCCTGAATGTCATCCCTGATCGCCAGCAGCCGCCGGTTCTCCGGCGAGAAGCGCACCATGAGCTCGCTCATGCCGCGCCAGAAGTCGCCGGCCGCGAGCGTCAGGCCGCGTAGCGCCTGCGTCTCGATGAAGGTGGCCAACACATCCGCGACGGCGAGGCCGGCGCGATCGACCATGGATGACATGTAGTGCTCCGTTCAGCGGCCCAATCCGCCTGCTGAGAGGGTACCACCGTCACCCCGGCGCGGTGGCGCCACGTGCGGACGGCCGAGTCCTGGCTAGTGTTGGTTCGGCAGCGTGAGGATCGCGACCTCGAGGCCACTCACGGTGACCAGGTTCGCGTTCGCCACGCGCTCCCGGTAGGGCGCACTGCCCGCATCTGCCGCGACATAGTGGATCCTGCCACCCTTGGCATCCGGAATCACCGCGGCATACGGGACATCACGCTCGTTGACGATCAGAACCTTGCGCGTCCCATCCGGCGTCACGTATGGCTCGACGTAGATCGGAAATGGATTGCGCCAAATGCCGACCCCGGTGTATGAGGCAACGACCCTGGAGCCCGGAGGAAACTCGGTCATCAGCAGCTTGGCCACCTTGTACCGTGGATTGGGGTCTCCGATCGACGTCAGCATCGGATCCGCGATGTAGGCGCCGACATGGCCCCCCGAGCTGCTCCCTGCCCCGAACGAGGACTGCCCCGCGGATACGACTCCGAGCCGCGCCATGTTGCCGTACAGGTAGCCGTACATCGCCGCATTGAGCCGGATGTGGAACGGGACATCGCCGCGCCGGTTCTTGGGCCAAGGCACTTGCGGCGCTTCGGTCCCTATGATCGTCCCCAGCTCATCCACCATGATCCTGGTCGCGGGTGACAGCAGATCGCGGATGGAGTTGACGTACTGGATGGTGTCGATGAAGCGCTCCGCCTGATCGAACGTCGTGGCCACCTGCACGGCCGGCGGGTCATCGGGCCCGTACTTGGCGTAGCAGTGGAGGGAAATGGCGCTCAGCGGCACGCCGGGGGCGTGATTCTTCGGGTTCAGGAAGTAGGTGATGTACTGCGGGTATTCCCACGCATGTGCGATCGCGAGGCCCACGAACTGCATGTCGGGGTCGACCTGCCGTATCGCGAGCACGGTGGCGTCGTAGAGCCGCGTGTACTCCTGCGGGCTCTCGCCGGCCATGTTGCGCTCGTTCAGCACCTCCCAATACGGGATCTTGAAATGGTGACCCGACGGATGCCACTTGCCGTATTCATCCGTGAATCCGCCCTTCTCCCACCAACTCACGACGCGCGCGTAGTAGTCCGCGAACACCTGCGGTGTAACGGCCAGCTCTCGCTTCGTATGCACGCGCGCGAGCGGTCCGAGGGTGCTCTCTGCTATCGCGGCATTGGGCTTGTACATCCAGTCCGGCGTCACCTCCAGGTCGACCAGGAACTGATGTCCCTGCACCGTATTCGCGAACGCGATGAAGTCCGGATCGATCTTGCTGAAATCCCAGTGGCTCACCCCGTTTGCCGGCGGCAGCACTTCCGCGTTCCCCAGATTCGGGTCCTTGGAGCCGCCGCCCCAAAGCTGCCAGCGCGGATATTCGGGGCTGAACTCCCGCAGTTCCCGGTACACCTTGTCATGCAGCGGACCCGGACCCGCGCCGCCGAGCTGAGTGGTCGCATTCACCTCCGAGGTCGCGACGACCTCGTCCCACCCGATCGCCATGATGGGCGGTGCGGAAGTCATGGCGGTAACCCGTGGCGGGGGCAACTCCGATTTCACGGGCGCCTGCCCGATGGGGACCTGCGCGGACGCAGTCCCCACCACGGCCAATGCCGCCACGACGCCGAATGACCTGGTCCGCGCTGTCACCGTATGTCCCCTCACACCAACGACTTTACCACTGCTTCCGCAGCGTCACCTGGAACATCCGGCCGATCGGGTTGGCGGTCTCCGCGGAGAACCCGCCCGCCTCGAGCAGCAGCGGAGGATTCTCGTCGAGGACGTTATATACGTTCAGCGCGACGTCCACTCCGCCTCCGAGGAAGCTGTCGGGCAGCTGGTAGCTGCCGAAGACATCCACGGTCGGGAAGGCGTTCACGTCCTGGACCGCCGCGGTGCCCGCGCTATTCACGTAGCCGAATTTGTAAGTCCCGACGTAATTGAGCGCGATCTGCGAGTTGAACGAGCCCATCTGCCAGCCGACCGTTCCCCGCAGGTGGAACGGCACCACCGCCACCAGGTTGATGTAGCTCTGCCCCGAAGTGAGGTTATCGACGTATGCGGACCCTGGGGCCTGCTGCGTCTCGTACTGCGTCAGGTCTTCTCCTCCGAGTGAGAACTTGAGAGTTCCCAGGGGCAGCTGCTGGCTGTATTTGAAGTTGAAGTCCCAGCCGCCGACCTTGGTCGCGGCAATGTTGTAGCGCCGGAAGTCCAGGATCTCGTTGATCGTCGGCAACGGCCCGGACCAGGTCTCGCGGATGCCGGCCAGCGAGCTGGCCAGCTGCGCCGCCGTGGGATTCAGGATGACGTAGTCGGCCTCCAGGATCGGATTGATGAATACCTGCTCGTTCAGCGGCGGCGTATTGATCTGATTCTGGTAGTGAATCGAGAAGTAGGTCAGGCTCGCCTCGAAGGTCGGCAGGAACGTCGGCACGTAATCGACGCCGATGGACTTCGTGGTGGCCGTCTCCGGCTTGAGATTCGGATTACCGCCGGCCAGGATGATGCCATTGAGATTCGGCGAGCCTGGAGGCACGAGCCCGGTGTTCTGTGCGAGGATCGCCCGCGTGTCGACGGCGTCCAGGTCCGACAGCTGCGGCGCGTGGAACGAGTGTCCGTAGCTGCCACGCAGGCTCACGCCCCCGACCGGTGACCAGGTGAAGCCGTACTTCGGGTTGGTCGTGCTGCCGAAATCGCTGTAATGATCGTAGCGGCCGGCGACCGAGACGTTGAAGGTCTGGACCATGGGCACCGCATTGTTCTTGCCCACGATCGGCACGAAGATCTCGCCATATCCCGAATCTATGTTGCGCGACGTGGAGACGTTGGCGGCGCTGTAGCCGGAGACGCCGTACAACCCGGTGTCGTTCGAGCCGGCGTAGGACTCTTTGCGCCAGTCGGCGCCGACCGCCAGCTTGACGTCTCCGCCCGGCAACGCGAACAGCGATCCGTTCGCGGTCGCATTCAGCTGATACAGTTTCTGCGTGGCGTCGAAGGTCGTCGGCCAATTGAGGATCGCCGCCGCGACGGCCGTGTTCGTCTGGGTTCCGAACGGGTCGAGCGCGGTCGCCGGACTCGTGCTCGCGAGCGCCGCGTCGAGCAAAGTGGAGCTGTAGCCGTCGTCGACAGCCGTGCTCGTGCTCCAGCCGTAATCGAAGTCGGTATTCAGTGTCCAGGTGCTGGTCAGATCTATCGACGCCCCGGCATCGACCATCCCGGACTTGTCCGTGTAGGGGTCCTGCTGCGCGCCGAGCTGACTGGTGTTGTAAAGGATGTTCTCGGAGGTCGCATTGGTGCCTGCCGGCGCGACGAAATACGGATTGGCGTCGGTGATGGTGCCGCTGACCGAGTTCGCGGCGATCGCCTGCTTCTCCGAGTCATCGGAATACTTCATGTCGAGTGACAGCAGCACGTTGGACCCAATCTCCTGCCGCACCGTGCTCACCAGGCTGTAGCGCCTGTTCTGGTTGATGATGTCGGCATTGGCGCCGGTATTGCACAGGGCATAGCCGCCGGGCAACAGGTTGGGCGAGCTGTACTGGGCCGTCCCGACCTCCACGTTCGCCGGAGCGCAGCTCGAGGTCAGGTAGTTCTTGCCGCCGTACGGCACCAGGTTGTCGATGTCGAAGCTGCGCGCGCTGGCGGGCAGATCGGAGTTGGCCTGATAGTTGATGGTGGCCATGGCCGAGCCGCCATCCCAGGTCTTGCCGAGCACCTGCTCGGCGTTGACCGTGTTGTAGCCGCTCGCGCCGCCGTAGGTCACGTCGGTCTCGGCGCCGTTGTAGTTCTTCTTGAGGATGATGTTGATGACGCCAGCGACGGCATCCGAGCCGTAGATCGCAGATGCGCCATCCGCGACGACTTCGACGTGATCGATCGCGCCAGGCGGGATCGACGACGGATCGGGATAGGTGGCCAGCGGCTGATCACCGACGATGCGATGCCCATCGATGAGAGTCAGCGTGGCATCCGGGGGCAGGCTGTGCAGGCTCGGCGGCGTGGCGCCGCTGGTGGCCGAGGTGACCTGAGGTCCTTGAGGCGTGGCGCCGAAGGTGCTCATCTCCGGGACCGTCTCGAGCAGCTCCGACGTCGTAGTGACGCCGGAAGCGATGATGTCAGGCGCTCCGATCGCGATGAGCTGCGAGCCCGTCGGGCCCGCGCCGCGAATCAGGGTGCCGGTAACGACGACTTCCTTCAGCTGGCTGGTGAGCGCGACTTCCTGCTCGCCGCCGCTCTGCGCGCTCTGCGCTCCCTGGGTGTTCTGAGCGACCGTCGCATTCTGCGCGACGGCCGCGAGTGATGTGCCACTCAAGGTCGCGATCAGCAATAGCTTCTTCATAATCCCCCCAAACCCTCTCACTTACGAAGACAAAGCCAAAAGCGGGACCGTCAGGGACAATCCCGCAACGATTCGGTTTTCGTCATGAATTGCACAGTGTGAACACTTATACCACATTGTGCTGGGCAGACAAGCCCTTTGCGCGATGCGCCGGCCCGGCATGGCCTTGGAATACTATATTTCCGTATGTAGTCCCATTGCGATGAACGAGGCGGCCGCCGGCCGGGGCTCGTTGCACGGCTGCCACAAGGAAGGTGGTTCCCGCGTGCCGCAATAATATGGGATTGTATTGTACTATATAAAACAAAGATCTGGCAGGCGGCCAGGCTCACGCCCCACCCCGATGTTCCAATCACTGCGCACCTCGAGAATCCGCCGCTGCGCGCTTGCCGCGCTGGCGGCCGCCCTGCTGGCCCCCGCGCCGGCCAGCCCGGCACGCGCTGCGGAGCCGGACCGCATCAGCGCCGCTGCGATCGCGGAAATCACGCATCCCAAGGCAGGAGACTGGCCAACGTATTCGGGCAACCTCGATGGCAATCGCTTCAGCCCGCTCGCGCGCATCAACACGGGCAACGTCGCCTCACTCGGGCTCGCATGGGTGCGGCCGCTGCCTTACAGCCCGCTCGAGACGACGCCACTCGTGCTCGCCGGGATCATGTACGTCACCGCCCCGAACCAGATCTATGCGCTCGACGCGCGGACCGGCCGCGTGATCTGGAATTACTCGCGGCCGCGCAGCGCCCCGAGGACGGTGGCCGTGGACGCCGCCATCGGCGCCAATCGCGGCGTGGCGGTGCTCGGTGACCGGCTGTACTTCATCACCGACGACGCGCATCTGCTCTGCCTGCGGCGGAACACCGGCGCGTTGCTATGGGAGGTTCGCCTGCCGCCTGCAGGCGCGCCGGGAGTGTATGGCGGCACCGTGGCGCCGCTCATCGCCGGCCGACTCGTGATCGCGGGTGTCTCGGGCGGCGATCAGGGCATACGCGGCTTTCTCGATGCCTACGATCCGATCACCGGCCGGCGAGTGTGGCGGTTCTGGACGGTTCCAAAGCCCGGCGACCCAACTTACGACACCTGGGGCGGCGATCCTTCGCCTCGAGGTGGACCGACATGGTCCATTGGGAGTTACGACCCCGCCACCGGGATCCTGTATACCGGGATCGGCAATCCCTACCCTGATACCGATGGCGATCGCCGCCAGGGTGACGATCTCTACACGGACAGCGATCTGGCTCTCGAGGCGCGCACCGGCAGACTGCTCTGGCACTTTCAGTTCACGCCCCACGACCTGCACGACTGGGACGCGAATCAGTCGGTCGTGTTGACTGACGCATCGTTCCACGGCAAAACGCGCCAGCTGCTGCTGCACGCGAATCGCAATGGTTTCTTCTACGTCCTGGATCGCACCAACGGCAAGTTGTTGCAGGCTACGCCCTTCGTGAAGAGACTGAATTGGGCCACGGGCATCGGCGCCAACGGCCGCCCGATTCTGGCGCCCGCCGCCCAGACCACTCGCGGCGGCACGAAGACCTGTCCGGCAGTGCGCGGCGCCACGAACTGGTACGCCACCGCCTTCGATCGCGCGACCGGGCTCTACTATGTGATGACGGTGGAGGACTGCACGCTCTACCAGAAATCACAGCGGGGCGGCGACTACTATCCGTTGCAGGATCCGCTGCATCCGGCGATGAAGGTGCTGCGCGCCATTCGAGTGGACGGCGGCGGCATCGCCTGGCAGATCCCGTTGCTGGGAAATCCCGAGCAGAACTACTCCGGGGTGCTGGCGACGGCGGGAGGTCTCGTCTTCTTCGGTGAGACCACGGGGGCATTCGCCGCCGTCGACGCCAGGACGGGTAAATATCTCTGGCACTTCGATGGCAATCAGCAGTTCAAAGGCTCGCCGATGACCTACACGGTGGGCGGGCGGCAGTACATCGCGATCGCCTCAGGACCCAACATCCTGTCGTTCGCGCTGCATTAGCCTGGCGCCGCAACGGGCCTGATCACGGCCCGACGACTGCAGTCCACCAGCGAGAACAGAAGGCCCGATGCCATCACGATGGCGGCGACCACGCGCAGCGGCGCCTCGTAGCTGCCCGTTGCGGCGAGGATGTAGCCGAACCCGGCGGTACAGAAGAATCCGCCCAGATTGCAGGCCGTGTTCATGACGGCCGTCGCCGTCCCGCCCGCCTCGCCTCCAATCGCCATGCACATGGACCAGGCGCACGGCAACATGAGGTCCATCACTCCGAAGCCGATGCTCGAGAGCGCGACGATCGCCCATTTCTCCTGCGCCACGCTCAGTGCGAGCATGAAGACGCCCGTCAGGAGCAGACAAAGGGCCGCCATCCACGCGTAGCCTCGCCTCACCCCGAAGCGAGCGGCCAGCTTGTCCGATAGATGCCCGCCCACCAGGTTGCTCACGACGCCCAGGAAGAACGGCAACGACGCGAATATGCCCATCTGCGAGGTGGTGAATCCCCCGGACTTGATCAGCCAGGTGGGAAACCAGCCGAAATAGAACCACGGGCCGGCTCCATAGAGTCCGTACGCCAGAGTGAGCAGCCACAACTGCGGCGATGCGAACACCTGCCGCCAATTCACGCCGTGTGTTCTGACCGGTACCTCGCCAATCTCCGCGAGCTCCGCCGCTGAAATACCCGGCTGCTGCGCCGGATACTCCTTGACGAGCCTGCTCCAGGCCGCGGCCCATACGAATCCCAGGCCGCCGAGCAGCAGGAACACCGCGTGCCATCCGAGCGCCAGCTCGAGTGGCACCAGCAGCAGCGGCGCCAGGCCGCCTCCCAGGCGGCCCGCGGACCACAACACCCCCTGGCTGCGGGCGCGCTCGCCGGCCGGCATCCACCGATAGAGCACCCCGGTCAGGTTGGGATAGACCCCCGCGGCGCCGAGGCCGAAGAAAAACCTGGCGCCGATGAACTGCCAGACCGTGCGGCAGAAGCCCGTGAGCGCGACGAACGCCGACCACCAGAGGGAGATGCGGGTCAGCTCGCGCTGGTAGCCACGCTGGTCGCCCATGGCTCCGAACGGAATCTCGAAGACGCTGTAGGCCACCACGTAGGCGGAGAGAATCCAGCCCCAGTGAACCGCCGAGATGCTGAACTGCCGCTGCACCGCCGGCCCCACGACCGCGATCGAGATCCGATCGAGAAACGTGAGGCACGACAACAGCGCCACCAGGGCGAGAACCAGGTGGCGGCGTTTCATCATGGTCTCATTCCGGGATCGTGAGGACGGCAACACCCAGTCCGCGCAGAGTTATCGTGTTCGAGTCCGCGACGCGCTCCTCGTACGGCGCGTCTTCGGAGCCGTCGCCGAGATCATGAATGCTCGCTCCCTTTGCGCCCGGAATCACGGCCGAATACGGCGCGTCCTGCTCGTTCACCAACAGCACCCGGCGCTTCCCATCCGGCGAAATGAACCCCTGCACGTACAGCGGCGGGGGATTGCCCCAGTATCCGATGCCGGTGTAGGTGTCGACGACTTTGGACCCCGGTGGAAACTCCGACATCAGGAGCCTGGCCACCTTGTAGCGTACGTTCGGAGCGCCGACTCCCGGCGTCAGCATGGTCAAGGCCACATAGGCGCCTACGTTGCCGCCGCCGGCGACTCCGGCATTCATCCCCGTCTGCCCGATCGACTCCACGCCCATCTGCGCGAAGCTGCCATAGATGTAGGCGTACATCGCCGCTGACAGACGCAGGTGGAACGGGATCTGGCTCGCCAGCTCCCTGGGCCACGGCACCTGCGGCGCCTCGGTGCCGACGATCGTGCCGAGCTCGTCCACCATCACCTGAGTCGAGGGCGACAGCCGGTCGCGAATCGCGCTGACATACCTGATATCACCGATGAAGGCTTTCGCCTGCGCAAAGGTAGTCGCCACCTGGGCCGGCTGCGCGTCCCAGGGACCATAGCGCGCGTAGAAGTGCAGCGTGATGGCGTCGAGCGGGATCCCCGGCGCGTGATGTCTCGGGTCCAGGAAGTAGATGACGTCCGCGGGGTGTGCCTCGGGAACGCCCATGACCAGCCCGACGAATTTCATCCCGGGATCGACCTGCCGCACCGCCGCGACCGTGGCGTCATAGAGCGCCGTGTATTCCGTGACCGGCATTCCCGACATGTCGGTCTCGTTCAGGACTTCCCAATACGGAATCTCGAGATGATGTCCGGAGGCATGCCACTTGCCGAATTCGTCCCTGAAGCCGCCCTTCTCGAGCCAGCCCACGATGCGCGCGTAGTAGTCCGCGACCTGCCGCGGGCTGACTACGAGCTTGCGGGTAGTGAACACTCGCGCGATCGGCCCTCTCGTATCCCTGGCGATGGCCGGATCGGGAGCGTACATCCACTCCGGCGTGACCGGCAGGTTGACGATGTAGTCGTGCCCCTTGACCGCCTGCACGAACTGGGTGAGTGAATCGTCGATCGTGCCGAACTGCCAGTGGCTCACCCCGTTCGCCGGCGGCAGCGGCTCCGCGCTGCCCAGGTTCGGGTCCTTGGCGCCGCCGCCCCAGATCTGCCAGCGGGGATACTGCGCATCGAACGCCGTCAGCTCCTGATAGATCCTGCGGTGCAGCGGCCCGGATCCCACGGTGCCGATCTGCGTCGTGCCATGGACTTTCGAGGTCGCGGTGACATGACTCCAGTCGATGGCAACGACCGGGGGCGTGCTCTGCATCGAAGTGATGTGGGGCGGCGGCAGTTGCGAACGGATCTGAACCTGTGCGCTCGCAACCGCCGCCACGCTGAGTGCGATGGCGCCGAGGACCACCCGGGACTCGAGCTTCATGGCGCCTGCCGCGCGCTATCCCTGCGGAAAGACGATGGCTCGGGTCGACTCGGCGATGGACTTGGGATCGAACACGCGCTCCAGCCAGCCGTCCTTGAAGATCTGGGGCGTTGCCGCTTTGATGGCCATGATGGCGCCGTCGGAGAAACGGCCCGGATAGAAGCCGAATATGATCGACAGCTCGATCTTCAGATGGCCGAGAAGGAAATCGTAGGCCGCCTCCTTCGGCACGCCGCGACGCACGGCCTCTTCGGTCGCATCCTTCAGCGCCTGGCAGAGTGTCGCACCCACGGTCTCGGAGAGAGCAGGCTCCAGCACGGCCATGTTGTCGAGTGTGACCCGATGGCTGCGGCTGACCGGCTTGAAAATCGTCCTGGCGATCTCCTCACAGAGCGCGTAGTGCTCCTCGGGGCCCTGCATCAGGCAGCAGACGATGGCCTGCTTGGCCGCGACACCGCCGAAATAGTCCTGTTGGGCTTCGGGCGAGGTTTCGCCGCCGAATATCGACGGATGGCAGGGGTGAGTGATGAAGTAGGTCACGTCCGTCCGCTTGGGCATCTGACCGCAATGCGGGGCGGCGGCATCGAGCGCGATCACCGCCGCGCCGGGCCGCAGCCGGTCGATGATGGAGCCGGTGATCTCGCCGATCAGCCGATCCGGAACCGCCAGCACCACCACGTCCGCGCTCTTGAGCGCGGTGTCGAGATCGACGCAGCCGATGCCCGTCTCATCTTTCAATCTCTTGCGGGCCGCCTCCGACGCCTCCACGTGGCTCACGTCGAACCGCGACCCTTTGAGATTGCTGGCGAGACGCACACCCATCTTCCCGCCGGCACCGAGCAACGCAATCTTCGTCATGTGAAACTCCGTCATCAGGCGGAAATGCCGCCACTGCTGATTTGGCCGAAATAATCGATGGCGCCCATCTGTCCGCCCTTCAGGGCGATCTCGAGACCATCGAGCGCCGGGTCGTTGGAATACGCCTTGAAGAGAGCCGCCCCGGGGATCGTCGCCGCGAGCAGCGTGATGGCGAATATGTCCAGGGCCTGGGTCGCGTAACTCGAGGTGTCGCCACCGGCGATGGCGACTCGTCTGACACCGCCGTCGCGGACCAGAGTGTTCAGTACGCGACCGAGACCCTTGCTCACGGCCTCGTTCGCCGCGATGAGATCGAGACCGGCTGCCGCAACGGCTGCACGAAATGCGGCGATAGCGGCGTCGTCGGCGCCGCTGGCGGTGAAAAGCAGGGGATTCTCTCCCCTCTGCAGCGACGCCGCGGCCAGGCCGCCGACTCTGTCGAGCTCCGCCTTCCAGCTCAGCGCGTCGACTGCTTTGCAGACGTCGACCCTGATCAGCGTGAACCCGTGTTGCCCGGCCCATTCGATCTGGGCGCCGGTCAGCGGCGAGCACGAGCCGGAAACCGCCGCAATCTGCCGCGGCCCGGCGGCGCTGACGGCAGGGGGCATTGCGGACAGCATGCCGGCACGCCGAAAATATGCGGCGAGCGCGTAAGCGACACCTTGCGATCCCACCGCGAAGATACGCTTGCCGCGTCGCTCCCAAATCAGCGCCCCGGCGTCCGCCAGCGAATCTTCATCGATGGCATCGAGCGCGATGATGCGTTTCCCCGCGGCGAGTTGCGTCGCCAGTGCCTGCGCGCCTCGTCCGGACCGCAGCGAAACGTAGTCCACCAACCCGATCGGGATGGAAGTCTGTTTCCCCAGGTGAACCCGTACGTCCGCTTCGTGCATCGGTGTCACGGGGTGGCGACTCATGGTCGGATGCCGGTCGAGGCGATAAACGGTGTCGTTGGCGCGCGCGAACAGATTGCCAAACAGCTGGTAGCGGCCAATCGCCGGCGCGGCGGTTAGAAACGGTATCCATTCCCCGTCGAGGTACGGCGTGGCGGCTTCCAGCGCCGCCCCGATGGAGCCCACCGCGGGTGAGGAATCGAGTGTGGAGCAGATCTTGTACAGTGACACCGGGGCGGCGGACTCCGCCATGGCCCGATAGAAGCGCGGCAGGTTGTCCCGCATCCAGGCCGGTGTTTGCGCGCGCGCCACGCCCGCCATGCCGATGCCGCGATAGTCCGCGAACCTGGCTTTCTGCGGCGGCGTCGGCACGTCGAAAAACAGTACGGCCGGCAGCCCGGCCGCCGACATGGCCTCCATGACGGCGGCGGAGCCGGTGAAATCGTCGCCGTACCAGCATAGCAACGGCCCGGCGGGAAGTGACTCTGCGCCCATCATCCGTAGGCCTTCAGCGCATGCGCGAGCTCACTGTGGCTGCGCGCGTAGTCCGTGAGTGGAATGCCGCTGCGGGTGGCGGCAAACGCCTGCCGCAGGCTTGCCACGCCGGCCTTCGCACCGTCCGGATGTCCGAGGATGCCGCCGCCGGCCGCGTAGATGAAATCAGCCGACTGCAACCCGGCGACGGTGTCGGGGATCTGCGCCGCGGTCTGCCCCGATGAGAACACCGGCACGATGGTGCAGGGCCTGTCGGGCCAGAGGGGTCGCAGGCACTCGCGCGCCGAGGCCATCACGCTGTCGTCCGACTCCGAGAATTTGTTCCTGAGCCCGTTGACGTGCATGTGATCGACGCCCGCGATGCGCCACAGCTTCTGCCACGCCACATAGCTGAAGCCCAGCAATGGATCGCGACTGAGATAACCCCAGCCGTTGCGATGAGCGTGAATGGGCAGCTGTGAGTGACGCGCGAGCTCCACGATCCCGACCATGCCGACGGAATGGATGCTCGCCATGACGCAGGTGCCGCCCAGTGACACGATGAGATCGTGCCGGCGGCGCATCTGCTCCAGCTCGCCGGTCAGATTGAAGGCGAACATGACCTTCTTGGCGGTCCTGTCGGCGTGTCTGTTGATGGCGGCCATCACTGCGCGCGCGCGACTCTCGAACGGGCACACCCGGCCGTCCGATTGCAATTCGTCGTCCTTGATGAAATCGATGCCGGCCTCGCACAGCAGGGTGACGAGGCTCGCGGTATCTTCCGCGGTCATCCCGATGCTCGGCTTGACGATCGTTCCAATGATCGGACCGTCTTGCACGCCGGTCAGTCTCCGGGTGCCTTCGACGCCGAATTTCGGGCCCGCGTAGGCGTCGGCAAACGCGCGCGGCAGGCGAAGATCCTGCAGGCGGAGTCCCGAAAACTGCTGCAGCTCGAACAGATTGCCGGCCACCGTCGCCAACAGGTTCGGCAACGAGCATCCGATATTGTCCAGCGGCCAGGATAGCGTCACCGCCGCACGCTTGATGACTGCGGAACCGCTGCGTGGGCGTTTTGCCCCGGGCAATGACGGCGCAGTAACGTCACCTAGGACGTCGAGACGCACCACTCTGGCTGCGGACCGCGCTTTGAGCTCGGGCGTTTCTCCCGGCACTGCGACGAAGGTGCCACTGGACTGCTCGCCCGCCATGGCCTCGGCCGCTTCCATCGGGTCATACGCCGTCTCGATCAGATAATCGGCCTCTATCCTGGCCGAGCTCGCCGCATTCATGCCCCTCTCCCAGTCTCGCCCTCCGGTTGCTACGCGACCGGACTGTCTCTAATATTAGCACTGTCTCTATATTTGGGAAGTCGTCCCGCATTTCGGAGTTTCATGTGAGCCGGCATAATCCTGTCGCTGCGATCGCCCTCGGCCTGGGCTGTCTCCTCCTGGCCAGCGTCCCCGCCGAGGCGCGCTATCACCCGGCGCCGCCGGCCACGCCGGCGAACATGCACGTCGTGCGTCTGGATCCGGCGCTCGACACCGTTCTGGCGAGGAACGTAGTGATCCGGCGGGTCGCGACCGGCTTCGACTTCACCGAAGGACCCATGTGGTATCTCCACAGGCTGTGGTTCTCGGACTGCCGCTCCGGCAATCTCTACACCATGACCGCCGCCGGCAAAGTGACGCTGGTGATGAAGAATGCCGGCGGAATATTCGCTCCTTTTCCGAACAATCAGGGTCCGGAAGCCATGGAGATCGCCCCGGACGGCACGATTCTCCTCGAGCAGCAGGGCAGCCGCAGCATCCAGGACCTGGACCCCGTCACCCTGAAGATGGTGCCGCTGGTGACCGCGTATCACGGCAAGCGATTCAACAGTCCCAATGACATCGTCTACGCTCCCGATGGAACGCTCTGGTTCACGGATCCGCCGTTCGGTCTCATCGGTCAGAGCACCAGTCCGGACAAGGAGCTGGCCTGGAACGCGGTCTTCAGTTTCAAGAAGGGATGGCTGACGCCCGCGATCACCGACCTCTTCACTCCGAATGGCATCGGATTCTCCCCGGACGGCAAGGTTCTCTATGTCTCGAACTACGAGCCGGACATGTACGTCAAGGAATGGGACGTCGCCGCCGACGATACGCTGTCCAACCCCCGCTACCTGATCAAGTATCCCGCGCCGCACGTGGAAGAAGCTCCCGACGGACTCAAGGTCGACTCGCGAGGCAACATCTGGACCACGGGTCCGGGCGGTATTCGCATCATCAATCCCAGCGGTGTCGTCCTCGGACAGATCAAGCTGCCGGAGATTGCCGCGAATATTGCCTTCGCCGGCCCCGATCACCGCACGGTGTACATCGCGGCCTCGCACAGCATCTACGTGCTGCACAGCCTGATACCGGGTGAGGCACCGGTCTATTACCGGGCTAAGTATCACCCCTGAGCTGATGGAATGGATCGACGAAGATCCAGGCCACGGCACCTACGAGGCAGACGGCGGCCGTCACGGTAAAGGAGGCGGTCCATCCGAAAGATCGGGCAATGACGGGTGTCAATGCGGCGGTGCACACGCCGCCGAGCTGACAGCCCATGTTCATGACGCCCGAGACCAGACCGGCGGAGCTGCCGCCGAAATCGGCGCTCAGCGCCCAGAACGCGCTCTGCGCGAGATACAACGCCCCCGCCCCGCTCGCGAGCACCAGAGCGGCGACGCGCACGTCGGTGACGGTCGTGCCTGCCCAAACGAAAGCGCTTGCCAGCAGCAGGCTGATTCCCGCGACGCCGCAACGCGCCACACGCTTCCCGAGCACGGGCAGCAGCTTGTCGGAAATCCATCCGCCCAGCATCGATGCGACCGTCATGGCCACGAACGGCAAGGTCGTATAGAGCGCGCTCGCCTTGAGATTTAGCCCGCGGACATCAGACAGGTACTTGAAGAACCAGGTGAAGAATATGTAGGCGACGTACCCGTAACAGAAATAGCTCAGCGTCAGCACCGCGACCTGGCGGTCGAGAACCACATCGAGCCAGCGCACCGATTGCGCGCGCGGCGCGGAGCCTGGCGGCATGCCCGCCTCGATGTATGCGCGCTCGGCAGCACTGATCCGCCTCTGCTCGCCAGGACTGTTGCGCACCAGCAGCAGCCAGATCACCCCGGCGCCCAGGCCGATGAGCGCGCAGATCCAGAACGCCGCCCGCCAACTCTCCCTGATCATGATGTAAGTCATCAGCAGCGGCGCGATGCTGCCGCCCAGGCCGACTCCCGCGAAGATGATGCCGTTCGCGAGGCCGCGCTCCCGCGACGGTATCCAGTTCGCGACCAGACGGTTGCTCGCCGGAAAAATGATCGCCTCACCGATACCGAGCAGCAGCCGTACCGTCAGGATCAGCCCGAGAGCCCCGGCCGCGCCCGCGGGAATGGCGGGCAGGAGCGCGGTGAAGACGCTCCACCATAGAATCGCGATGGCGATGGCACGCGAGGCGCCGATACGGTCGGCAACGCGCCCCGCCACCGGCTGGGTCAGCGCATAGCCGAGGATGAACGCGCTGAACACGCCGCCGAGCTGCACGTTGTCGAGGTCGAATTCCCGCTGTATGGCTGTGGCAGCCATCGCGATGTTGTTGCGATCGAGGTAGGAGATCGCCGCGATCACGAAGGTCGCGAGCACCACCACCCAGCGCGCCATGCCGACCGGCCTCGGGTTCGCGGAGTCCACGGCCGATCTCAATTGAAGAAAATGAGCCGGGCTTTGCGCTTCAGGGCGGCTGCATCCGTCCCCGGAACGGACTCGAGGTCTGCCAGGCTGGTGAATCTCCGTTGCGTCCGCCTCCTGATGATGGCCTGCGCGACCTTATCGGACACGCCGAGCACGATCTCGAGCTCGTCCGCATCGGCGTTGTTGACCCCAATCGTCGTCAGCGTGCGGTGCAGGTAGTCCATGACGTCCGCGAACTGTTGGTCGGTTCCCGTTGCGCCCCGGTCGACCATTCCCTGAACGGTGTCATGCCAATCGTCGTAACTCCGGGGAGTGTCCCGCAGCATCTCCAGGCTGTGGCAACGGCTGCAGACCATCTGCAGCGACTGGTACTCCTGCGCGAGTGAGCGGCCGCCCTCGGCGTCCGCAGCGCTCGCGACGAGGGGGAAGCCACCCGCGAGAAGCCACGCCACGCCGAAGGCGGCTGCTGCACCCAATCGAATTCTCACCGGCCGGGCTGCACCGGACCCAGGGTGACCGGCGCCGCGCCCGGCATCGGCGTGACCTGAGGCCCGACACCGTCCTCGAAGGCCGTCACATAGTCCCCGAACTGGTTCGCGAACTGGTTCGACACCCGCTGCAGGTGGCCGTCGATGAACGTCATATCGAGCAGCTTCTCGCTGTACATCGGATGGCCGTACTCGTCACGCATCTGGCCCACGATCTTGTGAGTCTTGATGTCGATGATGTCGCCGGATGAGGCGAACGCATACTTCGCATCGAGACCGAAGGTCAGCCAGAAAGGACCCGCGCCGGTCGAATTGATCGTGTCGATCTCCCGCGGATGATCGGTGTTCGAGAAGATGTGGATCTTGTTGAAGATGCCATCGTCCACCCAGATCTCCTTGCCGTCCGGCGTGATCGCGATGCCGTGGCTGGGACAGCCATGCGGCACGCGGGGTCGCGGATTCGCAAACCACTTCGCGCGCCAGGGCACGCTCGTGACTTCGACGGACTGGATGATCTTGCCGGTCCTGACGTCGGCGACGCGATATCCCAGGAAATTGTTGTTGTTGGCATAGACCCGAGTCGAGTCCTTGTTCAGCACGAACACCCGGATGTTGTCCGGGAAGCGGATGGTGCGGATGATCTTGCGCGTCCTGACGTCGGAGACGGTCATCACCTTGTTGTTGGGCGACATGAACGCCGTCTTGCCGTCCGCGCTCAGATTCAGGTTGTGCGAGTTCTGGCTCTCGGGCGCGTGCAGGATCCCGATCAGCTTTCCGGTCGTGCCATTGACCTCGTACCAGTAGTCCTTCAGATCCCCGCCCACGACCACGATCTTGCCGTCGGGAGTGACCTGCGGCCGCTCGCAGCATTGACCGTCCAACGTCACCGACCAGACCATTTTATCGGTCGCGAGATCGATCGCGCCGAGGCGGCCGCGGGCGGCGACGTACATGAGATTCGTGACCGGGCTCGCGGCGACGCCGGACACCTGCTCCGGGCTCATGCTGGCGGCGTAATTCCACGAGGGTATCCGCTTGACGAAGATGTAGCCGTTGTCGGGGTCGAGCACGATGACGCCGACGCCGTTCAGCCATCCCGGGCGCTCCAGGGAGCCGGGCATCACTACGTAGAGCAGGTGCCGGTAGCGCGGCCGGAAGCCGCCAGCCAGGTTTTCTTTCTTGTGCGGTGCGGCGGCGGACGCGGGTGCGGCCACCGCAACCTGTGGTGAGCGCAGCTGCGCCGTGACACACAGCGCCGCGAGCGGCAGTGCCGCGAGGAGCGAAGTCGGTTTCAGTTTCATGCTCTAATGCTTCCTCTCAGCCGACCAGGTACGGCTTCATATAATCGTTCAGCACCCGGCGGATCTCTGCCTTCTCGGCCGCGGTGATCGGACCAGGCGGGGGCTTGGCACCCGGCTTCGGCGGATTCGCGCGCATGATGTTTTCCTCCGCGAATACACCGCGAGCCACCAGCACGTAGTCGTTCGACCGCGGAATGGAGTTGAATGCGAGGAAGCGCCCGAACACCTCATACGCTTCGCGCTTGCGGCCGACTCTGTAGAGGTCATAGCAGCGCTGCAGCACATCCGCCATGCCGACGAACGGGCAGGTGCCGACGAAACCCTCCTCGAGCTCG
This sequence comes from uncultured Pseudomonadota bacterium, assembly GCA_963812925.1. Taxonomy (GTDB): domain Bacteria; phylum Pseudomonadota; class Gammaproteobacteria; order Steroidobacterales; family Steroidobacteraceae; genus 13-2-20CM-66-19. The sequence goes on along the minus strand of CAWEXF010000002.1, from coordinate 40,126 downwards.
GCGAAGAACGTGTAACCGCCGTTGCCCGAGAAGTTCTCGAGCCGGCCGTGGGTTGCGGCTTGCAGCAGCGGTGCGCGCTGCAGCGGATCTCCCGCCTCATCCTTGACCGCAACCACCGTCGGTACCGCCTCGGAGAGCCGGACCAGGGATTCGACACTCACATTACCCACGGCCTGCACGAGCAGTGGAAGATGAGATGCCGATGCCAGGGCCTTGAAATAGGCAATGACATCGGCGTCGGATGCATTCGGCGGCGTCAACGATATGATCGCGTCCGCTCCCTTGGAGGCGGCATACCGTGCGTATTCCGATGACTTATTGACGTCGAAGCCGACGGATTGCACTCCAAGCACGACGGCGCCGCCGCCCTTCACGGAGAGAAGCGCATCAGCGCCCTCGTGCCACTCCTGCTGCGACAAGGTCTCCCAGCCGCTCGCGTTTTGCGGCCATGCCACGCCGGCGACCTTGCCCCGATTGAGGAAGGTGCGCTGCGCCGCCATCGCCTGCGGGTCGAGCTTGCCGTCGGGCCGGCAAGGCGTCCACGCAATCGGAAAGACTCCGGCCAGAGTCTTGCCGTTGGCCGATCGTGCCAGTTTCCACGCGCTCGCTGCGCTGACACGCAGCGCCACCGCGCCCGCGACGGCACCTGCACCCACCAGAAAATCACGCCGATTGGTCACGCTGCTCTCTCCGCGACTGCTGACGCATCGTTCCACATTCTACAATTCTCTTCCAAAATCGAAATCACTGCTGGCCGCCCGCGAGCGTGAACGCCACGATGTTCGAGCCCGCTGCGATCGCGAGGTACTGGCGTCTGTCGATCGTGTAGGTCATGGGGGAGCCTTTGATGGGCTGATTGGCCTCGAAGTGCCACAGGTATCTGCCGTCGCTCGCCGCGACGGCCGCAATGCCGCCGCTGGTCTCGCCGAAGAAAACCACGCCGCCCGCGGTGGCCATGGCCCCGGAGTAATTCAGGTCGGGCGCTCCGAGCAGCGGCACCTGCCAGGCGATGCCGCCACCATCCACGCGGATGCCCCGCAGCACTTTCTTCGACGGATGCAGCGGATCGGTGATCCAGGTGTAACCGCCGTTCTCCGCCTTGCGATAGATCGAGCAGTCCTCGACGCTCATCACATAGTAGAGGCCCGTGGCGGCATCGTACGAGGTCGAGTACCAGTTCGTGGCCCCGCGAACCGCAGGACAGGTCTTCACACCGGCGAGGGTCGTCTCGTTGGCCGGCAGCAGAATCGGGCGGCCGTCCGCCGCAATTCCCTTCGCCCAGGTCAGCTCGTCGACGAAGCGCGTCGCCTGCAACAGCTTGCCGTTGGTCCGATCGAGCACATAGAAGAATCCGTTCCGATTGGCGTGCAGCAGAAGCTTGCGTGTACGGCCGCGGATTGTGGCGTCGACCAGCGCGAGCGGCTGCTCTGCGTCCCAGTCGTGCAGATCGTGCGGCGTGAATTGAAAGTACCAGCGGAGCTTGCCGGTCCTGGCATCGAGAGCGAGATCGCTTTCAGTGTACAGGTCATCGCCGAAGCGACGGTCACCGTCCGTGTCGGGGTACGGGTTGCCCACGGCCACATACAGCAACCCGCTTTGCGGATCGTAGCTGCCGGTCGTCCAGGTCGCGCCCCCTTGCGGCGCCGGATCGCCATGCCAGGTGTCGTAGGTTGGATCTCCCGGCTTGGGCACGGTCCAGAAGCGCCACACCTGCCGCCCGCTCACGGGATCGAAAGCGGCGACGAAGCCGCGAATGCCCTCATCCCCTCCCGAGACGCCCGCGATCACCAGATTCCCGGCGACGAGCGGCGCGGAGGTGCCGCCGTATCGACCCTGCGCGCCGGCTTCCGGCATGGCAACGTCCCACAACAGAGCTCCCGTGACTCTCTGCAGGCAGATGAGGTGCGCATTGTCCGTCACGAAAAACAGCCGATCCCCGAGCACCGCCACGCCGCGTTGCGCCCCTTTGCCGGCGTCGCTGGAAATGGTCGTGGCGTCGCTTCGCGGGCGCGAGTAACTCCAGATCTGGCTGCCGGTGCGCCCGTCGAGCGCATAGATCTGATTCGGGCCGGTGACATACATGATGCCGCCGATCACGAGCGGTGTCGTCTCCAGCAGCGCGTACGGCAGCGGATGCACCCATGCCGGCCGCAACGACGAGACGTTGCGGACGTTGATCTGTGTCAGCAGACTGAAACGGTTGCCGTCGACGCTCCCGGAGTATGTAGGCCAATCGCCGGGCTTCGGATCGACGACGGCTGCAACCGCCGCGGCGCTGATGCTGCCCGTCGCGGCTCGATTGGGACCGACCGGAACACCGTTCTGCCGGCTGAGAAAGGCAATGAGGTCGCGAAACTCTATCGCGGAGCCTCGAAACGCGGGCATCAGGGAAGTCGTGTCGGGCGTGATCTGCCGATATTGCGTGTCACTGAGCGGCAGCAGGCGCCCATCGAAGGTCTGCAGATCGAGGCTGTGCTGGGTCTGGTTGCGGGCGAAACCGCGCAGCGCTTTGCCGTCGTTCAGTGTGACTGACACGACGCTCCATCCCGGCGCGGTCCAGAAATGCGGCTGTCGAATCGCATCACCGAGTTGGGCGAGCGTCATCACGCCGGCGATGCCGGCGAGATCGGGACCGTTGCTCCCCCCTAGCCCCTCGACACTGTGGCAATCGGCGCAGTGTCCGCCGCCGAAGAAGATGCCTCTGCCGTTCGCGACGTCACCCGCGGGCTGCATGTCGAAGGCATCCGCATTCAACGAGCGCACGTAGGTCGCAAGCTGCTGAATCTCGGCCTGCGGCAGAGCGGCGAACGCCGGCATGCCGCCACGACCATGCTCGATGATCGTGGCGATGTCAGCGACGCTGAGTCCGCGCAGCACTTTGTTGCCGACCAACGATGGCGCACGGTCCGTGCCCTCGGCATCGCCGCCGTGGCAGAGCGCGCAGGTCTGACCGAACCGCGGGGGTTGCGGCACTGCCGCCGGATCGGCTGCGTGGACGGTTGCGGCGCCGCCGGCAAGCAGAGCGCAGGCGGAGAAGAGAGCTGTCCGTGTGGAGGCTTTCTTGGACACGGATCGGAGCTAGTAGGTCAGACGGCCACCCGAGCAGTCGAACGCGGCTCCCGTGGTGAACGAGCACTCGCGGCTCGCCATCCACACGATCATCGCGGCCACCTCCTCGACCCTGCCGAAGCGGCCCAGTGGAATCCTGGAAAGCATGAAATCGATGTGTGACTGCAGCATCTGATCGAAGATCGGGGTCTGCACGGCGGCGGGCGCGATCGAATTGGCGCACACGCCGGTGCGCACCAGCTCCTTGGCGAGGGATTTGGTCATGCAGATGACCGCCGCCTTGGAGCTCGAATAGGCCGATGCATTGGCATTGCCTTCCTTTCCGGCCACGGAGGCGACGTTGACGATCCGCCCGTAGCCTCTCGCGACCATCGCGGGAACGATAGCGCGATTGACGAAGAACGTGCCGTTCACGTTGACGTCCATCACGCGGCGCCACTCCTCGACCGGATACTCGGTGAGCGGCACGTTTGGTCCCGTGATTCCGGCGCTGACGACCAGAGCGTCTACCGCCCCGAACTCGCGCAGCGTGGCTTCGGTGGCCGCGGCGACCGACCCCTCGCTCGCCTGATCCATGACGACCTTATGAGCGAACTCCGGCGCCACGGCATCGAGCGCCGGCTGCGAAATGTCCCAGGCACTGACCTTGGCCCCCTCCGCCGTCAGTCTGCGGGCCACGGCGAGTCCGATGCCGGAAGCCGCGCCTGTGACGACCGCGAATTGACCGGCGAATCTCCCTGCAGTGCTCATGCGAAGCCCCCACCCACATATTGGTACGTACTCTTGTATTATGATATTAAAGATTGGGCGCGGCAAGCGGCGCGGCGCCGGGGCAGGGACGGGTTCGGGAGCCGATCGGCGGTGTATCTTAAATATTGATTGTATATTGAACAATATGAGAGCGGGACGGATGCCGCCGCTTGGCAGCGAGGGTGCACTATAATTTGCGGGGGGGCGAACGGGTGAAACCAGGCAGGCCGCTCGCCGGCTCTGAGATGGAAGATATATGACAAAACGATCGAAGAAAGGCACGGCGCCGAGGAAAGATCCGGCGGACGGACAGACGGTAGCGAAGTCCTCGATGGCGGGTACGCAGACACTGGTCCGGGGGCTCGAAGTCATCGACGCGGTCGCAGGGGGCGTCACTTCCCTGGACGACCTTGCCGGCTCGCTCGGCCTCACGCGCAGCACCACTCACCGGCTGGCGTCGACCCTGGTCGAGCGCCGTTACCTGGAGTTCACCCGCGGCCGCGGCTACGGGCTCGGAGCCAAGCTCCTGGAGCTCGGGCATCTGACCGCCGGCAAGATGGATCTGACGCGAGTCGCGCGTCCTTATCTCGAGGAGCTGTCCACCAGTACCGGGGATGCCGTGCACCTCGGCGTGCTCGATGGCTCGAGGGCTCTCTATCTGGACAAGATCCAGGGAAGCCGCCGCGTGGAAGTGAGCTCCCGGATCGGCGAGCGCCAACCCTTGCGCTCGACAGGCCTCGGCAAGGCGCTGATCCTCGATGCCGACGAGAAGCAGTGGCGCGAGTATTACGACTACGAAGCCCGCCTCGGCGCCGGTTATGACGTTCCTCTGGATTCATGGCTCGCCCGCATGCGTGAATACTCGTCCCTCGGCTACGCCTTCGACCTGGAGGAGAACGAGGACCGAATCCGCTGCGTCGCCGCTCCCATCAGGGGCGTGAATGGCCGCATCGCGGCCGCGATCAGCGTCTCGAGCGCCGCGCAGTACATGGACGATCTGCGCATGCGCGGATTGTCATTCCAGGTACGCGATGTATCCGAGCGCATCAGCAAAGCGCTCGGATACAACCCCGCCACGGCAGGTCGCGCGGTCGCCGCGCCGAAGCCGAGCGCGGAGCGTGCCGCCGGCAAGGGCGCGAGCCATACACCCGCGGCACCGAACGCCTCGACCGCCTCGCGCTAGCACGCGAAGCGGCGATGGGGCCGTTCCCCGCCGCAGCTAAACGATGCCGCTGCGTGGGCCGCCAACGGCGGGCCGCTGCTCCGCCATCGACTGTCGGTAGCCGCTGCGACGGTACGTCGCGATCGGATCGACGGCCGCGTCACGCGATTGCCGCGCCATGGCGAGAATCGGCGCAACGTCAGTCGTGAACGCGCGCTTCAGGGCCTGCGCCGCCCCCAGCGCATCATTCTTCTCCTGCAGCCCCGCCAGCTCCTCGCGATCGACCAACAGCGCCTGCGCGTAGGCCCGCTGCAGCTCGATGGCGCTCGCCATCAGGCTCTCGATCGGGTCGGTGACGTTGTGCGACTGATCGAGCATGTGCGCCAGCGCCAGGGGCACGCGGCGCTGGGTCGCGTCGACCAGCTCGTTGAAGATCAGAAACAGGCGATACGGATCGATCGACCCGGCGTCGAGATCGTCATCGCCGTATTTCGAATCGTTGAAGTGGAAGCCGCCGAGCCTGCCGGCGTGAATCAGCCGCGCCACGATCATCTCGATGTTGACGTTGGGCGCGTGATGGCCGAGATCCACCAGACAGAAAGTCTTCGGTCCCAGCGCCTGGGCCGCCAGCAGCGAGCTGCCCCAGTCCTGGATGACCGTGGCGTAGAAGGCCGGCTCGTACATCTTGTGCTCCAGCAGCAGCCGCCAATCCGGCGGCAGCGCCGCGTAGATGCGGCCGGCCGAATCGACATAGCGCTCGAAGGCCCGCGCCAGATGTTGCTGCCCGGGGAAGTTGGCGCCATCGCCGATCCAGAGGGTCAGGGCTTTCGAGCCCAGCCGCTCGCCGATGCGGATGACCTCGAGATTGTGCTCGATCGCCTGCGCGCGCACGGCGGGGTCGGTGTGAGTCAGGCTGCCGAACTTGTAGGACTGGCGCTGCCCACGCTGATCCTGAAAGGTGTTGGAGTTGACGGCGTCGAAGCCGAGGCCGCGCGCGGCCGCGTAGGCTTTCAGCTCCGCATAATCCTCGGCCTTGTCCCAGGGCAGGTGCAGGGAGACGGTGGGCGTTGCCGCGGTCAACGCCCGGATCACGGCGCAGTCGTCCAGCTTCTCGTGGATGTTCCGCGGCTCACCCGGGCCGGGGAAGCGCGCGAAGCGCGTGCCGCCCGTGCCGACTCCCCACGAGGGAATCGCCACGCCGAAGGCTGCTACGGCCTTCACCACGGAGTCGATGACTACGCCGCGGCGCGCGAGCTGCCTGCCGAGCGCCGCGTAGTCGGACTCGAGATCACCGAGCAACGGCAGATTGCTCTGCCGGATGTAGTCCGCGTCCCGCGGGTTTGCTTGAAGTTGCATACCGCCCCCAATTTCGATCGAGTTCAGCGCTGGAAGGCCCCTGGATTGCCGGCATCGACGTTGATGATGTTACCCGTCGACTTGGCGGCGCGCTCGGAGGCGAGGAAAGCCACGGCTTCGGCCACATCCTCCGGATACACGCTGCGCTTGAGCAGGCTCCGCTCCCGGTACACCGCCTCGAGCCCCTCGGGAGTGGTTTTATTCTGCCGCGCGCGCTGCTCCGCCCACTCGCCCTGCCATATCCGCGAGCCGCGCAGCACGGCGTCGGGATTGACGACATTGACACGAATGCCGGCCGGCGCGCACTCGAGCGCGAGGCAGCGCGCCAGATGCACCTCGGCGGCCTTGGCGGTGCAGTAAGCCGCGGCGCCCGGCGAGGCGACGAGCGCGTTCTTGGAGCCGATGAAAACGATGGCGCCGCCGAGATTCTGCGCCTTGAGCAGCAGCACCGCCTGGCGCGCGATCAGGAAATAGCCGGTCGCGAGCACGCCGATGTTGCGGTTCCAGAGCGCCAGCGAGGTCTCCTCGATGGGCGCCGCCGAGGCGATGCCCGCGTTGGAGATGCAGATGTCGAGGCCGCCATAACTCCAGGCGGCATCGCGATAGAGCGCCGCCACCGCTTCTTCGTCCGTCACATCCACCCAGAATGCCGCGGCGCAATCCCGTCCATACTGCTTCTGCAGCGCCTCCGCCGCCGTGGCCAGCGCGGCGCGGTCGAGATCCGCGAGCACGACACAGGCACCCTCCTCGATCAGGCGCCGGGCGCTCGCCAACCCGATGCCACCCGCGCCGCCGGTGATCAGCGCCACCCGGCCGGCGAGCGGCTTGGGCGGCGGCAGACGCCGCAGCTTGGCCTCCTCGAGCGCCCAATACTCGATGTCGAAAGCCTCCTGCTCCGGCAAGCCGCGATAACTCGATACGCCCTCCGCCTCGCGCATGACATTGATGGCGTTGACATAGAACTCGGCCGCGATCCGCGCCGTCGCCTTGTCGGCGGCGAACGTGATCATGCCGACACCTGGAATCAGATACACCACCGGATTGGCATCCCGCTGCGCGGGCGAGCCCGGCCGTCTGCAGCGCTCGTAGTAGGCGCCATATTCCGCGCGATATTTCTCGATGGCCGCGGGCAGGCCGGCCGTGAGCTGCTCCACGCTGTCGCTGCCGGCGTCATGGGGCAGCAACAGCGGGCGGATCTTGGTGCGCAGGAAGTGATCGGGGCAGGAGGTGCCGATCGCGGCCAGGCGCTCGCAGTGCTCGCTGCCCACGAATTGCAACACCGCATCGCTGTCGTCGAAGTGACCCACCTTGCGCGCGCTGGTCGAGATCAGTCCGCGGATGCGCGGCATGACGGCAGCCGCGATCTCGCGCCGCCGGGAGGCAGGCAGGCTGGCGTGGAGTTGGCGCCCCAGCCCGGGGCTGCCGGCATTCTTCTCGGCGAGCCAGGTGATGGCGCGGTTGATCACCTCGAGCGTGTTGCGATAACACTGCTCCGAGGTCTTTCCCCAGGTGAAGAGGCCATGCGCCTCCAACAGGACACCCTTGGCGTCCGGGTGCCGGCGCACGAACTCGCCCAGGCGCAGCGCGAGCTCGAACCCTGGCCGCAGCCACGGCAGCCAACCCACCTCGCCGTGCCAGATCTGGCGCGTCAGCTCTTTGCTGTCGCTCGAGGCCGCGATCGCGATCACCGCGTCCGGATGCATGTGATCGACATGTGGCCGATCTATCAGGCCATGCAGCGGTGTGTCGATGCTCGGCGCCCGCGCGTTGAGGTTGAAAGTGCAGTGCGGATAGAGACCCACCATGCGGTCCTCATCGTCCGGACCGCGATAGCTCGATCGCAACGACAGCAGCTTCTCGAGGTAGAGCGTCGCGAAGCCGTCCAGACCCATGGTGCCGAGATCGCCGCCGGAGCCCTTCACCCACAGCACCTCGACCTCCTCGCCGGTGAGCGGGTCGGCCATGCGCAGCTTCGCGGAGGTGTTGCCGCCGCCGAAATTGGTGACGCGCTTGTCGGCGCCCAGCAGGTGCGACCGATAAAGGAGCAACTCCTGCGGGCTCAGGGCCGCGGCCTTCCCCTCGTCCCAGCGGTTCTCGATCAGGAGGGCGGTCCGGCTGTCTGTGTGCGTGCTCATGGCTGAATTGTCGTGCATGATCTTTCATTGTCAAGCATTTTCGATCATAATCGATCATTACCAGCACATTGGGGGCGCGCGAAATGCTCGAGGCTGAAAGACGCCGGATGATCCTGAAGCTGCTGTGGGAGCACTCTGTGGTATCGGTCCCCCAGCTGGTGGAGATGTTCGGCGTCTCGGAAGCCACCGCGCGCCGGGACATCGCCCTGCTGGCCGAGGAGGGCAAGCTCCGGCGAGTCTGGGGCGGGGCCGAGTCGCTGACCCCGCACCACGAGACCCATCTCGCCGGCCGGCCGTTTGCAATGAGCCTCGGCATTGCCGCGGCGCAGAAATCCGCCATCGCACGGGCCGCTGCGGCGCTCATCGAGGATGGCGAGAGCGTCATCATCAACGGCGGGACCACCACCTACGCCATGGTGGAGCATCTCGCCGACCGTCAGCTCGACATACTCACCAACTCGCTGCCGATCGTCACCACGCTGCTCGCGACCGGCCGCAACCGGGTTACCATGCCGGGTGGCACGCTCTACCGCGAGCAAAACATCGTGCTGAGTCCCTATGACAACGACGCGATCGGCCATTTCTGGGGTCACAAGCTCTTCACCGGCTGCCACGGTCTCAACCGCTTCGGGCTGATGGAGACCGACCCGCTGTTGGTCCAGGCGCAGCTGAAGCTCCTCGGCCGCGCCGAGCAGCTCATCGTGCTCGCGGACAGCCGCAAGCTCCGCCAGCGCTCCTCGATGCTCGTCGCGGGACTCGAGCGCATCCACACTTTCGTCACCGACACCGGGGCGACGGAGGAGGAACTCGAGCCGCTACGCAATGCCGGCATCCGGGTGATCACCGTCGAAGCGCAGGCGATCGCCGACGGCGCAACGGACAGCAAGCCCGTGCCTCTGCGCCGGCGGGCACGCTAGCAACGCCTGCGATCAGCCGTGATGAGCGATCTGCTGGGCATCATCGATATTGGCAAGACGCACGCGCGCCTCTTCATCGCGGAGCCCGGCGGCGCTGTCATCAACAGAAGCCGCCGCGAGCACGACGTCTGCGACGACTCCGCGGTCGTCCGTCAGTTGGATATTCGGGGCATCGAGGAGTGGCTGATCGATACCCTGCGCAGCCATCCCTATCGGGAACGCATTCGCACGCTCGTCCCGATCGCACACGGCGCGGCCGCTGCATTGATCGACGACGATGCGAACGTGCTCATCGCGCCGGACTATGAAGACTCCCGCTTCGACTCGGTAGCTGAAGTCTACCGGCCATTGCGCGACCCGTTCAAGCTCAGCTACTCACCCTTTCTGCCGTTGGGACTCAACCTCGGGCGGCAGCTCTTCTATCTCGAGAGCCGCGCGCCCGACCTTATGTCCAGGACGCGCCAACTGCTTCTCTATCCTCAGTTCTGGGCGTGGCGGTTGAGCGGCGTGGCCGCCAGCGAGCTAACTTCTCTCGGCTGTCACAGCGATCTCTGGCGTCCTCTGACAGGTCACCCTACGGACCTGGCCGTCTCTCGCGGCTGGACTGCCCTGCTACCGCCCCTGCGCGCAGCCGGCGATGTCCTCGGGCCGGTGTCGGCGCAACTGGCACGGCTGACCGGGCTCAGCAGCGATTGTCGGGTCCTGACAGGCCTGCATGACTCGAACGCCTGTTTCCTCGCGCATCTTGCCGCGTGCCAACAGGACGCTTTCGCTGTGGTATCGAGCGGCACCTGGACTGTCGTCATGGCCCGCGGTGCCAGTCTGCGGCACGTGCGCGAGCCTCTGGACATGCTCGTCAATGTCGATGCGACGGGCAGTCCCGTCGTGACCGCCCGCTTCATGGGCGGCCGTGAGTATGAGGTGATTGCGGGCCCCTCCGGCCTACAGGTGCAACCGTCTCACGACGATCTGGCCGCGGTCATCGCGACCCGTGCGCTGGCGTTGCCCTCCTTCTCCCGCGCCGGCGGCCCGTTCGCCAGCGTAACCGGACGACTCATTGTCGCGGAGCGCCTCGGGCCGCCGCAGCTCGCGGCACTCGCCACTCTTTATGTCGCGCTCATGAGCGACTACGTCCTCGACCTGATCGAATTCGACGGCGATGTCTTCGTCGATGGCCCGCTCACGCAAAATGGCATCTATCTCGATCTGCTCGCGGCACTGCGCCCCGGCCGCAAGATCCTCGCGAGTCGGGGCAGCGCCGCCGTCGCCGCCGCGGCCCAGCTTTGTGGCATCGCTCCCTCTGGTCTCGAATACGCCGCGGCGGCAGGCAGGCTCGACCCGGCCCGGCTCGCGGACTACCGCTCCATGTGGCGCGATGCAGTAGCCGAGCACTGCCGGACTGGTACCTCGCCGAGCGGCCCACCTTAGTAGACCTGGCACCGGACGTGTTAAGCTCCGGGTCGTCGCTCCAACTTTTACATGGCCGGGCGGTGATCCCCGCGAAGGCCGAGGCGACGAATGACCCTGCTGATCCGGCTAAACGTCGTGTTCGTCGTCGCCTTTGCGGTGGTGGGCCTCGTCGCGTATGAGGTTTGCGCCTCTCTACAGCGGGCGGATGCCCGGCGGCAGGTGCTGAACACGGCGGGGCTCATGCTCGACAGCGCGCTCGCGAGCCGCGCCTACACGGCCGATGAGATCGACCCGCTGCTCGAAGCTCACATGCAGGATTCCTTTCCGCCGCAGGTCATCCCCTTCTACGCGGCCACGCAGACCTTCAACAATCTGCGCAAGCTGCACCCGGACTTCACCTATAAGGAATCGACGCTGAACCCCACCAATCCGCGCGATCGCGCCACGGATTGGGAGGCCGACATCATCGAGCAGTTCCGCAACCATCCGAATTCCACGCAGATCGAGGGCCAGCGCGCCACGCCCATGGGCCGGTCGCTCTATCTGGCGCGGCCCATCCGCGCCCAGCCGGAATGTCTCGCATGCCACGGGCTGGCAACCGCGGCGCCCGCCTCGCTCGTCGCGCGCTACGGCCATGACAATGGCTTCGGCTGGCAGCCGAACGAGGTCATCGGCGCGCAGATCGTATCGGTCCCGTTCTCGGACGCCGCGTACGGCGCCCAGCGTCTCTTCTCCGCCGTCACGGCGGTCATAGCGGCGGTGTTGGTCGCACTGCTGGTTATCGTCAATGTCACGGTATACTGGATGGTGCTACGCCCCCTGCGCCGGATGACCCGGGACGCGAACGCGGTGAGCCTCGGTCAGGCGGCGGACGTGAGGTTCACGGGCGGTAACGATGAGATCGGGGGACTCGGGGAAGCTTTCGAGCGCATGCGCAAGAGCCTGGACAAAGCCATGAAGATGATCGGAGGCCCAGGCCGTGGCACGTGACGTCTTCATGAGCTACTCGCAGCCGGATCGCGACTGCGCCAATGAGCTGACACATCACCTGGAGGCAAGCGGCTTCACCGTCTGGATCGCGCCGCGCGACGTATCGCCCGCCGCGGAGTGGGCCGCGGAGATCATCGATGCGATCTCCGACGCGAAGGTGATGGTTCTCATCTTTTCTTCGAGCAGCAACAGCTCGCCGCAGGTGCGGCGGGAAGTCGAGCGCGCCGTTCACAAGGACGTGCGTATCCTCCCGTTTCGAATCGAGGACGTGCTGCCTTCCCGGAGCCTGGAGTACTTCCTGAGCTCGCAGCATTGGCTCGACGGCTTCCCGCCGCCGCGCGAGCTGCATTACGAGCGGCTGTGCGCCTGCCTCCGTCAGTGGGTGTCCCACGAAGCAAGACCGAGCGGAGGAGTCATACATGGCTTTCGCGTCCCAGCCGAGCAGCGGCGCGAGCTCGAGACGCGGCTCGCCCGGATCCTGGGGCCGATCGCCGGCATCCTGATCGACCGCATGGCCATCGGCGCCGCTGACTGCGCCGACCTCGAGCGCCGGCTCGCCGCGGAGCTCGACGCCGCCGACCGGCAGCGCTTTCTGCAAGCCCGACCGTGATCGCACCAGACGGCCGTTTGCCGATCGTCATCGGCGTAACGGGACACCGACACCTGCGCGCGGCCGACGAGCCCAAGTATCGCGAGCACGTCTGTGAGCTCTTCACGCTTCTGCGTCGGCGTTATCCGTCGACACCCTTGCGGATCGTCACCGCGCTGGCGGAGGGCGCCGACCGGCTGGTCGCGGAAGTGGCACTCGAGAGCGGTCACGAGCTGCTCGTGCCGCTGCCGCTCGAGCCGGCGGATTACGAGCGCGACTTCCCCGACACCGTCGCGGAGTTCCACGCGATCCTGAGTCGCGTGCCGCCTGAGCAGGTGTTCGTGTTGCCGCAGGACGAGGACTCCAACCCCGGGCTGCCGACGCCGCAGCACCTGCGGGAGAAGCGGTACCGCGCCGTTGGCATGTTCCTCGCCCAGCATACTCATCTGTTGCTCGCGCTCTGGGACGGGCGGCCGACGGACTCGAACGCGGGGACCGCCGCGGTCGTGCGCATGAAGCTCGATGGGCCGTCGGGCGTACCAGAGGCCGGCCTGCGGCCGCTCGACGCGGAGGACGGCGGCCCCGTCCATCACATTCACGCGCTGCGCGCCGGCGAGCCGGCGGAGCACACCCTCAACGAGCCCAAATGGATGTTTCCGCAGGAGGGCGACGAGGCGCTGTTCCACACCCTGTGCAGCCGCATCGAGCGATTCAACAGCGAGCCGCGACGCCGCACGCTCGCCGCGAGTCTGCCGGAGGCGGCGCGAGCGCTGCTGCCCGATATCGATTCCCGCACCCCGGGCGGGCGGACTCTGGCGTACGCATTCGCTGCCGCTGACCTGTTGGCGCGGCATTATCAACGGTCCACTCGGGTGGTGCTGCGGCTCGCCCTGGTGTTCGCGGCGATGCTCGCCCTCATCTTCGAGCTCTACGCGGAGATCCTGCCGTCGCGCTGGCTGCCGGCGGCCTATCTCACCGCATTCGCATCGCTGACGATCATCCTGCTGTGGCAGGGCCGGCGCGACGTACAGGGCCGGTATCTCGACTACCGTGCGCTCGCCGAGGGCCTGCGCGTGCAGTTCTACTGGCGACTCGCCGGACTGCACGACAGCGCCTCGTCCTCCTACCTGCGCAAGCAGGCCGATGAGCTGCGCTGGATCCGTGAAGCACTGCGGGCCGCGGCGGCGCTGCCGCCCCCGGCCACGGCGCACCCGGAGCTTGCCATCGAGCACTGGGTCGGCGGCCAGGCCTCCTACTACGCCGACCGCGCGCACGCGCATCGCCACCGATTGCACGTGCTGGAGCGGCGCTCGCGATTCTTTCTGGGCGCGGGCCTCATCGCCAACTCACTGCTGGTGGTGTTCTGGGGACAGCTCGAGGCGCTGCCCGCGTGGCACCGATGGATCGTGGTGCTGATGGGCTTTGCGCCCATTGGCGCCGCGCTCTGGGAGACCTATGCCGAGCGTCTCGGGCTGCGGACTCAGGTCAATCAGTACGCCCGCTTCGCCGGCATCTTCCGGCGCGCCGGCCGCTTCGCGGAGCGCCTCGAGCGCCATCCCGAGCTACATGACAGGCATCACGCGCTCATTGCGCTGCTGCGCGAGCTCGGCCGCGAAGCGCTGATGGAGAACGGCGATTGGGTGTTACTGCTGCGGGAGCGGCCGATCGTTCTGCCCAAGGGCTGAGGAGACTCGATATCATGCACGGAATCAGGCCACCCCGCCCCCGCGCGCGACTGCTCGTCCTGATGCTCGGCGTGCTTGCGGCTGTCGGCGCGAGCGCCGCCCCGCTGCATGCCGCCCGCTACGGAGATTTCGCTCATTACACCTTTGCGCTGACGTGGCAACCCGGGTTCTGCAGCACTGATGGCGGCTGCCAGCCCGATCAACCGCACACCGTACTCATCGGGCTGCACGGGCTCTGGGCGTCACGGCCGCAGTCACTGATCCGGCGCGGCATCAGCGACCCGCAGTGGTGGGGCCGCGGCTGCGACTACTACCACCACAGTGACAGCGCGCCGCGACTGCCGCCGGCCATGCTGCAGCGCCTGAACGCCGTCATGCCGCATCTCGGGGACAGTCTGTTGACACATGAGTATGACAAGCACGTGCAGTGCTTCGGCTTCGACCCGCAGACATTCTTCCAAACCGAGCTGGACATGCGCCGCGACGTGGTCGCCAGCGCCTTCGGCCGCTACCTGACCGACACGGCCAAGGGCCACGAAGTCAGGCGGGCGGACCTGATCCAGGCCTTCACGCATGACTTCGGTACCGACCAGTCTTCGGCGCTGCAGCTGCGCTGCGGGCGCAATCAGCAGGGACGGATGGTCCTGACCCAACTGTGGATCACACTGTACCGGGACGCGCTGGCGCGCTTCCCGCGCGACGACTCTTTCATGAACGCGCCGATTCCGCAGGACAACTGCCCGGCCCGCTTCGGGGTACCCGACTGGCAATGATTCGCAGGCCGAGGTAATAGACGCTCGTCACGATCAGCGCCGAGCAGACCTGCCAGGGTATGAAATGCACCGCGGCCTGCGGCAGCCAGTCCTCCAACTGACCGAGAGCCACCCCGACGATCAGCATGGCGATGGCCCAGGGCGCGGGCCATGAGAACCAGTCCCGGAAACTCGTCGCTCGCCTGTAGAACGAGGTCACGGAGTCCGCGTAATAGCGGCCGTGAAACCAGTCCACGACCAGGATGAAGCTGAACGGGAACAACAGCGAGCCCAACAGCGTCAGAAAGCCTTCGATGACGGCGAGGATGCCGACAATCGCCAGGATGGTCGCGAAGACGCCCAGGACGATCACCACCAACGGCTGCAGCATGCGATGCGGTTTCCTGTCTGCGACGTTGATGACCGCGAGCAGGCTGGTAGCGGCGGGATAGAGATTCATCGCGTTGCAATGCGCGATCGCGAGAATCACGCCGATGGCGGAAATCTCTCCCCATACCGGCAGACTCTTGCCGAGCATGGCCACATTCCAATCGCCGGTCATTTGCAGTGTGATCAGCCCCAACGCCCCCATGAGCAGAACAGCTGCCATGACACCGACGCTCGGATTGAGGAGATAGAGCGCACGGTCGCGCGACGTCTCACCGGCATGTGGCGGCGGGCAGAAACGGCTGACGGTCGGGAAGATATAGGCCCAGGCCAACAGGCTGAAGCTCAGGATGAGATCGATGTCCCTGCCCCAGGCGACCGGACCTTTCTGCAGCGGCATCGCGAAGGGATAGCGGCTGAAGAGGAAGTACGCCAGCACGGCATAGCAAAGGAGAAACACCAGCGCGGTGTAGTTGTAGAATTTCTCCAGGACCTCCATGCCGAAAAACACCAACGCGATCTGAACGACGCCCAGGATCACGTACCACATGACACCGTATCCGGGGA
This sequence comes from uncultured Pseudomonadota bacterium, assembly GCA_963812925.1. Lineage (GTDB taxonomy): Bacteria > Pseudomonadota > Gammaproteobacteria > Steroidobacterales > Steroidobacteraceae > 13-2-20CM-66-19. The sequence continues at coordinate 24,357 of CAWEXF010000002.1, read as the reverse complement.
ATATCGTCCCGAGGATCTGCCCGCCGACGTCGGTATTCAGTCCAAACCAGCCGGCGCCCACGATCGTATAGAGCACCGCGAGCAGCGTCGCTCCGGCCACACCGTAGGTCCGGCGAGCCATCACCATGGAGATGATCGGCACCTGGCGCCCCATGTGGGACAGAAGCATGGACGGCACCAGCCCGACCAGCGTGGCGAGCACATTGAGCCAGGCGAAGTTCCACAGCCCCGTGCCTTTCAACACCAGGCCGATCACCGGAGTCGTTGCCGACGCCGACGCCAGGCCCCAGATGACGAAGAGCGAGCCGGGTCGCATGGTGCGCTCGGAGTCGGGGACCGGCGCGACCCCCAGCGTCTCGAAACCGTGCGTTTCGGTCATTTGTGGCTCAGCCGCGGCCAAGCCGCGATGCGGCAAAGGCGTTCGGCAATAGCTCCGATACGGTCCAGCAGTGCGATCCGCCAGGCGCGTCGCAGTAGACAGGAACCTCGGGCGCCGCGAACTCCGCCAGCACCTGCCGACAGGCGCCGCAGGGTGACAGCAGATCCGCGCCGCTGCCCGTGACGGCCAGCGCGCTGATCCGGCGGGCCCCGGCCGCAACGGCGGCAAATATCGCAACACGCTCAGCGCACATGCTCAATCCGTAGGAGATGTTTTCCACGTTGACGCCGGTGAACACCCGCCCCTGATCGTCGACGACTGCCGCCGCGACGTGGAACCGGGAGTAAGGTGCGTAAGCCCGATCGAGGCACTCCCGGGCACGCGCGATGAGCGCATTCGGATCGGTTGCCATGCAGCCTTACTCGGCGGCCGTCAGCCGCCCGTACAGCTCGGGCCTGCGGTCACGGAAGAACTGCCACCGGTCACGCACCTCGTGCACCATCCCCATGTCCATGTCGTGCACCAGCAGCTCGTCCCGGTCGCGGCTCGCAGTCGCCTCGATCTGCCCTCGCGGGTTGACGAAGTAACTCTGGCCGTAGAACTCGCCGATGTCCCACGGCTGCTCCCGGCCGACGCGGTTGATCGCGCCGATCCAACAGCCGTTGGCAGCGGCGGCGGCCGGCTGCTCCAGCTTCCACAGATACTCCGACAGCCCGGCGACGGTCGCCGAGGGGTTGACGATGTATTCAGCGCCGTTCAGCGCCAGCGCGCGCCAGCCTTCCGGGAAGTGCCGGTCGTAGCAGATGTAGACACCGAGCTTGCAATAGCGTGTCTTGAACACCGGCCACTGCGAGGCGCCCGGCTTGAAGAAGAACTTCTCCCAGAATCCCGACACCTGCGGAATGTGGGTCTTACGGTACTTTCCGAGGTAACTCCCATCGGCGTCGATGACGGCCGCCGTGTTGTAATAGACGCCGGCTACCGGGTCGGCCTCGAAGACCGGCGCCACGATCACCATCCGGTGCTGGCGCGCATGGCCCTGCATCTCCTCGGTCGTCGGGCCGGGAACGGGCTCGGCCGCGGCGTACCACTTGGTGTCCTGACTGGGACAGAAGTATGGCTGGGTGAAGACCTCCTGGAAGCAAAGCACCTGCACGCCGCGCGCGCCGGCCTGCTCGATCAGCGGGCGATGCGCCTCCAGCATCGCCTGGCGGATCTTCTCCGGCGATTGCTCGGTGGGCGCCTTGAGGGCCATTTGTATCAGACCGCCACGCAACGTTGCCATCAGTTCTTCTCCCGTCAACGCATCACGGCCGTGGGTTTCGTCAGCCGCGCCTTGCGCCCCAGCGCCGCGAATACCGGCGCGAAAGCCGGACGCTTCACATACCGGCCGGCGCCGCGCTCTGCCCGTAGATCTCCACGCGCGTACACCAGCTTGCCTTGACTCACTGTGTGAGTCGGCACACCTGTCACCGTCCTGCCTTCGAAAACGTTGTAGTCGACGCGTGATCGCTGTGTCTTCGCCGAGAGCGTGCGCGTGGCCTCGGGATCCCACAGGACGATGTCGGCGTCGGAACCGGGTGCGATGACGCCCTTGCGCGGATAGATGTTGAAAATCTTGGCCGCATTCGCCGAGGTGACCGCGACGAATTCAGTGCTCGTCAGCCGCCCGGTGTTTACGCCCGCATCCCACACTACCATCATGCGCTCCTCGATGCCGCCGCAACCGTTGGGGATCTTGCGGAAATCATCGCGGCCGGCCGCCTTCTGCGGCGCGCAGAACGTGCAGTGATCGGTTGCCGTCGTCTGCAGGTTGCCTGCCTGCAGACTGCGCCACAGGGCTTCCTGATGTCGCTTCTCCCTGAACGGCGGGCTCATCACGTGCGCCGCGGCTGCCGCAAACTCGGGGTTGCGGTACACGCTCTCGTCGATCGTCAGATGACCGGCGAGTACCTCGCCGAAAACCCTTTGGCCGCGTGCGCGTGCGCGTGCGATGGCTTCCGCCGACTCCGCGCACGAGACGTGCACCACATATAGCGGCACCTGAAGTACATCTGCGATGGCGATGGCGCGTTGCGCGGCCTCGGCCTCTACCGCCGGCGGACGTGACAGCGGATGCCCTTCCGGACCGCTGATCCCCTGCTCCGCGATCTGCTTCTGGAGCTGAAAGACCAGCTCACCGTTCTCGGCGTGCACCGTCGGCATCGCTCCAAGCTCGAGTGCGCGCCGGAAGCTGTTCACCAGCGTCTCGTCATCCGCCATGATGGCGTTCTTGTACGCCATGAAGTGCTTGAAGCTGTTGACGCCTTCCTCCTGGACGAGCGTACCCATGTCCGCGCGCACTTGCTCCGACCACCACGTGACGGCTACGTGGAATCCATAGTCGGCCGCCGCTTTTTGCGCCCAGTCGCGCCACTTGTGGTAGGCCGCGAGCAGCGGCTCCTTCGGATCGGGAATCACGAAATCGATGATGCAGGTGGTGCCACCGGCCAGACCGGCGGCAGTGCCGCTGTAGAAATCATCGACTGCCACGGTACCCATGAAAGGGAGCTGCATGTGCGTGTGCGGATCGATGCCTCCCGGCAGGACCAATTGGCCGCCGGCATCCAACACCTGAACGCCCGTCGGCGCTTCGAGGTTTTCTCCGACATCGACGATTACACCTTGCGCGCACAACACATCGGCGCGCCGAGCGCAGTCGGCATTGACGACCGTACCGCCCCGAATCAGTAATCCGTCCATTGCAGTCACCTCGTCATGTCAGTCCGCACCCACGCAGAATGAGCGACACGACGTGCTGCGTGGCTCTCGCCTGCGCCTCGGCGTCGAGGGACGCGCGGCCGAGCACGGCGCAGATCTGCACCTCGAAGTCGGCATAAGTCTGCGTGGCGGCCCAGATGGTGAAGAACAGATGCATGCTGTCGAGGGGAGCCATGCGCCCTGCGGCGATCCACTGGTCGATCACAGCGGCCTTGCGCCGCATCAGCGGACGCAGCGTTCGAACCAGCGTCCCGCGCAGCTCCGGCGCTCCGTGCAACAGCTCGTTGGCCCATACGCGCGACGCGTACGGCCGCGCGAAGGATAGGCGCATCTTTTCGCGAATGTAACGCTCGAGCGCCGCTCGCGGCTCGGCATCGGCGACGATGCTGTCCGCCGGCTCGAGCCATTCCCGCAGAGTCTGCTCGAGGACGGCCTGATACAGGGCCTTCTTGCTGCCGAAATAGTAGTGCAGGTTGGGCTTCGGCAGGCCGGCCGCCATGGCGATGGCGGCCATGGTGGCGCCCCCGAAGCCGGCGCCCGCGAAGACGCGCTCCGCCGCGGCGATGATCGCGGCCTCCTGCGCCGGGCGGTTGCGGCCCTTTTGTCCCGTGCTCTTGCCGCCGGCACGCGCGCGCACGCCGCGGCGGCGTACGCCCACCGCCGGCTCGCCCTGGCGCGCGCTCGCCCTTCTCGGAGACCGATGGGCACGGATGCCCTGAAGTTTAGTGGCCATCAGCCAGCCGTACGCAGCGGGTTATTCGGGTGTGCGGTCCAATTCAGCGGCTCGGCGCTCACCACGCGGCCCGTGCGCCGGTCGATCTCGCCCGGCGCGAGGTCCCGCAGCGTGATGCAGCCCAGGACCGGACATACGCTGACACACAGATTGCAGCCCACGCATTCCTCCTCTTTGACCTCGAAGTGGCGGCGGCCGTTGCGCATGGACGTGATCGCCTGGTGCGCAGTGTCCTCGCACGCGATGTGACAGCGGCCGCATTGAATGCACGTGTCCTGGTCGATCACCGCCTTCGATACCCGGTTCAGGTTCAGGTGGCTCCAATCGGTCACGCTGGGTAGCGCGCGGCCGCGCAGCTCCGCAACGCTCGCGATGCCCTTCGCGTCCAGGTAGGCGGCGAGGCCATTGGTCATCTCCTGTACGATCTTGAAGCCGAAGACCATCGCCGCGGTGCACACCTGTACGGAGCCTGCCCCGAGAGCGATGAATTCCAGCGCATCACGCCAGCTGCCGATGCCGCCGATGCCGGAAATCGGCATGCCCGCCGTCTGCGGGTCGCGAGCGATCTCCGCCACCATGTTGAGCGCAATCGGCTTGACCGCCGGGCCGCAATAGCCGCCGTGTGTCCCTTGGCCGTCGACCGCGGGGGTCATCGTCAGGGACTCCAGATCGACACCCATGATGGAGTTGATGGTGTTGATGAGCGACACCGCGTCGGCACCGCCCGCTTTCGCAGCGCGCGCCGGATAGCGGATGTCCGTTACATTCGGCGTCAGTTTCACGATGACGGGCAGCCGCGTGTAGTGCTTGCACCAGGCCGTCACCATCCTGATGTACTCCGGGACCTGCCCGACCGCCGAGCCCATGCCTCGCTCGCTCATGCCATGTGGGCAGCCGAAGTTGAGCTCGATGCCGTCGCAGCCGGTGTCTTCCACGCGCGGCAGGATCGCCTTCCAGGATTCCTCCTGGCACGGCACCATGATCGAGACCACCATCGCCCGATCGGGCCAGCGGCGCTTGACCGCGGTGATTTCCTCGAGATTGGTGTCGAGGTCGCGATCGGTGATGAGCTCGATATTGTTGAAGCCGATGAGGCTCCGGTCCACAGCCAACAGCGCGCCGTAGCGCGGCCCGCTGACGTTGACGAGCGGCGGCCCGGCCTCGGCCAGAGTCTTCCATACCACGCCGCCCCAACCGGCCTCGAAGGCGCGCTCGACGTTGTAAGCCTTGTCGGTGGGCGGAGCCGATGCCAGCCAGAACGGGTTGGGACTGCGGATGCCGCAGAATTCGATGTCTAATCGGGCCATGTATTTCCCCGGGGGTCACTCCTCCGCGGGCGCCGGACTGCGCAGTTGCAGATCGATGTCGCGCGCGGCGCGCAGACCCTGGGCAACCGCGTCGACGGTCAGGTCCTGCCCGCCGGCGATGCAGTCACCACCCGCCCATACTCCCGCGATGCTCGTGCGCCCGGCCGCATCGACTGCGATGCGGCTGTCGCGCAGCGACAGCCCACACTGCGTCAACACCGGATTGCCCAGCCGCTGCCCGATCGCCTTCAGCACCATGTCGGCCTCGAGTATACATTCCTCGCCGGTGGGCTCGAGCCGCCCCGCGGCGAGGCGCTGGCGGGCACAGCGCACGGCGCACACGCTGCCACTTGCGCCGAGCAGCTCGATGGGAGCCAGCCAGTGCAGAATGGTCACACCGCGAGTGCGAGCCAGGTCCTGCTCTGCACGCGAGGCGCTCATGTGCTCGGGGCCGCGGCGATAGACCATTTCCACGCGCTCGGCGCCGAGCAGCTTCGATTGTACGGCGGCATCGACGGCGGTCATGCCACCGCCGATCACCACCACGCGGCGGCCCACGGCCACCGTACCCGGATCGGTCGCCTGGCGCAGCGTGCTGATGAATTCCACGGCATCGACCACGCCGCCGAGCGTCTCGCCCGCCACCCCGAGCTGATACGTGTCGGCGAGTCCCAAGCCCAGGAATACGGCGTCGTGTTCCCGCCGCAGTCTTTCAAACTGCTCGACGCTGGTGAGCTCCCAGCCGCACTCGAGCGTGATGCCGCCCACGCCCAGAAGCCATTCGACCTCGCGTTGGGCGTAATCCGCCACCGTCTTGTAGGCGGCGACGCCATACTCGTTGAGGCCCCCGGGCTTGGGTCTGGCATCGTAGAGAATGACGGCATGGCCGCTGCGTGCCAGCGAGTGCGCGCAGGCGAGCCCCGCCGGGCCGGCGCCGATCACCGCCACGCGCCGGCCGCTGGCCGGAGCGCGCTCGAATATCTGATTGTCCGTGCTGTCCAGCAACCGGTCCACGGCGAAGCGCTGCAGCCGACCGATGGCGACTGGTTGTCCCTGCTGCGTATTGCGCACGCAGACCTGCTCGCACAGTACCTCGGTCGGGCAGTCGCGCGCGCAGAAGCCACCGAGAGGATTCGCCTCGAGGATCGTTGCGGCCGCGCCGCGCACGTTGTCCTCGGCGATGCGTCGGATGAAGGACGGCACGTCGATGCGGGTCGGACAGGCCTGCATGCAGGGAGCATCGAAGCAGTACAGGCACCGGCTGGCCTCCAACACCGCCTGCGCCGCCGTGAGCGGCGGCGCGATGTCGGCGAAATGCTCGGCGTAGGCCGCCGCCGTGAGGCGCCCCGGACGGATATCCGGTTTGCGCTGCTCGCTCATCCGCATCCCCCGGCGTCACCTGGCTGGAAAGTCAGCATGCACAACTCTGACCGTTTGGTCAACCTTGCCGGACAGCCGCATGCCGAGCGCATAAGCGGCCGCGGAAAGCCCCAGCGCGACGAACCAGGCGTAGCTGTAGATGCCGTCGAGAAAGGCATTCATGCCTGGAAATGCGCCCGGCAGCGCGGCATGCAGAAATCCCGGCAGACACGGCAGCACTCCGATCAGGAAGGCGCCGATGGCGATCGGATTCCAGCCGCCGCGGTAGTGGTAGTCGCTGCCCTGCTCGCGATACAGCCCCGGGACGTCGATGACCGTTCGGCGCACGTGGTAGTAGTCCACGATCAGGATGCCTGCCACCGATCCGAGCAGCGCCGAGTAGCCGACGAGCCAGGTGAATATGTAACCATGCGTGCTCGCGAGAATCCTCCACGGCATCATCGCCACCGCAATGACGGCCGTGATGTAGCCGCCCGCCTTGTAACTGATGCCGCGGGGGTACAGGGAGGAGAAGTCGAACGCCGGCCCGACGAGATTGGCCGCCAGATTGACGCTGATCGTATCGACCAGCAGCACCAGCAATGCCAGCAGCACCGCCGCACCCGTCATGCGGCCGGCCAGTGTCACCGGATCCCAGATCGCGTGGCCATAGATCACCACCGTCGCCGAGGTCACGAACACCGCCAGCGCGGCGAGCAGTCCCATGGGGGCCGGCAGGCCGATTGCCTGACCGACGATCTGATCGCGCTGCGACCTGGCGAAACGGGTGAAATCCGGAATGTTCAACGCCAGCGTGGACCAGAAGCCGACCATGGCGGTCAGCGAGGGCCAGAAGACGGAATAGAACTGGCCGCTGCGCGCCGCTCCGGGCGCGAACTGCGACGGCGTGCTCACGATCGGGCCGAAGCCGCCCGCCTTGTCGTCGGCCCAGACGAGCAGCAGGATGCAGATCACGACCTTGATCGCCGCGGTGTAAGTCTCGAGGCGGCGAATCGACTCGATGCCGTGCACGATGAAGTAGAACTGCAGCAGCCAGAAGACGAGGAAACACGCCGCCTGCCACGGATTGATTCCGAGCGCGGGAATCAGCCGCCCGCCGAGCGGATGACCGATGAGCACGCCGATCAGCGCATAGATCATCATGCCGCCGAACCAACTCTGGATGCCGTACCAGCCGCAGGCCACGAGCGCGCGCAGCATGGCGGGGAAACGCCCGCCGCGGGTGCCGAACGAGCACCGCGCCAGGACCGCGTACGGAATCCCGTACTTCGCCCCGGCATGGCCGATGAGCAGCATCGGGACGAGGACGATCAGGTTGCCGAGCGTCACGGTCATGATGGCCTGGGACGCCGACATGCCCGAGCCGACCAGACTGGAAGCGAGCGTGTAGGCCGGAACGCACATCACCATGCCGAGCCAGAGCGCCGCGTAGTGATACCAGCGCCAGGTCCGCTTCTCCGCCGGGGTAGGCGCCAGATCCCCGTTCCACAGATCCGCCGCTACATCGCTGTCCGCAGTCATGCCACCGTTACCGATTCAGGCGGTCACCAATATCTCATGGATGACCGGAGGCGGCGATACCATCCTGTCAGTGAGCGACGTTGCCGCCCGCAGCGCATCCGCGGCCTGCCGGACCTGCTCTGGCGATCGGGCGTGAACCATGGCAAGCGGCCGCTCCTTACCGACGCGCGCGCCGATGGCCGCCACGTCACTCAAGCCCACTGCCAGGTCGAGCACGTCGCCCGCGACGCGTCGGCCCCCGCCCAACCCGACCAGCACGTTACCGATTGCCCGGGCATCGACGTCCGACACATAGCCCTCCCTCACCGGAAAGATGGGCTCCACGATCGGGGCACGCGGCAGATACCGGGTCGAGTGCGCCAACAGATCGCCCGGCCCGCCGAGCTCCGCGACCATGCGCTCGAACCGCTGCGCGGCCTCTCCCGAGCGCACCGCGGCCTCGGCTCGTGCGCGTGCCTGCGCGCGATTGGCGGCCAGCCTTCCCATGACCAGCATCTCGGCTACGAGTGAGAACACCACCTCCTCCAGGCGAGCCTCGCGCGCGCCGCCGCGGAGGAATTCGAGCGCTTCGGCGATCTCGAGCGCATTGCCCACCGTCCAGCCGAGCGTCTGCGACATGTCGGTGACGAGAGCGCGAGTCTCGAGGCCGGCGGTAGCCGCCACGCCGATGATGCTGCGCGCGAGGGCTCGTGATTCCTCGAGCGTCTCCATGAAGGCACCGGATCCGGTCTTGATATCCATCACCAATGCATCGAGGCCCGCTGCGATCTTCTTGGAAAGAATGGAAGCCGTGATCAGCGGGATCGATTCCACCGTCGCCGTGACGTCCCGGATGGCATACAGGCGCCGATCCGCGGGCGCCAGCTCGTCCGTCTGGCCGATGATGGCGCACCCGACCGAGCTCACCACCCTGCGAAAGTCCGCCACCGCGGGCATCGATCGATAGCCGGGAACGGCATCGAGCTTGTCGAGTGTTCCTCCGGTGTGACCGAGGCCGCGCCCGGAGATCATGGGAACGAAGCAGCCGCAGGCAGCGGCAATCGGCGCGAGCAGGAAGCTCACCTTGTCGCCGACGCCGCCCGTCGAATGCTTGTCGATCACCGGCCCGCGGTCGCGCAGCTCGTCCCAGCGCAACCGCACTCCCGAATCGGCCATTGCGGCCGTGAGCGCTCCGGTCTCCGCCGGCTCCATCGAACGGTAGAACACCGCCATGGCGAAGGCCGCAACCTGCTCGGCAGGAATGGATGCATCGGCCAGGCCGCGCGCGAGGAATTCCAGCTCCTCGCGCGTGAGCCTGAGACCATCGCGCTTCTTGCGGATGAGGTTCTTGAAGATCATGCCGCGGCTCCTCCGCGACCGGTCATGCCGGCATTAGAACAGATTGGCGGTCAGCTCCAGCGAGGCGAACATGGGCATGTTGTAGCTCTCCCAGATGAATTCCGCGGGACTGCTCGGCATCCCCGGCGTGGTCAACTGTACGCCCGGCGAGTACGCGATCGCGTGGCGATCCAGTATGTTGTCGACATGCAGCTCCAGAGTCACGGACTGCAGCGTCTTGTTGTCGAGGACCCAGTTGTAGTCGCCATCGAAATTCAGCGTGCCATAGCCGCCGAGCTGGTACGGAGTGGTTTCGCCGTCGTTGTAGTCCTGCAGGTACTGCGAGCCGATGTAATGCTCATCCAGCTTGGCGAACCAGGGGCCATAGCTCCAATCGACCTCCACGTTGCCGGTGTCGATCGGGATATTCGGCCGCCACATGCCGTCGGTGATGGTGGAGCCGTTCACGTTCGTGAAGCTCTCTGTGTACTTCGCGCTGGTGTAGCCGAAATTGCCCTTGAGCGTGAAGTTATAGGGCAGGTTGATGCCGCCATCGAGCGTGAAGCCGCGGAAGAGTGCCTTGCCGGCGTTGTACGTCAGGGTAATGCCGGTCACATCGCTGTAAGTCTCGCTGAAGATGTCGTTGAAGTCGCGATTGAAGAACGCCACGTCCCAGAAGTAATCCGCATTCTTGAAGCGGATGCCGGCGTCGATGTTGTTGACGTTCTCGGGCTTGACGGTCGGCGCGACCGGCTCCGGGCTCGCGCCGATATTGCCGTACAGCGCGCTGACGTCCGGCGGCTTGGTCGACTGGCCATAATTGACGTAGACGTTCAAGGCATGCGTGAGCGCGTAATTCACGCCGATCGAGCGCTCGACCCATTTGTAGGTCTCGGTTACCGAGCCGGAGTAGTCGTAGTAATACCCCTGGTCGTCGTTCGAGTACATGTTTAGATTGTTGTACTTGAAGCCCGGATAGATGTGCAGCTTGTCGTTCAGCAGCGAGATGTTGTCTTCGGCATAAACGTTGTACCACGTCTGGCCGTCGTGCTCGAGCCACGCCATGTCATAGCCGGTCGTACCGATCGGCACCGGCGCCGACCCGAACCACGACTCCTCCGACAATTCCGAGCCCAGAAGGCCCATTACGCCCACCGTGACGGTATTATTCGGGATGAGCAGGGTGAGAGTGCCGACTCCACCCTCATCGTCGTAGTTGTTGACGTAGTGCTGGTAAGCTGTTCCTGCGCCAGCCGACCCGAACATCGCGGTGGCCTCCGCGCAATCGTATGTCTCCGGGTACGACCCCGGTAGCGGGCTGGAGGACTCGTAAGCGTTGAGGGCGGAACAGCTCTTCAGCGTCGACGGCAGGTCATCGTAGTAACCCTCGTAGGCGTTGTCGTAAATCGGGTTGGACCAGTCGGTGCGATTGTTCGACGTGCCGTCGTAGAAGACCTTGGCTTCGCCGATCATATAGGGATTCAGCAGCGCCTTCGCCGACAGGTCCACGAACGTGGAGCTCGACTTCTGGTCGAATTGCGCCACGCCCGTCGGGTAGTTGTAATCGTACTGATTTCCTATCAGCACAGACGGATAACCGTCCGACGGCGGATGGGAATCCTGGTCGGTAACCGCCGCAATCAGCTTGACTTCGCCTGACGATGTCGGCTGCACGGCAGCGAGATAGAACGCATTCTTCGTGCCGGACACATTGTCCCACGGCCCGCTCAGCTTGGTATGACTGACCTTGGCCAGCACATCGAGCCCGTTCAACGAGCTGATCGCCCCCGAATTGATTCCAAAGTACTCCTGCGTCTCCGACCCGCCGCCCGAATACATGCCGCCGGTCACCCCGAGCTGTACGTTGAAGTTCGCGGTCGGCAGCGCCGGCAAATAGGCGAGCGTGCCGCCGAGGTCGTCGAGCGAGGACTGCGACATCGTATTGGCGCCGCTGTAGAGCTTCATGCCGCTGACGAAGATGGGGTCGATCGGCGTCGCGGCCTGATCGTCGCCTTCACCGTACAGGCCGCCGAGAAACGTATTGATGAAGGGTACGCCATCGAAGGTCGTGCCGATCTCATTGCTGGCGAAGCCATCCACCGTGAACGCGGTGTCGCTGGGGATGAATCCCAAGGGACCCAGCGCCTGGGCGTTGACTCCCGGGATGTTGTTCAGCACCGAGATCACGGTCAACGCCGGACTGATATGGGTAAAGGCGGTGGTTTCCACTGTTGCCACGGCCTCTTCCGGCGCCACGACCACTACCTGGTTGAGGGTGAGTGCCGGCGTCGTCGCGCCGGAGCTGCCGGTCGATGTCGAAGTGCTCTGTGGGGAATCGGTATCCTGCTGCGCGCCGGACGACGAGCTCGTGTCGCTGGAGTCGCCCTGGCCTGCGCTTTGGGGCGCTGCGAATGCGGGCGTGGCCGCCAGCAACATCATGCATGGGACGGCAACCGTCACCGGCGCCAGGATCTGTCGTACGACCTTGCGGATCTCAATGGGCATTGCAGACTCTCCGAAAAGTGATCACAACACGACCGCGCCAAGAGAATTCCGGCGCTCGATCGGCGGCAGGCGCCGGCCGATCGCCGGATTTCACTGGTGTTGCGGGAACGATACGATAGTAGCCGTCGAATTTTGCATTACCGTTACGAAGCGGTGCTCCGTCACCCCTCTCGTTCTTAAACGTTTAACCCCTATCGTAAAACGATAGATCCGCGGGTAGCGGCCTGTCAATCGTCAGATAACGGACGCCACACCGGAACCAATGTGTTGCATCTGAGCAACAACAACAAATGCACCAACACGAGGCGACGCCGCGGCGTGTGCGCAGGGATGGGTCATGTCAAGTCCCCGTACGGCAGCCATATGTTCTTGATCTGAGTCGCCTGGCGGAGGAATGTGCGCCCCTCGCCGTGGCGCGCGGACAGCCAGTCGCGGCGGCGGCCGTGGCTCACCCAGGTGCGCTTCACTGAAGCCGCGGCCACCTCCTCCACGCGTTTACTGCCGTCCTTGGAGCCGAAATACCAGACACACTCCACCTGTTCGTGCGCTGCCAGGGTTTCCGTCAGCTCCTCCCGGTGGCCTGTCACGATGTTTACGACGCCCGCGGGCACATCCGAGGTCTCAATCACCTGACACAGGTCGAGCGCGGGCAGCGGCATGCGGTGGGACGGTATGATCACGCAGCGATTGCCCATCGCGATGACGGGCGCGAGCAGCGAGATGAATCCGAGGAGCGGCGCCTCATCCGGACAGGCCACGCCGACTACGCCGATGGGCTCCGGTACGGCGAGCGATATGCTCCGCACGGGCGGTGTGTGAATCAGCCCGTCGTACTTGTCCGCCCAGCCGCCATAGCTGAACAGGCGCTCGATCGCGCGATCGACTTCCGCGCGGCATTCCACGGGCTTGCGGCCGGTCAGGCGCCGCAGGTTGTCCGCGAGCTCCTTGCGCCGCAGCGCCAGGTTCTCGGCGAAATAGAACAGGATCTGGCTGCGCAGGTGTGTGGTCGCCGCCGACCAGCGCTCGGCCAGGAATGCGGCTTCGACCGCATCGCGAATGTCCTTGCGGTTGCCGTGCGCAACCCAGCCGGCGAGATTCCCCCGGACATCGTTGATTGGCAGCGACAGACCGCCGTCGGGGCGAGTCTGCTTGCCACCGATGTAGTTCTTGAAGGTCCGGTCGATGCCGCCGCTGGAGATCTCGGCCGCCGTCGGCGGCTGACCTGAGGGCTCGCGCGGACTCGAGCTGTCCTGTGCGCCCGGCTGCCACGCGTCACGCTCCCGCATGTAGTCGAGCATGCCTTCGAGACCGCCCTCACGCCCGAAGCCGCTCTCGCGGATGCCGCCGAAGCCACAGGCCGCATCCAGCTGGTTGGTGGTGTTGATCCATACCACGCCGGCCTTGAGCTTAACGGCGAGCTCCAACGCGCGGTTGATGTTCTCCGTGTACAGCGTAGCGGCGAGGCCATAGCGGGTATTGTTCGCAAGCTCGACCGCTTCCTGCAGGGTGCGGAAACTCGTCGCCGCGAGAACCGGCCCGAAGACTTCCTCGCGCCATACGATGTTCGCCGGCGAGACATCCGTCAGCAGAGTCGGCGGATAAAACGCGCCCTGCCGCGGCAACGGAATCTCGGGCTGCCAGAGCGTCGCACCCTGCGCCTGCGCCTGCTCCACCAGGCGCTGCACCCGCTGGCGGTGCGCGGGCGAGATGAGCGCGCCCATGTCGATGGCCTTGTCCAACGGGTCGCCGATGCGGACATGTGTGAGGCGCGTCTTGATCTTGCTCACCAGCGCCTCGAGGATGCCCTCCTCGACGATGAGGCGTGATCCCGCGCAACACACCTGCCCCTGGTTGAACCAGATCGCATCGATCAGTCCCTCGACCGCAGCATCGAGATCCGCGTCTTCGAGGACCACGAACGGCGACTTGCCACCCAATTCCAATGTCAGCGACTTGCCCGTGCCCGCGGTGCTGCGGCGGATGAGCCTGCCGACCTCGGTCGAGCCGGTGAACGCGATCTTCGCGATCCCGGGATGCTGCACGATCAGCTCGCCCACCCTGCCGTCGCCGGTCAGGATGTTGATGACGCCCGGCGGCACTCCAGCGTCAGCGCACAGGCTGGCGAAGAAGAGCGCCGTGAGGCTGGTATCCTCAGCCGGCTTGAGCACCACGCAGTTGCCCGCGGCCAATGCCGGCGCGATCTTCCACGCCAGCATCAGGAGCGGAAAATTCCACGGAATGATCTGTCCGACCACTCCCAGCGGCTCGTGGTCGGCGAGCTCCCGCCCGATGAGCTGCGCCCATCCAGCGTGGTAGGTGAAGTGGCGCGCCGCAAGCGGAATGTCGAGATCGCGCGTCTCGCGAATCGGCTTGCCGTTGTCCAGCGATTCGAGGACGGCGAAGAAGCGGCTGTGCTTTTGGATGAGCCGCCCCAGTGCATACAGCACCCGAGCGCGCGCATATCCTGACTTCGACCATGACGGGAATGCCGTCTGGGCGCAAGCGACGGCCTCATCGACATCCCGGGCGCCGCTCTGCGTTAGCGTCGATAGAGTCTCGCCGTTCGCCGGATTGACGCACGGAAGCGGCGGATTCCGCTCCTGCGAGGGCCGCCACTCCCCACCAATGAATAACCCGAATCCATCCGCATGCGCCGTGAGCCACTCGCGCACGGCGCGCGCATCCTCAGGTGCCGGCCCGTAGCTCAGGCTGTCGAAAATCTCCGGGACGCTGCTCATTGCATCGAGGCTCCGGTTCGGGTCGCTAGGCCAACGGATGACGGTGGGCCGCCGAGTATCGGCCCGTGACCTGATGCTCGAGCTGTCGCTCGATATCGCCGAGGAGGCGCGACGCCCCGAAGCGGAACCGATCAGGCGCCAGCCACTCGTTGCCCAATTCCTCCTTCAGCAACATCAGGTACGTCAGGGCCGATTTTGTGCTGGAGATGCCGCCCGCCGGCTTGAATCCCGCGCGATGTCCGGTCCGCTCGGCGTACTCCCTGATCATGCGCATCATCACCAGGCTCACAGGCAGCGTGGCGTTCACCGGCTCCATTCCCGTGGAGGTCTTGATGAAGTCCGAGCCAGCCATCATCGCGACCACCGCGGCCTTCGCTACTTTACCGATGGAGCCCAGCTGCCCCGTGCCCAGGATGGTCTTCATATGGACAGGCCCGCACGCCTGGCGGAAGGCGCGGATTTCCGCGTAGAGCGCCCGCCAGTCCGAGGTCAACACGTGACGGCGGCTGATCACCACATCGATCTCGGTTGCGCCCGCCTGCACGGAGCGGCGGATCTCCTCCACACGCAGCTCCAGGGGCGAAAGACCCGCCGGGAACCCCGTGGAAACGGCGGCGATGGCGATTCCGGTGCCTGCGAGCGCGGCGCGCGCGACCGGCACCATCTCGTGGTACACGCAGACGGCCGCGGTCGTCAGGGGGCGCGCGCCCCAGCCCAGGGCTTCCAACAGATCCGCCCGGACCGGAGTCCGCGCCTTCGCGCACAGGCGCGAGACGCGGCCGGCCGTGTCGTCGGCCGACAGCGTTGTCAGATCCATGAGGGTAACGGCCTTGAGCAGCCAGGCCGCCTGCCAGGCCTTCTTGACGGTGCGGCGCTTGGGAAGAGTCTCCACCCGGCGCTCGGCCGCGGACAGATTCACCCGCACCCGATTCACCCAACCGGCGTCGAATTCGATACCAGGATTGCTCACGGGCGCCGCCGCGACCTGCGGAACAGCCGCCGCCCGCTCGGATACGAGACGCGGGAAGGTGATCGTGGGGTCTGAACCGGTCATCGAACTCATTCGGTACCCGCCGTGGCGGAATTTTCCGTGAGACTCTGATTTTGGACCAATTGGTCAAATACCGTACCGAAGCGTGGCACTCAAGTCAATCGAGCCTGCTTGCGTCAGCTGTACCGTGACGCATCGGACGCGGCCGCCTCATTGCCTGAACGATTGCGCGCTGGGTAGTATTGGCCGCGCCGTCGTGAGTGGACGGCTGGAGTCAGAATGAGGCGCGCGATCGTCATCGTGCTGGATTCGTTGGGTGTGGGGGCGGCCGCCGACGCGGCAGCCTACGGCGACCGCGGCGCCGACACACTTGGTCACATCGTCGAGGCGTGCGCGGCCGGGCGTGCCGACAGCAACCGCCGCGCGGGTCTGCTCAGTGTTCCCGAGCTGACGTCCCTCGGGCTGATCGACGCCGCCCAGGAGGCGCGTGGCGCAGCGTTGCCGGCCGCGATGCCGCCGTTCCGGACCGGCCGCTTCGGCTACGCCGCCGAGCGCAGCCGCGGCAAAGATACCCCCAGTGGACACTGGGAAATGATGGGGCTGCCGGTCGAGTTCGACTGGGGGTACTTTCCGGACACGCAACCCTGTTTTCCACGGGAGCTCACCGAGGCGCTGATCCGTCGCGGCGGAATCGGCGGCATACTCGGCAATCGGCATGCTTCCGGCACGCAGATCGTCGCGGAGCTCGGCGAGGAGCATCTGCGCACCCTGTATCCAATCGTCTATACCTCCGGCGACTCGGTCCTGCAGATCGCCGCGCACGAGCAGCGCTTCGGGCTCGACGGGCTATACGCCCTGTGTCAGGTCGCGCGTGAGCTGGTCGATGAGTACCGTATCGCCAGAGTCATCGCCCGTCCGTTCGTGGACGAGCCCGGCGGCGGCTTCATCCGCACCGGCAATCGGCGCGACCTCGCGACGCCGCCGCATGGCCCGACCCTGCTCGACATACTGCAGGACGCCGGCGGGGAGGTCATTTGTGTCGGCAAGGTTGCAGATATTTTCGCCCATCGCGGCGTGACGCAGACCATCAAAGCGCACGGCAACCGCGCGGTGATGGAGCGGTTGCTGGAAGCCATGAGCGCGGCGCCCGACCGCAGCCTGTTGTTCGCCAATTGCGTCGATTTCGACACGAACTTCGGTCACCGCCGCGACGTGAGCGGCTATGCCAACGCGCTCGAGGAATTCGACGCCTGCATCCCACCGCTGCGCACCGCGATGAAGCCGGGGGATGTCGCGATCATCACGGCCGATCACGGCTGCGACCCGACTTTCCCCGGCAGCGATCACACCCGCGAGTACATTCCCGTGCTCGCCTTCGGCGACTCGATCACTCCGGGACCGATCGGCAGGCGCTCCGGGTTCGCGGATATCGGCCAGAGCCTGGCGGGCCATCTGGGCCTGCAGGCGCTCGCGCACGGAATCTCATTCCTCTAGCGGGACTGCGGCTGACTCCACGGGCGCGGGCGATTCCAGTTAAACGTTTTTCCGGATTAGGGGCGCGTGTATACTCGGTGCTCAATCACCATGACGACGGGGGCGGCGCGCAGCCGGCCACGGACGCACGATGGCAACCATAAAAGACCTTGCCGCCAAAGTCGGTGTCTCGGTCGCCACCGTCTCGAATGTGCTCAACGACAAGCCGAACGTCGGCGCGACGGTGCGGCAGAAGGTGCTGCGGGCGGCGAAGGCGCTCGGGTATCGGCCGCATCGCGCTGCACAGGCCATGCGCAAAGGCCGCACGCGTGCGATTGGCCTGGTTCTCCCGGACCTGACCAACCCCTTCTTCCCGCAGCTCGCCCAGGCGGTGGAGAACACCGCCCGCAACCTCGGGCTCCTGGTGTGTCTCATCGACAGTCAGGGCTGCGCCGAGGGCGAGACCGACGGACTGATCCTGCTTTCGCAACACGGGGTCGATGGCATCATCTGGTGCCCGGTCGGACCGCACGTACCGGCCCCGTTGCGCACTCTCCAAAAACCCGTCGTGCTGATTGACCGGCCCAAGCCAGGGTTTGCCGCCGTGCACTCGAACTACGTCATGGGCGGACAACTCCTCGCCAAATACGCGCTGCAGCAGGGGCACACGCGCATCGGCCTGTTGTCGGGCCCGCGCAACCTGGAGAGCGCGCAGCAGCGGCGCAACGGCTTTCTGCGCGCGTTTCCCAAGCGCATGCAGATCGCCTGGGAGGCGCGAGTTGGATTCGATGGGATCCTGACCCGCGAAGCCAGGGACCATCTGCTGCGCAGGCAGCGGGCCACGCTCATCGTGGCGGGCAATGACCTGATTGCCATCAACGCCATTCGTTTCCTGGCCGAGCACAACGTCAACGTTCCTGATGACGTCTCGGTTACGGGATTCGACGACATCGGTTGGGCCAGGATCGTCACGCCGCGCCTGACGACGATAGCGCAACCGCTGGTGGCCATTGGCACCCGGGCCGTGGAGCTGCTGCAGGAGCGCATGTCCGGCGCCACGGTCCCCAGCCGGGCCACGGTCTTCGACGTCGCGCTGGTCGAGCGGGAATCCGTGAAGAACATCTGAGCGCTCTGACATCTCCAGAGGAGACACCACGTTGGCCAAGAAACCTCGTATCGTCGTCGTTGGAAGCGCCAACACCGATCTGCAGTTCATGAGCAAGGTAGTCCCCAGGGGCGGCGAGACGGTGTTCGGCACCGGCTTCGACATGGGATTCGGCGGTAAGGGCGCCAATCAGGCAGTTGCCGCGAGCCTTTGCGGCGCGGACGTGGAAATGGTCGCCGCGGTCGGCGGGGATCTGCTCGGCGCCGAGACCGTCAGGAACTTCACGTCCATCGGCGTGCGCACCTCGGGCGTGCGGGTGATCCCGGATGCCGCCACCGGGGCTGCGCTGATTCTGGTCACACCGGATGGCGAAAACCGCATCATCGTCGCGAGCGGCGCCAATGATCTTCTGCGGCCTGCCGACGTCGATGCCGCGGCGCCGCTGCTGGCCGGCGCGGACATGGTGCTCCTGCAGTTCGAGGTTCCGCTCGAGACCATATACCACACCATCAGGTTGGCGAAGTCGCACCAGGTGCGCTGCATGGTCAATCCGGCGCCGGCGCTGCCCGCCGACCCGAGCGTGCTCGCCCTCGCCGAATATCTGATCCTGAACGAAACGGAGGCCGAGGTGATCACCGGCAGACAGGTGCAGTCGCAAGCCGACCTCGATGGCTGCGTGACCGCCCTCCTGGACAGTGGCATTCGCCGGGTGATCCTCACGCTGGGCGGCCGCGGCGCGGTGCTGGCGTCGCACTCGGCGCGCTTGCACGTGCCGGCATTTCGAGTTTCCCCGGTGGATACGACGGGTGCGGGCGATGCGTTCATCGGCAGCCTGGCGGTATTCCTCACCGAGGGAATGTCCGACGAGGAGGCCGTCACCCGCGCCAACCTGTACGCGGCGCTGTCCACGACCCGCACCGGCACCCAGAAGTCATTCGTCAAGCGCGGCGAATTCGAAGCCGAACTCGCCAGGCGGCGCTCGGGCGCCGAGCAGAGAGCACCGCAGTAAATGCTCCGCACGCCAACATAATCGGGGGTATTCCGCAATGTACGTCGTCCACAGCTACTCTCTGGCTGTCCTCTTCTGCGTGATCACGATGTTCTGTTGGGGCTCGTGGGCCAACTCCCGCAAGCTCGCCGCGGCCGACTGGCGCTTCGAGCTCTTCTACTGGGACTACGCGCTCGGGGTATTGCTGGTCACCTTCGTTCTGGGCGCCACCCTTGGCACCATGAGCAGCGGCGGGCCGCCGTTCTTCGCGGACCTGATGCAGGCCGACCGGGCCAGCATCGTCCATGCGCTCTTCGGCGGTGCCGTATTCAACCTGGCCAACATCCTGCTGGTGGCCGCCATCGAAGTCGCCGGCATGGCAGTGGCGTTCCCGGTCGGTATCGGGCTGGCGCTGGTGCTGGGGGTCATCCTGAACTACGTGGCGGTGCCGGTCGGCAATCCGGCCCTCCTGGGGATTGGTGTGGCGCTGGTGACGCTCGCGATCATCCTGGATGCGTTCGCCTATCGCCGGCAGGCGGCCGCGGCGGTGCGCATGAGCGCCAAGGGCCTGGTGCTGTCACTCGCCTGCGGCGTCTTCATGGGTGTGTTCTATCGCTTCGTCGCCGCGGCGATGTATGCCGATCCGGCGCACCCCGTACCCGGCCTGATGGGCAGCTACGCCGCCGTCTTCGTCTTCGCGATCGGCGTATTCCTCAGCAACTTCCTCTGGAACACGCTCGCGATGAGATTTCCCGTCATGGGTCCCCCGGTGCCGTTCTCCCACTACCTGCGCGGGCGCTTCAACACCCACCTCGCGGGAATATTTGGCGGTGTGATCTGGGGCATCGGCATGTCGCTCAACCTCATCGCATCGGGCCGCGCTGGATACGCCATATCGTACGGGCTCGGTCAGGGTGCCACGATGGTGGCCGCGCTCTGGGGCGTATTCGTCTGGCGGGAGTTCCGGGGCGCGCGCGCGGGCGTGACCGGCCTGCTCGCCGCCATGTTTCTCTGCTTCATCGCCGGCCTGGCACTCATCATTCTCGCCCGCACGATTTGACGGCGCATGGGATTCCTCGGAGCGCAAAAGATGACCCCATCGATGTTACGCGTCTCGCGAGCGTCCGCCCTGTTGGGCGCTCTCCTCGTGGCGCAATTCGCGGCCGCCATGGTGAAGCCCGCCCACGCAACGGACGCCGACACGCGGCCGAAAGTCATCATCGACCAGGACGTCGCCGGTCCCGCGGGCACGGACGTTCAGTCCATACTGATGCTGATGCAGGACAGGGACATCGATCTCCTCGGCATCACCGTGGTCACCGGTGACGCCTGGCGCGATGAGGAGGTGAGCCATACGCTGAGAATGCTGGAGATCGCCCACCGCACCGATATACCGGTGGTTCCCGGGGCAGTGTTCCCGCTGCTGAATGGACGGCAGCGGTCGCTGGCATGGCAGAGGCTCTATGGCTCTCTGTTTTATGACGGGGCCTACATGAGCACTTGGCCGTCGGAAAACACGGTTGACTGGACGCCGCTGCACCCGACAAAACCGTTCTGGGTGCCACCGCTTCCGGAGGGCGAACCCACGATTCACGCCGCGACAGAGAACGCCGTCACCTTTCTTCTGCGCATGGTGCATGCCTATCCACACCAGGTCACGATCATCGCGGCTGGCCCGCTGACCGATCTCGCGCTCGCGGCGAAGGTGGATCCGCAGTTTGCCGCGCTGGCCAAGCAGTTGGTGTTCATGGGCGGCAGCTTCAATCCGGTGCCGGCAAATACCCCCTTTGCACAGGAATACGACAACAATCCGCGGCAGGAATTCAATATGGGGTTCGACCCGGAAGCCGCTTCGATCGTGCTTCATCAGCCCTGGAACCGGATCGTCGAGGTGCCGGTCGATCCGACGAGCCCGACACTCATGTCGCACGGACTTCTGCGCGAAGTAGCGCAGGGCAAGGCCCCGTTCGACCCCTACCTTGCAAAATTCGGGCAGGTCTATCCGCTGTGGGATGAGGCCGCCGTTGCCGTTTGGCTCGATCCGAAGTTGATCACGCGCGAGAAGACGCTGCTCGTGGACACGGACACGAGCTTCACCGCCAACTACGGCGCCACGCTGAGTTGGCCGGTTGGCGCCGGTCCGGGCATGGGTGAGCGCCCGGTCCACGTAGTATTCACCGTCGACGTGCCGAGATTGAACCGCCTCGTGGTGCGGCTGCTCACGGCGGCTGAGCCGATTTCGCCGCCATGAACCGGCGAGGATGGATCCGCGGCGCGGCCCTCGTACTCCTGGCCATCCTGCCTTCGGCCGGGCACCGCCTCTTCGCCGCCGGGCTGCCGACTCCCCATCTCACTCCATGCCAGGCGGTCGTCAGCGGGTTTCTGGCGCGTGCGCCGCTCATGCGCCGCGCTGATGAGAAGATCGCTCAACTACTCGATGGGCGCCACTACAGCCAGGCGGCATCGCAGTTGCGCAGCGCCGTGAGCCGCTACCCGGACGCGTGGGCCGCAAACGCCTTGGGAGATCTTTACGCCTCGGGACTCGGCGTGCCCCGCAGCGCCGACGACGCATTCCGCTGGTACCTCTGGTCCGCGCGAAGAGGCGATCGGTTCGCCCAGCGACAGGTCGCCAACGCCTATCTCGACGGTGAGGGAACCCAACGTAACGCCGCCGCAGCCGCCTACTGGTTTCGCATCGGTGTCGCTCCATTTCAGATTGCCCGGATGTACCACAGCCTGTCCGGCACCTACGCTGACGGCCGCCTCGCCCCCGTCAACCACGCCAAGTCGGGCTACTACCTCGACACGAGCGTGTCCGATTTGCGCGCCCTGGCAAAGGAGCCGAACGGCGAGGCCGCATACTACCTGGGGCTCGCCTATGAGGACGGGGATGGAGTGCCGCGGGATCGCGCCAAGGCTCTCGGATACCTGTGTCGCGCCGCCTCGTTGCTGTATCCCTCGGCCGCAAGCGCCATCCGCCGCCTGCAAGGACAAGGACGATCGGAATGAACCGCCGTGACTTTCTCAAATCCGCGGGCATGGGAGCGGCCACGGCCGCCTTTCTGCGCAACAGTCTGGCGCGCGCCGCGATGCTGCCTGCCACCGGCCGGTCGGGCACGCTCGAGGATGTCGAGCATGTCGTGGTCTTCATGCTGGAGAACCGCTCCTTCGATCATTATTTCGGCCATTTGAGCGGCGTCCGCGGCTACAACGACCGCTTTGCCGTGCGCCTCGCCAACGGCAAGCCGGTCTGGTTGCAGCCGCGCATGCAGCGACCGGACGAGCCGATACTGCCGTTCCATCTCGACACACATGCCAGCTCGGCCCAGCTCATTCAGGATCTCGACCACAGCTGGGACTCGCAGCACGGGGCCATCGCCGCCGGCCGCATGGACGCGTGGCCGCTCAACAAGACCGACATGACGATGGGATACTTTCTGCGGCAGGACATCCCGTTTCATTACGCTCTCGCCGAGAGCTTCACGATCTGCGATCACTATTTCTGCTCCATCGCCGGTCCCACCTGCCCCAACCGCGCCATGCTGTGGACGGGGACCATCGATCCGCAGGGAACGGGCGGCGGCCCATTCATCGACGACGACACCTGGATCTACACCAAAGGCGTCGAGCCGTTCGCCTGGAGCACCTACCCGCAGCGGCTGCAAAGCGCCGGAATCACGTGGCAGGTGTATCAGGAGGCGCTGGATGAGGTCGACGACGACCCGATGACGGGCAACTTCCACTGCAACGCGCTCGCCTATTTCAAGCCGTTCGCGCAGGCCCCGCAGGGGTCGGAGCTGCAGCGGCGCGCGATGTCCGGCGGCGGGACCGCCCGCCTGCGCGAGGACGTCCTCAACGACCGCCTGCCGCAGGTCTCCTGGATCGTGGCGCCGGCCGGTTACTCCGAGCATCCCTCCTACCCGCCCGCCTACGGCGCCATTTACGTCGCCCGCGTCCTCGAGGCCCTGACCGCCAACCCAAAGGTTTGGGGCAAGACCGTGCTGTTACTGAATTACGACGAGAACGACGGCTTCTTCGACCACATGGTGCCACCGCAGCCGCCGACACCCGTACAGCCGGGGATATCGACCGTGTCCACGGAGGGCGAGATTCATGACTTCATCAACACCCGCCACCGGACGCTTTACACCCCGGATCAATTGCCCTACGGACTCGGACCGCGCGTGCCGATGATGGCCATCTCGCCGTGGAGCAAAGGCGGCTATGTTTGTTCCGAGGTCTTCGATCACACGTCCGTGATCCGCTTCCTCGAGGCGCGATTCGGCGTCAAAGAGCCGAGCATCTCGCCATGGCGCCGGGCCGTTTGCGGCGATCTGACCGCAGCCTTCGACTTCGGCTCCTACCGCAGCCGGCGGCTCATTCTGCCCGGCACCTCCGGCAATCACGACCTGGTCTACCAGCAGGCCAAACTGCCTCCCCCCGGCGTCCCCGAGCGACAGGCGATCGAGATCGTCCCACAGGAAAGCGGTGTGCGGCGCGCGCGACCCCTACCCTACGCGCTCGAGCTGAGCCTCGCTGCGAGCGACGGCGGCGTTCGCCTGCGTTTCGACAATCGCTCGACTGCGGGCGTCTGCTGCACCGCCTACTGGGATGGCAGCTCCGACGTCCCGCGGCGCTATACCATCGGCGCAGGACATCGGCTCCAGGACTTCGTACGTCCCGCGGCGGCACGGGCCCTGGGACTCTCTGTATACGGACCTAACGGCTTTCTGCGGCGCGTGCGCGGCCCGGGCGACAGCGCACTCGAAGTTGTCAGCACCGCGGCGCCCCGGGGCGACATCCGGCTGCACTTGCGCAACGCCGGCGATCGGGCCCTGACAGCGACGGTGCGGGACGCCAGCTACGGTGGAGGCGAGCGCAGCATCCTGGTCGCGGCGGCCGGCACGCAGGAGTTGCTCTGGGATCTGCAAGCCAGTCACCACTGGTACGACCTCATCGTCAGCGAGGGACGACACGAGTGGCGTCTCGCCGGGCATGTCGAAGACGGACATGAGAGCGTCTCCGACCCGGCAAACGTGGCGCCGGTCCTGACTTAGTCAGGTGAGGTAGACAAAACGAACCACGCACAGCGCCGCGAGCAGGTAGACCAGCCAGTCGCGCACGCGCGCCTGTCCGCGCACGAGCCTCAGCACGGCATGG
>CAWEXF010000001.1:0-146240 GCA_963812925.1 uncultured Pseudomonadota bacterium | reverse complement strand
CCGGTGATCGACAAGATCGTCGCCGAGGTGACCGAGATGCGCCGGCGCGCGCAGGAGTACGTCGAGAATCCGGAGCTGTTGCGCGATATAGTCGCCGAGGGCGGGGAGAAGGCGCGCGAGGCGGCGCGCGAGACCATGGAAGAAGTGCGTCGCGCGATGCATCTGCGGACCGGTTGAGGTATATGAAGCCCGAATTGACCATCGTCGTATCCAATCCGGGGCCGGAGCATCATCAGAGCGAGCCGGCGCCGGAGCAGGTGGAGATGCCCTTTGCCGTGGTGAACGGCGAGCCGATCACCGAGCTGCCGCGCGATCTCTACATTCCGCCGCAGGCGCTCGAGGTATTCCTCGAGGCCTTCGAGGGTCCGCTCGATCTGCTGCTCTACCTCATCCGGCGGCAGAACCTCGACATCCTCGACATCCCGCTGGCGGAGATCACGCGCCAGTACATGCGCTACATCGAGCTGATGACGGACCTGCAGCTCGAGCTCGCGGGCGAGTACCTGGTGATGGCGGCCACGCTCGCGGAGATCAAATCGCGCATGCTGCTGCCGCGGCCGAAGATCACGGCCGATGGCGTCGAGGAGGATCCGCGCGCGGAGCTGGTTCGGCGCCTGCAGGAATACGAGCGCTTCAAGCGTGCCGCCGAGGGGATCGATGCGTTGCCGCGGCTGGAGCGCGACGTCTGGGCGACGTCGGCGGAGCTCAAGGACCGGCAGGTGATGCGCGCGCTGCCGCAGATCACGCTGCAGGAGATGCTGGTCGCCTTCCAGGAAGTCGTGGTGCGCGCGGAAATGTTCGCGCACCATCACATCCAGCGCGAGCGGCTCTCCGTGCGCGAGCGCATGGGCGACATTCTCGCCGCGCTCGAGAGTGCGAGCTTCGTCGAGTTCGTGCGCCTCTTCCGCCCGGAGGAGGGACGCATGGGGGTGACGGTCACCTTCATGGCGATACTCGAGCTCGTGCGCGAGGGGCTGATCGACATCGTGCAGGCGGAGCCATACGCGCCGCTGCACGTCAGAGGCGCGATCCCGGCGCGCAGGCTCCGGGTGGTCGCCGACAACGAGGAGCCAGGCGAGGAGGACGCGACAAGCGAATGAACGAGCACTATCTGCGCAACGTGATCGAGGCGACGCTGCTCGCCGCGGGCCGACCGGTGCAGCCGGCGGAGCTGATCCAACTCTTCGACGAGAATGCGCGGCCTTCGAGCGAGCAGCTGCGCGCCGCGATCGATGCGCTCGCGGCGGAGTACGGCGAGCGCGGCATCGAGCTCAAGGAGACCGCGAGCGGCGTGCGCATCCAGGTGCGCCGCGAGCTCGCGGCCGAGGTCTCGCGCCTGTGGCCGGAGCGGCCGGCGCGCTACTCGCGGGCGCTCCTCGAGACGCTCGCGCTCATCGCCTATCGCCAGCCGATTACCCGCGGCGAGATCGAGGCGGTGCGCGGCGTCGCCGTCAATCCCAACATCGTGAAGACGATGCTCGAGCGCAACTGGGTGCGGGTCGTCGGTCACCGCGACGTTCCCGGCCGCCCGGAGCTGCTCGGCACGACGCGGGAGTTCCTCGATTACTTCGGCTTGAAGAGCCTCGATGAGCTGCCGCCGCTCTCGGAGCTGAAGGCCGTGGGCGACATCAACCTGCAGCTCGCGTTGAGCGCCGAGGCGCCGGCCGGCGCGGAGCCGGATGCAGCGCCGCTGGCCATCGCCGAGCCGCCGGCCGATGAGGAGGAGGGCGAGGAGGGAGGCGAGTTGTCCGCCGAAGGCGGCGCTTCCCACGAGCTCGTCGCCGCGCCCCGCGACGACGCCGACTGATTCCAATGCCCAAGCAGCGCGGCGAGCCTGAGCGGCTGCAGAAGGTTCTCGCGCGCGCCGGACTCGCCTCTCGCCGCGAGGCGGAGGAGTGGATCAGGGCCGGGCGCCTCACTGTCAACGGGCAGGCCGCATCGCTCGGCGTCCGTGTCAGTCCCGACGATGAAGTACGGCTCGATGGCCGTGTGATCCGCCAGCGCGCGCCGCAATCGGGTGGCCGCGGCTACATCTATCACCGCTCGCCGGGGGAGACCCTGGATGCCGCGCCCGCGGACGCGCCGGATGCGGTGCCGCTGCTGGCGCGCCTGCCGAAGCGAGCGGGGCGGCGCTTCATCATGGTCAGCCCCATGCCCCGTATCGATGGCGGTCTCGAGATCGTGTGCGGCGATGGTGAGCTTGCTGCGCGCCTACAGCGTGCCGTGCACGCGCTCACCAGCGACCTCAGCGTCAGAGTCCGCGGACAGCTCACCGAGCAGCAGATCGAGGGCGTCCTCGCCGGCATGCTCGACAGCGGCGAGAAGTTGGCAGTGCTCGGCTGCGAGAGCGCCGGCGGCGAGGGCGCGAACCGCTGGTACGCGATCATCGCGCGCGGCGCGAGCGGCAAGGACGTACGGCAGCTCTTCGAGCGCCAGGGCGCGATCGTCAGCCGAGTGCTGCGCACGCGGCTCGGCACGCTCGCGTTGGAGCGATCGCTCGCGCGTGGGCACTACCGCGAGCTGACGCCCGAGGAGGTGCAGGCGCTGCTGTCGCCAGCGCCCGCGGACACCCCGGCGCCCATCTCAACCCAACCGCAGCCTGCCCGCAGCCGCCGCCCGCGCCGCCCGCCAGGCGCGCCAGTTCGCCGCGGCCGCGCTCGCCACTGATGCGGCGGCTACGCCCGGCAGCGCGCGCTCGGCCCGCTGCGATCCCTGCCAGGCGAGCGCTGCCCAGACGAGGAGCCCGCGGTCGCTCTGTTGGATGGCAGGCGGGAGTCCCGTGACCGCGGCCGCCAACTGCTGCCGCAAAGCCTGATGACGTCCTCGCAGGATGCCGACCAATCCCTGCGGCCACGGCGGTGTTGCAACGGTCTGCGGCGCGACCCGCGCCTGCTCGAGCTCATCCAACGGAATGCGCACCCTGCCGCGGCCCGCATCCGCTGCGAGATGTGCCAGCAGCTCGAGCTCACGCAGCGCCGCGCCGAAATCGCTCCAGTCGACTGCGGCAGCACCCACGGGCGCGAGCATCGCCGCCGCCCACCGGCGGCAGTAGGCCGTGAGCTCCGCGCGGCGCTCGAAGGTGGCACTGGCGAGATCCCAGGCGGCGGTATCGGCCAGCCCGGAAAGCCCCGCGAGCAGGGAGTCGACCCGCGCCGCGGGCGCGAGCCGTTGCAGATGCAGCCGCAGCTCGCGTGTCAGCGGGTGCGCGGGATGGCCCGCGGCGCAGCGCGCGCACTCCTCGCGCCACCACTCCAGGCGTGTGTGCGCCACCTGATGATCGGCTCCCTGGCGCAGGCTCGCGGCTACTTCGCGCTCGATCGCGCAGAGCGCGGCGAGCACCGGTTGTTGGGCGGGCGTCGCGTAGAGCCAGGCGAGGAAGCGCGGGGTGTCGGCCTCAGGTTTCCCGGACATCGGTCGGCTCGGCGGCGGCGATGGGGCGCACGGGCTGGTCGATGCTGCCGAGGTCGGGCAGCGCCGCATCGGTGGTAACCCCGAGGTCCGGGAATCGTCGCGCCTGCGGCAACACCTGGCGTTCCAATGACCCCACCGACGCGTTGTAGGCGTCGACGGCGGCGCCGAGCCGGCCGCCGAGCCGCTCGAGATGGCCGGTGAAGGCTCCAAGCCGGCGATAGAGCTCCTGTCCGAGCTCGCGGATCAGTTTGGCGTTCTCGGTCATTGCCGACTGACGCCAGCCGTAGGCGACGGTTTTCAGCAGCGCGATCAGCGTCGAGGGCGTGGCAATGATGATGCTCTGTTTGAGCGCGGTGTCGAGCAACTCCGGCCGCTCGGCGAGCGCCGCCGACAGAAACTGATCGCCCGGCAGGAAGAGCACCGTGAACTCCGGACTGCGCTCGAACTGCGCCCAGTAGGTCTTGGAGGCGAGCTGGCGCACGCGGGTCTCGACCTGCTGTGCGTGCTTCTTGAGGGCCAGTTGCCGTTCCTCATCGGTGCTCGCCTCGAGCGCCTCGAGATACGCATCGAGCGGCGTCTTCACGTCGACGACCAGATCACGAGATTCCGACATGTGCACGACCAGGTCCGGACGCAGTGCGCCCTCCTGGCCGAAGAGGTGAAGCTGCTCCGTGAAATCACTGTGCTCGCTGAGCCCCGCCAGCTCCACCAGCCGGCGCAGCGTGAGCTCGCCCCAGCGGCCGCGCACTTCCGGACGGCGTAGTGCCGTCACCAGATTGCGTGTTTCCCGCTGCAACTGGCTCTGGCCGCCGGCCAGCGACTCGATCTGCGTGCGCAGCGCGGCGTAGGCGTCGCGCCGCTCGCGCTCGAGCGCATTCGTCTGCTGATCCGTCCGCTCGAGCGCCGTGCGCAACGGCTCGATCAGCTGTGCGATCGCGGTCTCACGCTCCTTGAGATTGCCCTGCGCCAACGCCTGGTCGCGTCCGAGCGCCTCGCGCGCGAGCCGCAGGAAGAGCTCGCTGTTGGCGCGCAGCGTCTCCCCGGCCAGCGAGTCGAACGAGGCGCGGAGCCGCGCCTCCGACTGTTCGAGGAAAGCGATGCGTTCGGTTTCCTGACGTGCCCCCGTCTCGAGGCGCACGCGTGTGCTCTCGAGCTCGACGCGCAACGATTCCATGCGCCGCACGGCGCGCAACTGCCCCAGCAGAAACCCGAGCGCCGCGCCGACGAGGAGCGAGGCTGCGGCAACCAGCACGAACAGCATGGGCCGGCTACTCCTGCGCCCGCTCGAGGTGCACGAGATAGTTGACTGAAGGGTCGCGTGTCAGACGGCAGCTCTCGGTGTAGGGATTGAGCTCGATACCGGCAATGGCCCGCGGCATGAGGCCGGCGCTGCGCGCCCAGCGCGCCAGTTCCGAGGGCCGGATGAGGCGGTCGTATTCGTGCGTACCGCGCGGCAGCAGCTTGAGCACGTACTCGGCGCCGACGATCGCCAGCAGGAAGGCCTTGAGGTTACGGTTGAGCGTCGAAACGAACACCGAGCCGCCAGGGCGCACGAGCGAGGCGAGAGTCGTGAGCATCTGCGCCGGCTGCGGCACGTGCTCCAGCATCTCCATGCAGGTGATGACATCGAAGCTGTGCGCACTGCTGGCCGCGAGCTCCTCCGCGGCGGTCACGCGGTAGTCGACCTCCAAGCCTTCCTCGGCCGCATGCAGCCGCGCCACCTCGACCATGCCCGGAGCGAGGTCGATGCCGGTGACGGTGGCGCCTTTGCGCGACAGCGACTCGCTGAGCAAGCCGCCGCCGCAGCCGACATCGAGCGCGCGCGCGCCGGCGAGCGTCGCGTGCTCGACGACGAACCCGAGCCGGATCGGGTTCAGCAGATGCAGCGGCCGGAATTCGCCGCGCGGGTCCCAGAAGCGGTGCGCCAGCGCGTCGAATTTCGACAGCTCGCCGCGATCGGCATTGGGTGGCAGCTCCGTGGAAGTGCGCATGGTCCCTATATGCTAACATTCCCGGATGTCCGAGATCGCCCGAGAAATTCTGCTGGTCAGCCTCGAAGACGAGATGCGGCAGTCCTACCTTGACTATGCCATGAGCGTCATAGTCGGGCGCGCGCTGCCCGACGTCCGCGACGGCCTGAAGCCCGTGCACCGACGCGTGCTCTTCGCCATGCGGGAGCTCGGCAACGACTGGAACAAGTCCTACAAGAAGTCCGCGCGCGTGGTGGGCGACGTCATCGGCAAGTACCACCCGCACGGCGATACGGCGGTGTACGACACGATCGTGCGTATGGCGCAGCCCTTCTCCATGCGCTATCTGCTGGTCGACGGCCAGGGCAATTTCGGCTCCGTGGACGGGGACATGCCGGCGGCCATGCGCTATACCGAAGTGCGCATGTCGCGTATCGCGAGCGAGCTTCTCGCCGACATCGACAAGGAAACGGTCGATTTCACCCCAAACTACGACGAATCGGAGGTCGAGCCCTCCGTCCTGCCGACGCGGATCCCGCACCTGCTCGTCAACGGGCAGACCGGTATCGCGGTCGGCATGGCGACCAACATCCCGCCGCACAACCTCACTGAAATCGTCAACGCCTGCCTGGCGCTGCTCGACGATCCGGCGCTGCCGCTCGCGGCGCTGATGCAGCACGTCCCGGGCCCCGACTTTCCGACCGGCGGCATCATCAACGGCGCGCAGGAGATCGCGACGGCCTACCGCACCGGCCGCGGCCGGCTCTCGGTACGTGCCCGGGTGAGCACCGAGGAAGTCGGCAGGGGCGACCGGCAGGCGATAGTCGTCACCGAGCTGCCGTATCAGGTCAACAAGGCGCGCCTGATCGAGCGCATCGCGCAGCTGGTGCGCGAGAAGCAGATCGAAGGGATCGCCGGCGACGGCCTGCGGGATGAATCGGACAAGGACGGCATGCGCATCGTCATCGAGTTGAAGCGCGGCGAGGTGAGCGAGATCGTTCTCAACAACCTCTATGCGCAGACGCCGATGGAGACGGTGTTCGGCATCAACATGGTGGCGCTGCAGGACGGGCAGCCGAAGCTGATGTCGCTGAAGGACATGCTCGATGCCTTCATCCGCCACCGGCGCGAGATAGTCACCCGCCGCACCATCTTCGATCTCGCCAAGGCCCGGGAGCGTGCTCACATCCTCGAGGGCCTGGCGGTGGCGCTCGCCAACATCGACGACGTGATCGCCCTCATCAAGGCAGCCCCCGCGCCGGCCGAGGCGCGTGTCGCCCTCATGGGACGCGTCTGGCCGCCGGGTGTCGTCACCGCGCTCCTCGAGCGCGCGGGCGCGATCTCGACCCGCCCGGGCGGCCTGCCGGCGACGGTCGGCCTCGCCAATGGGCCCAACGGACAATACCGGCTGTCGGAAGCGCAGGCGCAGGCCATTCTCGACATGCGCCTCAACCGCCTCACCGGTCTGGAGCAGGACAAGATCGTCGCCGAGTACCAGGAGCTGCTGGTGGGCATCGCGGACCTGGGGGACATCCTCGCGCGCCCGGAGCGCCTCACGCAGGTGGTCCGCGACGAGCTCATCGAGATCCGCGACGCCTATGGCGATGCCCGCCGCACGGAGATCAATCGCGAGCATCTCGACCTGAGCACCGAGGACCTCATCGAGCCACAGGACGTGGTGGTGACGCTGTCGCACACCGGCTACGCCAAATGCCAGCCGTTGTCGGAGTACCAGACGCAGCGCCGCGGCGGCCGCGGCAAGGCGGCCACCGCCGTCAAGGACGAGGATTTCGTCGAGAAGCTCTTCGTCGCCCACACCCATGACACCGTGCTCTGCTTCTCGAGTCGCGGCAAGGTCTACTGGCTCAAGGTCTATGAGCTGCCGCAGGCCGGGCGCAGCTCGCTCGGCAAGCCCATGGTGAACCTGCTGCCCCTCGAGCCGGGAGAGAAGATCAACGCGCTGTTGCCCGTCAAGCAGTATGACGAGCAACACTTCGTATTCATGGCGACCAGCCAGGGCACGGTGAAGAAGACGCCGCTCACCGCGTTTTCACGCCCGCGCCCGAGCGGCATCATCGCGGTCGATCTGCACGATGACGACAGGCTCGTCGGCGTTGCGATCACGGACGGGGTGCGCGAGATCATGTTGGTTTCGAGCGGCGGCAAGGCCATCCGCTTCGGCGAAGACGAGGTTCGTCCCATGGGCCGCGAGGCCGCCGGTGTCCGCGGCATCAAGCTCGGGGCCGCCCAGGAAGTCATCGCGCTCATCGTGGTTGGCCCGAACGACGGCAATGGCGCGGGCAGCGGCTTCGTGCTCACGGCTTCCGCCTCGGGCTACGGCAAGCGCACGCCCGTGGCTGACTTCCCCATGCACGGCCGCGGCGGCCAGGGCGTCATCGCCATGCAGACCTCCGACCGCAACGGGACGACGGTAGCGGCGCTGCAGGTGCTGCCCGGTCAGGAGATCATGCTGATCAGCTCGACCGGCACGCTGGTGCGCACCGGCGTGGACGAGGTGTCCGAGCTCGGGCGCAACACCCAGGGCGTACGGCTCATCCGCCTGTCGGAGGGTGAGCGCCTGGTCGGCATCGAGCGCATCGAGAGCCTCGAGGGCGGGCCAGCCGAAGAGAGCGCACCCGGCGAGGTCGACCAGCCGCCGGCCTGAGGCCGTTATACCCAAAAGTTCTGACGCCCTAATTCGCGCTTGGTAGTATCACCTACTCCCTGGTCTTCTTACCCCTACCTGGAAAACATCCGTGCGCGTGTACAATTTCGCGTCAGGACCGGCGGCGCTGCCGCTGGAAGTTCTCGAGCAGGCTCGTGAGGAGCTGACCGACTGGCGCGGCAGCGGCATGTCGGTCATGGAGGTCAGCCACCGCAGCAAGGCCTTCACGGCCGTGGCCGAGGAGGCGGAGAGCACGCTGCGCTCGCTGCTCGCGGTGCCCGGCGGCTACAAGGTGCTGTTCCTCCAGGGCGGCGCCACCGGCCAGTTCGCCGCCATCCCGATGAATCTGACCGCGCCCGGCGCCGTGGCCGATTACGTGAATACCGGCGCCTGGTCGAAGAAGGCGATCGGCGAGGCGAAGCGCCTGCAGGTGAAGGTCAACGTTGCCGGCGATGAGTCCGCATCGAGCTATTCCACCGTGCCCGATCAGGCAAGCCTGACGCTGACTCCCGGCGCCGCGTACCTGCACTACACGCCGAACGAGACGATCGGTGGCGTGGAGTTTCCCTACGTGCCGCAGGCGGGTGCCGGAGTGCCGCTCGTGGCGGATATGTCTTCGACCATTCTCTCCCGTCCGATCGATGTCGCGAAGTTCGGTCTGATCTACGCAGGCGCACAGAAGAATATCGGTCCGTCAGGCCTGTGCGTCGTGATCGTACGTGAGGATCTCCTCGGCAAGGCTCGCCCAGGTACCCCGGCTGTGTGGGACTACCAGGCGATGGCGGCGGAGGGCTCGATGCTCAACACACCGCCGACTTTCGGCTGGTACGTCGCCGGGCTGGTCCTCAAATGGGTACGGGCGCAGGGCGGTGTCGAGGCGATGGGGGCGCGCAACCGCGCCAAGGCCGAGCTGCTCTATCGGACCATCGACGAGTCCGGGTTCTTCCGCAACCCGGTGGCGACGTCCTGCCGCTCCTGGATGAACGTCCCGTTCACGCTGCCGCGGCCGGAGCTCGAGCCGACCTTCCTCACCGAGGCGAAAGCGGCGGGGCTCGTGAGCCTCGAGGGCCACCGCTCGGTGGGCGGCATGCGCGCGAGCATCTACAACGCCATGCCCATCGAGGGCGTGCAGGCGCTGGTCGCCTTCATGAAGGATTTCGCAGCGCCGCCACGGCTGACGGGCTCGCATGAAATACCGCATCCTGACTCTCAACAACATCAGCGCCCGCGGGCTGGAGCGCCTGCCGCGCGACCGCTACGAGGTCGCATCGGGCCTGGAGCGTCCGGATGCCATCCTGGTGCGCTCGGCCGACATGCACGGCGCCGCGATCCCCGACACCGTCCGCGCCGTCGGCCGCGCCGGGGCCGGCGTCAACAACATCCCGGTCGCGGACCTCAGCCGCCGCGGCATCCCCGTCTTCAATGCTCCCGGCGCCAACGCCAACGCGGTCAAGGAGCTGGTGCTCGCGAGCCTCTTCCTGGCCGTGCGCAACGTCTGCCAGGCCTGGGCCTTCGCGCGCTCGTTGAGCGGCGACGACCAGGCGATCGACGACGCGGTCGAGAAGGGCAAGAAGGCCTTCGTCGGCTTCGAGCTTCCCGGACGCACGCTCGGTGTCGTGGGCCTCGGGGCGGTCGGCGTCGAGGTGGCCAACTCCGCGGAGGCGCTCGGCATGAGCGTCCTCGGCTACGACCCGCAGATCACCGTGCAGCGCGCCTGGCAGCTCTCCTCGAGCGTCGAGCAGGCGCTCTCGCTCGACGATCTGTTTGCACGCTCCGATGTGGTCACCGTGCACGTGCCGCTCAACGATCAGACCCGAAGGCTCGTCAACGAGTCGCGCCTGCGGCTGATGAAGAAAGGCGGCGTGCTCCTCAATTTCTCGCGCGCCGGCATCGTCGATGATACGGCCGTGGTGGCGGCGCTCGATGCCGGGCGTCTGCACGGCTACGTCTGCGACTTCCCGACCAACCTCCTCAAGGACCATCCGAAGATCGTCGCGCTGCCGCACCTCGGCGCCTCGACCGGCGAGGCCGAGGAGAACTGCGCCATCATGGCGGCCGACCAGGTGCGCGACTTCCTGGAGAACGGCAACATCCGCAACAGCGTCAACTTCCCGGAAGCGGTGCTGTCCCGGGTGCCGGGCACCACGCGCCTCGCAATAGCCAACAGCAACGTCCCGAACATGGTCGGCCAGATCTCGACCTGCCTCGCCGAGGCGAAGATCAACATCGCCGATCTTCTCAACAAGTCACGGGGCGAGTACGCGTACACGCTCATCGACGTCGACGGCGTCGTCGGTGAGGATCTCCTCGGCCGGATCCGCGCCATCGCGGGCATTCTCTCGGCGCGCCTGGTCTGATTCGCCGCCATGGCCGCCAGGAAGACCTCGCGACGGCGCAGGGGCGCAACCGCCGCCCCGCCCAACACCGTGAAGCTCGAGGCCGTCCGCGCACGCATCGACGGCGTCGACGAGCAGATCCACCGCCTGATCAACGAGCGCGCCAAGCTGGCGCAGCTGGTCGGTATTTCCAAGAGCCGCGACGGGCATACCGTCGATTTCTACCGCCCGGAGCGCGAGGCGCAGGTGCTGCGCCGGGCGCGGGAGCGCAATGACGGACCGCTGCGCGACGAGGAGGTGGTCCGCCTCTTCCGCGAGATCATGTCGGCCTGCCTCGCGCAGCAGGAACCGCTCAAGGTTGCCTATCTCGGTCCGGAGGCCACTTTCAGCCAGACCGCGGTGCTGACGCACTTCGGACACTCGGTGCGCGCGCTGCCTCTGGGCTCGATCGATGAAGTCTTCCACGAGGTGGAAGCCGCCGCGGCGGACTTCGGCGTCGTGCCGATCGAGAATTCCACCGAGGGCACGGTCAACCACACGCTCGACCGCTTCATTGCCTCGCCGCTCAAAATCTGCGGTGAGGTGGAGCTGCGCATCCATCACTACCTGATGGGCAACATGGGTGGCCTCGGGCGCATCGTGCGCATCTGTTCGCACCCGCAGTCACTGGCGCAGTGCCGTGGCTGGCTGCAGGAGCATCTGTCGGGCGTCGAGCTCGTGCCTGCATCGAGCAACGGCGAGGCCGCCCGTCGCGCGCGCGACGAGCGCGGCACGGCCGCCATCGCGGGTGAGACGGCAGCGGAGGTCTACGGCCTCAAGGTTCTGGCGGCGGAGATCGAGGATCGCGCCGACAACACCACTCGCTTCCTCGTGCTCGGGCGCAAGCTCCTCGCCGCCAGCGGCCAGGACCGGACGACGCTGCTCGTGTCGGTATCGCACACCGATTCACCCGGCGCGCTGCATCGTCTGCTCGAGCCGCTCGCGCGCCACCGTGTCAGCATGACGCGCATCGAGTCGCGCCCGTCGCACCGACACAAATGGGACTACATCTTCTTCATCGACATCGAGGGCCATGCCGAGGAGGCGCACGTCGCCCGCGCACTCGAGGCGCTCAAGCGCCGCTCGTCGTTATTTCGCGTGCTCGGCTCCTACCCGCGCGCAGTGCTGTAGAGTGTCGGCCATGACGACAGCGGGCACAGGCGCATGTTATCGGGTGCAGCCGGGCGGCGAGGTCGCGGGTGAGCTCACGGTACCCGGCGACAAGTCGATCTCCCATCGCGCGCTGATGCTCGGCGGGATCGCCGAAGGCGAGACCGAGATCACCGGCTTCCTCGCCGGCGAGGATTGCCTCGCAACCCTGCGCGCGCTGCAGGCGCTCGGCGTGCGTATCGAGCGGCCCGAGCCCGAGCGTGTGCGTGTCAGTGGCCGGGGCGTCGAAAGCCTGACGGCTGCCGCGGCACCGCTCGACATGGGTAATGCCGGCACCGCGATGCGGCTCTTCATGGGGCTGCTCGCGCCGCAAACCTTCGACTCCACTCTGATCGGTGACGAGTCGCTCATGCGCCGGCCGATGGAGCGGGTGTCGGTGCCGCTGCGCCTCATGGGTGCTGACATAACCACCCGGGACGGTCGGCCGCCGGTGCGGATTCATGGCACGCCCAAGCTGCGAGCGCTCGACTACGCGTTGCCGGTCGCGAGCGCGCAGGTCAAATCGGCCGTGCTCCTCGCCGGCCTCAGGGCCTTCGGCCGGACGCGGATCACGGAGCCGGCGCCGTCCCGAGACCACACGGAACGGATGCTGAGCGCCTTTGGCGTCGAAGTTCTGCGTGAAGGGGCGACGGTCGCGGTCGAGGGAGGGCAGCGCCTCACCGGCCGGCCAGTGGCGGTCCCCGCGGACTTCTCTTCCGCTGCTTTCTTTTTGGTTGCCGGCTGCCTCGCGGCCGAGCGCGGTCTGTTGCTGCGCAACGTCGGCGTCAACCCGACCCGCACGGGACTGCTGGAGATGCTTCGGCTCATGGGGGCCGACATCCGAGTACATGCGCTGCGGCAAGAGGCGGACGCCGGCGGGGAGCCGACCGCGGACATCGAGGTGCGCAAGAGCCGGCTGAAGGGCATCCGCGTGCCGGAATCCCTGGTGCCGCTCTCGATCGACGAGTTTCCGGTGTTCTTCATCGCGGCGGCGGTCGCGGAAGGGGAGACGCTGGTGCGGGGGGCTCTGGAGCTGCGCATCAAAGAGAGCGACCGGCTGGCCGCCATGGCGCAGGGCCTCAGCGTGCTCGGGGTGGAGAACCAGCTTCTCGACGATGGCCTCTGGCTCCGCGGCGGCTCGGGCCTGGGCGGCGGCACGATCGAGAGTCACGGCGATCACCGCATCGCCATGGCGTTCGCGGTCGCCGGGCTGGTGGCGCGCAGTGCCATCGAGATTCGCGACGTCGCGAACGTGGCGACCTCTTTTCCGGGCTTTGTGGAGATCGCCCGCGCGGCCGGCCTGCAGATCGAGATGGCATGACCGACGCGGCCCCGGTCGTGACGATCGACGGGCCGAGCGGCTCGGGAAAAGGCACGATCAGCCGGGCGGTGGCACAGCGCGTGGGCTGGCACCTTCTGGACAGTGGCGCGCTTTACCGGCTGGTGGCTTACGGTGGCCTGGAGCGGGGGCTCGACCCTGCGGATATCGATGGCCATGCGCGGCTTGCCGCCGGTATGGACGTGGCCTTCGGGGTGGGCCCCGATGGCAGCGAGCAGGTCGCTATTGGCCGGTCGGGACGTCACCCAGGCCATTCGTACCGAGACCGCTGGTCAGGGGGCCTCGCGGGTGGCGGCCTGGCCACCGGTCCGTACGGCGCTCCTCGAGCGCCAGCGCGCGTTTGCGCGCCCCCCGGGGCTGGTGGCCGACGGGCGCGACATGGGGACGGTCGTCTTCCCGGGCGCCCCCCTCAAGATCTACCTTACCGCCAGCGCCGACGAGCGCGCCCTGCGGCGCCATAAGCAGTTGAAGGAAAAGGGGTCTGGTGTTAGCCTTTCCGCCCTTTCGCGCGAGATCACCGAGCGGGACGCGAGGGATTCGACGCGGGCGGTGGCCCCCCTGATTCCTGCCGCCGACGCGGAGCTGATCGACTCGACGGGTCTGCCGATCGAGGAGGTCGTCGGCCGCGTGCTGGAGCTCGGAGCCCGGCGGTCGCTGTGGCCTGACTCCCGATCTCGCTGAAGGTTTTTTCCTGGTCGGCGCGCAGCACGAGGCGCGCGCCGTATTTGCATCTGCCTGGCCCGCCGCAAGGAGCATGAGGTCGCCAGTTGTTTCGACAGAGAGTATGACAGAAAGTTTTGCACAGCTT
Organism: uncultured Pseudomonadota bacterium; assembly: GCA_963812925.1. Lineage (GTDB taxonomy): Bacteria > Pseudomonadota > Gammaproteobacteria > Steroidobacterales > Steroidobacteraceae > 13-2-20CM-66-19. The sequence goes on along the minus strand of CAWEXF010000001.1, from coordinate 132,523 downwards.
TTCGAGCAGAGTCTCGCCAACCAACGCATCCGCCCGGGGATGATCCTCACTGGGCTGGTGGTAGACGTCACCCCCGACGTCGTCGTCGTCAATGTAGGCCTGAAGTCCGAGGCCGTGATTCCCGTCGAGCAGTTCAAGAACGAGCGCGGCGAGATCGAGGTCAAGTCGGGCGATCAGGTGGAGGTGGCCCTCGACTCGGTCGAGGACGGCACCGGCGAGACGCGCCTCTCGCGCGAAAAAGCCAAGCGCGCCCGCACCTGGACGCGACTCGAGGAGGCATTCAACAAGTCGGAGATCGTCACCGGCGTCATCACCGGCCGCGTCAAGGGCGGCTTCACGGTGGAGATCGAGAACGTGCGGGCTTTCCTGCCGGGATCGCTCGTCGACGTGCGCCCGGTCCGCGACACTTCCTATCTCGAGGGCAAGCCGCTCGAGTTCAAAGTCATCAAGCTCGACCAGAAGCGCAACAACGTGGTGGTGTCCCGCCGCGCGGTGGTGGAGCAGGAGTTCTCGGCCGAGCGCAGCGCGCTCCTCGAGAACCTGCAGGAAGGCTCGGTCGTACACGGCGCGGTCAAGAACCTCACCGATTACGGCGCGTTCGTCGACCTGGGCGGCATCGACGGCCTGCTGCACATCACCGACATGGCGTGGAAGCGCGTCAAACACCCCTCCGAGGTGGTGAAGGTCGGCGATGAGATCGACGTGCGGATCCTGAAGTTCGACCGCGAGCGCTCGCGCGTGAGCCTGGGCCTGAAGCAGCTCGGCGCCGATCCGTGGGAGAACATCGCCCGCCGCTACCCGCCGCACACCCGCGTCTTCGGCAAGATAACCAACATCGCCGACTACGGCGCCTTCGTCGAGATCGAGGACGGCGTCGAGGGCCTGGTGCACGTGTCCGAGATGGACTGGACCAACAAGAACGTCAACCCGGCGAAAGTCGTGCACACCGGCCAGGAGGTCGAGGTGATGGTGCTCGACGTCGACGAGGACCGCCGCCGCATCTCCCTCGGCCTCAAGCAGTGCAAGGCCAATCCGTGGAAGGAGTTCGCCGAGAACTACAACCGCGGCGACAAGGTGGCGGGCCAGATCAAGTCGATCACCGACTTCGGCATCTTCATCGGCTTGTCCGGCAACATCGACGGCCTGGTGCACCTGTCCGACATCTCCTGGGATCAGCCCGGGGAAGAGGCGGTGCGCAACTACCAGAAGGGCCAGCAGGTCGAGGCCATGGTGCTCACCATCGATCCGGAGCGCGAGCGCATCAGCCTCGGCATCCGGCAGCTCGCCAAGGACCCCTTCTCGAGCTACATCGCGGAAAACCCCAAGGGCACGATCGTCAAGGGCGTGGTCAAGGACGTGGATGCCCGCGGCGCGACCATCGACCTCGGCAACGGTGTCGAGGGTCAGTTGCGCGCCTCGGAGCTGGGCCGCGACCGCATCGAGGATGCGCGCAGCGTGCTCAAGGTCGGCGACGAGGTCGAGGCGAAGTTCACCGGTGTCGACCGCAAGTCGCGCGCCATCACCCTCTCGATCAAGGCGAAGGAGGCGCACGAGGAGGCGGAGGCGGTGCAGAGCTATCGCTCCTCCGAGGCGGCGACCACGGGCACGAGCCTGGGCGACCTGCTGAAGGAACACATCGGGGATCGCAGCTGATCCCCCGGGCCCTTCAAACATGACGAACATGACGAAGTCGGAGCTCATCGAGATCATCACGGCGAAGCAGAAACACCTGCCGGCGAAGGACGTCGAGCTCGCTCTGAAACAGATCCTGGAGATCATGAGCGACTCCCTGTCGACCGGGGATCGGATCGAGATCCGGGGCTTCGGCAGCTTCTGCCTGCATTTCCGGCCGCCGCGGCAGGGACGCAACCCCAAGACCGGGGAGGCGGTGGCGCTTTCCGGCAAATACGTGCCGCACTTCAAGCCCGGCAAGGACCTGCGCGAGCGGGTCAACGACGGCGCGGACAATCCCATCCGGGATTAGATGGAGTATCGTAGGCAGCGTGATCGAGCTGCCTGCTCCTTTGTTGCTTGCGCTGGCGTTTGTCGCCGTTGGCGTCGCGGCGTGGTATCTGGGACGACTCACGAAGGCGCGCACCGTCCGCCTGCCGCGCGATTACTATGTTGGTCTCGATCACCTCATCAACGACCGGTTCGATCATGCGGTCGAGATCTTCGCGCGCATGGCGGAAGCGGACGGCGACGCGGCGGAGATTCAATTCGCGCTCGGCAGCCTCTTCCGCCGGCGGGGCGAGGTCGACCGCGCGATCGCGATTCACTCGCGCCTGCGCGACCTGGGAGGCGCCTCGCTCAACGACAAGGCGGCTTTCGCGCTGGCGCTGGATTACCTCAGCGCCGGGCTCATGGACCGGGCGGAGCGGCTGCTCGAGGAGCTGTCGGCCTCGCGCGAGTACCGCCGGGCGGCGCTGGATCATCTGGTGCGGATCTACGAGGCGCAGGGTGACTGGGCCAACGCCCTGAAGATCTTTCACGCTCTGCCGCAGGCGGTGCAGATCGAGCGCTGCCGGGTGGCGGCGCATTATCTTTGTGAGCTCGCGGAGCAAGTGCTGCTGCAGGGGGATGCGGAGCGAGCGCGGACTCTGCTGCGACAGGCGCGCACGCACCAGGCGGATCTGCCGCGCACCGATGTCCTGACGGCCCGTATCGCGGAGCTCGCGGGGGATCCCGCCGCGTCACTGACGCTCTACCTCAAGGCGCTGGAGGAGTCGCCGGAGCTCGCGCTCGAGATCATTCCGCGGGTGCTGGGGCTCTGGGGCAATGCCCGTGGGGCCGTCGAGGAGATCGCGGCGCGGCTGCGCCGCAACGGCACCATCAGCTCCCGCCAGCTCGCATGGCTGCTGGCGACGGCGCTGCCGCCGCAGGAGGTGCGGCGCCTGCCCGATATCGCCGGCGAGGCGGGCTCGGAGACGGAATCGGCGGCGGACGCCCGCTCGCTCGGGGCCTTGCTGACGCGGATCGGGGACACCGGCGGGCGCTATCAGTGCGATGACTGCGGCCTGCTCAGCGTCGGCTGGTACTGGCGCTGCCCGAAATGTCGCTCCTGGGACAGCATGCGGCCGGCGGTCTTCAAATGGGCGGAAAAGAGCGAGGACAAGGCGTTTTCCTGACGCGGCATGTCCTTTGCGAGCCCACTGACGGGTACACTTGGCGACAAGCCACGACTTTTGCGGGAGAGCTCCCATGAGGTTGACACCGAAGTCCGTGATCCGAACCGCCGTCTTTCCGGTGGCCGGGCGCGGCACCCGCTTCCTGCCCGCCACCAAGGCGAGTCCCAAGGAGATGCTGCCTGTCGTCGACAAGCCGCTCATCCAGTACGCGGTGGAAGAGGCGCTGGCCGCGGGCGTCACGCGCCTGGTGTTTGTCACCGGCGCCTCCAAGCGCGCCATCGAGGATCACTTCGATTCCGATCAGGAGCTCGAGCAGCTCCTCGAGCGTCAGGGCAAAAGCGACCTGGCGAACCAACTCCGCAGTGTGCTGCCGTCCTACGCCACCTGCATCTACATCCGCCAACCGGCGCCCCTTGGGCTCGGCCATGCGGTGCTCTGCGCGCAGCCGGCAGTGGGAGCGGAGCCCTTCTTCGTGCACCTCGCGGACGACCTGATCAAGAGCGACGTGGCCTGCCTGGCGCAAATGGCCGAGGTCTACGAGTCCAAGCGCGCGAGCATCCTCGGCGTGCAGGTGGTGCCGCGTGCCGACACCGACAAGTACGGCATCGTCGCGGTGGAGGCCGACAAATCCAACACCAGCCGCGTGCGCAGCATCATCGAGAAGCCGAAGCCCGACGTGGCGCCATCCAACCTGGCGGTGGTGGGCCGTTACGTGCTCGCCCCGGCGATCTTCGAGCACCTGGAGCGGCTCGGGCAGGGCGCGGGCGGCGAAATCCAGCTCACCGACGGCATCGCAGCGCTGATGCGCGAGGAGGCGGTGTACGCCTACCGCTTCAACGGCAAGCGCTATGACTGCGGCAGCAAGCTCGGCTACCTGCAGGCAACGGTGGAGTACGCTCTGAGCCATCCGGCTCTGGGGAAGGACTTCCGCAAGTACATAAAGGGGCTCGACGTCGATGCGGCGGAGTTCAAGGATGACATGAGTCACGCAGCGTCGGAGTCCGGCGAGCGTACCGCCGCCAGCCGGCGTATCCCTCGCGGCAGCGGCGCTGCTCGCGCGACCAATGGCAGCGGCCCGCGGACGCATACTGCCGGTTCTGGCGCGCGGCGGCGGACGGGGCGCCGCGTGCAGGTGTAAGCGGAGCGCAACCAGCAGCCTGTCGAACGGATCCTCGTGCACGTGCGGCAGATTCACGGCGTGCCGCGGCAAGCCCTGCTCAGGGGAGGTGAATCGAGACCACTGCGCCACCGCCCGCGCGATTGGCGAGGGTGAGGCGGCCGCCATGCGCTTCGACGATTTCCCGGCAAAGGGTCAATCCGAGGCCGGTGCCGGAGGGCTTGGTCGAGAAGAAGGGCAGCAGCGCATCCCGCAGAACCTGCTCGGAGAGGCCGGTGCCGCGGTCGGCGACCTCGATCACGAACCCCTGGGCGCGGGTATGCACGCCGACCGTGATTGCTTCGGGCGATGACCCTGACTCGGCGGCGTTCTTCAACAGATTGATCATCACCTGCTCGAGCTGCCCGACATCGAAAGTGGCCTCGCGGTACGGCAGGGGCCCCTCGATCCTGAAGGGTTGCGCCGCCGCGATTCGTGCCAGGAAGGCCGGCCAGGCGACGGCCGCGGGCCGCGGCTTCGGCAGCTTGGCGAATTTCGCGTAGCCCTCGATGAACGTGGCGAGATGGGAGGCGCGCTCGCCGATCGTAGCGAATACTCTCTCGAGGTTCGCGCTCTCGGCGCCGACGGCGAGCAGACTTCCGGAATGGGCGAGTGAGCGGATCGGGGCGAGCGAGTTGTTGAGCTCGTGCGCGATGACGCGGATGACCTTCTTCCAGACGATCACTTCCTGCGCCGCCAGCTCGCGGGTCAGCTGCTTGAGGAGCACCAGCTCGTGCGGCTGTCCGTTGAGGACGAAGCCGCGCCTGGAGAGATGGTAGACCTCGGCCTCGCCGCCGATCTCCATGGTGAACAACGTATCGCCGCTGCCCCTGAGAGCTTCCCGTAGCGCGGCCGGGGATTCCTCCAGCAGCGCCTCCAGAGCGAGTCCCTCGAGCTTGCGTCCGCCGCGCAGGAGCTGTCGGGCGGCGATGTTGCCATAGACGATGCGGCCGCCGATGTTGGTCAGAATGAGAGCGAGCGGCGTCGTCTGCAGCACCGTATCGAGGAGAAGCTCGCGCTGGTAGATGTCGAGCCTCTCACGCCGCAACAAGTCGCCGAGGGAGTTGTAGGCGCTCACGAGCCTGGCGAGCTCGCGGCCGCCGCGCGGCACGATGGTGACGCTGAAGTCGCGATCGCGCAGGCTCCCGATACCGCCGCTGACCGCCTCGAGCACCTGAGTCCATGGCCTGGATACGCGCATCCCCAGCCACGCGGCCAGAGGGAGGGTCAGTACCGCTCCGGCCACGAAGCCGAGCGCGGCCGACTTCAGATCATGAGCTGCCAGTGCGCCGACCGCGGCGGCGATCAACGTCGCGAGCGCGAGCGCGGCGACAACTCTCCCGGAGAGAGATCTGGGAAGCATTCAGTCAGTCTTGATGCCGAGCTTTTCCATGCGGCGGTAGAGTGCCTGACGGGAGAGGCCCAGGTCACGCGCGGCGTGAGCCACCACGCCGCTGACGCGCTGCAGCGCGCTCTCGATGGATGCACGGTCGAGGGCGGGCTCGCCTGTCAGGTCCGACTGTTCCGCGGCCGGAAGTCCCAGCGCCTCCGCGCCGATCGCCGGCGTGGCGGCGAGCAGGCAGGCCCGCCGGATGACGTTCTGCAGCTCACGCACGTTTCCCGGCCAGGCGTGCCTGACCAGCGCCCGCTCGGCTTCCGGCGCGAGCTCGCGCTCGCCGCCGAGAAAGTGCCGCGCGAGCGGCAGGATGTCCTCGCGGCGACGCGACAGCGGCGGCAGCTCGAGCTCGATGACGTTCAACCGATAGTACAGGTCCTCGCGGAAGCGGCCCTCGCGGATGGCGGCGCGCAGGTCCGTGTTGGTGGCGGCGACCATCCGCACCTGCGTGCGCCGGGTGACGTTGGAGCCGAGCCGCTCGAGCTCTCCGGTCTGCAGAACGCGCAGCAGCTTGGCCTGCCCGGCGGGCGCGAGGTTGCCGAGCTCGTCGAGGAAGAGGGTGCCGCCGTTGGCCGCTTCGAACCGTCCGACCCTGGCGCGCGCCCCGGTGAATGCTCCGGCCTCGGTGCCGAAGAGCTCCGACTCGATGAGCTCCTGTGGCAACGCCCCCAGATTGACCTTGAGGTAGGGTCCCGAGCGGACGGAGGAATTCGCCTGGACGATGTCGGCGAGCACTTCCTTGCCGGCACCGTTCGGTCCCGTGATGAGCACCGGCACATCGGCGTGCGCAACCTGCGTCGCCATGGTGACCAGAGTGTGCATTGCCTCGCTTTCGTAGATCGCGCCGCGAAGATCGAAACGCTCGGCGAGCGCCCGGCGCGCCTGCCGCCGCTGCGCCTGTATCCGTGTGCTCTCCGCGCGTGCTCTCCTCAGATCGAGGAGGTTGCGGGCCGTCGTCAGCAGGCGCGCATCGTCCCAGGGCTTGGAGAGGTAGTCCGCGGCGCCGGCCTTCACCAGCTCGATTGCCGTCTCGAGATGAGTCCACGCGGTCAGAAGAATGATCGGCACGTCCTCGTGCCGCTTGCGGATCTCATGGAAGAGCTGTACGCCTTCCTCGCCGCTGGTCGCCTCGCGGCGGAAGTTCATGTCCTGCACGACGATGTCCACCGGCTCCTGGTCGAGAATCGCCAGCCCCTCCACCGGCGATGCGGCACCCATGACGCGCGCCCCGTGTAACGACATCAGGATATCGAGTGCCGTCCGCACCGCCTCGTTGTCATCGATGACCAGAATGACACTATCGGCCAGGCTCGGTCGTGCGGGGCTGGCGGGGGCCTTCATCATGGCGGCAATGCTACCGAAAGAGCCGTCAGATCGTACGAGTCGCCACCGAAGGCGACACGCCGGCGGCGCGGCGGGCCGGCTGCCAGGCGGCGAGCTGGCCGATCACCGCCAGGGCGACGATCCCGATCGCCAGGAAATGCAGGTCCAGCCGCGGGAACTGATACTGGTCGGAGAGCCAGCGACCTACGCCGAGCGCGAGTGTGCAGCCGACGACGACGCCGCAGATGAGAACGATCGCGTTCTCGATCAGGAAGTGAGCGACGACGTCGCGCTTGCGGGCGCCGACGGCGCGCATGGTTCCGATCTGCTTCGTGCGAGTGCTGACGTTGAACGCGGTGAGGCCAAAGATCCCGAGGCAGGTGACGCAGAGGATGAGAGCCGTGACCACCGTCAGGAAGATGACTACGTTGCGATTCTCGGCATCGAGACGCTGCCGATAGAAAACGAGCGTCTGCGCCAGGAACAGGACCCGGTCGGGATTCGAGATCGCAAGATGCCGCTGCGCGGTCCGCAGCAGCGTCGCGGTCATGCCGGGCTGGGTCCGCACCAGGCAGTAGTAGAGCCCGAAGTCGCCCGGAATTTGCGGAATCAGCAGCACATCGTAGGCGGGCGAGGCCGAGGGCTCGACGGAAGGGATGAAGTTGCTCGTGATGCCGATGACCGTCGACGGGGTGTTGTCGCCCGAGTAAATGGGCTTGCCGAGCGCGTTACCGCCGGGGAAGAGCTTGTCGGCGAGCGACTGCGAGATGATGACCTCCGGGTAGGCCTGGAAGAGGTCGTGCGACATCGGCCGGACGTCCGTGGCGCCGAAATTCCGGCCGGCGACGATGCGCACTCCGAGAGTCTTCAGAGTCGCCTCGTCCACCTCCATCAATCGTGTCCAGGTCATGGGTGCCTGCGCGCCGGGATCCGGCGATACCGAAGTGCCCTGGCCATAGCTACTCAACGGGATCGACGATGTCGCCGAGGCGGCAACGACCCCCGGAAGGCCGCGCAGGTAGGCGAGATCCTCGCGCTGGGCGGAGCCGAGATCGGAATGACTCGAGAGGCGTGCGACGCCGATCGCGAAGGTGGTGCGCACATCGATCCCGCTCGGCGCCTCGATCTGCTGGATTCGCTGGTCGACGATCCAGGCGGCATTGACCATCACCGCGAGGGCGATCGCGATCTCCAGGGCGATCAGGATGGCGCCGGTGCGATTGCGGCTCAGCGCCGCAAGTACGGGTCGGACGTTCAGGCTCATGGTGTCATGCTCCGGTGAGGCGCGGGTCGGGGGCGCTCAGCCACTCTTCAAATACCGGGCGGGCGGCAGCCTGCCGACGCTCCAGGCGGGATAGAGGCCGGCGGCGAGCGTCGACAGTGCGGCGAGCGCCAGCGCCCACGCGATTCCCAGGGGATCGAAATGGGCGAGCATGCCGTAGGTGTTGTCTTGAGTGTAGATCGCCTGCACCCCGGCGAGCCCGGCCGCGCCCAGCGCGAGACCGAGCAGCGCGCCCGAGACCGACACCACCGCCACTTCGACTATGTGTTGCAGGAAGATCTGGCGGCGGTTCGCACCGAGGGCGCGTCGCACCCCGATGATGGGCGCACCCCGCAGGAACTTCGTCAGCAGGATGCCGACCGTGTTGAGCAGACAGACTGCGAGAAACGCGAACGCGACGCGCAGCAGGATCCGGCTGTCGCTGTCCACGACGCCGTTGACCTTGAGCCAATCGCCGACGTTGGTCAGGCGATTGTTGAGGGGCCGCTGGAATCGGCCCGCACGACGCTGCGCCGCCCAGTAGGCGTCCATGTAGGATTGAAAGCGTTCGCGACTCGCGGCGGAAGGCAGCTGCGCCCACATCTCGATCCAGACGCAGTCCGAGCCGAGGAACGCCTTGTAGCTCCCAATGCCGCCGGCGTCGTCGCATGACATATTGGACGACGGGGTCGCCTGCAGGGCGGTAAACCAGCCAAACGGCACGAACGCCTGATCCATTGTGTCCGGCTGCGGGAAGGCGCCGCCATTGACCACGTCGTAGAACCTTGGCAACGGTTGCCAGTGCCGCAGCACGCCGACGACGCGAAAGCGATATCCATTCCAGAGAACGGATCGCCCGACGCTGTCGCTGCCGCCAAACAGTGCGTCGTTCACTTCTTTGGTCAGTACTATCTCGGGCACCGCATCGAGATCGTTCCCGCGCCACCCGCCGCCGTACTGAAACGGTACGTCGAACATGGCGAAGAAATCTTTCGTCGTGCCCCGGGTCACCACGCGAAGTGGCACGGTCTGGCCCGGCGCGCCACTCAACATCCCGAGGAGTTCGGCCATGATGAGCTTGCGCTGCGGGATATCCGACTGAAAGAGGTAAGTTGCGTCCTTATAGGTCAGCTGGGGCGGCGGTAACGTCGGGCGTTGCGTATCGTAGGGCTCACCCGGATCCCACGAGTCCATCGTCACGGCATAGAGGACGTTGTTCTTCCACCAGATCGGATTGCCCGACATGGCATGGTAGAACGTGAGCGTGACGATGCAGGCGGCGATGCCAAGCGCGATGGCGCAGATCATCAGCGCCGTCAATCCGGGGGTGCGCCGCAGGCTGTTGAGAGCGAGACGAAGGTAGTAGCGAAGCACTGGGCAGTCTCCTGTGGATTACCGGGCGGCGCCGCTGGCCCCGGCGCGCGCTTCTTCCGGCGGAATCCGGCGCTCATAGGGCGCGGAATCGATCACCACGCCGTCGACCACGTGCACGTTCCTTTGGGCGCGTCTGGCGAGCTCGGGGTCGTGGGTGACGAGCACGATGGTGGTGCCCATCTCATTGATCTGCTCGAGCAGATCCATCACCTGGCGCGCCATGAGGGAGTCGAGGTTGCCGGTGGGCTCATCGGCGAGAATCAGCGCCGGGTCACCGGCAATGGCGCGGGCGATGGCGACGCGCTGCTGTTGGCCGCCAGAGAGCTGGGAGGGCATGTGCTTCATGCGCGAGGCGAGGCCGACCAGCTCGAGGGCCCGGGTGATGCGCTGGTTGCGCTCCGCGGCCTTCATCCGCCGATAACGCAGGGGAACCTCGATGTTGTCGTAGATGTCGAGGTCGGGTATGAGGTTGAACCCCTGAAAGATGAAGCCGATCTTCTCGTTGCGCATGCGCGAGCGCGCATCGTCCGACAGCCGGGTGACATCCTTCCCATCGAGCTCGTAGGTGCCGGTGTCGAAGGTCTCGAGGAGACCGGCGACGTTGAGGAAGGTCGTCTTGCCGGAGCCGGAGGGCCCGCTCACCGAGACGAACTGGCCGGCTTTCACCTGCAGCGAGAAGCTGCGCAGGGCGTGCGTCTCGATGAGGTCGGTGCGATAGACCTTACTGACATCTTGCATCTTCAGCATGGGAGCCTCTTGGCGGTCATGTTTCGGGTCATTCCATTCAGTGCGCGAGCCGCAACTGGCGCGCATCGTTGAAGTCCTGGGTGTCCGAGATCACCACCCGATCGCCGGCCGCGAGGCCGCGCACGACCTGGATCTCGGATACGGAGGCGGCGCCGAGCTCGACCGGGGTGCGGGTCGCCTCGTCGCCGTGGATGACGTATACGAAGCGAGTGGCCGGATCGAGGAAGGCTCCGCGATCGACCATCAGGGCATTCTTGTGCTCACCCATCACGATGCGCACGGCAGCCTGCTCGTTCTGGCGCAGGCCCACGGGCTGGGCGCCGACGAATTTGGCGCGACCGGTCACCCAGCCATCGCGCACGTCCGGCGAGACCTCCGTCACCACACCATGCACGGTCTGGCCGTCGAGGGTGATGTCCGTCGGCAGCCCGGGCTCGATGCCGTTGGCGAACGATTCCGCAACCTGGAACTGAATGGCGAGCGCTGAGAGATCGATCACCGTCACGAGCGGCATGCTGCTGCCGACGTGCGACTGATCGGGCTGGGCGAGGTCGGCGACCATGCCGTTCACGGGCGAGCGCACGGTCAGCGCGTCGAGCCGGTGCTGCAGGCCTTGTACCAGAAGTGACTGCGCATCGCGTGCGAGCGTGCGGGTGCGTAGGTCGAGCAGGATGCGCTGGTGCTCGAGGCGTGCGTTCCGGTTCGCGTTCTCGTAGTTGAGACGCGCGATGGAGTAAGTGTCGTAGGCCCCCTCGTAGCGTTGCTCGCTGATCACGCGCACGGCCCACGCTGCCTGCAGACGCTGGAGCTCCCGCAGCTGCTGGCTCATCGTGACCGCGGCGAGGTCCGCTTGCTGGCGATTCTGGAGCAGCTCCTGCTGCAGCTCGACGCGCTGCTGCGCGAGCGCGGCGTCCATGCTCGCGAGGGTGGCTTGCTCCCGCTGGTACTCGTTTTCGAGCTCGGGGCTGGCAAGGCGCGCCAGAACCTCTCCTTTGGTGACCCGGTCGCCGGCATGCACGAGGTATGTGACCGTGCCGGGGGCGGTGGAAGAGAGCGTCGGGCTCACCGCGGCGATGACGGTTCCCCTCCCGGCCACGTCCTGCACGAAGTCGCCGCGACTCACCGTCGCGATCTCCAGGTTCTGACTGGAGACAATGTGTCCGGAGTGAGCCCAGCCGTGCGCGAGCCAGGCGAGGATCACCACCAAGCCAACGACGCCGGCTGCCGGAACGTAGACGTTGCGGCGCCGATACCAAGCCTGTTGGGACGTCTCACGCGCGATGTCCTGTGCGGATGTGTCGCGAATCGGCGTGGGCGCCGGACTCGTGGAGGAGGCTGAGCCTGCGGAGGGAGGCTTGAGGTTCGTGATGCTCATGGGCTTCTCGAGGTTCTCATTGCAGCTCGTGTGCCAGCGCGTCCTCGCAGGTCCAAGCTATTGATAATGAGCATGATATTGCCGTCGCGGGCTGCCCGCGCCAGGCCGGCCGCGCGTCCGTCCGGCGGACAGCGGACACTCGAGCGGACACTTGCGGTCGCGCTCCGGGCCTGGCTTGCATGCCCGGCGGGCAGCCTGCAAGCTCTTCGCGCGCTAGAAGCGCAACACGAATCACAGGAGTATTCATGGCCACTCGTCGCACCACTGGGTCCCCTCGCACCGAATCACCCCAGCCCGCCGAAAAGGCCGCGCCGCGCCGGCGCGCAGAGCCGGTGAAGGCGGCCGCTCCCGCAGCGGGCGCGCCGCCCCGCATCACCGTCTCCGAAGAAGCCAGACGAGCCATGATCGCCGAGGCCGCCTACCTCCGCGCCGAGCGGCGTGGGTTCTCGGCCGGCAATGAGGAAGAGGACTGGCTGGCCGCCGAGGCGGAAGTCGACCGTCTGCTCAGGGCGGGCAACGGCGAGCTGCCGCAGCACTAGAACCCGCGGCGGGGCTGTGCGCCGCGCCTGCGCGATCGCGAAGCTCGTTGCCTGACTGTGGAAGGTGTACTTCGACGCGCCCGACGCCGGGCAGGAAACGCACATCGCCGCCGTGGCTGCGGGCGACGTGACGTACGATTGCGAGCCCGAGACCAGAGCCCGGAGTAGTCGACATTGAGGCGCCGGAAGCGCTGAAACACCGCTTCCTCCTGGCCGGGCGGAACGCCGGGGCCGTCGTCGATCACTTCGATCGTCACCGTATCGGAGTCTTTCTCCGGGGCGGCGATCCGCGCCCTTACCTTGCCGCTGCCATGCAGCACTGCGTTCTCGAGGAGGTTGCGCACCATATCGCGCAGGTCATCGCTGTTGCCGCGGACCTGGACCGCGTCGGGCACATCGATGGCGAGCTCGCGGCCGGCGGCCTCCATCAGAGGCAGCGCCGTGGCCGCTGCTTCGCGCACCACGCGCGATAGATTGATGACGGGAAGGTCCTCGGTCTGCCGCTCGCGCGCGAGCGCTTCCTTGCGGGCGAGATCCAGGAGCTGATCGACGAGCCGTCCCATCTGCGCGAGCTCCTGCTCGACTGCGCTCCAGTCGGTGTTACCCGTGAGCTTGGCGCGCTGCAGTCGCAGGTTGAGGACTGCGAGCGGCGTGCGCAGCTCGTGCGCCGCATCCGCTGTCAGCCGCCGCTCCGTGGCGTAGGCGCGAGAGAGGCGATCCAGGGCGCCGTTGACGGCTTCGACCAGGGGCTGGATCTCACGGGGTAGTCCACGGGGAGAAATGCGCATGTCCGGCCGCTGCGGCCCGACCCGCGCGGCCTCTTGCGAGGCGCGCTCGATCGGCCGCAGGCTCCATCCGCTGATCAGCCAGATGAGGACGAGTCCCAGCAGGGCGAACGGCACGATGACCGTGAGCTGCTCCGAGCCTTCCTCGAACAGGCTGTCGACGAGCTCGTCACGATCATGATCGCCGCGGCCGACGAGCACGGTGGAGCCCTGCGGGCCCCGAGCCGCGACGATCGCGCGGCGCGCGGCGCCCGCGCCGATGAATTCGACCGGCCCCAAGCTGCCGTGCGAGTCGACGGGAATGTAGGGCAGCGGCGCTGCGAGATTGGCCGACCAGGCGATCGGTCGCTGCGCCGCATCGAACACCGTGAAGACGAAGTGCCGCGACGAGCTCGAATAGACCTGCCGCCAGTCATCTGGCGGGCGCACCTGCAGCGTGCCGCCACTGCCCACCTGTATGTCTTGCAACAGCTCGCGAGCCTGGTTCTCGAGCGTGCGGGTCCGCAGATCGCTCGTGATGTCGTACACCTCGGTGCGATAGGAGAGGATCGCCGCCCCGAGCCCGAGAGCGAACACCACCACCATGGCGCCGAGCAGCCGGAGCCTCAGGCTGTGGGCGCGGCTCAACCCGGACCGCCTTCGGCCGGCCCGGCGATCAGGCGATAGCCGATTCCCCATTTGGTCTCGATCTGCAGCGCGGCGCGCGCCGCCGCGAGCTTGCGCCGCAGGCGCGACACCGCCGCTTCGAGCGCGTTGGCGCTGCCCGCATCCTCGAGCGCGTAGAGGCGGTCCTCCAGGCGGTCCTTGGTGATCACCTGTCCGGGAACACGGATCAGCTCTTCGAGCAGCGCCGCCTCGCGGCGCGTCAGCTCGAGCGACTTGCCGAAGGCGGCCGCCTCCCGCGTGACCGTGTCGAAGGTGACGCCGCCCAGGGAATACGTCGTGCCGCGCGGATTGCCGGCGCGACGCAGCACCGCGCGCAGCCGCGCCTCGAGCTCGAGGAGATTGAAGGGCTTCACCATGTAGTCGTCCGCCCCGGAATTGAGCCCCCGCAGCCGGTCATCGACGCTGTCGCGCGCTGTCAGGATGATCGCGGGAAGCTCCGGATGAGAGGCTCGGAGCGAGCTCAGCACGTCCATGCCGTCCCTATCAGGAAGGCCAAGGTCGAGAATGACGGCGTCCATCGCAGCGATCCCGGCAGCCGCGATCGCCTGGTCGCCGCGCCCGACGGCATCGACGGCAAAGCCGCGCTCCTCGAGATGATCCGCGATCATCTCCCGCATGGCGCGGTGATCTTCGACCAGCAACACCCTCATTAGGCTTCGGCTCCGGCGCGACCGATGCGCCGGATGCCATATTACCGCTGCAAGACTGACGAAGAGCTGACTGGCATGCGCGAGGCGCACCAGGGAAACCGTCAGGACTTGGTCAGCAACCGACGGCATTCTTGCCGGATGTGGCAATCGATGTCCCGCGGCGTGGCGGCTGGCGCAGCAGTGCTCCTCGGCGGCTGCGTGCTCTACCATCCGCTGCCGCTCGCCCGTGGGCCTGATCTCGCTCGCGGGCTCTCCGCGCTTCGGACTGAAGTCCCGGCGATCCGACCCGGTGGGCCGTCCCGGCGGATCGCGACGGACAAGCCTCTCGCCGTCGATGACGTCGGTCTGCTCGCGGTGCTCAATGATCCGGAGCTGCGCTCCGAGCAGGCACAGGTGGACGTCGCCAGAGCCAATCTGCTGCAGAGCTCGCTGCTGCCGAATCCCTCCGCCAGCGTGAGCTACGGAGCGCTGCTCGGGGGCGCGGGCGGCTTCTCGCCGGCGTGGTCGGCCTCGCTCACCGAGGACGTCAGGTCCATTCTGACGTACCACACTCGCGTCAAGTCCGCGCGCTTCCAAAGCCGGCAGGTGAATGCCGACCTCCTGTGGCAGGAATGGCAGGTGGCGCAGAAGGCGAGATTGCTGGCGCTCGATCTCTACTATGGCGAGCGGTCACTGGAGCTCAGCCGGCAGGAGCTCGACCTGCTCGATCACGAAGCGCGGCAAGTCCAGGCCGCGACCGAGGCCGGCAACCTCGATCTCACCACGCTCGCGCCCCTGTTGACGGCCAAGGCGGCCGCGGAGCAGGCGGTCGCCTCGATCGGCCTCGCCCAGCTGCAGAACTGGCAAGCCCTCGATGCGTTGCTCGGGCTCGACCCGCAGGTACGGTTCGCCATCGCCGCGCCGGCTTTGAAGGCTCCGCCGGCTGACTTGACACCGCTGCTCGCCGACCTCCCGGACCGCCGCCCCGACCTGGTGGCGCTGCAACTCGGCTATCACTCCGCTGATGCGGACGTGCGTACGGCGATCATCGGGCAGTTTCCGCCGCTTACGCTCGGTGGCCAGTGGGGACAGGATACGACCAATGTCCGCTCGGCCGGTCCGGCCGCGACGTTCGACCTCCCCATCTTCGATCGCAATCAGGGGCAGATCGCGCAAGCGCGCGCGACGCGCCTGCTGTTACACGAACAGTATCAGTCGCGTCTCGATGATGCGTTCGGCAGCGTTGAGGGGCTCGATGCGCAGATCCTGCGCCTGACCCAGGACGGGCGCGACGCCTCGCTCGCGGCGGCGGCGGCCGAGAAGATGTCGCAGTCGGCGCAGAAGGCTTACGCGCAGGGCAATATGGATCAACGCTCGCTGGCCGACTTCGAGACCACGGCGCTCGATCGCAGGATCGAGGCTCTCGGTCTGCAGCGCTCACTCGGTGAGACTGAGATCACATTGACCGTCGAGCTGGGGTTGGGTCTGCCGCAGACCCGGGTCGCCCCCGCCGTGAAGTGAGAGGAAATCATGAGTCATCGATTGCTCGCAGCGGCCGCCACTCTCGCGCTCGGCGCGGCGTTGGCGCCGCCACTCGCGCCCGCGGACGATGCTCCGGATTCCAACTCCAGCGTGTTGGTGACGCTCACCCGGCTCGAGCAGGGAAGCCTGCCCCAGGTCGTCATCGGCTACGGAACGGTGGCGCCCTCAGCCGCCGGTCACGAGACCATCATGGCTCCCGTGGCGGCCGTCGTGGCCGGGATCGACGTGCGCCTGGGTGAGGAAGTGCCCGCGGGCGCACCGCTCATCCGGCTCGCCCCGAGCCCCGCGACAGCCGCTTCCTACACGCAGGCCAGGTCGGCTCTCGCCGTTGCCCAGCGCCTGGTGGCGAGCACGCGCAAGCTCGTGGCCGGGCATCTGGCCACTGCACAGCAGCTTGCCGATGCGCAGAAGTCCGAGTCCGACGCGCGCTCGCAACTGCAGGCGCTCGATGCCGTCGGTGCCGGTGGCGAGCATGTCATTCGCGCCCCATTCCGGGCCATCGTGACCACTCTGTCGACTACCTCCGGGTCTATCGTCACGGAGGGCACTGCGCTTCTCGACCTCGCCGCGCCACAGAGTCTGGTCCTCAACGTGGGTGTAGTGCCGGTGCAGGCCGCGGCAATCCACGCGAACGACGCGGTCACCGTGCGACTCATCGGCGGGGCCCGGCCCGTGGCCGCCAAAGTACTGGTGTGCGGAGCAGTAGCGGAGGCGGATACCGGGCTCGTGCCGGTGGAGGTGTCCCTGCCTCCCGGCGGCTTCCTGCCCGGCGAGATGGCCCAGGCCGCCATCACGACCGGCGAGATGCGGGGTTACCTGGTGCCGCACGCGGCGATCCTCGCCGACGACAGCGGTAATCCCTATGTCGTGCAGGTAGTCGCTGGGGTCGCACACAGGGTGCCGGTGCAGGTGTTGGTTGCGCACGGAAGCCAGGATGTAATCTCAGGTAAGCTCGATGCCCGCGCGCCTCTGGTCTTGAGCGGTAATTACCAGCTCGATGATGGCATGAAGGTCCGGCTGGCCAACAGCCCGCAGACCCAGGGCGCGGTCGCCGGCAAATGAGTTTCGCCGCCTGGGTGGAAAGCCACCGCCGCTCCCTGCTCACGATCGCGTTCGCACTGGCGCTCGCGGGTGTCTTTGCCGCGATTTCGCTGCCCGTCGGGCTGTTCCCGATCACCAGCTTCCCGCGCATCCGTGTCGAGATCGATGCCGGCAGCATGCCGGCGCGACAGATGCTGGTGGCAGTCACCGAGCCGCTCGAGCAGGTGGCGCGCGCAGTGCCCGGGGCGCAGGAGGTGACCTCGACCACTTCGCGCGGCGCGGCGGAGGTGTTCGTGAATTTCCCCTGGGGCTATGACATGAACCAGGCGTTGCTCGCCGTGGATGCGGCCTTCGCCCAGGAGCTGCCTTCCCTTCCCCAGGGCACGAGCTACGACATCATCCAGATGAGTCCGAACGTCATCATGCCGTTCGTCTCCTACGCGCTCATCTCGAAGAGCCTCTCGCCTTCGGACCTGCGCCGGCTGGCGCAATATCAGATCGTGCCGCTGCTCACGGGCATTCCGGGAGTGAGGCGGGTCGGCGTGCTCGGAGGGCAGACACCGGAAGTGCAGGTCGCGGTCGACCCGAATCGTCTGCGCGCCTACGGATTGACTCTGGCCGACGTCGCCAACGCTCTGTCGCAGACCAACAGCATCCAGGCGGTGGGTAGGCTCGAGGACAATGATCTTCTCTATCTCGCGATCAACGACAATGCGTTCACCTCGATCGAGTCGGTGCGCGATGTCGCGCTGCACACCGGATCCGACGGCATCGTGCGCCTGGGCGATATCGCCAGGGTGACCATGGGCACGGTGCCGCAATGGATGCTGGTGGATGACAACGGCAAGCCTGCAGTGACATTTGACGTGTACCAGCAGGACAGCGCCGACTCGCTCTCGCTCGCCAAGGAAGTGCAGCAGCGGCTCGATGCCTTCATGAAGAGCCAACCGGGCTCCATCGAGCTCTTCAAGTGGTACGACCAGACGCAGCTCGTCAGCTCTTCGATCGCAGCGCTGGAGGAGGCGATACTCATCGGGCTGGTGTTCGCGGCGCTGGTGCTGCTCGCGTTCCTGCGCAACTGGCGCGTGACGCTGGTGGCGATGATGGTGGTCCCGCTCTCAGTGCTGATCACCGTGCTGCTGCTCTCGGTTCTGGGCATGACCTTCAACATCATGACCCTGGGCGGCATCGCGGCGGCCATCGGGCTCCTGATCGACGATGTCATCGTCATGATCGAGCACATTGCGCGCCGCGCCGGCGTGCCCGGCATCGACAATCCCCATGCCACGGTGCTCACCGCGGCACGGGAGTTCCTGAGCCCGCTTTTCGGCTCGAGCCTGGCGACCGTCATCGTGTTCGCGCCGCTCGCCTTCCTCTCGGGCATCAGCGGTGCGTTCTTCAAGTTCCTGTCGCTGACGATGGCCTCGGCGCTCGTCATCTCCTTCATTCTCACCGCCTTCACCGTGCCGCTCCTGGCGCGGGGCATCATCGATTTCGGCAGCTTCGAAGACCCGTCGCACGGCAGGGAGACCTGGCTCAAACGCACCCAC
Source organism: uncultured Pseudomonadota bacterium (assembly GCA_963812925.1). GTDB lineage: Bacteria > Pseudomonadota > Gammaproteobacteria > Steroidobacterales > Steroidobacteraceae > 13-2-20CM-66-19. The sequence goes on along the minus strand of CAWEXF010000001.1, from coordinate 114,011 downwards.
GGACGCCTGCTCGGCAAACTTTTCGCGCGCCCGATCCTGCTTGCCCCCGGAGTCGCGGTGCTGCTCGCGGTCGGGCTCTTCGCCTACCTTCGTGTCGGCACCGGCTTCCTGCCGCGGATGGACGAGGGCGGCTTCGTGCTCGATTACTACACGGCGCCGGGTACCTCGCTCGCGGAGACCAACCGTGAGCTGTCCGAGGTCGAGGCCATCCTCGCGAAGGACCCGAATGTCTACACGTACTCGCGACGAACCGGCGCCGGCCTGGGCGGCGACCTCGCCGAGGCGTATCAGGGCGACTTCTTCATCCGGCTGATCGATCCCGCCAGGCGCCCCACGATCTGGGACGTCATGGATGAGATCAACGGCAAAGTGTCCGCTCAGGTGCCTGGCATCAATGTCGACACCCACCTCCTCATGAGCGACATGATCGGTGACATGGTCGGACGGCCGCAGCCGGTGGTCGTCTCCCTGAGCGCGAGCGATCCGGCGGTACTCGGCGAGGTCGCGACGAAGGTAGCCGCTGCCATCTCGAAGGTCCCGGGCATAGAGCCATCCTCGGTCAACAACGGCGTCGTTCCGGCCGGTGACGCGCTCGACATCCACGTCGATCCGGCAGCCGCGGCGATGGAAGGCCTGACCCCCGCGGACGTCGCGAGCCAGGTGAACCAGTATCTGTACGGCTCAGTCATCACTCAGTACCTCGGCACGGTACAGGACGTCGGCGTGCGGTTGTGGCTCGATCCGCCGGAGAGCAGGATTTATCGGGACGAGCTCGAGAGCCTGCCCATCCGCTCCGGCACGGGCAAAATCCTGCGGCTTGCGACGGTGGCGACGGTGACTTTCGTCGCCGGGCAGCCGGAGCTCACGCGCGACAATCTGGCGCAGGTCGTAGCGGTGACCGCGGAGCTGACGGGCAGTCACGATCTGGGATCGACCATCGCGGCGGTGCGCAAGGCGCTGGCGGCTCCTGGTGTGTTGCCTCAGGGAGTGTCTTACAGTCTGGGCGGCCAGTACCAGCAACAGCAGGAGGCCGTGCATGGCATGATTCGCGTATTCGGCGCGGCGCTGGTGGCCGAGTTCATCCTCCTGCTGTTCCTCTACGAGCGCTTCTGGCTGCCGGTCATCATCATCGCGAGCTCGCTCGTTTCCACCGGCGCGGTGTTCATCGGCCTCTGGCTCACCGGCGTCGAGCTCAACATCACGGCGATGATGGGCATGGTGATGATCATCGGCATCTCGACTGAGATGGCGATCTTCCTCGTCTCGGAGTACCGCGAGCTGGAGCGCAACCTGCCACCGCGGCAGGCGCTGCGGGAGGCCGCGCTCAACCGGTTGCGCCCGATCACCATGAGTACGCTCGCCATGATCCTCGCGCTGGTGCCGCTCGGCGCGGCGATCAGCGGCTCCGGCGATCAGATGCTGCAGCCGCTGGCCATCGCCATCATCGCGGGCGCGCTGGTACAGCTGCCGCTGGTACTGCTCGCGATGCCCGTGGTGGTCGGGCTCACGCTGCGACGGGTGGCCGCGGCGCCGACTTGAGTATGGATGACGGGCACGGCCCGCGGTGATATGTTTGCCGCCAAGAACCATCAACAAGAGGCGAAATCATGACATCCACATTACGACGCGCCGCGGCTATCGGCTTGGCCGTGCTGCTTGCGACCGGAGTGGGACTGGCGAGTGCGGCGACGGTGCACGTCAAGTTGAAGGGCAGTCACGAGACCCCGCCGGTGAAGACGATGGCCAGAGGCTCCGGGGTGATCGAGGTCGCTGCCGACGGCACGGTGAGCGGCAAAGTCACTACTCACGGCGTCAAGGGCACCATGGCGCATATTCATGAGGGGGCGCCGGGCACGGCCGGGCCGGTGATCATCCCCCTGACGGCCGGACCCCATGGGACCTGGGTGGTGCCGGCCGGCGCGAAGCTTACCCCGCACCAGTACAAGGAGTTCCAGGCGGGCGATCTCTACGTCAATGTGCACAGCGCCGCACACCCAAGCGGGGAGATCCGCGGCCAGCTGAAGCCCTGAGGCCGGAATAGCTCATAGTTCCTTGATTTTGCTGGGGCTGTGCTCCGGCAGGGGTTCCGGCTGCGCCCGAGGCTCAGATCTTGGAGCCGATCACACCGGCCGGAGCCGAACGGGCATATTGTCTCAGGGATGACGACGTCGCCGCCGAGCCTCGAGGGGCTGCACGACTCGCCCTACGCAGCTGAGCTGCGTAAGGCGCGTCCGGCTGCGCGCTTTGCACAGGCGATGGAGGCCGATTACCTCCGCGTCTTTCTGCGCGACAACCACACCCTCGTGCGGCTCTCCTGCACGCTTGCGGTGCTGCTCATCGTGCTGCGCGGTCTCGAAGTTCTGATCAGCGGTAACTCGGCCGTCCGGACCTCAGTCCCGGTGTACTGCGGGGTGGGCGCAGGTTCGCTCCTCCTCTTCTGGCTTGCCTGGAGCCGCCGCTACGAGCGCCACTACCTGCCGTGGGCGCAGCTCATCATTCCGCTGAGAAACAGCACCATCGCGGCGCAGCTCGTGCGGGTGGCCGCGCATGGACAGCTCGATGTCCTGATGCTGCTGCCGCTGCTTCTTCTCGGCCCCTTCTACTTCATGGGACTGCGGTACCGGACGGCGCTGCTCGTCGTGCTATTGTCGGGCGCATCGATGTTGGTCGCGGCCTTTGCGTATCACCTGCCGCCGACAATCGCCTTCCGTAGCGGTGCGTTCGCCGTCACCTCATTCGTCGCCTTTGCCGTCGCCGCGCAACAGATCGAGAAGCGCTCGCGGCGCGCGTTCCTCGAGAGTCAGCTGGTCGCCGAGCTGGCGCAGCATGATGTGCTCACCTGGACCAAGAACCGGCGGGTGTTCGACGAGTACCTGCCGCGGCTGTGGCGCCAGGCGTCCGAGGACGGGCGCGAGCTCGCCATCCTGCTGCTCGACGTCGATCATTTCAAACCCTACAACGATCGCTACGGACACCAGGCCGGCGATGTCGCGCTGCGCAAGGTCGCGCAGGCGATTCAGGGCTGCGTGCGCCGGCCGCTCGACCTCGTCGCCCGTTACGGCGGCGAGGAGTTCACGGCAATCCTCTACGACACGGACGCCAACCGTGCCGCTGCCACCGCGGAGCGGATTCGCAAGGCCGTGGAAGCGCTGGCCGTCGAGCACCGGGCATCGCGCGCCGGCATGGTATTGACCGTCAGCATAGGCGTCGCGGTCGTCGCGCCCGATATCAGACGCACGCCGGGTGGTGCGCTGCAGCTCGCCGACGAGGCCCTCTACCAGGCGAAGTCACACGGCCGTAACCGCGTCGAAATAATGGACGACGCGGAGTACCGGCTGCTCGTCACCGGAGTCTTTCCGCGGGAAGTGGCCGACACGCTCAGGCAGAGCATCAAGCAGGGCGGCAGCAAGCACTGAGGTAGGGACCGGCGTTAGCCGCTACCATAGGGGTCAGGCGCTCGCTCATAGCGACGCTTCCCCGGAGGTGCGCGATGACGGATCCCCTTTCCCCGGAGTTGTTGCGGCGGATGGATGCCTACTGGCGCGCCGCGAACTATCTCTCCGTCGGCCAGATCTATCTCTACGACAACCCGCTGCTGCGCCGGCCACTCGAGCCGCGCAACATCAAGCCGCGTCTGCTCGGGCACTGGGGCACGACGCCCGGGCAGAATTTCATCTACGTGCACCTCAACCGGATCATCCGCCAGTACGAGCTCGAGATGATCTACGTCGCGGGCCCGGGACATGGCGGCCCCGCGCTCGTCGCCAACACCTATCTCGAGGGAAGCTACACCGAGCGTTATCCCAACATCACGCGCGATGAGGAAGGACTGCGCAAGCTCTTCAAGCAGTTCTCCTTCCCCGGCGGGATTCCGAGCCACGTGGCCCCCGAGACGCCGGGCTCCATCCACGAGGGCGGCGAGCTCGGCTACTCCCTGAGCCATGCCTTCGGCGCGGTGTTCGACAACCCGGCGCTCATCGTCGCCTGCGTCATCGGCGATGGCGAAGCCGAGACCGGGCCGCTCGCGGCCGGCTGGCACGGCAACAAGTTCCTGAATCCCGCCACCGACGGCGCGGTGCTGCCCATCCTGCACCTGAACGGTTACAAGATCGCCAATCCCACCGTGCTGGCGCGCATCGGCAAGGAGGAGCTCAGCGATTATCTGCGCGGCTGCGGCTACCAGCCGTACTTCGTCGAGGGTGACGAGCCGACACGCATGCACCAGCTGATGGCCTCGACGCTCGACACGGTGATCGGCGATATCCGGCGCTTCCAGTCCACGGCACGGGCGGAGGGGCTCGAGGACCGGCCGCGATGGCCGATGATCGTCCTGCGCACGCCCAAGGGGTGGACGGGACCGAAGACCGTGGATGGCCAGCAGGTGGAGGGCACCTTTCGCGCGCACCAGGTGCCGCTCGAGGCGGTGCGTACCAACCCGGCGCACCTGCAGCTTCTCGAGCAGTGGATGAAGAGCTATCGGCCGGAGGAGCTGTTCGATGCCGGCGGCACCCTGCGGCGCGACCTGGCGGAGCTTGCGCCCGAGGGCGCGCGCCGGATGGGCGCGAACCCAAACGCGAATGGCGGGCTTCTGCTCAGGGATCTCGCGTGTCCCGATTTTCGCGGGTACGCGGTCGAAGTGCCGCAGCCCGGCGCCGTCGACGCGGAAGATACCCGCGTGCTTGGACGCTTCCTGCGGGATGTCATAAAGCTCAATCAGCATCCGCGCATCTTCCGGCTCCTCGGCCCGGATGAGACCAACTCCAACCGCCTGAATGCCGTGTTCGAGACGACGGAGCGGCAGTGGATGGCCGAGCGCATCCCGGGGGACGATCATCTGGCGCCGCAGGGAAGCGTGATGGAGGTGTTGAGCGAGCATCAATGCCAGGGCTGGCTGGAAGGCTATCTGCTCACCGGCCGCCACGGAGTATTCAACTCCTACGAGGCGTTCGTGCACATCGTGGACTCGATGTTCAATCAGCACGCCAAGTGGCTGGAGGTGACGCGGCACATTCCGTGGCGGCGGCCGATCGCCTCGCTCAACTACCTGCTGTCCTCGCACGTATGGCGGCAGGATCACAACGGCTTCACCCATCAGGACCCGGGATTCATCGACGTCGTCATGAACAAGAAGCCGGCCATCATCCGGGTCTACCTGCCACCCGATGCCAATTGCCTCCTGTCGGTGATGGATCACTGCCTGCGCAGCCGGCACTATGTCAACGTGGTGGTCGCGGGCAAGCATCCGGCGCCGCAGTGGCTCACGATGGAGCAGGCGGTCAAGCACTGCACCGCGGGCGTCGGCATCTGGGAATGGGCCAGCACGGACCGCGGCAGCGAGCCCGACGTCATCATGGCGTGTGCGGGGGATGTGCCGACGCTCGAGACGCTGGCGGCGGTCAAGCTGCTACGAGAGCTCGTGCCGGAGCTCAAGATCCGGACGATCAATGTGGTCGATCTGATGAAGCTGGTGCCGGAGACGGAGCACCCGCACGGCTTGAGCGAGCGGGACTTCGATGCGCTCTTCACGCGCGACAAGCCGATCATCTTCGCTTTTCACGGCTATCCCTGGCTGATCCACCGGCTGACGTATCGGCGCGCCAACCACGACAACCTGCACGTTCGCGGCTACAAGGAGGAGGGCACGATCACCACGCCGTTCGACATGGCGGTGCTGAACGATCTCGATCGGTTCCATCTGGTGTCGGATACGATCGATCGGTTGCCGCAGCTCGGGTCGCGGGCGGGGTATATCAAGCAGGCCATGCGGGACAAGCTGATCGAGCACACGCAGTACATCCGGGAGGTGGGGGAGGATATGCCGGAGATTCTCAACTGGCGGTGGCTCACCTAGGGGCTCATGCGCTGGCGCACTGCGCGGCCGCACGCAACATCGCCTGGAGACTGCGCTCGACGTCTTCCTCGGTCGTCCGCCAGTTGCTGACGCTGATGCGCATGGCCGTGCGGCCCTGCCAGACCGTACCGGCGCACCAACATGTACCTTCGCGCTGGATTTCCGCGATGGTGCGTCGCGTTCGTTCTGCGTCGCCGAACGAAACCAGCACCTGATTCAATACGACGTCGTTGAGGACCTCGTATCCCGCTGCACGCAGCCCCTGCGCGAAGCGCCGTGCGTGCCGGCAGCAGCGAGCGACGAGCTTCGTGATACCACTTCGGCCGAGAGAGCGTAGGGCGGCGTACACCGGAACCGCGCGGGCCCGACGCGATTCGTCTGGCACGAACTCGTGCGGGTCGCGCTCGCTGCTCGATCCGACCATGTACGCGGCCGCGAGAGACATCGCCGCCCTATGAGCTGCGGAGTCGGCGCAGAAGACGATGCCGCAGTCGTATGGAACGTTGAGCCATTTATGACCGTCGGTGGCGATGGAGTCCGCGTGCTCGATACCCCGCGTCAGCGCTGCGTGCTCGGGTGACACCGCTGCCCACAAGCCGAAGGCACCGTCGACATGCAGCCAGGCGCCCCGATCACGCGCCGATTCGGCGATTGCCTGCAGAGGGTCGAACGCGCCGGTGTTCACGTTGCCCGCCTGCGCGCATACGATGCAAGGACCCTGGCTGGACTGCAGGGCTGTACGGAGCGCATCGACCCGCATCCTTCCCTGGCCATCGGTCTCTATCCGGCGCAGTCGCTTGCCGCCGAGGCCCAGCAGACGGAGGGCCATGACGATGGTGTAGTGCGCTTCGTCACCGATGATCACATCGATCGGCGGCGCGCCGAAGAGCCCGTCGGCCTCGACGTCCCATCCCGCGCGCTCCAACACCCGATGGCGGGCCGCGGCAAGCCCCGTGAAACTGGCCATCTGGCAACCGGTCGTGAACCCGGCTGTCATCGTGGACGGCAATCCAGCGAGCTCGAGAAGCCAGCCGACCGTGATCTCTTCGATGACGGCGACGAGAGGCGACAGGACGTAGACTGCGGAGTTCTGGTCCCACGTGGAGACGAGCCAATCGGCTGCGAGTGCGGCGGGGAGGTTGCCTCCTGTCACGAAGCCGAAGTATCGCGGGCCGGTGGAGGCCATGGTAGCGTCCTCTCCGGCATGTGCCAGCGACTCGATGACGGTCAGGTCCGGCTCACCTTCCTCGGACAGCGGGCCGCCCAGCAGGCGTCTCAGGTCGGCGCTCGGGCGCTGGGCAGCTACGGTGCGATTCGAAACCTGCTCCAGGTAGTGGTTACTGAGAGTCGCGGTGTGTTCGAGTAGGTCGCTCATCTGCGAAGCCTCGGGGTGCAGTGTGCAGAGAAGCTAGCAGAGGGGGTGGGCATCTGACAGTTACAGTATTGGCGGAATAGGACCAGAACAGGATGGAATGTTGCGGGCTACGGAGCGTCTCGCAAAATTGACCCTGGCCGGAACGCCGTGAATCCGTCCATGGAGGCTAGCCGATCGCCGTCCTGGCGATCAGCTTCCGGCCAGGATCAATTTTGCGAGGCGCTCCTTTCGGGCGGTATGTGGCTATAGAGCTGTTGGTACCGGGAAGGAGGGACTGCTGTCCGCGAGTACGTGAAAATCCATCACGCGTCATGGACGTAACAGACGACGTCTTGTTCCTGACGCATATCGAAATACCGGATACCAACGTTAGGAAGTACCGCACTTTACTACACTCGATTTGCAGAGCCGGGTACCGGCTATGTGAGTTTCAGTGTAAACTGTGCTGAGCACCCGATCTCCTGCGCCAACGCAAAAGGAAATGCGCGGCCGTGGGTACCTACTGGGATGCGGGGCTGACACGAGTGCGGGCGGCCGCTTCCTCGATCACCGAACTGTCGAGCATGCCAAAGAGCTTGTCGGGCCGAACGGGGGGAGAACAACAACCATGTCGAGGAGTTGGTGCATGCCTCGCGCCGAGCAGGGTGTGTACCTCAACCTAGAACCGAAATACCTGCTCGATTACGCGGCCGAAGCGGCCTCCGGGCCGACACCACCGGGGCGGACCTCTGAAGAGGCGGGCGTGCACCGAGCCGGCTTTTGTGCACAACTGGAAGTGTATGCCTCAAGGGATCGCGCAACCAGTCGCATTGTGGCTGGTACCGTTCTGCACGGAGCCATCACTCTTGAGTTCGGGTCCTACGAGCTCGTGCATGATCGCCTGGATATGGGTGCGTGCGCCGTCGATGTGGGGGAAGTCGGCGTTTTGGGTGTTGAAGACGAACGACCAGTCGGTTCCGGCGAGCAGGATTGCATCGAGACGTTCCTTCTCGATCAGCTTGTGGGCCAGGATGCGTATGCTTGCCAGTTCCTCGGGAAGCGCTGCTTCCTTTTCGACGACACTGCTATAAATCGCGCTTACGAGATCCAGGTCCGCGGATGCGGGGATGATGACTTCTGCGTGACCGCTCAGTGCCCCGAACAACCTCGTCTCCATGGTCACGCGCGCGCCGAAGACGCCGACTCGTGTGAAGCCTCGGCGCTTGACCTCAGCTACGGCTGTTTCGAGCAGGCCGATCAGAGGCAGGGGCGTCATCGCTGCCAACTGCCTGGCACAGACTTGGGGCGAGAAAGCAGGAATCGTCGCAAGAGTGCAGCCGCCGGCAGCCAATTGCCGCAGCAGTCCGGCGAGGTAGGAGGCGAGCTCGTCGACTTTGCGCTCCTGCGCTAGCCTCATGGTCAGCCGTACGTCGGCGTGAGTCATGAGAATCTGTGGAGACAGGCCCTGGGCGAGGTGTGCGGCTACCAACGACCGATAATAGAAGACGCCGGCGCCCATTCCGAGTCCAGCCACCAGACCGAATGGGCGACGTACGGGTTCGCTCATGGTTTGCGCTCCGCACTCGATACATCGGCGCTGGTCCAGCCCTCCGCGCTGCGGCGGGCGCGACCATCGGCTTCGAGCTTCAGCAGATGGGCGAGGAGGGAGCGCTCCGCGAGGGCGTGCAGCTGCAATGAAACATCGTCGTAGGCGCGCCGGACCAGGGTGGGGAGGTCTTCCGGGTGTTGGCGCGGGAGGGAGGCCAGCACCTTTGCTTCGCGCCACAGCCGGTGTTTGATCAGGGTCTGGATTACGGACTGGGGGTCGGGCATCAGGGTGCCGTGGCCGGGGGCCAGGTGGTCCAGCGGCTCGCGGAGCAGGGACTCCAGGGAGCGGATGTAGGCGGCCATGTCGCCGTCGGGAGGGTCGATGACCGGGGTCGTGCCCTGCATGATGTGGTCGCCGGTGAAGAGGATCCGTTCTTCTTCCAGGAGCAGGCAGAGATGGTTGCTGGCGTGGCCGGGTGTGTGAATGACACGAAGTGTCGCGCCGCCGCCGACTGTCACACGGTCATCGTGGTGGAGCTCGCGGTCGGGCGCAAACGTGGGGTCCTGCCAGTGGCGGTGGGCCGTGGTCCGGCCGAGGAGGGGGGCTCCGGTGGCGGATTTCAGCGGTGCGGCGCCGGGCGAGTGATCTTCATGGGTGTGCGTGACCAGGATCTGACGCACGTTGCCGGAGGCAGCGGCGATCAGCGCGCTCATGTGCCGGTCATCCGCCGGGCCGGGGTCGATGACCGACCAGTCGCTCCCCGCGCCTACGAGATAACTGTTGGTGCCGGGGCCGGTCATGCGGCCAGGGTTGCCCGCGGTGAGGCGCCAGACGTACTTCGAGAGGCGGACGGCAACACCCGGTTTGATTCCGGGGTCGTGAGGAGGACCGCTCCAGTCGCCTTGTATCTCGCTCATGGGTCCATGCTAGCACGGGCTCCGCTCAGAATATGCCCAGAGCGAGGCCGGCTGCGAGCGTTGCGCCGAGCTCTTCACAGCGCGCGAGGTCTTCTGCTCCTATCCGCTTCGGACGCAGGATTTCCTCCGGCGTCTGCGAGTGGGTGCACACGATGAGCGGCGCCGCGATGTCGTGCAACCTCCAACCCGTGGCGATGCGCTCGATCTGCCGCGCGGCGTTGCTGCCGTCGCTCCCGGCGCAGATCAGTGTCGCGTAGGCGCGACCTTGAATGCGGTCCAGCACGCCATAGTAGGTGCGGTCGAAGAAGTCTTTCATGACACCCGACATGGCGGCCAGATTCTCGGGGCAGGCAAAGATATACCCGTCCGCCTCGAGCAGCGCCTGGGCGTCGGCCGCAGCGGCAGCCTCGAGCCGTACCGTCACCCCGGTCTCGCGCTTTGCCCCGGTTGCGGCAGCCTCCGCCATCTGCAGCGTGCCGCCAGTGGTCGAGTGATAGACGATCAGGACGCTCTTCACAACGCGACGATAGGACAGGCGTGCCGAAATGGCCAGCCTGCGAGCATCCGCGCCGGACGCTCAGCCTGTGGCTTGTGCGCGCGCTCCGGCTGTCGCGCCTTCCACTCCCGTACTGGCGAGAGTTGGGTAGTCGGTATAGCCCGATGCGCCGCCGCGATAGAACGTGTCGGTGACCGGTGCGTTGAGGGGCGCGCTGGAGAGAAAGCGGGCGGGCAGGTCGGGATTGGCGATGAAGAGCTTGCCGAAGGCGACGGCGTCGGCTCGGCCAGTATCGAGCGCTTGCTGGGCGCTCTCGTGGGTGAAACCCTCGTTGGCGATGTAGACGCCACCGAAGGCGGCCTTGAGCTGCGGGCCGATGCTGTCGGGGCCGACGCGTTCGCGGGCGCAAATGAAAGCGATCTTGCGACGGGCGAGCTCGCGGGCGACATAGCCAAACGTGGCTGCGGGATTCGAGTCCCCCATGGAGTGCGCGTCACCACGAGGGGCGAGGTGCACGCCGACACGGCCGGGTCCCCATACGGATACGACGGCGTCAGTAACCTCCAGCATCAATCGCGCGCGATTCTCCACAGGGCCGCCGTAGTCGTCGTCACGGTGATTGCTGCTGTCCTGAAGAAACTGATCGAGGAGATAACCATTGGCGCCGTGCAGCTCGACGCCGTCGAAACCGGCGAGCTCAGCGTTCTGTGCGCCGCGGGTGAAGGCAGCCACGATCTCCGGAATCTCGTTGCGGTCGAGCGGCCGCGGTACGACGAAGGGCGTTGCCGGGCGCAGCAGACTGACGTTGCCACCCGGCGCGAGGGCGCTGGGAGCGACAGGCAGCTCGCCGTCGAGAAAAACGGGATGCGAGATCCGGCCGACGTGCCAGAGCTGCAGAAACATCCGGCCGCCGGCCGCGTGGACCGCCTCAGTGACCTGCTTCCAGCCTTCGACCTGCTCGGCCGACCAAATGCCGGGTGTGTCGGCGTAGCCGATGCCCATCGGGCTGACGACTGTGGCCTCCGAGACGATGAGCCCGGCCGAGGCGCGCTGCGAGTAGTACTCCGCCATCAGAGTGTTCGGCGTGCGCGTCATCCCGGCGCGGCTGCGCGTGAGAGGCGCCATGAGGACGCGATTCGGCAGCAGCAGGTCGCCTACCTTGAGTGGATCGAAAAGCGAGGGCATTGCGCGGCTCCGGGTCGATCCAGATCTTGGGATATTGCAATACGGGCTTCGAGGTCCGACATTCCCTTGGGGTGCGATGTCTTTCTCTCCCGGAAGGGAGGGGAGGTCGACGCCCGGCGGCGCCCTAGCCGAGCTTCAGTAGCTGGCTGATCAGCTCGTCGGCCTTGATCTCCTCGCCGCTCAGAGCCATGGCGAGCAGCTCGCCGCCGAGCTGCGGCAGCGTCAGCATCACATCGGGGCGGGTGCGCGCGACACGGCCGGTGTTGCGGGTGTCGCTGACGGCAGCGACCGTGCGCACATTCGGACTCACCTCCTTGGCGGCAAGCACGACGAAGGCGTTGTAGGAATCGTCATCACTGAGCGCCAGTATGGCGCGCGCCTCGGTAGCGTCGACCTGGCGAAGCGTTTCCGTATCGCTGCCGTCCCCGACGACGAAGTCCCCAGGCTGGGCCGCTTCCGCATCGGGCTTCCCCGACAGGATCGCGGTCGTCTGCAGTCCGCGCGCGGCCAGAGCCCGGGCTGCATCCCGGGCGAGCGGGCCGTCGCCCACGACGATCACATGAGAGGCACGTTTCATCTTTCTCCTCCTCGGCTGCAGGAAGTTCATCATCCGCTTGTCGATCAGCGGGGCGACGATGGCGGGAAGAGCCGTGGCGAACACCGCAAGACCCAGCACGATGAGCGAGATCGTGAAGATCCGCGCGTCGGTCGTTCGGGGGGTGATGTCGCCGTAGCCAACAGTCGCCATCGTGACGACGGTGAAATAGACGGCGTCGACGAAATTGGTGATGTTGGGACTGAAATCGCTCCCTAGCACATACGAGCCGACCACGCCGTAACCCAATGTCGCCAGGACGCCCATCACGGCGAAGAGCGTCGCGGTGGCGAGGGTCACTCGGGTAAAGCTCTGCCGGGATACGAAGAGGAGAAGCAACAGCACGACGCTGAAGACCTCGATCGGTCTCGAGGCAGTCGAGACCGGCGAGAGCTCGAGGCCTACGGTGGCGAGCCCGAGCAGGAAGGCAACCACCCATGCCAGCCGGGACCGCCAGAAAAGGCCGACGCCGACGATGATGAGGAGCCCGCCGATGGCCTCCTGGGGTGCGCCACGGATCTCGGGAATTCCCAGGCCGCCTGCCAGCGAGACGATGGGATGTCCCCTGGTGGCGAGCAGGCGCTTCAGGGAGCCCGAGGTCAGGAGGATCTGCAGCAGTCCCGTCGCGCCGACGAGGATCGCCAGCGGGACGTGGGGGAGCCAGCCGCTGGCGTGCAGAAACCGCGCTAGGCGGTTGCGCGCTATCTGGGCGTTAATCACCGACGCCGCAAGCGCCGGAGTTGCAGAACCCATTGCCGCAGCCGGGCGCAGCGCATGCCGGCTCGCTCGCAAAGCTCGCCCCAGGTCGCGAGCCTTGCGGCCATCTCGTGCCGCACCTCGACCACGCGGCCATTGGCTTCGCAGCGATATTCGTACGTTGGCACCGTCTTTTCTCCACCAAGTTGCCGGCGGAATAAGAGTCGTCCGGCGGCGAAATTTTAGCAGGAGCGAGGCGCTGGGAGGCGGTAGGCTGTCGCGGGTCACCTGGCCGCTCACGGGATGTGACACAAAAACAATTGCTTCATCGGTATTCGTGTGTCAGATTAATTCCTTATGAAAAACGCTTATCTGTGCGATGCCGTGCGCACTCCGATTGGCCGCTACGGCGGGGTTCTGTCCGGGGTGCGGCCCGATGATCTGGGCGCCATTCCCATCCGTGCGCTGGTTTCGCGGCAACCGAAGGTCGATTGGGGCGCGCTCGATGACGTCGTTTACGGATGCGCCAATCAGGCGGGCGAGGACAATCGCAATGTGGCGCGCATGGCTCTGCTCCTTGCCGGTTTGCCGCAGGAGGTGCCGGGCGCGACCGTCAATCGCTTGTGCGGCTCCGGGCTCGACGCCGTTGCGATAGCTGCGCGCGCGATTGCGGCGGGCGAGGCGGACTTGATGATCGCCGGTGGCGTCGAGAGCATGAGCCGGGCGCCGTTCGTGGTTTCCAAAGCGCAGACGCCCTTTGCGCGCGACATGGAGTTCCATGACACCACGATCGGGTGGCGCTTCGTCAATCCGATCCTCGAGGAGCAGTACGGCATCGACTCCATGCCGGAGACGGCGGAGAACGTCGCCGAGGAGTGCCGGGTCAGCCGCGCCGATCAGGACGCCTTCGCGCTGCGCAGCCAGCAACGCGCCGCGACGGCTCAGGCCAACGGCAATCTGGCACAGGAGATCGTGCCGGTCTCCATTCCCGCAAGGAAAGGAGCCCCCACCGTCGTCGATCGCGACGAGCATCCGCGGGCGACCAGCCTCGAGGCGCTCGCCAAGCTCGGTACGCCATTCCGTCGCGGCGGGACGGTTACTGCGGGTAACGCTTCCGGCGTCAACGACGGCGCCTGTGCATTGATTCTGGCAAGCGAGGCCGCCGTCGCTCGTTATGGGCTCACGCCGCGCGCACGTATTCTGGGATCCGCCGCGGCTGGCGTTGCGCCTCGGGTCATGGGACTGGGGCCCATTCCAGCAACGCGGCGGTTACTCGATCGGTTGCGGCTCGCCATCACCGATTTCGATCTGATCGAGCTCAATGAAGCCTTCGCCGCCCAGGCGCTCGCAGTTTTGCGGGAGCTTGGAATCGCTGACGATGCCGCGCACGTCAATCCGCAAGGAGGCGCCATCGCGCTCGGGCATCCGCTCGGCATGAGCGGAGCGCGTCTCGCCACGACCGCGATGTATCAGTTGCAGCGGTCAGGAGGACGACGGGCGCTTTGCACGATGTGCATCGGCGTCGGCCAGGGCATCGCGCTCGCGATGGAGAAGGTCTGAGGGGGCTAGCTCGCCTGCTATATTACGCAACCGGGCCGGCCATCCTCAAAGCGCCTGGTGAGCGAAATGGCATTCCGCGGAATTACAAAGCTCGTCAGGGCGCTTCTCTACCGGTTGCGGATCGGTTGGCACGCGCAAATGCGCCCTGGGCGCAAACGCAGCTGTCGCGAGCTCGAGCTATTGAATCTCTATGCCCATGCCTTGAATGAGCAGGGCGACGAGAGCGCCACGTACCAGGCTGCGTGGCACTCGGAGTGACAGTCCCGCCATGACGGATTCGGCCAACTTTGCAAGAGCGGTACCTTCGGGGACACTGCCCGTGTCATTTGCGGATGTCGAAGCGGCGGCCGCTCGGATCGAGGGGATCGCGCATCGCACGCCGGTGATGACCTCGAGGACCGCGGACGCCAGGGCCGACGCCAAGCTCTTTTTCAAATGCGAAAATCTGCAGCGCGGCGGCGCGTTCAAGTTTCGCGGCGCATACAACACGATTGCAACGCTGAATGCCGAGCAACGCCGGCATGGGGTCGTTGCCTACTCGTCGGGCAATCATGCGCAGGCGGTGGCGTTCGCGGGACGGCTGCAGGGCGTGGCGACGACGATCGTGATGCCGAAGGATGCGCCGGCAGCGAAGGTGAGCGCGACGCGGGAATATGGCGGCGAGGTCATCTTTTACGACCGCTACAAGGAAAGCCGCGAGGAGATCTGCGCGGCGCTTGCGGCCGAGCGAGGTCTGGCGGTCATCTCACCATATGACCACCCGCAGGTGATCGCCGGGCAGGGAACCGCGGCCCGGGAGCTGTTTCAGCTCGTGGGTGAGCTCGATGTCCTGTTCGTTTGCCTCGGCGGAGGCGGATTGCTCGCTGGCTGCGCGCTCGCCGCCAGCGCACTGAGCCCGCGCTGCCGCGTCATCGGCGTTGAGCCGGAGGCGGGCAACGATGGCCAGCAATCCTTCCGCGCCGGCCGGGTCATTCGTATTCCGGTGCCGCGTTCCATCGCCGATGGTGCGCTGACCACGTTCATCGGTGAGCACAATTTCCCGATCATCCGCGCGCTGGTTCATGACATCGTCACGGTGAGCGATCCGATGTTGATCGACACGATGAAGTTTTTCGCCGAGCGCATGAAGATCGTCGTGGAGCCGACCGGCTGCCTGGGGGCCGCGGCCGCGCTGTCGCAGCAGTTTCATCGGCCAGGCGAGCGTGTCGGAGTCCTGATCAGTGGTGGCAACATCGATCTGGCGCGCTACGCGGAGCTTCTGCGCTGAGAGCGACCGGCGTCCGTCCTCACAGGTCGCCAGGCGGTTCCTCTCGCGCCATGTAGATCCGGAAACCAGCCTCTAGGTGTGCGCAGGAGCCATGAGCCCAGTCCCTTGCCTTGGGCCGTGGGCACAAGCCCAAAGTTCTTCAGCTCGATTTCCGGCAAGCAGCGCTCAAATTCACAAAACCCGAGCGCTTGACCGCGGCCATCTCTGAGGACGTGGATCTGACTACGATCTGACTCGAGGAGGCGAGTCAGATCCGCGCGCGGCATTCCGAGCCGCTGGTCCCACCGGACGGGGCCGCCGACGCGCTTATACAAGTCGAGATACTCGCCTACACGTAGTTTCTCTCGAGCGACGCTCTCCGTCCCGATGTGCGTTGCACTCGGCGCCGGACTTTGCGTGAGCTCGAGATAGCTCACCCGAACGGTAGGGTCGGGCATGTAATGCATGCCGGCGGGACGCTTGGTGCGCACCAGCCTCAGCAGGGCCATAGTAGCAAAAATAGCTACAGATTGCTATTCTTTGCTATTGGAGGTTCTATCATGAATGTGTCCCTTACTCCGGAGCTGGAGCAATACATTCGACGCAAGGTGGACTCAGGGCTCTACGGCAATGCCAGCGAGGTGGTCCGCGAGGCGTTGCGATTGCTGGTCGGGCGCGAGACGAGCAGGGCGGGAAGGCCGCGCAGCGAGCCGCCGCAGAGCGATAGCGTTCATGCCGAGCTCAAGGCTCTCGAGAGGCCGTTACGAGAACGTGGACTCGCCGCGCTGGCGCTCTTCGGCTCAACGGTACGAGGCACCGCCCGACCTGACAGTGACGTAGATGTGCTCATCGACATTGAGCCGGATGTCAGATTCAGTCTGGTCGACCTCGTATCGGTAAAAGACTTCCTCGAGGACCGGTTGGGGCGGACAGTCGATGTAGTGACGCGAGAGGGGCTTGATCCCGCGATTCGTGATCGCGTCATCCGCGAGGCACGCGCCGTATTCTGATGAACAGAGATGCCGGCATCTATGTTGATCACATGCTCGAGGCTATCACCAACATCGAGACAGATACGGCCGGCTATGACTTTGAGAAATTTCGGCAGGATCGCCGGGTTCGGCAACTCGTCGAGCGAAACCTCGAGATCATTTCAGAGACCAGCCGCCGCCTGCCGCAGCCCGCAAAAGAAGCAGAAGGTCAAATTCCCTGGCGCGCCATTGCCGGTATCGGCAATGTCATCCGGCACGACTACCACGATACCTACCCGACCGTACTGTGGGAAACCTGTAGCAAGGATTTGCAGCCCCTCAAGAGCGCGCTGTCGCGCATCCGCGCAACCATCGCCACACAGAACGAGCGCAGGTGAGATTAACCCGCGGGTGGGGCGGTTCCGGCTGCAGCGCGCGAACGCAGAAAGTCCGAGTACCTCAGCGTTAGACGCCCTTTGCTGAGCCAAGCCCGGTGCGACGCGTACAGGATGTTGAGCAGCACGCGTCGCTCGGTATGCATCTTGCGGCGATGGAATGCGGACGTATCCTCAAAGAACGCAGTTCCGGCCGGTCCGGTAACCGTGCGTACGCGGTTGGGGAATCTATCGATGATTTCCTGATCCGGGATCGCGACGCGGACGGCATCCCATGCATGCCGTGCGCGGTGTGTTCCGATGACGATCTGGTGGGCTCCGGAATGCTGTGCAACGTCCGTGAGATATATGAACAGATTCAGTGAGTGCCATCCCGCATAGTCGAAATGGAACTGTCGCTGCGAGCCCTTCTTGGGCGGAACGCCGGGCTTTTCGGCGTGCGAGACGACCAGGTTGCACTCGAGGAGCTCGGGTTCGGCCTGCAAGTACCTCCGCGCCACGTTGGTAGCAGCAGCGCAACGTGTCAGTGCACGGACCTCTGGAACGGCATGGAAATCACCGTATTCTCCAGGGGGCAGGTTCTCGGTGACCGCGCGTAGGAGATTCAACACGCCGGCCGGAAGGCTTCCGGCCATGGCGATGCCGTCGGCCCGAAGCGCCGCGACGACTTGTGTGGTATCGATTTGAAGGAGAAGAGGGCTCTCCGCCACCGCCTCTGCCTGCGGCGGCCTTGTCATTCTGATCAAGGCACGTGCCGCATGACGCCACGGTCCGAAATGGAGGACCGCTCGTCCGGATTGCAGAGTTCTGGTCAGCGTCGGCGCTGTTACCAGAGCTCGTCTGATTTTTGCTTGAATGCAGGTCGCTGTGGCAGCGGTTGTCACCTTGCTCATGTGCTTATCCCCCCTGGCAATCATCTATGCGGATTCCACCCGCAGACGACAGAGCGCTTCCTTGCTCATTCGATTAAACGCCATCCGACAACGACTTGCCAGCGGCGTTCGCGGCCAACAGGGCGACGCAACTTGTGCGGCCGCTATGATAGCGCTACCATGCGCGCACACCAGCCCGCGGGGAGCCTATGGATCAATGCCGATTGCCGTGGGTCGTGCTCGGCGCCGCTCTGCTGGCGGCCGCCACGCTTACGGCTCCCGCCGCGCCGCCCGGCGGCCCGGAGTTGGCTCCGCCGGTCAGCTTCACGGCGGAGGAGGATCACAGCAACATGATGGGGCAGCTCGGCATCCAGGCGGTGCGACCCGGCGCGAGCGGCGATGAGAACGACCCGGATCATGCCAACTACGATGAGCTGCTGGCCAATCCGTACCCGACTCTGCCGGACCCGCTGCGACTCGATGATGGCAGCCAGGTCACGAGCGCGGACACATGGTGGCGGCAGCGGCGGCCGGAAATCGTCTCGGCCCTGGAAAATGATGTCTACGGGCACATCCCCAAGGACGTACCGAAGGTCACGTGGCATGTCGCCGGTCGAGGCAGGGGCAGTCTCGGCGGGTACCCGATTGTGTACACGCGTCTCAACGGTCACGTCGACAACAGCGCTTACCCCGCAATCAACGTCGACATCCCCGTGACGCTCGTCCTTCCCGCAGCGGCGAAGGGGAGGGTACCCGTTCTCATCATGTTCTGGTTCGGGCCGACTCCGGTGCCGCCGACGGAGCCGAGCGATGCCGAGCTCGGCCGGATCAACGGCGCGTTGCGCTCGGCTCTCGCGCGCGCCGATCCGGCGCTCAACGCCGTGTTTCGCGATCACCCGGGGACCGCGTTGATCGCGCGCTCTCCGTTCTCTTCCCTACGGCGCAATGCCGACGGCGATCCGCCTTCGATCGTGGAGCTGATTGCGGCCGGATGGGGTTTTGCGGTGCTGGACCCGACGCTCGTACAGGCCGACAACGGTGCGGGGCTGACTCGGGGCATCATCGGCCTTGCCAACAAGGGTCAGCCGCGCACGCCCGATCAATGGGGCGCATTGCGCGCGTGGGGCTGGGCGGCGAGCCGCACGCTCGACTACCTCGATACCGATCCGGCCGTCGACAGCCGCCATGTCGGGATCGAAGGCGTCTCGCGCTACGGCAAGGCGGCGCTCGTGACGTTGGCTTTCGACCAGCGCTTTGCGATGGGCCTCATAGGCTCCTCCGGACGAGGCGGGGCCGCGCTGCTGCGCCGCAACTTCGGCGAGACGCTGGCGAACCTGACGGGCAGCGGTGAGTACCACTGGATGGCGGGCAACTTCCTCAAATATGCCGCCGCCAAGGCCGTATTCGGCCCGCGCAACCCGGGCGACCTGCCCGTCGACGCCCACGACCTGATAGCGCTCTGCGCGCCGCGCCTCGTCTTCATCAGCTACGGCCTACCGGCAATGGGAGATGCCAAATGGGTCGACCAGCGCGGCGGCTTCATGGCGGCGGTCGCGGCCACTCCCGTTTACCGGCTGCTCGGAGCGGCGGGGTTGGAAGTCGCGGGGAGCTATCTCACCGCGCCGATGCCGCCGGTCAATCGGGGGCTGCTGGATGGTCAGCTCGCCTGGCGTCAGGACGACGGGGGGCATACGGATGCGCCCAACATGAAGTATTTCATCGGCTGGGCGGACCGGTTCATGCACTATCGTCATTCGCAGGAGTCGTCGGCAGAATGATCAACAGCATCACCAGGGCCATCGTATGCGGCCTGCTCCTTGCCCGCATCGTCGCGCCATATGCGGACCGCTGCAGCGGCCGGTAACCCGCAGCTCGTGTTCACGCCTTTCCACGCCAATGGCATCTACGCCCGCGGCGAGAAGGTTGGCTGGACCGTAACGCTGGCGCCGAATGTCGTACCGCCCAAGGGTCGCTTCAGCTACACCATCAGCAGCAATGACCTGGACGTGGTCAAGACCGGCAGCTTCGATCTGCGCTCCGGCACCGCGACCATCGCGACCACCTTCGACCAGCCGGCCATGTTGTATGTGGCGGTCGACCATCAGGCCGGCTTCGCGCCGGCGCTCTCCGCCGCGGAATACGCGGCGGTGAATCGCGATCTGCGGGCGCTGCTCGAGAAGAGCGATCCGGCGCTTAAGCCGCTGCTCGCGAAGTATCCCGGCTACGAGCTGCTGCACCCGGAATTCTCCGTCAGCGCCTTCGCGGAGAATCGGGTCGCCACGCTCGGTGCGGCGGTGGCGCCGACGCTGCTCGAGCCGGCCGTGGCGGCACCGGCCGACTTCGATTCATTCTGGGCGGCGCAGCTGGCGAGGCTGCGCCGGATTCCGCTCGATCCGGTGCTGACCCCGATGCCCACGAGCCAGCCGGGCGTGAAGCTCTTCCGGCTGCGGCTCGACAGCGTGGGCTCGCATGTTCAGGGCTATCTCGCGATCCCGGACCGACGCGGCAGGTTTCCGGCGCTCATCATCTATCAGTGGGCGGGCGTCTACGCCCTGGACCCGGCGTGGGCCACGGACCGCGCGGCGGAGGGCTGGCTGACATTCGATGTCGACTCTCACGATCTGCCGCCCGAGCAGAAAGCGGGTGTGCCGATCGATTACGCGGCGCTCGGCGACCACAGCCGTGACACGTCGTATTTCCTGGACATGTATCTGCGCGACACGCGCGCGCTGCAGTACATCCGCAGCTCGCCGCGTTGGGACGGCAGGACGGTGGTGCTGACCGGGACCAGCATGGGCGGCCAGCAGAGCCTCGTCACGGCGGGGCTGAACCCGGGCAAGGTCACCGCGGTGCTCGTCAATGAGCCTTCCGGCGCCGGCTCGAACGGCGACCTTCACGGCCGCCGCGCCGGATATCCCAACTGGGACTCCGGCGACCCGCAGGTCATGCGCACGGCGCTCTATTTCGACACGGTCAATTTCGCGCCGCACATCACGGCGCCGACGCTGATCGCAATGGGCTTCATCGACACCACGGCGCCGCCCGTCGGCATCTGGACGGAGCTCGACGAGATTCCCGGGCCCAAGGAGGCGGTGCCGATGATCGAGTCCGAGCACAACAATCTCACCCCGGACAAGCAGGATGCGTGGCTGCATCGATCGGAGGAAGTCCTGGCCACGATCGTGCACGGCGGCCGGTTCATCCCCAACGAGGCGCTGACGCGCCCGGTCCCGACAGTGGCGTCTTCGGCCGGCGAACCCTGAGAAGGCGTAGGGCGGCCGGAGAGCCGATTGCGACGCAACGGCTGGCCAGAATCACGCGCGCACGCTACCGTGCCGCGATGAGTCTCTGGCCGTTGCTCGGGATCGCCGTCCTCGTAATCGGCTTCGCCGCCGGTGTCAATCCGCTGATCGCCATCGTGGCGGCAGCCCTTACGACGGGAATTGCCGCCGGCCTGTCGCCGCTGCATATCATCGCCGCGCTCGGCAAGGCCTACAACGACAGTCGCTACGTGTCGATCGTGTGGCTGATATTGCCGGTGATCGGGCTTCTCGAGCGCGAAGGCCTGCAGGAGCGCGCGCGCATGCTCATTGTGCGCGTGCGCGTCGCTACCGTTGGGCGGCTCCTCATAGCCTACCTGGCGCTGCGGCAGATCACCGTGGCGCTGGGACTGACAACGCTCTGCGGACAGGCGCAGACCGTGCGTCCGCTGATCGCACCCATGGCGGAGGCCGCCGCGGAGGTCGGGCTCGGACCTCTCTCTGCTCGCACCCGCCATCTCATCCGTGCCTACGCTGCCTCCGCGGACAATGTCGGGGCGTTCTTCGGTGAGGACATTTTCATCGCGGTCAGCTCCATCCTGCTCATCAAAGGCTTTCTCCAGCAGAGCGGGTTCGACGTCGCGCCGCTACGGCTGTCCCTGTGGGCCATTCCGACGGCAGTAGTGGCGTTCGCCATCCACGGCTTCCGCCTCTGGCGGCTTGACGCGCGGCTCGAGCGCCTGGCGGCGGAGAGACTGCCCTGATCGGGTTGGAAGAGATCTACTGGCTCGCGGGCGCCATGTTCGCCGGCATCGCGGTGCGCAGCCTCGGCGATCGCGCCAACCGCAGGCGCTTCGGCAATACCGCCTTCTGGGGGCTGCTCGCCGTGAGCTTTCTCTTCGGCTCGGAGTTGGGAGACCTGGCCAATGGGATGCTGGTGCTGGCGCTGACCGCCCTGGGTGCCGCCGCGATGGGATCGGGAGCGCCGAAAACGACCTCCGACCGGGGAGCGTGAGGCGAGTGCGAGGACCAAAGGGAATGCCGTCTTCACTCCGGCCGTCATCATTCCCGTCGTTGCCATCGTCGGCGCGCTTACGCTTGGCAAGGTCAGCATTCACGGCGTGCCCCTCGCAGACCCGAAGCAAGTGACCCTGATAGCGCTGGCGCTTGGCATCATCATCGCGCTGGCCGTCGCCGTGCTGCGGTTTCGGCCGCCGGCGCTCGCGCCGGTGGAGGAGGGCCGGCGACTCTCCGATGCCATCGGCTGGGCGATCATCCTGCCGCAGCTCCTGGCCGCGCTCGGCGCGGTGTTTGCGATCTCGGGCGTTGGGGCAGCGGTCGGGCGTGTCGCCACGACGTGGCTCCCGCTCGGCCATCCGTTCGCGGCGGTAGCCGCGTACTGCGTCGGCATGGCCCTTTTCACCATGGTGATGGGCAACGCCTTTGCCGCGTTCCCCGTCATGACGGCGGCCATCGGCGTGCCGCTCATCGTGCAGCGTTTTGGCGGCGATCCTGCCATCATGGGGACGGTCGGCATGCTCGCCGGATACTGCGGCACGCTCGCCACGCCGATGGCGGCCAACTACAACATCGTGCCGGCCGCACTGCTGGAGCTGCCCGACCGCAACGGCGTCATCCGGGTGCAGATTCCGACGGCGATCCCGCTGCTGCTCTGCAACATCGTGCTGATGTACCTGTTGGTTTTCAGATTCTGAGCGAGGTCGCCCGTGTCACAAACGCTCACCGCGGATATCGCCACACGCCTGGCCGTCATCGCGCTCGGGCATGTCACCCGCGAGTATCCCAACAAGCTCGATCACGTGCTCACGGGTCCGCAAGATCTCAGGAGCCCGCGCGAGCTGCATCCCGTCTTCTGCGGCAGCTTCGACTGGCACTCCTGCGTGCACGGCCACTGGCTTCTCGCCCGCCTGTATCGCCGCTTGCCACAGCTCCCGCAAGCCGGGCCGATCCGCGCGCTGCTCGAGGCGCAACTCACCGACGAGAAAGTCGCGGGCGAGCTGCGCTATCTCGCCGAGCCGGCGACGCGCGGCTTCGAGCGGCCCTACGGGTGGGCCTGGGCGCTCATGCTCCAGGCCGAACTGCTCCAGCATGAGAGCGCGGACGGGCGGCGCTGGGCCGCGACCCTGGCACCGCTCGCCAGGGAGTTCGTGCGCCGTTTCGAGGCGTATCTGCCGCTCGCCACCTACCCCATGCGCGCCGGCGTGCATTCCAACACTGCGTTCGCGCTGCTGCTGGCGCGCGAGTACGCGATCGCGGCCCGCAACTCCGGCTTTGCCGGGCTCTGCGCCGCCGCGGCGCTCAGATGGTACCGGGCGGACCGCGGCTGTCCCGCATGGGAGCCGTCGCAGGATGAGTTCCTGTCACCGGCGCTGATCGAAGCCGCGCTCATGGCGGATGTCATGCCGAAGGAGGACTTCGCCGCCTGGCTCGGTGCTTTCCTGCCGCAGGCGGCGCGCGGCGAGCCGGCGACACTGTTCACACCGGCGACGGTCAGCGATCGCACCGACGGCAAGATCGCTCATCTCGATGGCCTGAATCTCTCGCGCGCCTGGTGCTGGCGGCGCATCGTGGCGGACCTGCCGCCCGCTGCTCCCCTGCGGCAGCGCGCCAATGCGGCGATTGACTCGCATCTCACGAGCGCCCTCGGCCATGTCGCCGGGGATTACATGGGCGAGCACTGGCTCGCCACGTTCGCGCTGCTGGCCCTGGACGATCCACCCGGCGGTTGAACCGGGCCCCGGGCGCGGGGAACTCAATGGCACCTTGTCAGCCATCCCGCGCGAATCCGATGCGCTGCGGCGCCTTCCGCTCGTGACGCTGTACCTCAGCGAGCGCTGCAATTCCCGGTGCAAGACCTGCGACTACTGGCGCAACGGACGCGCCGATCTGGATCTCGCCGCCGTTTCGCGGCTCTTGCCGAGCCTGCGCCGGCTCGGCACCCGCACGGTGGTGCTCTCGGGCGGTGAGCCGCTCCTCAACCGGCAGTGGGAGCAGATCGCCGCGCTCCTCGGCGACGAGGGCCTCGAGGTGTGGCTGCTGACCTCGGGCCTCTCGCTCGCCAAGTACGCGCGGCGGGTCGGGACACTCTTCAGCACGATCACGGTCTCTCTCGACGGAACCGACGCCGAGACCTATGCCTCGATCCGCGGCGTCGATGCCTTCGATGTCGTATGCAAAGGTATCCGCGCGGCCTCGGATAGCGGCGCCCGGGTCACCGTGCGAGTGACGTTGCAGCGTGCCAACTTCTGGCAGCTGACTTCGTTCGTGGATCTGGCGCGGCGGCTCGGGGCCCTGCAGATCTCCTTCCTGGCGGTGGATGTCGCCAATCCTCACGCCTTCGCGCGCCACGAGGGCTTCGAGTCGGATCTGGCGCTGCGTCCGGTGGACCTCCCGGAGCTCGAGCGGCTG
Source organism: uncultured Pseudomonadota bacterium (assembly GCA_963812925.1). Taxonomy (GTDB): domain Bacteria; phylum Pseudomonadota; class Gammaproteobacteria; order Steroidobacterales; family Steroidobacteraceae; genus 13-2-20CM-66-19. The sequence goes on along the minus strand of CAWEXF010000001.1, from coordinate 89,635 downwards.
ATCCGCGCCCTGGAGCGGGATCAGGGCGCCGCGTTCGCCTCGGGATTCATTGCCGAGAGCCCGGCGAAGCTGCGCCGAATCCATCAGTACTTCTCAGCGGTGTGCGGGCTCGGGGCTTATCCGCCGGTGCGTTGCAACGCGCCGCAGTTCTCGGCCGTCGTGGACGCACAAGGTCATGTCAGCCCGTGTTTCTTCATCCCCGGGCCGAGCGACGCACGGCTGCACAGCGGGCTCGATGAGGTCCTGAATCGCGCTGACATGGCGGCCCTTCGTGCCTCCATCCGTGTCGGAGGGCGGCGCGAATGCAAGACCTGTGTCTGCTCGATGTGGCGGGATTGACATGAAGCTCGCGCTGATCGTTCCCGGCGGCGTCGATCGGAGCGGGGAATACCGTGTCATCCCGGCGCTCCTTGCGCTGATCGAACGCCTGTCGCTGCATCAGGAGGTGCACGTGTTCGCGCTGCATCAGGAGCCTGCGCCCGGCGAATGGGACCTGCTCGGCGCGCGGATTCATAACATCGGCCGAGGCGCCACGCGTGTGCGCGCCGTCACCGCGGTCCTCAGGGAGCACCGCCGCGCGCCCTTTGGTCTGGTGCAGTCCTTCTTCTCCGGAGCCTGCGGTCTGGTCGCGGTCTCGGCTGCCCGGGCGCTCGGCATCCCGAGCGTGGTGCACGTGGCAGGCGGCGAGCCGGCGCGCCTTCCCGACATCCGCTTCGGCGGCAGGTTGACGTGGCGGGGCCGGCTGCAGGAGCGGCTGGTCCTGGCGACAGCCAGCGCCCTCACCGCAGCCAGCGCTCCACAGCTCGATCTCCTCGCGCGGCTCGGAGCGGCCGCGAGGCGAGTGCCGCTCGGCGTCGATTGCGTGCAGGCGTGGCCCGCGCGGGCGCCGGCGCCGCGCCAGGTGGATGAGCCTGGCCGCCTGATACACGTGGCGAGTCTCAATCGGGTAAAGGACCAGCCGACGCTGCTGCGGGCCGTGGCGCAACTGGCGCGGGAGCCACGAGCCTTCCAACTGGACATCGTCGGCGAGGATACGCTCGGCGGCGAGATGCAGCGGCTCGCGGGCGAGCTCGGCGTTGCCGACAGGATCCGCTTTCACGGCTTCATGACGCAGCGGCAGCTGCTGCCGCTGATGCAGGCGGCTCATGTGCACGTCGTCTCTTCGCGCTACGAGGCCGGCCCTGTCGCGGTTCTCGAGGCCGCCGCGGTCGGTGTGCCGACCGTCGGCACCGCGGTCGGACACGTGGTCGAGTGGGCGCCCGGAGCCGCGCTCGCCGTGCCGGTCGGCGACCCGCAGTCGCTCGCGGCAGCGCTCCGCCAGGTACTGGCCGACGAAGCATTCCGTCTGCGCCTCGCGCGCGCGGCGTGGACTCGCGCCGTCTGGGAGGATGCCGACTACACGGCGCGCTGCTTCGAGTCGCTTTACGAGGAGCTGACGCCCCGCAGCGGGCGAGCTTCGCCTGTGGCTGCCTTGCGCCGCTGAACCGCGGCGCCGTTTCCGGGAACTCAATTGAGCGATGCCATGCCACCCCGAACCATCGCCGCGGCGCCTGCTGCTGAGGGAGCGACGCTGGAGCTCTACGACCGCTGGGCGGAAAGCTATCCGCCCGTGCCGCACAACCCACTCATGCGGGCGGAGCAGGACGCGATGCGGCGGCTGTGGCCGGCCACGAGCGGGCGGCGCGTTCTGGATCTGGCCTGCGGCTCCGGGCGGTACGCCCGCCTCCTCGCCGCGGAGGGCGCAGCGATGGTGCTCGCCCTCGATCAGTCCTGGCAGATGCTGCGGCAGGTTCATGGCGCGACGGCGGTGCGGGCCAACATGAGCAGCCTGCCGTTCACGAGCGGCAGTTTCGATGCCGTGATCTGCGGGCTCGCGGTCGGCCATGCGCCTGATCTGGAGGCGTGGCTGCGCGAGGTCGCGCGAGTACTGACCCCACGTGGCGTGCTGCTCTACTCGGATTTCCATCCACAGGCCGTCGCGGCGGGACATGCCAGGACATTTCGCGACTCGCAGGGCGGCATCCATTCCGTCCCTCATCATCGACATGTCGTTGCCGCGCATCAGCGCGCGGCGGCCGCGGCGGGCCTGGAGATCGAGGCCGTGGAGGAAGTCCGCGTAGGCATCGATCTTCGCGAGGAATTCCCCGGATCCGCTGCTTTCTACCAGCGCTGGTACGGTATGCCCGTGGTGCTGGCCATTCGGGCGGTCCGCTGATGCTGGCCCTGAGCAACGCCGAAGTTGGCGGTGAGCGCACGGTCGTGAGGATCGGGGGCTCCCGGATTTACTCCGTCGGCGAGCCGCCGCAACCCCGCGAGCACGTGCTCGACCTCGCCGGTGATCGCCTGTTGCCGGGTCTGATCAACGCTCACGACCATTTGCCGCTCAACCACCTGCCGCGCCTCGAGCCGGCGCGCCGCTATCGCAACGTGCGCGAATGGATCGCCGAGGTCGACCGGCGGCGACGCGAGGCGGGGCCGCTCAAGACGGCCGTGGCCGTGCCGCTCGCCGAGCGCCTGCTCCTCGGGGGAGTGAAGAATCTCCTGAGCGGAGTTACGACCGTGGCGCACCATGACCCGCTCTATGCGAGCTTGTGCGAGCTGCAGTATCCGGTCCGGGTGGTGTCGCGATACGGCTGGGCGCATTCGTTGTATGTCGAAGGCGAAGCCAAGGCACGGCAGAGCCAGCGGAGCACACCTGCCGACTGGCCGTGGATCATTCACGCCGCCGAAGGGGTCGATGAAGAAGCCCGCGAGGAATTCTGGCAACTCGATCGCCTCGGCTGCCTCGAAGCCAACACGCTGATCGTGCACGGCGTCGCGCTCGGCGGTCCGGAGCAACGCCGGCTGCGCGCGGCCGCGGCCGGCCTGATCTGGTGCCCCTCCTCCAATCTCCACCTGTTCGGGGCGACCGCCGACGTCGCGGAGCTGATAGCGGAGGGACGCGTAGCCCTCGGAACCGACTCCCGTCTCAGCGGCTCGCGCGATCTGCTCGAGGAGTTGCGTACGGCCGCGGAGCAGGTTGTGATGAGTCCGGGGACGCTCGAGTGTCTGGTGACCTGGGACGCGGCGCAACTGCTGCGGCTTGCGGACTGCGGCGTGGTGGCGCCGGGGGCGCGCGCGGATCTGCTGGTCGTCCCGGCTGGAATGCCGCTGCAGCGTGTCCGTAGAAGCGATATCCGCCTGGTCATCACGGACGGAATCCCTCTTTATGCCGATCCGGATGTCGCCGCCGCTCTGGGGCCTCCCAGCCGGTGGCTCGAAGTGCGAGTCGACGGCAGGGTGAAGGCTCTGGAGGCGAGCCTCGCCGAACGGCTACGCCGTCTGACGGCGCGGGAGCCGGGACTCGAGCTCGCCGCGGTGAGTGGGAGAGCCGCATGACAAAATCGTCCGGAACTGCTCTCCGGCACATCGTCCTGGTCAACCCCACGATCGCCAAGCCGCGGACCGCGAAGTTCCCGCTCGCCATTCTCAATCTCGCCGCGGCGCTCGAAGAGAGATACCAGACCACACTCGTGGACGGCAATGTGGACCTGGATTTCATCTCTACGGTGTTGAAGGCGATCGACACCACGCTCACGGACGCGGTGGGTGTGAGCGTCATGGGTGGCCCTCAGCTTCGTTCCGCCATCGCCCTCTCGCGCGCGGTGCGCGAGCGATTTCCACACATTCCCATCATCTGGGGCGGACACTTTCCGACGCTTTGCGCGGACGCCTGTCTCGCGATGCCGTATGTCGACTATGCCGTCAGAGGCCAGGGAGAGGAGACCCTGATCGAGCTTCTCGATGCGCTGTTCACGGGCGCGCCCTCGCTCGACGCAGTGGCCGGACTGACGTGGCGCCGGGACGATGCGACAGTGCACAACGTCCGCCGCGTGTTTTCGACGGCGAGCTACACGAGAAGCCTCTCGTATGAGCGTCTGGGCGATCCTCGGCGCTATCTCGCGAGGACTTACCTCGGACGGCGGACGAGCGGCTACCAGGCCGCTCTGGGGTGCCGTTTCCGCTGCACTTTCTGCGGCGTGGCGGCCATGTTTCGCGGCAAGACGGCCGTCCCGCCCGTCGCCCGCCTCGAGAGCGACCTGGATTATCTGACCGGGAGGTTGGGAGTCGACTCGCTGCTCCTCTACGACAACAACTTCTTCGACCGCGAGGCCGACACGGTGCCGCTGCTCGAGGTCCTGGCGAAGCGCGACCTGCCGTGGTGGTGCTTCGCGCGCGCGGACGCACTGGTCGGAATGCCGGCAAGCTCGTGGGCGCTGGTACGCCGCAGTGGCCTGCGCATGGCCTACATCGGCGCCGAGTCGCCGAGCGACTGGCTGCTGCACGACTCGCGCAAGGGGACCCGGGCGGATCAAACCCTGGAGGCCGTCGAGATATGCCGCGCCAACGGCGTGATTCCTGAGCTCTCCTTCATGCTGGCGCCGCCGCAGGATCCGGAAGGGGAGACGGAGCGCACCTTCGAGTACATCCGTCACATCAAGCGCATTCACCCGGCGACGGAGATCATGCTCTACGTCTATGCGCCATTGCCTCCGGCAGCGGGCGTCAGCGATAAGCACGTGGAGCGTGTGGCAGCGGGCCTGCGCGACTCTCTGGGCCGGCCGCTGGTGTTTCCAACCACTGCGGACCAATGGGCTACGCCTCACTGGCTGTCGTACTGGTGCCACACCGATACGCCCTGGCTGACTCCAGGCCTCAGGCGCCGCATCCTCGATTTCACCACCGTGCTCGGGTGCAGGTTCCCGACCGTCACCGACGTCCGCTCACCGCAGTGGGGGAAGACGGCAGTGCGCGCGCTGGCGTCCTGGCGCTACAAGTACCGGCGCTATCGCGACCCGTGGGAGCTCGCGGCGGCGAAGCGGTTCATTCGCCTCTGGGACCCGCGCGTTGCCGGCCTATAGGAATGCAAACACGTGGTCAGCGTATCACCTCATGTAGTGCAGGTCGGATTCTATGTCGATCCGCATAGGCGCGAGCCGGCGCAGATGCTGCAAGACTGGCCGACTCTGGTGGATGTCGCCGAGTCCGCGCGACAGGGCGGGATGCGTGTAACCGTGGTGCAGGCCTGCCATCGCCCGGATATCCTGAGTCGGAACGGCGTGCGCTATCACTTCGTCGCGCGTGACGCTGATGCCCCGACGTTGATTCGCAGTCTGGGTCCCGACGTCATCCACGTACACGGACTCCACTTTCCCCGTGAGGTCCTGGGGCTTGCGGCGGAGCTACCCGAGGTGCCCATCCTGCTTCAGGATCACGCCAGCCGGCCGCCACGGCTGTGGCGGCGGCCGCTGTACCGGCGGGCGTTCGCCGCCGCGGCCGGCGTGGCCTTCTGTGCGCGGCCACAGAGCCGGCCCTTCGAGGCAGCCCGTCTGATCGAAGGAGGGACCTCGATTCACGTCATCGCGGAGTCGACCAGCCGCTTCGCGCCGGGCGATCGGACTGCGGCGCGCGCGCGCACCGGGCTCGAGGGCAATCCGTGCCTGCTCTGGGTCGGACACCTCGCGCCCAACAAGGATCCCCTCACGGTGTTGGAGGGAGTCAGCCGCGCGGTGGACGCCCTGCCGGGACTTGCGCTCTGGTGCTGTTACGGCGCGGCCCCGCTGCAGAAGGCCGTGGCCGCGCGGATCGAACAGGACCGGCGCCTGCGCGGGCGCGTGCATCTGCTGGGGCGGCGCCCCCATGCGGAGATAGAGTCATTGATGCAGGCCGCGGATGTCTTCGTTGCGGGCAGTCACCGCGAGGGCAGCGGCTATGCGCTCATCGAGGCGCTCGCCTGCGGCCTGCCGCCGCTGGTGACGGACATACCGTCCTTCCGCATGCTGACGGGCGACGGCGCGGTCGCGCGTCTGTGGCGGCGCGGCGATCCGCGAAGCCTCGCCGACGGGCTTCTCGCAACCGCCTCCGAGTTGAGTCCGGCGCGGCGCGCGGCGGTGCGGGCGCATTTCGAGCGGGAGTTGTCGCAGGCGGCTCTCGGCAGGCGGCTCGAGGAGACCTATCGCGGTCTCATCGAGCGGCGAGGAGTGCGCGCGTGAGCCAGCCGCTGATCTCGATCATCATGCCGACGTTCAATCGCCTGGGATGGCTGCGGGCCGCCGTCCGGTCCGTGTTCGACCAGACGCTCGCGGACTGGGAGCTGATAGTCGTCGACGACGGCTCGGACGAGCCGACCAGGGATTATCTGCGCGCGCTCGCGGCGGCTTCGGAACACAGTGTCAGGGTGTTTCTCCGCGCACACAGCGGCAATCCGCCCGCGGCCCGCAACGTCGCGCTGCGCGAGGCGCGCGGCGACTACATAGCCTTCCTCGACTCCGATGACCTCTGGCTGCCGCGCAAGCTCGAGATGCAGATCGCCTCGCTCGGCGAGCATCCGGCGCGTGAGTGGAGCTACACGAGAAGCGTGTTGGTGGACGGCGCCGCCAGGCCGCTTGAAGGCGCGCGCCGGTTGCGCTACCCGGAAAACAAGGACGGGTGGATCGCGGAATCGCTGGTCAGGGGCGAGGCGGCTGTCACGCAATCGAGCGTCGTCGCCCGCCGCGATGCCATCGCGCGCGTCGGCGGGTATCCGGAGGATCTGCCCATCTGTGGCGACTACGAGCTTTATGTGCGGCTGGCGCTGCAGAGCGAGATCGACTTCGTCGATGAGCCGCTGGTCCTCGTCCGCCGGCACTCCGAGCACTACTGTGACGACCTCACCGCGCTGGCCGAGCTGCGGCGATTCATGGGGAAAGTGCAGCGCTCCGGGTTGGTGCCGCACATGCGGGCCGTGCTGCGCGCGCGCCGTGCCAGGCTTCTCGTCCCCTTGGCCAGGGAGTGGCTCAAGTCCCGGGTGCGCGGCTCCGGTCTCGCGAGCGGCGAGCCATGATGCTGCTGACGGTATGGCGGCTGCTCGAGCGCCGGCAGAAGGCGCAGTTGCTGGCTCTGCAGGTCCTCGCCGTGCTCATGGCGCTCGGTACCGTGACCGGCATCGCCGCGATCCTGCCCTTCTTCACCGTTCTGGCAGACCCGGCTTCCACGGCGCGCAGCCGGCTGCTGTCTTTTCTCCAGCGACATCTCGGATTCCCGGCGGCCGGCGGCGGCACGCACCTCGCGGTCACGCTCGGCGCAGCGTTCATCGCGCTCGTTGCCCTCGCCAACCTGGTGAACGTCGCCGGCGTGCTCCTGATGAACCGTTTCGCCTTCGAGACCGGCAACGCCTTCGGCATCGAGCTCTTCGAGTCCTATCTCGGCCGCGAATACGACTTTCACCTGCGCACGCACAGCGCGACACTCACCGCACGGCTGCTGCACGAGATCGGCCGGGTCACGACGGGCGTTCTGCAGAGCGGCCTCTTGCTCGCAACCAATCTCGTGACCGTCGCGCTCATCGTGGGCTCGATGGTGCTGATCGATCCGGTCATCGCCGCGATCGCTCTTACCGCACTGGGGACCACCTACGCGGCGATCTACCTCGCCGCGCGTGGCAGGTTGCTGCGCAACGGCGTCGCGGAAAGCGCCCACTTCGCGGACCGCACGCGCATCGTCGGGGAGAGCCTGGGGGCGGTGAAGGAAATCCTGCTCTGGCGCGCGCAGCCCCTGTTCGTGGCGCGGTTCGCCGCCTCATGCCGCGCGATTTCCCGCAATGCTCTCAGCACTCTCGCCATTGGGCAGACGCCGCGCTATGCGCTCGAGCTCGCTACCGTCTGCGCCCTCGTCGCCAGCGCGCTCTATCTGGGCGCCGGGCGGGAGCGGCAGGGGCCGTGGATCGCGGCGCTCTCCTTCATGGGCCTCGCGGTATACAGGCTGCTGCCCGCGCTGCAGCAGGCGTTCACCGCGCTCGTCAGAATCCGCGCGGACCGGCCGGCGCTCGCGAGCGTTGCGGCGGATCTGCGCGAGGCAAGGGCACGGCCGCGGGTCGCGCGCTCGGCGTCGATCGAGGCCGCCTGGCAGGGCCGTCCGCGGCGCGAAATCCTCATCGACCGCGTCTCTTTCCGGTACGCACCGGAGGCTGCGGCGGCGGTCACGGGCCTGACGCTGCGAATTCCGGCGGGGGCGATGGTGGGCCTCGTCGGCGACAACGGCTCGGGCAAGACGACCTTACTCGACATCCTGACGGGACTGCTCGTCCCGGAGGCGGGCGCGGTTGTGGTCGACGGCGTACGGATCGATGCCACGAGCCGCAATGCCTGGCAGTCGACGATTGCCTATGTGCCGCAGCAGGTCTTGCTGCTCGATGCGACGCTCGAGGAGAACATCGCGCTCGGCGCGGCGCTCGGGGCGGAGAATGGCGAGCGGCTGCGAAGCGCGCTGGCGCTCGCCCGGCTGGAAGAGTGCGCTGCCGCGCTGGCGGCGAGCGGCCGACACCAGCTCGGCGAGCGCGGCACGCGGCTGAGCGGCGGCCAGCGGCAGCGCGTGGCGATTGCCCGGGCGCTCTACCGGGAAGCATCGGTGCTGATCATGGACGAGGCGACGAGCGAGCTCGATGAGGCGGCGGAGCAGGGCATCATCGACGCCCTGGAGGCCCTACGCGCCGGCAGGACCGTCATCCTGACAGGTCATCGGCTGAGCTCGCTCAAGCATTGCGATGTCATATTCGAGCTGGAGGGCGGCAGGCTCGCCCGCAGTTGGACGTACGCGGCGCTGCAGGCCTCGCCTGGCCTCAGGCAGCGGCGGGGAAGGGGCGGCCGCGGTGCATCCTGAAGTGTTGATAGAGGCCGCTGGTGTGATGCAACTGGTCCGCTGCGGCGAGCGGCTGCTCCGCGACGATGTGCGAGACGAAGAACGTGTGCGAGCCGATGGTCTCGAAATCGAGGATCTCGAGCTCGCGCACCCGCAGCGCGCCTTGCGGAAAAGGCAGAGCGAACGCCTGCGAGCGCCCGATCGCGCAGGGGAGCGACCGCCAGTCGCCGAGCGGCTCGCGGTGGTGGGCGCCGAGACGGTAGGCAAGCTCACGGTCCGCGGCGGCAACGTCCGACAGCACCACCCGGCGCGCGCACTTCATGGCCGGCACCGACCGGCTGGTACTGCGCAGCGCGAGCGTGAAGCGGTCCGCGGCCACGGGGCCGATGAGGTCCATGGGGAAGAGATTGCGGTGCTCGCCGTCCTCCACCGAGACGAGCACGACCTGCCGGGGGCAGATGTAGAAGATCATGAGCTGCTGCACCGCTTCGGGAGGCATCCAGAAGTTGTTCGGGCGGCGCCGCTGGCCGCGGATCGCCCGATTCTGCAGATAGCGGTTCCAGGGCCGGAAAGGCCACTGCAGACAGCGTTGCGCGGCGCCCCGGACCTCGAAGAGCGCAATCCGCGCGGCCCGGGTCGGGCTGTCGCGGATCCTGACGAGATCCAGGGCGCCCACCGCTTGTCCGGACTCGATGTCGACGAACTGCAGCGCGGGCGTGGAGCAGTCGCCCAACGCGGTGCGGGCAGCTTCATCGAGGCCTACGCCCAAGGTGAGCGGGCTGAGGGCCGCGACGACCGCCGCCCCCGTGACGTCGATTTCTCCGTGGGCGCCTCGCATCCGTACCTGTACGACATCCTGGGGCTGGCGCAAGCCGACAGGGGACCATTGGGGCAGGGCCCGAATCCGGCGCTTCAACGCCTGCGGCAGCCAGGCTGTCATGGGGCGACCCTCCACCGCAGCGGATCGTGCTGCATCTCCCCGGTACGTGCGGCAGGGCGGCCAAAAAGTTCACGCGTGTCATGAGGCCGAGCGGCAGAGCACCGGCAAGAGAGCGGTATCCCGCGCTGACGGGTGTGCGGGCGTTCGGCGCCATTGCGATCTTCTTCGATCATTTCCCCCCCCGGGCCGACTGGCACATCGTCATCAATGTGATGGCCTTCTTCTACGTTCTGAGCGGCTTTCTGATCGTCCGGCTCTACCACGAGCAGGCGCGGCTGACAGGCGAGTGGCTGTCGCAATACTTCATCAACCGCTTTGCACGCATCTACCCCGTCTACTTCCTGCTGCTCACCGTGGCGGTCTGCCTGCAGCGAGACTTCAGCCCCGCGGTACTCGTGAGCAACTACACGCTGACGCATGCGCTCTTCTATCACTCGAGGATCATCATCCAGCCGAGCTGGTCGCTCACGGTCGAGGAATGCTTCTACGCCCTGGCGCCGATTTTCATGGTGCTCACCCGGCGAGCCGGCTTCGCGGCCGCGTTCGCGCTGGCGGCGGCGCTTCTCGGCGCCGCGCTCTTCATCTCGACACTCGACGTCAGATTCCTGCATACACCGGCCTTCGTGCTGTCCACGACCTTCTTCGGGCACTTCGCCGAGTTCTTCGCCGGGGTGTATCTGGCGCTCCACGTCACGCGCCTCGAGAAGGCCGGCTCGCTCCAGGTCGCGGGCCGGTGGCGGACGCTCGCGGGCCTCGCCGGTGTCACGGCACTGACGCTGGCGATGCTCAGCATTTACCGGCGGCCGCCGCTCGATTACGCGGCGATCGTCCTCATCAACAACTTCCTCATGCCGGCGCCGATCGCGCTGCTTTACTGCGGCCTGATTCGCGAGGACACGCCGCTGTCGCGGGCCCTGTCCGGAAGTCTCGCCGGGCTGCTCGGCCGAAGCTCCTACTCCTTCTACCTGCTGCACATGCTCGTCATCGACTACCTGAGCTTGCCGCTCGTTGCCGCCGCGCCCCGGTATCGGCCCGCCGTGGTGCTCGCCACCCTGATCGTGGCGTGGGCGCTCGCAATCGTGCTCTTCACCTGGTACGAGCAGCCGCTGAACCGCGGCATCCGCCGCAGGCTCAAGTGGCCAAGTGGAATTGTCAGCGGGTCGATATCGGCCAGCAGCAGGCCAACCAACCAACAGAGCGCGTTGAGGACTCTCATGCGCGGATGAACCGCGCGGCGTCGCGCGGGCACTCAAGATACCTGTGAAGGTCATCCGTGCCAACGACGACATTGCGGCCGATCCGTTCCGGGAGCGCCCCGAGCGGCTGCCGCGGATTCGGCGGCAGGTCCTCGGCGGCAGCTTCGAGTTTGCAACGGCGAGTCCGGAGCTGATGCGGCTGGTCCGCTGGGCCTATGACGGCCTGCCGCGACATCGCCTGGGGCCGGCGCCGGCGCGCATGGCGGTCCGGCTGGTGTTGGGTGACCGCATGAAGGCGAAGCGCAGGCCGGGGAGCGCCCGCGCGCGGGGCGCGGCCGAGCCCGGCCAATTCGCCATGCTGTCCGCGCCGGGCCTGCTTTGCGGTGCCAGCGCCTGCGCGACCGCCGCCATCATGTCGGCCGCGCAGCGTGCGGCGCTCATCGTAGTCGCGCGGCAGTTGCTCCGGTTTCCCTACCACGTACGCTATGAGCTCATCGAGCTCGCCGTCTTCACGCTCGCCGCCCGCGTGCAGGGACTGATGCCGCTGCACGCCGCCTGCATCGGCCGGGGGCGGCAGGGGCTGCTCCTCATCGGCGACAGCGGCGCCGGCAAATCCACCGCGGTGTTGCATTGCGCCCTCCGGGGCCTCGATCTCGTATCAGAGGACAGTCTCTTCGTCGCGCCGCAGTCGCTGCTCGCAACCGGTGTGGCCAATTTCCTGCACGTGCGGCGGGAATCGCTGCGTTTCCTTTCGGCGGCGGACGCGAGCTTCATTCGGCGCGCTCCGATCATTCGCCGCCGCAGCGGCGTGCGAAAGCACGAGATCGATCTGCGGCAGCGGCGGTTTCGACTCGCGCCGCGCCCGCTCGAGATCACCGCGCTGGTGGCCCTGTCGGCCGCCGGCGCAGGCGGCAAGTCCCTGCTGCTGCCCATCGCGCCCGGCGAGGCGCTCGCGCGGCTGCGGGCGAGCCAACCCTATGCCGCGAGTCAGCCGGGCTGGCGCAGCTTCGCGCAGCGGATGCGCACCGTGCCGGCGTTCGAGCTGCGCCGCGGCGGCCACCCCCGTGAGTCCGTGGCAGCGCTCGAGGGATTGTTGCGCCGATAGCATCATGACTGCCGGCGAAAGAGCAGGAACATGAAGCGGCAGCCGGTCAGGTGCAGCCAGGCGGTGCGCGATCGCAGCGCGAAGTCGATGCCGCCGGCTTCACCGGCGCCGCGTGGCGGCAGGCCGCGAAACACGCGCTCGAGTCTGAACCACGGCGCGCAGTCGGCGGCGAACAACCGCAGACAGCGCCTGATGATGTTGCCGCGCGCGCCAGGCACGATGAGCTGGCCCGTGCGCCACTGCCCGATCATGCCGCGCCAGCGCCAGCCCAGCTGCAAGTCCCCGCGGAAGTACGGGCTGAGCGCGCTTGCGAGCAGCCCGCCGCCGGGGACGGTGAGGGCGTGGAGCTTGGCGAACAGCACGGGCAAATCGTCGATGAGATCCAACGGCGCGAAGTTCGCGGTGACGAGATGCGCCCGCGGCGCGCCGAAGTCCGCGGTCCGGGCGAGAAATTCGGCGTACTCGCCCGTTTCGGGCAGGATGCGTCCGGCAGCGATGAGGTCCCGGCAGTTTTCGGTGAGATACGAGCGCATCCGCAAGTCGTTGTCGTAGACGCGCACGTACAGTCCCCGCTCGGCGAAGAGTTTTGCATCGATTCCCGGGCCGGCGCCGAAATCGAAAATCGTGCCGCCCGGCGGCACGAGACTGAGCGCAAGCGATTGGAAGGCCTCGCGGGCCCTGCGGTCGGACTCCCGCTTCTCTATCGTGCGCACATATGCCGCACCAGCCTGCGCGCTCACCGGCGCGCCATCACGATGAGAAAGTGATCGCCGAGGCCTCTGAGCAGCGGCCAGCCGCCGGCGTAGCGGTCCCAGCGCCACAGCCGCTCGAACCATGCGGGATGGCGCTCCCTGAGCCCTGTCATGTAGGGGGGCGGGGCGAAGAGACAGAGGGCGCGGCAGTGGATGAGGGCGAACTCCTCCGCAAACGTCCGATAGAGCTCCATGGGAGTCCAGTAGCGGGTCCACACGGTATGGCCGTTCATCCTGACGGGCATCATGCGACGCGCGAACCGCACGCTGACGCGCCTCCAGTCCGCGCGACCAGCGTAATAGGCGATCTCCCACGGGCACCAGCGGCCGATGACCGTGAAGACGAGGTGGCCCCCGGTCTTGACGAGCCGCGAGCACTCGCGGGCGACCGGCCGCAGGTCCGGCAGACAGTTGAGCGGCCCCAGGTTGGAGTAGACCCCATCGAAGATCGAGCCCCCCTCGATCCGTTCGAGCTCCTGCGCGCCGATCGCAGCCGTATGTACTCTGTCGTCGAGGTGGGCCGCCGCCGCCCGTCCCCGGGTGCGCTCGACCATGCGCGGCGACCAGTCAGTCGCCAGGACCCTGTGGCCGCGCTGCGCCATCCGCAGCGCATCGAGCCCGGTGCCGCAACCGATGTCGAGCAGATGGCTTTCCCGCGGAAAGCTGTCGTCGAGCCAGCGCCACATTTCCCGGCGCATGTCCTGGATCAGGGCATTGTTGCCCCTGGGGCCGTCGTAGTTGGCCGCGACACTGTCGAAGGCGGTGCGCGTATCGTCCAGGGCGTCCGCGCAGCTTCGTGATGTGGTCATTCCCATTCCCACGACCGTCAAGGCGCGCGCGCGAGCGCCGCGCAAACCGGCTGCAGTGTCTCTATCCGCGTCGGACGCGAGGACAGCCACTGCAGGATCCGCCGCGACTGCGATTGCCGGTGCCACTGCGGTTGCGCGGACAAAGGTCCGGTTCGCGATGCGACCTGCATCTGTGCCTTCTGCTCCCTGCTCGGCAGGATTCGCGAGCTGACATAGCGCAGCGCCTGCGTCACCGAGCGGGCCCAGATGACGCCAGGCATGGGATCGATGTAGAGGTGCGAGTGGGAGAAGTCGGCCAGCGACCGCCGGTGCATGACTCGCCGCAGCACCAGGGGGCAGCCGTGCTCGAGGTGGGCGCGCGCGGCCTGAGGAACTGCGCCGGGAAAGTAGCGCGCAGTGAGCGTCAGCGGCGGTGAGGCCCACCAGAGGCGCTGATCGTTGCCGTGCAGGCGCACCAGATCGTCCCAATCCTCAGCCGTCATGCGGCGCGCCAGCCGTGCGATGTCGCAGAGTTGAATCAACCGCAAGCCGCGATGGGTCATGCTGCCCGCCGCATGCGCCAACACGTGCGCCATCAACGCGGCCGCGCGGGGATAGCCGTTGAGGCCAGGCCGGGCATGCGGCGGGTAGACGAGGTCCGTGAGGTACGTCGGGGTGAGCGGCAGGCGCTCACCGATCCTGTGATGCAGATCGATCTTGATGGGGTTGTCCGCGTGCTCGCCGAGGATGGCATGGCTGTCGGCGCCGGGCGGATCGAACCCGCGGTGCTTCCAGGTGGAGCCGGCGTCCTGATAGCTCAGGGCCAGGAGCAGAGCTACCGCGACATCGACATCGGCGGGGTGTACGAGCAGGTCAAGGTCCGCCATCGGGCGCTCGCCCGCGGCATAGACGCCGCCCATCTGCAGCGCTGCCCCTTTCAGGGCGACAACGGCGATACCCGCGCTGCGTGCGCACTCGTCGATCCTGGCCAGGAGCTCGTCGATGCGTTGCTGCCGCAGCAGGGTATGCCGGCGCTGCTCGGCGAGAAAGCTCGCCCAATGCGAGGGCCCTTGCCAGGGAAGCGCAACCGCGAGCAGCGGTGATATGCCGTGAATGGCCGCCACCGCGGGCGCGAGCCGCCATTCGAGCTCGCTCCACGCGGGGCGCTCGGCAGCGGTGCCCGCGAGGCCGGTGGCGAGCGACTCGGTGATGCGATGCAAGGCCGCCTGCACTGCGACGAGCGGCGGCATGCGGTCGGAATGGGCGGACATGGCGTGCTCTCAAGGGAAGCCGGCGGCCGGCGCTGCCGCGGCTGCGGCCGCCGGCGATGTTGTGTTGAGAAAGCTCTCGTGCCGGGCCAGGAGGTGGTCCCAGCGGCGTTGCAGCGCGTGCCGCGCGCCGTCCGCTGCGGCGCTGTGAAGCGCGCACTGTTGGCTCGGCAGCAGGACCTGCTCGTGCAGCAGGTCACGGACCTCACGATAGAACGCGGTCGTATACGTGCCGGGGAACATCATGGCGAGGTCGCCGCTCGCCTGCCAGTGGGTTTTCCCGCCCAACTGCCCGCTCACGAGATCGTGGAATTTCGTGCCCGGCAGCGGGTAAGCCACGCTGACGCCAACATCGTCGGGACGAGCGCGCTCGATGAGCTCTCGTGTCGCGACGATGTCGGTGAGCTCCTCACCGAGGTAGCCCAGCTGGATGAAGAATCCCACGCGGATGCCGGCGGCGCCCAGCCTGGCGCGCGCGGTGTGGATCTCCGCCACACGGATACCCTTGTTCATGGCATCGAGCACACGCTGACTGCCGCTCTCGGCGCCGAGCCACGCTTCCTGGCAGCCGGCCGCGCGCAGCGCCGCGGCCATGGCCTCGCTGATGAGGTCGGCGCGCGTCTGGATGGTGAACGGAATGCCGCCACCGGAGGCGGCGAGCGTGGCTGCGAAGTCGTTCACCCAGTCGACGCGGAAGCCGAAGATGTCATCGGCAAACCAGATGTGGTCGGGGGCGAGATCGCGCTTGATGCGGCTCATTTCGGCGGCGACATCGGCCGCGGGGCGCTGCAGGTAGTGATTGCCCCAGATTGGCTTGGCGCACCACGTACAGCGAAAGGAACAGCCGCGGGAGGCCGCCATGTTGAGGCTGAAGTGTCCGTGCGCGCGCTGCCAGATATCCCGGTAACGCTCGATGTCGATGAGGTCCCAGGCGGGCGCCGGCAGCTCGCCGCGAGCCGGTGGGATGCGCGCGCGTGCCGGGTGCCCGGAGCTGCCGCGAGAGGTGCTGCCGGTCACGCCGATGATTCCCTGGACCAGCTCGCCGCCGCCGATGGATGGACGCGCGTCGAGGCGCCGCAGAAGCACTTCGAGCGCCTCGATCCCTTCCCCCGCGAGAACCGCGTCGGCTCCGGCCGCAAGGTAGGCTTCCGGCTCGTCTGTCGCGTCGGAGCCGGCCACCACCACCCGCGCCCGCGTGCGCCGCGCCGCCGCGATCATCCGGCAAGCGGCGCCGCGCATCCGCTCGAGGCACATCTTCGTCAGGAAGTTGTAGTTGTCCTCGTAAAGGAGCACGAGCTGCGGCTCGAGCGCGGTCAGCTGGCGCTCATAGTCCCCGATGCCATCCGCGAGCATGGCGTCGAAGAGCTCCACCCGGTGCCCCAGGGTACGAAGCCGCGCCGCCACCTGCAGGGTCGCAAGCGGCGGATAGGGCTTCGCGCGCCGCCATTGCTTGGGGTCCAAACGCAGGAAATAGGAATGACCGAGCAGGATCGACAGCATGGACCATGTGTGCCTCATACGGCGCTCCAGGTTCACTTTGAACCGGAGTCCATGGCGGCGGACACCAACGTGGATCAACGAACGAAGGAGAGGCCATGGACCGTCGCGTCGGGTATTTCGCGGGACTGATCGCTCTGGCGATTCTCGTGTGCGGACATGCGTCCGCGGAGCCATATCTCGCGGTCCGTTACGGCTTGAAGTGCACATCGTGCCACGTCAATCCGACTGGCGGCGGCCTGCGCAGCAACTTCGGCGACGTGTTCGCGCAAACCGAGCTGCCGGCTCATCCCATCCGCGGCAACTTCGGCTTGTGGACCGGCGCGGTGACGAGCTGGCTGCGGATCGGCGGCGATTTCCGCTATGACGACAACTTCACGCAGACACCCGGCGCCAAGAGCACCAATCACCTGCAGACGCAGCAGGGACGCCTCTATGCCGAGGCCGAGCCGATTCCCAACCGCCTGATCTTCTACGTCGACGAGCAGATGACGCCGGGAGACCCCATCAACCATGAGGCCTACGCGATCCTCTGGTCGGCCTCCCACGACTGGTACGTCAAGGCCGGACGGATGTACCTGCCGTTTGGATTCAGACTGGAGGATCAAACCGCGTTCGTCTATGACGTGAGCAGCATTACCATGTACGCGCCGGACAACGGCCTCGAATTCGGTTGGTTGCATGGCCACTGGGACGCGCAGGTCACCGTCAGCAATGCCACCGCGGCCGGCGCTTTGCCTTCCACCGATGGCAAGGAATACGGACTGCAGATGAGCTATGTCGAGTCGGCGTGGCGGCTCGGTGTGGCCGCCCACGACGATGACTCGCCGTTCGCCAGGCGTAAGATCCTCGGTGTTTTCGGCGGCGCGCGCACCGGTCCGGTCACCTGGCTGGCCGAGGTCGACGGTGTCGACAATGAGTATGCGCCGGTCGCCGGCGAGCGCGAGGCCGCCGGGCTGGTCGAGGGCGACTGGCTGGTCGCGGCGGGCAACAATCTCAAGGTCACGCTGGAGTATCTCGATCCCGACCAGGCAGTGCACGACAACCGCCAGACACGGTTGAGTTTCGTGTACGAGCTGACGCCTATCCAGTTCCTGCAGCTACGAGCCGGCGTGCGCGACTACTATGGTCCCGCCAACATCCCGTTGCAGCGTACGACGCTGCTCTTCTTTCAGCTTCACGCTTTCCTGTGACCGGGTCGAGGGCGGATCGCCGGCTTCGCAGCCGGCGCGCGCGAGGGCGTCGGCCACGGCAGCGCAGGCGTTGACCAAGGTCAGCACCCCTGTGGGCGTGGTGAGCTGTCGGGAGCTGCGGGTTAGAATCTGCTCGATCCGGGCTTGCGGCAAGCGCCTGCCGTCAGCCAGGAGCAGCGCCACGATGCCGGTGACTTCCGCCGTCGCGAGGGAGCTGCCGGAAGCGAAATCATAACGGCCGCCCGGCACCAGTGTCAGGATGCCGTGGCCCGGCGCGAGGAGGTGCCGCGAGCTCGCGGTGGCATCCTCAGCGGATTGCACGCCGAGCACGCCGGGTATGTCGATCGGAAAGGCGTCGGCGAGTCTGCCGCGCGCCGGTGCGACCGCGCCGACGTAGATGATGCCGTGCGCCATACCGTAACGAATGAGGCGCGCCAGCAGCGGATCGGGCGGCCCGGCGAGGCTCAGGTTGACTATGTCGGCCCGCGCGGTGATGGCGGCCTGGAGAGCCTGCGCCAGCGTGAAGCTGTCACAGGCCGCCTGGGCGGCATTCTGCGGCAGCGGCCAGCAGGCCTTGAGAGCGATCAGGCGCGACTGCGGGGCTACCCCCAACACGCCCGCGCCGCCCACCGCCGTGGCTGCGATCACACCGGCGACTTCCGTGCCGTGCCGGTCACCCGTGAATTCGCTGCCGCCGGCGACAAAGTCGGCGCGCGCGATGATGCGGCCCCGGAGGTCCGGATGCCGGTAGTCCACTCCCGTGTCGATGATCGCAATCCGAACCGCGGCGCCCTGCGAGAGCTTGTGCGCCTGCAGCACCTCGAGCTCCCTCAGGTTGACTTGCAGGGGAAGGTAGGGCCGGTTGCCGGCAGGCGGTGCGGGAACTTCCGCGGCCGCATTGCCGCTGGATGCGGTCTGCGCGGTAAATTCGTTGAGCGGCTGCACCGACTCGACGCGCGAATCGCGCGCCAGCTGCGCGATCAGGCTCGTGCGTGGAGTCAGATCCGGTAGGCGCACCACGATGCAATGCACCCGCAGGCTCTCGATGGGCCACGCCGAGACTTCCCGCAGCCTGTAGTCTCGCTCCAGCGAATGGGCGGTGGCGCGGGCGCTGGCGCTGACCTGATATGCGCTCACCCCGCCATAGCCCCGTGGCGTGGACCCGGGCGTCGCGATGAGCGGTCCCGGGTCGTTGCGCACGGTTATCACGACGAAGCGCGTCGGGTCCGCTCTGGCCTGGACGGGCAGCTCCGGAGCGCGCCGGGCGTCCTGGCTGAGCGCGCACCCCGCCAGCAACCCCAGAAGAGCAAGGGATAGTGTGAGCGGGGCTGCTCTCACGTCAGGGCACGCCCTCCTGAATCGGCTCCGCGAACAGGATCGCCGGATTGGCGCGCAAGGCGGCGATCCGCTTCCCGAGCGCCGCGGGAGAGCCAGGCGGCGGCGCAAATCCCAGTGTATAGACGTTTCCGTCCGCCGGACCGTCGATGATGTGCGCTCCGGCCCCTTGCAGCACCGTCTGTAGCGCTCCGATCGAGAGATCAGTCCTGAATAGGACGCGCACTCGTGGGCCCGCGTCGTATGAGGGCGATGCGGACGTGAGCGTCACGTAATGCGCGCCATTGCCGGTGGCGGCGGACGAGTGCCATATCCACGCGCCGACGCCGATCGCGAACGCCTGCAGGATCGCCGCCGCTGCCAGCCAGTGCACGACCGGTGAGGTACGCCGGACGGCGTATCTCGCTTCCGAGGGGGCGAACTCGGCGACCGCCGCGGGCGGCTCGCGGCCGGCGTCTGGGTTCTGGATGCGCGCGAGCAGCTTCTGATACGAGGACTCCGCCGCGAAGACGAGCGGCCCCTCGGCGCGCATCGCCTCACAGACCCGCATCTGCTCCTCGTAGTCCTCGCGGCACTCGGCGCAGGTGTCGATATGTTGGCGCACCAGCGGCTCGGCCTCCGCGGGCAGCGATCCGTTGGCGAGCCAGGGAATGACGAGCTCGGCGCGAGCGTGCAGTGAGGAGCGTGGAAAGCGCAGTTTCACTTGGGATCTCCGGTTCAATCGGGGCCGCCCGCCAGGGTGGTGAGCAGGGTCCGCAACTTACGCCGCGCGTGAAACATGCGGGTCTTCACGGTGTTGACCGGGCACTGCATGATGGATGCGATCTCTTCGCACGAATGACCGACGTGGTAAGCGAGCTCGATGACCGTACGTTGCTCGAGCGGCAGGCGGTGCAGCGCCATGTCCACCCATTCCGTGAGCTCCTCCCGCTTCGCGGGCTCATCGGTGCCGGCTTCCGCCGCGACGTCGATATCCGCGGGCGGGGGCCCCGCATAGCGCAGAGTTTTCAGGCCGCGCCGGTAGGCGATGCCGAGGATCCAGGTGGACACCCGCGAGGCGCCGCGAAAGTCGCCGGCATGTTGCCAGACGACCCAGAAGGTGTCGTTGATGATCTCCTCGGCGAGCTCGTACCGGGTGGTGAGCCGCATGAGAAAGCGCGCCAGCCGCCGGTGATAAAGCAGGTAGAGCTCCTTCATCGCGGCGCCGTCGTGGCCGGCGATCCGGGCGAGCAGGGCGCGTTCGCGCTCCTCGGCCGAACCACCGCTTGCAGGTTTCAGCTCCTTCTCGGCGGACATCATCGCATTCTCTGCCTCGTGGGCTGCCGCCGCAGGGTAAGTAGCGGGCATGCGCGTTAGTACCCATGCCGGCGGCCCGGGTTCATGCCCGCGGTCTCAGAAGCGCCAGAGGACCGTTGCCGAGACCCTGCCGCCCGCCGATTCGGGCCCGAAGAGGCGTTCCGCGCGGTCCGCCGTGCGGAAATAAGCGAGATCCAGCTCCAGGCGCCCCGCCTGGTGGGTGAGTCCCAGGCTCCAGAAGCCATAGCCCGTGCCGAAGGGGTCGGCCATCCGATCGTAGCCCCCACTGGCCGCCAGTGATAGCCAGGATGCGACCGGCTGCCGCCATTCCAGGCCGTAGGAAAAGGCGCTCCGGTTCTGTGTGGTCTCAAACTCGCCTTCGTACTGCTCGTAGCCTATGGCGTCCGGCGTCCAGGCGAGGTTGAGATAGAGGCGGTTCATGATGTCCCAGCTCGCGGCGAGCTGATCGTAGTCGTAGCGCTCCCCGGCCAGATGGGGATTGGCGTAGTCCCCTCCCGGGAAGGCGTAACGGGTGTAGGTAAAGGTGGCGCTCACATCGGCGCTCAGCGCTACGTTGTAGCCGGCATAGAAATCGAGCTCTCTCGCCGACCCGCAGGGCGTGCCGTTCAGGCCGGCCGAGCCCCACAGCCCCACAAAAGCGGCCCAGCCGGACGCTCCGAGCTCACGGGCGTGTACGTCCGCTTGAGCAGCAGGATGCCCGCAGGTCATGGAGACGCCTCGGTAGACATCGTCCGAGGTCAGCGCGACGGAGCCGCCCGCATCGACGGCGGCCGGACAGACTGCCGGCCATAGCGGTAACAAACACGAAGCGGCTACCGCCGCGGGCCCCAGAACGCGCATGGGGCCGCATCTTGCACCGTTTTCGGCGGGCGGGGAATCAGCCGCCGCGCATTTCCAGCAGCGCTTTCGCCGGGATCATATTGTGGTTCATGTGAGACATGACCCAGATGGAGCCGAAGAAGATCAGCGAGACGATGAGCACGCCGAAGGCGAGGGCGAGCGCATTGTTGGTATTGTCAGGGGAGGTCGTGAGGTGCAGGAAGAAGACCAGATGCACGCCCACCTGCGCGAGGCCGAACACGATGAGCGCCATGACGATACCCGGCCCATAGATGAGGTGCTCGTCGAGCGCCCAGAACGAGGCGGTCGTGAGGAGGACGGCGAGCGCGAGACCGACGAGGTAACCGCGCAGCTCCGAGCCCAGGGTGGGTGGTCGCGTCTCGGAGGGCGCCTCCCCGACGACATGGTCCTCGCCGACGTGCGACCCCAGGTCGAAATCCTCGAATCGTTCGGGATCTGAGCTCATGGCGTGATTGTCCCGATGAGATAGACGACGGTGAAAATGCCGATCCAGATGATGTCGAGCGCGTGCCAGAAGAGCGAGAAGCAGAGGTACCGGTGAAGGATGGTCTCCTTGAAGCCCTTGGCCGGGAACTGCGCCATCATCGTGCCGAGCCAGAGGAGCCCGCAGGTCACGTGCGCGCCGTGACAGCCGACCAGCGCGAAGAAGGCAGTCAGGAAGGCGCTGCGGGTGGGCCCGGCCCCCTGCGCCGCGAGACCGAGGAACTCATGCACCTCCAGCCCGATGAAGGTGAGGCCGAGGAGTCCCGTGATCGCCAGCGTGATCTCCGCCCACAGCAGGTTGCGCCGGGCCACCGCGAGGCTCGTCATGCCGCAAGTGAAGCTCGAAAGGAGCAGACATGCGGTCTCCACGGCCGTGTTGTGCAGGTCGAAGAGCTGGTGCGGTCCGGGGCCACCGTTGCGTGCATCGATCAGCACGGTATACGTGGCGAAGAAGCAGGAAAAGAGGATGACGTCGGAGAGAATGAAGATCCAGAATCCGTAGCCGACGACGATGCGCTTCGGCGACGGGCCGCCGGCGCCGTGGCCGGTGTACTCCGGCACACCCGCGGCGGGCGCGTGGCCCATGTGGTACGGATCGCGTCCGGCGCGTAGTGCAGTGCTGGGCGCGCTCATTCCGAGGACTCCCGCTGTGACTCCCGCCGTAACTGACGGTGCTGCAGAGCCGCGGTGCGAGCAGCTCGGTTGGCGCGATCGAGACGAGCTACTTCCTCGACGGGAATCAACTCCTCGTCATGGTCACGCCACGCGAAGACGACGAAGGTGGCGTAGGCGCCGGCGAGCCCGAGCACCACCAGCCACCAGATGTGCCAGATGAGCGCGAATCCCGTGATTACAGCGAGGAACGCGGTGACGAATCCCGTCGGGCTGTTGCGCGGCATGTGGATCGGCTCGTACTGTGGCTCCGGCCTCGTGAGCTGCCCGAGTTCTCGCGCGCGCTCCTTCATGTCCCAGTAGGGCTCCTGGTCAGTGACATCCGGCAACACCGCGAAATTGAACGGCGGTGGCGGCGAGGCGGTCGCCCACTCGAGGTTGCGTCCGTCCCAGGGGTCGCCTGTCACATCGCGCCGCTGCTCACGGGTGCGCACCGAGACGACGATCTGCGCGATCTGGGCGATGATGCCGAGGAGAATGATGAAGACGCCCACCTCGGCGACGATCAGCCACGGGCGCCACTCCGCGACGTCATAGTGCTGCAGCCGCCGCGTCATGCCCTCGAGGCCCACGACGTACCCGGGAGCCCACGCCACCCAGAAGCCGATCAGCCACAGCCAGAAGGCCCATTTGCCCAACCCCTCATCGAGCGTGAAGCCGAACGCCTTGGGGAACCAATAAACGTATCCGGCGAACGCACCGAATATCACGGCGCCGATGATGACGTTGTGGAAGTGCGCGACCAGGAAGACGCTGTTGTGGAGTTGAAAGTCCGCCGTTGGCATGGCGAGCATCACCCCCGTCATGCCGCCGATCGTGAAGGTCACCATGAACCCGATGGCCCAGAGCATCGGCGTGCGGAAGCGCAGCGAGCCGCCGTACATGGTGAAGAGCCAGTTGAAGATCTTCACCCCTGTCGGCACGGCGATGATCATGGAGGCGATACCGAAGATGCTGTTGACGTCCGCCCCCGCGCCCATGGTGAAGAAGTGGTGCAGCCAGACCATGAAGGAAATGATGCAGATCGCCATGGTGGCGTAGATCATCGAGCGGTAGCCGAACAGCGGCTTGTTCGAGAAGGTCGAGACGACCTCCGAAAAGATGCCGAACGCGGGCAGCACCAGGATGTAGACCTCGGGGTGCCCCCAGGCCCAGATGAGGTTCATGAACATCATCGAGTTGCCGCCGCCGGTGTCGGTGAAGAAATGAAAGCCGACGTAGCGGTCGAGGAGCAGCATGGCGAGAGTCGCGGTGAGGACCGGGAAGGCCGCGACGATGAGGAGGTTGGAGGCGAGTGCCGTCCAGCAGAACATCGGCATACGGGTGTAGTGCATGCCAGGAGCGCGCAACTTGAGGATCGTGGTGACGAAGTTGATCCCCGTCATGAGCGTGCCGATACCCGAGATCTGCAGCGACCAGCAGTAGTAGTCGACGCCGACTCCCGGCGAGTAGGCCAGCTCCGAGAGCGGCGGGTAGGGAAGCCAGCCGGTGCGGTCGAACTCCCCGACGACGAGCGACAGGTTGACGAGGAGCGCCCCCGCGGCGGTGAGCCAGAAGCTTACGGAGTTGAGCGTCGGGAACGCCACATCGCGCACGCCGAGCTGCAGCGGCACGATGACATTCATCAAGCCGATGACGAACGGCATGGCCACGAAGAAGATCATGATGGTGCCGTGCGCCGAGAACACCTGCGCGAAGTGCGACGGTGGCAGAAACCCGGGGGCGTTGTAGGCCATGACCTGCTGCGTGCGCATCATGATCGCGTCGATGAAGCCGCGCAGCAGCATTACTCCAGCGAGCATGCAGTACATGACGCCGATGCGCTTGTGGTCCACGCTGGTGATCCACTCGCGCCAGAGGTACGGCACGTACCCCTTGGCGTAGACCCAGGCCACGACGGCCAGGATGATGACGAAGACTCCCAGACCGGAGATGAGCGGCAACGGCTCGCTCCACGGAATCGCCTGCCAGGTGAGCTTGCCGAGAAGGGTCATTTGAGTCCCGCCGGGTGGACGTCGGCTAGGGCGTCGGTCGGACCATAGCCCGGCGGCAGCCGCTGCATTACGATGTCCGCGAAGAGGCCCGCCCGCACCGAGCTAAAGGTGTAGGGATGTGCAGGCACGCTCTGCCGCAGCAGCCCGCGGTAGGCTGCATCATCCAGCGCTGGACCGGCGCTACGCGTCGATGCGACCCACGCGTCGAATTGGTCCTGGGTCACCGCATCGGTATTGAAATGCATGTCGGCGAAACCGTCGCCGCTGACCATCGCGGACTCGCCGCGATAGGTCCCCGGGCGATCAGCCTCGAGATAGAGAGTCCCCGCCATGCCGTTCATGCAGTAGAGCATGCTGCCGAGTTGCGGCACCCAGAACGCATTCCACACGGACGCCGAAGTCACGGTGAGGCGTAGCGGCACGCCCGCGGGAACGACCAGCCGGTTGATGCTTGCGATGCCGAGCTTGGGATAAATGAAGAGCCACTTCCAATCGAGCGATACCACCTGGACATCGACCGGAGAAGCTTTCGCGGGCAGGGGCTGCGCCGGGTCGAGGTCGTGGGAGCTGATCCAGGCGATGCCGCCGAGGAAGATGATGACCAGTGTGGGGATCGACCAGACGAGCAGCTCGACGCGGCCCGAGTACACGAAGTCCGGTTGCCGGCGTGCGCGCGCGTTGGAGCCGCGATACCACCACGCAACGCCCAGCGTCGCGATGATCGTCGGAACGACGATCGCGAGCATGATCACCACGGAATCGAGGAGGATCTTGCGCTCGGCGTCGCTGACGGGGCCCGCCGGCTGGAGCTGGGCGCGCCCGCAGCCCGACAGTTCGCCGAGCAGCAGCAGCACCAGCAGTAATGAGCCGAGATTGCCCGCTGTGCCTGCGATTCTTTTCCGGTCGATGGCGGCGTCTCCCCTCCGGCAAGGCGGGCATGATACGCCGATCCGACTTCAAAGTTCCTGCCGGTGGCCGCCCGCCGCCACCGGGCTCGGGCGTAGCCGCGCGGCTACACGGTTGTACAATAGCGACGTCGCGCGCGCGCAACGTTATTTTATGCATTACATCTTGAAATAAAGACACGGGTTCGGGCAGATTAGGCGCATCTTGAGCACCCGCGCTGAGCCTGTCGGGACACTCGAAGTCGCATTGGCGCACGCGTCCCGTCTGCTCGCCGTCAAGCCGGCAATCGCGGCCGAGCAGGCGTGCGAGATCCTGAAAGTCGTTCCGCGGCAACCGCAGGCGCTGGCGATCCTGGGACTGGCGCGCGCCATGGCCGGCGACGTCGATGGCGCGATAGATGCGCTGACCCGAGCCGTATCCCAGCGACCGAATTTACCCGATGCCTGGCTCGCTCTGGCCGACCAACTGCGAATACGCGGCGATGCCGACGCCGCCGATCGGGCGTACGCGCATTACATCAAGGCGGCGACACGCGATCCCCGGCTGCTGGCTGCCGCCGGGGCTCTCTGCGACAACCGGATTCCCGAGGCCGAGGCCCTCCTGCGGGCACATCTCGCGCAGCAGCCCAATGATGTGGCAGCCCTGCGGATGCTGGCGGAGGTGGCGGCGCGCCTGCTCCGTCATTCCGATTCGCTGCGGTTGCTGCAGCGCTGTCTCGAGCTCGCGCCGTCCTTCGATGCGGCCCGGCAGAACTACGCGATGGTGCTCAATCGGCAGGGCAGGAGCGCCGAGGCGCTGGCGCAGTGTGCGCGGCTGCTGGCCAAGGAGCCCCACAACCCCGGGTACCGCAGCCTGCACGCGGCCATCTCGGCCAATTTGGGCGATTACGCCCAGGCGATGTCCGCGTACGAATCGGTGCTGCGGGACTACCCGCAGCAACCCAAGCTGTGGATGAGCTACGGACACGCGCTGCGCACCACCGGCAAGGTGCCGGAGAGCATAGCGACATACCGGCGGGTGCTGTCGATGGAGCCGACTCTCGGCGAGGCCTGGTGGAGTCTGGCGAATCTCAAGACCTTCCGCTTCAGCGACGCCGATGTGCTCGTCATGCGCCAGGCGCTGTCCCGCGATGACCTGTCCGACGAAGACCGATTGCACTTCGAGTTCGCTCTCGGCAAGGCTCTCGAGGACGCGGCCTCATACGAGGAGTCTTTCGCCCATTATGCCGCGGGCAATGCCGTGCGCCGCAGCCGGCATGGGCACGATGCAGATGAGAACTCGCGGTTCGTGCTGCGCTCGAAGCGGCTGCTCACGCGAGAGTTCTTCGGCGAGCGCGCCGGCGCCGGAGCCGGCGCCCGGGATCCGATCTTCATCGTGGGTCTGCCGCGCGCGGGCTCCACACTCATCGAGCAGATGCTCGCGAGCCATCCCCTCGTCGAGGGAACCATGGAGCTGCCGCAACTGCCGAAGCTCGCCCGCGAGCTCGCGGGTCCCAGGCAGGAGGAAGAGGGGACCTTTCTGAAGAGGCTCGCTGCGCTCAGTCATGACGAGCTGCGGGCCCTCGGCGAGCGCTACCTCGCCGAAACCCGCGTCATGCGCAAGACCGATGCGCCGTTCTTCCTCGACAAGATGCCGAACAACTGCATGTACGTCGGCCTGATCCATCTCATCCTGCCGAACGCGGTGATCATCGACGCGCGGCGCCACCCGCTCGGATGCTGCTTCTCCTGCTTCAAGCAGCACTTCGCCCGCGGCCAGTGGTTCACCTACGGGCTGGACGACCTCGGGCGCTACTATCGCGACTACGTCGAGCTCATGGCGCATTTCGACGAGGTGCTGCCGGGCAGGGTCGGGCGAGTACTCTACGAAGAGCTGATCGCGGACCCTGAGAAGGAGGTCCGGCGGCTGCTCGAGCGCTGCGGACTGCCTTTCGATGCGGCGTGCCTGCGGTTCTATGAGAACGACCGGGCGGTGCGAACTGCGAGCTCCGAGCAGGTTCGGCAGCCGATCTTCCGCGACGCGGTCGAGCACTGGCGTCATTACGAGCCCTGGCTCGATCCGCTCAAGCAGGCGTTGGGTGATGTTTTAACCGACTATCCGCGGGTTCCCGCCTTCCACTGAGCGCGCGGAACCCGGCTCTACAGCATTACAACAGTTCAGGACAAGGGGAGTTAACGATGACTCGCAGTCGACGTCGAAAATTATCACGCGAGCGGGCGAAAGCCCGCCGCACCATCGTCCGCGCGGGCGTGCCCCTGGCCTCCGCGATCATCGCCTCCATGCCCTGGGCCCGCGCGCAACAGGCGCCGGTGCTGGCGGCGACGACGGGTGCGGATACGCTGCAGACGGTCGTGGTCACCGCGGAGAAGGTCCAGGAGAATCTGCAGAACGTGCCGATCAGCGTGGAGGCATTCGATAACAAGAAGCTCACGCAGCTGGGTATCGTCAACCTCGATGACTACGTCGAGCTCGCGCCGGCCATCACGTACGTGCGCAGCCAGGGCGAGGGCGACAACGGCGGTCCGGGCTCCGCCGTCATCTACATCCGCGGTGTCGTAAGCGGCGGTGACGGCAACCATTCGGGCTCCGAGCCGAGCGTCGGCATGTATCTTGATGAGCAGCCGATCACCACCATCACTGGAACCCTCCCCCTTCACATCTATGACATGAGCCGCGTCGAGGTGCTGGAAGGCCCGCAGGGCACGCTCTTCGGCGCGAGCTCTGAGGCCGGCAACGTGCGGCTCATCTCCAACAAACCGGACCCGACGAAGTTCTCAGCTGGATACAACATCCAGGGCAACGACATCGAGGGCGGGGGACCCGGCGACGTGGTCGAAGGCTACGTCAACCTGCCGATCACAGACTGGGCGGCCATCCGCCTGGTCGCCTGGCAGGAGCACGACGGCGGATACATCAGCAACGTCGCCGGCACCGACGCGAATGCTTGTATCTTCAACGGCGTACGGACATTTCCCACCTGGGCGCTGTCGGCGAGCGGCGTCGGCCCCGGGGGAGGCACCGGGCAGTGCGCCCCGGCATCGACCCCGATCGGCGCGGGTGCCATCACCAACGCGCCCTGGCGGAAGAATGACTATAACACCGTCGACACCCATGGCGGCCGGGCCGAGCTCCTGTTCGACCTGGGAGATAACTGGACGATAACGCCCACTATTCAGGGCGAATCGGACAACAGCGAGGGGTTCTTCGGCTACGATCCGGCGATGGGCACTTTCAACGTGGCGCATTTCGGGCCGGAGAACTCCCAGGACGACTGGCTGCAGAGCGCCCTCACGGTCGAGGGCAAAGTCCACGACTTCGACATCGTCTATGCCGGCGGCTACGTCAAGCGCAATCAGCATTCGGTCGCCGACTACAGCGACTATTCCGAATTCTATGACAAGCAGAACGGCTCCGGCGCGTACTACACCGGTAACAAGGGCACGCCGATCATGCCGCAGCAGTTCGTGATCGGTGCCGGCGACTTCGAGATGTGGAGCCAGGAGTTCCGTGTCACGACCCCGGTCGATGAGCCGGTGCATGCGACGGTCGGAGCTTTCCTGGAACGGCAGATGCACAACATCTGGCAGCTGTACACGATGCCGGGCTACGGCTGGACGAGCGTCTACGGCAACAACCCCGGTGGGCTTGGCTATCTCCCCGGCACCGCGCCCAGCGGCAATCCGATCGATGTATCGGTGCCGGGATTTCCGAACGCCATCTGGCTGACCGACGAGCAGCGCGTCGACCGCGATCGCGCGGTGTTCGGCCAGGGCACCTGGGATATCACCCACCAGCTGTCGCTCACCGGTGGTGTGCGCTTCTACAAATACGACAACTCGCTGATCGGGTTTTACGGGTTCAATCAGAACTTCTTCAGTGGCGAGGGCACGGCCACCTGTTTCGAGGCGGCTACGGTCAAGTACGCGCCCTGCAATGACCTCGATGCCCGCACCAGCGCCACCGGGCACGTGCCCAAGGTCAACCTGAGTTACAACATCACGCACGAGGCGATGGTCTACGCGACCTACTCGAAGGGGTTTCGTCCGGGCGGCGTCAACCGGATCGGCGGCAATATTCCATACGCGCCCGATTTTCTGACCAACTATGAGGTGGGCTGGAAGACACAGTGGTTCGACAATACCCTGCGCTGGAACGGCGCGCTCTTCTGGGAGGATTGGAAGAACTTCCAGTTCGCGTTCCTCGGGCCGAACAGCGTCACGGAGATCGCCAACGGCGGCAACGCGCGCATCAAGGGCGTCGAGAACAGCATCGAATGGCTGGCGACGAGCAACCTGCTGCTCACTACGGATTTCACCTTCATCGATCCGATTCTGACGACGAATTACTGCGGCCAGATCGGGGTGACCTACTGCCCGAACCAGGTGACGACGGGTGATTTCCTGCCAGGCGGCGAGATCACCGGCCCGATCGCCCCCGCGGGCTCGAATCTGCCGGTCGCGCCGAAGTTCAAAGGCAACATCATCGCGCGGTATTCCCTGAACGCGATCGGCAACTGGAAGCCTTACGGACAGATGACTGCGATGTACCAGGACGAGACCGCGCAGGTGCTGCGCCGCGACCAGGCCGCCGTGATCGGCAATCTGCCGGCTTACGCCCTCGTCAATCTGAAGCTCGGGGCCGACAGCTCGAATGGCATGCACGTGGATTTCTTCATCAGCAACCTGATGAATCGCCTCGCGCAGCTGTCGCGCTACACGGATAGCGACCCGAGTCTCAACAACCAGGTGTACATCCTGCCGGCGCAGCCGCGCACGTTCGGCATAGAGTTCGGGCAGGATTTTTAGGGGAGGGAGGTCCGAGGCGGCCCGCCGCGGCGGGCCGCTTCAGATCTTGAACGTCGTCAGCAGGAGGCTGGTCTCGCTGCTCGAGACGCCGGGCATGCGGCTGATCTTGGCCAACATGCGATCGAACGAGGCCAGGCTGTCGGTGCGCAGCTCTGCGACCAGATCCCACCTGCCGTTGGTGCTGTGGACGCCGGCCACGGCCGGCTCGCCGCGCAATGCCTTGACGACGCCGTCGACCTGGTTGCCCTCCACGGCGATCGTCATGACGGCGCGGATGTGTTGCTGCTCCTGGAGGTCGGGCTTCAGGCGCACGGTATAACCCACGATCGTGCCGTCCGCCTCGAGGCGGGCCATACGGTTCTGCACCGTGCCGCGCGCCACGCCCAGCTTCTTGGCAAGGGAGGCGACGGATGCGCGCGCATCGCCGCGCAGAAGGGCAAGGAGCCGATGATCCAGGTCGTCCATCGGTGGCGTTACCTGTTTTCGCAGGGGCTGGTACCGAACTCTAGCAAATCGCCTAATGCAATTGGCGATTTGATCAATGGTATGTGAGTTTTGATCAGGTTTCTGGCTGTTTATTGGCCGTGGCGACCGGGATCATCTCCGGGTGGCGGTGCGCGCTGTGGCGCCGCTCTTGCCCGGAGAACGAATCATGGTCGACTTCATCGGCATTCGGCGAGTCCAGGAACTCGTCGCAGACCTGGGTCCCGCGCCCTTCATCGCGGGGTTGGCGCGGGAGATCGAGGCGGACTATCGGCGCTGGGGCGAATTCGAGAAATCGCCGCGTCACGCCACGCATTCATCTGTCGGTGTCATCGAGCTGATGCCGGCATGTGACGGTCGCCAGTACGCCTTCAAATACGTCAACGGCCACCCCAAGAATACGGCGAAGGGCCTGTTGACCGTGACGGCATTCGGGATGCTGGCGGATGTGGAAACGGGCTATCCGCTCGTGCTCTCGGAGATGACACTCACCACGGCCCTGCGCACCGCCGCGACCTCGGCTGTCGCCGCGCGTTGGATGGCGCGTGCCGGTAGCCGCGTCATGGCGCTGATCGGCAACGGCTCGCAGGCTGAATTCCAGACCATCGCCTTCCACGACATGCTGGGAATTCGCGAGCTGCGGCTGTACGACACCGATCCGGCGGCAAGCGACAAGCTGCAGGAAAACCTCGCCAGAGTTGCCTTGGCGGGATTGCGGGTAGTGCGCTGCCGCTCCACTGCCGAGGCTGTTCGCGGCGCGGACATCGTAACGACGGTCACCGCGGACAAGCGCAATGCCACGATCCTGACACCGGAGATGATCGCGCCCGGGATGCATCTGAATGCGGTCGGCGGCGATTGCCCGGGAAAGACCGAATTGCATGCCGACATCCTCCGGCGCCCCGACGCTCGTGTCGTGGTCGAATTCACGCCCCAGTCGCGTATCGAAGGCGAGATCCAGCAGCTTGCCGCCGACTTTCCGGTTACCGAGCTCACCGAGGTGGTGACCAGCCACAAGCCGGGTCGCGGCAACGATGCGGAAGTCACCATCTTCGATTCGGTCGGGTTCGCGCTCGAGGACTTCTCGGCGTTGCGCTATCTGCACCGACTGCACCAGCAGCGCCGCGGCACGCGCGCCGACATCGATCTGATTCCTGATCTCGAGGACCCGAAGGACCTCTTCTCCCTGCTTGGTGAGCAGTCACCGGCCCGGGCGCGTCCGCTGCCGGTTGCAGAGTTGACAGCATGAGTGCTGCCTCTCCTCGCACGGTGACCCTGATAGGCGCGCCAACGGATGTGGGAGCGGCGGAGCGCGGCGCCTCCATGGGGCCGGAAGCCATGCGGGTCGCGGGAATTCAGCCGGCGCTCGAGCAGCGCGGACTGCGCGTGGTGGATCGCGGCAACCTCGCCGGACCCGCCAATCCGCGCGAGCCGCCGCTCGCCGGCCACCGCAATCTGCAGGCGGTGCTGCAATGGAACCGCCTGGCGCACGAGGCGGTATATGAGGATCTGCGCGCCGCGCGGTTGCCGATCCTGCTCGGCGGCGATCACTCGCTGGGCATCGGCTCGATCAGCGCGGTGGCGCGGCACTGCCGCGAGACCGGGCGCAAGCTGCGCGTGTTGTGGCTGGATGCGCATGCCGATTTCAACACCGGCGAGCTCTCGCCGAGCGGCAATCTGCACGGCATGCCGCTCGCGTGCCTGTGCGGCTTCGGCCCGAAACCGCTGCTGGAGCTCGGCGGCGCCGTTCCGAGCCTGCATCCGCAATGGATACGCCAGATCGGGGTGCGCAGTGTCGATGAGGGCGAGAAGCGCTTCGTGCACGAGCTCGCCGTCGAAGTGTTCGACATGCGCTATATCGATGAGATGGGCATGCGCCAGGCCATGGAGCAGGCGCTCGCGGGCCTCGATCGCGACACCCACCTGCACGTCAGCTTCGATGTCGACTTTCTCGATCCCGACATTGCGCCGGGCGTTGGCACCGTGGTGCCGGGAGGGCCGACGTACCGCGAGGCGCAGCTCTGCATGGAGATGATCGCCGACACGCGCCTGGTGGGCTCGCTGGATGTGGTGGAGCTCAATCCCGCACTCGATGTGCGCAACGAGACTGCGGTGCTGGCGGTGAGCCTGCTGGAGTCGCTCTTCGGCAAGAGCACGCTGGTACGGCGTCAGGTCACGGCGCCGCCGCTCGATTTGGTCGTCAATAAGCGCGTCACGACGGCCTGACAGCCACCGCGGCTTGTCCGGCGGAGAGGCGTATGCCATCTTCGCCCCGTGGCAAACCGCGATCCGAAGAGCCGCCGCGCGCCCGCCTCCAAGGCGGATCGTCCGCTTGCTCCATACGCGGCCAAGCGCACCTTCACTCGTACACCGGAGCCCGGCCCGGCGGTCATCGCCGGGCGCGGCGGGCCCCTGCTTTTCGTCGTGCAGAAGCACGCCGCGAGCCGGCTGCACTACGATTTTCGGCTGGAGCTGGATGGCGTCCTCAAGTCGTGGGCAGTGCCCAAGGGGCCTTCGCTCGATCCCGCCGACAAGCGCATGGCAGTCGCGGTGGAGGATCATCCCTTCGAGTACGCTTCCTTCGAGGGCGTGATTCCGGCGAAGGAGTACGGGGCCGGACGCGTCATAGTGTGGGACTGCGGGGTCTATTCACCGGATGAGGACCGGCAATACTCGTTCGGCGACCGCTCGGTGGCGGAGCAACGGACTCGCGCCGGCATCGATCAGGGCAAGCTCAGTATCTGCCTGCGCGGCGAGAAGCTGAAGGGCTCGTTCGCGCTGGTGAGGACCGCCACTTCGGGACAGTGGCTGCTCATCAAGCACAAGGACGGGTTTGCGATTCAGCAGGACGTCACCCTGCAGGACCGCTCCGTCCTCTCGGGCGTCTCGCTCGATGATCTGCTGACCGGCGAGGCGCCACGCCGGCTCGATGCGGCACGGCTCGCGCCGAGCGGAGCCGCCGAGGTGATGCCTGACAAGCTGGCTCCGATGCTGGCGATGACAGGCGAGGCCGCGCGCTCGGACCCTGACTGGCGCTTCGAGCCGAAGCTGGACGGCTATCGCGTCATCGCATTCGTCGCCGGTGCCACCGTGCGGCTGCAGTCGCGGCGCGGCATCGACCTCACGGCTCAATTCCCCGAGATCGTCGCGGAGCTTGCCGGTGCCGGCGGCGATAACATGATCCTCGACGGTGAGATCGTAGCCCTGGGAGCGGACGGTCGGCCGTCTTTCAACGCACTGCAGAATCGGGCGCAACGACGCGGCGAGAAGGATATCGCGGATGCGCTGCGACAGTCGCCGGCTGTCATGGTCTGCTTCGACCTGTTGCATTTCGCCGGCATCAACCTGCGGGCCGCTCCGTACGTCGAGCGACGCCGCTACCTGTCGCAGTGCCTGTTGCCCTCGACTCACGTTCAGCTCATTCACGCCGGTAGCGACGCCGAGGCGCTCTACGCGGCCGCCATGGCGAGCGGTTACGAAGGAGTGGTCGCCAAACGCCTCGACAGCACCTATCAGCCCGGACAGCGCGTCGCGGCCTGGCGCAAGGTGCGGCCGGTTCGCTCGGCGGAATTCGTGATCGGCGGCTGCACGCAAGGCAAAGGCGCCCGCGAGGCTCTGGGCGCGCTGCTCCTCGGATACTGGGAGGACGGCTCGCTCAAGTACGCGGGTCACGTCGGCTCGGGCCTGGATGATGCCGCCGTCGCGGAGCTGACGCGCCGGACCCGTGACCTGAAGGTGAAGCGCTCGCCGTTCGCCGAGAAGCCGCCGATCCATCGGCCGACGACCTGGCTCGAGCCGCGGCTGGTGGCTGAGGTCAACTTCACGGATTGGACGCCGGCGGGATTGCTGCGCGCGCCGGTGTTCGCGCGGTTGCGGGATGACGTGCCCCCGCAATCGATCGGCCGACCCGAGGAGACGAGCGCAGGCGGCGGCGCGTCGCCGCAAGCGGCGCCGGATGACGTCGCTGACGTGTTGCAACAGCTGGCCGCAGCGGGCTCCAGGCTCGATCTGACGGTGGCGGGCGCGCGGCTTCGGCTGACGAATCTCGACCGCGTGTACTGGCCCGCCACCGATGACGGCCCGGCCATCACCAAACGCGACTACATCCGCTATCTCGCCGCCGTGTCGCGCTTCATGTTGCCGCACCTGAAAGACCGGCCGCTCACCATGATCCGCATGCCGGAGGGTATCGGCGGCGAGCGCTTCTATCAAAAGCACTGGGAGCAGGAGCGGCCGGAGTACGTCGCCACGATCCCGATCTTTACCGATCATGTCGGGCGCAGTGAGCACTACATCCTGGCGAACAATCTGCCGACGCTCCTCTGGCTGGGTCAGAACGGCACCCTGGAGTTCCATGTCTGGCACTCCCGCGCCAATATCGGGCCTGACACCGCGGCCCGGCCGGATCTGGGCGGCGACTACGCCAGCTCGCGCGAAGCGCTCGAGCAGTCGGCGCTCAACTACCCCGACTTCCTGGTATTCGACATCGATCCCTATATCTACTCGGGCAAGGAGGCGAAGGGGGCCGAGCCCGAGCTCAACGAGAGGGGCTTCGCGACCGGGAAGAAGGTGGCCTCGTGGCTGCGCACGCTGCTCGCGGAGATGGGACTGCGCGCCATCGTGAAGACTTCCGGCAAGACGGGCCTGCACGTGTTCGTGCCCATCGAGCGGACCGTGACCTTCGATATCGTGCGACAGCTTTCCGAAATGGTGGGCCGCCATGTGGTCAAGGACCACCCCAAGGAGGTCACGATCGAGTGGGCGGTGGAGAAACGGACCGGCAAGATCTTCATCGACTACAACATGAACGTGCGCGGCAAGACCCTGGCCGCTGCCTACTCCCCGCGCGGCAGCCCCGGGGCGCCCGTGTCCATGCCCCTGACCTGGGACGAGCTCGAAAGGGCCCGTCCGGAGGACTTTACGGTGGCCGGCGTGATCGGCCGCTTGGAAAAGACCGGTGACCGGTGGCATGATTGGGGTTCGACCAAGCAGAATCTGGCACGAATCTTAGGGTCTTCTACTCGTTAGGCACCCGCAGGCGGGGCGCCGCCCCGGAGGCAATCATGGCCGCAGCACGGTCGATCGGTTCGGTAACCATCTCGTTCGGGCTGGTCGCGATACCGGTCAAGCTTTACAGCGCGACCCAGTCGTCGAACGCGATCTCTTTCAACCTGCTGCACAAGGGGTGCGGCTCGCGCCTGCGGCAGCAGTACGTTTGCCTCAAGCACGGTACCGTCGTCGAGCGCGACGACATGGTGAAGGGTTACGAGTTCGCCAAGGACCAGTATGTGACCTTCGAGCCACAGGAGATCAAGGCCCTGGAGGAAGCGGGCACGCACGCCATCGATATCACGGAGTTCGTTCCGATCGAGTCGGTCGATCCGGTCTACTTCGACAAGACCTACTACCTCGCGCCTGACAAAGGGGGCGCCAAGCCGTACGCCCTCCTCACCGCGGCCCTGAAGCAGGCAAACCGTGGCGCGATCGGCCACTGGGCGGCGCGGGGCAAGGCTTACCTCGTCATGCTGCGGCCGGTTGGCGACCGGCTGACCATGCAGCAGCTGCACTTTGCCGCCGACGTCCGGCCGGCGAGCGAGATCGAGGTGCCGCCGCAGGATGTGAAGGCGACGGAGCTCAAGCTGGCACAACAGCTCATCAACCAACAGACGGCGGAGAAATTCGAGCCTACCGCCTACACCGACGACCTCAGAGCCCGTATTCAGGCCGCTATCGACAAGAAGGTCGAAGGTCAGGAGATCTCGGTAGCCGACTTCCCCGCCGAAGGTGGCGGCAAGGTCATCGACCTCATGGAGGCGTTGCGCGCAAGTCTCGAGAAGGCGGACGCGGCGCGCGCTTCGACCGCTCAGTTGGGTCCGCGCCGGGCGCCGAAGCGTGCGGAGCAGGCACCGCCGCAACAGGAGCAGCAGCCAGCCGCGGCCAAGCCCTCACGCAAAGCGGGCAAGCGTTAGCCGCCGGGGATCCCGATGCATCTTTACAGCATGCGGGACGTGGAACGGGTCCTGCAGCTGCCGCGCAGCACCCTGCAGGGACTCGTGCGGCTCGGCTTCGTCCATCCCTCACGCGGACCGCGGCGGCAGTATCTCTTTTCGTTCCAGGACCTGATCATCCTGCGCGCCGCCCGCGCGCTCGTGCAGGCCAACATTCCGCGCCGCAGAATCCGCAGCTCCCTCGGGCAGCTTCGGGAGCGTCTGCCGGAGGCTGTGCCCCTCTCAGGCCTCGCCATTTGCGCGGTCGGCGACCGCGTCGTCGTGCGTGAGGGAACCCACCATTGGCAGGCCGATGACGGCCAATACCTCCTTGGACTCGATGTCAGCGTGCACAACGGCACGCTGCGGGTGATCGAGCATCGGCGGCAGAGAGCAGCGGAACCGGCGCCAGCCGCAGCGGTCGACGATGCGCCAGACGCTGTCAATCGCCCTGTCAGCACGTATGAATTGTTCGGGGAGGCGATGCGTCTCGAAGGCATTGGTGATGCCGGGGCGGTAGATGCCTACGCGGGCGCCGCCGAGGCGGATCCACGCAACGCGGCGGCATGGATCAACTGGGGAAGGCTGTTGCACGAGAGAGGAGAGGCGCGCGCGGCGGAGCGGGTATACCGCCGGGCGCTCGAGCATTGCGCAGCCGAGCCGCTGCTGCTCTTCAACCTGGGGGTAGCGCTCGAGGACCTCGGTGATAAGGACGGGGCCGTGGCGGCCTATCACGCCGCCATCTCGGAGGATCCGAGCTTCGCCGATTGCCATTACAACCTGGCGCGGCTATATGAGTCCGCGGGCAAGACGCAACACGCCATCCGCCATCTCGGACAGTACCGGCGGCTCGTGACCCGCCACGAGCACTGAGCAGCGCGCGCGCGCGATGGCCATCTGGGTCGGAACATCCGGATACAACTACCCAGAGTGGCGGGGGAGCTTCTACCCGGAGAAGTTCCCGACCGCGAAGATGCTGCCGTTCTACGCGGAGCGGCTCGCGACCGTCGAGATCAACTACACCTTCTACCGCTCCCCCAACCCGTCGATCCTCGCGGGTTGGAGCCGGCAGACTCCGCCGCATTTCAGGTTCACGCTGAAGGCGCCGAAGCGCATCACGCATGATGCGAAGCTGCGGGACTGCGCGGAGTCTTTGCGGTACTTCCTCGACACCGCGGCGACCCTGGGACCGAAACTCGGCATACTGTTGTTTCAGCTGCCTCCCTTCCTGCGCAAGGACGTCGCGGTGCTGGATGCGTTTCTCGCGGGCTTCCCGGCCGGGACTCGTGCGGCCTTCGAGTTCCGTCACGCCTCGTGGCTGAGCGATGAGGTATTCGAGCGCCTCAAAGCGCGCAATCTCGCGCTATGTGTTGCCGATAGCGAGAAGATGACCACGCCCGTCGAGATCACCGCCGACTACGGCTACTTCAGGCTGCGCGATGAGGGCTACAGCCCGGATGACATCGCGCAGTGGGCGCGGACAATCCAGGAGAAGACCGCACACTGCCACGACGTCTTCGTCTATTTCAAGCATGAAGAGGCAGGGAAAGGTCCCCAGTTCGCACGGCTGCTGTTGGATGCTCTCGGCATCACCGTGACTGCCGGCTGACTGGCGCGAGGTCCAAAGCCGTCTCGATGAAGGCCCGCACCTTCGGCAGGCCGTATTTGCGTCCGACGTAGACGAAATAGACCGCTGCCCGCTCCTTGGGCCGCCACTGTGATAGCGCCGGCACGAGTGCGCCGGGCGGCGTGCTCTCTTCGGCGAGGAAGTCGGGTAACCAGCCGATTCCCTGTCCCAACAGCAGCAGGGCCTTGATTGTCTCGAGATCGTCGGCGCGAATGTGCCCGTTGAGCGCGACTTCGACGTCCGACTTCCCGTTGGTGAACACCGCGGAGCTGCGCGCGAAAAATCCTACGAGTTTCGCGTTTACGAGATCCCGAGGATGGGTGAGGGGGCCAACCCGCTGCAGATAATGCGGCGAAGCCCAGAGGTTCGACCCCATGTCGAAGTAGCGCTGCGCTATTAGAGAGGAGTCCTTCAGCACCTGGGAGGGGCGGATCGCGAGATCGATGCCTTCGCCCACCAGATCCATCACCCGGTTGGTGACGAGGAGGTCGACCGAGACGTCCGGATACGTTGCGGCATAGGCATTGACGATCCGGGGGAGGAGGGTACGTCCGAGATCCACGGGCGCGGTGATTTTGAGCACTCCGGACGGCTTGCCCGAAGTCGCTTGCAGCGTCGCCTCCGCCACCTCGACCTCGCGAATGGCCTCGGCGCAATGGCGGAAGTACTGCTCCCCTGCCTCCGTCACCCGCAACTTGCGGGTAGTCCGCTGAATCAGGCTGAGCCCGAGGCGTTTCTCCAGCCTCGCGACCTTGGCGCTGACGGTCGCTTTGGGCATTGCCAGGCGCCGCGCGGCGGCCGAAAAGCTGCCGGCTTCCACGACCTGCACGAAGACGGCGATGTCGTCCAGTCCGAGCATTGTCTATTCAATTGGACAGTGATTCTACATTTTACAGTCTAGTAGACGGCGAGTATAGCGCCTACAGTCTTCACCGGTAATAGAACCCTCCACCCTCCGGGAGACGAATCATGACCACTTCAGTGACCCCTGCGATCCGCAACCCGGCGGCGATCGACGCCGCTCCCTTCACCAAGTACGTCGAGCTCGGCGGCCGGATTCTGCTGGCCTCGCTCTTTCTTCTCTCAGGGTTGAGCAAGCTGTCGAGCTATGGCGCGATGGGCGCCTACATGCATTCCGCGGGTGTGGCCCCGTCGCTGTTGCCGCTGGTCATCGCGACCGAGATATTGGGGGCGCTGGCGATCATCATCGGCTGGCATACCCGTATCGCCGCCTTCCTGCTCGCCGGCTTCACCGTGCTGGCCGCACTCTTTTTCCATACCAACTTCGGTGACCAGATTCAGATGATCATGTTTCTGAAGAACGTCTCCATCGCCGGTGCCTTCCTCATGCTGGTGGCCAACGGCGCCGGTCCGTTGAGTCTCGATCACCGCCGCGCCCGATGAGCGCCAGGTTGCCGACGTTCTATCTGAGCCACGGGGGCGGCCCGTGGCCCTATATGAACGACGAGGCGCGCCGGCCCTACGCCCGGCTGGAGGAGTCTCTGCGGGAGCTGCCGCGGCAGCTTCCGCGGAAGCCGGAGGCGCTCCTGATCGTCTCCGGCCACTGGGAAGAAAGGGAGTTTGCCGTGATGTCCGCCGCGGCGCCTCCCATGATCTACGACTACGGCGGCTTTCCCGAAGAGTTGTATCACATCCGCTACGCGGCGCCGGGCTCGCCGCGGCTGGCGCAGCGGGCGCTGTCGCTGATCCAACAGGCCGATCTGCCGGCGCGGCTGGATGGCGAGCGCGGTTTCGATCACGGGACCTATTCCCTGCTCGCGGTCACGCATCCGCAGGCGGACATCCCGGTGTTCCAGGTCTCGCTGCGGGCCGGTTACGATCCGGCGGCGCACCTGCGGCTCGGCCGCGCGCTCGCGCCTCTCCGGGACGAAGGGGTTGTCATCATCGGCAGCGGCAGCAGCTACCATAACCTGCGTCGCTTCTTCGGTCCCCGTGTCCGCCGCGAGGATGCGGCGCAGTTCGACACCTGGCTGCGGGAGACGCTGGTCGAGTCGACGCCGGCCCGGCGCTCCGAGCGCTTGCTCGAATGGGAGCGGGCGCCGGCCGCGCGGGAGGCGCATCCGCAGGAGGATCATCTCATGCCGCTGCACGTCGTCGTTGGAGCGGCGGAGGAAGAACCCGGACAGATCGCCTACAGGCAGAACGACTTCCTCGGCACGATCGCGCTTTCCAGCTATCGCTTCGGATAGGCCTGCAGCGTCGAAGCTCGCGGCCGGGAGACTCTGCCGCCGCCGGCATGGTAACTTTGCGTCCTGTCTCTCTGCTTCGACCAAAGGAAATCCGCATGAAACTCTTCTACTCCAGCGGGGCGTGCTCGCTGTCACCGCACATCGTTGCCCGGGAGGCAGGCATCGAGCTGGGCCTGCAGAAGGTGGATCTGAAGACGAAGACCATCGCCGCCGAGGGAGACTTCTTCGCCATCAACCCCAAGGGCTACGTGCCGACGCTGCAGTTGGACGATGGTGAGATCCTCACCGAGGGTCCGACGATCGTCCAGTATCTCGCCGATCTCAAGCCCGAGACGGGGCTGGCGCCGCCCGCGGGCACCATGGCGCGCTATCACCTGCAGGAGTGGCTCGGTTTCGTCAACTCGGAGCTGCACAAGACCTACTCGCCGCTGTTCCGGCCGGATACTCCGGCGGAGACCCGCGCCGACCGGCAGGCTTATCTCAACAAGCGCTATGCCGTGGTCGAAAAGCAGCTTGCGGGCCATCCTTTCCTGCTGGGCGACAAATTCACGGTGGCGGATGCCTATCTCTTCACGGTCACCGCGTGGGCGCCGAAGGTGAAGTTCGATCTGGCGCCGTTCCCCAATGTTCGCTCCTTCCAGGAGCGCGTCGCGGCGCGCCCGGCAGTGCAGGCGGCCATGAAAGAGGAAGGGCTCATCAAGTAGATTCAGCGGCATGCGCCGAGGCGTCGCTACCGGTAGGCTCGCCGTCCTCGGCGCATTCCTGCTTGCAGGTCTCAGCGGCTGTGTGACGCGGCCGGTTGCGCCGCCTGCCGCGGGCCCGGTCCCGTCGCCCCTGGTCGGGCGTCCGTTCGATGTCATTGCCGCCGAGTCTCAGCTCATCGTGCTGGTATACCGGGCCGGCCCTCTGGCGGCGCTGGGCCAC
Organism: uncultured Pseudomonadota bacterium; assembly: GCA_963812925.1. GTDB lineage: Bacteria > Pseudomonadota > Gammaproteobacteria > Steroidobacterales > Steroidobacteraceae > 13-2-20CM-66-19. The sequence goes on along the minus strand of CAWEXF010000001.1, from coordinate 48,637 downwards.
AATCACGTCATCGCCTGTCGCTGTCTCACCGGTACCCTCTATGTTCCGCGTCAAACCGCGCGTGCCGGCTTCGATCTGCGCTTCGCGGTCGATCAGCTCACCGTGGACGACCTCGCTCTGCGCGCCGCCGAGAGCAGCCCGGACTTCCCGCCGGATGTTACGCAGTCCGCGCGTCAGGGCACGCGTCACAACATGCTCGGCGCGGCATTGTTGAATGCCGCAAGGTATCCCGACATCGAGCTGCGGTCCGCGGGCACGAGGCCCTCACCTGACGGCAAGCCTGCGGACATCGTGGCGCAGGTGCTGGTGCAGCTCGATGGCCAGTGGCATCCTGTCGCTGTACCGGTGCGCTACGAGATCCGGGATGACGAGGTCGTGGCCACCGGCGAGTTCCCCCTGAAACAGACCGACCTCGGTCTCACTCCATTCAGCGCCGTGGGGGGAGGGCTGCAGGTGCGAGATGGCATGCGGATTTGGCTGCGGCTGGTCGCGAGACGGAGGAGACACTCTTGAAATACCGCAAATTTGGCCGGATCGGCTGGGACGTGTCGGAGATCAGCTTCGGCGCCTGGGCGGTGGGCGGCTCGTGGGGCAGCGTCGATGACGGGGAATCCATTGCCGCGATGAAGCGGGCTCTCGAGCTGGGAGTCAACTTCTTCGATACGGCCGATGTTTACGGGGACGGCCGTTCGGAGCGCCTCCTGAGGCGACTGCGCCAGGAAACGAAGACGCCCTTTCACGTCGCAACGAAGGCGGGGCGCCGCCTCAGTCCCCATGTCGCCGCAGGTTATAACAAGGAGAATCTCACGGCCTTCGTGGACCGCTCCCTGCAGAACCTCGGGGTCGATTCGCTCGAGCTGGTGCAGCTGCACTGTCCGCCGACGGACACCTATTACCACCCGGAGACCTTCGTCGCCATGGACGAGCTGGTGAAGGCGGGCAAGGTGCGGCATTACGGCGTCAGCGTGGAGCGGGTAGAGGAGGGGCTCAAGGCGATCGAGTTTCCCAACGTGCAGTCCGTGCAGATCATCTTCAACATGTTCCGTCAGCGCCCGGCGGAGCGCTTTCTGGTGGAGGCGGAACGCCGCGGAGTCGCGACCATCATCCGCGTACCCTTGGCCTCAGGGATGCTCACCGGTAAGCTGACCGCGGCATCGACATTCGCGCACGACGATCACCGCAACTTCAACCGTCACGGCGAGGCGTTCGATATCGGCGAGACGTTCTCGGGCGTTCCTTACGAGGCAGGGCTGCAAGCGGTCGAAGAGCTGAAGGCGCTGCTGTCCGGCGGCGCGACCCTGGCGCAACTGGCCCTGCGCTGGATCCTCATGTTCGATGGGGTCTCGACCATCATTCCCGGCGGCAAGAATCCGCGCCAGGTCGAGGACAATTGCGGCGCGAGTGCGTTGCCGGCGCTGACGGAGCAACAGATGAAAGCCGCCCGCTCCATCTACGATCGCCATATCCGGGCCGCGGTCCACCAGCGCTGGTAGCGTAGACTGGGGCTGAAATGGGGGCTCAATTCAGGACCCACCTGCGCGATGCGACCCTGGTCGCCGCCGTGACCATTGCGACCTGGGTGGTGTGCGGCATCTTCAATGTCACGGAGATGTTGCGACGCCTGACCGCGCCCTACGAGCGGTACCAGCTCGACGAGCTGCCCGTGGTGCTGCTCGTGCTGGGCCTCGGCCTGACGTGGTTTGCCATGCGTCGTTACGGCGAGGCCACGCAGGAAATCACACGGCGGAAATCGGCGGAGGCGCAACTGGCAACGGCACTGGCGGACAATCGTCGCCTGGCCCAGCAGTACGTCGAGCTGCAGGAGACCGAGCGCAAGTCGCTCGCGCGCGAGCTGCACGATGAGCTCGGGCAATATCTGAATGTCATCAAGCTCGATGCCGTTGGGATTCGTGACGATAGCCACGCGTCACAGGCGGCAACCCACCGTCGGGCGAGCACCATCGTCGAGATCTGCAATCACGTCCACGGCGCTCTCGCCACTCTCATCCGGGAGCTGCGGCCGACAGGCCTGGACGAACTGGGGCTTGCCGCTGCATTGGAGCATTGCGTCGAAACCTGGCGCGCACGCCTGCCCGACGTCTCGCTGCAGCTGGAGATCGCCGGAGACTTCAGCGCGTTGCCGGAGAGCGTCACAGTCACGCTGTATCGGCTCGTTCAAGAAGCGCTGACCAATGTGGCAAAGCACGCTGCTGCCAGCCACGTGAATGTTCGCCTCGAGCGCCTGGCGGATGCCAAAGACGACACGATCCTGGCTTCGGTGTCGGACGATGGCGTTGGCGCTTCGCCCGGTCAGTCGACCCGGGGGCTTGGACTGATCGGTATGCGTGAGCGGGTCATGACGCTGCGGGGCACACTTGTGTTCAACAGCTCGCCCGGGAGCGGTTTCGAGCTCTCGGCCCGGATTCCGGTACCCCCGGAGGCGGCCTCATGACCGGCCCCACCAAGGTACTGCTCGTCGACGATCATGCCATCGTGCGCGAGGGCTATCGGCGGCTTCTCGAGGACGAGGCAAACATCAGTGTCGTCGGCGAAGCGAGCAATTCCGCCCAGGCGTTCGAGCAGGCGCGCTCACTCGAGCCGGACGTGGTGGTCATGGATATCGCCCTGCCGGGCGTCAGCGGGATAGAAGCAACGCGCCGCATGCTCAGGGATCAGCCGCAGCTGCGTATCCTGATGTTCAGCATGTATGACGATGCGATATACGCGCGCCGCGCGCTGGAAGCCGGGGCGCTGGGCTACCTGAGCAAGGCCACCGCGCCGGAAGTCCTGGTGCGGGCGATTTATGCAGTGTCGCGCGGCGAGCGGTACGTGAGTCCCGACGTCGCGAGCAACATTGCGGAGTCGGCCGCGCAGCCCGGGAAGTCGGAGATCGAGGCGCTGACGCCGCGCGAGTTCGAAGTGCTGCGTCTGCTGGTCCAGGGGGAGACCGTGCGGAGCATCAGTGAGAAACTGGCGCTCTCGGAGAAAACCGTCGCCAACCATCAATCGGCGATCCGCGAGAAGCTGGGAGCCCGCAACAGCGCCCAGCTCGCACGACTCGCCTCACAACTCAATCTGAACCTCTAAGCAGGCAGTGCGATGACCGACGATATTCTTCGAGTGCTCGTTCTCGATGACAACCCCCATGACCGGCAACTCACCCTGCGCGAGCTGCGCAAGGAGTTTCCTGACGTCGAGGCGGCCGAGCCGTTGGATGACGCCGAGTTTCGCGAGGCGCTGGCAAATGCGACTTTCGACATCGTGGTCACCGACTTCAACCTGAAGTGGTCGAACGGCGTGGACATCGTCCGCGCGGTCAAAGAGGCCCGGCCGCACTGCCCGGTGATCATGTTCACCGCGACCGGGACGCAGGAGGTCGCCGTTGCGGCCATGAAGGCCGGTCTCGACGATTATGTCATCAAGAGCCCGAAGCACTACATGCGTCTGGCAGTGGCCGTTCGGTCCTGTCTCGATCGCGCCGAGATCCGGTTGCGCGCGCTACGCTCGGAAACGCGGCTGTACACGCTTCTCGAGCGGCTGAACGTCGGTGTGCTGCGCATGACCGAGGGAGGCTTTGTCGTCGACGCCAATCGTGCCTGCAAGGCACTGCTCGAGCGTTTCGAAGGGCAGAGTGAAAACTCCCGCAATGCGCTGCTCGGGACGATACGGCAGGAGCTGCCGCGTTTGCTCCGACCCAACGATTCGGTGGAGCGCGAAATCGAGCTGGAGGCAATCGACGGCGACTCGGTCTGTGTATATCTCTCGCTGCTGCGCGTGCGAGTCAATGGCCATGATGCCATTGACGTGCTGGTGGAAGACGTCACCAAGATGCGGCGCTCCACCCAGCGCAATGAGGAGCTCGAGCAGGCGAACCGGGCGCTGGAGGCATTTGCCTACACCGTCACGCATGATCTGCGGGCACCGCTGCGGAATCTACAGGGCTACGTCCGGGCGCTGCTGGAGGACTGCTCGCCGGGGCTGGGGGAGCTGTGCCGGGGATACATCCGCTCCGTCGAGCAGATTGCCGTCAACATGGACGCCATGATCGCCGATGTCCTGGAGTTCAGCCGACTGGCGAGAACGGAGCTGCCGACGCGCAGGTTGGCGCTTCGCCCGGCTGTCGATGAAGCTCTCGCTCTCCTCAATAGCGCCATCGAGGCGAAGACCGCCAAGCTCGAGCTGGCAATCGAGCCCGAAGTGAGTGTCATGGCCCATCAGCAGACCCTCGTTCAGGTGCTCACCAATCTGGTCGCCAATGCGCTGAAGTTCGTGGCGGAAGGCACGCCGCCCGCGGTGCGCATCCGTACCGAGCGGCGAAACCCCAGCCGCATACGCCTCTGGGTGGAGGACAACGGCATCGGGATCGACCCCGTCCAGCACGCCAGGATTTTCGAGGTGTTTCAGCGACTCCACGGCGAAGAGAAGTACCCGGGAACGGGCATAGGACTTGCGCTGGTCAAAAAAGGGGTCGAGAGGATGGGCGGACAGGTTGGCGTCGATTCCGCACCCGGCCAGGGCAGCCGTTTCTGGATCGAGCTGCGCGCGGCCGGGTAGCTGTAATCCGAGAGGTCGGCTAGACTCAGCCACAAGAACGGACGGCCGCTCACAGCCGCAGAACAGTTCGCTCTTCCGGGGAATCGAGAAAGTCGCGCGAGGTCGAGACGGGCGAGCAGTCGCTCGAGAGGGATAGTTTTTGTCTCATGCAGTTCCCGCCGCCAGCAAGCGCATGTTGCAGCCGCTGCGGCTGCTGCTCATCGACGACAATCCACATGACCGCGACCTCGTCACGCGGGCGCTGAGCCAGCATTTCGGCGCGGTCAGCATCGTGCTCGCGCGCGACGCCCATGAGCTCGAGCGGGCGATCATCGATGGTGAGTTTGACGCTGCAATCATCGACCATGAGCTGCGCTGGGCCAGCGGCATCGAAGTCCTGCGCAAGATCAGGGACGCGCGGCCGGATTGCCCGGTGCTCATGTTCACAGGGTCCGGCAGTACCGAAGTCGCGGTCGAGGCGATGAAGGAAGGACTCGACGACTACGTCACCAAGACACCCAAGCACTATGCGCGCCTGCCGTATGCGCTGGAGTCATCTCTCGAGCGGCGCGCGGCCATTGCTGAGCGCAAGCGCGCGGAGGAGACGTTGCGGCTCGCCAACCAGCGCAAGGATGCGTTTCTCGCAACCCTGGCCCACGAGCTGCGCAATCCGCTTACGCCAATTCGCTACGCGACACGGCTGCTCGAGCCCGGCGTACCGCCGCAGATGGCGGACGACGCCAGGAAGATGATCGATCGACAGCTCGCCCAGATGGCGCGCCTGCTGGATGACCTGCTCGATGCGTCCCGAGTGACGCGCGGTGTCCTCGAGATCCGTCGCGAGCAGCTCGATCTGCGCGAGATCATCGAGAGCGCCGTCGCATCGGCGATGCCGCTCGCCCAGGCCGCGCATCAGGAGGTGGCGGTCAACGTACCCGCGGAGCCCCTGTCCGTGACCGGTGATGCCGTGCGCCTGACGCAGATTCTCGGCAACCTGCTGCACAACGCGACCAAGTACACGCCAGCCGGGGGACACATCGCTGTGAGCGCATCCCCGGAGGGCGAGGAAGTCATCGTTACCGTGAAGGACGACGGTGTCGGCATAGCCTCAGAGGCGCTGCCGACGGTCTTCGAGCTTTTCGTTCAGCTCGAAGCGCCGGGAACACGCTCCGCAGGCGGACTCGGCATCGGGCTCTCTCTGGCGCGAGACCTCGTCGGGCTGCACGGGGGCAGCATCGAGGCCCATAGCCGCGGGCCAGGGCTCGGCAGCGAGTTCGTCATTCGCCTGCCGCGCGCCAAGGAAGTGGCGGCGCTCACCGAGCCCGTCGCCGCGCCCGAGAAGATCAAGGCGCTCGGCGCCGCCGGCGTCCGCGTGCTCGTCGTGGACGACAATATCGATGCGGCGACTTCGCTATCGTACGTGTTGGCGCTCGCCGGATATAACACGGCTGTCGCCCATGACGGCAAGCGGGCGCTCGAGGTCGCCGAGACGATGCGACCTGTAATCGTGCTGCTCGACATCGGTCTGCCGGGCATGTCGGGATATGAAGTTGCCCGGCGGCTGCGCGCCGCGCCATGGGGACGGGACCTGCGGCTGATCGCGGTAACCGGTTGGGGGCACGAGAGTGACCGGGCGAAGAGCCTCGAGGCCGGCTTCGACGCGCACCTCACCAAGCCGATCGATCCGGAGCTGCTGCTGCAGCATATTGCGCAGGCGGTGCGCACGGTGGCGTAGCCGGCAGCAGCCCGGCGTCTGCCAGCAGGGCAAGCCAGTCGGGGAGGGAGTCCGTGCCGAAGCGGTCGAGCAAGGCGTCCGTCACGACGAATGTTCCATCGATGCCGTGCGTGGCGCAGGCGAGCGGTCCGGACTCCGGGATGTGAACGAACCTGCTGTATCGAGCCAGAGCCGATAGCGGCAGATGCTCACCCCAAGGATCCGTCAGGAGCTTTACACTTTTCCAGACGTTGGGATCTGACGCGCCGTGCGCAACTTCGCGGAAGCGAATCCCCAGGAACTTCCTCTGTGAGTCCGTCAGATGTGCCGTAGTCGTCAACGTGCGGATGACGAGAGCTTCGATCACCTTGCGGATTCCCGACCAGATCGGACACTGCGACTCCACGGCATTTCTGGCGAAATTGAGCTCCAGCGGCTGCTTGGAGACCACCACGCCGCCGACGCTCAACTGCCAGGTGCTGAAGTGTCGGACGAAGATGTCCTGGCTGTACACCTCGAGCGCGTGTGCGCCCTGGACGATCCGGTAATAGGCGAGCTCGTCCTCGAGCGTCCAGAAGTCGTGAGTCGCTGACATATGAGCTTTGTAGCGCAAAGTCGAACTTTACGATGCAAAGTACATGGAATGCAAGACCCCGCCGCGGCGTGGCTGCCGGGCGGCCGGGACGGACCCGGGGATCAGCGGGCTTCGAGGTGGCGCAGGCCCTTGGCGCGGCCGTCTTCGGACTCAGGCGACGCGCCGGCATCGAGCAGCACCTGCTCGAGTACCGTGAGATAGCTGAGAAAGCGCTTGCGCCCCTCCGCCGTGATGCGGCAGAGCGATAACGGGCGCGTTTCCGCGGTCTTCCTGATCTCGATGAGCTCCGCCGCCTCGAGCACCTCGAGGTGACGGGCCAGGTTGCCGTCCGTCAGCCCGCAAAGCTTCCTGAGCGCGGCGAACGGCAGTCCCCTGGGATGCGCGAGCAAGGCGGTGAGGGCACCGAGGCGCGCGCGCTCGTGAATGATGCGATCGAGGCCCTCGTATGCGAACGGATGCGCCCGCTGGCCTTTGGACTTCGCTCTATTCCTGCTCATGACGATATCCGAACTGAAGGACGCCCGCGACCATGAAGTGGCCCACGCCGAACGGTATGCCCATTTCCCATGGGGACGCGGCCGCATTGGGCCCAATGGCGAGGCACGCCATTCCGGTCGCGAGATACCATACGCCGACCCAGAAGGTTGCCCGTGGCAGAAAGCGACAGGAGGCGAACACGCCCAGGCTGAACAGCATCTGCCACAGGCCAGGCAGCATCCACGAGCTCTGCGGTGCCGTGCGCACCACTACGGCGGTCAGGAGGATGCCGGCCACTATCGCCGGTAGGAATTGCTCCAGGGCGGCATGCAGCATCTGCATCGCCAGGGTAGAGTGAATGCGGCGGGCGCGCGCAAAAGTCTCGATGCCGATGGAGGTGAGCGCGACGGCGGCGGCGCCGATCCACATTGCCAGGAAGCGCGCCGACTCCAGTCCGAGATCGATCGCCCAGCGCTTCTGCACGGCAGCGATCGCGACCGCGAGCACGCCGGTGCCGGCCAGGGTGAGGGGGCCGTAACCTCTGAATTCGGTGTAGCGGGCCACATGCCCGCGGATGGATCGGATCTCCGACAAAGCCTCGCGCACATCCGGCATTGGTTGCTACCTGTCAACTTTGCCGCGCCGAGTATAGTACAGGCCGCCGTTGGCGCATAATCCGCGGGATGAGACGTCATATTTCGCTCCGCCTCCTGCTGGGCCTGAGCGTTGCAATCATGGCGGCCGCCCAAAGCGCGCCGGCGCAGAACTGGCCGATGTTTGGCGGCGACCTGCAGAGCACGAGCGCGAATCCGCAGGCCACGGGCATCACCGCGGCAAGTGTTCGCCGGTTGCGCCGCCGCCAGGTGCAGCTCGACGGCCTGGTGGATGCCAGCGCGATCTATCTCCACGGGGCCACGATCCGCGGTGCCCGGCATGACGCCATCTTCGTAACCACCAGCTACGGCAGAACCCTGGCGCTCGATGCCGCCGGCGGTGCTGTTTTATGGGAGTACACGCCTGCGAGTTATCAGGAGCTGGCGGGTACGCGCCAGTTCACGAACTCGACGCCGGTGGCCGACCCTGACGGCAACTCCATATACGCGGCTTCACCCGACGGCTACGTTGAAAAGCTGGCCGTCAGCGATGGACACCTGCTATGGCGCACCGCCATCACAGAGCTGCCGCTGCGGGAAAAGATGGACTCGCCCCTGAAGATCTTCCGCGGCCGCGTGATCGCGGTCACTGCGGGATACATAGGCGACCGGCCGCCTTATCAGGGCCACGTTGCCATATTGGACGGCGCTTCCGGCAGGGTGCTGCACGTGTGGAACTCCCTGTGCAGCAATCGTACCGGGCTGCTGCAGCCCAGCTCCTGTCCGCAGACCCAGTCGGCCATCTGGGGCCGCGCCGGCGCCGTGATCGATCCCGGCGATGGCCGGATTTTCATCGCCACCGGCAATGGCGACTGGAACGGCACGACCGCCTGGGGCGATGCGGTCGTCGAGCTCAACTCCGACGCCACCGACATGTTGGGCAACTACACACCGGGCAACACCGCGCAGCTCAATGAGGAGGATCTGGACCTGGGTTCCGCCTCGCCGGTGCTGCTGGGCGGCGACCTGATCGCTCAAGGCGGCAAGGATGGCAGGATCCGGCTGCTCAGCCGGCGGCAGATCGCCGGCACGGCACCGCACAAGGGCTACGAGCTGCAGGTCGTCTCCACTCCGAGCGGCACGGACCTATTCACCCAACCGGCGGTATGGCGGCACGACGGCCAGACCTGGATGTTTGCCGCCGACAACGGCGGCACCGCGGCCTGGCAGGTGCGAAATGGGACGCTCGCTCAGCAATGGCAGAACGACACCGGCGGCACGAGCCCCTTCGAGGCCGGCGGGCTGCTGTTCGTTTACGCGCCGCGCGGCGGGCTCAACGTCTATGAGGCGTCTTCCGGCAAACGCATCGTGACGCTGCCTTGCGGGCAGGGCCACTGGAGCAGCCCCATCGTGGTCGACGGCAGGATCATCCTGCCGGAGGGTAATGCCAACAGCCGCGCCACCAGCGGCGTGTTGGATATCTGGAGCCTGCCCGCCGGCTGACAGCCGTCAATGTCGAAGCCCATGCCAACGATCTCCAGACGGGCCCTCCTGGGCTCGACCCTGCTGCTGGCCGGCGCCGGAGCGCCGCGCACGCAAGCCCGCGGCGACACTTCGCTCTGGGACTTCTACCAGGGCACGCTGCGACGCGCCAAATACATCGACCTGACGCATGCCATGGCGCCCGGCGGCCCGATAGGCGAAGGCTTCGCGGACTTCAAAGTCGCAGCGGCGCGGGCCGGCGTCTCGATCCCCGGTGTCATACGCCAAGGGGAGCCTTTCAGCTACGCCAAGCTGGGTGTGGCGATTACCGCCTACGACTTGCCCATGGATCATATCGGTACGCAGTTCGGACCGCCGGCGCACCTGAACGAACATGGCGCGACGATCAGCGACATTCCGCCCACGGTGACTCTGCGCCCGTTGGCTGTCGTCAACGTCGCTCCCAGGGTCGCTGTCGATCCCGGCTATCAGGCGACGGTAGCCGACGTCAAGGATTGGGAAAGCCGCCACGGGCCGATTCCGGCCGGAGCCGTGACCATGATCCGCTCCGACTGGTCAAAAAAATGGCACGATCCGCAGCGCTTCACCCGCGCTCCCTTTCCCGGCGTGACGCTGGCGGCGTTGAAATATCTGCATCTCGAGCGGCACGTGCTGATGCACGGCCACGAGCCGCTCGACACCGACAACACCGCGCCGCGGTTCGTCGGTGAGACGTGGCTCTTGAAACATGACTTCGCCCAGGCGGAAGGCGTGGCCAATCTGGATCAGGTTCCCGAGAGCGGCGCCCTCATCGCGATCGGATTCGCGAAATTCGCGGGCGGTACCGGCGGGTTCGCGCGCTACATCGCGATCGCACCGCCGGAGTGGCCCCACGGCCTCACGATCGAGGAGGCGTCCGGCGCGCCACTGCCCACACATCCGCGTGGGCTACAGCGCGGACCCGATGGCGTGTTGAGATAGTTACTGGATCCGCCGCCCGCGTCCGGGATTATGTAGTATGCGCCGGCAGCGGGACTGCGGTGGTGCGCTTGAGCTCTTCCATCGAGAATACCGCCCGAACATCGGCGCAGCGGATCGAGCCGATCAGGAGCTTGTAGACCTCGTCATAACTGGCAACGTCCGCGAGCTGCAATTTGAGCAGGTAGTCGACGTCCCCGCTGGTGCGATGGAACTCCGTGACGGACGGAATCGCGCGCACGGTGGCCGCGAAATGATCGAACCATTCCTGTGAATGCTCGGCGGCGCGAACGAGCACGAACATCGTCAGTCCCGCGCCTACCCTGGCCGGGTCGAGGAGTGCGACCCGCTTCTGGATGATGCCGGCCTCCTCCATGCGCTTGATGCGATGCCAGCAGGCATTCGTGGAAAGGTGCACCTGCTCGGCCATGGCGGCCACCGATTGCGAGGCGTCCCCCTGCAGCAGGTCCAGAATGCGTAGATCCGTCCCGTCGAGGTCGGGCATGGGAAATTTTCCCGTAAAAGCCGTTCCGCGTAGTCTAAATGGTGAAGAAATTCGACGCTACTTTGGATATTGTCCTTATATTGAGCCAATGAGCCAGGGGCACCGTGTTCACCCGCCTATTCCTCGAGCATCCACGGTCCGTTGGGGAGTCCTATCTGGAGCACCAGCGCCATGCGCTCGGGTTCGGGTTTTCGCTGCTGCTCGCCTCCCTCGCATGCTTCGTCCACGCAATAGTTCCGGGGCTGTGCGTCCGTACCGGCAGCACCGCCATCACGCGACTGCATGATCGGATGGTGGCCAATCGGACCGCGAACAGGGACGCCCCGGCGCTGCGGATCCAAACCTGACACTCAACACGCTGACAGCGGTCGCCCGGCAATGGCACCGCTTCAGCTCGCCCACGGGCTGACTCGGCCCGGACCCTCTATAATGAAATAATCTCGTGCGAGCGCGCCTGCGCTCGCTATTTCTCTTTCCCTGGGGGTTGGGATTCGATGTCAAGCGCTGCAGTCGCTCGGGGGTATCTTCGTGGCCGTTTTGCCGCGCTGCCATTTCCGGCAGGCGTTGCCGCCGGCTTTCTGATTGCGCTTCTGGCGCTCGTCCTCATAGCCTTGTTCGCGACGCGGGAGCTGCGCGCCCGCACGGCGGCGGCGCAGCTCGTCCAGCACAGTTTCGATGAGGTCGAGCAACTGCAGGCACTGGACCTGGCGGTGCGCGACGCCGAGACCGGCCAGCGCGGATTCCTGCTCACCGGCGACGAAGACTATCTTCAGCCCTACGAGCGCGCGCGGGCCGCGGTCCCGGGCGAGCTCGAGAGTCTTCGGCGGCTGACCGCCGACGATCCCCGGCAACAGCAGCAGCTCGACGAGCTGGCGCGGGATACGGGCACCAAAATGACGGAGCTCGAGCAGACCGTGGCGCTGCGACGGGCGGGCAATGCGGCTGCCGCGCTCGCGATCGTGCGCACCGATCGGGGCAGGGAGGCCATGCTTCGCACCACCGCTCTCATTTCCGCCATGCAGGCCGAGGCGCGCGGAGTCCTCAGCGACCGCGAGGCCGCTTGGGACTCGGCCTCGCGCGAGTCCATGATCGTGACGGCTGGCGGGTCGCTGATTCTGGTAGCCCTCATCCTCGCCGCCGCGCTCATGACCGCGCGGAACTATCGGGAGCTTGCCGCCCAGGCGTGGGTTCGCGCCGGACAGATAGCTCTCGCCAACCGGCTCGGCGGTGAGCATAGCCTCACCCGGCTCGGGGAACGGCTGCTGGGTTTTCTCACCGAGTACCTCGATGCGCAGGTAGGCGCGGTGTACGTCTCGGATGCCGGCGGTGTGCTGCGGCGAGTCGCGGCCTACGCCGCGCCACCGGGCGCCGAGACCGTGAGCTTCCGCGGCGGCGAAGGCCTGGTCGGCCAGTGCGGCAAGGAGGGACGGTTGCTGCGCATCAAGGATGTCCCCGCGGACTACCTGCCGGTGGTTTCCGGGGTCGGGAAGGGCAGGCCGCGCGAGCTCCTCCTCGCGCCCGCTACGGTGGACGGGACGGTGCAGGGCGTCGTGGAGCTGGGTTTCTTCCGCCGCCTGCGGCGCAGCGGATCTCGAGCTTCTCGCTCGCGTTTCCGAGGCGCTCGCCGTCGCCATGCGTTCCTCCACGAGATCGCACGCGGCTCGAGGAGCTGCTGGAGGAGACGCAGCGCCAGGCTGAGGAGCTGCAAACGCAGCAGGAAGAGCTTCGCGTTACCAACGAGGAGCTCGAAGTCCAGAGCCGCTCGCTCCGGGAGTCGCAGGCACAGCTCGAGGCGCAGCAGGCCGAGCTCGAGCAGAGCAACGCCCATCTCGAGGAGCAGGCACATGTCCTCGAAAGTCAGCGCGACGAGCTCACCCGGGCGCAGTCCACGCTCGGGGCGAAAGCGGTGGAGCTCGAGCGCGCCAACCAGTACAAGAGCGAGTTCCTGGCCAACATGAGCCACGAGCTGCGCACACCGCTCAACTCCACGCTCATCCTCGCCAAGCTGCTCGCCGACAACAAGGCCGGCAACCTCACCGAGGAGCAGGTGCGCTTCGCACAGACGATCTCCTCGGCGGGCCAGGAGCTGCTTGCCGTGATCAACGACGTGCTGGATCTCTCCAAGATCGAGGCCGGCATGATCGAGGTCACCTCCGGTCCGGTCCCGCTCGCGGGTCTGCTCGAGACGCTGCGGGCGAATTTCCACGGACTGGCCCAGCAGAAAGGACTCGACTTCGAGGTGCACCTCGCGCCGGGGGCGCCCGAGCGGATCGAAACCGACGCCGGCCGGCTCGGCCAGATTCTGCGCAACCTGCTGGCCAATGCGCTCAAGTTCACCGAGCGGGGCTCCGTCCACCTCAGCATCTCTGCTCCCGATGCCCAGACCATATCGTTTGCGGTTCGCGATACCGGAATCGGCATCGCCCGCGAGCAGCACGGCGTCATTTTCGAGGCCTTCCGGCAGGCCGATGGCAGCACTCATCGCAAGTACGGCGGCACCGGACTCGGCCTGTCGATCTCGCGCGACCTGGCGCGCCTGCTGGGCGGTGATATCACTTTGGCGAGCACGCCGGGAGCAGGCAGCACCTTCGAGCTGACGCTTCCCCGCGTGTTGCCGCAGCACGCGGACACGCACGGGCAGGTTGAGCCTGCGCGCGCACCGACGCAGGTGCCGCTGACGCCGCTGACGCACACGAACACGCGGACGCTCTCACCTCCTGTCACTGGAGGACGACCGCGAGAATCTCACGTCCGGTTCCAGGCTGATTCTCATCGTCGAGGACGATCTGCACTTCGCCGGCATCCTGCGGGATCTGGCCCGTGAGAGGAGATTTCAGTGTGTGATCACCCACACGGCGCACGATGCGCTGATCGCGGCCACTACCTTGAATCCCAGCGCGATCGTGCTCGACATCCGGCTCCCGGACTCATCCGGACTCGCCGTTCTCGATCAGTTGAAGCGTGATTCCCGCGTCCGGCACATTCCGGTGCATGTCATCTCGATGATGCAGTCGGAGCGGGAAGCCCTCGAGCGCGGTGCTGTCGGTTACGCGGTCAAGCCGGTTGCCCGCGAGCGGCTGGTCGAAGCGTTCCAGTGGCTGGAGGCGAAGCTCTCGCAGGAGATCCGCCGTGTGCTCGTAGTCGAGGACGATGACCGGCAGCGCGCGAGCATCGAACACCTGCTCGCGGCCGACAAGGTGGTGATCACGGCCGTAGCGAGCGCGGCCGCGGCGCTGGACGCGCTCCGCGCCATCACCTTCGATTGCATGGTGCTCGACTTGAGCCTGCCGGACCTCTCCGGCTACGAGCTGCTCAGGCAGATGGCGGCGCTGGAGGGCGTCTCGTTCCCGCCGGTCATCGTGTATACGGGGCGCTCGCTCAGCCGCGACGAAGAGGAGGATCTGCGGCGCTTCTCCAGCTCGATCATCATCAAGGATGTCCGCTCGCCGGAGCGGCTGCTCGATGAGGTCACGCTCTTCCTCCATCAGGTCGAATCGGAGCTGCCCCCCGAGCGCCAATCGATGCTGAAGAAGGCGCGTGATCGGGACACCGTGCTCGAGGCGCGTCGCATCCTCGTCGTCGAGGACGACGTGCGCAACATCTTCGCGCTGTCGCGAGTGCTCGAGCCCAAAGGAGCCAAGGTCGAGATCGCGCGTAATGGCCTCGAAGCACTCGAGGCGTTGGCGCGCAGTCACGGAGACGCCGGCAACGCGATCGACCTCGTCCTCATGGACATCATGATGCCGGAGATGGACGGCCTGACCGCGATTCGCGAGATTCGCAAGCGTCCGGAGTGGGGCGCTCTTCCGGTCATCGCTCTGACCGCCAAGGCCATGAAGGGCGATCGGGAGAAATGCCTCGCGGCCGGCGCGAACGACTACATCGCCAAACCCCTGGATGTGGATAAGCTGCTATCGCTCGTTAGAATATGGATGCCGAAATAGAGCCGGCCTCGGAGGCCGGCGCCGCCAGCTGTCACATCGAGCAGCGACTGTTGCTGGAGGCCGTGTACCAGAAGTATCACTACGACTTCCGTGGCTATGCCGCGGCCTCGATCAAGAGGCGCGTCAATACCGCCATGGATCGCCTCGGCTGCGGCTCGCCGTCGCAGTTGCAGGATCGCATTCTGCACGATACAACCGCCTTTCCCGTGCTGCTCGATACGCTGACCGTGCCGGTGAGCGAGATGTTCCGCGATCCCGGCTATTTCCGCACCCTGCGCGAGCAGGTCGTGCCGCTGCTCAAGACCTATCCGTCGCTGAAGGTCTGGGTCGCGGGATGCAGTACCGGCGAGGAAGCCTACTCACTCGCTATCCTGTTTCGCGAGGCGGGTCTGCTCGAGCGCACGCTCATCTACGCCACGGACATCAACCCGCACTGGCTCGAGATCGCGCAGGCGGGCGTCTATGGTCTCGATCGCATCGCGCAGTTCACCGCGAACCACCGCGGATCCGGTGCGAGCCGATCCCTGTCCGAGTACTACACGGCGGCGTATGGCCGGGCGGCGCTCGATCGGTCTCTCAGGCGGCACATCGTCTTTTCCGACCACAGCCTGGCGACCGACAGCGTGTTCGCGGAGGTGGAGCTCGTCTCCTGCCGCAACGTGCTCATCTACTTCAAGCACGAGCTGCAGAGTCGTGCCATCGGGCTCTTTCGGGAGGCGCTCTGCCGCAAAGGCTTTCTTGGCATAGGAGCCAAGGAGTCGCTGCGGTTTTCGACTCACGAGGCGGCCTTCGCCGAGGTGTCGCGCGAGCACCGCCTGTTCCAGAAGAAGGACGGTGCCTGATGCCGTCGTTGGCGGCGAATGTCGCGGGCATCGTCATCGGCGGCTCCGCCGGGGCCCTGGAGGCGCTCGACGCGCTTCTGCCGGCACTGCCGCCGCAATTTCCCGCGGCCGTATTCGTCGTGCTGCATCTGCCGCGAGACAGACCGAGCATGCTGGTGCCGATTTTCGCGGCGAAGTGCCTCCTGCCCGTCGAGGAGGCCGAAGACAAGGTGCCGGTGCGGCCCGGCACGATCTATTTCGCCCCACCCGACTATCACCTGCTCATCGAGGAGGGGCCCTGTCTGGCGCTTTCCGTGGATGATCCGGTGAATCTCTCGCGGCCATCCGTCGACGTGCTCTTCGAGTCCGCCGCCGATGTCTACCGCCAGTCTCTGATGGGCATCATCCTGAGCGGCGCGAGCGCCGATGGCGCCGAGGGACTTGCAGCCGTGCATTCAGCCGGCGGCATCACCGTCGTGCAGGAACCGCAAAGCGCTGCCGTGCCTCTCATGGGCACATCCGCGCTGCAACGCTGCGCCGCGGATTGGGTACTGCCACTCGCTGAGATCGCCGCCCTTCTGAGGAGAATTCATCGATGACCGTGCAGCCGAAATGCCGCGTGAAATGCCTGATCGTCGATGACATGGAGGAGAATCTCGATGTTCTCGGCGCGCTGCTGCAGCGCGACGACGTCGAGCTGCTGGCGGCGCGCTCCGGGACCGAGGCGCTCGAGCTCCTTCTGACGCATGACGTGGCGCTTGCCCTTCTCGACGTGCAGATGCCGGAAATGGACGGTTTCGAGCTCGCGGAGCTGATGCGCGGCAGCAAGCGCACGGACCACGTGCCCATCATTTTCATCACGGCCGGCGCCCATGATCAGCGCCGCTTGTTCCGGGGTTACGACCTCGGCGCGGTCGACTTTCTCTTCAAGCCGGTGGAGCCGCACGTCCTCCTGAGCAAGACCGAGGTCTTCTTCCAGCTTTACCGGCAGCGGCAGCAGCTTGCCCGCGAGCTGAAGGAGCGCACCGAAAGCCTGCGCCTGAACGAGATGTTCACGGCGGTTCTGGGGCATGATCTGCGCAATCCGCTGAACGCCATCGTCAACTGCGCTTATCTGCTCGAGCGGCGACCTGACGAGGCGACCGCGCGGGATGTTGCCGCGCGGATCCTGTCGAACGGCAAGTGGATGAGTCGCATGATCGGCGATGTGCTCGATCTGGCGCGCTTGCACCTCGGTGGCGGCTTACCGATCCAGCGCTCGCCCATGGCGCTGGATGCGCTGGTCGAGAGCGTAGTGGCGGCGTATCAGGTTACTCATCCGGAGCGCGCCATCGAGATCAGCCGCGAAGGGTCGGCAGAGGGACTGTGGGACGAGGACCGCCTGCGGCAGGTCCTTACGAATCTCATCGGCAACGCGCTGGAGCACGGTGACGCGGACGATGCGGTTCGCGTGCAGCTCGACGGCACTTCCGAGGACACCGTCGTGCTCAGCGTGATCAATCCCGGTACGATCCCCGCGGAATTCCTGCCCCGGCTGTTCGATCCCTTCCAGCGCGCGCAGTCGGCAAAGAGCCGAGGCTTGGGGCTGGGACTCTACATCGTGCAGCAGATCATCAATGGCCACGGTGGGCGTGTGGAGCTGCAATCGGGCGTGGCCGGACGTACCGTTTTTCGAGTCACGCTGCCGCGACAACCCATCGATTCGAATTGAGCACGACCATGACCAAGCAGATCGGACTCGTCGTATGTTGTCTGGCACTTTCTTGTGCGGTGGCGGGCGCGCAAGCGCCGGCAGTACCGCACGTCGCCGCGAACGGCACCATAACCACGCCGGGCTTCAAGATTCCTTATTCGAGTTTTGCTTCGCCACAGTCGCTGCGGCTCTTTCTGAGTGGCGTCGACGCGGGGAGCAAGGCGCCGCCACTCGGCGGCCCGATTGCCGCCAGCCGTGCCTTCTACGACCGGATCAACAGCGCGCGCGTGCAGCGCATGCGACAGCTCTTCGCGGTCACGGTGCACAAGAGCCGCATCGGCGGGGTAGCTGCCTACACGGTGTCTCCAACCGGCGGTGTGGCGCCAGCGAACCAACATCGGGTGCTGCTCAATCTGCACGGGGGCACGTTCCTCTGGGGCGCCGACAGCGGTGAGCTGGTCGAGGCGATTCCCATCGCCGCCGTCGGCCGGATCAAGGTGATCACGATCGACTACCGCCAGGGGCCGGAGCACGTGTTTCCGGCAGGCAGCGAGGATGTGGCCGCGGTCTACCGTGTCCTGCTGCAGCACTACAAACCGCGCGAGATCGGTATATACGGCACTTCGGCCGGAGGCATCCTCACCGCCGAGGCCGTCGCCTGGTTCGAGAGCCACGGGCTGCCGCTGCCGGGGGCGCTCGGAACCTTCTGCGGCTCGGTCATGGCGGGCTATGGCGATTCGGCGTTTCTCGCACCCATGCTCAATGGCGGCACTGTTCCCGTGCGCCCGCTGAGCATCGCGGATCTCCCTTACTTCAACGGAGCTCGGGCCGATGACCCCGAGGTATTCCCCGGCGCATCGCGCCAGGTGCTGGCGAGATTCCCGCCCACGCTGCTGCTCACCGGAACGCGCGACTTACTGATGAGCTCCGAGATCCGCAGCCAGGATTTGTTGACCCAGGCCGGCGTCGAGACCGAGCTCCACGTGTGGGACGGCATGTGGCACGCGTTCTTCATGGATCCCGACATGCCCGAATCGAAGCAGGCCTATCAGGTCATCAGCCGGTTTTTCGCGCGCCATCTCGCGCCTTGATGGCGGCTCGATGGCCTGCGCCTATGGGCGATTGAGCGCGTCGAGAACCGCGGCCAGCGGCTCGGCACGCTCCAACACCAGGTCCGCAACGGCTGGAATATCGTTGAGATCGACTACGGGGATTCCCGCGTCAGGGAAGGCGCGGTCGCTGGCGATTGCCACGATGCGCAGGTCAATGGGGTGCAGGGGCGGGTTTGCCGTGGCCTCGCGGCAGACCTCGAGCTTCGGATGCGGCTCGGTCTTGAAGCCTTCTACCAGAATGAGGTCGCACGGCGAGACCTTCGCAAGCAACTCCGGCAGCGTCGCCTCCGCGCCGTTTCCTACTTCGTGCATCTGAACCCAGCGCCGCGCCGACGAGACGATCACCTCGCAGGCGCCCGCTTTGCGGTGCTCGTAAGAGTCCTTGCCGGGCTGGTCGACGTCGAACTTGTGGTGCGCGTGCTTGAGCGTCGCCACCCGAATCCCGCGCGCGATCAGCACGGGGATCAGCCTGGTGATCAGGGTGGTCTTCCCGGAGCCGCTCCATCCGACGATACCGAGTACGCGCGTGCTGCTCATGAGTTGCGCTATATACCACCGAACATCATGAATCCGCGAGCTGGGCGGTAATTTGGTTCACCACCGATACAGATCAGCCACGAAGCCTTCGGGGTAGGCATCCGCCCGCGGCGGCAGCTCGATGAAGCCGTGCGTGCCCGCCAGGGCGAGGAAGTCGCCGGATCCCTGCGGCATGCGCGGCAGGGCGGAACGGGCGCCGCGGGAATCATATTGAATCGAGACGGGGACGAACGACGCCACCGGCCGCCCGCGCGTGATCGCTGCGGCCAGTCCAACCGGTTCCGGCGCAGCCACATGAGTGGCCATCGCGGCCTTCATGGCCGGCACCACGTATCGGATCAGACAGATCAATGTCGAGACGGGGTTGCCGGGCAGCCCGAACACCGCTTGCCCCTGCGGCCCAACACCGAACCACATCGGCAGGCCTGGCCGTTGCGCTACCTGATAGAACACCTCGGCGACGTGTAGGGATTTCAGCACTCTCGGCACGAAGTCGAATCTGCCCTTGGATACGCCACCGCTCAGGATCAGCACGTCCCGTTCGGCCAGATGGCGTGCGAGGCGGTCCTGCAGCATCGCCTCGCTGTCGAGAATGTGATCGTCGCCGACTTTGCCGAAGCCATGCTCGCGCAGCGCCGCCACCAGTGCATAGGCGTTGGATCGCCGGATCTGGTGCTCCGCGATGGGTTGGCCCGGCTCGACGAGCTCGTCACCTGTGGAGACGACCATGAAACTCGGTTGGCGGCTCACCCTGACCGTGGCCAGCCCCGCGGATGCAACGACCGCGATCTCAGGCGCGCCGAGTCGTGCGCCCGCTCTCAGCATGGGCACCCCTGGCTGGCTGTCGGAACCGCGACGCTGTACGTTGCGGTAGGGCTCACCAGGGACCTTGTCTTTGAGGGAGACGATTCCGGCTGTGACGTCGTACTCTTCCAACGGAATGACGCAGTCGGTGCCCCGCGGCATCATTGCGCCGGTCATGACCTCGATCGCGGCCTCCGCGCCCGAGAGTGTGAGCGCAGGCGCGCCGGCGGCCTGAGTCGCTTCAATGGTGAAGCGACGGACGCCTTTCCCGAAGACCTCGCTACGGATCGCAATGCCGTCCATACAAACGCGATCAAAGGGCGGATTGTCCCGTTCCGCGTATACATTCTCGCGCAGGACATGGCCGACGCACTCGCTCAACGGCAGCACTGCGACCGGCGCCGGAGCCAACCGGGCGTCAATGGCCTCCCGGGCCATTTGTGGTGTGATGGGCGTAAATCCTCGCTTGGGTCGAGGGCTGGAGCAGCAACTCCATCTATATTAGCGCCAAGGCGTGATTTGACGCTCACGAGGTCATTATTATACAATCGTGCAACAAGCAGAGACCTCCGTCGAGCCATTTCGGACGCCCGCCATGAACATCGCCACCCGCCAGTTCAAGACCGTCGCGACCGCCGATGCCGACGAGGAGGGCCTCAGCCTGCCGGCGTGGATCTACCACGATCCGGAATTCTTCGAGCTCGAGAAGCGCGCGATCTTCCGCAGCGCCTGGCAGCTCGTCTGCCACGTCAACGACATCCCGGCGCGCGGCGACTTCCATTCGTTCGAGTTCCTGGGCGAATCCGCGATCGTGGTGCGCGCGGACGATGGCGAGGTGCGCGCGTTCCACAACGTCTGCCGGCATCGCGCGGCGCGGATTCTCGACGGCCCGAAGGGCAACTGCGGCCGCCGCATCACCTGCCCGTATCATGCGTGGACCTACGCGTTGGACGGCCGGCTGGTCGGGGTGCCCAACCGCGAGTCGTTCCGCGGCCTCGATACCGCTCGCCACGGACTTGCGACCCTCGAGCACGAGATCTTCATGGGATTCATCTTCGTGCGCTTCGAGCCCGGGCTACCGAGCGTGCGCGAGATGGCCGCTCCGTACGCGCACGAGCTGGCTGCGTATCGCCTGGAGGAGCTCGTGCCGCAGGGACGCGTGACCATGCGCCCGCGCAACGTCAACTGGAAGAACGTGGCGGACAACTATTCCGATGGGCTGCACATCAATGTGGCTCATCCCGGCCTCACGCGGCTGTTCGGCCGCAGCTACGGCATCGAGGCGAAGCCCTGGATCGACAAGATGTGGGGCACGCTGCGCGATGAGCCCTCGCGCAAGTTGTCCGAGCGGCTCTATCAGCAGCTGCTGCCGAAGGTCGATTACCTGCCGGCCGAGCGGCAGCGGCTGTGGACCTACTTCAAGCTGTGGCCGAACGTCGCTTTCGACATCTATCCGGACCAGATCGATTTCATGCAGTTCCTGCCGGTGTCACCGACACAAACGATGGTCCGTGAGATTGCCTACGTGCATCCGGATTCCCGGCGTGAGATGCGCGCCGCGCGTTATCTCAACTGGCGCATCAACCGGCGCGTCAGCATGGAGGACAAGGCGCTGATCGAGCGCGTGCAGTCGGGAATGGCCTCCACCAGCTACACCATGGGGCCATTGAGCGAGGGGGAGGTGTGCCTGCGCAGCTTCGGCCGGCGCATGCGCGGCCTCATCCCCGAATGCCGCCTGCCGCATCCTCCCGCCCCAGGATGGAGCCAGGAGTAAGGTAGGCTCGGGGTCCGTTTTCCGGGGGTGATATTGAACGGACTGCGGGTCCGCTGGCGCATCTTCGGGTTGCTGTTCGCGCTCGGGCTGCTCGCCTATGCGCAGCGCACCAACGTGACGATCGCAGCGGATCGCATGATGCCGGCCCTGCACCTCACGCAACTGCAGATCGGCTGGATCGAGCAGGCCTTCGTCATCGGCTATGCGCTCTTTCAGCTGCCCGGCGGGCTGATCGGCCAGCGGCTCGGCGCGCGCCGCGCACTCACACTCTTCGGCGTGGCGGCGTTCATTGCCGTCATGATGATTCCGGTGGCACCCGAGCTTCTTGGCGGTACGGCGCTCTTCATGGTGCTGGCCGCGGCGCAACTGCTCCTCGGAGCGGCGCAGGGCGGAGTCTTCCCGGTCTCGAGCGGCGTCTTCGAGACCTGGTTTCCGGTACGGCAGTGGTCGTTGGTGCAGGGCGCGCAGAGCATGGGGCTGAATCTCGGCTCGGCGATCACGCCGCCGCTCATTGCCGCGCTGATGCTGAGCGCCGGCTGGCAGCGGGCGCTCGTCTGGTCCAGCATCCCCGCAGTCCTCATCATTGCGCTGTGGGCCTGGTACGCGCGCGATACGCCGCGCGAGCACCGGGCGGTCTCGACTGCCGAGCTGAGCGAGCTCGGCGAGCACGTGCATGCGACGGTGGATGCACGAGTTTCGGTCCGACGTCTGCTGCGTATGCTGGGTCATCGGAATACGGCGCTGCTCACCGTGTCGTATCTGTTGATGAACTACTCGTTCTACCTGATAGCCAACTGGTGCTTTCTCTATCTGATCCAGCAGCGTCATTTCCCGGTTCTGGAGAGCGGCTGGCTGTCGATGGCGCCGCCGATCGCCGGCAGCCTCGGCGCCGGAATCGGCGGCGTCGTCACCGGCTGGTTGTGCCCGCGGATCGGCGTGGTATGGGGATTTCGGGCGGTGCCCCTGCTGTCACTGCCGCTCGCGGGGGTTTTGCTCCTGATCGCGATGCAGACCGCGAACCCCTACATCGCCGTGGCTGCACTCGCCGGCTCCTTCGGCTGCATCGAGCTCAATGAAGCGGCTTACTGGGCCGCGTCAATGGCGGTTGGCCGCA
Organism: uncultured Pseudomonadota bacterium; assembly: GCA_963812925.1. Classification (GTDB taxonomy): domain Bacteria; phylum Pseudomonadota; class Gammaproteobacteria; order Steroidobacterales; family Steroidobacteraceae; genus 13-2-20CM-66-19. Next base: position 25,961 of record CAWEXF010000001.1, on the reverse strand, counting down.
GCGACGCGATGGCGATCGGGGGCGTTCTCAACACCGGCGGCAACCTCGGGGGCATCATCGGGATTCCTGTCGTCGCCTGGCTTTCGGGCCGGCACGCCTGGGGCACGGCGTTCGCAATCGGGAGCCTCTGCGCCGTGGTGGCCGCGCTGCTTTGGCTCAGGATCGATGTCGACGAGGTCGTGACCGGCGAGGCTCCGGGCGGTGCGCTCGCATCAGCCGGCAATCCTGCCTGAGCGGCCGGCGAGCAGGCTGGGGAAGGCGCCGGAGCAGAGCGCGTGAATCCAGTCGTCGCACATCGCGACGGCCTCCGCGGGTTTGAACGCGCGCGGGTTCAGGCTGGCCTCGATCCACAGCCCATCGAGCAGCGCCGCGAGCGCGATTCCGGCCGGCCGTAACTTGAAGGCGGGGACGCTCTCGGCCGCGCGCAGTTGCCCGAGCAGGGACTCGAGAGCGGCCCGGTAGGCGACGTAGGTGCGCTCCTGTACGGCGCGTACCTCCTCATCGTGCGCGATCATGCTCCAGAATACGAGCCAGGCGTTGAACAGCCCGGGCTCGAGGAGCGCCGGGGTGAAAGACGCCTCGAAGAAGCGCCGCAGCCGCTCGCGCGGCGTGGCGCTGATCTCACGCGAGTGCTTGCGGATCGAGCTGAGGAGCGACATCGCCAGGGTCTCGTAGGAGGCGGCCACGAGTGCCGACATGCTCGGGAAATGATGCGTGATGAGTCCCGCCGACACGCCCGCTTCGGCGGCGATGCGGCGCGCGGATGCGCCTTCGTGTCCGTGCTTGCGCAGACATGCCAGGGTTGCCTCGATCAACGCTTCGCGGCGCACGGTGGGCGAGGCGCGGCGGAATTTCGGCGCGTGCTGCTGTTTGGCCATGCTCGGTTCCCGTCACTTCATTGACGCAGTTTAGTCACTGCTGTACACTTGTTAAATAGTATCGAGAGCAACGCTTCGTCATGAGCACTGCTGTCAGCAATGATTATAACTCGTCGAAGTCGCCGGCGAAGTGCGATGCGGTCATCATCGGGGGCGGTCACAACGGACTGGTATGCGCCGCTTACCTCGCGGCGGCCGGACTCAGGGTCACGGTGCTGGAACGCCGCGACGTCGTGGGCGGCGCCGCCGTCACCGAGGAGTTTCATCCCGGATTCCGCAACTCGGTAGCCGCTTACACCGTTTCGCTCCTGAATCCCAAAGTCATCCGCGACCTGGAGCTTGCCGCACACGGGCTGCGGGTCGTCGAGCGCAGGATCGGGAATTTCCTGCCCACTGCCGACGGTCGTTACCTTTGCAGCGGCGGCGGCAGAACCCAGGCGGAGGTCGCAAAGTTCTCGTCCAAAGATGCCGCGCGGCTGGATGCATATGGAGAGCGGCTCGAGGCCGTTGCCGACGTACTGCGCGGTCTAGTGCTCGAAACGCCGCCCAACGTGGTGGTGGGCGGTTGGTCCGCTGCCGTGCCGGAACTGGTGCGGGCCGGGCGTCTGGGCACGCGCCTGAGCGCGCTCGACATGAGCCTGCGGCGGGAAGTGCTCAAGCTGTTCGCGACCTCCGCGGGAGAGTTTCTCGACGGCTGGTTCGAGAGCGACCCCATCAAGGCGGTGTACGGCTTCGACGGTATCGTCGGCAACTACGCGAGCCCTTATGCGCCGGGCTCGGCGTATGTGCTGTTGCACCATTGCTTCGGCGAAGTGAACGGCAAGAAGGGTACATGGGGCCATGCCATCGGAGGCATGGGCGCCATCACCCAGGCCATGGCGAAATCGGCGGCCTCGCGCGGCGCCGTCATTCGGGTCGGCAGCCCGGTGCGCCAGGTTCTCGTAGAGCGCGGGCGCGCCGTGGGCGTCATCACGGAAGCCGGAGAGACGATCCGCGCCGCGGCGGTGGTGTCGAATCTCAATCCGAAGCTGCTCTTTCTGCGGCTGATCGATGCGGCCGAGCTGCCGCGGGACTTCCTCGAGCGCATCACGCAGTATCGCTGCGCGTCGGGCACATTCCGCATGAACGTGGCGCTCTCGGAGCTGCCGGATTTCACCTGTCTGCCGGGCCGGGCCGCCGCCGATCATCATACCGCCGGCATCATCCTCGCCCCCACTCTCAGCTACATGGAGCAGGCGTATTTCGACGCCCGCACTTACGGGTGGTCGCGGCAGCCGATCGTGGAGATGCTCATTCCCTCCACGCTCGACGACAGTCTTGCGCCGCGGGGCCAGCACGTGGCGAGCCTCTTCTGCCAGCACGTCGCCCCGCAGCTCCCCAACGGCGAATCCTGGGATGCGCATCGGGAGACGGTCGCGGATCTGATGATCGAGACCGTCAACCGCCAGGCGCCGAACTTCAAGGCCGCGGTGCTCGGCCGTCAGATCATGAGCCCGCTCGATCTGGAGCGGACTTTCGGTCTGATCGGCGGCGACATCCTGCACGGCGCGCTGCAGCTCGACCAGATGTTCTCCGCCAGGCCGATGCTCGGACACGGCAACTATCGTGGCCCGTTGCCGGGTCTCTACATGTGCGGCTCGGGGACTCATCCCGGCGGCGGCGTAACCGGCGCTCCGGGACACAACGCGGCAAGGGAAATCATCGCGGATTTCCGCAAGAGGCGATTACGCCGGGCAGGGTAATCCGACCCCTACTGGTGGTCACGCGGGATCTTCTCTTTCCAGGTTCTCGCGATGACGACCCTGCCGTCCCGCATCAACGTGCGCATGTATTCATAGTAGAAGTAACTCGCGTCGCTGCGTATCGAGAGGCGACCGTGCCAGGTTAGCGTGTGAGTACCCACCGCCTGCACGTATACCGAATCACCGACGTCGACAGCATCAGCCGGACGCGCGTCATCAATGTCGTAAGTCAGCTTCTCCGTATGGTGGAAGTGGCCCCACGGATAGTTGGTATCCGTCGCACCCGTCCAGGCTACCTGGGTGTGACCATTCTCGTTGCGCAGCACCGTGTACGAGCCGGGCCACGCGGAGTTTCCTGCGACGATGTCCTTTCGGGTCTCGACCTGAGTCGGGGGTGAGAGCAGCGACGCCGGCGCCGCTGTACCTTCGAGCGGCACGCGCGGCAAGTCGATCCAGGATGCGTGGCTGCCGCCCAGCTCGACGGTCGTGTCCATGTCATAGGGCGATGGCCACGCCACCGGCCACAGAGCGTTGGATACTGCAAGCCGGATACGATGTCCTTTGGGGAACACATAGGACGCAAGGTGCAAGTCGAACGACAGGGCGTAGGTCTTGCCCGGCACCAGGCTCTGCGGATCGGCCATCGAGTCGCGCTGAGCGCCGTTGAGGGCCGCGCCCGTCACGAGCGTGACGCGACCGTCGGGGGCGACGTCCTCCAGGCGTGCAAACCAGTTCGCCAGCGGTGCAGTGGCTGCAGCGTTCAGCATCACGTGTGGGAGGCCGACGATCGCCGTATCCTGCGGCAACGGCTCCGTATCGTAGACCAGACTGTACGCATCGACTGGACGCTGGTCAGGCTGCAACTCCCCCCACCAGAAGATGTCGCCTTCCGCGCCCGCCGAGGGTACATACCGCAGTTGGTCTTGCCCCGATGCCTTCGCCTCATCGCGCAGCGCGTGATCGGGCTGCAGGTAGAGTCGCTCATGTCGCGTACCGTCGGCCGGCCATCCTTTGTAGGCGCGCCAGGTGCCAGGCACGGTCTGATCCTGTGGACCGGGCGGGTGCCCGTGCTCCAGGTAAATGAGCACCTTGGGATCGGCCAGAACTCCCGTGTTGCGTCCCTTCAGCCAGTAGTCGAACCAACGGACCGCCTGGTGGCGCCACTCATAGAGCGGCCCGTAGTCGCTGTCGTCGGGCCAGGAGTGGTTCCAGGGGCCGATCCACGCTTTCAGCGGCGCGGAGACCTGCTGCAGCATGCGCGGAATGCTGTCGCGGTAGCCGTCGTGCAATCCGCCGATGAGGAAGCAGGGCACATGGATCGACGACAAGGGACGCTCCGGGCTATGCCAGAACGCATCATTGCGCTGATGCTCGAGGTAAGTGAGCGACCAGGGCTTGGAGTTCATGCGCGGCCCGATGACGCTCGCCGCGAGCGTGTAATCGGGCGCGCCGCTGCGACCCTGGTCGAGATCCATGGTCAGCTCGAATTCGTCGACGTGGAAAATCCCGTCGAAGTAGTGCACGTCCTCGTTGAAGAGTCTCTCGGTGGCGTCCACCGCGATCATCGCTTTGAGCGCCGGCGGATTACGCATTGCCAGCTGGATGGAGTTGAAGCCGCCCCATGAGATGCCGAACATCCCGACGTTGCCGTTCGACCAGGGCTGGCGGGCAAGCCACGCGATGACCTGCTCGCCGTCGGCCTGCTCCTGAGCCGAGTACTCGCGGCCCGGCTGCGCGCCGCCGCTGTCGCCGAAGCCGCGGATGTCGACCGCCGCGCCGATGAAACCGCGGCGCGCGAAGTAGCTGAACAGGCCATATTGCTCCTGGGCCTCGTCGTCGTCCTTGCGATAGGGTAGATAGTTGAGAATCACCGGGAAGCGAGCGCCGTGCGGCGCGCCCTTCGGCATGTAGAGGGTTACCGCCAGCGCAACGCCGTCGGGCATGGCAATGCGGGCTCGCTCCATGGTGAAGCCGTATTGCGCCGGCGAAGGACTTTCGTATTGGCCGCTCGCGGCGTTTCCGGCCGGCGCGATGCCGACTGTGAGCAGCAGAACGAAAATCGCTGTCAGAGAGCTGCGCATGACTCGGATCCTCAGCTTTGCACGGTGCGCATTGGTGCATCACGCCTGACGATGCGCCCGTGTTCACCGGCGTCTATTTCCTGCGCGTAGCGATGACCACTATGAACGGCGTGAGCGATGGCACCGGGCGCAAGCGCATCGCCTATCCGCGTCACCGAGGCGATTCCGGCCGCGGGGAGCTCATCACGCCGCGCCATCAGCTCCTGGTACAGAGCATCATTCGGCAGGCGCGCACCCACGATCACCAGGGCCCGGCACGGCAGCTGCGCCCGCGCGGCGGTAAATATATGGGTGAGAGTCAACTTGCCGCCGGCGAAAGACTCGACCCGTGCGAGCGTGTGCAGCCGCACACCCGCGGCGGCGAGCGCGCGATACACCTGCGGCTGCTCGTTCGTCATGACTCCCCAGGCCGAGGCAAGTCCCGACGGCGTCACGTAGCTGACGTTGTGGCCGGCCCTGGCCAAATGCTCCGCCAGGGCGGAGCCCATGTAGTAATTGTCGAAGTCGAACACGACCACGGGGTCTTCCAGCGAGACGCCGGCCGCCACTTCGTCGGGCGTGTAGACGCCGGGGCCGTCCAGCGTGCCTGCAGGCACTTCGAGAGGCGTATACAGCAGTGGCGTCCAGCGGGAGCCCGTGGCCACCACCACGTGCGCGGGCTGCAGCTCGAGGATCTGGCCGGCATCGAGCCGGTTGCCCCGATACACCGTCACATTGTTCAGCCGCTGCAGCTGGCCGCGCCGCCAGTCGAGAACGCGCGACCAGGTTGCGAGCCCGGGCAGGCGTGTCTCGAAGCGGAGTCGCCCGCCGAGCTCCTCTTCGGCTTCCGCCAGCATCACTTCGTAGCCGCGGCGGCCGAGCGTCAGCGCGCACTCGAGTCCGGCCGGCCCAGCGCCCACGACCAGCACCGTCGAGGCGGAGTGCGCGGGCGGTACGCGCTCGGGGTGCCATTGCCGGCGCCATTCCTCACCGATGGTGGGATTCTGCGTGCAGCGGACCGGAACACCCTCGTGCCAACTCGAGATGCAGATGTTGCAGCCGATGCACTCGCGGATATCGTCCTCGCGCCCCTGGTCGATCTTGTTCGGCAGGAATGGATCCGCGATCGATGGCCGCGCGCCACCGATGAGGTCGAGCACTCCACGGCGAACCTGCCCAACCATGGCATCCGGGGAGGTGAACCGGCCAACCCCGACGACGGGCTTGTTCGTGATCGACTTGACGAACGCGACCACCGGCTCGTGACTGCCCTCGGGCGTGAAGCGTGATGGGGCGCAGTCGGTCGTCTCGGAGTCCATTTTCACGTCCCAGAGGTCCGGCACGTCGGCGAGCAACTGCACGACCTCGTGAGCTTCCGAGGGGGCGTTGTCGCTCGGTCGGGCGCGCAGCTCCTCCAGGCTGATGCGCAATGCGACCGCACACTGGCCTGCCACCGCCTCGCGGGTGACCTCGAGCAACTCGCGGACGATGCGCACCCGATTGCGGACAGAGCCGCCGTAGGCGTCGGTCCGGTGATTCCATTCGGACAGGAGAAATTGGTGCGGCAGGTAGCCCATGCCGGCGTAGACGTAGACGATGTCAAATCCGGCGCTGCGCGCCCTGACAGCGGCCCGCCTCTGCATATCGAGCAGCTCGCGAATGTCCTGCTCGCCCATGACACGGGGACGCTGGTTGCCCATATAGCTGACATGCGTCGGCATCCAGGCAGTTCCCGACGGAGACATGGATGGCGTCCGGTTGAGCCGGTTCGTGACCGCTCCGCCTCCATGCCACAGCTCGATGCCGGCCAGGGCCCCATGGCGGTGGACCGCTTCGGTCATCAGGGCGTGGGAGCGGATGTCGTCTTCGTCCCAGAGCGTCGCATAGGGGAGGGGAGCGTCGTCGGAGCTCGGATCGATCGACACGTAGCCCGTGCAGACCACACCCCAGCCACCCTCAGCCTTCGTCTCCCGGAACGCGGCGCGCATGTGTGGCATGGCATTCGTCATGCCGCTGGCGTGGGGCACGGCGTAAAAGCGATTGCGCGCGGTGACCGGCCCGATCCTGACCGGCTCGAACAGGACGTCGTAGCGAGGATTGCGACCCATGCAAGGCAGCCTGGAGGGCGGTTCTTGTTGGTCGATCGTACAGAGAATTGACCCGCCCGGCCAGCGAAATTATACTACTGTACAAATAGAGATTTCAGCGGCCGACGAACACGTCGTCGTAGGACCGCGCATACCCATCGTTGCTCGTCATGGCGGGCAGGCCGAGCGCAGTCTCGATGGTACGCGCGGTGCTGTAATGGTCGTAGCGTATGCGGCTGACGTAACCCGACTTCACGGTCTGCCGTGAGCCGAGCACTATGGTGGGGATGTGATTGTTCGCCGTGGTGTCGGATTCGTCCCAGGTGAGAATGAGCAGGCTTTTCTGCTCGCGCCAGGCGGGGGAGTCGAACAGCGGCGCGAGCGTCGCTCTGAGCCACGCGTCCTGCACTTGCAGGCTTTTTGGCGAGCCGTTGCCCGGTATCTCGCCGTCATCGTAATCGTCCGCTGCGAGCCATGCGAACACCGGCGTGGTCGCGCTGTCCTTCAGGTCCCTGGGCCATTGGCGTAGATCGACCAGATGATCGCGGCATCGCCCTGGATTGCGCTGGATGTCGCGGAACAGGATGAACGGCGCATCGTCAGGCTCGTAGTTCTTGTCGTACCGGGTGCTGGTATTACAGGGCGTACCCATGCCTTCCTCATACGTCCGCCAGCTCTTGCCGGCCGCTTCGAGCAGATCGCCCAGGTTTTCGGCGGCGACGTGGATGTTGGGAAAATATACGCCGCGGCTGACGAAGGTATCGCCGGCGGCGATGGCGAGGTAGTTCTCGTCGCTCGGGTGATAGACCGCCTGGTAGTTCGCCAGCACCGCGCCGCGGGCGGCCAGCGAATTCATGAAGGGAGCATCCTTGCTGTCGCCGATCAGCTGGCCGTAGTCGGTGTTCTCCATCATGATCAGAAACACGTGATCGAAGCGGGGGACGTGTGCGGCGGGAGGAGAAAGCGCTGGCAACGCCATGGGCGGGTCCACGGCGAGCCGTACCGCGGCGACATAGGTCCTGGCATGCGCGGTCGCGCCATCGAGGTCGAGATGGAGTTTGAGCGCGACTGCGCCACGGGGGATATCCCGGGCGATGCGTTGTCCCTCGAATCGCAGCTGGCCGTGGCGCGCGGGCGCCCGCGGCCCACTTAGCACGACCGCCGGGCCGAGCGAGTCGCCCGCGGCTCCCAGGAATTCGCCCCTGAGGACTGCACGCGCCGCCCGGCGCCCTGAGGCGGCAAACCATGCGGATAGCGTGAGGCGGCCATGGCTGGCTGGCGCGGTGCGCAACGGAATCACTCTCTCGAGCGTGCTCGCCCCATAGGGGCCGCTGCTGATCGCCACCCGCGGTGCGTGATCCCCGGGCCAAACCGCGTGCAGCGAGTTGGCACAGCGCAGGGCCGGACTGCCCGCGACGATGACCCAGCCTGGAACTGTCGTCGCGGCATCCCGGTCCACGGTACAGCGGAAAGCAGGGGAAAAGGCGAGGGGATTCGGGCTGCCGGCGCGCGCCGGGCGAACACCAATGAGCGCTGCGGCCGCAACGGCTAGCAGGACGACCGCCCAACGCAGGCCAGGATAACCGTCACGTGTGTTGGGCAGCATACAGCGGCAATTGTAGCCGACCGTGCGTGGCGGCGCATCGGAGCTGCGAGGTAGAATGAGCGAGACGGAGTGCGCATCCGCGCAGCTCTGAACCCGAGGTCCGACCGTGTCGCAGCAAGCTCCAGCGCATCTTCGTACCGCCTACCTGCGGGCGCTGGAGGCTGTGCGCATCGGACGCTTTCAGACCGCGGAACGGCAGCTGCGCGAGATCCAGCGCACCAGCCCCGGGGAGATCAACAGCCTGCATCTGCTGGGAGTGGCGCTGCTATCGCAGGGGAAATTGGCTCCGGCGCTCGAGGTCCTCGAGCGCGTCGTGGCCGATTCACCCCAGTTCGCGCACGCACGCGTCGATCTCGCGAGGGCTTTTCGTCAGGATGGACGCCAGGAGGCGGCCCGCCAGGAGCTGCGGCGTGTCCTGAAGGAGAGGGCTGCCTTTGAGCCTGCATGGCTGGCCTACGGCGATGTCCTCGTCGACATGGGCAAGTTCGAGGACGCGCGCTTCGCCTTCGAGCAGGCGCGACTCTTCGACCCGCATCGGGACCGTGTCGAGAAGGCGACCTCCGCCCTGAGCGGAGGCGACTATCGTGCCTCCGAAGACATCTTTCGTGACATCCTGAAACGCGATGCGAGCAACCTTGCAGCTCTCGCCGGTCTTGCCGCAGTCGCAATCCGGGCAGGGAATACGCGGGATGCCGAGCGGTTGCTCAGTCATGCCCGCAATCGTTCCGCGCACCATCCCCTGGTGCAACGCGCGTTGGGGCATGCTCAGCTGACAGCCAACCGGCTGCCCGAGGCCGAGGCGACGTTCCGTGAGCTGCTGCGCCTCGAGCCGCAGAATGCGCAGAACTGGTCTGCCTTGGGGTCGGTATACATCCGGCTTCTGCGGCAGGAGGAAGCACTGTCGGCCTATGAGGAGGCCGCTCGCCTGGAGCCCGCGCAGACCGGCTTTCGACTCGCGATCGGCCACGTCAACAAGTCACTGGGGCGGCGCGCGCAGTGCGAGGCTTCCTATCGGGAATGCCTGCGGCTCGACCCGGCGTCGGCGGAGGCGTACTGGAGTCTTGCCGATCTCAAGAACTACCTCTTCAGCGATACAGAGCTCGCCGCGATGCAGGATCTGCTGACAGCGCCGGCCCGTAGCGACAGGGCGCAGCTGCACTTCGCGATCGCACGCGCTCTGGAGCAGCGCGAAAGCTACGCCGAGGCGTTCAACCACTATGCGGAAGGCAATGCGCTGCGCCGCAAGACCGCGCCATTCTCGATCGCGACCTTCGAGGCCAAGTCCAGCCGGATCGCGGCCTGCTTCGACTCTGAATTCTTCCGCGCGCGCGCCGCGGCGGGTGATCCGGATCCGGCGCCGATCTTCATCGTGGGGCTGCCGCGATCCGGCTCGACGCTGGTCGAGCAGATCCTCGCCAGCCACTCGCAGGTGGAGGGCACGATGGAGCTGCACAACATCCTGGCGATGGTGCGCGAGCTCGACCACCTCGATGCCGACCGGGACGGCTATCCGGAGAAGGCGCGCACACTCTCAGTGGATGAGCTCACCGGTCTCGGCCGCCGCTTCATCGCGGAAACCGCCGTCCTGCGTTCCGGCAAGCCGCGCTTCGTCGACAAGATGCCGAACAACTTCAGTCACGTCGGGCTGATCCACGCCATCCTGCCGAACGCGAAGATCATCGATGCCCGCCGGCATCCCATGGACGCCTGCTTCAGCACCTACAAGCAGCATTTTGCCGAAGGCCAGTCCTTCAGCTATGACCTCGGGGACCTCGGGCGCTACTACCGGTGTTACCTCGCCCTGATGGACCATTGGGACGAGGTCCTGCCGGGCAAGGTGTTTCACCTGCAGTACGAGCAGTTGATCCGGGATCCGGAGGCCGTCATTCGAAGTCTGCTCGAGCATTGTGGGTTGCCCTTCGAGGCGGCGACGCTCAACTTTCACCAGACCGACCGTCCCGTGCGAACCGCGAGCTCCGAGCAGGTGCGGCAGCCGCTGTACGCCTCAGGAGTGGGCTACTGGAAGCGGTTCGAGACGGCCCTCGAGCCGCTGCGAGCCAGTCTCGGAGACTGCCTGGAGCGGTTCTCCTCCTGGGAGACTTTATGACAGAGAAGCAGACCGGGGTTGCGGGCCTCGAGCCCAGCCTGCCCTCGGCGTGGTACCGCTCCGCCGAGGTGTTCGCGCTGGAGAAGGAGCGGATTTTCTGCCGTGAATGGATTTGCGTCGCACGCGAGGAGGAGCTCACGGCACCGGGCGACTACCGGGTGTTCGACGTCCTCGGCGAGAGCCTGATCGTGGTGCGCAACCGTGAGGGGCAGTTGCGCGCCTTTTACAACACCTGCCGTCATCGCGGCTCCCGCCTGTGTCGGGAGCAGACCGGCTCCGGCAACGGCAGCACGCCGCTGCTGCGCGGCGGCCTGGCCGGCGGCCGCATCACCTGTCCCTACCATCAATGGAGCTACGATCTCGACGGCAAGCTGGTTGCGGCGCCGCACTTGAGTGCCGACGCCGGCTTCGACAAGACACTCTTCAGTCTCTATCCCGCAGGCCTTGCATGCTGGGGCGGCTTCGTGTTCCTCAACCTCACGCCAGCGGGAGCGGTCACGCTCGAAGAGCAGTTGGGGCCGATACCGGCGCGCATCGCGCGCTACCCGCTGAGCGAGCTGCGCATCGGTCACACCATTACCTACGAAGTCGCGGCCAACTGGAAGGTGTTGTGCGAGAACTATAACGAGTGCTACCACTGTGCCGGCGTGCATCCGGAGCTCTGCGCCGTGGTGCCGGCGTTTCGCGAGCATGGCGGCGCCAGTCTCGATTGGGAGCGCGGTATACCGCATCGGCAGGGGGCGTACACGTTCACTGCCTCCGGCACCACCAAGCGCCGTGCGTTCCCTGGGCTGAGCGAGGACGAGCAGGTGCGCCACAAGGGCGAGCTCGTGTACCCCAATCTCTGGGTGAGCCTCGCCTGCGATCACGTGGCAGTTTTCATACTGCAGCCGCTGAGCGCCACGCATACGCGCATCGTCTGTCATTTTCTCTTCGAGCCCCATGAGCTCGCCAAGAACGACTTCGACCCGAGCGACACGACCAGCTTCTGGGATCGCGTCAACCGCCAGGATTGGGTGATCTGTGAGGCGGTGCAGCAGGGCATCAGCGCCCGCGTTCACGACCATGGCTGGTATTCTCCGATGGAAGACACCAGCCTCGACATCCGTCGCTACGTCCTCGAGCGGTTGGATAGGAGTCGCCTTGACTAAATCCGGACCGCAACTCGCGCGCACCTTGAGTGGCGTTCACTTGTGGGGTATCGCTGTCGGGCTGGTGATCTCCGGCGAGTACTTCGGATGGAGCTACGGCTGGGCTCATGCGGGCACTCTCGGCTTCCTGGTGACGACCGTGCTCATTGCCCTGATGTACACGACGTTCATCTTCAGCTACACGGAGCTCACGACCGCCATCCCGCACGCCGGCGGTCCGTTCGCGTACAGTTATCGCGCATTTGGTCCGGTGGGCGGCTACATCTCAGGGTTCGCCACGCTGATCGAATTCGTGTTTGCGCCGCCGGCCATTGCGCTCGCAATCGGCGCCTACCTCAACGTTCAATTTCCTGAACTGGATCCCAGGGTTGCGGCGGTGGGCGCCTACGTGGTGTTCATGACATTGAACGCCGTCGGAGTCATGATCGCCGCGACCTTCGAGCTCTTCGTCACCATCCTCGCGATTGCCGAGCTGCTGGTGTTCATGGCGGTGGTCGCCGGAGGCTTTCAATGGGCACACTTCACGGCCGCCGGTTGGGCGGGCCATGAGCAGCCTTCGCTGGCCACGCTGGGTGGAATCTTTGCCGCCATCCCGTTTGCGATCTGGTTCTTTCTTGCCATCGAGGGTGCCGCCATGTCGGCCGAGGAAGTCAAGAACCCGTCGCGGACGATTCCGCCGGCGTACATCTGCGGCATTCTCACGCTCCTGGTGCTCGCGTTCGGCACCATGATCTTCGCGGGCGCGGCCGGTGACTGGCGCAAGATCGCGAATATCAACGATCCCTTGCCGCAGGCGATGAAGGTCGTGGTGGGCGCTCGCAGCGGCTGGTTGCACTTGCTGGTGTGGATCGGCTTGCTCGGCCTGATCGCCTCTTTCCACGGCATCATCATGGGCTACTCGCGGCAGATCTTTGCGCTGGCGCGGGCTGGAATGTTGCCGGGCTTTCTCGCCCGGGTGCACCCGCGGTTTCGCACGCCGCACCTGGCCATACTCGCCGGCGGTGGGGTCGGAATCGCGGCGATCTATTCCGACCGCGTGATCAGCATCGAAGGTCAGCCGCTTACGGCGAGCATCGTAACCATGTCTGCGCTCGGCGCCATCGTCATGTACCTCATGAGCCTGGCGAGCCTGTTTCGACTGCGGCGGCGAGAGCCACGACTGCACCGGCCCTATCGCACGCCCTTGTATCCGATCTTCCCATGGATCGCCGTCGTCATTGCGAGCCTGTCGCTCATCGGCATCGTGTACTTCAATCCCGCGGTCGCCGTCATTTTCGTCGCATTGGGACTGCTGGGTGGAGTGTTCGCCAGGTGGCGGGCGCGACATCACACGCTCGGAGAGAGCGACACGATGCTCCGCGCCCCACCGGATTTCGAGTGAGCAGAGCGGCACCGCTGAAACTGTTCGAGGGGGCGCGACCCATCGGAGGGCGATGGGGGGCGGTGCGCGATACTCTAGCGGGCGTCACGCTGGCGTCCATGAACATTCCCCAGCTGTTGGGGTACGCCCGTATCGCGGGAATGCCGTTGATCGCGGGCCTCTACACTGCGCTTCTGGCGCCCATTGCTTTCGCGATGTTCGGCTCTTCGCGGCATCTGGTCGTGGCGGCGGATTCCGGCACGGCCGCAATCCTGGCGGGCGCGCTGAGCCATTTGGCGACGCCCGGCAGCCCACACTATCAGTCGTTGGCCGCCGCGACCGCGGTCCTGGTGGCGGGCATGCTGCTGTTGGCCAGGGTCTTCAAGCTCGGATTCCTGGCCGATTTCCTGTCGCGCACCGTGCTGGTGGGATTCCTGACCGGAGTGGGCATACAGGTGGCCATCGCAATGCTGGCGGACATGGCGGGGCTCAGCGTCAACACGCGTAACTCGGTCCTTCAGCTTTGGCAGATCGCGCGCGGACTTCCCCATGCGAGCTTGCCCACCGTGGCACTTTCGGCGGTCGTCGTCGCGGCGATCCTCGCCGGGCGACGAATCGCGCCAAAAATCCCCGTGTCATTGGTGCTCGTCGTGGGCGCCATTTTGGCCTGCCGCGCCCGGGGCCCGGCCGCGCTCGGATTGGCGACGATAGGTCCCATCCAGGGCGGGCTGCCCGCGTTCGGTCTGACTCTCGCGAGCTGGAGCCAGACACTCCAGCTGCTGCCCGTCGCCGCCTCCTGTTTCGTCGTGATCCTCGCGCAGAGTGCGGCCACCGCGCGCGCGGTCGCGACGCGCTATGAGGAACGCCTGGATGAGGACGCCGACATACTCGGGCTGGCCGTCGCGAATGGTGCCGCGGCGGTCAGCGGCGCCTTCGTGGTCAATGGGAGCCCGACGCAGACCGCGATGGCCGATCGCGCCGGCTCCCGCAGTCAGCTCGCACAAATCGTGTTCGCCGGGTGCGTATTCGCGGTGGTCGCCGTGCTCACCAGTCCCCTGCAATACCTGCCGCGCTGTGTTCTGGCAGCGATCGTCTTCACCATCGCGATTGGGATGATCGATATCGCCACGCTGCGCGCGATGCGGCTCGAGAGTCCGGGTGAGTTCAAGCTGGCAGTCGTCACGGCGGCCGCGGTGGCAATCGTCGGAGTGGAGCAGGGTGTGCTGCTCGCGATCACCCTTTCGCTGCTGCGACACGTGCGCCAGAGCTACCGGCCGCACACGGCGATATTGCAGTTCGATACGGTCCATGCATGGCTGCCGGTGTCCGCGGTGCCAGGACATGAAACCGAGCCCGGTCTCATTCTCTATCGATTCGGCGCTGATCTCTTCTACGCGAACGCCACGCGTTTCGCTGACGAGGCGCGAGCCCTGGTGGCGGGAGCTCCGCACCCGGTCCACTGGCTGGTCATCGAGGCCGACGCGATTACCAACCTCGACTATACGGCTGCCCGTGTCGTCCTGACGCTGATCAACGAGCTGGCTCGGGAAAAGACCGCCATGGCCTTCGCCCGTGTCAGCGCATCGCTGCGCGCCGACATGGATCGGCACGGTGTCACTGCCGTTCTCGGCGCGGACAGGATTTTCGATAGCCGACACGAAGCACTGGTCGCGGTCGGCTGCGCAAGCGGAAAGCTCTGAGCTTACTTGGGTATGACCAGCCTGATGCTATCTCCGGGCGGGCTGGACAGCGTCACGATGGCTGGCCGCGGGCAGGGCATACCGGCGAGACTGAGGCGTACGACGATCTTGTATTGCTCCTGCTCGACGTCGTTGAACTGATCGTCGAGGACGTCGGCATTGGCCAGCGGCATGCGTCGGCCCGAGTCGTCGACCTCGCAGGTTCCCCATTTGATTGTGAAGGTGTGATTCGGATTCGTACCCCCGTACTGCATCGTCACCACGAGTTGATCCGTGGCACGGTCATAATGCGACGGGCCGAAATTGTCGGCGCTCACGGGGCGCGGCATCGCGAGCAGGCAACCCAGCGGCACGAGGGCGCAGGGTATGAGAAGACGGCGAACAGTGGTCGACATGGTTGCTCTCAGTCTGGCACCGGGCCAGGTAGGCTTTGAATCGTTGACGCGCTGCCCGCTGACGCCAGGATGATGAGCACGATCGCGGTCCACTGCAGTAGCTTCAGCTGCTCACCGAGGAACACCCAGCCGCATAGCGCGCCGATGGCCGGATCGAGACTCATGAGGACACCGAAGGTGCGGGCCGGCAGGCGCGTCAGCGCCACCATGTCCAGGGCGTAGGGAAGTGCCGTGGAAAGAATGCCGACGGCCAGCCCGAACAGCATCACTGAGCGCGAGAAGAGGGTGGGTGGCGCGCTCAGCACTCCGGCCGGCACGATGATCACCGCGGAGATCAGGCTGCCAAGGGCTACGCTGCGCGCACCATGATCCGCCCCCGTCCTGCGGCCGAACACGATGTAAAGCGCCCAGCATGCCCCAGCACCCAGAGCGAAGAGCACACCGACGGGATCGATTCCCTGACCGGTGTGAACGATCGGCAGAATGAGTCCGAGACCGGCGAGGGCGAGCCCGATGCAGAGGAAATCGACTGGGCGATGCGAGGCGAGGGCCGCGACCGCGAGAGGGCCTGTGAACTCCAGAGCGACGGCAATTCCGAGCGGGATTCGGCTCAGCGCGAGGTAGAAGCACAGGTTCATCACCCCGATCGACACGCCGTAGAGTGCCAACGGTTGCCAGTTCGTCTTGCTGATGCGTGTCCGCCAGGGGCGCAGCGCCGCTACGAGGACGAGGGTCCCAAAGCCGATCCGAAGGGCCAGGGTTCCGACGGGCCCTACGACCGGGAACAGCGTCTTGGCGATGGAGGCGCCGGTCTGAACCGACACCATGGCCAGTAAAGCCGCTGTAATCGGTACGATGATCCTGGAGGAGGCTCGAAGGGAAATCAAGAAGGCCGCCGAATTCCATGGCTGACTGCGTCGTATACACACGAGCCAATCAGGTGGCCGAGCACGGTGTGCTTTCCTGCGTAGACTGCCTCGGCATCCCTACCGGAAGACAGAGGGGAGGCAACGACGATGCAGTCCGTTCCGGTACCCGTCGCGATTGCGTCTCCGACACTGCTTGCGACACATGCTTCCAATACCGCTAACGTTCGCGCCTCTGCCACAAGCGTGAGTGCCTCTATCGAAGCGCACTCACTCAGTGGGCAGGAGGTCTGCAGCAGAATGTTGATCGTGCCCGGGGAAATGGCTGTAGTGCAGGGGGGATCGCCTATCCTCAGGGCATTTGCCAGTCCCACCGTGGCGATGCACCTCACGGACAGCGCGCCAAAGTCCCGCTGCTTCTCAACGAAACCGGCCACCTTGCAACCCGTCAGGAACCCGACTCCCTGGGTATTCCCGGCGTGTTCCTTGCGTCGGTCCTCGAAAAAGCGCTTGGCGTCAACCTCTGGTCCCAAATCCGTGCCGCTGACGCTGTACCAGAAAACGCATCGGGTTTGACCCCGGCCGCCCCCGATCAGCGTCCAGCCGAGTGTTGCATGGGGGACGCAGAGATCTACTTCCAGCCACCGGCCACAGGCCGAAAGTTCGCCTTTGCTGTGCGCTGCCATCGCTATATTGCATGCTCCGAGAGTTCGCGGCGTGATTCTATACCCGGAGTGGGATTTGACCGAAAACCTGAACGGAGGCAGACTTGATCCGATGTCAGACGCAGTTCACGAGATCGCGCCTTTCGCGCCCATTCCGCCGCTCGATGATGCTATTCGCACCGCGGCACAACACCACGTCGACATCCTGACGAAGCCCCTCGGCGCACTGGGGCGCCTCGAGCCATTGGCGGTCCAGGTGTGTGCGATACAGGGGACTCTCCGACCGCAAATCACCGCGCCGGTCGCGATCGTGTTTGCGGCGGACCACGGTATTGCGGACCGTGGTGTGAGCGCGTACCCCCGTGCGGTAACGGCGCAGATGGTGAAGAACTTTCTCGCAGGCGGTGCGGCCATCAGCGTGCTGGCTCGGACCCAGGGGATGGAGCTTTGGATCGTGGATGCCGGCGTGGACGATGACTGCGGAACGCATCCCCGGCTGGTGAACGCCAAGATCCGTCGCGGCACCCGGGATCTGGTCGCGGAGTCGGCCATGACGGCGGCGGAGTGCCAGGCGGCGCTGGTCGCCGGCAAGCGAGCCCTCGAGCAGGTCGCGGCGCCGGATTGCAATACGGTCGTGCTCGGGGAAATGGGGATCGGCAACACCGCGTCCTCGGCTCTTCTGATGCACCGCCTCACCGGTTTGCAGCTTCGTCAGTGCGTCGGACGCGGCACGGGACTCGATGACGCGGGACTCGAGCGCAAGCGAGCCGCCCTCGCAAGCGCATCCCAGCGGGTTGCCAAGGCGGAGCCGCTCGAGCTTCTCGCTCAATTCGGCGGCTACGAGATTGCCATGCTGACGGGAGCGCTGCTCGCGGCCGCGGCGCGCAGGATGCTCATCGTCGTCGACGGTTTCACCGTCACCGTGGCGGTTGCGCTGGCGGCGCGGTTGGATCGCCGTGTGCTCGATTATTGCGTTTTCGGGCATTGCTCGGCGGAGCACGCGCACCGCGCACTCCTGGAGCACCTGGAGGCCGAGCCGCTGCTCGATCTCGGGATGCGGCTGGGGGAGGGTACCGGTGCGGCGATGGCGCTCTCCGCGGTGCGCGGAGCGCTTGCTCTGTTCACCGATATGGCGACCTTCGAGAGCGCCGGGGTAAGCAACAAATCCGGGTGAAGGGATGGGCGCTCCCGCCTCGAGTTCAAATCGCCGCGCCATTGTGGCCAGACTGCTGGCGCTCGTCTGTGCATTCGCTGCCGGCGCCGCGGGGGCCGCACCGGTCGTACTCTTCGACTCGGCGCATCACGAGCATCGCTTCGCGCAGGCGCCGGAACGTATCGCGAGTCTACTGCCTGCACTGACGGAGACTGTTTGCGAGCTCCAGGAGTGTCGTCGTCTGGTGGTCGTCGACCGCTACTCGAACTGGCCGAAGAGCGTCACCCTGTTGCCCAACGCGGGAGGACTCGAGGACGTCGACGTGGAGCGGATAGTAAGTGCCCGGCCCGACGTCGTGTTGCTGGGGAACGCACCGCGCGTCGAGGAGCGGCTGCGCAGCCTCGGCCTCGTCGTGTTCGAGCTCGAGACGGAGACGTACGCCGATATCGGGCGCAACGTCTCGGTGCTCGGGGCCATGCTCGGCGTCCCGCAACGTGCCCAGCGCCTCAACAGCCAGATCGAGCACTCCGTCGAGGAGGTTGCCGCTGCCACCCGGACGCGTCTGAGCGGGCATGCTCCGCTCGTGTATTTTGAGGTCGATCCCGCTCCATACGGCGCCGGCCCGCAATCCTTCATGGGTCAGATGCTCGGGCGTGTCGGTGCGCGCAACATTCTCCCCGCCAGCCTCGGACCGTTTCCGCGGCTGAACCCCGAGTACGTGGTGCGGGCAAATCCCGACGTCATTCTGGTCTCGGCCGCCGATGCATCGCAGCTCGTGCACCGTCCCGGCTGGGATCGGATACGCGCCGTCCGTGAGAAACGCATATGCACGTTTCCGCCTGAGGTTCGCGACACGATCGTGAGACCCGGTCCGCGTGTTGCAGAGGGCTTCGAGGCGCTGAGTCGATGTCTCTTGCGGATGGCGCCGTGAGCATGACACGCATCGTTGCTGCGCAGACGTTGGATCCGGAGCGAGCGGCGCAGGATTCCGGCAGCTTCAAGAGGTGGGTGCTCATCTATGTCAGCGTAGCCGTGCTGCTCGCTTTCTCGAGCCTGGTCGTGGGGACCTCGAGTCTGCGAACCTCACTCGCCTGGCTCACGGCCCCTGATATTTTCTCGAACGCCGTTCTCTGGGACATCAGATTGCCGCGGACTCTCGGGGCCTGGTCCGCGGGCGCCCTGCTCGGACTTGCAGGAGCGATCGCGCAAAGCGTGTTCCGCAATCCGCTCGCCGACCCATACCTGCTGGGAAGCGCGACCGGCGCTGCGCTGGGGGTTACGGTCAGTCTCCTGGCATCCGACGCCTCATTGGCCGGCTTCGCATGGCTAGGCCAGCTGGGACTGACAGGCGCCGCCTTTGTGGGCGCCTCGGCCGGAGTCGCTCTGACTCTGGCGCTATCCCGCGGAGCCCTGCAAACCCCTAGTCTGCTGCTCGCCGGCGTCGTGGTAGCGTTCCTCCTGGGCGCGTTCACGTCATTGCTCCTGCTGAGCTCGCCGGAGACCTGGCGAACCATGCAGAGCTTCATGCTCGGGAGCACCAGCTTCCTCGGCTGGCAAGCGGTCGTGCTTCTGACCGCGATTCTCGCCGTGAGCCTGCCGCCGTCCGGGCTCCTGTCACGTGGACTCGATGCACTGACCCTGGGCGAGGACACCGCGCTGTCACTCGGCATCCCGCTCGGGGCTCTTCGGCTCGCGCTCCTCGGGCTGCTGTCGCTCACGACCGCGGCCGCCGTGAGTCAGGTGGGCGTCGTCGGATTCGTGGGACTGGTGGCACCGCATCTGGTGCGTGAATCGGCGCACGTCAACAGTCGGCAACTCGTCATCGCGGCGCCGTTGTGCGGTGGTGCGCTGCTGCAGGCAGCCGATATCCTGAGTCGCTGCATCATCCGACCCTCGGAGCTTCCTGTCGGCGTCGTGACCGCATGTCTGGGGGGAACCTACCTGGTGCTGCTCCTGTGGCGAAAGGCGCGACGTGAATAGCGCGGTCTCTTCGCCTGCACGCGCTTCGCAGCCGCTCGCGCTACACGAGGTGAGCGTCAGATTCGGCGCGCGCACGATTCTGAAGAGACTATCGCTCGAGGTTCCTCGTGCGCGCTGGACATCCATCGTCGGTCCGAACGGCTGTGGCAAATCGACTCTGCTGCGGACGCTGGTGGGCCTCTTGCATCCCGAAAGTGGCATGGTGTCGCTGGAGGGGCGCCCTCTGGATACGTGGCCACGGCGCGAGCGCGCGAAGCGCATGGCCTGGTTGCCGCAAACCACGCCGGCCACGGACTTGACCGTGCGCGAGTGTGTCGCGTTGGGACGGTTTGCTCACATCGGCTGGCTGGGCAGCCTCGAGATCACCGATGAGCAGGCGGTCGCACGGGCGCTCCGTGCCACCGGCGTCGAGGAGCTGGCGCAGCGCAGAGTCTCGATCCTCTCCGGCGGGGAGCGGCAGCGGGTCAGCCTGGCGCGGCTGCTGGCGGCGGAAGCCTCGATCCTGCTGCTCGATGAGCCCACCACTCATCTGGATCCGCCGCATCAGATCGATATCGCCAGGATTCTGCGGCAGCAGGCCCACCACTGCGGGGCGACCATCGTGAGCGCGATCCACGACATGTCGATCGCGCTCATGGCGGACGAGATCATCGTGATGGGCGGCCACGGCCTGGTGGGACAGGGCAGCGTCAGTCAGGCACTGGAGGAAGACTGGCTGTCGCGCGCCTTCGGCATGCCGATCAGCGTGGTTCGCTCGGGAAGCTCGTACCTCTGGCAGCCACAGCTCGTGGAATGAGCCTACCCTGGACGCGTCGCGCGGGCGCGCTCGACCATCGCAATGACTTCCTGGCGTCGGGCGCCTTCCAGTAGCGAGCGCGGCGGCCGCACCCGCTCCGAGCCTCGCTTCATGAGCTGCTCCGCCAGCTTGATGGATTGGACCAGGTCAGGCTCCGCATCCAGATGCAGGAGCGGCATGAACCAACGGTAGATCCGGAGCGCTCGCTCCCGCTGACCCGAGAGAATCGCGGCGTACAACGCGAGTGACTCCGCGGGGAAGGCATTGGTGAGGCCGGAGACCCAACCTTTGGCGCCGAGCATCAATCCCTCCATGGCGACATCGTCGAGTCCGGCGAAGAGCGTGAAGCGCTCGCCGAAAGCATTGATGATGTCGGTAAAACGCCGAGTGTCCGGCGACGACTCCTTGATGGCGACGATGTTCGGCACCTCGGCGAGCTGCTCTAGCGTCGCGAAGTCGATGTTCACCCGATAGGAAGGCGGGTTGTTGTACAGCATGATGGGCAGCGAAGTGGCACCGGCGATCGCTTGGAAATGCGTCTGCAACTCGCGCCGCGTAGGCACGTAGACCATGGCGGGCAAGACCATGAGGCCTGTCGCGCCGAGTGCCTCGGCATCGCGCGCAAACTTGACGGCGCTCGTAGTCGTGAATTCGGACACACCGGCGATCACGGGCACCTTGCCTGCGGCTACCTCCACAGCCGTGGCCACTACCGCACGCTTCTCTTCGGCGCTCAAGGAATTCCCTTCTCCCACGGTGCCGATGAGTACGAGCCCATGCACGCCATCGCGCAGGAGAGCGGCCTGCACCGCGCTCGTAGCCTCGAGGTCGAGCACGAGATCGTCGTTGAACTGAGTGGTCGCGGCCGGGAACACGCCGGACCACGAACAGGCTCGAGCTTGGACGTGGTGTTCATATTCGTAGATCGTATACCAGTTTCTGGCGTGATCTCACGCTTCCGACGGCAACGGGACGCCGAGCTGGCGCAGAGCTGCGACCAGCGGCTGCAGGTGCGAGCGGTAGTGCAGCCAACGTCCCGATGAAGAACCGTAAATGGGGCGGCGTATCTGCGCGGCACTGGCGGTCAGCGATACCGACGCGCGCTTGTGAACCTCGACTGCGCGCAGATCCCATTCCAAGCCGCAATGCGCGGCGACGGCGGCGCACACGCGCGCCGGATCCCTGACGAGCTCTTCGTAGCTGACCTCGTGCAAGGTATCGCCGAAGCCGGCGCGCCAGTGGCGGATCAGTCGCTCGTAGGAGGCGTAGTACCCTGCCAGATCCTCGAAGTCGTAACTGAACGGGTAGGCGCTGGCGAACAGGGTGCGATACATCGCGAAGCAGCTGTCGAGCGGTTGACGGCTGACGAGCACGAGTTTGGCATCCGGTAGCGCGCGGCGGATGGCGCCGAGGTAGAGATAATTCATGGGCTGCTTGTCGATGACCTTGTCGTGGCCCGCATCCCCCTCGGCGAGGCGGGCATAGCGGGTAGCGACAGCGTCCGGGTCAGCCGCTGCTGCGCGTGAGAACACGTCGCTTCCTGTGGCTGGCGCAGCGGCCAACAACGCCTGCGCGAAGTTGTCTGTTTCGCCATTCGAGCGCACGCCCGGGAGTCCCAGCAGTATGTGCTCGAGGAGTGTCGTGCCCGATCGAGGCAGGCCGACAATGAAGATATACCGCTGAGATTCCGCGGCAACCGTGGATTTGCCGGCGGACTCCGTCGGCAGGGCTGGGAAGACCTCTGCGATCCGCAGCAGCTTGCGCTGGTCTACCGCCACGTCGTACGCCAGATGCCGCCGGCGCAGTCGTGCGGCCTCGGCCAGGAAGCCAAATGCCTGGTCGAACTCCTGCAGGTCGTCCAACTCCTTGGCGAGGGCGTAGCCGAGGAAGGTGCGGGCGCGGTCATCGAGATCACCGCGCGAGAGCTCGGAGCGCAATTGCGCGACGTGATTGGATTCGGGGGACTGCACGCGCAATTCCGAGCGCAGCAAATAGCTGGGATACTGCGTTCCATCGAGGGTGATGGCGCGATCACAGGCGGCTTCCGCTTCGGCCAGGCGGCCGAGGCTGCGCTCACTCGATGCCAGGTTGTACCAAAACCGTGGGTCCTTCGGCGCCAGAGTCACCACTCGCTGGTAGAGCGCGTTAGACCGCTCATGCTTGCCCAACAGCATCGATACGTGCGCAAGGGCATCGTACGCATCGGCCGACCCTGCTTGATACCCCAGCGCCTCCGCTACGACCGCATCCGCCTCACGGCGGTGACCGAGCTGCAGCAGGACAGTGGCCAGCATTCCGTGCGCGGGCAGGCACACTCGCTGTCCTGCTATCGCCTGGCGAGCGAAGAGCAGTGCCTCCTCCGGCCGGCCGGCCTTCATCAGCTTGTAAGCCTGAACGTCTGGGGTGGCCAAATGGCAGTCTCACCGGACCATGCGGCGCATCAGAATATCCTAAAGTCAACATTAGCTCTATTCGAGGCGCCGATGGCGAAGGGCTATGACGTCAATCGTCGTGCACGTAACGGGAGCCGCGCCACCAGGAGGCGGCGGCCGCGATCAGGCATGCGACCGTCGCGAAGGTGAACGCGGCGATCAGGCCTGCGCGGAAGGGCGCAGCAATCAGCTCCGGGAAGAAGGAATGTCCGATGAGCACCGCGCGGTTGGCGGGCGACACGTGCGCCAGAACGCCAGGGCCGAGGAGAGTCCGGATCGGGTTGTAGCCGAGGAACGCGGCAAATAGTACCGAGACGGGGGGCAGGGAGCCGACATGGTCAGCGACGGTTGCGGCGACCCCATGCTGCATCAATCCCTGCTTCAGGGTCGTCGACAGGGTCGTGGAGAGTCCAGCGATCATGAGCGTGAAGAAGATTCCGATGGAGAGCACCTGGGCGGAATTTTGAAAGGTCGCATTCATGCCACCACCGGCACCGCGGTCGCGCGCAGGTAGGCTGTTCATGACAGCTGCCCGATTCGGCGCCGCGAAGGCTCCCATGGAGACGCCGCAGAGCAGGAGGATCGCGGCGAATGTCGTATAGCTGAAGTCGATCGGCAGCAGCATCAGGAATATCAGGCTCGCGGCCGCTCCGATCATGCCCGCGGTGGCGAAGTACCGCGGACCCAGACGATCGGAGAGCACGCCGGCGATCGGACCGGCGATCAGGAACCCGATGCTCAGCGGAAGCATGAAGATGCCGGCCCAGAGCGGCGTTTCCTCGAAGCTGTACCCATGGAGGGGGAGCCAGACTCCCTGCAGCCAGATAATCAGCATGAACATCAGGCCACCGCGGCCGATGGCCGACAGGAATGTAGAGAACGTTCCGAAGGTGAACGCTCTGATCCGGAAAAGAGGCAGCCGAAACATCGGCGCGGGAACGCGTCCTTCGATGATGGCGAAAGCGACCAGCGATACCACACCAGCCACCAGCAGCGATATCACGGGCACGCTCGACCAGCCCATGTCATGGCCGCCCGACGGCTGGATGCCGCACGTGATCCCGATCATGATCAGCGTGAGCCCGGTCGCGAAAGTGATGTTGCCTCCCCAGTCCATTCGGGTGGGCTCACGGTGTCCGATCTCCTTGAGCTTCAGGTATGACCAGACGGTACCCAGGAGCCCGAATGGCACTGACACCAGGAATATCAGCCGCCAGTGAATCGCGGCGAGGACGCCGCCCAGAATGAGGCCGAGGAAGTTGCCGCTGATGCCGGCGACATTGTTGATGCCAAGGGCGAGACCGCGCTGATCGGCCGGAAACGCGTCGGTCAGAATGGCCCCCGAGTTAGCCACCAGGAAGGCGGCGCCGATACCCTGGAAGATCCGGCCGATCACCAGCCAGAGAGCCCCCGCCCGTGCGGTGTAGGGATCGACCGTCAGCACCAGCGATGCCACGGTGTAGACGATGAACCCCACGTTGTACATCCTGACGCGCCCGAACATATCGCCGAGGCGCCCCAGGCTCACGACCAGGACGCTGGTCACGACCTGATAGCCCAGGATCATCCAGAGCAGATACAGCGTGTTGCGTGGCTCGAGCGGATCGAGGTCGATGCCGTGAAAAATGGCCGGCATCGCGATCAGCATGATCGAGGAATCGATGGTCGCGAGCAGTATCGCGATCGTGGTATTGGACAGCGCTACCCACTTATAGCGCGGGGAGACGCTCATCCGAGTGTGATATCGCCTGAGGTGGCGACGCGCGCGATACGGGGAAAGACATGTTTGAAGCTGAAGGCGTGCGTCTCCGCGCTTACACAGCTGCACAAGTCCTCGGGGATCACCAGCTCGTAGCCGTGCTCCGCGGCGCTTCGCGCAGTCGACTCGACTCCAATATTGGTGGCGATGCCGCCCAGCACGATGCGGCGCACGCCCCGACGCCGTAGCTGTAGGTCCAACTCGGTGCCGTAGAAGGCGCCCCAGTGGCGTTTGGTGACGATCAGGTCTGATGCGCGCGGCGGCTCAGGGAGCTCATCCCAGCCGGGGGGCAGCGCCGCGTAATTGGTCGGCTGATCGACCGGCAGAGCCGGCGCATCCGCCAGATTGGCGGCGAATGAGACCCGGACCCACACGACGGGTGCCTCGGCAATCTGAAAGCGTTTCGCGAGCCGCATCGATCGCTCGTAGACCTCCGCGGCGCTACGGGGGGCCACCGGCATGGCGAGGACACCCTTTTGGAGATCGATCAGGACCAAAGCGGTGGTTTTGGGGTCAAGCTGCATTGGATGAATCCTAGGTGGCACGGCGGACAACATGAGGGTATCCTCATGTACAGTAATTATGAGGATGGGCTCATAAATGTCAAGCGACTCAGAAGTAGAGGGGGCGCGTATCCCAAAGCGTGCACGCGGCAAAGAGCGGGTGGCCAAGCTGCTGCAGGCCGCGATGGACGTATTCGCGGAGAAGGGTTACGAGGCGGCCACCATGACCGAGATCGCTGCCCGTGCAGGTGCCCCAATCGGCTCGTTATATCAATTCTTCCCCGCCAAGGCGGCACTCGCTGACACGCTGGTGCAAGGCTATGTGGCGCTGCTCGCCGCCGATCTGCACGCGCTGGAGGCCCGCGCCAGCCGGATAGACACTCGGACTCTCGTCGAAAGTTTGTTCGGTCTGGTTCGTGCGCACCCGCGGGAGCGCGCAGCGGCGCAACCGCTCGCGGAAGCACGCATGAGTGAGGATGACCGGCGAACCACGTTCCGCCAGATGTTGCGCCGGCAAATCGCCGCAATTCTCCGTGCCCGTGCACCGACGCTTGGCGCCGAGGCGGCGCGCGAAATGGCAATCGTCCTGCTGCAACTGATGAAGGCGAGCAGCATGCTCAACGATGAAGAAGGCTTGCCCGGCCGCGCCGCCGCCGTTCGTGAGCTTCGGGCACTGGCGGTGCAGTATCTGGATCAGCGGCTCCCGACGTAGGTGTGCCAG